>NZ_JASIRT010000030.1 GCF_030063475.1 Roseomonas sp. E05
TCGCTCGGGCGGCAACAGCGGCTCAATGACCAACCAGAGTTCATCTGAAATCAGGGGCTTCGCCATGCCCTTCAGATCGGCATAGCCCTACCGCTTTTCCAGGTTTTGAAAGGTGCTCTTAGAATGTTTATCGCCACGACGTCGTCCCGGCGCCGCGCACCGGCAGCGAAGCACGAGCGCAGCAATCCCGCTGCCTCCGCGGCCCCGTGCCCGAAGGAATGCCGCTGGTGCGGGAGCGCCGCTATGCCGCGGCATCCACGGCGGCCGTGCCGGCGGGGCAGGCCGAACGGAGAAAGGTGGCCAGCTCCCTGAAAGCGGGAGCCCGCCCATCGGTGCGGCGCCAGGCCATGCCGATGGTCCGGCCTGCCGCGGCGCTGGCCAGCTCCTTCACCCGGACAAGCTGGCCCAGCCGGCCCTGCTCACGGGTTGCGAGGAGGGGAAGCAGCGAATAGCCCTCTCCGGCGGCGATCATGTGCCGCAGCATCTCGAGGCTGCTGGCAAAGCGCGCCTGGCGACCCGGCTGCCCCAGGCTGCAAAGCGAGAGGGCTTGTTCGCGTAGGCAATGGCCCTCCTCCAGCAGCAGCAGTTCGCTGCCCGCCAAGTCGTCCAGTGCCAGAGATGGCTGCTCCGCGAGGGGGTGCTCGGCCGGGAGGACAGCCCGGAAGGGCTCAAAGAACAGCGCCTCCCCGGCCATGCCCCCGACCGGAAGGGGCAGGGCGAGTAGCAGCGCATCAAGCTCGCCGCCTTGCAGGGACGAGATCAGGGCGGCGGTGTGCCCCTCCTGCAGGCGCAGCTGCAGCTCTGGATACCGCTCTCGCAGCGCGCCCAGCTGGTCCGGCAGGTAGTAGGGGCCGAGCGTGGCGATCACGCCGAGCCGGAGCGGGCCGGCCAGGGGCGCCGCTCGGCTGCGCGCCAGCTCCATCAGCGCGCGGGCACCGGTCAGCACCTCCCGGGCTTGCCGCAGCAGCACCTCGCCTTCCGGCGTCACCGTGATGCGCCGCGTCGTGCGCTCGAAGAGAGCGGTGCCGAGCAGGGCCTCGAGCTTGCGGACCTGCTCCGACAGCCCCGCCTGGCTTACCCCGCACCGCTCCGCTGCCCGGCCGAAATGGCCGAGCTCCGCGACCGCGACCGCATATTCGAGATCGCGCAGGGACAGGCCGGCGAGCGTCTGGGGAGGCATGGATCATAGGTATCGCCGAATAATCTGCCCGGAAAGATCGAATTTACCTGCTCCTCGCCTCATCCCAGGATGCGTCGTGCCGATGGCGGAAGTTTCAGAGAGGAAGAGCGACCCCATGTCCGACCACACCTCGCGCCCGGTGCTGACCAGCACGGCCGGTGCCCCGGTTGCCGACAACCAGAACAGCGTCACCGCCGGCCCGCGCGGTCCGGTCCTGCTGCAGGACTTCCAGCTGATGGAGAAGCTGGCGCACCAGAACCGCGAGCGCATCCCTGAGCGCGTGGTGCATGCCAAGGGCTCCGGTGCCTATGGCACGCTGACCATCACGGGCGACATCACCAGGTACACCCGTGCCAAGGTCTTCCAGCCCGGCAAGGTGACGGAGACGCTGCTGCGCTTTTCCACCGTCGCTGGCGAGCGTGGCGCGGCCGATGCCGAGCGCGATGTGCGCGGCTTCGCCCTGAAGTTCTACACGGAGGAGGGCAACTGGGATCTGGTCGGCAACAACACCCCGGTCTTCTTTATCCGCGATCCCATGAAGTTCCCGGACTTCATCCGCACCCAGAAGCGCCACCCGCGCACCAACATGCGCAGCCCGACGGCGATGTGGGACTTCTGGTCCCTCTCGCCGGAGAGCTTGCATCAGGTGACCATTCTGATGAGCGACCGCGGACTGCCGCAGAATTACCGCGCCATGAACGGCTATGGCAGCCACACCTATTCCTTTTGGAATGATGCCGGCGAGCGCTACTGGGTGAAGTTCCACTTCAAGTCCATGCAGGGCATCAGCACCTGGACGAATGCGGAAGCGAACGCCGTGATCGCCGAGGACCGCGAGAGCGCCCAGCGCGACCTGTACGAGTCGATTGAGAACGGCCGCTTCCCGCGCTGGCGCGTCTGCGTGCAGATCATGCCGGAGGCCGACGCCGACAAGCACTGGTACAACCCCTTCGACCTGACGAAGGTCTGGCCGCATGCGGACTACCCGCTGATCGAAGTGGGCGTGCTGGAGCTGAACCGGAACCCCGAGCATTACTTCGCGGAGATCGAGCAGGCCTCCTTCTCGCCCTCCAACGTGGTGCCAGGCATCGGCTATTCCCCGGACAAGGTGCTGCAGGGGCGTCTCTTCGCCTATGCGGATGCGCATCGCTACCGCGTCGGCACGCATTACGAGGCGCTGCCGGTGAACCGCCCGCGCTGCCCGGTGAACCATTACCACGCGGATGGCGCAATGCGCTTTGACGCGCCGAAGGGGACCGATGCGTATTACGAGCCGAACTCCTTCAACGGCCCGGCCGAGCAGCTCTCCGCCAAGGAGCCGCCGCTGCGCATCAGCGGCGATGCGGACCACTACGACCACCGCGACGGCAATGACGACTACCGTCAGCCCGGCGACCTCTTCCGCCTGATGACGCCCGAGCAGCAGAACCGGCTCTTCGAGAACATCGCCGGCGCCATGCAGGGCGTGCCGCGCTTCATCATCGACCGGCAGATGGAGCATTTCCGCCGCGCCGACCCGGCCTATGCCGCCGGCGTGGAGGACGCGATCCGGCGCATCCACACCGCCCCGGCCTCGGCGCCCACCACAGCCGCAGACGTCGCCCCGGTTCGGGCGGCGGAATAAGCGTTGCGGGCCGGGGAGGGGCCTAGCCTCTCCCCGACCATCGCCCGGTCTGACGTGCATCCCTCCGCCTGCGAGTGTCCCGCGATGTCTGCTGCTCTGAAGCCGGTCCCCCATGAAGCCGCCCTTCTGGCCGGCACCCGCGGCTCCCCCCTGGCCCTCGTGCAGACCCGCATGGTGCTGAAGGCGCTGCGGGAGGCGGGCGAGCCCGCGCCGCTCGATGCCCTGCCCCTCACCACGACGGGGGATGCGGAGCAGCGCCAGCACCTGGCCGATCTCGGCGGCAAGGGCCTGTTCGCCAAGGAGATTCATGAGGCGCTGCTGGACGGGCATGTGGACTTCGCCGTCCACAGCCTGAAGGACCTTGAGACCGAGCTGCCGCCGGGTGTCGTCATCGCCGCCGTGCTCCCGCGGGAGGATGTGCTGGATGTCATCATCCTCGCACCCGACTGCCCGCCCGACGAACGGCGCGTGCCCCTTTGCGGCCTGCCCGTCGGGGCACGGATCGGCACCGCCTCCGCCCGCCGCGTGGCGCAGCTCCGCCACCTCCGGCCGGATCTCCGCTTCGGCCTCATGCGCGGCAACGTACAGACCCGGCTGCGCAAGCTGGAATCCGGCGACTTCGCCGCCACCATCCTCGCCATGGCCGGGCTGCGCCGCCTGGGGCTGGATGGCCGGGCCGCCCTGGTGCTGGAGCCGGAGACGATGCTCCCGGCGGCGGGCCAGGGCATCATCGCCATCACCGCGCGGGCCGAGGACGGGGTCATGCGCGCAAGGCTCGCCGCCATCGACGATGCGCCCGCCCATCTCGCCGCCATCGCGGAACGCGCCCTGGTGGCAGCGCTGGACGGATCCTGCCGCAGCCCCATCGCGGCCCATGCCCGGCTGCTACCCGGGAACCGTCTCCACATCACCGGCCTCGTTGCCCGCGAGGACGGCTCCTTCCTCCTGCGCCGCAGCCTGGAGGGCGATGCCGCGGAGGCCGCGCGCCTCGGCACCGCCCTGGGCGAAGAGCTGCGCGCCGACAGCCCGGCGGATCTCTTCGGATGAGCCATATTCCACCGCGCCCCAGCTTCAGGCCCGCCCTGGATGCGCGGACCTCGTCGCATCAAGGGCGCATCGGCGTCCTGCTGGTCAATCTCGGTACGCCGGACTCCCCTGGCTACCGCGACGTCCGCCGCTACCTCTCGGAGTTCCTCTCGGACCGGCGGGTGATCGAGAACAATCCGCTCTGGTGGCAGCCCTTGCTGCAAGGGATCATCCTGACCAGCCGTCCCTTCCGCAGCGGTGCCGCCTATGCACGCATCTGGCACAAGCCCACCGATGAAAGCCCGCTGCGCCTCCACACGCGCCGCCAGGCCGCGCTGCTGCAGGAGGCCATGGGCGACGGCGGCCTGCTGGTGGACTGGGCGATGCGCTACGGTCGCCCCACTATCGCCGATCGGCTGAGCACGCTGCAGGAGGCCGGCTGCGACCGGATTCTCGTGGTGCCGCTCTATCCCCAGTACAGCGCGACCACGACCGCCACGGTGAACGATGCCGTCTTCCGCGCCCTGCTGGCGACGCGCCGGCAACCGGCGCTGCGGATCGCCCCCTCTTTTCCCGACCACCCCGGCTACATCGCCGCCCTGGCCGCCTCCGTGCAGGCGCACTTGGCGGGGCTGGAGGCACGGCCGGAGGTGATCCTCGCCTCCTATCACGGGCAGCCGCTGCGCTATGCCCGGGCGGGCGACTCCTATCCGGAGGAGTGCCTACGGACCACGGCCGCCCTGCGGACGGCGCTCGGGCTTTCCGGGGACGAGATGCCGATGACCTTCCAGTCCCGCTTCGGCCGGGAAGCCTGGCTGACCCCCGCGACGGACGAGACGATGCAGGCATTGGCCCGGCGCGGCGTGCGGCGCATCGCCGTCATCTGCCCCGGCTTCGTCGCCGACTGCATCGAGACGCTGGACGAGATCGGCCACGAGCTGCGCGACAGCTTCGAGGCTGCGGGTGGGGAGGCGCTGACGCTGGTGCCCTGCCTGAACAGCGGCCCCGCCGCCATCGGGCTGCTGCAGGACATCGTGGCACGGGAGCTCGCCGGCTGGACCTGAGCGGCGGCATGCGCCGGAGGCGAAGCGGGAACGTGGCGAACGCGGGATCTTGAGAGTGGACTTCGGCACGTCAGAAGGACCAGCGGAGAAAATTCTCGGTCTGATGGAATATTCGCTCTTGGCAGGAGTCTCACTCCACGGGCGCATGCCTGCCGCGTAGATACCCTGATCGGCTGGAGCTTCGAATGCGTATTACGAGCGACACGGCCACTGTCGGCCTTCTCTGCAGCCACGGCTTCTCCAGCGGCCAGCGAGAACGTCGTGGGGTCCCGGATTGCCGGCATCGCCATTGGCGCCGTGACAAGGGATAGCAGCGGGTAACCCAACCACCGAACATCGAAGCGTCAACCCGAAGGCTATCATGCTCACGACCTATCTCAGAACGCTGCTCGGGGGCGCCGTCGGCCTCTGCGCCAATTTTCTCCTGCTCGGCATCGCCGATCGGATGGGCGTCGTTACGGCTCGCGGTGGCTTCCAGCGGCTTGTAAAGATGTGGACCGGCCCGGCCTTGCAGACATTGGGTGCCGACCGAATTTGGGCTGCATGCCATCTGCCGGACCCGGGCGGGCCGGTATTCACGAACGGGTTCAAAATCGTCGTCGGCCTGGTGTTCGCTGTGATTTATCAATGGATCAAGCCGCTTTTGCCGGGTGTCCCCCTGCAAAAGGGGCTGATCTACGCGGTGCTGGTTTGGATGATCAATGCCGGCATTGTCCTGCCAGCGTTGGGTCAGGGATTTGCGGGTATCAAAACCCTGAGTGTTGCGGGCATCATTCTCTTCGCGATCGCCCATACAGCGTTTTTCCTGGTGCTGGCGGCGATCGCCTAACCTCGCGAACGAGAGAAGCCTAGCCGCTCCTGCAATTGCTACGCACAGACCAAGTCACTGGAAGCTCACGCGCACGCTCCGGCCTTCCGCGCTTGCGTAGTCGGAGGTCGCACAGCAGAATCGAACGGATCCCGGACCGCTCACATTGCCGCCGCCGTGGCAGGGCTCGCCGACGGCCGGGTGCGGGCGGTCGGTTACGCAGTTCTTGGAGTTGGCCGCTCGGCCCGCGTTACGTCCTGGCCAGCATCTCGCTGGAACGCGACCATTCCACCAGGGACAAGAAGACCGGTTTCAACGCGTAGGCCTTCTCAGTCAGCGCGTACTCAACTCGCGGCGGGTTTTCCGGATAAGCTGTCCTCGTGACCAACTGATCGGCCTCGAGTGCCCTGAGCTGCGCCGTCAGCATGTGTTGCGTGATGTCCGGCAGCGCGCGCCGCATCTCTCCGAAGCGCAATGGACCGGCAAGCAGCACCCACATGATCTCGGCCTTCCACCGCCCGGTGAGGGCCTTCATGGCATGGCGGAATGCCTTCAGTTCCGCCGCTGAGCATGCGCAGCCTTCTCTGTCGTTCGCACTGGCTTCCGCTTCCAGGGTGGTATGATTTTCCATCCTACTTGTCCGGCACCGTGTTGCAGGTGATTTACATACCATGAGCGACGCGGCATCGAAGACGATCGTTATCCTGGGAGCTACCGGGCAGCAGGGCGGGGGAGTGGTTCGTGCGCTCCTCGCCGATGGCCGGTGGAATCTCCGGGCCCTGTCCCGGAACCCGAACTCGGATGCGGCCCATCGCCTGGCGGCGCGCGGCGTCGAGGTTATCGCAGCGGACATGGATGATCTGGCTGCCATGCGGGCCGCCTTCAAAGGCGCCCATGGCGTCTACTCCGTCCAGGGCACCGACCAAGGAGGTGAGGCGGAGACGCGCCGCGGCATCGCCGTCGCGGAGGCCGCACGCGCTGCCGAAGTTGCACACTTCATCTATGCGTCGGTGGGCGGCGCGGACCGGCGCTCCGCGGTGCCTCACTTCGAGAGCAAGTGGCGGGTCGAGGAGCATGTGCGGCGCATCGGCCTGCCCGCGAGCATCGTCCGGCCTGTCTTTTTCATGGACAACTTCGTGAAGCCTTCCATGCGGGTCGTGCTACTGGCGCTCCTACGGAACTACGTGCCCGCAAACAAGCCACTTCAGATGATCGCGGTGGCTGACATCGGGCACTGGGTGGCGCGAGCCTTTGGTGACCCAGCGGCTTTCATCGGCAAGGCAGAGGAGATCGCGGGCGATGAACTGACCCGTGCGCAGATTGCCGCCGCACTCAAGCGCCATGGTCTGTTCGCCGGACTTCCGTTCGGCGTACCGAGGCTGCTGCTGCGTCCTCTGCCGGCAGACGTGCGCCGAATGTTCGAGTGGTTCGGCGAGTCCGGCTACGCGGCCGACATTCCGGCGTTGAGGGCACGCCACCCCCGCCCCATGACGTTCGAGGAATGGCTTTCCGCGCCGAGGACGTCATGATCGTCGAGACGTGTTCCCTGTGAGCAGCGTGCCGGGACCATCGACGATGGAGGCAAGGACAGCTGATCCATAACCACGCCTGCTCTAGACCCGGGCTTCACGCTGTCCTGCGCGAGGGGAGAGGCGGCCTTACGGAACTGACGCCGCTGTGACGCTCATCGACTGCCGCGGAAGCGGAGCTCTGCTTCTCCCGACGACGCTGGAGCCGAATGCGGCAGAGGAGAAGACCTGCCACAATGGCGGCGTAGATTACCGGCTCCATGGGCCAGGACTTCACCGACAATAGGAAATGTACCGCCGCTAGGGCGGCCACGACATAGACCAGTTTGTGAAGGCCACGCCACCTGTTTCCAAGCCGGCGGATAGCGTAGCGGTTCGACGTCACGGCCAGCGGCACGAGGAGTAGCAGCCCCACAAAGCCAATGGTCAGGTAGAGATGGTTGAGAATGTTGGCCCCGATGGCCGCCCAGTCCAACGACTGGTCGAGGATGGCGTAGGCAGCGGCATGCAGGAGTACGTAGTAGAAGGCGAGGAGCCCGACAGCGCGGCGGAAGCGCAGAAGGTTAACGCCAGCCAGCTGGCGCAAGGGTGTGATGGAGAGGCCGAGGATGAGCAAGCGCAAGGCCCATAGGCCAAGCCGGTATTCCAGCTCCAGCACGGGATCGGCGCCGAGACCGTCCGTGACGGCGAGAAATGCTGTCCAGATGAGCGGAAGGAAGCCCGCCGCATAACAGGCCAGTACCGGCATTCTCATCGTGGCCTGGTTGAGCCATCGTGATGTGTGGCCCGGAACGCAAGCTATGGCCATCAGAAACTCGCCCTCAGGTCCAGACCGGAATAGAGGCCTGCGACCTGATCGCCGTAGCCGTTGAACATCAATGTCGGCTTGCGTCGGCCGAAGAAGCCGGATCCGATGACGCGCTCCGTTGCCTGGCTCCAGCGTGGATGGTCGACCTGTGGGTTGACGTTTGCGTAGAAGCCATACTCGTGTGGCGCTTGGTTGTTCCAGCTGGTTGGAGGCTGTTGTTCGACAAGGCGGATGCCGACGATCGCCTTGATACCCTTGAACCCGTATTTCCAGGGCAGAACGAGGCGCAGGGGTGCGCCATTCTGGTTTGGCAGCGTCTCGCCATAGAGACCGACCGCCAGAGTTGCGAGCGGATGCATGGCCTCATCGAGCCGCAGCCCCTCGACATAGGGCCAGTCCAACGTCTGGAACAGCCCGGCCTGGCCCCGCATCTCGGACGGACGCACGAGCGTCTTGAAGGCCACGAATTTCGCCGAACCCTGCGGATCGGCGCGCTTCAGCACCTCGGCGAGCGGGATACCGACCCACGGAATCACCATGGACCATGCTTCCACACAGCGGTGTCTGAAGATGCGATCCTCAAGCGTATAGGGCTTGATGAAATCTTCGAGCTGATATTCGGCCGGCCTGTTGACGAGCCCGTCCACTTTCACTGTCCAGGGACGGGTGGTCAGCCCGCCGGCATGGGCCTTCGGGTCGGACTTACTGGTCCCAAACTCATAATAGTTGTTGTAGCTCGTGATGTCGCCGAGGCTCGTCGGGGCTTCATCCGTGGAGAAGTGGCTCCGCGCACGCTCAGGCTGCGCGGCCCGACCACCTGCCGGAAAGCCCGCACCGAGCGCCATCCCGGCGGCGGCCAGCAGCGTTCGCCGGGAGACGTAGGCCTCCTTGGGCGTGATCTCCGAACCGGGAATCTTGGGGACAGAGAAGTGCACCATGGCAGTAACCTCCGGTCGCTCAGGCGAGTGCTCGGCATGACGCTGAGCATCGTCAGAATAGATGCCGCTTTGATTGAGTTATTCCCGGCCGAACGGGGAAGCCGGGCTTCTTGTGTCGCGGCTGAGCCGCCGCCCGAGGTCGGCGGGAGACGTGGCCCGTCTCCCGCTTCACTTACCGGACTAGGCCGTCGGGCAGGGGCTGCCTCTCTCGGCGTCAGGATCAGGAGTTCTGCGGACAGGCAACGTCACAGGAGATGCGGCGTCAGGCGTGCTGACCGCCGCCACCCGTTGCCCCGCTTTGCTCGAGACTTTCCACGGGGCTCTGCTGGACCGCAGCTATGCTTGCCAGCGGAGTGCGGCTCGTATCCGTCGGCCAGGAACCGACGGCGGTCGGGCCGGGAATGTACTCTCCGTCGGCAAGGGCGTGGCTCGCGGCCAAAGGACTCAACAGCGCAGCGAGAAGCCCGAGGGCGCGGAGCGCGCGGGGGACGTTCAGGGAAAGCATGGGTCGTTATCCTGTGTAGAAGCGGCGGCAGCCAGTGCCGTCGCTGCAGAGACGCCGATCTCGGCGCTTCTATTCCGTCATGCCGCCGTTCATAATCGAAGCGCAGGAAGACGTTCCTGGTGGGCACCCCAGGTCGTCAATTTGCTGGTCGGTCACTGCTACGAGGGGGCGGTCATGCCGCTTCGCCCGGACCGAGGCTTCCGGCGAGGTCCGATGAGCGGTGTCCGCTGGACCGGTGGTATCGCTATCGATCGTCTAGCACCTTGTTGTGGCTCGAGCGGCACCGTAGAAGCCCGGCATGTCGAAGAAATTCCTCACCGACGTCATCCAGCAATCGTCAGGCCTGACGGGCGTTGCCTCGGGACAAGTGGCAGCGGATCTGATCGCAGCCATCAAGGCCGAGATCATCGAGACCGGGCGATTCTCCCTCCCCGACTTTGGCTCGTTCACGGTGCGGGAGACGCCGAAGCGCAGTGCGCTCAATCCGCGCACCGGCGAGAAGGTCGCGGTGAAGGCCGGGGCAACCGTCAAGTTCAAGCCATCGCCGTCTCTGAAAGAAGCGGCCTTTGCCGGCGTCAAGAAGGCGAAGCGGAAGGCTGCCAAGGCAGGCTAGGACGACCGCTCCGAAGCTGGCCGCCCGGCACCGGATGTCGCGCGGCGATCCGGCCGCCCGACGGGCGGTTTCCACTCGCTCCGCTGCCGCGCGGACCAGGCGTACCGGGCATCGTCCTCGAGCAGATGGAGATGGTCGGCGAGGCGGTTGCGCTCCATCCAGCCGATCGCCGCCTGCAGCTCCGCGAGGGTCATCTGGGCCCGGCTCTTGTTGCCGCTGACCCGCTTTAGGCAGGCATTGTAGCGGTGATACAGGCCAGGACCAGCGACGCCGCCTCGTAAGCCCGCTCGTCCTGCCTCGTCCTCAACCGCCTGAGCCGCCACCATCTCACCCAGCCGCACCCGAAGCCGCCGTTCGGCGACCGAGGGAGGCTCGAGCATCTCGCCCTGTGCCTCCTCCTGCTCCGGCCGCCGCATGGCTAACTCCGGACCTGGTCGCAGTGTGTCGAAACGCATGGCAAGGGCGTTGGAGGCGAGGGGGGTGATCCCCTCCTTCGGCGGCGGCAGCTGGTCCCGCAGCCAGAGCGGCAGCGCATCCTGGCTGCGCCGGGGCTTCGGCCGCTTGGCGAGCGTGCCCTGCTCCGTCTCCATGCGGCGGCGGAACTGCGCGAAGAGCGGGTCGTCCGGGTGGAACACCAGGGCGCGCTGATCTGCATAAGGCCCGGCATGCGGGTCCACCCGCGTCGCCCGGGCCACCATCTGCTCCAGCCAGGGACGCGAGCGGATATGCGTCAGGGCCGCGACGACGGCGACTTCCGGCGCGTCCAGCCCCTCATAGGCCATGGCGACCGTGACCAGGATCGAGGGCTCCGCCCGTAGCCGGAAGGCGGCGAGGACCTCGTGGGCCCGCGGGGTGTCGGAGGTCGCAATCTGCGCCACCTCCTCCGCCTGGGCGGGCGGGATCCAGCGACGGATCACCTCGAGGTAGTGCTTGGCGGCGGCCTGATCCGGCGCCACCACCAGCAGTTTCCCCAGGCCTCGTGCAGCCACGCCCGGGGCCAGGCCACGGTGCTCCCGGCGGCGGGATCGCAGGTCCCGGACCGCCAGAAAAGCCTCGCGGAGCAACGCCTCGGCGAAACCGGTGCGCAGCGCGGTGAAGAGGGCAGGGCGGGTGGTCTCCTCGGGATAGGCCCCGGCGAGGCGATGCGGGCCCAGCTCGACGCCCTCCTCGTCGCGCCAACTGGCTTCGCCATCCAGTGCCCCGAAGGTGACGGGCAGCACGGCCTTTTCGGCCAGCGCCTGCGCGCGCGAGTAGCCAATTACAGCCCAACCCGGGGCGTCGAGCTCGACCTCGCGGGTGCGAGCCTTCGGTCCCTTGCGGTAGGGCAGCCACAGGATCCCCCTCCCGTCCGCCCGCTCCAGCGTGCCCGAGAGCAGCAGACGGACCGTCGCGCATTCGAGGAGAGGCAGGATGGCGCGCGACCAGGCGCTGGCCTCGTCCTCCTCGGCCCGGGCGGCCTGTGCGGCGGCAGTAGGATCCGTTTCGGCCAGCGCCGGGAGATGGTGCATTTCGTCGATCACCAGCAGCGTCCGGTGCCGCCGAAACTCCTTGAGGTGCAGGTCGGGCGCGGCCGCGACGCCCTGGTAGGTGGTGACGTAGCCATCGAGGCCGCGCGATGGATCGGGTGTGTTGTCGGCGGCCCGGACGGAGAGGCTGTGGCCGAGCGTCGCGCGCCAGCTCGGGTCGGCGAAGGCCTCCTCCGCTTGCAGGCGCAGACTGTCGCGGGGAACAACCCAGCAGATGCGCTCGACGGTGCCGGCCGCGATCAGGCGCGTGCCGGCCAGAACGGGCAGCAGTGACTTGCCGCCGCCAGGCGTGACGGCGGCCAGGATGTCCCTGGCGTCTGTATCGCCAGTGGCGATCGCCTCGATGACGCCCGCGAGGCGTCTTTGATGCGAGCGATAGGACCGCTTCGTCAGAGCTGGGCACCCGGGATGGAAGGGCCAGAATCTTGATTCGCCAGGAATCCGCTGTCCACCCCCCGGGGGCCGAACGACGCAGAGCTTATGCGGTCGGCTTCCATGTTGACGGAGGCAGGACGGGCTCGGTGCGCGGCATCATTGCGATGCTGTGTGGCAAGCGCCGTCCAGGCTCAAAGGCGACAATCGGGATCGACCAGGGTCGAGAGTGGTCCAACATGCTCTGGATCGGCGACGATCGGTGTGTGCGTGAATCCAAGGTCCAACATCACGTAGAGGCGATGCCGTCCATCCATCACCGTCGTGCGGCCGCGCTCGAAATACAGCCACGGCATTGGGATTTCTTCCTCAGCCGAGATCGCCAGCTGCATCCGGAGATACCGCTCAGGCTTGAACGTCTCAGCGTTGCGCTCCTCAACGGTGTACGCCCACCCCGAATCACCGCGGAGTGCCGCGCTCAGCCACCCCAGATTCACGACCAGTGTCGAGGGGTTGGCACTGCAGGTCGTGGGCCTCTTGAAATGCCCGTAGATCTTTGGCGCGACTGGCGGCGACCTGGCGAGGAACGAGGCGATCGTCAGTCCATGAGCCTTCGGCTCAGACATGGCTTTCACTCCCCGTTCGGCGGCGTCGCGGTATGGGTCGCGCGGCCGGTGTGTTCAGAATGAACACAGGCATGCTCGACGCCTCAGCCCGCATGCTGCCGCCGCGCCATCTCCAGGATGACGGCGTCGGAGACGTCCTTCATATAGTTGATCTCCTGCTGGATGTTGGCGAAGTTGGCGGCGCGGTTGTAGTGCGCCCAGCGGCGAGTGACCGCCTGTTCGCTGGAGTAGGGCAGCTCGCCGCCCGGAAGGATGCGCGCGGTTTTCATATCCACGCGGCGCGCAACTGCATCGAGCGCCAGGCAATCCCGGAATTGCCGGGGGAGGGTTGCGGTCTGGTAGCAGGACTGGACCTCAGCGCTGACGCCGACCATGCCGCCTGTCTGGCGGGCCTGTGTGAACCGATCGGCCAGTCCGCCGATCATCTGGCGAACCGTGGTCGGGGTCACGACGCCGGCATTGGGCGGAGCGGCTGGGGCCACAGGCATCTGGCAAGCGGTCAAGGTCGCGAGCATGAGCGGCGCGATGCGACCGAACAGCGGTGTGATTCTGGGCATGTGTTCTCCTGCAGATCTGGCGATCACCGACCCGACTCGCGCCATGCCTCGGCACTGCGACATGAGCGTCGCTGTGCCGACCACAGGGCGGTCCTCAACGCAGTGCCAAAGCACGGCGGTCGCACAGACCATGGAAGCCGACCATCGTGCGAACGGCGAATGCCTTCTGTTATCTGCCGGTCGCGTGCCGAGTCGCGTCGTGCCACGCCACCAATGCGTTACGTCAGGAGCCGCCCGAAGGCGCCTGATGGTACGCCCGCCTTCCGCCTGCCCTTGCCGGGGCGGCCGGCCGCATCAGCCAAGCCATGCAGGGTTTTGTCGAGGCGCAGCTCGCCCGTGTGGTGCTTCTCCAACATCCGCCGGAGATAGCCCCCCGGGTTCTTGACCAAGCGGGCCTCATGCTTGGCCGCGATGGTGCCAATCGCGACCGATGCCCCGATCCCGCCAAGCACCAGCTTCGCCTGCCCGTAGAGGTGGGTGGACACGCCCATGTGCTGGCGCAACAGATCGCAGGCCTCTGCGATCTGGCCCCAACTTGGGGTGCTGGTGTTCACCCAGTCCCGATAAGCCGGGACGAGGTGCAGCAAGACCTGCGGGCTCACGGGGAAGCCGCGAAACAGATCCGCCTCAGCTGCACCGTCACGCTGCCACCTGTTCGGCCGTTCGGTCCCAACCTCACCGCCGACTCCACCTGCTTCCTGAGCAAGGCTTCTGCCTGCCGGTGCAGTCGCTTTAGCGATCTGGAGTTCATTGGTAGTTGTAATAGGGGGTCCCTCTGGTGACCCCTGGGGGTTACTATTTACGCAATCCACAGCGCTCCGAGCTGTCTGAACTCGCTGCTCGACCTGGTCATGAAGCAGGCGGAGCCGACCAGCGAGCGGCACCAGCTGCAGCAGGTCCCTCTGCACGCGGGCCGTGGCCGCGAGGTGTCGCACCGCATCAGCGAGCCCCTGCCAGTCAGCGCCGATAAGGCCCTCGTCCATGGCGTGGTCCGTGAGCGAGAGAGCGGCGCGAGCCGTGGCGCTGCAGGTCGCCCGGAGCGCCCTGGCCTCCTGCCGCCGTGCCTCGTGTTCGGCGGCGGCCGCCAGGAACTCAAGCATGCGTTCGCCGATGGGACTGAGGTCGAACCCACACGCCTGAAGAATGCGGCCGGTCTTCTTGTCCCGCCGGCCCCACCGGCGGCCCGTCCCGATGTCATGGGCACGGATCAGGCCAAGGTCGATGAGGCGGCGCAGGCGCTTCTTGATGCCGCTCAGGGTCAGACCCGTCTCTGACACCAGGGCCTCCTGGGATGGCCAGACCAGGCGCGGCCATCCCTCCTGCCAGTCGGTGCTCCAGGAGTAGCCGAACAGGACGTCCACCATGTGGACGACCGCGGGGCTGAAGCCCATCGCGCAGGCGGCCTGTTTGAAGGCAGACAAGACCCGCCCCTTGTCCAGAGCAGGCAGGGCCCCTCTCAGGCGGGCGGTAGCCTGCAGCTGGGCCGCGGTCGTGCGACGCCGCCCGGTAGGCCGGGGCACTAAGGCTTCGGGTAGCTCGGTCCTCATGTCTCGCTCCTGGCGAGCGCGCAGCCGAACCGGCGGACATAGCTCTCCCGTTGCCACGCGAAAGGTCGCTTGACGAAGGGACGGCTCGAACCTATCTTGGGGCTATCGGTATTTGGTTGCCCAAGACAGGGTGTCTTTCAGTTCGGAAAAGGTCGGTGCCTGGCAGCACCGGCCTTTTTCATTTCAGCGCGCCATCGTTGTTGCCTTCAGAAGGCGGTTGAAGAAATGCCCAGACGCGCTTGTTCCGAGTCTGGACGAGGAGAGGTTGCAGCCGATAGAGCGCAGTTGTCCAGCCATAATCCTCCCCAGGGTGGGGAGGTCAGGCGGCGTCGGCCTTGTCAGTGAGGTCGGCATGACGGAGGAAGTGGTGGAAGGCAGTCAGGACCACGGCCGACCGGTGGACACCATGAGCTAAAGCCAATCCATCGACCCTGGCTTTAAGCCCCTCATCCATCCACAGCGTCATCCGACCGACTCCGACCGGCGTTGCCATGAACAGCACTTTCTCGCCTCGCTCCGCCTGGTTCACCAGAGAACCGATCGCTTCCTCATGAAGATCCCGCGCAAACACGCGCTTCCCTCCCGTCCGACTCCGAGCTTCGATCAGGCTGCGGAAGGCCTCGCGAAAGCGGGGTGGCAACGGGACGGTCACCTTGGCGATGTTCGCAGAGCGTTCGGTCAGTGGGCGGACCATTTCAGCGCTCCAGGGCTCCTCTAGCTTTAACGTCGGTGGCGGCACCAAGGTGCGAGCAACGAAGCATGCCGCATCACGTCCGACCATACCAGAAACGGCTCACTCAACCGGGCTCATTTCGGGCGTCCCTCCTCTGTTCCTCATCAGTGTAAAGCGCCCTGGTGCGAACGAGCGCGGCCTCAATGAAAGCCAGTCGCCCCTCTACGGGGATGTTGCCATCCCCAGCCTCCGCAGACTAGAACAAACAAGGAACAACACTCGGTCGTTCAAGGTCGCGCCTGATTGGTAGTCACTGGTCGGTCCAGGTGATGTGCGCGGCGCCGTTGCGGAGGAGGGTGGCGTGACAGTGGCCGACATGCGGGACGTAGTTCGTCGGCTGGTGCCACTGCATCACCTTCGCCAGCATCCAGCCACGCTGCCCAGTGGTCAGCAAAACTGGAATGAAGCCGTCGGTCTCTGGGCCAGTCACCGCAACAGCGCCACGCTGGAACGCGATGCGGCTCCCAGGGTCAGCACTCCGGGAAGCGTAGACCCAATCGCCGTTGATCAGAGCGCGACAGCTCAGACCTGGCGTATCGCGTCCGCGCAGCGGCGGATGGCGGAAATTCAGGATCTGCACCGGGACGATCGGGTTCGGGTGGGCCGACGAGTGGATGGTCGCCGCCAACGCAATGGCAAAAATTGTGCTGAGCACGAGGATAGCCCCCTCCGCGTGTTGGTCCTTACAGTTGTGGTTGCCGCACTGACGCACAACGAAAGCGCAACCAGCCCTTGCACCCAAAGTCTAGATTTTGCCAAACTCCTATTGGGAGCGGTCCGTAAACTCGCGGGAGATGACGCTTCACACCCATGTGAAGGAACCCGTTGTGCTCAGTATGCTCGTGAAGCTTGTTCCAGACGCTCACCGGGTTCTACGTATACGGGAGAAAACGGGCCGAGAAAATGACGTCAATCTCGTTACACGATTTCTGAGCGTTCGGAGCGCGCCACAGTGACCTGTCAGCAGTAACGAACCTACACTCAGAACAATCTGATGTAGTTCTCCGTGCTTCTGCAGCGCGTTCTTGGGGATAGCCCAAATGAATACAGGTATAACCGTCGGTTCGCTTCAGAATTAGGATGGCGACGGCAGTACCGACCGCTGTCACTCATTGAGTGGCATTGCCAACGGGCAGGGGGAGAGGGGGTCACAAGCCGTGCGTCATCCGGGATACAATGCGCCTGCACGAGGCAGCTCTGGAGCTGCCTGCTGGGATCCTGGCAGCTGCGGGGGAGTGGCCGATCTATGGGAATGTTCGACGACTTGCCGGCCGGGAGCGTGTCCAACGCAAGCCAATCAGGGCCCGCATCTTTCGTTCCTGCAGACATGCCCTCCATCACGCATGCCGACGTCCTCGAGGGTATTGCTGCCGGCGGCTACATCCGCGGGATCATGGTCGAGGCGCAGGAGCCGGACAATCGGGCGACCCGCTATGCCCTCTACATCCTCACGTCATGGCAGCAGGGCTACCACGTCTTCCATATCGCATGGCCTTCCCGCCCACGGCTGTTCAAGGATCTTGACCGGCTTATGGAGATGCTCCGCTTCGAGTTCCGGTTCCGCGGCGCCGTCAGTGTCCGGCTGGCAGGAGAGCAGGTCGCGCAGAAGAGTGCCCGGCTCCGTGTCCGACGCGACGGTTCGAAATCCGGGGCTGTGGAGTCCTAGAGGAGCGACGCTCTGGCGCCAGGCTGGCGCCCTGCGAGAGGCCGAGTCATGCAGATGAGCGCTCTCCATGATGTCGTGCCTGTCGATGCACAAGCAGCGTCTGCGGCGTTCGATGCATCATCCATTATGGACGACGACCAGCTCGTCGCCTTCTGCACTTCCGTGATCGAATTGGATGATATCGTTTATTCCCAGGTCGAGCAGGGTGCGTGGATAACGTCCGGCGAGCACGACACCCTGATGCGGACTTTGTCGGACATGGACGTGGACAGAGTCGACAAGGTTTACCGCATTGCCGCCACCCCGGCTTCGAGCGAACGAGGTCTCAAGAGCAAGCTCGCCGTCATTGAACGATTGCTGTCGCGTCGGCTCGAGGAGCCGACGCCCGCACGGGACGCTCTGCTGCTCTCCTTCGTATCCGACATCGAGAGGGTATGCGACGCGGCGTTCACGAGCCGGAATTGCACGATCTCCAACGCGTTGGATGAAAACGCCGACATCCTGTCCATCAGCCAGACATGCTTGTCCCTGCTCGCCCAGCTGGAAGAGGGATATGCGCATCTTCAGGACGACAGCCTGCCTCTCGAGAGGCTCGACGCCCTGGCAGCGGAGTTGTGGCCCACCTTCCAAAAAGCAGAGGCCGCGGTCGAGGCTCTGATCGACATGCAGGCGTTGTCACTCCATGCGGCACAGGCCAAGGCCAGAGTATTGGAGCAGGCGCTGAGGCTGGACGACAGCGACACTCACGACCTCCGGGTCGATCTCGCCCGGTCCTATATCGCTGATCTTAGCTGGCTTCTCGCCGAGACTGATCGCGAATGCGAACTAGCGGGCCCCGCTGGCCACTGGTGGACCAGCCTCATGAGCCGGATCCTGCGACGCGGTTGTCCGCCGCGATAACCCGCGCGCCGTTCGCACGGCGGCCTCCTACCCTCCACTCATCGACGCAGTGGAGGTGTCATGCGATCCTACCTTCTAGCTTCCTGCCTGGTTCTCGTGCCTGAGCTTGCCCTGGCCGAGCCGCTTTGCAGCCTGCCACCTCTGCTGCCGGAGCGCGCAGTGGCAGCCGGCCCGCAACTCCGCTCGACGATCCAGGTCGGTGCTCCCGCCAATCCCGCCCAGATCCAAGTGCCCGCCGTTGCTCCGCCGCCGGTGCTGGCGCCGCGCGGCTCTGAAGCGCCAACCTCCGCGGAGGCGGTGCGGCAGCCGCCGGCCCTGCAGCGCATCGTCGCCTCGGGTGCCACCCTGACCGACCTCGGCCAGTATCACGGGATGCGCCGGGTGGTCGCCCGTACGGGCGACGAACTGATGGTGGTCTCCACCACGCCGGACGGGCAGGCGATCGTCGCCGGGCTGATGTCGGACCTGTCGGCGGCCGAACTGGCGCGGATCGCGGGTGGCAACCTGACGGAGCTCGGCCTCCAGCACGGCCTGCGCGGTATGCTGGTCAAGAGCGGGCCGCAGTTCCAGGTGTTCTACGCGACCCCGGACGGCGAGCGGGTCATCCCCGGCGTGATGTGGGACGCCTCCGGCAAGAACCTGACCCGTGAGCAGATCTCGGCTGTGCCGGGGGCCGTCCCGACCGTCACCATCGGCGACACCGGCGCTCCGGCGCAGGGTGCCACCCCCGCCGCGGCCACGGCGGCACCGGCGGGCTCGGCGCTGCACCTGGTGCAGGCGACCACCTTCGGGACGATCGGCAACGCCTCGGCGCCACGCCTGTGGATGTTCATCGACCCGCAGTGCTCCTTCTCGGTGCAGGCGATGCAGCGCCTGCAGCCCTACGTCGCGAGCGGCCGGGTGCAGCTGGCCGTCATCCCGCTCTCCGTACTCGACTACGAGGACCAGGGCCGGAGCACGACCAGCGCGCTGGCGATGCTGAGCAAGCCAGCCGACCAGATGGTCACGGCCTGGAGCCGGGGTGATCTCAACGGCGCGCCCGCCCCGGAGGCGGCGGCCCGCCTGCAGGCCAACATGGCGGCCGCGCACGCCATCCACCTGCAGGGCACGCCGACCTTCATCTGGCGCAAGGCGGACGGCTCGGAGGGTCGCGCCGACGGCGTGCCGGGCGATCTCAACGCCGTGCTGTCCTCGATCGGGAGCTAAGGCATGGAAGCCGGGCAGAGGCCGAAAATCGACCTCGGCGCACCTACCGCCCGGGCCACCCGGTCGGGGCGGGTCTTCCGGACGCTGACGGCGGGGCCGCGTTGGTTCTGGTCCCGCTCCAAGGAGGCGAGCGCGAGCGAGGAGATCCTGCATAGCGGCCGAATCATCCAGGATCTCGCGGCGGCCGTCCGCCAGGGGCCCGGAGCTCCGCGCCGGATCTACGTCGATGGGGATCACCGTCTCGACATGGAAGCCACGGCCCTGAGCCATGGCCTGAGCGTGGCCGGTCTCGAGGAGCGCGTGGCCAGGCGGCGACGGCAGACCATGCGACTGGCCTACCTGACCTTCGCGGGTGGCTGGCTGGCGCTGGGCTGGTGGCTGTGGCAGGTGCTGACCACGCCGTGGAGCCCCGGCCGGATGGTGCTGGGGATCGAGTTCATCCCCTTCTGCGCCCTGTTCTTCCTACTGGCGTTCAAGAATGCCTGGATGAATTGGCAGCTCAGGACGGGACGGCTGGGCTCGGCCATGGAGTATCTGACCACGGCCGAGTGCTTCTGGCCGAGCTGAGGCTCAGAAGGTGCCGGGCGGGGCGAACTGTTCCCCTCCGGCCGCCCCTGTCGCCCAGGGGGCGTGCTCATAATCAGGGCGCCCGGAAAGGATGGCTGGATCGGTCGGTCGCACGATCGTCCCGCGCCGATCGGTGACCGGCGGCACCCAGGTCGCGTTGGCCGTCCCATAGGTCGCATAGGGGCTGTAGGTCAGATGTCGCACGGGCGGGGCGGCCGGGGCCGAGTAGTCGCTGGCCGTTTTGACATTGCCGCCGCTGCAGGCGGACAGGGCGGCGGCCACGGACAGCAAAGCCAGGATACGAGAAGGGCGCATGGCGGAACTCCTGCTGAGGAGACCACCATGCGCCCTCACGGTGCGAACGGCGCCGCGTGTCAGTCCAGCAAAAGCCCAGCTTCGCGGAGCTTGGCCTCGGCTTCCCGAGCCCACTTCTTTAGCTCTGCGTAGTTGAATTCATACTCCGTCAGAGCAGATCGTGCGGCCTTCAGCTGCCGCCGCAGCTCCTGATTTTCGGCAAGCAGGTCCTGATTGTCGGCGATCAGCGCATTCACGTCGACGGTCGGCGCCTGCGGCTGGAAGCGCTGGCCGAACGTCCGAGCCAGGTTGCGAAGGGATTGCTCGCGCTGCATGGACATCCGGCCCAACGCGTATGCAGCAAGTGTGCCCATCCCTGATGAAGGCTCTTCGTCGTCCATCATCCTTCCTCCCGCGGCGGCGTAGTGTCGGACGCTGCTCGCACCGTAGAATCTAGCTCACTACCGGCGGCCGCCGAGCCTCCGGCCGATCGTGCTACCCTTGTGGAACGCGGCCCCGGAAGCGCACGGGTCGGCCCAGGGATTTGCCCCGCCCGAGCAGCCGCAGTCCCATCCACCAAGCCGTTCTGCAAGGTGGTGAGCGTACCACCAACGCCAACCAGGGCAGCGTCCCTGCTGTACTGGTCCATATCTACCCGGTTCGCCGACCCGAAGCCAATCAGCTTGGGGAGATGATGCGGCAGGATGGAGATCATCCGGAACGACATGATGGCAAGCGCCACGTGCATCATGACGAAGATCGAGACCATGACCACCAGCCCGAGCCAGTTGGTCAGGATCCCGCCGTTGTGGAGCGCGAAGCCGGCCGCGATGCCGAAGCCCTGCCGGATCAGCCAGGACCCGCTGCTGAAGATGAAGTAGCCGAAGAACAGGCCCAGCAGCATCAGGACCGGCCGGAACAGGACGTTGAACAGCAGGCTGTAGCCCTCGATCCCCCTCCCATGCAGGCCTTCGCCCTGGAAGGTCATATGGGCCAGCATCCAGAGCGGCACCGCGACCACGGCCTCGCAGACCAGGATGATCCAGCCCATGACGCCCGCGAACCAGATGGCGAAGGGGATCATCGGCAGCACGAAGGCGATGGTCAGGCCGGGGATGAGCATGCTCGCCGCCCCGAGAAAAATCGGGGTGGCCAGGAAGTTGATGACCGAATGGGCCACCACGGTCGCCGCCGCGCCACCCCACTGGAAGGTCAGGACCTGCCAGGCGGTCAGGGCGGTGCTGCCGGCGCTGGAAGCCAGCAGGGTGGCGCCGCCGAGCACGATCAGGGCGATGTTGATGAGGAAGTTGCCCAGCGCCATGAGGCTGCCGAAGGGGTCGGTCCACATGGTGCTGCTCGGCAGCATGTAGCTGGTGATCTTCTGCAGCATCCAGCTGCTGATGCCGAGCTTGCTGTAGAGGCGCTCCAGCACGTCGTTGCCGTCCTCGCCCGGCACGGCGCCGGAGAACAGCTCGGCATTGCCTCCCGGCGGGTTGAGCCCGTCCTTGGTGGTCACGTAGGACTGCAGCCGGGTCAGGAAGCTCTGGCTCGACTGCACAAAGGGCGCAAGGTCGAGTGAGAGGGACTGCCCGAGGCCCTGGTAGCTCGGCAGGTTGATCTCCGGCGTCGAGTTGACCAGCGAGAGGGTGACGCCGTTCAACCGGGCGAACTCGAGGTAGTAGGCGCCGGCCGAACTCCAGCCGAGCGCCGAGAGCTGCGTCTGCCCGGTGCTGAGGCCGACATTGCCGTTGCGGGCGTCAGCGGCGTTCTGCATGGCGCTGCGGAGCGCGGAGGCGGCATCGGTCGCCACCTGCGTCAGCCTCTGCGTGTAGTCGGAGGTAGCGCTGGTGAGCACGCCCATCAGCGGCTCCAGCGCCGAAGCCTTGCGGGTGTTGAAATAGTTCTGCGCGACCTGCTCCACCTGCGGCCGGATGTCGCTGGTCAACACGCTGGTCAGCGCGTTGCTGAGCAGCGCTGCCTTGTCCACGGTGACGCCGGCGATCGACGGTGCCGAAGCGTTGGTGTTGCGCAGCGTGATGCTGCCACAGACCGGCGTGCCGGTCTCGTTCCCGGCCGACATGGAATAGGACCAGGTCTGGATCTGGCTGCCGTCGAGCTGATTGACGGTCGCGGGATTCGGCGCCGGGATCAGGTTGCTGTTGTTGGCGATGGTGTTCACCAGGCTCCGGCACAGTTCCATCTGGATCAGACCGGAGACGACGGAGCGGGTACCGGGGATCATCGGCGGGTCGATCACCATCGCATCGGGTCCGACCGCCTTGATGGCGTTGGTGTAGACGGATCGCGCCATGCCGATGCCCCACATGGAAGCCTGCACCACGGCCGCCTGCCCGGCCCCGAAGCCACTCGACAGCGGGTACATCATGATGGCGGCGAAGCCGAGCCGGACCACGAACATGGACGTCATGTTGCTCGACAGCAGCCGGGCCGTCTCGGCACCCCGGTGGATCTGCATGATCGTCGCGTAGCAGAGCCAGGTCATGGCAATCGCGGCGACGAAGCCGGTGAGCTGGCTGACGATGAGCCCGATCACGGAGGTGGCGCTGCCGATGCTCGGCCCGCTGGAGGTGCCGATGACGGGGAAGAGGGATTTGAGGACCTGGGCGGCCCAGTCGTCACCGGGATCGAGGGCGCTCCAGCTCATGTTCATACCGGAGCTGGGGGCGGTCTGTGCCATGGCCGGCACGGCCAGGCACACCAAGGCGAGGCTTAGGAGTAAGGGCCAGTGGCGGCGCATTGCATCCTCACAGGATCAGGGCTCCTGAAAGGATGCGCCGCCGGTGTGCGAATGGGATCGTCAGGGGCTGGGCGAGGGGCTGCTGCCGGCGCGGGCGGAGGAGGAGAAGGCCGCCTTCACCCGGTCGAGGGCGCGGGAGATGATCTCGGCCGCCTTTTCGGCCAGCTCGTCGAGGGCGTTCTTGCCTTCCTTGCGGCCGGGGGTGCTGGAGGTAGCCTCGCCGATCTGCGCATCGAGCTTCTGGAAGCGGCCGGTGAGGGCCTCGGCGTCCGGCCGCTGGCTGATGATGGCCTCGACCGCCGTGCGGTCCTTGGCGTACTGCCCGGTCGCGGCCGCCGCGCGCTCGTAGGCGGCGGCGAAGCTCTTCTCCTTGGCCATGGCACCGTCGAATTGCTGGCGCAGGTCAGCGTAGACGCCGCCGGTCCGCATCTCGGACATGACGCCAGCGATGCCGCCCGGGTCAGCCTTGGCGGCTTCCCGGATGCGGTTCATGACGCTGGCCCCCGGCCCACTGGCGAAGGCCTGTAGCGCTTCCAGCGCCGCGCGGCCGGACTGCTCGGCACCGCGGAAGCTGTTCTCCTCCCGGCCTTCCTGCATCCGCTGCTCGAAGCGGCTGACCCGCTCAACCATCGGCGTTGGAGTTGGATCGAGCGTCGCTGCTCGCTGCTGGTCCGGCTTGTGCATTGCGGCCATGATTGACGCCACCAAGCCAGGGGCGCGGAGCTGGGCTTGAACACGGGACTGGTCTTGATCCGGCTCCGGCTGACGAGTGGCTTGTTGAGGCGGGGAACGCCAATCAGGACTGGCGGCCCGCATTGGCTCGGGACTGGCGGCCTCCTGGTGAGTGGCGGATCGAGCGCCCATGCCTCGCTCTGCACTTCCGGTATGAGATCCGGGGGTGCCAGTGCTTGCGGGATCGTTCACCGCTTCTGGCGTGCGCCGGGTGCTCTCTGCTTCCGCGTGAGCAGTGGAAGCCAAGGGCAAACTGGGAAGGCCACTCAGGCGTGCCCGGCTTTCCAGAACCTCAACCCGGTCCCGAATCGACGCCGTGTCCTGGGCTGGTCGTGTCGCGGCATCCGCTGCGATGACCCGGATATCCCGAACCAGACCGACGTCCTGAATCTCCGGCGTCCGCCGCATCAGCTCCTGCAGGCGCTCGTTCTGCAAGCCGGGCATGGTGGTGGCGAGGCGTGCCATCTCCTGGCGCATCGGCTCGCTCATGTTGACGACGGGACCGGCGAGCTTCTCCAGATCCTGCAGGGCATAGGCGACGCGGATGCGGAAGTTGGTGGACTCGGTCCGCCCTGGCTGCTCGGCCCGCTCCGTGAGGAGCCGGATGGTGTCGCTGAGGTGCGGGTCGATGGCCGCGACGTGCTCGCGCGCGCGGTTCATCCGGTCCAGCACGTCGCGCAGCGGATCGCGCCCAGCATTCTCGGCAGCGCCTTTCGGCCGCTCGGCGGCCACTGTGGTGTCGGACATGGCTTGGGGTTCCCTGGCTGGTGGTCAGTTGGACGCGATGGAGGGGGAGGGCATCTGCACGGGTGGCGCCCCGTTGCGCTCCGCCGTCGCGGCAAGAAGGGATGCCTGCAGGGCCGAGTTGTAGAGCTGCACCCGGTAGTTCTGCATGGCGAGGTAGTTGCTCATCGCCATCTCGAGCGCGATCTCCCGCTGGACCGAGGCGGGCGGCATCGCCTGCAGCGAAGCCGCCCAACTGACGCTGCTCACGCGCCGGTTCACCTCGAGGTCCATCGCCTGCAGCCACGATGCGGTGGTCACAGGCGTCTGACCCTGATCCTGCATCTGCTGCTGCTGGGCCGCGGTCAGCGTGACCGACGGCGCCTGGACGGCGATGCTGTAGTTCAGGACGTCGCGCGCGAGCGACATGCGCGCGGTGTAGGAGCGCCGCCGTGCCGCCGCGTCCTGCCCCGCGACCGAGGTCAGCTGGTCGCCGCGGAGGGCGGCCGGAACGACAGGCTGGACGAGGTTGGTGGCGAAGTCGTTGGCCGCGTTGACCCCGGTCTCGCCGTTCAGGGTACCCGAACTGAACAGGCTGGCGGCACGCTGATCTCCGTTGGGCAGCGGCGAGAGCGTGCAGAGCCCGGCCTCGGCTTCCCGCTGGTCGCAGTAGCGGGACAGATGCATCTGCGTCGATGCCGCGGCCGACTGCGCGGCACCGTAGTAGGCCGGAGTGCCCGGCGCGCCCTCGCTGCGGGGATCCATGACGTTGCTGATGGCGGCGGCCACGAGGGTGGCCTGGCCCGCTGCGGCCTGCAACGACTGACCATTGTCGAGCGCCGCGCAGGCCTGCGGGTTGGGCGTCTGCTCGTCGCGTATCTGGGAGTTGCGGGCATCGCGCAGCACGCGAGCGTTCGCCGTATTGGAGGCATCGGCGATCTGCTGCTGGGCCGCGACCTGAGCCTTGGCGTAGTTGGCGTTCTGGGTGAAGCCATCGCGCAGCATGTCGCTGACCGACGTCTCCATGTGGGTCACCGAGTTGGTGATCTGCGTTCCGATGCTGCTGATCGCGTTGGTCAGGGCCTGCTGCGCGGCCTGCAGGATGCCCATCACACCGATATCGACGACAGGCAGGTCCGCCCAGGCGGGAGCGGCGCCGAACAGAATGCCGCCGATCAGGATGCCAGCGGTGGTGGAGAGGAGTTGCTTCCTCATGGTCATGGCACCTGCTGCGGGAGGGTGTAGCCGGTCGGGGCGGTGGCTTGGCCGTTGATGTAGAGACCCTGGCCGCCGGCGAACTGCCCGGCCGTTATGCTGCCGATGGTCGGCCCGCCCCCTCCGAAGGAGAGGCGGGGGCACATCATGCCGCCGCCGAAGCCGCCGAAGCCCAGGTTGAAGCCGCTCACGGTCAGTCCGCACTGCGCCGAGCCGATGCTCGACTGCCAGGCCGACTGCACCATGTTGCAGAGCTGACCCTTGATCGAGTTGAGCAGGGCGGTCGGGTCGAGCAGGCTGGTGATGACGTTCAGCCCGCTCCCGTTGAAGAAGTTATCCAGGCAGGTCAGGGAGGTGACGCTCTGCGGCGGCCTGATGCTGGCATCATCGGCCTGGATGCGGGCCGTGGCACCGTCGATCGCCGCCTGGGTGATGACGGCACAGCCCTGGCTGCCCTGGTTGGCGGCCTGGGCCATGGCATAGCCGGGCAGCGCCGTGAGGACGAGAAGGGCGGCATAGCGGCGCAGCGGCGGCATCACACGGCCTCCCCCTGCTGACCCTGGCAGGCCGCCAGCAGTGCCTGCAACCGGCCCTGGCTGAAGATCCGGGCCAGCAACTCCTGCCGGTGCAGTTCTTCGACGAAGCCCCGAAGCGCCTGGCCGGCCCCGCTCGGATCATCCCGCAGCAGGCCTCCGAGGACCTGTCCGCTTCCCGGCAGCCCGGAAAAGGAGAGCCAATGAAGCAGGCGCAGGAGCCGGGCCGGGCCGAGCTGGACCAGCACCCGACGCAGGTTATCCTGCACGGGCTCCTCCCGCAGGGCGACGGAGAGCCCATCCGCGTCGTGGTTGAATGACTGGTCGAGCGTATCGCCGAGTTCAGCCAGCGAGGCGCGGACTTCCGGCTCCTCCTCGACCGGACGGACGGCCCCTTTCCAGCGGGCCGCAACCAGGGGCTCCCGATCCTGGAGCCAGGACGTTACCGTTGCCTTGCTGAGGTCCGGCATCATGAATGCTCCTTCAGTTCAGGAGCAGTCTGAGACGTCGGCGTGCGAACGGGATCAGGCTAGTTTCCGATGGTCAGGGTCCGCCCGTTCAGAACCACATGGAGCCCAAGCGGCCGTAACGCTGCCCCAAGTGCCTGATTCCAGGGCTTTCCGCCGCTCCAGGTGACCCGCGCATCCGGATCGACACCCGTTCGATAGATCACACGGAACGACGGCGGCACGATCTGCTTTGCCGCAAAGGACAGCGGTACGTCGTTGCCGAAGCCGCGAGCGATGCTGTAGCGGGGACGAGGAGGGGGCGGCGCTGGTTCGTCCGGGGAGGCATCCCCCGCCGGTCCCGACGCGAGGGGGGCAACCGGGGCAGGAGACTGCAGCTGGGCGCCCTGCATGAGTTGGAAGTCGATCGGATGCAGAGGGGAAGTCAGCAAGTGGATCGCAGCGAGCGATGTGGCCAGGGCGAGCATCGTGTCCTCCGTCTCTGGAGGCAAGCTTTCGCCATATCGGTGCGAACGGGGACGGCGGAATGCCGGTGACGGGCGCGTTGCTACAAACCCCCACCCAAAAGGCCAATTTCTGGAGCCTGTCCGGTGCCCATTCGCTTGGGGCGCCGTCCATCCTGACCTCAACGGATACAGGGGTTTGGGATGGTCATGCTCGATTGGGAAGCCTTCATGAGTAAGAAGCCAACAGGGCTGCCGTCCCCTCCGGACCTTGAGGCAGAAGGGCAGGAGGGCGCCGCCGAACAGGCCCCTGCTAAGGGTCAAGCATCCCCGCCTCCGAGAAAGCGGGGCGCCATCAGGGACAAGGAACTGTTTGTCAGGGTCGCACGGCGGATCGTCGAGCTTCGTAAGGCAAATCACATGAGCCAAGCCCAACTTGCCCGGGCGTCGGAGTGCCCTGTCTCGACCGTGTTCTCGGCGGAGCAGGGTGTTCACAACATCTCCCTCTCAACCCTGCAGAAGCTCGCCGAGGCCCTGAAAGTCCGGATACGCGACCTGATTCCCGAGCCAGAACCCCCGGCGCCGGCTCCTGCGCCAGCGCCGCCGCCCCCTCCTATGTCCGCGCCCCCCGCGATCAGCACGGAAACTCTCAAGATGGTCGACAGCGTCTTGGCGACGCACCTGACGGAGATGGGACGGGCCACGTATCTGATACAGCAGGTCCGTAAGGCCCTGGAAGAAGTAGGGAAGCCGGAGAAGACGAGCGATCGGAACCAGCCTTAGGAAAGTCTGGTGGTCTTGGTCGGAATCTCGATGAACGGCGGGTGAGATCGGAATTGTGCGAACGGGAAGGTCGGATTTCTCCTGAACGTCGTCATTTTCCACTCGCTTTATCGGATTGAACCGCGATAGAGAGCTCCGGCAGGCCGCCGGAGTGATCTCATGCTCGCATCCATCGCTGCTCCCGAAATCGTCCGCGCAAGTCGGGCTCCAATGGATGCCAGCCCGCCCGCGCACACGACATTCCGGAACGAGGCGGTGCTGCGGGGGATGGTGGCCCGCGGGCACGGCCTCGAGGCGATTTCGGCCTATCTGCAACAGAGCCCCGACGAGATCCTCGATGCGGTGGTCAGGCTCGATCTGCCGACGCCGCATGACCGGCCCCTGCGCCAGAGTTCAAGCCCGAAGGCCTGGAAGGCGAGTGACTATCTCCCCCTGATCCAGGACTGGCTCGCCGGATTCCACGCCGCGACCATCGGCGAGCGTTTCGGTCGCTCGGCGGGTGCTATCTGGGCCAAGGTGCGATGGCTCGGGTTGCCGAAGCGCGACCGGCGCAGCGTCGCTCGGCCCAATCGCGAGGCGGCAGCCGCACGCGAGGCCATCGAGGAGGTCGGCCAGTTCGTCACCGACGAGGATGGCAACCGCATTCCCCTCCAGCGGAAGCCGGGAACCGGCCAACTCTGCTGGATCCGCGATCTGGACATCGTCCTTGGCAAGCTGTGGCTCGGCAACGTCCATCACCGGGTCATCGCGAAGCTCTGGGGCGTATCCCCCGGCACGATCAGCTCACGGGCGAGCCGTCTCGAGCTGCCGCCGCGGGACCGCTCCCAGCTGGTCACGCAGTACGATCCGGCTGTCGCGGCCCGGAACATCGCCGAGGGCGGCTTCATCTATCGGGCGTGCAAGTCGAAGCCGGGCTGGTTCTTCTGGTGCCAGCGTGGCCGGACCATCAGCAAGCTCGGCCGGAAGGCCCTTCAACGCCGCAGCTCGGGCTTCTGCGAAGACTACAGCGTCAGCTACGACCTTGGCTCACTTGCGCTGTAGCCGTTCGCACGGGTCCCCCTGAGAGTGGATCATGGTTCCTCCTCGGAGATCGCGCGCATGCAGAACTCAACGGCCGCCGTCCAGCGCAGAATCTCGGATCCCGATTTCCAGGCCTCGCTGGTCAAGTGGTGCCTCGGACTGACCGTCACGGTGATCGGACTGCTCGCGGTCTCGCTCGCCCACGACGCCTACGTGTGGCTCAATCCGCCGGCACCGAGATACTTTTTCGTGGATGGTCGCAATCCGCCCCGTCCCGCCGTCGCGCTGGACAGCCCCATCGTCGATGACGTGCAACTGCTGCAGTGGACGGTTCACGCGATCCTCGCGACCTACAGCGTCGACTATCACAATTATCCGTCGCAGCTGAACACGGCCGGGATGAGCTTCTCGGAACAGGGATGGTCATCCTTCGCCAGGAGCTACATCAGTTCCGGCAACTTCGACCAGATGAAGAAAGCCCGCCTGCTCTGTTACGCGCAGGCGCAGCGCGCGGCCACTATCCCGAAGACGGAGATCGTCAACGGCCGGCTCGCCTATCATGTCCAGTTCCCGATGCTGCAGACCTGTGAGAACACGCAGCAATTCACCACGCAGACGCTGATCATGACGGCCACCGTCATGCGAACTGACGACCAGCGCCATCCGGACGGTCTGGTCATCGACGAACTGGTCGCATCCCCTCGCTAGAAGGAGTTGCAGTCTTGCTCGCACGTCTTCCCAAGGCGGCTGCCGTTGCGGGCATCTGCCTTCCCGCCATCTGCTTCGCACAGGTGCCGGGTCAGGCCCCGGCCGGAGCGCCAGCCACCACGACGCCTGACGACCAGAACGCCAGTCGCCAGCGCATCCTCGATGACGCGATCCCGCTGACGCCCGACATGATCCGCGAACTCGCGCGGCGCTACGGCGAGACGCAGCGGGCCCGCGAGGAAGGCGGCCTGCAGATCGCATCGCCCATCAGCCGGCCGCTGAACGTCACCTACGCACCGGGGCAGGCGACCGCCATCATCCAGACAGTGCGCGGCTACCCGACGGCGGTGTCGTTCTTCGACAGCACAGGCCAGCCCTGGCCCATCGCCTGGGACAGCAACAGCAACGCGGCCAGCGTGTCGACGGGCGGCGGCGGCAACGGCGAGAGCTGCAACACCGCGCCGAGTGCGGCCGGTCCCAACGGCCGCGCCGAAGTGACGGGCTTTCAGGTCTGCGTGCCCGTGCGGGGCAGCAACACGATCCAGATCACGCCGATGTCGATCAGTCCGCGCGGCGGACTGCTGGTCAACCTGCAGGGCGCGCCCAAGCCGATCGCCTTCATGTTGATGGCGGGGCGCGACCGCTACGACGCCGAGATCAGCGTCCATGTGGCCGCGCGCGGTCCGAACGCGCGGGTGCAGATCGACACCCGCCCGAATGCTCCCTTCACCGGCGCCCCGTTCCTGACCGCGATGCTGTCCGGGGTGGCCCCGGCCGACGCCGTGCCCCTGTCGGTCAGCGGCGTCTCGCCCGACGAGGCGCGGGCGTGGCGACTTGGTGACCACATCTATCTGCGCACCAGCTACACGCTGATGTCGCCGCCCTGGGACGGCTCGCAGAACGGCGAAGGCAACGTGACCATCTACGCGCTGCCGGTCACCCCGGTGGTGCTGCTGTCCGTCAACAACCGCACGGTCTCGGCCGAGCTGAGGGAGGAGCGCTGATGTCTGGCGCGTTGGGAAGGCTCCAGCTCGGCAGCGTGCTGGGCAGGATGCGCGTGTTCAACCGGGCCGGCGCAGCCGGTCCGCTGCGCCTGGCGCTGATCTCCGGCACGGCCGTTATCGTGTTCGGCACCGTGGTCGGCGTGTCCTTCATCAAGGGCAGCGAGCCGCCGCAGTCCCGGACGGCCCGCATGCCGGCCGTCAATCCGCTCCCCGGTGGCCCTCACAGCAACCCGAACCAGGACCGGCTGGCGCTGGAACATAACCAGCAGGAAGCCGACAGGGCGGCGCGGCAGGGACAATCCTACACGCCGCCGCTGACGGCGAGCCGGCCGATCAGCCTGCAGGCGCCAGCGCCGGCGCCCGCACCCGTTGTGGTTCCGGCCGCCGCTCCGGCCGCCCCGCCGAGCATCAGGATCGCTGAACCTCCTGCGCCGCGCCCTGTGCTGCCTGCGACCCGACCGGTCCAGCAGGCCGCGCAGACCAACCAGCAACAGTCGCAGCAGGACCAGATGTTCCGCGCAGCCGTGGCCGACGTCCTCAACGGCTGGGGCGCGCGGCCCAGCCGGACCGACGTGGTGCTTCCGCCAACCCGCAACCAGGAGAGCGGCGGCAGCAGCGATGGGGCGACCGGAGAGGGCGGGCTCGGAGGAAGCGGCGGTGGTGCCGAGGCACGGAACACAGCCGTCGCGCCGGCCTCGACCATGGCCCGTACCCTGCCGCAGCAGGTCCTGGTACCGGCGGGACGGGGGGTCTATGCCCATACCGTCGTGGCCGTGAACTCGGATTCCGGCGGCCCCATCGTGCTGCAGGCCGACAGCGGACCGATTGCCGGCGACCGGATCATCGGCAGCTTCGGCAAGGCCGGAGACGGCGACCTGCTGGTGGTGCGCGTCCAGAGCCTCGTCCACAACGGCCAGAGCATTCCGGTAGATGGTATCGTCATCGCGCCCGACAGCATGGAGACGGCGGTCGCCACCAGCGTCGACCAGCATTACCTCAGCCGCTTCATCCTGCCGGCGGCGGCGGCCTTCGTGCAGGGTCTTGGACAGGCCATTGCCACCACCTCGAACACCCAGTCGGTCATCAGCCCCTTCGGTGGCGCCGCCTACTCGACGCGCCTGAACCTCGACCAGCAGGTCGGCGTCGCCGCCGGTGTGGCAGGTGCCAGGGTCGGTGCCGCGCTCAACCAGGCGGCACCGCGCGGCCCGACCATCCATCTCGCCGCCAATGCGGGCGTCGGCGTCATGTTCCTCAGCAACGTCGCCCTGCCGCAGCGCTAGTCGAAAAACCCCGGCCCCGTTCGCACGGGGACCGGCGATCCTGTGAAACACCATCATCCGCAGGATCGTCATGGACACCCACATCGAGCAAACCCTGCCTCGTCCGTTCGTCCGGCCGGAAATGACCCTGCCGGGTGAGGACGAGGACATGCCGCCCGCCCCACGCGCCGAGCCCGTTGACCGGCCCGGCGCGGTTGCGGAGGAGGCTGCCGAGGCAGGCGACACCCCGCCCGAGGCGGCAAGCGCAGCCGCCGAACCGGCGCAGACGGCCCTCCCGGCCAAGCCCCCGCGCGGTCGTCGCAACGCCCTGATGACCGGCGCGGCGATGGCCGTGGTGCTCGTGGCGGCCGGTGGGGTGTTCCTGATCTCGCCCTACAACCACCTCGCCTGGCTGGGCGGCCATCCAGGTCCCTCGACCCACCTCGCGGGTGGGCAGACCATCACCCTCCCGGCGCCCGTCGCGCCTGCCGCGACCCTGGCGCGCGCGCCGACGCCGCAGACGGTCGCCAGTCCACCTCAGCCGCACCCAACACAGCAGCCAAAGCCGGAGGAGCTGCAGGAGATCGTCCGCCTTCGCTCGGGCGATGGGCCGAGGCCGACGCCGATCTCACCGCCCGCGCAGCGCCAGTTCGACGAGCGGCATTCGGCGCCGGCAACCCCCTCGAGCCCGCCCCCGGCGGCTGCGCCGGCGCCTTCGCCAGCAGCCCCCGCCCCGTCGGTGCAGGCGAGCCTTGCGGCGTCGGCGCCGGTTCAGGCGCCAACGCCGTCCCCCGCTGTGGCGCCTCCCGCCCCGCCGGTGGCAAGCCCTGCCGCCCCGCATGATCCGGTACAGCGGGCCGCCGCCCTGCAGGCCGCCCCGATGAGCACGCCGCAGCAGGTCGAGGTGCTCAATCTGGTGACGGAGCTCGGTGTGCTGGTGCGCAATCAGCGAACGGAGAACGCCCAGCTCCGGGCCGATGTCCAGCAGATGCGCGAGCGCCTCGATACCCAGCTCGGCGACTATGACCGGCGCCTCGCTCTCGCCGAGGCGCGTGGCGCGATCAATGCGGCGATGGGAGCCGGCGCCCCCCCAGTGGCCGCTCCGCCGCCCACGCCGGCCTCATCGCCCGTGACGCCGGTTTCCGTCACGGTGACAGCGCCCCCCAGCACTCCGGCTGCCCGGGGCGTCCGGCCGGTCGCCAGCGCCGCACCCGCTTCCTCCCCGCAGGACGCCGCGCCGAAGCGCTACCGCGTCCAGGCTGCCTCTCCCGGCCTGGCCATGCTGGCCGAGGTGGACCGCACAGGCGACGTGGGCAACCTGCTGCAGGTCAGCGTGGGTGACGACGTGCCAGGCTACGGCCGCGTGAAGTCCATCGCGCAGCAGGGCACGGTCTGGGTGCTGACCGCCGAACATGGCACGATCCGGTAGGGCGCCGTCATGCAGGGCCTCGCCAACTTCGCGGCGGCGGTCGGCCAGATCTTCCAGATCCTGTTGCCGACCTTCTGCTACATCGCCGCGCTCACGCTGTTCCTCTTCGCCGGCTGGGGCTTCTGGCGGCAGTCCCAGCCGGACAACCCGTTCCGCGGCAAGCCGTGGATCCCGATCGTGTCGCTGCTGTTCTGCGGTGTCTTCGCCAGCTTCGACCGGTTCCTGACGCTGGCCAACCGCAGCGGCGGATCGGCCGTCACGGTCAATCTGGTCGCCGGGCTGAGCAGCTACTCGGCGCCGAGCACCGACAACATGCTCGGCAGCACGCCGGCCGATACTGTCATCAACGTCGTGCAGATCTTCCAGCTGTTCTTCCAGGCCTTCGGCGCGATGATGGCCTTCGCGGCCATGTACGGGCTCTGGGCGGTGATGCGGGGCACCAGCCGGCGCACGCCCGGCGGCTGCCTCGTGCAGTTCGTGTTCTCGGTCATGCTGATCAACGTGCTGACCATCTCGCAATGGGTGGTCAGCTTCTTCACATGAGGCGTCTCCGCACCAATGCGGATGCAGCAGCCCGGCCGGAAGCGGCCGGGCTGATTTTCTTTCGGAGCCTCGAATTTTCCAGGGCCCGTTCGCACGGCACCTGACGATCCTTGGACTTGAGAGGGATGCACTCTCTCGGTCAAAGGAGATCACCGTGAATCTTTCCAAGATGAATGCGACCGTGCCGGCGGTGATGGCCCGGCGTCTCGGGCGCCGTGGCCGTGCGCTCGTCACCGCCGGCACCGGCCTGCTTGGCTCGGCAGTCCTGTCCGCCAGCGCCTTCGCGCAGGCAGCCGGCAACGGCATCGGCGGCCAGATGCAGACCATGGCGCAGGAAGCCTCGACCACCGGCGGCTTCGTCGCCTCGACGCTGATGTACTGCGCCGCCCTGGTCTGCTTCATCGCCGGCGTCTGGGCGCTCTGGCAGTCCCGCCAGCCGCAGAACCGGGAGGGCGGCCGGGTCGCGATGGGGCTCGCCGGCCTGGTGCTCTGCGGCCTCTTCGTCACCGGCGGCGCCTGGATCAACAAGGCGGCGCAGACCACGACCGGCACCGCCGCCTCGGTGACCAGCACCGCCGGCGTCGTCGCCTTCCAGTAGGCCGCCATGCGCCTCCTGCCGCTCCTCCTCTCGGCCCACCCCTCAGCCTGGACCGCTGATGCCGGACCGGAGGAGCGGCAGGGACCCTCCGTCACCGGGTGCTGCCGGTTCTGCGGCTTCGACGCCGGAGACCGGCGGGAGCCCTTCCACCGCAACGGCGACCACACCGACCCGTCCCCCGACAACGTTGTCGCCGCCTGCCCCCTCTGCCACCTGAGCCAGCATCCCGACCGTCCGCAGATCGACGCCGAGGCGGTCCTGATCTGGCTGCCGGAGATCTCACAGGCGGGCCTGAACTGCCTGGTGCGCGGCATCCACTCGGTCCTGCACCGGCACGGGGAACCCGCCACAGCCGCCCGCACTCCGCGGGGGGCCGCACCGGAGCTGGTGGCCGCCTTCCGCACCTTCCGCGCCCTGCGCGAGCGGTCCAGCACCGCGCTGGATCGCCTCGGCACCACCTCCTTCGCCGATCTCGGTGCGGCCCTGCTTCACCTGCGTCCAGCCACCTATGCCAGGCGGGCGGAGCTGCTCGCGGGACTGCGGCTGCTACCGCTCGGCCAGCTCTTCCGGGACGGACGGGACGTCTACCCCGAGATGCTGGCCGCCTGGGCCTCCCCGCAATCCCGCGCCTGAAAGGGCCCGCCATGTTCGGCCTCGACAAGCTGCTGGCCAGCGCCTCCCTGCTGCTCCGCCAGCCTCTTCCGTCCTTCTGCGAGGTGGAGACGACGCATGGCAATGCGCTCGTCACCAAACAATCCGACTACGTGAGCTTCCTGCGCATCGACGGCCTGCGCCGCCAGCCGACGCGGGCCGAGATCGAACGCATCGCGACCGCGCAGCGGATCGACCTCTCGGGCACGCTGGAGGACAAGGGTCACGCGATCGTCGGCTTCTACATCTCCGACCCTGACCTCGCGGCCGTCGAGATCGAGCGCGTTCACATGGAGAGTTGCCGGGGTGTCGCCCGCGAGCTCGGGCTCGATTTGACGGACATTCTCGCCGAGCGCTCCGCCCGCTGGCCGAAGCTGATGCGCTGGGAAGCCGCCTACTACATCCTCTGGACCCGTCGCGGCGTGCTGACCAAGGAAGAGCGCAAGCAGATGAAGGAGGAGCAGGACGCGCTCGCCCGCGAGTGCCCGCTCGTCGGCGAAAGCCAGCGCTACTTTCTCCGCAGCGAGATCATGGCGGCGCGCCACGCGGCCTTCCTCGCCCGCGTCGAGGCCTCGCTGCGCGGCCATGACATCGCCACCACGGAGCTGGACGCGCACGACGCCCTCAAGGTGATGCGTGAGACCATCTACCGCGAGACGGCCGGCTCGCCCTGGAAGGCGACGCTGCAGGGCGATCGGGTGATGGGGCGCCTGCCCGAGGAGCACGTCAGAAAGGTCAAACCCGAGGGGCTGCTCTGGCCCTCCATCCGCAGCCAGATCTTTCACGCCGATGCCGAGACCCTGGGCGGCCAGCGGGTCCGCATCGGCGAGTACGAGTATGCCCATGTCGACCTCAAGGTCGGTCCCGAGGACCCGCGACCCTTCCTCGAGCTGGCCGCCCCGCTCGGCCGGGACCGCATCCCCTGGCGCGGCGCGTTCGTGATCGAGGGTGGCGGCAAGGTCTCCATGATGTTCAAGGAAATCGGCGCCAAGTTCTTCGGCATGTTCCCGCAGAACGCGGACCTGCGCCGCGCCTTCGAGGCGCTGGAGCAGGCCCGCGCGGACAACCACATCAGCGTCCGCCTGCGCGCCTCCTTCGCCACCTGGGCGCCGATCGACGAGACCCGCAAGCTCCGCCGCCGCGCCTCGACCCTCTCCCAGCGGCTCGAGGGCTGGGGCAACTGCAAGGCGACCTCCGTCGCTGGCGACCCGCTCGAGGGGGCGCTGAGCAGCGTGCCGGGCCTCGCCCTGGCCTCGACCGGCGTGCCGCACGCCGCCCTGCTGGGTGACGCCTTCGCCATGCTGCCCTGGGCCAAGACGGCGGTCCCCTGGCAGCGCGGCGCCGTCCTGTTCCGCAAGCCCGACGGCGCCATGGCGCCCTATGATCCGACCGGAGGCGCAATCCGACCGCAGGTGCTCGACATCTTCGTCGCCCCGCCGCGTTCGGGGAAGTCGGTGCTCGCCAACACGATCAACCTCGGCCTCTGCCTCAGTTCGGCGGTGATGGGCACGAACGGCGCCAAGCTGCCGCTGATCGGCAAGGCCGATATCGGCAACTCGGCCGAGGGCTTCGTGCGCCTCCTGCAGGAGGCGCTCGGCCCGGCCCGCCGGCACGAGGCGATCTTCGTCACCATGCAGTTCGCGCCGGGGTTCGAGTTCAACGTCTTCGACCTGCAGCTGGGCTGCGAGTATCCCCTGCCCCTGGAACGCGCCTTCCTGCAGAACTTCCTAGAGCTCGCCACCCTGCCGCCGAACGAGACCAAGCCCTTCGAGGGCATGGGCCATCTCATCCATCTCGTGATCGAGGAGGCCTACCGCCTCTGCACCGGCGTGCAGGGCGGCTCTCCCAAGCGCTACCGCGCCGGTGTCGAGCCGGCGGTGGACCAGGCGCTGCGCCGGCACCGCATCGAGCTGCAGCACGAGGACCCGTGGTGGCGCGACGTGGTCAATGCGTTGATCGAGGTGGGCGAGTATCGCTGGGCGGAGGTGGCGCAGCGCCATGCCGTGCCGACCATCCAGGACCTCATCAGCGCGGTGCGGACCGAGCAGGTCCGCGACAGCTTCAACGGCCTCAAGATCGCCGCCACGCACGAGGAGCTGGGTAAGACCTTCGAGCGCTACATCTATGCCTTCATCCGCAACTACCCGACGCTGAGCGAACCCACCAGGCTCGACTTCGGTCCTGCGCGGGTCATCGTCATCGACCTGGCGGCCGTGGCGCCGACCGGCTCGGCCGCGGCGGACCGGCAGACCGAGATGATGTACATGATGGCCCGCCACATTCTGGGGCGGAACTTCTTCCTCCACGTCGATCATCTGGCGCATGTGCCGGAGCCGATGCGGCCCTACCATCGCGTCCGCTTCCAGGAGGCGATGGAGACGATCAAGCGCCTCGACTTCGACGAGTGGCACCGCACCCAGAACAGTCCGCAGGTGCAGGCGCAGGCCGAGCGCGACATGCGCGAGGGACCGAAGCACAACGTGCAGCTCGGCTTCGCCAGCCAGCGTCTCACCGACATGGGACAGGCGATCATCAGCCAGTCGACGGGGCGGTTCATCCTGAAGGCGGGCGATGCCAAGGAAGCCGAGGAGATCATCAAGCGCTTCGATCTGGGTGAGGCCAGCGCCCACAATGTGCGCCACACCCTGAGCGGCCCCGGCCCGGGCGGTGCGCCCTTCGTGGCGCAGTTCGCCGTGGATGCGGACCGCTGGGAGCAGATGCTCATCAACAGCCTCGGCCCGGTGGAGCTGTGGGCGCTCAGCACGACGCCGGGCGATAGCGCGTTGCGCAACCGGCTCTATGCCCGGCTTGGGTTCAGCGAGGCGCTGCGACGCCTGTCCAAGGTGTTTCCCTATGGCTCGGCCGAGAAGGAGATCGCGCAGCGCAAGGATGATCGCCTCAAGCGCGGCGAGAAGGAGGACGGCGCCGTGCTCGGGGTGCTGGACGAACTGGCCACCGAACTGACCAACGGCACCGGGCTCGGCATCATCCTGCGCGACGTCGACACCCGGCGCGACGCGGCCAATGACATATCGACGGAGGGTTCGCCGCAGCTGATGGCGGCGGAGTGAGGAAGCCGGGTCTGTGTTCAGGATGAACACAGGCCCTCGTAAAAACTTTCGCCGGCGCACGCTGATTGCGTGCGCCGTTCGCACGGAACCTCCGCAGTCTTGGATCGAAGACAGTTGGAGGGTTCCCCCAATGCGATCCCAGCGCCTGCGCCTCGCGGGCACACTCACCGGCCTCGCCCTGCTGGCCGGATGCGCCACTCATCCCGTCACCACGGACATCGAGGCCACGGGCATGGCGAACCCGGAGGTCGCGTTGCGGCGGTCGATGGATCTGGTGAACAGCCAGATGGCGGCCCTCGGCGGCCTGCGCGCCGTACCGCCGACGCCCGCCATGGCCGCGGTGCCGGCCTCGGTCGCGCCCGTCGCGGTCCGGCCAGGGCAGGCGGTCGTTGAGGTGCCACCCAGACCCGTGGCCTCGGCCAGTGCCGTCACGGTTTCGCCCGTGGTCGCCACCCCGCCGGGGATCGCGCCCGCCGGCTCACCGCCGATCCAGGCCTTCCCGCCGCCTGTCCGGTCCGGCGCGGTCGTGCCGGAGGAGCTGCAGCGACCGATCGGCTTTGCGTGGAACGGCCTGCTCGACGATGGCGTGCGCAAGGTCGCGGCCGAGGCCGGCTACCGGGTGGATGTGTTCGGCCCGACCAACATGCAGCCGCTGGCCGTGGCCGTGCCCAACTCGGCAACCACCCTGATCGGCGCCTTCAAGGCACTCGGGGATCAGGCTGGCAGTGCCGCCACGGTCCGCGTGGACACCATCAACCGCCGGGTGGAGGTAATCCACCATGTCTAAGCTGCAGCGTCTGCTCTGCGCCGCCACGGTGCTGGGCGGGTTGGGGCTCGCGGAGGCCAAGGCCGCCGAGCCGGGCTACCTGGCGGATGGCGCGACGCCGCCCATGCCGAGCGTCGAGCAGTTCGATGCGGCGATCCCGGCGCTGGCCAACCCGCTGAACCAGCCCATCACCGGCGCCCGGGAGGCGCCGGGCATCGTCGGGGGTGAGGCGCCGCCCTCGCTCGAGGCGCTGCAGGCGACCCGCCCCGGCGACGAGCCGGGGGACGGGCTGGAGCAGGGCCGGGCCGAGGTGCTGCGCCAGTCGGGCCTGACCTATGGTGCCCAGGGCGGCCTCGCCGCCCGGTCCTTCGCCATCAACGAGATGCTCCGCCGCTACGAGGCCGAGCTGACCACCACCTACGACTTTCGCGCCCTGGTGCTGCCGGTCGGCAACGGCCAGACGCTGATGCGGCCACCCATCGTTTCCGAGGCGCAGATGGCCTTTGCGCTCGGCGAGAACGGCCAGGTTGCCCGCGAGACGTCCTGCATCTTCGAGATCACCCGCGAGGCGCAGCTGACCTCGGCGCCGCCGGACTGGCGCACCTATCTCGTGCGCTCCTGGGGCAAGCCGCGCCGCCCGGCCGATGCCGGCCTGCCGCGCACCCGCAAGGAAGTCGAATACTGGAACCGCAATGTCGCCGAGGGCTGGGCCCAGGGCGAAAAGCAGGCGGTCGAGATCTTCCTCTCCGACCTCGGCCGCCTGCAGCGCGACATCATCGGCATGGCCCGCTACCGCGTGCTGCTGCGGGCCGGCCTGGTCGAGGAGCCCCGCATCTCCTTCGCCGATGCCGCGACCGAAGGCGGGCGGGCGCGCCTGAATATCGGCGACCGCACGATCCGCATCACCGATCAGCCCGGCCTGCAGGCGAACCGCCGCCGCTGGCAGCCCGGCGCCGGCTGCCACTGACCCGCGGCGGGGAGGACGTCGCATGAACGCCATATCGCCGCTGACCTGCCGGCCCTGGCCCGATGAGGGCCTGCGCTGGGTCACCGAGCCGCGCCGGCACGCGCCGGGGCTGGATTCCCTTCTCGCCTGGGCGAGCGGGGAGGGGGCCTCACGGATCAGCTTCCATACGGGCAAGCCGGTCTGGCTGCGCATCCATGGCCGCAACTATGCCGTGACCCAGCATGCGCTCGATCAGGCCGAGATCGCCGCCATCACCAATCACCTCTACGGAGCGGACGGCACCGCCCGGCTGCAGGGCGGGCAGGATTTCGACGTCGCCTATGAGATCCATGTCAGCCGCTCGCAGCGGCTGCGCTACCGGCTGAATGCCACCTCGACCCAGGTCAGTCGGGGATCGGGCGCCAACATCGTGCTGCGGCCCATTCCGGACCTGCCGCCGCCACTTGAGGATCAACTGGTCGAGCCGATGATCCTGGAGAACTGCCGGCCGGCAAGCGGCATGGTGATCGTCAGCGGCGCCACAGGCTCGGGCAAGTCCACGCTGATCGGCGGCATCACCGTCGCCAAGCTGATGGACCCGGAGGGCAACTACAACATCCTCGAGGCGGCGGCCCCCGTCGAGTTCCTGCTCGACCGGCTCAAGGGGCCGTCCTCGACCATGGATCAATGCGAGATCCCGCGCGATCTGCCGAGCTTCGAGGCCTTCATCCGCGGCACCACCCGGCGCGAGCCAACCGACATCATCGTCGGCGAGTGTCGCGACACTGCGACCATGAGCGCCGCCCTGAACGCCGCCATGCTCGGCGCGACGCTGACCACGACCATTCATGCCGACACGGTGCCGCTGACCATCCAGCGCATCGCGGCGCTCTGCGGCAACGAGGAGCGGGAGAACCTGTTGAGCTCGGCCGCGCAGTCGCTCCGGCTCATTGTCAACCAGCGCCTCGCCTTCTCGACCGACGGCAAGCGCACCGCGTTGCGTGAAATCCTGGTCTGCGACGAGGAGCTGCGCGCGCAGCTGATGCGGAGTGACGCGACGGATTGGCCAGACCTGACCAAGCGCGCGGTGCAGGAGCGGGGCCAATCCTACGAGGTGGCCATCCGCAAGGCACTGGCCGAGGGCCGGATCAGCGAGGCGACCGCGGCGCGCGAGATGAAAAGGACCAAGGGCTGATGTGGCGCTACACCTCTCTCCCCGTGCGGGTCGCGATCCTCGACGCCCGCGCCTGCATTCCGATGCTGGTCTATGTGGTCTACTGGTCCTGGACCACGGCCTCCATCGCGATCGCCGGCACGCTGTTCTTCACTGTCATCAGCTGGTTCGGCCTGACCCTGCCGGCGGTGTTTCGCGTGGTGCGGCGCTGGCTGGTCGGCAGGGTCCGGCCGGCCGTGCCGGCCTGGCAACGCCGGCGGCTGGCGTGACCGGCCCCGTCGACCTCGCGGTGGTGAGCCGCACCATGGAGAACCTGATCCGGCAGGAGGATAAGCCCCTCGTGCTGCAGGACCGCGCCACGGGACAGGCCCTCACCCTCTCGCCCGAGACGGGTGGTAGCCCGGACGGGCTGCTGCCCGTGTTCCTCGCCGCCGGCGAGGTGGTGTGGCGGGAGGCGACCGGGAAGGGGTTCGCGCTCGACGTCACGCAGGATCCCAAGGCGCTGCTGGGCTACCGGGTGCGCGGCATCGGTAACGGCCCGTTCTCGGCGGTGATGCTCTCGGTCATGGAGGCGACGGCCCAGGTCGCCCGGCCTGACATGCTGCTGGTCAATGACCTCGACGCGGTGTGGCAGGCCGCAAGCCAGCGCTTTCGTCACGCAGCCGCAGCCGCAGCCGGGAGCCGGCCTTCGGCGGGAGCCGCGCCGTGAGGCTCGCCGCCGGCCTGCTGGCCCTCGCCCTTGTCGCGCCCCCTGCATTTGCGCGTGACCAAAGTCCAAGCCCGCCATCCGACGCCAGCGTCAGCATGGTCATGAGCTGCCTGAGCGCCGCCGCGGCGGTACACCGCCTGCCGCCGGGCGTGCTGGTCATCCTGCTCAACGTCGAGGGCGGGCAGCTGGGCCGGGTCAGCCAGAACACCAACGACACGGTGGATATCGGCCCGATGCAGATCAATCAGATCTGGATCCCTGCCGTTGCCCGGCACTGGCGCGCCAGCCAGGCTGCGACGCGGGACGCCCTGCTCAACAACTTCTGCGCCAATGTCGAGGCGGGCGCCTGGATCCTGCGCACCGCGATCGACGAGGCGCATGGCGACTTCTGGGAGGGCGTCGGCCTGTACCACTCACACTCCAGCCAGCATAAGACGACCTATCTGCGCCTCGTGCTGCAGCAGGCGCTTCGCCTGCAGGGCCTCGCGACACGGAGTGCCACCCTGCAACAGACCGTCGCGGCAGGAGGCTGACGATGATTCACTCATCCGGCAGTCAGCGTGCCGCCTGGGCGTCGAGCGACGATTACCTCGCCATCAGCGTCGCCATCATTCTGATCGGGATCGGCTTCGGCGCCTACGAGCTCTGGGCCAACTACCACGCGGAGATCACCTGGGGCGTCTTTCAGATCCAGCACTGGAAGATGCAGCTCATCGCACACTTCACGGGCGACTATGCCGAGCAGGATGCCCGCATGATGGCCGCCCACCCCGAGCGGGTGGACATCTGGCAGCTGCTGCAGCTCCTGACCTATGTCGGGCGGTTCTTCCGCATCCCGGCGGTTCTGCTGATGCTGGCGCTGGCCGTGCTCTGCTACGTCCGGGCCGCACCCTCGCGCTATTGCCGGCAGTTCGACCTTGCCCGCCTGCGCCAGGAGCAGGCGCGATTCTTCCGGTCGGCCGGGGCGATGCTCGGGCGCATGTTGCACCTGACCCGCATCGGCAAGGGCGATCCGTTGCCAGCCGATCCGGCACTCCGGGCCGATGAGTGGATCGCCCGCTACGCGGCGCGCCGGGATGGCACACTGGACGAATTGAAAGCCAGGCGGGCGCTGACGCGCCAGCTCGGCCCGGCCTGGCAAGGGCTGGACAAGGCCGCGCCGCATGTCCGGGTGCTGTTCGCCGCCTTTGCCCTGCACCTCGTCCAACGGCGGGAGGACGCCTTCGACCTGCTGGGCGACATGGCCGAGGTGCTGCCGCGCGACCCGAAGGACAAAGGGGCGGGACCAGCGAAGCCGCTCATCCTCCCGCCCGCCCTGGTCGAGGAGGCGGACCGGGTGCTGCGGGACGCCGCGGTGCGCAAGCCGGCGCTCCGGATCGCGGACAGGCACGCCTACACCACGACGGCGTTGATGTCGGTTCTGAACGAGGCGCGACGCCGCTCCGGCGTTCTGCCGCCCGCCTCCTTCAACGGCCTCAAGCTGGTGGACCGGCCGCTCTGGTATGCGCTGCATTCCCTGGGCTTCCCCGGTGACGGCCCGGGGCAGAACACCCACCCGAACCCCCGCATTGAGGCCCTTGGCGCGCGCGACCATTGGGCAGCAGAGCGCGCGGCGCGCGCGCCGCTCGTTACGCCGATGCTGGATCAGGCCCTTGCATCCGTTCGCACGGCCCATCGGCAGGACAGCGAAGCACAGCGGGCCGCCACGCTCGACATCTGATCTGGCGAAACTCGCTGCGTCCATTCGCACGGCGCCCCCTCACCCTGAGGGGACACACGCAGGAGGCACCATGAACCCGTCCCATCTCAGCCTGGTCGTCGGTGGCGCCGCTGCGCCGGGCGCCGACCATCCCGACACCACGACGCCGCTGCCCGGAGCGGGCACGCTGCACCTCCACCTCCATGTTGCCAGCGAAGCGATGGAGAGGGCCCCCGGGGAGAAGGGCCAGCCTCTCAGTCGCTGGACCGGCCTCCTTGCGGGCATGGCCCTGGTCGTGGCCTTCGGCGGCGGCTACCAGCTCGGCCATCGGCCGGCGCGGGATGACGTGTCCAATCTGCGCCCGCCAGCTCTGGCCGGGTTCACGCCCCCGGTCGAGGCGGTGATGCCGAGCACCGCCGGCGGGCTGCCGGCCATCCAGCGCGAGTTGGCGCTGCCGCCTCGTATCATCCCCCCGCAGGGTGTCGCGCCGCACGCGGCCACCCCGCCCGCCGCTCAAAGCGCGCCCGGCACTCCCGCTGCCGTTGCCGCCGGCACAGGCCCAACCGGGCCCAGCCGCAACGCCTTCGGCCTCGAGAACTGACCCGTGATCCAGCGTGAGATCCTCGGGCCGCAGGAGCGGTTCGAACGCTCTGGCACCCAGGGTCTGCGTGACGTCCGGCCCTTCACCACCCGGTTCGTCGAAGGGCTGAAGAGCTCGGCCTCGGCCTTGGTGCTCGCGGGCATGGCCGGCGCCACGTTCTTCTACCCGGCCTGTCTGGACCTGACCTTGCCGGTGTCGCTGCTCTATGCGGGCTGGGTGCTGACCCGCCGGGCCACCCTGCCCATCCGGCTGCCACGGAGCGCGGGCGTCCTCGACTACAACTACCCAGACCCGGCCACCCGCCGGCCCCGGATGGCGGCCGGCTCCATCTTCCTCGGCTGGGACCAGGGCACCGGCCAGGAACTCTGGATCACCAACGAGGACGGCCGCCAGCACGGCACCATCCCGGGCACCACGGGCGCGGGCAAGACCACCGCCATCCTGAGCCTGCTCAGCAATTCACTCACCCACGGCAGTGGTTTCGTCCTGGTGGACGGCAAGGCCGACAACAAGCTCTACGGCGAGATCTATGCTCTGGCGCGGTCCTTCGGCCGTGAGGACGATGTGCTCGCGCTCAATTTCCTGACCGCGAGCGGGATCAAGGAAAGCAACACCTTCAACCCGTTCGCGACCGGCAACGCCGACGCGATCCGCGAGCTGCTGGCGAGCCAGCTCGGCGAGCAGCAGGCCAATGACAGCAACGGCGTGTTCCGGGCCCGCGCCATCGCGCTGATCGGCACCATGGCCCCGGTGCTAGTCTGGATGCGCGACCACAAGGGTGTGCCGATCAACATCGAGACGATCCGCTTCGCGCTGGAACTGCGCGGCATCTGGATGTTGGCCACGCAGCGAATCTTCTGCTCGCGCAACGCGGAGACGGGAGAGGTGATCGAGATCCCGGTCCCCGACATGCCGGAGGACATCATCTACCCGGCGAGCGCCTATCTCGGCGAGCTGCCGGGCTACGATACCTCCGTACCTTACAACGAGCAGAAGGGCGACGAGCCGTCGAAGCAGCACGGCTTCGCGCTGTTCTACTTCACCGCGACCTTCACCCAGCTCGCAGTGTCGCTCGGGCACATCTTCAAGGTGCTGAGCGGCGACATCGACATGCGCGACGTGGTGCTCAACCGGCGCATCCTGGTGGTGAACCTGCCGGCGCTGGAGAACTCCGACGACACCCTGGCGGCGCTCGGCAAGATCGTCGTGGCCAGTCTGCGCGGCATGCTGGCGCAGTTGCTCGGTGCCAAGCTCTCGGGTGATTCCAGTGAGATCTTCTCCCTCAAGCCCGGCATGGGCGAGGGGCCGTTTCACGTCGCCTTCGACGAGCTGGCCTATTACGCGACCAACGGCATGGATCGCATGCTGGCCATGGGCCGCGGGCTGAACATCATGTTCTGGCTCGGCTTCCAGGAGCTGTCCGGCATCTGGGCACGGCTTGGTGAGAAGACCGCTTCGCTGCTCGGCAACGCCAACCTGACCATCGCCATGCGCCAGCAGGACGCGCAGCGCACCCGTGAGTGGATCGAGAAGACGGCCGGGCAGACCTATGTCACGCAGGCCACGTCCTTCCAGGGCGGCAGCGATGGCGTCTACCGCGAGGCGCAGCACGCCGAGATGCGCCAGGTCGGCCGCGTCGAGTGGAACGACCTGCAGCGCCTGCTCGAGGGTGAGGCGATCGTGCTGTTCGGCGGTCGGCGCATCTACGCCAAGCTGTTCCACGCCAAGGTCGACAGCAACGGACCGATCCGCCTTAACGTGCCCCTGATGCTGGCGGCTCCCCCTGGCGAGGCGGTGCGCAGCCGCCGGGACGGCGTCGCTGCGCTCTCCGAACTGATCGAGGCCGGCGAACTGGCCCGCGGCAGGTCGGAAGACCTGCCGCCGGTCCTCCGCGCCGTGATCGACGGCTTCAAGGCGTCGGACGCCCCCGACATTCCAGGCCGGGTCAAGGCGGCGATCGCCGCCGTGGAGGCGGTGCCCCCCGATCCCCGACCGGACGGCACCCATGCCGAGCCGCCGGAGGGAGATTTCCGCCAGATGCTGGGCGAGGCCGCCGAAGGACCCGACGATGGCGACATGGGGCAGGGGCTTCCGGGAGGAAACGTCGATCCCGAGGCCATCCCCCTGCTGACCGAGATCGAGCGCCACGGGGGCGCGACGGGCGCCGCCGCGCGGCGCAACAGCCTCGCCGCCGTCGGCGCCGGGCAGGAGGCGCAGAGCGCCATTCCGCCCAGCTCCCACCCGGCCATGACCGCAGCCGAGTTGCGCGTCCGCATCGACCAGATCATCGAGCGGATCGCGGCCTGACTATGGAGACGCAGATGGACAGCACCACCAGGACCGCACCGCGGAGGCGCGCCCAGCCGGTCCGTGACCAGATCCTGGCCTACCTGACCGAGCCGCGGCACGCCTATGAGATCGCGGCTCATACCGGCCGGAGGACCGCCACCATCACCGGCCATATGCAGGCCATGCTGCGCCTCAGGCTGGTGGAGCGGGTCGCCTATGGTGTCTACGCCAGGGCGGGCACCCTGCGCGGCCCGGCGCCAGCCGAGGCGCTGGCCCGCCCCCACCCGATCCGGAGCGAGATCTTCCGCTTCCTGGCCGAGCCGCGGCACATCGATGACATCGCCGCCCACCTCGGCCGCTGCCACGACAAGGTCACGCCCGAGCTCAGGACCATGATCGGGAATGGCCTGATGCGCTGCATCGGACCGCAGGTCTTCGCGCGGGCGGGTAAGGGCACCGGCCAGGAAAGTAGCCGCCGGTTCGTTGCGGCTGGTTGGTGAGCCGGCCTATTCTCGCCGCCCTGGCTGGGCGGGTTCAGCCTGGCAGAGGAACCGTCAAGCCGTGCCCAATTTCAAGGCGGGGGTGACCGCAGCGGTCGAACGGGTCCGGGGCAGTGAGGGCCAGAGCCTTGTTCAACAGGCATGTGACGCCATCGTCCACGCCATCGCGCGGGGCGTCTTTCTGCCCGGAGACCGGATGGTGGAGGCCTACATTGCCGAGGACCTTGGCTTCAGCCGCGTCCCGGTGCGGGAGGCCCTCCGGGGATTGGAGCATCGCGGGCTCCTGCATTCACCGGACAAGGGGCTGCGGCTGATCGTCCCGACGCAACGCGATGTGGAGGAGCTGGTCGAGCTGCGGCGCATGATGGAGAGTGCCGCCCTCCGGCACGCCATGGCCCGCCAGGGCGGTCCCGACCGCTGGAACTCTCTGCGGGACGCCCTGAGAGAGGGGAGGGCGGCCGCGGCCGCCCGGGATGCCACCAGGGCGATCGTCGCGGACCGGCGGTTCCATGAAGCCCTATGGCGGGAGGCTGGCCACGAGCTGCTGCTGAGCAGCCTGATCCAGCTCTGGCAGCGTCAGCTGGTGATGTGTACGGCCATGCGCGAGCAGATCGACTTCAAGACTGGTCAGGCCGATCACGAGGGCATCCTGGCGGCGATCGAGGCCGGCGATTGGGAGGAGGCGGAGCGACGCCTGACGGCTCATGGCGGCTGGCTCGCTCAGCAGGACTTCGCAGCGGCGCTGAAAGGCGCGCGGGAGGCCCGAAGGCTCGCGGCACTACGGGCCAAGTGGCGGACGTAAAGGTGAAGGAAGTAGCCCCGACCCAGCCCGGAAGCCCAATGATGGCCGCCCACGCCGCCGCTGCCGCGGCGGCGCCCGGGCACCTCATCCTGTTCCGGGTAGGCGAGTTCTACGAGGTGCTCGGGTCCGATGCCCCTGTTGCGGCACGGGTTCTCGGCCTGCAGCTGACGCGGCGGCGCCAAAAGGACGCGGCCGACGTCCCGATGTGCGGCATTCCTGCGGCAACCGCTTCAGCCGCCGTGGCGCGCCTCCTCACTGCCGGGCACAAGGTGGCTCTCTCCGAGCAGCCCCCCGAGCCCGGCGCGGATCGCCCGCTCCGCCGCATGACGCCCAGCACCTCCGTCGATTCCGAGGTGCTGGTCGAAGGGCGGCCGAACAACCTCTGCGTCGCCCTGGCGGAGGGGGACGCGACGGCCTTCGCCTGGACCGATCTGTCGACCGGAGAAACCGGCACGGCCATGTCTTCCCTGAACGGCTGTGGCGCCGCGCTGGCCCGGATCGCTCCCTCCGAGGTCCTGGTGGGGCGCTGGCCCGAAGCTTCGGACGCCTTGGCCGTCGCGCTCCGCGGGTCGGGCATTCCCTTTTCCAACCTGGACCGGCCAGTGCCGACGCCAGATCAGGCAAGGCAGGCTCTGCTCGACTGTTACGGCGCGGACACCGCTGAGCGGCTTCAGGGCTTCTCGCCCGCCGAGCTCACGGCCCTCGCGGGCCTGCTCGAGTATGTCCGCGCGATCGTCGGGCGCCTGCCGGATGCCATGATGCTCCCGCGGCGCGCCGGCATGGGCGACACCATGGAGATCGACGCGCCAACCCTGCGGGGGCTCGAAGTTCTGTCCTCGGCATCGGGCCGGGAAGGCTCGCTTCTGTCCGTGCTCGATCGGACGGTGACGGCCCCGGGAGCCCGCCTGCTGGTTCGGCAACTGGCGGCACCGCTGACGGAGCCGGCCACGATCGCGCGCCGGCTGGCCATGGTCAGGTTTCTGGTGCGGAACGCACCTGTCAGGACCGGCTGCCGGGAAGCGTTGTCCGGCATGCCGGACGCTCTCCGCGCTTGCGGGCGCCTTTCTCTGGGCCAAGGCGGCCCGCGCGATCTGGCCACGGTTCGTGGCTTCCTCGAGCGCGTTGCCCAGGCAGCCAGCCAGTTGCAGCAGGCCACTGACCTGCCGCCCGGCCTGCTCACTGCTGCCCGTGAGCTTGCAGGTGGAAGCTCCGGTTCGTGCGGCGATCTCGGCGCAACGCTGCGTCGCGCGTTGGTCGCCCTTCCGCCAGCCGAGGTGGGGGCTGGCTTCGTCGCGGAGGGCTACGACGCCAAACTCGACGCAGCCCGCCAGGTCGTCACCGAGGGGGAGGGGGCGCTCGAGGCGCTCCAGACACGCTACGTCGGCGAGACCGGAGTGAAGAGCCTCCGCATCAGGGTCAACACGGTGCTAGGCTACCATGTCGAGGTGCCGGCCGCGGCTGCCAAGGCGCTCGGAGCCGAGTTTGTGCTGCGCCAGGGACTGGCCAACTCCAGCCGCTTCGCGACGGCGGAGCTGGACCGCCTTGCGGCCGAACACGCGGCGGCAACGGAAACCGTACAGCGTGCCGAGCAGCGGATCTTCGAAGCGCTCCGCACGGCGACCCTCGCCAACAGATCAGCACTGACCCGGATCGCCCATGCAGCGGCTGCGCTGGATCTGGTCTGCGGTCTCGCGCAGGCGGCCGCGGAGGGGCTATGGGCGGAACCTGAGCTGTCCGACGATGCGGAGTTGCACATCGAGGGCGGTCGCCACCCCGTAGCCGAGGCGATCCTGGACGCGGCAAGCCGTTCCTTCGTCCCGAACGACTGCCACATGGGGGATGGTCAGCGCCTTTGGTTGCTGACAGGTCCGAATATGGCGGGCAAGTCGACGTTCCTGCGCCAGGTCGCTCTCATCGTGCTGATGGCGCAGATCGGCTCTTTCGTCCCCGCGCAACGTGCGCGCATTGGCACGGTCGACAAGCTGTTCAGCCGGATTGGCGCCTCGGATGACCTGGCTGCTGGCCGCTCAACCTTCATGGTGGAGATGCTGGAGACGGCGGCCATTCTGAATCAGGCAACCCCGCGCTCGCTCGTGATCCTGGACGAGGTGGGGCGCGGCACGTCGACGCATGACGGACTTTCCATCGCTCAGGCCTGCATGGAGTATCTGCATGATCGGGTCAGATGTCGGACGCTCTTCGCGACCCATTTCCACGAGCTGGCAGACGCGGCCGAGCGGATGAGCGATGCGATCTGCATGGCGATGGACGCCGCGGCCGGGCGGCACGGTGACATCTTCAGCTACAAGGTGCTTCCCGGTCGTTCTGGCCGCTCATACGGTCTCAAGATCGCGGCGCTCGCCGGGATACCGGATCCTGTTCTGCGGCGCGCTGAAGAGATCCTCGCTCAGCACCTTGGCGATGCCGCGGAGGCACCAAATTCCGCTCCGTAACCGCGTCGGCGGGTTACTTAACTCTGGCCATCCCAAGGCGTAGGTTCAGCGGTCTTCTCGCGCAGTGATTTGGATAAGGTGGAATGTCGAGAGAACTGGCTCAGAAGATCACCTTGGCGATTTGCATGGGGATCGGTCTGCATGCATCCCACGCGATCGCGCAGATTCCATCCATCAACGGCCCGAATTCAGGCGGCCAGCCGTCCCGCCCTGCCACCCCACCACGGCCGGCCACGACCTGGGATTTCGTCGAGCAGCCGGTCAGCGCGCTGCTCAACGGCGGATACCGGGTTGCCGCCATGTCGGGCCCTGCGCTCACCCTGGAGAAGGACGGGAAATACCTTCTGTGCGAAATCCGGCCCGCCGGCTTTGGTGGGACTGCACAAGCAACGTCCGAATGTCACCGGCTCAACTGAGGATCCAGGAGGGCGGCCGGAGGGGCGGTTCAGCCTGCCTCTGTGCACCACGCTCCGCCGGGAGCTTGTAAGGGGCCGGCAGCGTCTGGCTGTCGATCCAGCTGTCGATGATGCGCAGCCACCCGCCCCACCTGCCGTGCCACGATCCGTCGAACGGGTGCCCGGGCATCACCAGTCTGGAAAGATGCCCCTTCGCCTCCACTTCGATGCGTGCGCCACGATACTCATAGGTGACGCCGCCCCAGCGGTTCGATGGCATCCCTCCGCACGGCCGACACCGTTCCGCCTGTCAGGCCGAACGAGCCAGTCCGAAGGCCTCCGCGAACTCGGCATCGCGGTCGACCGGCGCCCAGGTCTCGCCGCGCTCGGCGATCCGTACCGCCCGCGCCGCCCCCTCGGCTTCCTCGCTGCACAGGTGCGCCTGCACCAGCAACTCGGCCGCACGACCGCTCAACGCCTCGGCGCGCGTCTGGAGCGGCTCGATCCAGTAGCCACCCTCGGTCTGCGCCCGCACGAGTTCCTGATGCACCTCGCTGGCAGCGACCGCCGCATCGTGGGCCTCACGACAGGCCGCGACCGCCTGCGTGAGCAGCGGCTCCAGCACACGTTGCAGGGCCGCCCGGCGCACCTCGCCCGGCTCGTTCGGCACATGCTCACGGATGTACTCGGCCGTGCCGGCGTCCGCCGCGTCACGAAGGCCCGCGACCGGGTAATCGAGGCCGAACGCCTCGGCCACGTTGCCCACCTCGCGCGGGTCCGGTGCGATCTCGCGCAGGAGATCCAGCGTCGGCCGGGCCCGACGCTCGACCGGGAAGCGGATGACGTTCGTCAGCCCGGGCAGCAGCTCAATACGCATGGTCAGCTCCTCCGTTAGCGACAGAATCCTAGGCCGAACAGGCCGTGAACACAAGCTAAATATATGAAAACAATGGATTATTTTGCCGGATGGGGGTCTTCGAGGAAATCGCAGGGGAAGCGCCACCCGGGAAATGCCGCCAGCGGCAGGGTGCCGCCTGGCAGGCCCCGGGTGGGCAGGAATCGCGCCGGAGCGGGTTGAGCCGGCCGGGATGGGGGACCATGCTGCATTGCAGTGTAACTATCGGCAGCCAACAACCCTGAGAGGTGGCCGCGCGGCGCTCCCGGAGCGTCAGTGCCGGATGAGGAACGAGGTTCGATGCAAGATCAAGGTGAAGTGCAAGGGGAAAGCCCTGCGCGCACAGGCTTCACCCATTCCCAGGTGCTTCGGGTTCTGAGCGGAATCCTTCTCTGCCTGTTCTTATCAGCAATTGATCAGACGGTCGTGATCCCCGCCGTTCCCGCGATTGCGAGCGATCTGAACGGCTTCGGTCATCTCTCCTGGATCGTCTCAGCCTATCTGCTGACCTCGACCACGATGACCCCGATCTATGGCAAGCTGTCCGACATCTACGGCCGACGCCTGCTGCTGCTGATTGCGCTGGCCGTGTTCGCGGTGGCCTCCGCGCTCTGCGCCATGGCAGGCAGCCTGACCCAGCTCATCGCGGCGCGAGCCCTGCAGGGGGTCGGCGGCGCCGGGCTGATGGCCATGTCGCAGGCCGCGATTGCCGATGTGGTGAGCCCGCGCGAGCGCGGCCGGTACCAGGGTTACCTGGCCTCGACCTGGGGCATCGCCTCGGTGGCCGGACCGATCATCGGCGGCTGGGCCACCGAGGCGCTGTCCTGGCGCTGGATCTTCTGGATCAACCTGCCGATCGCCCTGGTCGCCATGCTGCTGTGTGACCGCTCCCTGCGACTGCTGACGGTAAAGGCCCGGTCCGTGCGGATCGACTGGCTGGGAGCCGGACTGCTGACGGCCGCGATCAGCGCTTGGCTGCTGGTGCTGAGCTGGGGCGGGGTGGAGGTGCCCTGGACGTCGCCGATGATCCTTGGCTTGGCGGCGGCGGGGCTGATCCTGGTCGTGCTGCTGGCCTTCCAGGAGCGGCGCTATCCCGAGCCGCTGCTGCCGCCGCGGCTCTTCGCCAATGGCGTGTTCGTGCGCGGGGTCGTCGTCGGCGCGATCGCGGCGCTCGGCATGTTCGGCGCCAGCTTCCTGCTGCCGCTGTTCTTCCAGCTGATGCAGGGGGTGGATCCCGGCGTGTCAGGGGCGCTGGTGGTGCCCTTCATGGCCGCCAACTGCGCCGCGTCCTGGGTCGCCGGCGCGCGGGCCCGCCGTCGCGGCCGGTTGAAGGGCATCATGATCGCGGGGCTGGTGGCCTGCCTGATCGGCTTCGTGCTGCTCGGCCTGGTGGATGCCTCGACGCCGCGTGCCGTGCTGATCGCGTGGCAGCTGGTGCTGGGCTTCGGGATCGGCCTGGTGATGCCGACCTGCCTGATGACGGCGCAGAATGCGGCCGAGCGCCGCGATCTCGGCGCCGCGACCGGCTGCCTGCTGTTCCTGCGCTCGATGGGGGGTGCCTTCGGGAGCACACTGGTCGGTGCGCTGCTGGCCAGCGGCTTTGCGGGGCGGGTGGCGGAGATGCACATCACCGTGCCGGTCGACCTCAACGCGGTTCGCTCGGCGGACGGTGGCCTGGCAAGCGTGCCGCCGGAGATGCTGCCGCAGCTGCACGCGGCGCTGGCCTGGGGATTCCACCTCGGTTTCTTTGCCTGCGCCGCAGCGATGGCTGTGGCGATCGTCACCGCCATTGGGATGCGAGACTTGCCGCTGCGGACCGTCTCAGCGGCCGAGCCAGCGCCGGAGACCGCGACCCTGGCGCATTGAAGCGCCAGGGGAGCAGCGCGCCCGTCAGATCCCGGGCGAAGGCGAACGCCGCGGGGCCGGTTTTGGGGCAGGTAGGACCCCGTCCAGCTTCCGCCTTGCGATCTCCGCCTCAACCCGCAGGTGCCGCAGGTGGTCCTCGGCCGCCCGCGGCCCGGAGCTCGCAAGGTTGCGCCGCAGCGCCTCGTCGAGGGCGGCGATATGCCGGGGCAGGCTGGCCCGGACCGCCTCGGCCTGCAGCCGCTGCCGGGCCTCCCGGCCGAGATTGCGGCCCCCGGCTTCCAGGGTCTGGAAGCGGTGGCTCTGCGCGATGAAGGCGTCGACCGCCCTCTCCCGGCCTTCCCGCGCGCCCCGCAGCAGGTCGATGCCGAGTGCCTTGTAGGGCTTGGCCGCCATATCCTCGCCGACCCGGTCCCAGAGGGTCTGCATGGTGATCGGCGTCGCATCCCCGAGCGGCCGGCTGCGCTTGACCGCCTCGAGCGTCGCGGCTTCCGACACCATGGTCCAGGTCGTGCCGGTCGCCCGGCTCTCGGCGACATAGGCCTTGAAGGCGGTAATGCCGGCGGATCCCCGCGGAAGGGCGTTGATGTGCTCGTCGGAGGTGATGCCCTGGGCGGCGTCGATGGTCATGGCGTGCCCGAAACCAAGCTTCAGGCGGCCGGTGTCGCCGTCATAAAGGCGGCGCCACTCCACTGCTCCGACCCGGCCCTCCTTGTTGCGAAGGACGAGGGCTTCCTTCGTCCGCCCTACTACCTCGACGATGTCACCGTTGCTGCCGATCCAGCCGCCCTTGCCGTCTATCTTCGCCCAGGTCTTGGCGAAGAGCCGGACCCGGTCGCCGGCGGCGATCGGCAGCTCGTACTGCTCGCCGCGCTGGTCGACAGCCTTGTAGACGACCTCGTCGGCCCCGAGCTCGCCCCGCTGGCGCATGCGCTCCCGGACGGCGCGGCTGATATCGGCCGCATCCTCGTTGGTCAGGGCCGAGATCGTGATGCCGCGCTTCGAGCCGGCGGCAGCCAGGGCGTCGCGGCGACGCATGTAGAAGTCGGCGATCCGCTCCACAACCTGATCGTGGTCGCCACCGAGCATCTGGACGGATTCGGCGTTGCGGGCCCGCTTGAGCTCCAGGGCCTCCGCCGCCCGGCTCTTGTTCTGGTCCTGGTTCTCGCGGAAGAGCCCGACGATCCGCCGGTCCTCACGGTCGCGCTGCCGGACCGTGCTGAGCAGCTCCGGCATCTCGGATTTGGGGAGGGCACGGCGCAGCAGCTCGATGGAGTCCCCGGCCTCGATGGCCTGGGCCTGCTCCCGGTCGCCCAGCGCCTTGATGGTGAAGCCGATGCGCGCCTGCAGCTCCAGCAGCTCCAGCATGGCGCGCGGGCCGACCTGGCTGACCTCGTCGATCACCAGCACGGTATTCCGGGTTGGCTGGAACTCACCCGACCGGATGGCGGCCAGCAGCGGGTGCATGGCCAGGGTCTTGTCCACCCCGGCTTCTCTGAGCGCGTCGGCCTGCCGCCACGCGGTCGCAACGCCGACCACCTCCCGGCCGCCCGGATCGAAGCGGGTGTCTGCCTTCCAGGCCGCGACGAGTGGCTTCATCAGGGTGGTCTTGCCGGCGCCGGCCACACCCGTCAGTACCGTCAGGGCACCCCCCTGACCCATGGCATAGATCGCCGCCAGCTGAGCCCGGCCGTGCTCAGGCTCGCTGGCGAAGTCCAGGCCGGAGGCATCCACGGCCGCCTTGATCGCCGCAGGCGAGAGGGCGCCTGAGCGGTCGGCGGCCGCCCGCCGGCCATGCTCGCCCAGGGCCTGCTCGACCCGAAGCTGGGCGGTGTTGGTGACCCGGACCTTCTCGCCCGAGTGACCAACCACCAGGGCGACATGCTCGCCCCGCAGGTCGATGCCGCGCTCCTCGATCAGCGCCACCACCCGGTCGATGTCGTCCGGCCCTCCCGCAATGCCAGTGCCGATCAGCCCCCGGGCGGCGTACATGCGCAGCTTGTCATGGTCGATCACGGCCGCGGTCTGGAACTCCTTGGCGAGATGCCGGGCGGCGAAGGCGTAGGCCTGGTCGAACCGCTCGGCGTCGGTCAGTTTGGGGTGCTCGACCTCGTGCATGACCGTCTTGTGGTGCCAGCCAATGCCCTCGGCCTGCTCGCGCCAGATCTCGCGGTCGTTCTTGTTGCCGTGCTTCTCCTGCCGGGAGGCGAGGCCGGTCACGGAGAGGATCTTGAGCTTGCCCTCGGCCGAGATCTGGTCCCATTCGAGGCCCTGTCGCCTGGCATAGGCCCGGGCGCTGCGGAGCACCTGCTTGCGGCCCTTGCTGAACAGGTCGTTGGCCTTCTGCGGGATGTCCTCCAGCACCACGGCCTGCTGATCCTTGTCGTAGGCCGTCCGTGCCCCGAGCCGGCGTAACTCCTCGGCGAGCCTCGCCTGGAAGTAGGCGCCGAACTCGTGGACGCGGGAATGGAGTCGCTGGGTATCGAGCGAGCCGACCCGGCCGTCATCGGTCACGACCACGTTGAACAGGGCGTTGTGGATGTGGGCGTGGGGGTCCCCGTCGGTCGGCACCGACGCAAGGTAGGTCGCACCCCCTGGCCCGTCCTGGACCGGCAGGGTCGGCCGGGCGGTGTGGTGGCGAAAGCTGACCCAGGCGACGGCGCCGGGGTCGGCCCCGTCCTCGCCAGCCTTTCCCTTCCTGGCCCAGCCGAGTTCGCGGGCGACGTAGCGCATCGTGGCATCGTTGGCCTTGTCGATGGCGTGCCAGATGGCGGCGCTCTCGGCCGGGGTCGCCGCGAACTCGGCCGCCAATGTCACGGATTTGTGAGGCGCCATGGTCAGATCGTAGGCGCTGATCTTGCGCTCCTGGCTCGACCAGGCCTCGCCGGTGTCCGCGCGCTTGGCCTCGAACAGCCGGTCGAGCTGGGCGTCCTTGGGCATCCGGGTGGGGTCGATGCCGAGGACCTTGGCCACGGCCTGGGGCATGTCGGGCCGCCAGGTCGCCCGGCTGTCCCGGCCGGTGTAGTAGGCCGTCAGCCGTCCGCCAGGGTCGAGGTGCTTGCCCGGCGTGGTAGCGGGATCGTGGATCGGCTCCGGGGTGTTCTCGGTGAAGTAGGCCCGGATGAGCTTGCCGGCGCTGGCAGCAGCCAGCTTGCGGAAGGTCATCATCTCCGGTCGCCCGTCCCGTTCGCACCGGCTCCATTCAGGGCCGGGCGGGCATCACCGGGTTGAAGCTGATGCTGGACCAGCAGGTCCGTGCGGGCGTCGATGCGCTTGAGCAGGACCGCCTGATCGCTGACCAGGCTCACCAGCCCGGCGAGCAGTTGATCGAGCGTCGGCCCCTCGCTCGGCTTTGGCGTGAGCAGCTGGACCACCTCATCCAGGCGCTCCAGCACCAGCCGCAGCAGGGTCGACTGGCGGGCCAGCGCCGCGGCGACCTGCTCGTTCGTTGTCTCCGTTCGCACCGATTGCGGGTCCTGTTCGTCGGGCATGCTGCCTCCTGCGTCTGGCAGCAGCGTCGCTCCGGCGCGTGCGAACGGGGACAGCAAGCTTTGGCGCCCGGCGATTACGATGAGCGGTAATCGGCAATTATGATGAGCGCCCGGCGGTGCGGCGGAGGGTGGGCGTAGCCCGCCCGGAGCCGTTCCGCCGGGCGAGCGCGCCTGCGGATG
>NZ_JASIRT010000031.1 GCF_030063475.1 Roseomonas sp. E05
TCACCACCGCCTAGAGCATTTTCCGTGCGCCCTGGCTCACGGAAAATGCTCCAGCCGTTTGTTTTGACGAGCATCTTCACCCGTTCCGATGATGCCATCGGAACGGGATCTGCTCTAGCTGCCTTGTGGCTGCCGGTAACTTCGCCCTCGCGTCACAGCACGGGCGGAACCCACGGGCAGGGGGGCGGTTTGGTTTCTGTCCCCGCGGGCTGCCACCCGCCACCAGCCAGGGAGCCGGAAATGAGCGAGACGACACGACAGGCGCAGGAAGTCTATGTCAGCGGCCTGCGCAACCAGCACGCCGTCGAGAAACAGGCCATCCAGCTGCTGGAGCGGCAGGTCGGCCGGCTGGAGAACTACCCCGAGATGGAAGCGCGGATGCGCGAGCACATCGCGGAATCCGAGCAGCAGGCGAAGCGCATCGAGACATTGCTTGAGGCCTTCGGCTCCAGCCACTCCACCCTGAAGGACATGGGGCTGGAGTTCATGGGCAACATGGCCGCGCTGGCCCATGCGCCGGCGCCGGACGAGGTGGTGAAGAACACCTTCGCCAACTTCGCCTTCGAGCACTACGAGATCGCCTCCTACAAGAGCCTGCTGGTGCTCGCCGAAACGGTGAACCACCAGGACGGGCTCGGCCTGCTCAAGCAGTCGTTGCAGGAGGAGGAGGCGATGGCGCGCTGGATCGACGAGCATATCCGCCCGACCACGCTGACCTATCTGGAGCGTTCCGTCAGCGGCCAGACGGCCGGGCGCTGAGAAGCGGCCCCCGGACATGAAGAAGGCCCCGGGGTTTCCCCTGGGGCCTTCGGCATTGTCTGCGGGCGTTGCCGCCGCCAGACTCGGTCTGTGTCAGGCCTCGGTGACCGTGCTCACCGTGGAGATCCAGGCCGTGGCGACGGGCGCCTTCGCGAAACAATGAGACACTGGATCACCTCCTTTCAGTTGTTGCGGACTGAGATGCCAGATGGCGTCCGGCCCGGGCGATTGCAAGACCGGTGACGCATGGCTGCGTTGCGGCCCGTCTCAGGCCGGAATTGAGCCGCCGAGCTCCAGCCGGCGGCATGGCGGCCTGCCTGCCGGGATGGCAGTCTCCCCCTGCGGCGAAAGGCAGGGGGCAGGAGACGCCATGCGCATGGGAGCGAAGCTGAGGAACCTTCTGGAGGGCGGGGAGATCGTCGTGGTGCCGGGCGCGCCCGACGCGCTGACGGCGCGGATGGTGGAGCGGGCGGGCTTCCCCGCCGTCTACATGACCGGCTTCGGCGCCACCGCCAGCCGGCTCGGGATGCCCGATATCGGGCTCCTCTCGCAGACCGAGATGACCGAGCATGCCCGCAACATGACGCGCGCCGTCGCAATCCCGGTGATCGCCGATGCCGATACCGGCTATGGCGGCCCCTCGAACATTCAGCGCACCGTGCGCGAATACGTCCAGGCCGGGGTGGCGGCGATCCATCTGGAAGACCAGGTGGCGCCGAAGCGCTGCGGCCAGCTTGCCGGTATCCGGCTGATGGGCGCCGAGGAGAGCATATTGCGGCTGCGCTGCGCCCTGGCGGCGCGCGGGGAGGACGACCTGCTCGTCATCGGCCGCACCGACGCCTTGCCGGCGGCCGGCATCGAGGAGGCGGTGCGCCGCGCCCGGCTTTACCGGGAGGCCGGGGTGGACCTGGTCTTCGTGGACGGCATCAAGGCCGTTGCCGAGGTCAAGGCGGTGGCGCGGGCGGTGCCCGGCCCCAAGGTGGTCTCGATCGTCGATGGCACCGAGGCGGCCGCGCTGAGGGTAGCTGACCTGCAAGAGCTTGGCTTCAGCGTGGTGCTCTACGCGGTGAGCACCTTGTTCTCCGCCGTGCAGGCGATCGCCGGCACGCTGGAGGCGCTGCGGCGGGACGGCACCACGCAGGGCCGCCAGGGTGCGATGGCCAGCTACGCGGAGTTCTCCGAGATCGTCGGCCTGCCGGTGCACAAGGCCTGGGCCGACCGCTTCGAGGCGTGAACGGCGCCCGGCCCGGGGAAGCGGCCCCGGGCCGGGCGCCGCGCTGCCTCAGCCCATCTTCGCGCCGTAGAGCCGGAACACCGCGTCCGGGTACTGCGTCCAGGCCAGCTTCGCGGAGGAGGCCTGGATGATGGCGTCGAAGTGCAGGAACAGCATCGGCGCGTCCTCCGCCAACTGGCGCTGCGCCTGCCGGTAGAGCTTCGCCCGCTCTCCCTGGTCGGCGATCGTGCGCGCCTGCTGCAGCAGGCCCGTCACCGCCTCGCTGTCATAGCCGGCGAAGTTGTTCGGGCCGCCCTTGGTGAAGTAGTTGAACATGTTGCCGTCCGGGTCGTAGCGGCCGGACCAGGGCGCCATGCAGAGGTCGAAGTCGCGCTGGCGCAGCACGGTGATCAGGCTGGTCGCGTCGATCTGCCGCACCTCGACCTTGAAGCCGGCGGCCCCGGCCTGCGCCTGCAGGATCTGCGCGATGCGCACCATGGCCGGGGAGTTGGTGACGGTGATGGCCACCGGCACCGGCTCGCCGGCGCCCGCCTGCTTCAGCAGTGCGCGGGCCTCCTCCGGCTTGCCGCCGCGCAGCGGCAGGTCGGCGTCGAAGGCCCAGGGCACCGCCGGGGAGAGCGGGCCGGCGGCCGGGCGGCCGGTGCCGAAATAGACCACGCGCTGGATCACCGCCGGGTCCACCGCCGCCGTGAAGGCCTGCCGGACGCGCGCGTCGCTGAAAGGAGCGCGGGTGCAATTGAAGGCGAAGGCGTTGAAGCCGAGGCTCGGCGTCTGCGCGACGCGCAGCGCCGCCTCGCGCCCCAGGGCGGAGACCGCCTGCGGCGGCACGCTGTCGATCAGCTGTAGCGTGTTGCTGCGCAGGTTGGCGAGCCGCACCGTCTCGTCCGGCAGCGGGCGGTAGAGCAGGCGGTCGAAGCCATGCTCCTGACCGCGCCAGTAGCCGTCGAACTTCTCCAGCACCAGCTCCGCGTTCTTCGTCCAGCTCGCCAGCTTCCAGGGCCCGCAGCCCACCGCCCTGGCGGCAAAGTCGGCGCCCAGCGCCTTCACCGCACTGGGCGAGACCATCATGCCGGCGCGGTTGGTCAGCACCAGCGGCAGCGGCGCATAGGGCGCCGAGAGGCGAATCTCGAAGGTCAGCGGGCCGGTGACGGCGACCTCGCGCACCGGGCCGAAATCGGCACGCCGGATCGAGCCCACGGCAGGGTCGAGGTAGCGGTCGATATTGGCCTTGGCGGCGGCGGCGTCGAGCCTGGTGCCGTCATGGAAGGTCAGGCCCTCGCGCAGGGTGAAGGCGTAGGTCTGCGGGTCCGGCTGGGTGAAGCTGGCGAGGCCGGGCGAGACGCTGCCATCCGGCGCCGCCACCAGCAGCGTCTCGTGCAGGTTGTAGAGCACCTGGTTCTCGAAGAAGGAGCCGGAGAAGGCCGGGTCCAGCGTCACCGGGTCGGAGACGACGCCGATGGCGAGGGTGCGCGGCCCCTCCTGGGCGCGCGCGGCGGGCAGCACCAGCGCGGCGGGCAGGGCGGCGGCGCCGGCCAGCAGGGCGCGGCGGCCGAGGCCAGGGTGGCCGAAAGCAGGACGATCAGTCAGGACGTTCATGCGGAGCCTCCGTCGGGTTCTTGGATGGCGGGCAGTCGGTCAGTCACGCGGGTCCAGCCGGTCGCGCACCCCGTCGCCGAGCAGGTTGAAGCCCAGCACGGTGAGGAAGATGGCGAGGCCGGGAAACCAGGCGAGCCAGGGCGCCTGGTCGAGGAAGCCGATGGCGTCGCGCAGCATGTTGCCCCAGCTCGGGGTGGGCGGCTGCACGCCGAGGCCAAGGAAGGAGAGGTAGGATTCCGTGATGATCGAGGAGGCCAGCAGCACCGAGGCCTGCACCAGGATCGGCGAGAGCGCGTTGGGCAGCACGGCGCGCCAGAGGATGGTCAGCGGCCCGAAGCCCAGCGCCTGCTGCGCCCGCACGTAGTCCAGCCCGCGCAGGGCGAGCGCCTGCCCGCGCGCGACGCGCGCCAGCACCGGCAGGTTGACCACCGCGATGGCGATGACGGTGTTGGTCAGCGAGGCGCCGAGCGCGGCGGTGATGCCGAGCGCCAGCAGAATGCCGGGGAAGGCCAGCAGCACGTCCATCAGGCGCATCAGCACCACGTCCACCCAGCCGCCGAGGAAGCCGGCGAGCAGCCCGATGGCGCCCCCCAGCAGCAGCGCCGCGCCGACGCTGGCCACCCCCACCAGCAGCGAGACGCGGGCGCCGGCCAGGATGCGGGAGAGCGTATCCCGCCCCAGGTCGTCGGTACCGAGCGGGTAGGCGCCGCCGGGCGGGGCGAGGGTGGCGAGGAAGTCCGGCGTCTCCGGCCCCGGCAGCGGCAGCAGCGGCGCCAGCACCGCGCCCAGCACCGCGAGGCCGACCAGCAGCAGGCCGAGCGCCGCGCGCGGGTCGCGCAGCAGGCGGCGCCAGAGCGGCGCGCGGGTCATCACGGCGCTCATGCGCGTTTCCTCAGCCGGGGGTCGAGCACGGCGTAGAGCAGGTCGGTGACGAGGTTGATCAGCACGAACAGCGTCGCCGTCACCAGGATGGCGCCCTGCACCACCGGGAAGTCGCGCGCGAAGATGGCGTCCACCGTCAGCTTGCCGATGCCGGGCCAGGAGAAGACGCTCTCCGTCACCACCACGCCGCCCATGAGCTGGCCGAGCTGCAGGCCGACCAGCGTCACGACGGGCATCAGCGCGTTGCGCAGCGCGTGGCGCCAGACCACGCCGCGCGCCGGCACGCCCTTGGCGCGGGCGGTGCGGATGAAGTCGGCGGAGAGAATCTCGATCATCGCCGCGCGCGTCATGCGCATGGTGGCGGCGGCCATGGCGGCGCCCAGCGTCAGCGCCGGCAAAGCGAGGTGGCGCAGCGCCTCCCAGGGATCGGCCAGGAAGGCCACATGGCCGGAGGAGGGCAGCACCGGCAGGGCGATGGAGAAGCCCATGATCAGCAGGATGCCCAGCCAGAAGCTCGGCAGCGAGAGGCCGCAGAGCGCCACCAGCGTGGCGGCGAAGTCGGCCGGGCCGTTGCGCCGCGTCGCCGCCACCACGCCCGCCGGGATGGCGATGACCAGCGAGACCAGCAGCGCCGCCAGGGCGAGCTGCAGGGTCGGCACCAGCGCCGCGCCGATCATCTCCAGCACCGGCCGCCCGGTCTGGATGGAGCGGCCGAGGTCGCCGTGCAGCACCTGCCAGAACCAGGCAAGAAAGCGCAGCGGCAGCGGCTCGTCCAGCGCGTACTTCGCGCGCAGCGTGGCGATGGCGGCGGGGTCGGCCTCCAGGCCCAGCATGGCCGTCACCGGGTCGCCCGGCACGCTGGCGAGCAGCGCGAAGGAGAGCACGCAGAGCCCGAACAGCACGGGCACGAGGGCGAGCAGCCGTCCGGCGATCATGCGCATGGGGCGGGCCTTTCGGTGGCGGCGGCGGCGCTCTCGCGGTCGCGCGCGGCGCGATAGGCGGCGATCCGCGCGGCCAGCGCCGGCGGGGCGGCCGCGCCGGCGGCGAGCGCGGTGAAGGGCGGCAGCGCCTCGGCGAAGTGGCAGGCGGCGCGGTGCCCGGGGCCGATCTCGCGCAGGGCGGGCTGCGGGTCCTGCCGGCAGAGGTCGCGCGCGGCTGGGCAGCGGGGCGCGAAGCGGCAGCCGGGCGGCGGCGCGGCGGGGTTCGGCGGCTCGCCGGCCAGCGCCGTGTGGCCGCGCGGCCCGGTGTCGGTGCGCGGCGCGGCTTCCAGCAAGGCGCGGGTATAGGGGTGGCGCGGATCGGCGAAGAGCGTCGCCGCCGGCCCGGCCTCGACCACCCGGCCGGCATACATCACCGCCACCTGGTGGGCGAGGTGCCGCACCACCGCGAGGTCGTGCGAGATGAACAGCAGCGCCACGCCGCGCTCGCGCTGCAGGTCCTGCAGCAGGTTCACCACCTGCGCCTGCACGGAGACGTCGAGCGCCGAGACCGGCTCGTCGCAGACGATCAGGTCCGGCCCGACGGCGAGCGCGCGGGCGATGGCGATACGCTGGCGCTGCCCGCCGCTGAACTGGTGCGGCAGCCGGTCGAGCTGCGCCGGCGAGAGGCCGACGCGTTCCATCAGCGCGGCGGCGCGGCGCTCCGCCTCGGCGCGGGTGCAGAGGCGGTGCAGCAGCATCGGCCGCACCAGCACGTCGCGGATGCGCTCGCGCGGATTGAGCGAGCCATAGGGGTCCTGGAACACCACCTGCACCCGCCGCCGCATGGCGCGCAGCGCGGCGCCACGCAGGCCGCGCATGTCGGTGCCGTCGAGCAGGATGCGCCCCTGCTGCGCCTCCTCCAGCCGCAGCAGCAGGCGGCCCAGCGTGCTCTTGCCGCAGCCGCTCTCGCCGACCACGGCCAGCGTCTCGCCGCGCGCCAGCGTCAGGTCGATCCCGTCCACCGCGCGCAGCATCCGGCCGCCGGGCAGCGGATAGGCGCAGTGCAGCCCTTCGGCGCGGAGCAGCGGCACGTTCATGCCAGCGCCTCCGGGATCGTTTCCACGGGGGCGCGCCAGCAGGCCACGTCATGCCCCGGCGCGAGGCTGCGCAGCGGCGGCGTCTCGGCGCATTCAGTGGCGGCGAAGGGGCAGCGCGGCGCGAAGCGGCAGCCGGGCGGCGCCTCGCCGGCCGGCGGCATGCGGCCGGGGATCGGCTCCAGCCTGTCCTGCGTGCCGGTGAGCGAGGGCATGGCCGCCAGCAGTGCCAGCGTGTAGGGGTGCTGCGCCCCGGCGAAGAGCGCGGCGGCCGGCGCGCGCTCGACGATGCGGCCGGCATACATCACCGCCACCTCGTCGGCGATTTCCGCGACCACGCCGAGATTGTGCGTGATGAACAGGATGCCGGTGCCGTGCCGCGCGCGCAGCTCGGCCAGCAGCGCCAGGATCTGCGCCTGGATGGTGACGTCGAGCGCCGTGGTCGGTTCGTCGGCGATCAGCAAAGCAGGCTCGCAGGCCAGCGCCATGGCGATCATCACACGCTGCCGCATGCCACCCGAAAGCTCGTGCGGATAGGCGTCCAGCCGCCGCTCTGGTGCCGGGATCTGCACCTGCCGCAGGGCACTGAGCGCCCGCCCGCGCGCCTCGGCGGCGGAGAGGCCGCGATGCACGCGCAGTGCCTCGCCCACCTGGTCGCCGACGGTGAAGACCGGGTTCAGGCTGGTCATCGGCTCCTGGAAGATCATCGCCATGCGGTTGCCACGCAGCCGCGCCATGCCGCGCTCGTCGAGCCCGGCGATGTCCTCGCCCTCGAAGCGCAGCCGATCGGCGCGGATGGCGTATTGCCCCTTGGCGAGAAGCCGCATCAGCGCCATGGCGGTGACGCTCTTGCCTGAGCCGCTCTCGCCGACGAGGCAGGTGATGCGGCCGCGATGCAGGGTGAGGGAGAGATCCTCCACCACCCGCACGCGCCGCCCGGCCGGGCCGAGATCGACGCTGAAGCCTTCCATCTCCAGCACGGGCGCGCTCATGCGGCGGCCTCCGCCAGCAGCGCGCGCAGCTCCTCGCAGGAGGGCAGGGCGGCGAAGGCGCCGGGGCGCGTGACGGTGAGCGCCGCCGCCCGCTGCGCCGCCGCGATGGCCGGTGCCAGGGCCTCGCCGGCCAGCAGGCGGGCGGCGAGGACGCCGCAGAAGGTGTCGCCGGCGCCGGTGGTGTCCACCGCGCGGGCCGGTGTGGCGGGATGGTGCCGGATGCCCTCCGCCCCGGCGGCGACGCAGCCTTCGGCGCCCAGCGTCACCAGGGCCAGGGCGGCACCGGCGCGGTGCAGCGCCTCGGCGGCGGCGGCGCCGGTCTGGCCGGTCAGCGCCTCGGCCTCGCCGGCATTGGCGAGGACCAGGGTGCAGAGCGGCAGCAGCGGCGCCATGTCCCAGCGCAGCGGCGCCGTGTTCAGCAGCACGCGCGCGCCGTGTCCTGCCGCCCTGCGCATGGCGGCGACGGTCGCCTCCAGCGACAGGTTGCCCTGCACCAGCAGCATGTCGTCGGGGCGGAGCGCCGCCGCCTCGGCCTCGGCTTCCTGCGGGGCAAGCGCGTCGGCGGCGGCGCCGAGGCTGAGGATGCAGTTCTCCGCATCCTCGGCCACCATCAGCAGCGAAAGGTCGGTGGGCGCGTCCTGCGGCAGCAGGGCGAGCCCATCGAGCGGCTCGGCGCCCAGGGCAGCGGCGAGCTCGGCCGCCGCGCCGTCCCGGCCGACCGGCGCCACGAAGCGCACGGCGGCGCCGGCACGGGCCGCCACCACCGCCTGGTTCAGCCCCTTGCCGCCGGGCGCGCGGGACTGCCCCGCCGCGACCAGCGTTTCCCCCGGCCGCGGCAGGTGCGGCACCGGACAGAGCAGGTCGATGCCGGCATTGCCGAGGACGAGGAGACGGCTCATGCCCGCGCGCGCTCCACCGCGGCCATGAAGGTGCGGAGCCGGTCGGGATCGACCGGGTTCCACCAGACGCCGTCCTGCTTCAGATAGCTGGCGACGATGACGGCATCGGCGACGGTGAGGATGCCGCCCACATTCTCCGGCGTCACGCCCGAGCCGACCGCGACCGGCAGCGCCGTGCCGCCCGCGATGGTGGAAAGCTCCTCCATGGTGGCGGAATCGCCGGTGCGCTGGCCGGTGGCGATGGCCACGTCGGCGTCGAAGAACTCGACGTCGCGCGCCAGTTCGGGGATCGAGCGGTCGCCGGTGATGGCATGCGCGCCGTGCTTGACGTGCACGTCGGCGAAGATCTTCACCTCGCGCGCCTGCAGCCAGGCGCGGTAGCGCGTGGCGGCGGCGGCGGGGCCTTCGACGAAGCCCTCGTTGGCTACATAGGCATTGGCCCACTGGTTGACGCGGATGAAGGCCGCGCCGGCGGCTTTCGCCACGGCCAGCGCCTGGATGGCGCCATTGGCCAGCACGTTGACGCCGACGGTGAGGCCGCTGGCGCGGCGCACCGCGTCGGTCATCACCGCCATGCCGGCGGCGGTCTCGGGGCCGAGATGCTCGGGCTTGCTGAAGGGGATGTCGCCATGGTTCTCGACGATCAGCCCGTCCACGCCGCCGGCGCGGTAGCGCCCGGCCTCGGCGACGGCGAAATCGACGATCTCCGCCATTGGCCGCCCGTCATAGCCCGGCGAGCCGGGCAGGGCGAGCGAGTGGATGACGCCGATGACGGCCTTGCGGCGGCCGAACAGCGCCTCGATGGCGTTGGGGCGCGGGCGGAAGACGGGCCTGGCGGGCATCAGGCGTCGCGCCCCGCCAGCCAGCCCAGCACGTTGCGCCACAGCGTGGCATAGCCGTCCCAGTCCACGAAGGGCTGCGGCAGCCAGTGCGGGCCGATATCGGAGGTCCAGGCCAGGGTGCGGCCCTTGCCATGCGTGCCGGTGACCAGCAGCGGGTGGCCGCCCTCGCTGGCGGGCAGGCGGGCCAGCACCTCGGCGCCCGGCTTCGCCACCACCTCGTTGGCGCCGAGCAGCATCGGCATCGGCTGCGGCAGGCCCTGGAAGATCGGGTGCGCGGCGGCCTCCGGCGCCAGCTCGGCGACGAAGCCCTCCGGCACCTCGATGCGGTCGTCATAGGGCAGGCATTCGACCGGCAGCGCCTCCTCCACCGGCGTGCGGCGCCAGCGGGCGCGGCCGTCGATGCCCTGGAAGCTGAAATAGCCGCCGATCATGGCGAGGCCGCCGCCCTGCGCCGTCCAGTCGCGGATCAGCTTCAGCCGGTTGGGCACCGGGCGGCCGTGCAGCCAGACCTCGGGCGGCAGCAGCAGCGTGTTGGCGCCGAGGTCGGAGAGCAGGATGACGTCATACTGCGCCAGGCCCTCGGCGGCGAAGGGGAAGCCCTGCGCCGCCTCGTGCGCGGGCATGTAGGTCAGCGCGAAGGGGCTGTCGCGCAGCGCGGCCACCAGCGGCTCGGCGCCCAGGTGGAAGGTGACGCTGCCGAACTGGTCGAAGCCCTTGTAGTGGGTGGCGGAGGTCGCCCAGCTTTCGCCGACGAGCAGAACCTTCGTCTTGGTCATGGGTGAGTGGCTTTCCGTGTTGGGCGGGCGGGCGGGGAGGCGACGGAGTGCCGCTCCACCAGCTCCACCGGGAGGCGAAGGGGCGGGCCCGCCGGCTCGCCGCGCAGCCGGCCGCGCAGCAGCGCGACGCCCCGCCGGCCGATCTCCGCGACCGGCTGGCGGATGGCGGTGACGGGCGGGTTGAACAGATGCAGCGGCCCGACATCGTCGAAGGCCACCAGCGAGAGGTCGTCGGGCACGGCGATCCCGGCTTCCCGCACGGCTTCCAGGAAGCCGTCCAGCAGAACGCCGCTGCCGAGCAGCAGGCCGGTCGGGCGGTCGTCGGGCAGGGCGAGCCAGGCGGCGGCGGCGGCGCGGCCCTGTTCCGGCGTGTGCGGTCCGGCGCTGGTCCAGGCGATCTCCGCTCCGGGCACGCCATGGGCGGCGGCGCGCAGCCCCTCCAGCCGCTCATCGGTGCTCATCAGCCCCGGTGGGCCGCCGACGAAGCCGAGGCGGCGGTGCCCGGCGGCCAGCAGGCGCTCGCCGGCCAGCCGGCCGCCCTGATGGTTGTCGCAGAACAGCTTCGGCACGCTGGTGCCCGCCACGTCCTCGTCGATCAGCACGAGGTTGCGCGAGGCGCTGATGCCCTGCGCCAGCCTTCCGTCGTCGTGGTGGTTGGTGAGGAAGATCAGCCCGTCCACCTGATGGCTGCGCAACCGCTCCAGATAGTCCAGCTCGCGGTCCAGCCGGTTCAGCGTGGCGCAGAGCAGCAGGCCAAGCCCCTCCGCCTCGGCGGCTTCCTCCACCGCGGCGGCGAGATGGGCGAAGAAGGGGTTGGCGATCTCGGGCACCACCAGCCCGATGGTGTCGGAGCGGCCGAGGCTGAGGCTGCGGGCAAGGCGGTTCGGCTGATAGGCGAGCTGGCGCACGGCCGCGTCGATCCGCGCCGCCGTCGCGGGCGGCAGGACCAGGCCCGCATTCAGGTAGCGCGAGACCGTGGTGACCGAGACCTCGGCCAGCGCGGCGACGTCCTTGACCCTGGCGGGGCGAGTGGCGGGCTTGCGGAGCATCGGCCTCCGATAAATCGGTTTAGTGAATCGCTTTACAAAGCTTCCTGCTCTTCGCTCCGCTGTCAACCGGCAAGATGGCTCAGGTGGCTGCGGGCGCCGTCTTCGCCATGCGCAGCCCATCCGCGACCTTCTCGGCGGTCATGATGACGGGCAGGTTCAGGTTGGCGCAGGGGATGGTCGGCATGAGGGAGGCGTCGCATACCATCAGCCCTTCGACGCCGATCACCCGTCCGCTGGGGTCGCAGACCGCGCGCGGATCGTCCTCCGCGCCGAGGCGGCAGGTGCCGCAGGGATGCCAGACGCCGCCGACATGCTCGCGCAGGTGCCGGTGCAGCGCGTCCTCGTCCCGGCAGAGCAGGTCGAGCGGCGCGACGCCGTCCTGCGCCAGGGCCAGCACGCGGTCGCGGATGGCGGCGCTGCGGTCCATCGCCGGCCCGACCAACGCGGTCAGCAGCCGGTTGCGCGTGGAGAGCTTCAGCAGCGACTTCACCCGCGCCGAATAGGTCGAGGGGAAGACCGCCTGCACCATGCCGGCGAGGGCCGGGGCCTGCAGCACCCCCGCCGCCAGGCGGAAGGCCTGCGCCAGCCGCTCCAGGTCGCGCGCGTCGGAGAGCATGCGGAAATCCACCAGCGGCGGCGTGCGCGGGTCCGGCGAGGCCAGCGTTACCTCACCGCGCGAATAGGACTTGTTGACCCAGGAGAACAGCGTGGCGATGCGGTGCCCGACGGCGTGCCAGCCGGAGCGGGTGTTGACCGCGGTGTGCATGTCGCCCGGCGGTGTGCCCTCCAGCACGGAGGACCAGCGCAGGATGGACTGGATGTGGTAGCGGTCGCCCGCCGCCAGCCGCGCATCGGCGCGGATGAAGGCGGAGACGCCGATCGAGGGATGCTCCAGCAGGTTGCGCCCCACCCCCTCGCGCGCCGCCACGACAGGAATGCCGAGCGCCGCCAGCGCACGGCCCGGCCCGATGCCGCTGCGCATCAGCAGTGCCGGCGAGTGCAGCGCCCCCGCGCTGACGATGACCCGCGGCGCGGCAACCGTGACTGCCTCCTGCTCCCGGCGCAGCGCCGCGCCGGTCACGCGCCGCCCTTCAAAGAGCAGGCGCTCGGCCTGGGTTTCCGTCCAGAGCGTCAGGTTGGGGCGGGCGCGCACGGCCTCCGTCAGATAGACGGTGGCGGTGGAGGTGCGGGTGCCCGCGCGGTCCAGGTTGACGGTGATGGGGAAGACACCGTCCTCCCAGGCGCCGTTCTGGTCCTCCCGCGAGGCGTGGCCCTGCCGGTTCAACTCCGCCTCGACCTGGCGGGCGAAGGGCGTGTGCAGGCTGCGCGGCACGCGCTGGATCGGCAGCGGCCCGTCCTTCCCGTGCAGCGCGGCCTCGGCGCCGAGATCGAGGTCGCTTTCCAGCTTGCGGAAATAGGGCAGCACATCCCGCCAGCCCCAGCCCTCGGCGCCTTCGGCCACCCATTCCGCATAGTCATGCGGCGAGCCGCGATTGGCGCCGATGCCGTTGATGGAGGAGCCGCCGCCGAGGATGCGCGCCTGCTCGTAGGGCCGCATGGTGGCGCCGCCCGTGTTGCCCGCCGCCCGGCCCATGCCGACGCTGAGCCCCGGCCAGACATTGGCCGGGTTGAAATAGGCCCGCCCGGGATAGGGCGAGGCGATGTCCTCCGGCATGGCGCCGGCGCGCAGGTCGCGGCCCGCCTCCACCAGCAGCACCCGCCGCGCGGGGTCCTCGCTGAGCCGCGCCGCCAGCACGCAGCCCGCCGAGCCGCCGCCGAGGATCACCACGTCGAAGGCCGCCACGGCGGCGGGGCCGCTCATGCGACGGCCTCCCGCTGCGGACCGCCCCGCGCCGGAAGATCTTCTGCGATGGGTCGCGTCACTGCCAGGGTCATCCGTGCCTTCCCGTGCTGTCATGGTCGCCGCCCCGCGGCCGGCGCATCGCAGCACGGTCTTCCCCGGGCGGCCACCCGCCTTCCGCCCGCCGCAGGGTATTCCCGCAGGTTATCGCCCACCGCCATGGAAGAACTCGCCCCGCCGGCCGGCCCGCGCGATGCTGCGGCGATGATCTCCACGGATGGATGCAGGCATGGCTTGGCGCATCGGCGTTGACATCGGCGGCACCTTCGCCGACCTCGTGGCCCTCGACACGGAAGCGGGCCGGATGACCACCCTCAAGGTGCTCACCACGCCACGGGAGCCGGGCCAGGACGTCGCCGCCGGGCTGCGGCGGCTGGTGGGCATGGGGCTGGTGCCGCAGGCGGTCGAGCGCTTCGTGCACGGCACCACGGTCGGCGTGAACACCATCATCCAGCGGCGCGGCGCGCGGCTGGCGCTGTTCACCACCGCCGGCTTCACCGACATGCTGGAACTGGCGCGGCTGCGCATGCCCGACCCCTACAGCCTGTTCTGCGAGCGCCCCGAGCCGCTGGTGCCGCGCGAGCGCGTCTTCCCCGTCACCGAGCGGATGGACGCCGAGGGCACCACCCTGACCCCGCCCGAGCGCGCTTCCGTGGCCGCGGCGGTGGCGGCGGCGCGCGCCGCCGGCTGCGAGGGCGTGGTGGTCTCCTTCCTGCATGCCTGGCGCAACGCCGCGCATGAGGAGGCGGTGGCGGCGATGATCGCCGAGATGGCGCCCGAGCTGTTCGTCTTCCGCGGCAGCGAGGTCTGGCCGGCGATCCGCGAATACGAGCGCACCACCACCTCGGTGCTGAACGCCTATGTCCATCCGCGCATCGACGCCTACCTGGAGCGCGTCGAGGCACAACTCGCCGCCGCCGCCATCGCCGCGCCGCTGCTGCTGACCACCTCGGCCGGCGGCACCATGACGGCGCAACGCGGGCGGCGGGACTGCGTGGGCATGCTGCTCTCCGGCACCGCCTCGGGCGTGGTGGGCGCCGGCGTCGTCGCCAAGGCGGCGGGCATCCCGGCGGTGCTGACGCTCGACATCGGCGGCACCAGCGCCGACGTGGCGCTGCTGACCGACGGCCAGCCCGCCTTCGGCAGCGGCCAGTCCATCGGCGAGTTCCCGCTGGCCATCCCGACCGTGGCGGTGATCTCCAGCGGCCAGGGCGGCGGCTCGATCGCGCGGCTGGACGCGCAGGGCGTGCTGCAGGTCGGGCCGGAAAGCGCCGGCTCCACCCCCGGCCCCGCCTGCTTCGGGCGCGGCGGCACGCAATGCACGGTGACGGATGCGGCGCTGCTCTGCGGCATCCTCGGCCAGGGCGAGCTGGGCTTCGGCGCCATCGCGCCGGACCGCAGCCGCGCCGAGGCCGCCATCGCGCCGATCGCCGAAGCCCTGGGGGTGGATGCGGCGAGCGCGGCGGAAGGCGTGCTGCGCGTGGCCATCAGCGGCATGCTGATCGAGATCGACAAGCTGCTGGCGCGCGCCGGCATGCATGCCAGCGAGCTGACGCTGATGCCCTTCGGCGGCGCGGGCCCCATGCTGGGCGCGCTGCTGGCCGAGACGGCGGGCATCCGCCGCGTGCTGGTGCCGCCGGTGCCGGGCACGCTCTGCGCGCTCGGCGCGCTGGCCGCCGACCTGCGGCGCGACACCATGCGCACCGTGCTGCAGCCGCTGGAGGCCGCAAGCTGGCCCGCCCTGCGCCAGGTCTTCGAGGAGCTGACGGCGGAGGCCAATGCCGCCCTCGCCGAGATGAGCGGCACCGGCGAGACGGAAACCTCGCTGGGCGCCGACCTGCGCTATCGCGGCCAGTCCTACGAGCTGACCGTGCCGGTGCCCGCCGCAGTGCTGGAACAGGGGGTGGAGGCGCTGCTGGCGCTGTTCCACGCCGCCCATGCCGAGAGCTTCGGCCATTCCGACCCCGCGGCGCCGGTGGAGGTGGTGAGCCTGCGCGCCGCCGCGCGCCGCCCGGCGCCGCCGCTGCCCATGCCGCGCCAGGCGGCGGTGCCGCACGAGGCCGCGCCGGAAACCCGCATCGAACTGCGCCTGGATGGCGCCTGGAAGCCTGCCGCGCTGCATCGCCGCGCCGCGCTGCGCCCGGGCGGGCGCTTCGCCGGGCCGGCCGTCGTCACCCAGGCCGACTGCACCGTGCTGGTCCCCGCCGGATGGACCGCTGTGACCGACGAACTCGGCAACCTCGTGATGGAGCACGCCTGATGCGCACCGATCCCGTCACCCTGCAGGTGCTCCGCAATCACTGCCGCGCCGCCGCCGAGAGCATGGCCACCACGCTCTACCGCACGGCGCATTCCACCTTCGTCAAGGAGACGGAGGACTTCACCATCCAGCTCCTCGACGCGCGCGGCAAGACCTGCGCCGTGCCCCTCGACCTCGGCGCCACCTGGTATCCCGGCGTGGACTACGAGGCGGCGATCGGCCTCGTGCCGGGCGGCTACGCGCCCGGCGACATCGCCATGACCAGCGACCCCTATTCCGGCTATCTCTCCACCCACTCGCCGGACACCAACATGTGGAAGCCGGTCTTCCACGAGGGCGAGATCATCGCCTTCGCCGGCGGGCACATCCACAATGTCGATGTCGGCGGCGCGGTGCCGGCGAGCCTCTCGCGCACGCTGACGGAGGTGCACCAGGAAGGGCTGCGCATCCCGCCCAGCAAGCTCTACCGCGCCGGCGTGCTGGACGAGACGCTGGTGCGCACCATGCTGGCCAATGTGCGCGTGCCCGAGCAGAACTGGGGCGACCTGAAGGCGCTGGTCGCCGCCGTGAACACCGGCGAGCGCCGCATCCTCGACCTGGTGCGCCGCTTCGGGGTGGCGACCCTGAAGGACGGCCTCGCCGACCTGCTGGACTATGGCGAGGCGCAGGCGCGCGCCGTGCTCTCCAGCCTGCCCGACGGCACCTACCACTTCGCCGACTATTGCGACGAGGACGGCGTCGGCGGTGATCCGCTGCGACTGAAGCTGGCGCTGCGCATCGCCGGTGATTCCGCCGAGCTGGACTTCACCGGTACCGATCCGCAGACCATCAGCTCGATGAACGTGCCGACCGGCGGGCATCCCCGCCATTCGCTGATCCTGGTCGGCGTCTACTACGTGCTCTCGGCGCTCAGCCCGAAGATCCTGCTGAACTTCGGCACCACACGGCCCTTCACCTGCATCCTGCCCGAGGGCAGCGTGGTGAACCCGGCGCATCCGGCGGCGGTGGGCATGCGCAGCCTGACCTGCGCGCGGCTGCGCAGCCTGGTCTTCGGCGCCTTCGCGCAGGCGGCGCCGGAGCGGCTGCCGGCCGCGCCCGCCGGCTCCTCCTCCATCATCAACCTCGCCGCCGAGCATCCGCGAACCGGCCGCCGCGTCATCGCCGCCGTCGCGCCGATCGTCGGTGGCGGCGGCGGCATGCCGCACCGCGACGGCACCGACGGCTCCGGCGCCGACGCCGCCTACCTGAAGAACAGCCCGGTGGAAATCACCGAATCCGAGGCGCCGGTGCGCATCCTGCGCTACGGGCTGATGCCGGATACCGGCGGCGCCGGCACGCATCGCGGCGGCCTCGCCACCGTGCTGGAATTCACCACCGATGCGCCGGACGCCACCGTCACCGCCCGCAACCGCGACCGCACGCATTTCCGTCCCTGGGGCACGCTGGGCGGCAGGCCCGGCGCGCCGAGCAGCTTCGCGCTGAACCCGGGCACCGAGCGCGCGCAGGACCTGCGCAACACCGACCTGCTGCACCTCTCGCCCGGCGACGTGGTGCGGATCGTCTCGCCCGGCGGCGGTGGCCGCGGCGACCCGGCCGCGCGCAGCCCGGAGGCCGTGCTGCGCGACGTGCAGGCCGGCCGGCTGAGCGTGGCGGCGGCGGAGCGCGACTATGCCGTGGTCATCCGCGAGGGCGCGGTGGATGCCGAGGCGACGGCGGCACTGCGCGCCCGCGCCGCGCCGCGCCAGGGCTTCGACGGCGGCCCCGAGCGCGCCGCGCACGAGGCGCGCTGGGACACGGACGCCTATGCCGCGCTGATCGAGGCGCTGGCCCGCGTGCCGGCGAGCTGGCGCGGCCGGCTGAAGCGGCGGCTCTTTGCCGCGGTGCGCGCCGCGCCGGAGCAGGCGCCGCGCGACGCCATCGCCGCCGTGCTGCGGGAGGACCGCGCCTTCGCCCGCGCCCTGGCCGAGGGCGCCGGGCGCGGCTGACGGAGACCGGGGCGCGCCGGCAGCATCGCGCCCCGGCCCTTGGGCGGCGGGCAGGGGCGTGGCTATCCTGCGCGCCGTGATGAACGCCCGCGACATCGAGATCTTCCGCGCCGTGATGCAGTACCGCACGCTGAGCGCGGCGGCGGAGGTGCTGCATGTCTCGCAGCCCGCCCTTTCCAAGGCGGTGCGGCACTGCGAGGACCGGCTGGGCTTCCGGCTCTTCCAGCGCCGGGCCGGTCGCCTCGTGCCGACCGCCGAGGCGCAGACCCTGCTGCCCGAGGCGGAGCGGCTCTACCAGGAGCTCCAGGGCTTCAAGGGCTTCGCGCGGGATCTCGGCAGCCATCGCGGCGGGCTGCTGCGGCTGGGCACCAGCTCATCCCTGGCGGTCTCGCTGGTGCCGCCGGCCATCGCCGCCCTGCGGCGGGAGCGTGCCGCCGCGCGCCTGACCGTGCACCTGCTGCCGGTGCGGGAACTGGGCGAGGCGCTGCTGGCGCGGCGGCTGGATGTCGCGCTCTCCCTGACGCCGCTGCCCTTGCCCGGGCTGGAGAGCACGGTGCTGGGCAGCATTCCCTGCGTGGTGCTGCTGCCGGAGGGGCATCGGCTGGCGTCCGAGCCGGTGCTGCGGCCCGCGCTGCTGGCCGGCGAGCCGGAGGTGGGCTTCGCCGGCTGGCAGGATTTCGGCCACAGCCTCGACCTCGCCTTCCGGCAGGAGGGTGTGGAGCGCGCGCTGGCGGTGGAGGTCGGCACCACGGTGAGCGCGGTGGCGATGGTGCGGGAGGGGATCGGCTACGCAATCGTGGACGGGCTGGCGCAGCGGCGCCTGCCGCCCGGCGTGGTGGCGCGCCCCTTCCTGCCCGAGGTGCGGCGGGACGTGGCGATGGCGCGCAGCCTGGCGCTCGGCGCCTCCGCCCTGCTGGACCGTCTGGGTGAGATCCTGACCGCCCTCTGTCGCTCGCCTGACTGATGTGGGGGGCCGGGGGCATTCAATGCCCCCGGCCGGGAGGGTCCGGGAGGGGCGGCGCCCCTCCTGGCCGTTCTCAGTCCAGGCTGGCGCCGCTCGCCTTCACGATCGGCACCCAGTAATTGATCTCCTCCTGGAGGAAGCCGGCGAACTTGGCCGGGGTGTATCCGGTCATCGGCGGCAGGCCCATTTCGTCGTTCAGCTTCTTCGCCACGGCGGGATCGGTCAGCGCCTTCTCCGTCGCCTGGGCCAGCCTGTCGATGATGGCCTGCGGCGTGCCGGCCGGCGCGAAGAGGCCGAACCAGGAATAGGCCTTGTAGCCGGGCAGGCCGGCCTCGGCGCTGGTCGGCACCTCCGGCAGCACGGAGGAGCGCTTGTCGGTGGCCATCACCAGCGGCACCAGGGCGCCACTCTCGGCATGCGGCTTGATCAGGCCCGGCGCATCGGCGGTGAAGTCGATCACCCCGGCCAGCAGGTCGTTGAACACCGGCCCGCTGCCGCGATAGGGCACGTGCACCGCCTGGGTTCCGGTCTGCTGCAGCAGCGCGACGCAGGAGATATGACCGGAGGAGCCGTTGCCGGCGCTGCCGTAGGAGAGCTTGCCGGGCTTGGCCTTCAGCAGCGCGATGAACTCCTGCAGCGTGGAAACGCCGAGGCCCTTGCGCACGGCGATGCCGATCGGCACCAGCACGGTGGGCGCGACGGGCACGATGTCCTTCACCGGGTCATAGGGCATGTGCTTGTACAGCCCCATGGCGAGCGCGGTGGTGGAGAGGCCGCTCATGGCGAAGCTGTAGCCGTCGGGCGCCGCCTTCGCGACGGCATCGACGCCGAGCGTGCCGCCGGCGCCGGGCCGGTTCTCGATGACGATGGGCTGCCCCAGCAGCTCCGAGAGCTTCTGCGCGACGATGCGGCTGCTGAGGTCGGTGGCGCCGCCGGCGGCGAAGGGCACCACCACCCGCACCGGGCGGTCCGGCCAGGCGGCCCCCTGCGCCGCGGCCGGCCGGATCAGCGCCGGGGCCGCCAGCAGGGCCGGCGCGGCGGCCAGCAGGCGGCGGCGCGGGAAGGCGGACTTGCGATCTTGCGTCATTCAGGACTCTCCGCTGCGGGTTGGTCGTTGCGTGGCGCCTGGCACGGCCATGGTCGCTTCGATCGCGGCGACTTCCTGGCGGATCCGGCGCAGGAAGGCGAGGCGGGCGGCGGTGTCGAGCCGGCTGGCGATGAAGTTGGTGGCGATGGCGGCGGTGACGGCGTGGCCCGGCGGGCGGATCGCCACGCTGAGCACGGCAAGCCCGGCGATGAGGGATTCGTCGCTCATCAGGTAGCCCTGCGCCTGCACCTGCCGGAGCCGCTGCCGCACCCGCTCGGCGGAACTGCCGAACTGCGGGTAGCGCGCGGCATTGGCGGCCAGCACGGCCTCGATCTCCGCCTCCGGCTGGCTGGCCAGGATGGCGGCGCTGCCGGCGCCGATGCCGAGCGGCATCAGCCCGCCCACGCCCTGGGTCAGGCTCTCGATGACATAGGCGCCCTCCTGCCGGTCCACCACCACGGCATTCAGCCCGCTGCGGACGATCAGGAAGGTGGTCTCGCCGCTCTCGCCGGAGAGCCGCGCCAGAGCGGGGCGGCAGAGGCGGCGCAGGCCGGTGCCGTCCGCCGCCTGGCCGGCCAGCGCCACCAGCGCGGCGCCCAGCCGGTGCAGCTTGCCGCCGTCCACGCGTTCCACCCAGCCATGGTGCTCCAGCGCTGCCAGCAGCCGATGGGTGGTGGAGGCGCTGAGCCCGAGGCCCGCGGCGAGGCGCGAGAGCTGCATGCCGCCATGGCCGGCCTCGCCCAGCAGGTTCAGCAGCCGCACGGAGCGGTCGAGCACCTGGATGCCCGATTCAGTGGACGCCTGCGGCTCGTCGGGGGAGCGGAAATTGGCCATCGCTCAGAGGATTGGCATGTCCCTCTCCGTGCTGCAATTCCGTAATGTGGAAAGAAGTTATAAAAAATTCTATCTGTTGGAAAATCGCGGCCGGCCGCTATGGTGCCGCCCGGCGTCCCGCAGGGAATAAGGGAGACCGTGCAGTGCGACTGGTGCGTTTGGTCGATCAGGACCGGCCCGCAATCCGCTTCGTTCTTGAAGGGCAGGACTGCTCCGCCCGCGCGGGCGATACGCTGCTGACGGCCATCCTGGCGGGGGAGGGCAGTTTCCTCCGCTGCAGCGAGTTCGGCGACGGGCCGCGCGCCGGCTTCTGCCTGATGGGCGCCTGCCAGGACTGCCGCGTGGTGGTGGAGGGCCTCGGCCCGGTCCGCGCCTGCGCCACCGAATGCGCGCCCGGCATGGTGGTGCGGCGGGCATGAGGGTCGCGGTGGTGGGCGCCGGCCCGGCCGGTGTACGCGCGGTGGAGCAACTGGTGCGCGCCGGCCTGCGCCCGCTTTGGCTGGACGAGGCGCCGGATGGCGGCGGCCGCATCTACCAGCGCCCGCCGGCGGGCTTCACCCGCGGCGCCCGTGCGCTCTACGGGCTGGAGGCGGCGAAGGCCACCGCCCTGCACGCCACGCTGGATGCGCTGAAGCCGGTCACGGACTGGCGGCCCGGCACGCTGGTCTGGGACATCGGCGCCGACCCCCGCCAGCTTCACACGCTGCGCGAGGGGCGGGCGGCGGCGCAGGACGTCGATGCCGCCATCCTCTGCACCGGGGCGATGGATCGCGTGGTGCCGCTGCCCGGCTGGACCCTGCCGGGCGTGACCACGCTGGGGGGCGCGCAGATCGCGCTGAAGGCGCAGGGCTGCGCCATCGGCCGCTGCGTGGCCTTCCTGGGCAGCGGGCCGCTGCTCTGGCTGGTCGCCTACCAGTACATGAAGGCGGGCGCGACCATCGCGGCGGTGCTGGATACCACGCCCTTCGCCACCAAGGCGCAGGCACTGGCCGGCCTGCCGCATGATCCCGCCACCCTGGCCAAGGGCCTCTACTACGTCGCGCGTCTGCGTGCCGCCGGCATCCTCGTCGCCGAGGGCGTCACGCCGCTGGCGATCGAAGGGGAGGGGGAGCGGGGCGTCACCGCGCTCCACTGGCGCGACGCGGCGGGCCGTGAGCGCTGGCTGGATTGCGACGCCCTCGGCCTCGGCTGGGGCGTCCGGCCGGAGCTGCAACTCGCTGACCTCGCGGGCGTGCCGATCCGCTTCGACCCCGTGCAGCACAACTGGGTGCCGGAGCGGGACGCCATGGGCCGGACGTCCGTGCGCGGGATCTACCTGGCCGGTGATGGAGCGGGGATCGGCGGCGCCGACGTGGCGGAAATGGCCGGTGCCTGCGCGGCGCAGGCGCTGCTGGCCGATGCGGGGCTGCCGGCGGATGCGGCCCTGGTCCGGCGGCTGCAGGCACGGCTGCGCCGCCAGGCACGCTTCCGCGCGGCGCTGGAGCGCGCCTTTCCCTTCCCCGCGCAGCTCGCCGCCTCCATGCCGGACGAGACCATCCTCTGCCGCTGCGAGAGGGTGACGGCGGGCGAGCTGCGCGCCGCCGCCGAACCGGAGGGGCCGCAGGGCGCCGCGCCGGAGGTGAACCGCGCCAAGGCCTTCACCCGCATCGGCATGGGGCGCTGCCAGGGGCGGGTCTGCGGCATGGCCGCCGCCGAGGTGCTGGCGGCGCGGCTCGGCTGCGGCGTGGCGGAGATCGGCCGTCTGCGCGGCCAGGCCCCGGTGAAGCCGCTGCCGTTCATCGCTGCGCCCGAGGCGGAGGAAGCGGCATGACGGCGCCGGTAGAGGCCGATGTCCTCATCATCGGCGGCGGCGGCGCGGGCTGCTCGGCGGCGCTGCACCTGGCCCGGCGGGGCGCCCGCGTTGTCCTGCTGGAGCGCGGTCTGGTCGGCTCGCAGGCCTCCGGCGCCAATTACGGCGGCGTGCGGCAGCAGGGGCGGCACCCGGCCGAGCTGCCCATCGCCCGGCGCTCGCACGAGATCTGGCGTCGCCTGCCGGAACTGCTCGGCACCGGCTGCGAGTTCGTGCAGACCGGCCATCTGAAGCTGGCGCGCAACGAGGCCGAGGCGGCCGAGCTGGTGGCCTATCTGGATGTCGCCGCCTCGCATGACCTCAGGCTCGAATTCCTCGATGGCGCGGCCCTGCGGCGGCGCTTTCCCTGGCTGGGACCGGCCGCCATCGCCGGCTCCTTCGCCCCCGAGGACGGCTCGGCCAACCCGCGCCTGCTCTCGCCCGCCCTCGCCCGGGCCGCGCGGCAGGCCGGCGCCACGCTGCTGGAGCAGGCGGCGGTGACCGCCTGCCAGCACGAAGGCGGCCGCTTCGTGGTGGAGGCGGGCGGGCGCCGCTTCCGCGCGGAGCGGCTGCTCAACACCGCCGGCTTCTGGGGCGGGCAGGTCGCGGCCTGGTTCGGCGAGGCGGTGCCGGTCCGGCCGCATACCCCGAACATGATGGTCACCGAGCCCATCCCCTACGTCATCGAGCCGAATGTGGGCGTGGCCGGCGGCAATGTGTACCTGCGGCAGATCCCGCGCGGCAACGTCATCATCGGCGGCGGCCACGGGATGGGCGATCCGGCGGTGCCGATGTCGCGCCCGCTGGCGCAGGTCACGCTGCAGGCGATGCGGCGGGCGGCGGCGCTGGTACCGGCACTGGAAGGGGTCTCCGTCATCCGCAGCTGGAGCGGGATCGACGGCATGATGCCGGACAAGATCCCCGTGGTCGGGCCGAGCGGCACCACGCCGGGCCTGTTCCACGCCTTCGGCTTTTCCGGCCATGGCTTTCAGCTCGGCCCGGCGATCGGCGCGATCCTCTGCGAGCTCGCGCTCGACGGCCGGACCGAGACACCGCTGGAGGGGCTTTCGATCCGGCGCTTCCTGGCGCCGCGGCCGATGCCTGCCGGGGCGGCCATGACCTGAGATGCCGCCGCATTGACGCGGCGAGTGGAACGTTCCATTGTGGAGGCCGGGATCAGAAGCCTTCCATGCAGCGCGTTCGAATCAAGGATGTGGCCCGGGAAGCCGGCGTGGCGCTCTCCACCGCCGCGCTGGCCCTGCGGGACGACACCAAACTCCGCCCGGAGACGCGCCGCCTGGTGCGCGACGCCGCGGCGCGGCTCGGCTATGTCTATGACCGCTCGGCCGCCCTCATGCGGTCCGGCAAGTCGCACACCATCGGCCTGCTGGTCTGCGAGATCACCAATCCCTTCTACGCCGAGCTGACGGCGGGCGTGGAGGAGGCGCTCGACGAGGCCGGCTTCGTCGTGATGCTGGCGAACACCTCGGAATCCGTCGCCCGGCAGCGGCGCATGCTTGAACGCTTCCGCGAGCAGCCGGTGGATGGCGTGCTGATCATGCCGGCCACCGGAACGCCGCCGGGCCTGCTGGAGGACCTCGAACGCTGGCGCCTGCCGCATGCGACGGTGGTCCGCAGCTTCCGGCGCGGCGCGCATGCCGGGCCGGACAACCGCGCCGGAACCCGGCTGGCCACCGAGCACCTCCTCGCGCTCGGGCACCGGCGGATCGCCTTCCTCGGCGGCGGCGCCCGGAATTCCGTCAGCCGCGAGCGGTGGGACGGCTATGCCCGCGCCATGGCGAAGGCCGGGCTGGCGTCCGAGCATCTGCCCTGCCGCACCGATATCGGCGAAGCGGCCGCGCTGGTGCAGGCGCTGCCCGCCGACGGCCCCACCGCGCTCGTCTGCTTCAATGATTCCGTGGCCTTCGGCGCCACTTTGGGCCTGTTGCGCAGCGGCCGGCTGCCGGGGCGCGACGTCGCCGTCATCGGCTTCGACGACATCCGGGAGGCCGCCGCATGGTTCCCGCCGCTGACCACCATCCGCGTTTCCCCGCGCGGCATGGGGCAGGCGGCGGCGCGGGTCCTGCTGGAGCGGATCACGCAGCCCGAGGGGCCGCCCCGCCGCGAGATCCTCGCGCCGCGCCTGATCGTGCGCGAGTCCTGCGGCGCCCCTCTCCGGCCGAAGGGATGATGCCCGCCCGCCCTGCCTGCCCCTGACGGGGAGAAGCGTCGGGGAGAAGCGGCGGGGAGAAGAACGAAGCACCGGGAGAAAACGCCGTTGTCCGAGACAAGCCTGCCCCCAGGCGCCGCCGACTGGCACGCCGCCCTGCGCGAGGCGGCCCGCCGCTTCGCGGACCAGGAGATCGCGCCCCTCGCCGCCGAGCTGGACGAGACCGAGGCCTATCCGGCGGAACTCTACCGCCGCCTCGCCGGCGCCGGCCTGTTCGGCATCAGCGTGCCGGAGGCGATGGGCGGCGCCGGCGCCGACGTGCTGGCCTATGCGCTGGTGATGGAGGAGCTGTCGCGCGGCTATGCCTCCGTCGCCGACCAGGTCGGGCTGGTCGAGCTGCTCGGCACGCTGCTGACGCAGCACGGCACCCCGGCGCAGCAGGACCGCTATCTGCGCCCGCTGCTGAAGGCCGAGCGGCGCTGCGCCTATGCGCTGACCGAGGCCGAGGCCGGCTCCGACCTCGCCGGCCTGCGCAGCCGCGCGCGCCGCACCGGGGAGGGCTGGGTGCTGGATGGCGCCAAGCTCTGGATCCACAACGCGCCCGTCGCCGACTTCGCCGCCGTGCTGGCGCGCACCGACCCCGAGGCCGGGCATCGCGGCATGTCCATCTTCCTGGTCGATCTCGACCGGCCCGGCGTCACGCGCGACCGCAAGGAGCACAAGATGGGCCAGCGCGCCTCGCAGGTGGGCGGGCTGCGCTTCGAGAATGTCGCGCTCCCCGCCGAGGCGCTGCTCGGCCAGGAGGGGCGCGGCTTCCACATGATGATGTCGGTGCTGGACAAGGGCCGCGTCGGCATCGCCGCGCTGGCCGTCGGCATCCTGCAATCCGCGCTGGAGGACAGCATCGACTACGCCAGGCAGCGCCGCCAGTTCGGCCAGGCGATCGGCGAGTTCCAGGCGGTGCAATGGATGCTCGCCGACATGGCCAAGGACGCGCATGCGGCACGGCTGATGGTGCATCACGCGGCACAGCGGCTCGACCGCGGCGAGCGTGCCACGATGGAGGCCAGCATGGCCAAGTGCTTCGCCTCGGACGCAGCGGTGGCGCGTACCGCCGACGCCGTGCAGATCCATGGCGGCTCCGGCTACATCCGCGGCGTCCGCGTCGAGCGGCTCTACCGCGACGCGAAGATCACGCAGATCTATGAGGGGACGAACCAGATCCAACGCATGATCATGGCGCGGAGCCTGCTGGCATGAGCGCGGCGCGCAGGCCGGTGGCGCTGGTGACGGGAGGGCGCCGCGGCATCGGCCGCGCCGCCTGCGTCGCCCTGGCGCGCAAGGGCTTCGACATCCTCGCCGCCGACATCGCGGAGGAGGGCGTGGCGGAGACCGGCGCCGAGGTGCGGATGGCCGGTGGCGGCTTCCGCTTCCGCCCGCTCGACGTCTCGCGGCTGGAGGATCACGCCGCCTTCCTCGACGCGGCCTGGGAGGACGGCGGCATCGATTGCCTGGTGAACAATGCCGGTGTCGGCGCGCTGCGGCGTGGTGACCTGCTCGACGTCTCGCCGGACTCCTGGGACCGCGCCTTCGGCATCAACGCGCGCGGCAGCTTCTTCCTGACCCAGGCCGTGGCGCGGCGCATGATCGAGGCGGGCGATCCGGCGGCGCCCCGCAGCATCGTCTTCGTCTCCTCCGCCAACGCCACGCTCGCCTCGCCCGACCGCGGCGAGTACTGCGCCTCCAAGGCGGCAGTCTCGATGCTGGCGCGCGTCTTCGCACTGCGCCTGGCGGAGCATGGCATCGCCGTGCACGAGGTGCGGCCCGGCGTCATCCGCACCGACCTCACCGCACCGGTGGCCGAGGCCTATACGCGGCGCATCGCCGAGGGCCTGTCGCCGATCCGCCGCTGGGGCGAGGCGGAGGATGTCGGCCGCGCCATCGCGCTGCTGGCCTCGGGCGAGCTGACCTTCACCACCGGCGACGCGCTGCACATCGACGGCGGCCTGCATGTCGGCCGGCTCTGAACTTTCCTCCCTGGGGACGGAGACGCACGATGGCCGATCAGCGGCTGCACTTCGAGGAGATTTCCGTCGGGATGGCGTGGGAGACCGGCGGCATCCAGGTGACGGAGGCGCATCTTCTGGCCTTCGCCGGCCTGTCGGGTGATTTCTACGACATCCATATGGACGATGAATACGCCCGGCGCCTTGGCTATCCCGGCCGTGTGGCGCATGGAATCCTCGGCCTTGCCATGGCCGACGGGCTGAAGAACCGCGCGCAGACGCAACTCGCGGCGATCGTCTCGCTGGGCTGGCGCTGGCGCTTCACCGGGCCGATCTTCATCGGCGACCGGTTGCAGGCCAGCATCCGCGTCACCGCTTTGCGCCCGACGCGGCACGCCGACCGCGGCATCGTCACGCTGGGCTTCGAGTTGCGCACGCAGCGCGGCGAGACGGTGCAGGAGGGCGAGAACGACATGATGGTCCATCGCCGCCCCGCGCCCGAGGGTGCGGATCAGCCCTCCCAGCCCTCGATGCCGAGATAGGCCGCCGCCAGCCGCGCCTGCCCCTCATGCATGGCGCGGCCGGTCACCGTGGCGCAGCCGATCTCCCGTGCGGCGGCGATCAGTGGCGTCACCTCGGGATTCGGGATCACGTCGGCCACCACCTGGCCGGCAGAGAGCAGCGCGGGGTCGAGCGGCAGCGGGTCCCCCGGCCGCAACCCGAGCGGCGTGGCGTTGACCACGATGTCATGCCCGGCAGGGCCCTGCGCCTCGGCGGAGACGGCGAGCGCCGGCCAGCCGGCGGCGAGGCGTTCGGCCAACTGCCGCGCGCGCGCCGGCTCAGCATCGTGCAGCACCAGCCGTGCGGCGCCTGCCCGCGCCAGGGCGAAGGCGATGGCCCGCCCGGCCGCGCCGCAGCCCACCTGCAGGACGCTGGCGCCCCGCGGCGCATGGCCGCTGCGTTCCAGCCCGTCGCGGAAGCCTTCGCCGTCGAACATCTCGCCCTCCCAGCCGCCTTCGGCGCGGCGGCGGACGGTATTGACCGTGCGGGTCAGCGCCGCCGTAGGGCCGAGCGCCTGCAGCAGCGGCAGCACCGCCTCCTTGTGCGGCATGGTGATGACCAGCCCATCCAGGTTGCGCAGCCGCGTCAGCCCGTCCCAGACCGCCGGCAATTCGCCTGCGGGCACGTGCAGCGGCACGAGGGCGGCATCGCGCCCGAGCCGAGCGAAGGCGGCATTGAACAGCGCCGGCGAGCGCAGCGGCGCGACCGGGTCGCCCAGGATGCCGAAGAGGCGGGTGGTGCCGGCAATGGTCATCTGCGCTGCTCCGCATCCCGCAGGAGATCCTCGATCAGCCGCTGCACGGCGAGCGCCGAGCGCGCGTCGCAGGCGGGCTTCCGCCCCGTGGCCCTGGCCTCCAGCACGTCGGCGATCAGCGCGCGATGCGGACCATGGTCGAAGGCCATGGGGTCGGCGCCGCCGCTCACCGCCGCGGCACCGAGCGTCTCGGCCGCGCCGCCGCGCCCGTGCAAGGTGAGGTGGCTGCCCTCCAGAACGGCCGAGCCCTCCGTGCCGGCGATCTCGATGCGTTCGGGATAGCCGGGCCGGGCGACGGTGGTGGCGTCCAGCACGCCGATGGCGCCGTTCTCGAATTGCAGCGCCGCGGCCACGATATCTTCGGTGTCGATGCGGCGCAGGGGCGAGGTGGTGGCGAAGCCCGCGACCGATCGGTGCGGTCCGGCGAGATGCAGCAGCAGGTCCAGCGTGTGGATCGCCTGGGTCAGCAGCACGCCGCCGCCGTCGCGCGCGCGGGTGCCGCGCCCGGGCTCGTTGAAATAGGCCGCGTCGCGCCACCAGCGGATCGAGGCGCTGGCGGAAAGCACATCGCCCAGCTCGCCCGCGCGCAGCGCCTGCCGCAAGCGCAGCGCGCCGGGGCGGAAGCGGTGTTGCAGGCAGATGCCGCAGGCGACGCCATGGTGCTCCGCCAGCGCGGCGAGGGCTTCGCCGCGCTGCACCGAGACCTCCACCGGCTTCTCGACGACCATTGCGCAGCCGACCTTCGCCACGGCCTCCGCAACCGGCAGATGTGTGCCGGGTGGCGTCAGGATCAGCACCAGGCCGAGGCCGGGCTGCGCCAGAAGCGCCTCCTGCGTGGTGAAGACCGGGACGCCCCATCGCTCGGCGAAGGCGGCGCGGCGCCCCTCCGAGGGCGAGAAGCCACCAATGATGGAAACCTCGCCCTGCGCGGCCAGGTCACGCAACGCCAGCATGTGCGGCGATGCGGCCATGCCGAGCCCGATCAGGCCGACGCCAACCGGCATGCTTCCTCCCTTCCTGCCTCCAGCCTTCTTCCGAAGCTTGCGCGAAACGAACAATTGGAACGTTCCGATCTTGCTGGTAGCTTCATCCGCCTGGGAGGAAAAGTCCATGGCAATAATCAACATGACCCGGCGCGATCTCGCGCGGCTGCTGGCGGGCGGGGCGGCAACCCTGCCGTTCCTGCCGAGCGTTGCACGGGCGCAGGGACGGCGCGAGACGCTGGTGATCGGCCTCGACACCAGCGACACCGTCACCTTCGATCCCGTCCGCCAGGCGCAGTACACGCCGCCGCTGACGCTGGCCGCCTGCTACGACACGCTGCTCACTTTCGAGCCTGGCGACTACGTGAATCCAAAGCCTTGCCTGGCGACGAGGTGGGAGCGGCGCCCGGGCGGCGACGGCTGGCGCTTCACCCTGCGCGAAGGCGTGAAGTTTGCCAGTGGCGCCCCGCTCACCGCCGAGGACGTCAAGTTCAGCTTCGACCGCCTGATCAACCTGCGCGAGCAGACGCAGGTCTACATCAAGTCGGTGGATCGCGCGGAGGTGGTCGATGACCGGACCATCGACCTGATCATGAACGCGCCCAAGGCCCCGATCCTGCCGATCCTGTGCAATCCCGGTTGCGCCATCATGGAGCGCGCCGTGCTGCTGAAGAACGGTGCGGTCGCGACGGCGGAGGCGCGCGACCAGGACAAGGCGACCGAATGGCTCAACGGGCACAGCGCCGGCACCGGCCCTTACCGGCTCGTGCGCTGGGAGCGCAACGCGCAGATCGCGCTGCAGCGCAACCCGCATTCCTGGCGCGGACCGACCGACTTCGAGCGCGTGATCATCCGCCATCTCTCGGACAGCGCCGCCCAGCTCCTGGCGCTGCGCCGGGGCGACGTGCACGCTGCGTTCAACCTGATCCCCGAGCACATCAAGGGCCTGCAGGACGAGCCGAATGTCCGCACCGAACAACTGCCGAGCCTGGACTTCGTCTACATGGCGGTGACGCAGAATCCGGAGGCGAATCCGGCTCTGGCGAAGAAGGAAGCCCGTCACGCCATCGGCTATGCCATCGACTACGACGGCATTCTCGGCAGCCTGCTCGGCGGCGCCGGAACCCGCCCGGCGCATTTCCTGCCCATCGGCGTCACCGGCAGCACGCCCGAGATCGCGCGCGAGATCGGCTTCCATCAGGATCTGGACAAGGCGCGCAGCCTGTTGAAGGCCGCCGGCCTGCCGGACGGGTTCGAGATGGAGCTGGCCTATGGCAATGCCGCCGTGGCCGGCGTGTCCTACCAGGTGCTGGCGCAGAAGGTTCAATCGGATCTGGGCCGCGTCGGAATCCGCGTCCGCCTCAATCCGATGGATCAGGTGAACCTGCGGACGATCTACACCACCGGCAAGATGCAGGGCGCCGTCCTGACATTCTGGAACCCGCCCGCCGTCTCCAATGACCTTTGGGCCTCGGCGGTCGTGGAGCGGGTGGCCAGGCGCGTCAGCTGGGAGGTTCCGCCGGAGATGACGGCCCTGGTAAGGCAGGCCTCCGAAGCCGAGGATGCCGGCGAGGCCGGGCGCCTGTGGGTCGAATGGCAGAAGAAGGTGGTCGATCAGGCCAACCACTTCATCCTGTTCCAGCCGACCTACCAGATCGGCGTCCGCAAGAGCATCAAGGACTTCCCGCTGACGGCCGCGGGCTGGCAGCTCGACATGGGCGGCGTCACCCTCGCCTGAGGGATGGGGAGGGCGGCCGGCGCTCCTGCCGCCCTCCCCACGGGAATGGTGCCGGCCTACCGGGCGAAGGTGGCCTGGCGCTTCTCGTTGAAGGCGCGGATGCCCTCCAGATGGTCGCCGGCGCTGAAGCAGAGCACGTTCATCTCGTTCTCGTAGCGCAGCCCGGCGCTGAGCGGTGCTTCCATCGCCGCCCGCAGCGCCGCCTTCACCGACTGCACGGCGACCGGGCTGAAGCCGGCGAGCTGCTGCGCCACCGCGCGGGCGCGCGGCAGCAGCTCTGCCGGCGCCACCACCATATGGACCATGCCGAGACGCAGCGCCTCCGCCGCATCCACCTGTTCGGCCAGCATCAGCAGGCGCGTCGCCGCCGCGTGGCCGATCAGCCGCGGCAGGATCTGCGAGGCGCCGCCGCCGCCGACCCAGCCGCGCTGCACCTCGGGAAAGCCGATGCGCGTCGTCTCGGCGGCGATGCGGATGTCGGCGCCGAGCGCCATCTCGGCGCCGCCGCCCAGCGTCCAGCCCTGCAGCGCAGCCACCACCGGCTTGCGGATCTCCCGGATCACCGTGGCGTATTCCAGGCGGTTGCGGAAGTGCCAGGCCGTGGGGTACTCGGCCAGCGCGTTCAGGTCGCTGCCCGAGCAGAAGGCGCGCTCGCCCTCGCCGCGCAGCAGCACGGCGCGCACGGCATCGTTCTCCTCCAGCGCCCGCGCATGGGCGGCCAGTTCCCGCGCCATCGCCGGCGTGACCGCATTGTGCTTCGCAGCACGATCGAGGACGAGCTCCGCCACGCCCTCCGCGATCGTCATCCGCACCCCGCCCTGCATGCGCTTCCTCCCGGCTTCCTGAAGCAAAGCGGATTATAACGTTCCAACGAGCGGCGCGTGAAGCCCACAAAGGGCTTGATGATAACGTTCCAATGGGACATGAATTCCCGCAACCATAAGGCAGAGCAGGGAGGACCGGGCCGATGCCGCGCTACATCGCCCAGCGGCTCGTCGCCGCCGCGGTCATGGCGATCCTGGCCAGCGCCGTCATCTTTCTGATCGCGAACCTGGTACCGGGCGACCCGGTGCTGGCGCAGCTTGGCGACATCGCCGCGAGCGATCCCGCGACGGTCTTGCGGTGGCGCGCCAAATGGGGCCTCGACCTGCCGCTGTGGGAGCGCTACGGCATTTTCCTGCAGGGGCTGGCGCATGGCGATCTCGGCATCTCCATCGCGACGCGCCGGCCGGTGCTGGACGACATCATCCAGTATGCGCCGGCCACCGTCGAACTGGCGACGGTGGCCTTCCTGCTCTCGCTGCTGGTCGGCATCCCGCTCGGCATCGCCGCCGCCGTGTGGCGCGACGGCTGGACGGATTCCCTGGCGCGCGCCATCTCGCTGCTCGGGGTGTCGGCGCCGACCTTCTGGCTGGCCTTCATCATGCTGGCGGTCTTCTACGGCGGGTTGGAATGGGCGCCCGGCCCGGGGCGGCTCGACCCCATTGCCTTCCCGCCGGAGGGACCGACCGGCTTCTTCCTGATCGACGCGCTCTGGCAGCAGGACTGGGAAACCTTCCGGGACGCGGCGGCGCATCTGGTGCTGCCCTCCATCGTCCTGGCCGCGGCGACGGTCGGGCTGATCACCCGCACCACCCGCGCCGCCATGCTCGACAGCCTGCAGCAGGACTATGTCCGCGTCTCCCGCGCCAAGGGGATGCGGGAATGGAGCGTGGTGATGCGCCACGCGCTGCCCAATGCCCTGGTGCCGGTGGTGACGCTGGGCGGCCTGGCCTATGCCAACCTGCTGGCCGGCGCGGTGATGACCGAGACGGTGTTCAGCTGGCCCGGCCTCGGCCGCTACACCTTCCGCTCGGCGGCGGCGCTCGACTTTCCGGCCATCGTCGGCATCACGCTGGTGGTCTCGGTGACCTATCTGCTCGTCAACCTGATGGTCGATCTGTCCTATGCCGTGCTCGACCCGCGGGTGCGGCGATGAGCGCCTCCGCCGCCCCCCTCGCGCTGCCGCCCACCCGCTCGCACCTGCGGCGCCGGCTGCGTCGCTACGGGCCCGCCTGGCTCGGCGGCGGCATCGTGCTGGCCTGGGTGCTGATCGCGCTGCTGGCGCCCTGGATCGCCCCCTATCCGCCGGATGCGGTGGACGTCACCAGCCGCCTCCTGCCGCCCTCGGCGGCGCACTGGATGGGCACGGACACGCTGGGGCGCGACGTCTTCTCGCGCCTGCTCCACGGCGCACGGCTGTCGCTCTTCGCCGGCTTCTCCGTGGTTCTGCTGGGTGCGGCGCTCGGCACGCTGATCGGCATCGTCGCCGCCTGGGCGCGCGGCTGGTGGGACGAGGGGCTGATGCGCCTCACCGACCTCGTGCTGTGCTTTCCGCCGATCATCCTGGCGCTGGCCATCGCCGCCGCGCTGGGTATCGGTCCGGTCAACACCATCCTGGCGATGCTGGTGGTGTGGTGGCCGAAATTCGCCCGCCTCGCCCGCGCCCTGGCGCTGGTGCAGCGCAGCCAGGAATATGTCGAGGCGGCGACGGTGCTCGGCCTGAGGCCGCGCCGCATCCTGGCGCGCCACATCCTGCCCAACACGCTCGGCCCGCTCGCCGTGCTGGTCACGCTCGATCTCGGCAACGCCATCCTGACATTCGCCGGCCTGTCCTTCCTCGGCCTCGGCGTCATCCCGCCGACGCCGGAATGGGGCTCGATGGTGGCCGAGGGGCGCGAGCTGGTGGAGCAGTGGTGGGTCGCGACCTTCCCCGGCCTCGCCATCCTCACCGTCGTGGTCGGCTTCAACTTCTGCGGCGACGGCCTGCGCGACTGGCTCGACCCCAAGGGCCGCAGCCGGTGAGCCTGCCGCCGGACAGGAGATCCCCGCCCATGGACGGATCCATCGCAGCCGCCCCGGGGCAGGCCGAGCAGCCCGTGCTGGACGTGCAGGACCTGCACACCGTCTTCATGACCGATGACGGTCCGGTGCATGCGGTGGACGGCGTTTCCTTCCGCGTCGGGCCGGGCGAGACGCTCGGCATCGTCGGCGAGAGCGGCTCGGGCAAGAGCGTCACCGCGCTGTCGCTGATGCGGCTGCTGGAGGAGCCGGCGCGCATTGTCGGTGGCAGCATCCGGTTCCAGGGCCGCGACGTGCTGGCCATGTCCCGCACCGAGTTGTCCGACTGGCGCGGCGACCGCGCGGCGATGGTGTTCCAGGATCCGATGACCGGCCTGAACCCGGTGCTGCGCATCCTGCGCCAGGTGACGGAGCACATCGTCTCGCATGGCCGGATGAAGCCGGCGGCGGCGCGGCGGCGCGGCATCGAGCTGCTGCGCCGCATGGGCGTGGCCACCCCGGAGCGCGCCGCCGGCGCCTTTCCGCACGAATTCTCCGGCGGCATGCGGCAGCGGGTGATGATGGCGATCGGCGTCGCCAACGACCCTGTGCTGCTGATCGCCGACGAGCCGACCACCGCGCTCGACGTCACCATCCAGGCGCAGATCCTCGACCTGCTGCGCGGGCTGAACCAGGAGTTCGGCACCGCCATCGTGCTGATCAGCCACGATCTCGGCGTGATCGGCACGGTCTGCCGCCGCGTCGCGGTGATGTATGCCGGCGAGGTGGTGGAGGAGGCGGCGACGGAAGCGGTGCTGGCCGATCCGCGCCATCCCTATTCCTGGGCGCTGGTCAATGCCGTGCCGCGCCTCGACGCGCCCGTCGGGGCGCGGCTGACCAGCATCGAGGGCACGCCGCCCGATGCGCTGAACCCGCCGCCGGGCTGCCGCTTCGAGCCGCGCTGCCCCTTCCGCATCAGCCGCTGCGCGCAGGAGCATCCCCCCCTGCTGGAGGTGGCGCCCGGCCGCCGCGCCCGCTGCTGGGTCACCGCCGATGGCCGCGCCCTGCCGCGCCCCACCGTGCCGGCGGCCGCCGCCGCCGAGCCGCCGCGCATGGCCGAGGCGCCGCTGCTGGAGGCGCATGGTGTGGAGAAGCACTTCCCCCTGCCGCGCCGCGCCTGGTTCGCGCCGCGCGGCGCGGTGCATGCGGTGAACGGCGTGGACATCGCGCTGCACCGGCGGGAGAGCCTCGGCGTCGTCGGTGAGAGCGGCTGCGGCAAGTCCACCCTGGCGCGGCTGCTGACGCGGCTGCACGAGCCCACCGGTGGCCGCGTCACCTTCGAGGGGCGCGACATCACCCGGGCCTCGGCGGCCGAGATGCGGCCGTTGCGGCCGCGGCTGCAAATGGTCTTCCAGGACCCCTATGCCTCGCTGAACCCGCGCATGACGGTGGGCGACGCCCTGGCTGAGCCGCTGCGGGCGCATGGCCGCGTGGCATCGCGCCGGGCGGCCGCGGAGCGGGTGGCGGAGCTGCTTGCCACCGTCGGGCTCAAGCCGGCCTTCGCCAGCCGCTTCCCGCACGAGTTCTCCGGCGGCCAGCGGCAGCGCATTTCCATCGCCCGCGCCCTGGCGCTCGATCCTGCCGTGGTGGTGGCGGACGAGCCCGTCTCGGCGCTCGACGTGAACGTCCAGGCGCAGGTGCTGAACCTGATGCTGGACCTGCGCGAGCGGCTCGGTCTCTCTTACCTGTTCATCGCGCATGACCTGGCGGTCGTGCGCGCCTTCTGCGACCGCGTGGCGGTCATGTATCTCGGCCGCATCGTCGAGGAAGGGCCGGCCGACGAGGTGCTGTCGCGGCCGCTGCACCCCTACACGGTGGCGCTGACCAGCGCGATCCCCGACCCCGGCCGGCAGCGCGTGGTGCTGGGTGGCGAGCCGCCCTCCACGCTGCGCCTGCCCACCGGCTGCGCCTTCCGTGCACGCTGCCCCGTGGCGCGCGCCGAATGCGAGGCGACGCCGCCGCTGGCCGATCTCGGCGCCGGCCGCCGCGTCGCCTGCCATTTCCCCGGGGCCTTCGCGCCCCGCACCACAGCGAGACTGGAGACCGTGTGATGAGGCGCATGCGCGCAGCGGAAGCCGCCCGGCTGGTTCAGGACGGCGACACGCTGCTGATCGGCGGGTCCGGCGGCGGCCATGCGGTGCCCGACGCGCTGCTGGCCGCGATCGGCGAGCGGTTCCGCGCGAGCGGCGCGCCGCGCGGCATCACCGCCCTGCATCCGGTCGGTCTCGGCGACGGCAAGACGCGCGGCGCCGGGCATCTGGCGCAGGACGGGCTGCTGAAGCGCGTCGTATCCGGCACCTTCGTCAACAGCCCCGGCATCGCGCGGCTGGCGCTGGACGAGAAGATCGAGGCCTATACCCTGCCGCAGGGCTCGCTCTCCCAGCTCATGCGCGAAATGGCAGCGGGCCGCCCCGGGCTGCTCACCCGCATCGGTCTGCACAGCTTCGTCGATCCGCGCCTCGGCGGCGGCCGGCAGAGCCGCTGCGCGACGGAGGACCTGGTCGAGCTGGTTGAGTTCCGCGGCGAGGAATATCTGTTCTATCGTCCCTTCAAGGTCGATGTCGCGCTGGTGCGCGGCTCGGCCGCCGACGAGGACGGCAACATCTCCATGGAGCATGAGGCCGTCACGCTGGAGATGCTGAGCATCGCCCAGGCGGCGCGGCGCTCCGGCGGGCTGGTGATCGCGCAGGTCAAGACCATCGTGCCGCGCGGCGCGCTGCACCCGAAGATGGTCAAGGTGCCCGGCATCCTGGTGGACGCGCTGGTGCATGTGCCGGACCAGTGGCAGACCTACGAGACGCAGGACAGCCCGGCCTATTCCGGCCACCTGCGTGTGCCGTTGGAGGAGATCCCGCGCCTGCCAGCCGGCCCGCGCCGTGTGGTCGCCCGCCGCGGCGCGATGGAATTGTTCGAAGGCGCCATCTGCAACCTGGGTTCCGGCATTTCCACCGGCATCGCCAACGTGGCGGCGGAGGAGGGGGTGCTGCGCCGCGTCTGCCTGACCAACGAGCAGGGCAATATCGGCGGCGCCCCGGCCAGCGGCGGCGATGCCGGCGCCGCCCGCTCGCCCGACGCGCAGGTGGACCAGCCCTACCAGTTCGACTTCTACGATGGCGGCGGGCTCGATCTCGCCTTCCTCTCCTTCGCCGAGTTCGACGCCGAGGGCAATGTCAACGTCTCGCGCTTCGGCGGCCGCATCGTCGGGCCGGGCGGCTTCGTCAACATCAGCCAGGGCGCCCAGGCGGTGATCTTCGGCGGCACGCTGACCGCCAGTGGCGCGCCCAAGGCGGTGCGTCAGGTGGAGCAGGTCACCTTCTCCGGCCGCTTCGCCCGCGAGCGCGGCCAGCCCGTGCTCTACGTCACCGAGCGCGCCGTCTTCCGCCTCGGCGATGCGGGGCCGGAGCTGATCGAGATCGCGCCGGGGCTGGACCTGGAGCGCGACGTGCTCGGCGTCATGGGCTTCCGCCCGCGCGTCTCGCCTGAGCTGCGGGAGATGGAGGCCGCACTCTTCGAGGATGGCCCGATGGGACTGGCCGGCCGCCTGCCGGGCCGGCGGCAGCGTCCGGCGCTGACCCGTCTCGTCGAACTGCAGGCGGCGGAGTAGGGCGATGGACAGCGTCACCCGCCTCGCCGCCGGCGACCAGGTGGAGTTCCACCGCGCCATTTCCGCTGAGGACATCCGCGCCTTCGCCGAACTCAGTGGCGACCACGACCCCGTGCATGTGGACGAGGATTTCGCCCGCACCACGGCTTTCGGCCGTTGCATCGCGCATGGCGCGCATGTCATGGCGCTGGTTTCCGCCGCTTCCTCGCTGATGTCACGCCGCGCGGTGGAGCGTGGCTGCGCCGGCACGCCGGTCTCGGCCGGCTATGACCGCATCCGCTTCACCCACCCGGTCTTCGCGGGCGATGCGCTGACCGCGCGCTACACTGTTGAGGCGCTGGAGGAAGTCCCCGGCCGCACCCGCTCCCGCTTCGAGGTGGTGAACCAGGAGGGCCGGCTCTGCGTCACCGGCACGCATATCCTGCGCTGGGTCGAGGGCTGAGGGAGAGCACGACGATGGCCGAGATTCGTTTGCCAGTTGCCGGCGGCCGCCTGCAGCCCTACCGCCTGCAGGGCCGCGCCCTTCCGGCGCCCGTGCCCGGCGCACGCTTCAACCGCATCGCCTATTCGGCGGCGCATGTGGTGGCCGACCCCTTCGCGGAGACCTCGCCGCATGCCGGCGCGGTCATCGACTGGGACCGCACCATCGCCTACCGCCGCCATCTCGCCGGCCTCGGGCTCGGCATCGCCGAGGCGATGGACACGGCGCAGCGCGGCATGGGGCTGGACTGGCCCGCCGCGCGCGCGCTGATCACCCGCAGCCTGCGCGAGACACGCGACATTCCCGGCATCCGCATCGCCTCCGGCTGCGGCACCGACCAGCTCGACCCGCGCGACGCGCGCGGCACCGACGACGTCTTGCGCGCCTATATGGAGCAGCTGGAGGCCATCCAGGCGCAGGGCGGCCGGCTCATCATGATGGCCAGCCGCGCCCTGGCGCGTGTCGCCCGCTCGCCGGAGGACTACCGCGCGGTCTATCGCCGCGTGCTGGGTGCGGCGGAGGCGCCGGTCATCCTGCACTGGCTCGGCGACATGTTCGACCCCGCCCTGTCGGGCTACTGGGGCTATGAGGATTTCGACGGCGCGCTGCGCACCTGCCTGGAGATCATCGAGGAGAACCGCGGCCGCATCGACGGCATCAAGATCTCGCTGCTGGACGACGAGAAGGAGGTGCGGATGCGCCGTCTGCTGCCGGCCGGCGTGCGGATGTACACCGGCGATGACTTCAACTACCCCGCGCTGATCGCCGGCGACGCGGAGGGCCATTCCGACGCGCTGCTCGGCATTTTCGACGCCATCGCGCCTGCCGCCTCCCTGGCGCTCGCGGCGCTGGCGGAGGGCGACACCGCGCGCTTCCACGCCGTCCTGGAGCCGACCGTGCCGCTCTCGCGCCGGATCTTCGGCGCACCCACGCAGTTCTACAAGACGGGCGTGGTCTTCCTCGCTTACCTGAACGGCCACCAGGACCATTTCATCATGGTCGGCGGCCAGCAATCCATGCGCCCGCTGGCCTATTTCGCCGACATCTTCCGCATGGCCGATGCCGCCGGCCTGCTGCGCGACCCGGAGATGGCGGCGGCACGGATGCGGCGCCTGCTGGCGCTCTACGGCATCGAGGGCTGAACCCGTGCGGGACCTCGCGGGCCGGCCGGATCTCTGCGCCATCAACACCGCCACCCTCGGCCACTCGGCGCCGATCGGCGCGGTGATCGAGGCGGTGGCACGGCAGGGCTTCGGCGGCATCGCCCCCTGGCGGCGCGACCTGGAGGGGCAGGACGTCGCCGCCGTGGCGCGGCAGATCCGCGACGCCGGCCTCGCCGTTACCGGCTATTGCCGCAGCAGCGCCTTTCCCGCCGCCACGCCGGAGGCCGCCCGCGCGGCCGTGGAGGAGAACTGCTGCGCCCTGCGCGACGCCGCCACCCTCGGTGCCCGCTGCTTCGTGCTGGTGGCCGGCGGCCTGCCGCCCGGCTCGCGCGACCTCGCGGCGGCTCGGCGGCAGTTGCGGGACGGCGTCGGCGCGCTGCTGGAGGAGGCGCGGCAACTCGGCGTCACCCTGGCGCTGGAGCCGCTGCACCCCGTCTATGCCGCCGACCGCTCCTGCCTCTGCACGCTGGGCGAGGCGCTCGACCTCTGCGACGCGCTGGACCCGGAGGCGCGCGGCGGCCTCGGCGTCGCGGCCGACGTCTACCACCTCTGGTGGGACGCCGCCCTGCCGCGCGAGCTGCAACGCGCGGCGCAGCGCCGCCGCATCGCCGCCTTCCATGTCTGCGACTGGCTGGTGCCGACGCGCGACGTGCTGCTCGACCGCGGCATGATGGGCGACGGTGTCATCGACATCCCCGCCATCCGCGCCGCCGTCGAGGCGGCGGGCTATGGCGGGCTGGTGGAGGTCGAGATCTTCTCGGCGCAGGACTGGTGGCGGCGGCCGATGGAGGAAACCCTCGCGGTCTGCGCCGAGCGGCTGGGGAGCGTCTGCTGAGGCGGGGAAGGGGGCGCGTTCAGCGCACCTTCCGTCGCCGCTTCTTCTTCGCGCCCGGCCCCGGCGGCGCCCAGAGTTCCATCATCTGGCGCGTCGCCGCGGCCTGCTGTCGCCCGGCCTCGGCGGTCCAGAAGCTCCGGGCGGTGCCCGCCCAGGCATTGGCCCCGCTCAGCCACAGGCTCATCAGCGGGTTCTTCCTCGCCCAGGGATTGCCCATCGAACCCTCAACGGCTGCGCGGCGGCGGGATCGCCGCCGGCATGGCGAAAAAGGCTGCCGGAGAGGAATGGTTGCGGGCGGCGGCGGGGGATTGCGCGCCCGCCGCCCGGCCGGAGCGCGCCTCAGGTGCCGCCGGTGACGGCCAGCACCTGGCCGGTGATCCAGGAGGTCTCGTCCGAGGCCAGGAAGAGCACGGCATTGGCGATATCCGCCGGCTCGCCCAGCCGCCGCATCGGGATGCGGCCCAGCATGGCCTGCTGCCCCTCGGCGCCGTAGGAGGCCCATTGCCGCTCATAATCCGGGCTGGTGCGCAGGAAGCCCGGCGCCACGGCATTCACCGTGATGCCGTAGGGTCCCAGCTCGTCCGAAATCTGTCGGACGAAGCCGATCTGTGCCGTCTTGGCCGTGCCATAGGCATGGATGCCGGTCAGGCTGACCCCCAGCCCCGAGCGGCTGGAGATGATCACGATGCGCCCGGCGCGGCGCTGCTTCATCCCCGGCGCCACCGCGCGGCAGGCATGGAAGGCGCCGCGCAGGTTGACGTCCATGATGGCGTCCCAGTCGGCGTCGGTGATCTCCTCCAGCGGCTTGCGTCCCTGGCCCATCACCCCGCCGGCGACATGCACCAGCACATCCACCGGCTCCACCGCCTTCACCACCGCCTCGACCGCCGCGCCGTCGGTGACATCGAGCAGCTTCGCCTCGATGGTGCCGCCGACCTCGCGCGCCATCTGTTCCAGCGGCCCGGCCAGCACGTCGGTGGCCACCACCCGCGCGCCGCTGGCGGCGAAGCCCTCGACGATGCCCCGCCCGATGCCGCGCGCCGCGCCGGTGACGAGGACGGTCCGTCCCGCGAATTCGAACTTCATCGTCTCAGGCCGCATTGTCGCGCGCATAGGCGGCGACCTCGGCATGGGTGGCGAACCAGACGTCGCCCTTGGCCTTGGCGTGCGCGATCAGCTCCTCCAGGATCCAGATGCGCGAGCGGTAGCCGATGATGTGCGGATGGCAGGTGAGCTGGAAGATGCCGCCCTCCGCATGGGCCGCATCGAACTCGCGGCGGAAGATGTTCAGCACATCCTCCGGCGGCGTGTAGGGCCGCAGCGACTGGAAGCGGTGCATCATGAAGTACACCGCGTCGTCGCGCACCCATTCGACGGGCAGCTCGACGATGCCGGTCGGCTCGCCCTCCATCTCCAGCTCGTAGCAGTCCTCGTCGGCCATCAGCGAGGAGTCGTAGAGCAGGCCGAGTTCGCGCTCGATGCGCAGCGTGTTCGGGCTGAAGTCCCAGGAGGGCGTGCGCAGCCCGACCGGCCGCAGGCCGGTGATCTTCTCCAGCGCGTCGGTGGCGCGGAACATCAGGTCGCGCTCGGTCTCGTAGGGCAGCACCGAGTTCAGCTCATGGATCCAGCCATGGATGCCGATCTCATGCCCGGCGGCCACCAGCCCGCGCTGCTCGTCCGGATAGGTGAGGGCGGCGACGGCGGGGACGTAGAAGGTGGCGCGGATGCCGTGCCGGTCCAGCAGCTTCGCGATGCGCGGCACGCCGACGCGGTTGCCGTACTGCCCCCAGGCCATGCGGCCGATCGACTTGCCGCCCTCGCGCAGCTCGTTGGTCTCGTGGTCGCTGTCGAAGGAGAGGGCGACGGCGCAGCGCGCGCCGCCCGGCCACTGGCGCGGCCGCAGCGGCCTTCCGGCGCGCACCTGCCGGATCAGCCCCTGCCAGTGCGGGTCCGGCCACTGCCAGGGTTCCATCCGGGAGAAGTCGCTGGGGTTGTCCTGGGTCATGGCCGGGGTCCTTTCAGGTCAGCGCAGGTCCGAATGCGCGGTCTCGCGCAGCCGGAGGATGACCAGGGTGGAGAGGATCGCCGCGCCGATCAGGTAGTAGGTCGGCGAGAGCGGCGAGCCGGTGGTGGCGATCAGCCAGGTGGCGATGTAGGGCGCGAAGCCGCCGAAGACGGCCACCGCCAGGCTGTAGCCGGTGGACATGTAGGTGGAGCGCGACGCCGTCGGGAAGATCTCCGAGATGGCCGCCGGGCCGGGGCCGGAGAAGGCCGCGATCATCACCGCGAAGATGATCTGCACCAGGATGACGGTGCCGAGCCCGCCGCCCGAGAGCAGCAGCATGAACAGCGGGTAGGTCAGCAGGATGAAGGCGATGCAGCAGCCCAGCAGCAGCGGCTTGCGCCCGATGCGGTCGGAGAGCAGGCCCATCAGCGGCACGGCGACGACCAGCACCACCAGGCCGAGGGTGTTCGACCACAGCGCCGCCGTCCGGCTCAGCCCCGCGTGCTGCTGGGTGAAGGTCGGCATGTAGTTGAGCATGACGTAGTAGGAGACGGTCCAGAGGATGGTGAAGCCGAAGGCGCGGCCGGCCAGGGTCCAGTTGCCCTCCTGCTGCGCGGCGGGCGCCGTCTCGGCCTGGGCCTCGCGATAGGCCGGCGTCTCGTCGATGTTGCGGCGCATGTAGATGCCGAGCGGGATCAGCAGGCCGCCCAGCAGGAAGGGGATGCGCCAGCCCCAGGCCTCCATGGTCTCGGCGGAGAAGAGGGTGCTGCAGAGCGCGGCGATGGCGGAGCCGAGCAGCAGCCCGCCGGCGACGCTCGCCTGCTGGAAACTGCCGAAGAAGCCGCGCCGGTTCTTCGGCGCCCACTCGACGATGAAGGCGGTGGAGCCCCCCCACTCGCCGCCGGCGGCGAAGCCCTGCGCCAGCCGGCAGGCCACCAGCAGGATGGGGGAGAGGATGCCGATGGTCTCGTAGGTCGGCAGCAGGCCGATCGCGACGGTGCCGAAGGCCATCATGAAGATGGTCAGCAGCAGCGCGGCCTTGCGTCCATGCGTGTCGCCCATCCGGCCGATCACGATGCCACCCAGCGGCCGCACCACGAAGCCGATGCCGAAGGCGGCGAAGGTGGCGAGCAGCGCGGAGGTCGGGTTCTCGCTGTGGAAGAACTGCTGCGAGAGGATGGTCGCCAGATAGGCGTAGACCGAGAAGTCGTACCATTCCAGCACGTTGCCGACCACGGCGGCGCCGACGGCCTTGCCGGCAGTCAGGTTGTCGGCTGCCCCTGCGGCTGTGTTGCTGCGTCCTGACATGCGCAATCCCTGTCTGAGGGCGGAGAGGCCGTCCGGGCCCGGAGCCGCCGTATTACATTGTAATATCAAAAATTATACGGCAATATGCCGGAAATCTGTCAAGCGCCCGCCGGGAGAGAATGGAACCGCATGCGAGAGGATGCCCTGCTGGTCGGCTCGGTGGAGAAGGCGTTCCGCGTGCTGCATGCGGTGCGGGAGGGGCCGGGGGCGATGAGCCTCAGCGAGATCGCCGCCGCCTCCGGCCTCGACAAGAGCGCCGCGCAGCGCTTCAGCCACACCCTCTGGCGTCTCGGCTACCTGGAGAAGGATGAGCGCACCCGCCGCTTCAGCCTCGGCCGCCAGGCGCTGGAGACCGCCTTCCACTATCTTCGCACCACGCCGCTGGTGGAGGTGGCGATGCCCGTGGTGGCGGAGTTGCGGCGCTCCTGCGGCGAGCGGGTCAGCATGAGCCTCTGGGAGGACACCTCGCTGATCTACGTGATCCGGCAGCAGAGCAGGCGCGAGTACTTCTGGTCCTCGCTGGTCGGCCGACGCGTGCCGCTGGTCAGCACCGCCGGCGGTCGCGCCATCCTGGCATCGCTGGCAGCCGAGGAGGCCGAGGCGCTGGTCCGCCGCGCCACCCCCGCCGCGCTGACCCCCCGCACCCTGACCGACCCGGCGGCCATCCTGGAGCAGGTGCGGCAGGCGCGCGCGCAGGGCTATGCCATGGCAACCGAGGAGGTCTCGGCGGGCGAGGTGACGCTGGGCGCCGCCATCACCCGCGCCGATGGCCGGCCGGTGGCCGCCTTGCACATCGCCGGCTCGCTCAGCGAGTGGAAGCCGGAGGCCTTCGCGGCCAGCTTCGCGCCGCTGCTGCTGGAGGCGGCGCAGGGGCTCAGCCGTGCGGGAGGCTCCGCCGCGCGTGCCGGAAGGTGAAGCCCGGATCGCGAGGCGAAGAAAAGCTCGGGGGGTCCGAGGCAGTGCCTCGGACCCCCCGAACCCCCTCCTTTTTCTTTCGGTTCTTCGGACCCGCCTGTGGCGAGGGTATCCCTGACAGGCCCCACCCCGGCGCGAGCGCCTGCACCGGGCGCGGCCAAACTGATAGAAAAAAGAAGAGGGGGCCTGGGGGAGAATTCATTCTCCCCCGGCTCGCCCGGCCAGCGTAGAGGACAGGCGCATGTTCAGCTCAGCCGAAATCGGCCGCGTGAAGCCCGAATGGGTCGATCACTACGGCCATATGAACCTGGCCTACTATGTGGTGGCCTTCGACCTGCTCACCGACGCCGTCTGGCCGCAACTCCATCTCGGCCCCGCCTTCCGGGCGCGCGGCCTCGGCACCTTCGCGGCCGAGAACTGGGTGGCCTACAGGCGGGAGATGACCGAAGGCATGGCCTTCGGCGGCACCAGCGAGATCCTGGACTTCGACGCCAAGCGGCTGCTGCTGCGCCATCGCCTGCTGCATGCCGGGGAGGGATGGGAGAGCGCGGAGTGCGAGCTGCTCTTCCTCTGCGTGGATCTGGAGCGCCGCAAGGTCGGCGCCTGGCCGGAGGACGTGCTGGCGGCCTTCGCCGCCGCACCCCGGGGCGCCGCGCCGCGGCGCCTCCGGCTGAAGCGCGGCGGCTGAGCCGCTACTTCGCGGGCGCCGGCGCCTTCAGCAGCCCGACCTCCGCCAGGAAGCCGCGCAGCATCTCGGACTGCGCCGGGGTGAGCGGCCAGGCCGAGGGCGGGCGCGTCGCGCCGCAATCCTGCCCCATCATCGCCAGCGCCGCCTTCACGCCGGTGACGTTGGTGCCGTTCATCTCCTGCGCGCGCACCGTCTCGAACACCGCCATGCCGGCGATCAGGCGGCGTGCCTCGGCATAGTCGCCCGCCTCCAGCGCCGTGTGGATGGCCACCGAGCGCTCCGGCCAGACATTGATCAGCCCCGAGGTGAAGCCGCGCGCGCCCACCGCGTAGAAGGCCGGCGCCCAGACCTCGGCCAGCCCGCCGACCCAGATGACATGCTCCGGGCTCGCCGCCATCGCCTCGGCCAGCTTCAGTGGATTGGGCGTCGCCCACTTCACGCCGACCACGCCCTCCAGCGCGCAGATCGCGGCGATATTGGCGGTGCCGATGGCGTCGTTGCGGAGATAGAGCACGATCGGCAGCCCGCCGCCCGCGTCCTGCACCCGCTTCACATACTCGATGATGCCGCGCGGCGAGACGAAGGGGTCCGGCGGCTGGTGGATCATCAGCCCCGCCGCGCCCGCCTTGGCCGAGGCGCGCGCCAGCGCGCAGGCGTCGTGCACCGACTTGCCGATGCCCGCCAGCAGCGGCGCCCGCCCGGCGATGACCTGCGCGCAGTCGGCGACGAAGGCTTCGGCCTCGGCGGTGGTGAGCCCGTAGAACTCGCCCGTGTTGCCGTTCGCCACCAGGATATGCACGCCGGCATCCACGGCGCGGGTGACGATCGGGCCCAGGCGCCGCGTGTCGAGGCTGTCCTCGGCATCGAAGGGCGCCACCAGAATCCCGGAGATGCCGGTCAGGGACTGCGTCAGCCTGCTACTCGCCATTGGTCTCTCCTTGTCGTGCCGTACCACCGCCAGGGGAGCGCCGCCCCATTCCTGGCAGGTGATCACGTCGTCAGACAACCCGGTCATACCGCCAAACCGGCGGTCCGCGAAGGGGAGGCCCGATTTGGGGCCGGGCAATCCCCGTCGGCCGCTTTCCGCGCGACCCGGCCGCTGCCGCGTGGCAGGATGCCTCCCCGTCGCTCCGAGTCCCCGTGAGGCGCCGATGACACCGGCAACGGTTCCGCATCCCGACAGGCGAATGGCACGCGGCAAGGGCCGCCTCCCCTGGCTGCTGCTGGGCACGCTGCTCATGCTCGGCGGCTGCGCGGGCGGCTTGCCGCCGCCGCCCGCGGTCCGCCTGCCGCCGGATGCCGTCGAGGGCGCCGGCGACCCGACGCGCGGGGCCATCCTCAGCACCGCCTACGCCTTCGGAACGCCCTCGAGCCTGGCCGGGCGCCCGGCCGAGGCGGCGCGGGCCGTCGCCAACTACGAATATCTCACGGTCGAGATCCCCACCGGCCCGCGCTGGGTGGGCTTCTCGCCTCTGGTCGGGGTGGAGCTGCGCCGTGGCCTCGCGGAGATCCGGAACGTGGTCGGGATCGCGCCCGGGGCGCCGCCCCAGGCGGTGGTCGATGCGCTCTACGCCGCCGCCCGCGCCCTGCGCGCCGGCGATGCCGCGGCGGCGCGGCAGATCCTCGCGCCGCCCCTGTTTCCCGCCGGCGGCGAGGCGATGCTGGCGCGGCTGGCGAACCTGCCGCGGCTGCCGCAGGCCAGCTTCGCCGCCTCCCTTGCCGCCAACGAGCTGAACCGGCAGGACCAGCAGGGCGGACGCTCGGGCATCTGGCCGGGGTTCTGAGGCCCGGCCGACGCCGCGAGGCGGGCAGCCCTCAGGCCGCCCGCCGCAGATTCCAGAAGATGGGAAAACCGGTGACGCGGCCCTGCAGGGTCTTTTTCAGCGCGGTCATCCGGTAGAGCGACCCCAGCGGGATGCAGGGCAGCTCGTCCATGCCGACAACCTGCATCTCGCGCGCGATGCGCTGCTGCGCGGCGAGGTCCGGCGCGTCCAGCCAGGCGTTGCGCAATGCCTCCAGCCTCGGCACGTCGGGCCAGCCGAACCAGGCGTCCCTGCCGTTGCCGCGCAGCAGGCTGTGGGTGCCTGGATTCTCGAACCAGAGCCCCGGGAAGGCCCAGCAGGTGACGGACCAGCCGCCGCGCTCCACCGGCTCCATCGAGCGGCGGCGCTGCGTGACGGTGGCGGAATCCACCAGCGTCGCCTCGAAGTCGAAGCCGAGCCGGGGAAAGAGGTCGACCGTCACCTGGGCCATGGCGGCGGTCACGGTGCCCTCGGCCGGGCCGAGCAGGCGTACCTTCTCGCCGGCGTAACCGGCTTCCTTGATCAGCCGCCGCGCGAGGTCGGGGTCGCGCGGGCCGAGCAGGGGGGCGAGGCCGGCATCGCTCGCCATCGGCGAGCCGGGCGGGAAGAAGCCGGTGCCGATCGCGTATTGTGTCGGGTCGGTGCCGACGGCGGCCATGGCGAAGTCCGCCTGGTTCAGCGCCGGCAGCAGCGCCTGCCGCAGCTTCTTGTTGTCGAAAGGCGGTTGCAGGTGGTTGGGCCGCATCACCATCACCGCGGGCAGCAGCTCCATCCGCCCGACCTCGACGTCGCGGAAGCTGCGCAGCAGGTCGATCAGCTCGGCCGGCGGGGCGGCGTACCAGTCCACCTCGCCGGTCTGCAGCGCCGCGCCGGCGGTGGAGGCGTCCGGGATGTGGTGCCACTCCACGCGATCGAAATGGACCTGCTTCGGCCCGGCCGTCAGACCGCTGCCGCCATCGGGGGTGGGCACATAGCCGCCGAAGCGCTCATAGACCGTCTGCACGCCGAGCTGGTACTCGTCACGCTTGAAGACGAAGGGGCCGGAGCCGACGGTCTCGGTGATCGGCTTGCTGCGGTCGGTGCGGGCCACGCGCTCGGGCATGATGAAGGGCACCGGCGCCGTCGCCTGCGCCAGCACCGCCGCCAGCAGCGGGAAGGGACGCTTCAGCCGGAACTGGATGCGCCGGTCGTCCACCGCGCGCAGCTCGTCGAGGCTCGCCAGCAGCGTCTGCCCCATCGGCGCTGCCGGCATCCAGCGCTCAAGGCTGGCGACGCAGTCCTGCGCGCGCACCGGCTCGCCATCGTGGAAGCGCGGGCCGCTGCGCAGCGTGATCGTCCAGAGCCGGCCGTCCTGCTCGACCCGGTGGCCCTCGGCGAGCTGCGGGCGGGGCTGAAAGTTGCCGTCCAGCCCGTAGAGCGTGTCATAGACCATGTAGCCATGGTCGCGGGTGATATCGACCGTGGTCCAGATCGGGTCCAGGATCGCCAGGTTGGTGTAGGGCACGAAGCGCAGCACGCGCTGCCGCGCAGGCTGGGCGAGGGCAGGGTGCCCCAGGCTGGCGAAACCGGCGGCACCGAGGCCGCCGGCGAGGAATGCGCGTCGTTGCATCGTCAGATTCCCTTGTTGGCCACGGCGAAGGGCGCCGCCTTCCCCGCGGCACCGTGTTCGTCGTCAGGCCAGGGCGGTGCCGATCGCCTCCTCGGCGCGCAGCAGCCCATGCGCGATGCGGTTGGCGCGGCGGCGCAGCAGCGTGCGCGCCATGCGCGCGGCATCGGGCGCCAGGTCCTTCAGCGTCAGCGCCGGCGCCAGCCCCGGCAGCAGCCGGCTGGCGCGCCCGAGGTCGAAGTCGAAGTCGCTGCGGGCGTGGTGCATCATCGGGTTGAGGTGCCGGCCGAGGCGCAGCAGCAGCGCGTTTTGCCGGGCCGTGTCCACCGCCGGGCTGGCCGCCAGTTGCGCGGCGGCTTCGCGGAAGCGCGTCGCCAGCTCCGCCAGCCAGCCGATCTCCGGCAGGTCGGGCGCGGCTTCGGCATATTCGCGCAGCGCGGCGAGGATGTCCTCCGCCGCGCCGGCATAGTCGAGTGGAAGCCGCTCCGGGTTCACCAGCCCCTCGACCAGGTTGCGGTAGATCAGCGTGTCCGCGGCCAGGATCGCCGGGTCGCAGCGGTCGGCGGTGTCCTGCTCGGTCTGCCACCACCAGGCGAGCCCGCTGCCCGGCATGTGCTCCGGGCTGGCCGCGGGCAGGAAGGCGCTGACCTGCGCGGTGGCGAGGCCGATGCCGGAGAAGCTCTGGTCCGAGTTGCGGGCGGAGCGGCGAGGATCGACATACTTGTCCTGCCGCTTCAGCGCGCGGCGGACGAAGGCCTCCTCCGCCTCGGGCAGCGGCCCGGCGGTGGCCTCCAGCACGGCGGCGGCATAGGCCGCCAGCTCGCCCGTGGTGTTGCGCAGCGCCTTGGTGGTGGCACCCTTCACGCCGACGATATCGACGTTCAGATAGGCGATGGCGTTGTCATGAAGTTCCGTGCGGAACTGGTCGGCATACCAGGAGGAGCCGGCATAGCCACCCTGTTCATGCCCGGTCCACCAGCCGAAGCGCAGGCCGTAGCGCGGCGTTTCGCCGGCGGCGTAGAGCCGCGCCAGCTCCAGCAGCAGCGCCACGCCGGCGAGGTTGTCGGTCGCGCCATCGGCCCAGGTGCAGTAATGCGCGCCGAGCAGCACGAAATGCGGCTCACGCCCCGGGATCTCGGCGCAGGGCATGCGCACGCGGCGCCATTCGCGGCGGGATTCCGCGAGCAGCCGCACCTCGGCGCCCGCGCCGGCCGCGCGCAGCGCCGCCCCGTCCTCGCGCGAGACCTGCACCACCGGGATGCGCGGCAGCAGGTCCACCTCGTCCTGCCCGGTGGGGGCGCCCCAGATCGGCGAGGTCTGCACGTAATGCCGCTCCGGCCCGTGCGAGACGGCGATGACGCCCACGGCCCCGCCGCGCTGCGCCGCCATCACCGCGTCATAGCGCGGCAGGCCGTCGACCAGGGCGATGCGCCCGGCGAGGTCCTGGCCCTCACCAAGGGGCGCGCGCAGGCCCTCTTCCGGGCTGGGCGCGGCGAAGCCGACGCCGCTGGCGGCGAAGTCACGCGGCGTCTCCCCGAGCAGCGTCACCGCGCTGCGCTCCGGCCAGGAGATGAAGGCGTCAAATTCATGCACGGCGTGGCGGATGCCGGCACGGGCCAGCAGGCCGGTGATGTAGTCGCAGGCCCGCGCCTCGGCCGGCGAGCCCGGCAGCTTGCGCCCCATGGCGGCGAGGTCGGCGACGATGCGGTGCATCGCCGCGCCGTCGATGCCGGCCGCTTCCGGCCTCGTGGGGAGCGCGTCGCCGCGCCGCGGCGTTCCGCCGGTCTCGCTCTGGGTCATGGCCTGGGTCCGGTCCTCGTCTCTGCGGGGCGCCGCCGCCGCGCCCGGCTGGAAGGTGGCGCCATCCGGCCGGCTGGAGAGGCGACGGAGAGGGCAGGCGGCTCGCGCATTCGTGGAGCCTAAATTGGTACCAATTTTGGAGTCAATACGACCTCTGCCCTGACGAAGTCATGGCGACCGCCCCGGCGCTCGCCCTATATCCCCGCCGACCAAACCGGAAAGGAGACCGCTCCCGCATGGCCAAGAGCCCCATGGCCGACGCCGCGACGGAGAATGCCCTGCGTGCGCTGGAAACCGCCATCGCGCACGATATCCATGCCGGCCTGCTGCTCCCCGGCACCTGGCTGAAGCAGATCGACCTGCAGGAGCGCTACGGCCGCAGCCGGGGCGACGTGCGTCGCGCGCTGGACAAGCTCGTGGCGCAGCGGCTGGTCCAGCAGGTCCACAATTCCGGCTACCGGGTGCGCCCGCTCGACCCGAAGCAACTGGATGAGCTGCGGCAGGTGCGCCTGATCCTGGAGGGCGCGGCGGCCGAGACCATGCTGGGCCGCGCCGATGCCGCCACGCTCGCCCGGTTGCGGAACCTCGCCGAGGGCTTCAGCCTGGCGGTGGAGCACCGCTCCATCCTGGATCAGCACGAGGCCAACCAGGCCTTCCACGCCGCCCTGCTGGAGCTTTGCCCGAATGCCGAGCTGGTGCGGCTGGTCCGTGAGACGCGGCTGCGCCTGCCTTCCGCCCTGCTGACGCAGTGGCACGAGCGCGGCTGGGTGGAGGAATCCGCCCGCCACCACCACGCCATGGTGGATGCGCTGGAGGCGAATGACCGCGAGGCCTTCTGCGCCGTGGTGCGGGCGCATATCCGTCCCTCCTCGCGCGAGCTGGCCTTCAAGCTGAGCCGCGCCTGGGCGCCGATCGTCGATTGACACCAAAATTGGTACCAGTTCTGATGGGAGTCTGATGCGGCGGCATGGTCCGGTGTGCCGCCAAGCCCTCCCGACCAGCCAGGAACCACGTCCATGCAGGAATTCCGCCCCACCCGCCGCTGGCTGACGCGCGCCATGCTCGGCGCCGCCGCCGCTTCCCAGCTTCCGGGCTGGCTGGGCACCGCCATGGCCCAGGGTGCCGGCAGTGCCGCGACGCTGCGCGTCGGCATGGCCGCGCCCAACACCACGCTCGACCCGCATTTCCAGAGCAACGCGCCGAACAACGCGGTCGCCAGCCACATCTTCGACGCGCTGGTCACCAACGACGCGCATTCGGAATCGAAGCCCGGCCTGGCGGAATCCTGGAAGGTGCTGGACGACACGCACTGGGAGTTCCGTCTGCGCCCGGTGAAGTTCAGCGACGGCCGCGACTTCACCGCCGAGGACGCCATCGTCTCGCTGCAGCGCGCCAACGACCTGCCGAGCACCGCCTCCTTCCGCACCTATACGCGCAGCATCAAGGCGATGACGGCCAAGGACCCGCACACGCTGCTGATCGAGACCCACGGCCCCGATCCGCTGCTGCTGAACTCGCTCAGCCGCATCCGCATCATCAGCGCCGCCTACAAGGACGCGCCGACCGGCGACTTCAACAACGGCAAGGCGGCCATCGGCACCGGCGCGCTGGTGCTGAAGGAATACGTCCCCGGCAGCCATCTGCGGCTCGTGCGCAACGATGCCTGGTGGGGCGGCAAGCTGCCCTGGCAGGAGGTGGTGCTGCGCCTCGTGACCGATGACGGTGCCCGCATGGCGGCGCTGCTGGCCGGTGACCTCGACATCATCGAGGCGGTGCCGCCGGAGAGCGTCTCGCGCGTCAAGGGGGCCAGCGGCTTCCACCTGATCCGCGGCATCTCCAGCCGCTTCGTCTATTTCGCGATGGACCAGCACCGCGACGTCACCCCCTTCATCACCGACAAGGACGGCAAGCCGCTGCCGAAGAACCCGCTGAAGGACAGGCGCGTGCGGCAGGCCCTCTCGATGGCGATCAGCCGCGAGGCACTGGCCGAGCGGGTGATGGAGGGCAATGCCGTCATCGCCAGCCAGTTCCTGCCCAAGGGCGGCGCCGGCACCTCGGACAAGGTGGACGTCGTGCCCTACGATGTCGCGAAGGCGAAGGCGCTGCTGGCCGAGGCCGGCTATCCCGACGGCTTCCGCCTGACCGTCCACGGGCCGAACGACCGCTACATCAACGACGCCAAGATCGTGCAGGCGGTGGCGCAGATGTTCACCCGCATCGGCCTGCAGACGCGCGCCGAGGTGATGCCCTGGACGGTCTATTCCAAGCAGAATTCCAGCGGCGATTTCAGCCTCTCGCTCTCCGCCTGGGGGGTGAACACCGGCGAGACCTCGAACCCGCTGAAGGCGCTGGTCGCCACCTATGACCGCGCCGCCGGCATGGGCGCCAGCAATGCCGGCCGCTACTCCAACCCCGAGCTGGACGGCCTGGTGAAGCAGGCGCTCGCCACCATGGACGACGCGAAGCGCAACGCGCTGCTCGCCCGCGCCAGCGAGATCACCTTCACCGACTACGCCCTGCTGCCGCTGCACCACGAGGTCTCCGTCTGGGCGGCGCGCGAGGGCATCACCTACGAGACGCGCGCCGACCAGTACACGCTCGCCATGGGCATCGGCCGGGCCTGAGGAACATCGCCATGATCGACGCCAACACGACTCCCGAGGGGACCCCCGAGGCGACCGCGCGCGCCCGTGCCATCTACGATCTCGGCCCGACCGTGATCTTCGCCTGCAAGGCCGATCCGCGCTTCCAGTACTGCCTCTACGTGCCGCCGCAGGTGGGGAAGGGGGCGAAGGTGGAGCTGCTGGTGGCCGTGCACGGCACCGGCCGCACCAGCTTCCTCGATTTCCGTGACGGCTTCGCCGAGTTCGGCAAGTGGAACGACGTTGCTGCCCTCTGTCCGATCTTCCCCGTCGGCGTGCTCGGCGACGGCGCGCGCAGCGGCTACAAGTACATGCAGGAGGGCGACATCCGCTACGACCTGCTGCTGCTGAAGATGGTCGAGGAAGTCGCGGAGAAATACGACCAGGACTGGTCGAAATTCGCCATGTTCGGCTTCTCCGGCGGCGGGCATTTCACGCACCGCTTCGCCATCCTGCACCCGGAGAAGCTGTGGGCCGCCTCGATCGGCGCCTCCGGCTCCGTCACGCTGCTGAACCCGGACCGCGACTGGTGGGTGGGCATCCGCAACATCCGGGAGAAGTTCGGCATCAGCTTCGACGCCGCCGCCCTGGCGAAGGTGCCGGTGCAGATGGTGGTGGGCGATGCCGACCTGGAGACCTGGGAGATCACCCACAAGCCCGGCGGCACCTACTGGATGGAAGGCGCGAACGATGCCGGCCGCACCCGCCCCGAGCGCCTGCGCGCGCTGGCGGAGTCCTTCGGGAAGGCCGGCGTCAAGGTGCAGTTCGACCTGGTGCCCGGCGTCTCGCATGACCGGATCAAGGTGCTCGACCGCGTGAAGGACTTCCTCGCCGGCGTGCTCAAGACGAAGCGGGGCGGCTGACCATGCCCGGCATGATCGTGGCGCCGCAGCCGGAGGCGGTGGAGGCCGGCGCGGCGGTGCTGGCGCGCGGCGGCAACGCGGTGGACGCCGCCATCGCCTGCGCCTTCGTGCAGGGCGTGGTGGACCCGCTGATGTGCGGCATCGGCGGCTTCGGCTCCATGCAGGTCTATATGCCGAAGCGCGGCCAGCACGAGGTGCTGGAGTTCTACGCCCGCGCGCCCCTGGCGGCGACGCCCGACATGTGGACGGACAAGCTGCGCGGGCAGTCGCGCGACGGCTTCGCCTTCCTGCTGGAGGGCGGCATCAGCGAGCAGGGACCGCTCGCCGTCTGCACGCCCGGCAACGTCAAGGGCTATGCTGAGGCGCTCTCCCGCTACGGGACGCTGGACTGGGCCGATGTCATGGCGCCCGCCATCGCCCAGGCGAAGCGCGGCGTGATGGTGCGGCCGCACATGCACTGGTTCTGGACGCAGGACCAGTCCGGCAGCGGCCAGGTGAACACCGCCGACAAGCTGCGCCTGACCGAGACCGGCCGCCGCGTCTATTTCCGCCCCGATGGCAGCGCCAGGCGCCCCGGCGACATGCTGCGCAACCCGGACATGGCGCGCACGCTGGAGCGCCTGGCCCAGGGCGGGCCGGACCTCTTCTACCACGGCGAACTGGCGGAGGAGATGGCGGCCGACTTCGCCGCGCAGGGCGGCCTGCTCCGCAAGGAGGACTTTGCCGCCTACACGCTTTCCGTGGTGGAGCCGGTCTGGGGCTCCTATCGCGGTCACCGCGTCTCCACCAGCCCGCCGCCGGCCAGCGGCATGTCGATGCTGCAGATCCTGCACATGCTGGAGCATTTCGACCTGCGCACCCTCGGCCACAACAGCGCCGAGCATGTCCGCCTGCTGGCCGAGGCGATGAAGCGCATGACCATCGACAAGGACAATCACATGGGCGACCCCGCCTATGTGGACGTGCCGGTGGCACGCCTGATCTCGAAGGAGTACGCGGCGGAGCAGGCGGCGAGCATCCGCCGCGGCGAGCGCGCGCGAGTGAAGCGCCTCGACAGGTCCGAACGCGACACCACGCATATCTCCGTGGTGGACAAGGATGGCAACGCCGTGGCGTTGACCCACACGCTGGGCAGCCCTTCCGGCGCCATCACCGAGGGGCTGGGTTTCATCTACAACGGCACGATGAGCCGCTTCGACCCGCGCCCGGGCCGCGCCGCATCGATCGCGCCGGGCAAGCGCCGCGCCAGCTCCGCCGCGCCCACCATCGTCTTCAAGGACGATGCGCCGCACATCGTCATCGGCGCGCCGGGCGGCAGCTACATCGCGCCCGCTGTGGCGCAGGGCATCATGAACGTCATCGACTTCGGCATGTCCATGCTGGAGGCGGTGGCGGCGCCGCGCATCATGGCCGTCTCTGACAGCATCGATGTCGCCAACCGCGTGCCGCTGGCGGTGACGGACGCGCTGGAGGCCGATGGCTACACGGTCAAGCGCAGCCCGCAGAGTTACGCCTTCGCGGCGCTGCACGGCATCCGTATCCAGGCTGGCCGGCTGGACGGCGGCGCCGACCCGCAGCGCGATGGCATGGCGATGCTGGTGGCCGGGTAACGCAACCCGCGACGCCCGGCCGGGAACAGGCTGGGGGCTGGGCGGCATCGGGAGATCTCCGGCCGTCTGCCCCCCCCGCGGACCGGCCCTTCTCTCCCTGGCGCGGCTACCTCGGCGGGCACGACCTGCTGGTCGTGCGCGCCGCCTCTCGCCGCCTGCCCAGGCACTCAGGGGTGACTGGTTCTCGCCTCAGCCTCGCTGGCGCCTGAGGGCCTGATCGGCTTCCAGCGCGAGAACGGGGCGTGCCCTGGGGCGGGCCAGCCGCCTCGGAGCTGGCAGAAGCCGACACTTTCCTGAAATACCTTATTTTTCAGCACCCTGATACTGGGCGGAGGGGAGATTCCGCCTTCCCCACCAGTTCACGAAAGCGGTGTTCGGCGGCACGCCACCGGCTATCGGGAGGGTGTAATAAAATTTTCGTGAATCAACCTGGAGGCGAGTAACAAAGCCTTAATGATTTCTGCTCACATTTGCGTGAGCGGCCCAATGAGGGCGGCACCCCTTAGTCCCCTCGGAAGACCCCCATGACCGCTCTTGGCGTCTATGTTGGCAACAGCACCGCTGATCTGACCAAGTTCTCCTCCTGGCTGGGCGACAAGCCGGACTATGTCCATGGCGTGGTCGGCTATTCCAACTGGACGGACTATGTCTCCTCGGCGAGCTGGCAGGCGGGGCTGTGGAAGTCGACCGGCATTGACGTGCAGTGGTCGGTGCCGATCATCAGCAAGGAAGGCAACCTCGGGACCGCCGCCAGCGGCGCCTACAACACCTATTACAAGCAGGTCGCCGAAGCGCTCCTGAAGAACACCCCCGGCGACGGCCCGATCATGGTCCGCACCGGCTGGGAGGCCAACGGCGACTGGTTCTTCTGGAACGCCATCGGCAAGGAAGAGGCCTTCAAGGGCGCCTTCCAGCAGATGGCCAGCACCTTCAAGCAGGTCTCCGACCGCTTCCAGTTCGAGTGGAACATCAACCACGCCAACGGCGGCATCAATCCGGAGAGCATCTATCCCGGCGACGAGTATGTCGACGTCATCGGCATGGACTTCTACTACAAGCCGGAATACCAGGGCAGCGACCCGGTCAAGGCCTTCAACCAGATCCGCGACGAGAAGTATGGCCTGACCTGGCTGGAGAACTTCGCCGCCGCGCATGGCAAGCCCACCGCCTATTCCGAGTGGGGCGTCACCGGCAACAACGCGGCCCCCTTCGTGCAGCTCGCCAAGCAGTGGTTCGACAGCCACGACGTGGTTCTGCAGAGCTACTGGGACTCGGACTCCGCCTATCCCGGCAAGCTGTCCGACGGCACCGACGCGAACACCGGCGCCGCCTTCAAGACGGCGTTCAAGGACTGGGGCTCGGGCGACATGACCTGGGCGGATTTCGGGGGCGGGAGCAGCGCGCCGGTGCCGGTGCCGGAGGCCATGCCGGACGTGCCGACGCAGAATGGCGGCGACGCCACGGCGGGCAAGCCTCCCGGCGCCGATGACCCGGTCACCCCGCCCGCCCCGGTGGTGACCACGCCCGCCCCGAGCACGCCCGCCGCCCCGAGCGGCACGCCGGCGGCGAGCGCGGCGCCGGCCAAGGAGTTCTGGGGCAGCAGCGCCAGGGAGA
>NZ_JASIRT010000032.1 GCF_030063475.1 Roseomonas sp. E05
GGATCGAGGACTACAACGAAGTCCACCCCCACAAGGGCTTGCGGATGTGTTCACCCCGTGAGTTCATCCGCGCCCAGTCTCAACCAGCCCCGTGTCCGGTTTGATGGGGGCAACTCCAGCCACCGATCCGCGACCTGTGTTGCGTAGGGCAGAGCCCTGGCAACAGCCAGGGCATACCCGCCACTGCGGTCGCGGGCGACGACGGTGATCTGCGCCTGCTCCGAAAGCCAAGCCTCGGCCGCCGCGGGCTCGCGGTCAGGCAGGAGCGCGATGGTCCTGCGCCGCTCGAGATCGCAGATCAGCGTGCCGTATCGCTGGTTGCGCCGCCAAGCCCATTCGTCGATCCCGACCACCACGGGCGGGACGAAGCACGGGCTACCCCGGCGCCGCACGGCACGCAGCAGGGTGTCGCGGCTCGCTGGCACCATGAGCCTGCGCGCGAAATCTGCCGCCGGCCGGCCGCCAAGTGCCAGGCCGAGGTGGTGGACGATGTGCTCGAGCCGCGGCGTCCGGCGCGCCCAGGGCGCGAGCACGCCGGCGTCAAAGCGCTCAGCGAAGATCCGTCGCCCGCACAGCAGGGCATTGCAGTAGAACCGGCGTGCGTTGACCATCAACCGAACCGGGCGCCCTGAGACCGGCAGGTCTGCTAAACCTCGGCGGTAGCGGCTGTGCACCCGCTCGGAAGGTGAGCCGCAGCCAGGACAGGCACTCGCCCTGGCTGCGGAGCGGACGGTGATCAGCGCGCCGGCGTCGTCGCTCGTCGCCTCAACCATGACAAAGCCGCGCGGCACGAGAGCAGAAACGCGAAAGGCCTGCTGCACGGCATTGATCCCCCTCTGTAGGCCAACGCCACATATCGGTCAGCATCCTGACTGCACCAAAGATGCGCCAGAGCCCCTATTCCATGCCGATTGACAGAAAAGGTTGGCGAGAGCCCTCTCGACCGCCACAAAGTTGGCGCGAACAACATCGGTGTGCGAAGCCGAGGCCCGCGCGTTCCACGGCCGCACGGATCGCGGTGGCGCCGAGGGCGGTGGCGGGCAGGTCCTTCAGGGTGTCGCCGAAGGTGCCGATGGCAGTTCGTACCGGGGTCAGAGGACGATCTCTCGCTGTGCCATGATGACAGTTCCCCTATTTCGTCCTCACTGCTGGCCTCATCCTGCGAGGGTGGCCCGGACGCCTGCCCGCCGAAGGACGCCCTCGAGCGGCACGGCCGCCGCAAGAGTGTTGGAGATGGTCCCGTACTTGCGGACGTTCTGGTGCAGCAGTTCGAGCCGATGGTCGGCCTCGTCCGTATCCACCAGAATCTCGTAGTCGATCTGGGTAATGCGCGGCGGCACGTCCTGCCGCTCGGCGCGCAGGCGGATTTCGACGCCTTGGAGCGAGAAGCGCAGCATCGGCGTGACACGCTCGATGCCCTTGACCATGCAGGCGGCGAGCGCCGCCAGGAGCAATTCCGCCGGGTTGAATGCGTCCTGGCGCCCGCACGGTCCGGTGTCGGCGAGCAACTCAGCCGACTTGCAGGTCATGCGGGTTCCGTGGCTGTCGAGCCTCGTCGCCGTCACTGTGTAGGTCTGCATGGTTCACGCCTTTCGGTATGAAATTGCACCGGGTGCGCGCTGGGAATCCTTGCGTTGGATCAAGAGAAATAGCAGTTGACGGACTACCGCACGAACTTCACAGAGATGGCGGCCAGCGACCTTAGCTGGCGCGGTCAGCCCTGTTCGTCACCCCGGCCAGCATTCGAAGCGAGTGGAGCGCCATCCGGAGGCGGCAGCACCTCAGCGGGGGTGGTCAGACCGCCACCCGCCGCGCCTCGGCCCCGGCCGGCAGCAGGAAAGTGAGAGCTAGACAGACGGCCAGCATGGCGGCCGAGCCCCACAGGCACGCCTGGATGCCGGCCGCCTGCGTCAGGACGCCCGAGAGCAGGATGCCGAACAAGCGCCCAGCCGCATTGGCCGCGTAGTAGAAGCCGACATCCTCAGCCGCCTTCTCCGAGCCCGCATAGGCAAGGATGAGGTAGGAGTGGAGTGACGAGTTCACGGCAAACGCGAAGCCGAAGATGGCCAACCCGGCGACCACCACCAGGTCTGGGCGGCCAACGGCGCCGGTCGCCAGCATCAAACCAAGGGCAACGGGGATGATGGCCAGCGCCACACCCCAGAGGCGCGCCTCCGGCACCTCGCGGGACAGACCATCCGGACTGCGGCGGACCACCTGTGGCGCCAGAGCCTGCACGCCGCCGTAGCCGATCGTCCAGGCGGCCAGGAAGGTCGAGACGCCGACGTAGTTCCAGCCCTGGCTGTACAGGAAGACCGGCAGGCCCACGACGAACCAGACGTCGCGGGAGCCGAACATGAAGACCCGGGCGCCCGCCAGCAGGTTGACGCCGCGGTTCTTGGCGAAGAGTTCCTTGAAGCTCTTCGATGCCTTGGCCTTGCCGAGCTCCCGGGGCAGCGAGAGCAGCACGCCCACAAGGGCAAGAGCGAGCAATGCAACCAGCAGCCAGAGCGCCGGTCGAAAGCCAGCGGTCTGGAGCAGGAAGCCGCCGAGGAAGAAGCCGAAACCCTTCATGGCGTTCTTGGAGCCGGTGAACCAGGCCACCCAGCGGAACAACTGACCGGTGCCCTGCTGCGAAGACGCCTTGATGGCTGACTTCGAGGCCGTCTTGGTCAGGTCCTTGGCCACGCCGGAGATGCCCTGGGCACAGACGACCCAGGCCACCGAAACCGCGGCGTTCCAGGAGGGGTCGAGCGCCGACAGCATCAGCAGGCCGCCGATCTGGAGCGTCAGGCCGATCGCCAGCATGCGGGGGATGCCGAAGCGCACCGCGAGCCAGCCGCCGCCCAGATTGGCGAAGATGCCTGCCGCCTCGTAGAGCAGGAACAGGAAGGCCAGGGTGAAGGGCGTGTAGCCAAGCTGATAGAAGTGCAGCAGCACCAGCATCCGCAACGCGCCATCGGTGAGCGTGAAGCCCCAATAGGCGCCGGTCACGATGAGGTAGTTGCGGATGGCGGACATCAGACGCCCCGCTCCCGGACGATGTTGGCCAGGTCCACCATCCGGCAGGCATAGCCCATCTCGTTGTCGTACCAGGCATAGACCTTCAGCATCGTCCCGTCGGTCACCATGGTGCTGGCCGCGTCGACGATGGCGCTGCGGGTGTCGTTGGCGTAGTCGGCCGAGACCAGCGGCCGCTCCTCGTAGCCCAGGATGCCCGTCAGCGGCCCGGCGGCGGCCGAGCGGAACAGCTCGTTAACCTCAGTCACGGTGGTCTCGCGCTGCATCTCGAAGACGGCGTCCGTCAGCGAGGCATTCAGCACCGGCGCCCGGACGGCGTGGCCGTTCAGGCGGCCCTGGAGTTCCGGGTAGATGAGCGAGATGGCGGTGGCGCTGCCCGTCGTGGTCGGCTGAAGGGACAGCAGGGCCGACCGGGCGCGCCGGAGGTCCTTGTGCGGGGCATCCACGACCACGTTGGTGTTGGTCGGATCGTGGATGGTGGTGATCTGGCCATGCCGGATGCCGATGGCCTCGTGGACGACCTTGACCACCGGCGCCAGACAGTTGGTGGTGCAGGAGGCTGCGGTCAGCAGCCGGTGCTGCGCCGGGTCGTAGCGGTCGTCATTGACCCCGACCACGATGTTCAGGGCCGCGGCCGCCGGGTCCTTGACTGGCGCGGCGACGATGACCCGCTTCACGCCGCGGTCGAAGTAGCCCTGCAACTGCTCCTGCTTCAGGAACTTGCCGGTACATTCCAGGACGACGTCACAGCCCAGGTCACCCCAGGGCACGTCGGCAGGGGCAGCGGCTGCGCCGAAGCCGATGCGCCGGTCACCGACGACAATGGCCTCTTCGCCTTCGGCCGCGATCCGCTCACGCCAGCGGCCATGGATGCTGTCGAATTCGAGGAGGTGGGCCGTCGCGGCGGCGCCACCCTTGAGCTCGTTGACGTGGACGATATCGAGGCGGTTCGCGCTACGCGGGTCTCTCGCCTCCCGGAACACGCCACCCAGGGCGGCCCGGAACGCCAGTCTGCCGATGCGGCCCATGCCGTTGATGCCGACGCGCATGTCAGTGCTCCTTGGCAACGGTGAGAGGAGCCTCGCTCAGGTCGTCCAGCCGGTGCCGCAGCGACATGCGGTCCAGGGCCTCCATCTTGAGGCTGGTGAAGATGCCGAGGCGCCGGAACAGGCTGGCGTAGAGCTCGTTGAGCATCAGGATGCGCTCGTGCGAACCCGCCGCGAACTGGCCCGGCCCAGGCAGCGGCCAGGAGGCGGTGATGGCCTGCCCGCCGAAGTCCGGGCAGTGCTGGCCCTGGAGCTCATCGCAGAGCGTGATGACGAAGTCCATCCGGGGCGCATCGGGCTTCTGGAACTCCCGGTGCGACTTGCTGCGGACGTTCGAGACGTCATGCCCAAGGCTCACCAGCTTCTCGACGACCTCGGGCATCGGCTGTGGCGCCGGATCCGACCCTGCCGAGTAGGCCCTGAAGCGCTCCCCGCCCAGCTTGTTCAGGATGGCCTCGGCCATCAGCGAACGGGCGGAGTTGCGCGTGCACAGGAAGAGGACGTTGAAGGCCGGTGTCATGGGGCCGTTCTCCGAAGGGCTGGCGGGCCATGCCCGCATCAGGTCACCACAAAGCTCAGGGCGTCCGCCGCAGCAGTCCTGCGACAGGAAGGTGACCAGGTGGCGCAGGCGATCAATCTGCGCAGCGTAGATCAGGCTGCGGCCCTGCCGGGTCGGGCGGACCAGCCCGACCTGCTCCAGGGCGCGCAGGTGGAAGGAAAGGGTCGAAGGGACGATGCCGAGGGCCGCCCCAATCGCGCCTGCGGACAAGCCGGTCGGTCCCGCCTCCAGAAGGGTCCGGAGGAGGTCGAGGCGGGACTCCTGCCCCAAGGCAGCGAAGACGGCAGAGGCGTCAGAAGTTTCCATATTTCCGCTGTATTCGAAATGAAGTGTGTTGTCGTGTGACAATTGCAGCCTAGGTGATGGCTTGCCGGACCCTGGCACTGACCCAATCGCTGATCACCACAGTTGTCAGGATGAGCAGGAGGATGACGCTGACCTGGGGCCAAGCGAGCGTTGCCACGGACGCCTCCAGTTGAAGACCGATGCCGCCCGCCCCGACCAAGCCCAGCACCGTGGCCTCGCGGATGTTGATGTCCCAGCGGAACACCCTGATGCCTGCGATGGCGGGCGCCACCTGGGGCGCGATTCCCCAGGCCAGCACCTGGGCGCTGGCAGCGCCGGTGGCCTCCATCGCTTCAACCTGAACTGGGTCGATTTCCTCGATAGCCTCGTGGAGCAACTTGCCGATGAAGCCGATGGAGCGCAGCGCGATGGCCAAGGTGCCCGCCAGCGGCCCGGGGCCGATGATGACCACCAGGACCAGCGCCCAGATCAGGCTGTTGATGGATCGGCTGGCCACGATGACGAACAGCGCCACCGGCCGGATGAGGAGGACGCTGGGCGTGGTGTTGCGCGCCGCCAGCACGGCCACGGGAATGCCGAGGATGACGGCCAGCAAGGTTCCCAGGGTGGCCATGTTGACCGTGTCCCACAGAGGCTTCCACAGCACGCTGGCATAGTCCCAGCGGGGTGGCACCGCGCGGAGAGCAGGTCGGCGCCCTGCTGGGGAGCGTCCCAGACGAAATCCCAGATGGTCGCGTCCGAGATCTGCCGGAACGAGAGGACCGTCGCCACCACGATGGCAAGCCATGCACCCCAGGCCAGCAGGTCACCCATCGGTGTCCGCCGACGCCAGATTACGTCCTGTGATCTTCCCCTGATTTGATGGTTCTCCCGCACTTTGCGTGGATCAGGCAGCGATGAGGACGCGGCGACGGAGCAGCGCGAAGCTGGCGCGGCCATACATGGTGCGTTTTAGCATCTTCAGCCGACTGATCTGCCCTTCCGCTTGCGCGTTGCTCCAGGGCGTCGTCAGCGCCGCCCGAACCGCCGCCCCGTCCTGCGCCAAGCCGGCCGCGAAGGTCTCCAGCGCCGCAACACCGCAGCTCCGGGTCTCCAGGAGCCATCTGTCGAGTTCGCCGGCAGCATCCGCCGGCCGCTCACCATCCAAACCGCAGGCGCGGATCAGCATCGTGAACCGCCGCGCCAAATCGGCGACCCGTGCTGCCTCGGCATCCTGCCGGATGCGGGCGAGGTCGGCCGTGGCGCGGGGCGGCCGCGTCGCGGCGGGCTGCACCAAGATCCAGGCCAGCCGCTTCGGAGAAGGGATCGGTGCTGCTCTGGCGAGCTCGGCGCTCGGCGCTCGGCGCCCCGGTCAGCGGCAGCCATTTGCGGGCCGTGCGCGGCGCCGGTTTCGTGCGTCGGTCAGCGACGAAGCGGTGCACCTGCCGGTGAGTCCCCGCGAAGCCCTGGTTGCGGATCTCGCGCCAGAACGCCATGGCGTTCTCGCAGCCCTCGGCCATGCGGTGCTCCAGATGAGCGAGGTAGGGGTCGAGGCGAGACGGATTGGGTCGGCGAATGGCCCGCTCCGGGAAGCTCTCGGCCTGGGCGTACTGACGCACGGTTGCGCGCGCCAGGCCCGTGGCACGGGCGATCGCCAGGAGGGGCTCGCCTGCAAGATGACGTCGGCGCACGTCCTCGTAGGACACCAGCCGGCGAGCGCGGCTGTCGAGGCTGATGGCGATCTCGGCCGCGCTGCGGCGGTAGGCACGCAGGCGTTCTCCAGGCTGTCGTCCGTCACCATCGGGCAGAGCGGGCAGCTGTCTCAGCCGGCCGTGAACGCGGCCGAGCCAGCGCTCGAGAGCTTGGCGCATATTGAGGAGGAGATGCCATCGATCGGCGACCTGGAGCGCGGCCGGCGCGCCGCCGCTCGCCGCTCGGGCGTACTCGGTCGAGCGGCCACGAACGACGATCTGGACGCCGGGATGACGACGTAGCCACGCGGCGACGGTTCCCCCCGACCGGTCAGGCAACAGGTCGATCGGGCATCGTCGTTCGAGATCGACGAGGAGCGTGCCGTAGGTTCGGCCCTTGCGGATGGCCCAGTCGTCGATGCCCACGGCTCGCGGCGGATCCGATCTCGGCAGCGGGAGGCGATGCACGAGGCGCAGGATCGTATCAGGGCTGGTTTGCATCCCCAGATGGCCGGTCAGGCGAGCGCCGGCCTCGCCGCCCACTGTAAGCCCGATCCGGGTCTGAGCCTGCGCGAGGCGGCGGGTCCGGCGCGCTCGCGGCGGCATCAGCCGCGGGAGAGGCTCGGCAAACGTGCGGCGGCGGCAGGCGGGATGATGGCAGTAGAAGCGTCGGATACACAGGCGCAGCGTCACGGGCTGGCCAAGGCTCGGCAAGTCGGCCGGTCGGCGATCGTAGCGGCTGTGAACGGCAGAGCTGGACGTGCCACAGGCCGGACACCGACCATGGACACGGCGCGCATGCGCGACGACGACGAGGCGACCGTTGGTCCGGATGACGCGTTCAATGGCGCAGTCAGGCAAGGGTGAGGACAGGATCATCCGCCTCGTGAAGCAGCCTGCCCTAACCTCGTCACCGCGACCGTTCCACACAAAGTGCGGGAGAACCATCAATTCGAAGGAGGATCAGTTCAGGGCGGTGGTCAACCTGCGGACGGCCGGGGAGCAGAACCAACCCCTGTCGCCCGAGGCTGAAGGCGAGGTCGCCCGCGCGGCGGGCCTGGACTACGCCCACATCCCGGTCGCTCCCACGGGTCCGCAATCCGAGCAGGTGGAGGCCTTCCGGGAGACGCTGCCCGCGCTGCCGGGGCCGGTGCTCGTCCACTGCGCCTCCGGCAAGCGCTCCGGCGTCTTCGCAGTCCTGCACGCCGCCAGGGAGCAAGGGTTGTCGGGGGAGGACGCGCTCGCCAAGGCGCGGGCGCTGGGCTTCGACTGGCAGAGCCCCGAACTCGAGAGCTTCGTGCGGCGCCACCTGGACCGCCGCGCCTAGACGCGCGGCCATAAAGCCGGACCTCAGAGGGCGGCCCCCGACCAGGGCTGTCCGTCTGTCGCGTGGCTGCCGCGCTCATGCGGTCCGCGCCTCCGCGAAGCGCCGCTCACGGTGCCTCACGTCGCGTTCGCTGCCGCGCAGCATCATCTTCCAGTACAGGAAGGGCAGGAACTTCGTCTTCAGCAGCCATGCGCTGCGACGTGGCTTGCGCGGATCGAGCGGGAAGCTCGGCGTGACCCTGCCGCCATAGGTGAACTCCGCCAGCACCACGCGGCCATAGGCCGTGGTGAGGGGGCAGGAGCCGTAGCCGTCATAGGACGCCTCCAGCGGCCTGCCGTCGATGGCCGCGAGCAGGTTCCGCACGACGACGGGCGCCTGCAGCCGCACCGCGGCGGCCGTCTTGGCGTTGGAGGTTCCGGCCGCGTCGCCGAGGGAGAACACGTTCGCGTAGCGCGCGTGCCGCAGCGTCGCCGGGTCCACCTCGACCCAGCCGGCGCCGTTCGCCAGCGGGCTCGCCTTGACGAAGTCCGGCGCGCTCTGCGGCGGGGTCACGTGCATCAGGTCGAAGCGCTTCTCGACCTCGCGCGTCCTCCCTTCGGCGTCGGTCACCGTGAAATGGGCCGTCCGGCTGGGGCCGTGCACCGCCTTGAGCGTGTGGCGGTAGCGAAGCCCGATGCCGTAGTCGTCGACCGCCCGCTGCAGGGGCGGCACGAAGAACGGCACGCCGAACAGGGCATCCCCCGCCAGGCAGAACTCGATCTCGGCCGGGCGCGGGAGGCCGTGGCGGCGCCAGCGGTCGGCGGCGAGGTACATGATCTTCTGCGGCGCGCCCGCGCACTTGATGGGCATGGGCGGCTGCGTGAACAGGGCAGTCCCGCCGCGGAACTCCTGGAGGCACTTCCAGGTGTATTCGGCCGGGGCGGCGGAATAGTTGCTGCACACGCCGTGGCGGCCGAGCGTCTCGCGCAGCCCGTCGACCTTGTTCCAGTCGAGTTGAAGGCCCGGACAGACCACGAGATGGCGGTAGACGAGGCGGCGCCCGTCCGCCAACTCCACCTGGTTCTCGTCCGGATGGAAGGCGGCCACGGCCGCCCTGATCCAGGTGACGCCCTTCGGGATCAGCGTTTCCTCGCGCCGGAGCGTCTGGGCCAGGCTGAACACACCCGCGCCCACCAGGGTCCAGCCCGGCTGATAGGCATGGGTGTCGGAGGGCTCGACGAGCGTCACCGGCAATTCGGGCCGGTGGCGGCGCAACGCGGCGGCCACGGTGATCCCGGCAGCGCCGCCGCCGACGATCAGCACGGCAGCGGCCCTCTCCGTCGCCCCTGACGGGCTTCCACTCGCGCCGGAGCGGGCTTCCAGCCGCTGGATGGTGTCCATGCCGTCCTCCTGGTCCGTTGCGGGCAATGCCAGGCGCTTACCTGGAGGCCATAGTTAGGAGTTCAATACTTGTTATATATCTTAATCGACTTATTATCTGGTGGCGTCTCTGACGGTGCGACGCCCCGGTACGCTGCCGCGGCGGCCGAGGTCGCCGGGCTTGAGGTGCGCGGGGAAAGGTTGTGTCTGGGGTGCGGCGGGCTGCCGGTCGCTCCCGCCTTCCTCCAGGCCAAGGACAGGAAATGAGCGAGTCAATTCCACAGCATGCCGGGCCGCCGCTGCTCCACGACCCCGCGCCGGACTTCCGTGCGCGCACCACCATGGGCGACCGCAGCCTGGCCGATTATCGCGGCGGCTGGCTGCTGCTGTTCTCCCATCCGGCCGACTTCACGCCGGTCTGCACCAGCGAGTTCATCGCCTTCTCCCGCGCCGCCGGCCGCTTCGAGGCGCTGGGCTGCGCGCTGCTGGCCCTGTCCGTCGACAGCCTGTTCTCCCATTTCGCCTGGATCCGCAGCATCCATGCGCAGTTCGGCGTCAAGGTGCCGTTCCCGATCGTCGAGGACCCCTCGATGGCGATCGCCCGCGCCTACGGCATGATCGCCCCGCAGGCGCCCGACGCCTCGATGGTGCGCGCCGCCTTCGTGATCGACCCCGCGGGCACCATCCGCGCCATCAGCTGGTATCCGATGACCACGGGGCGGAACGTGGAGGAGCTTCTGCGCCTGCTGGCGGCGCTGCAGACCACGGACGCGCATGACGTCTCGACGCCCGAGGGCTGGCAGCCGGGCGACGACGTCATCCTGCCTCCAGAGCTGACCCCCGAGGCAGCCTTCGGCCCCCAGGACCAGGGGGGCGACTGGTACTTCAGGACGGGGCCGCTGCCGAAGAAGGCGAGGGGGCGAAGCCGATGATCCCCGACACCACCGGCATCGCCGAGGGTGCCGCCCTGCTGCGGGTGCTCGCCAACCCGGCCCGTCTGCGCATCGCCCTCCACCTGCTCGGGGGCGAGCGCTCGGTCGGGCAACTCGAGGAGGATCTGGCGCTCAAGCAGCCCAACCTCTCGCAGCATCTTGGCGAATTGCGGGATGCCGGGCTGCTTGTCGCGCGCCGGGAATCCCGCGCGGTGTTCTACCAGGTCGCGCCGGGGCGGCCGCGGCACCTGCTGGCGAGCCTCCTGCACGGTCTGGGCGGCGCCGCCTCTGCGCCTGTGCCCCCGGCGCCGCGGCCGCCCCGCCGCCCCGTGGCGGCGGCCAGCTTCGCCGTGGTCCGGGTGGCGCGATGAGCGCCCGGTCCACCCGCTTCCCTGGGCCGCTGGCCGCGCCCTCGCCTGGCGCCGCGGCGGGTGCGGGGGATCGGCCGCGTATCCTCATAGAGCCAGCCGCGCCCCGGGCGGCCACTGGAGCCTGATCATGCTGCTGCAATCCGTCCTGGCCGTGCTCTCCGGCAGCCTGGTGGGCTTCACCCTCGGCCTGATCGGCGGCGGCGGCTCCATCATGGCGACGCCGCTGCTGCTCTATGTGGTCGGGTTGCAGCCCCACATGGCCATCGGCACCGGCGCGCTCGCGGTGTCGGCCAACGCCTTCATCAATTTCGCGGGCCATGCGCGCGCCGGCAATGTCCGCTGGCGCGATGCCGTCCTGTTCGCCGCCGTCGGCGTGGCAGGGGCCGCGGTCGGCGCCTGGTTCGGCAAGAGCTTCGACGGCCAGCGGCTGCTTTTTCTGTTTGCCGTGCTGATGGTCGCCGTCGGCGTCCTGATGCTCCGCAGTGGGCGCGGGAGGCCCGCCTCATCCGGCGCGCAGGAAGACCAGGGAGACCAGGGCGCGGGGCGCCGGGCGGCGCTTGTCGTGGCCAGCGCGCTCGGCGTCGGCCTGCTCTCCGGCTTCTTCGGCATCGGCGGCGGCTTCCTGATCGTGCCGGGCCTGCTGTTCTCGACGGGCATGCCGATGCTCTCCGCCGTCGGCTCCTCCCTGCTCGCGGTTGGCGCCTTCGGCCTGACCACGGCGGTCAGCTACGCCTTCTCCGGGCTGGTCGATTGGGTCGTCGCGGCGGAGTACATCGCCGGGGGCCTCGCGGGCGGCTATCTCGGCATGCAACTGGCCTGCCGTCTCGGCTCCCGGAAGGCCGCGCTGAACCGGATCTTCGCCGCACTGGTCTTCGTCGTCGCCGCCTACATGCTCTACCGCAACGCCTCCGCCTTCGGGTTCGCCCCCTGAGGCGCAATCGGGCATCCGCCCGCACGGACTCAGAAGCCGAGGAAACACCCGATGCGCACGCCCTCCCTCATCACGATCTCTGTCGGCGCCATCGTCGCTGGCGCGGCCGTGCTGGCCGTTCGCCCGCCGACGCCCGGGCGGCACATCGAGGTGCCGAGCGCCCTGCGCCAGGGGGTGCCCTCCCCGGCGGCAACCCCGGCTGCGCCGCCCCCCCAGGCCCAGCCGCGCGCCCAGACGGCAGCCCGGCCCGCCACTCCGGTCACCCCGCCCGCGGCGTCCGCCTGGACGATCCCCGATCCGGACACGTTGCCCGCCGACGACATCTTCGCCCAGACGGTGCGCCGCGGCCGTGACCTGATCGCGAAGACCTCGTCCCTCATCGGGCCGGATGCGCCGGACCCGGCGATGCGCTTCGCCGGGAACGGACTCACCTGCCAGTCCTGCCACCTGCAGGCGGGCACGCAGCAGTACGGGCTGCCGCTGGCCGGGGTCTGGGGCGTCTTCCCGCAGTATATCGGCCGCGAGAACGAGGTCCGCACCCTGGAGGAGCGCGTCAACGGCTGCATGGAGCGCAGCATGAACGGCCATGCGCTGCCGGTGGACGGGCCGGAGATGAAGGCGATCATCACCTACATCCGCTACATCAGCGGGCCGCAGCAGGTCGGTAAGTCCTTGCAGGGGCGCGGCGCGCCTTCCCTGCCGCTGCTGGACCGCGCCGCCGACCCGGAGCATGGCCGCAAGGTCTTCGCCGAGACCTGCGCCGCCTGCCACGGTGCCGACGGACAGGGCCAGCGGCTGGAGGCGGCCGACGCCGCGGAACAGGGCAGGCGCTACCAGTTCCCGCCGCTCTGGGGACCGGACAGCTACAACGACGGCGCCGGCATGGGGCGCACCATGACGGCGGCGCGCTTCGTGCACGCCAACATGCCCCTCGGCACCACCTGGGAGCAGCCGCAGATCTCGGCCGAGGACGCCTACGACGTCATGGCCTTCGTGAACTCACAGCCACGGCCGCACCGCGAGAACCTCGAAGCGGACTATCCGGACCGCTCCAGGAAGCCGGTCGATGCGGGTTATGCGCCTTTTGTCGGCCCCTTCACGCCCGAGCAGCATCGCTACGGACCGTGGAAGCCGATCCAGGACTGGCTGAAGGCGAACGCGGACAAGGTGCGGGCGGCCGGGCCCTGACGGCCTCCTGCCGCCCCGGAGCGTGGATGCAGACACCTCGGGCGGGACACGGCGCAAGTGATGGCGTCGCATATACCCTGACCTCTTTGCGAACCGCCGCCCAGGCGACGGGAACTGCCGGAGTCCAGGGCGGCGCGGCCGGACTTGCCGGAACCGGGCCAGTCCAGCAGCGTGACGGTGAAGCGGGCGGTAAGGAAATTGGCCAGCGGGCGCACCTCCTCGTGTGTGGAGACCGTGCTGAAGGACGGCAGTAGCAAGCAGGGCGGCCCACTGCCGAAGGATTCGCTGGGCAAGGCGGAGTGCATGCCCTGGCTGGGACCCGGCGAAGCGCCCGGCCGTGCCGCCGGGCCTGGCGAAGGCTGGATGCTGAGCCGTCATCTGGGCGCTCCCGTTGATCGGATACTCCTGGTCGATCGGGCGGGAGGGTTCCCCTGCCGGTCCGGACGCATGGGGCAACGAAGGCGGCCTGAGGGCGATGGATGCTGACGGGCCGCCGGTGCAACGCCGGACGGCCGCGGGCGCCGGCCTGTCGGCGCCGGACTCTGGGCAAGTGGACCATGCGGCCTTCCAGCCCGCGGCGAAGGCGCCCGATGGGTTCCGCGGCGGCGATGCGGGCGGCCGGGTGCCGACGCAGGCCAGCGCCCGAGGGGATGCAAACCCGCGGCGGGGAAGCGCCGTTGGAGTGCTTGGGTGAGAGGCCGAGCGGCAGCAGAGCGGCGCCAGGGAAGGGAGAAGGTCAGCGATGCCGTGCGGCCACAAGCATGAAGAGGGCCACGGGAGCGGGCATTCCCACGCGCCCGGCGATTTCGGGCGCGCCTTCGCCATCGGCATCGCCCTGAACCTCGGCTATGTCATCCTGGAGGGGGTGTTCGGCATCCTCTCCGGCTCGCTGGCCCTGCTGGCCGATGCCGGGCACAACCTTTCCGACGTGCTGGGCCTCCTGCTGGCCTGGGGGGCGAACTGGCTGTCCAGGCAGGGTCCGAGCCGCCGCAGGACCTACGGCTACAAGGCAAGCTCCACCCTGGCAGCGCTGGCGAACGCGGTCCTGCTGCTGGTCGCGGTCGGCGCCATCGGCTGGGAGGCGGTCAGGCGCCTTGCCGAGCCCGAGCCGGTCGCCAGCGGGACGGTGCTCTGGGTGGCCACGGTCGGAGTTGTGGTGAACGCCGGGACGGCGTGGCTCTTCATGTCGGGCCGCAAGGGCGACATCAACATCCGGGGCGCCTTCCTGCACATGGCGGCGGACGCCGGCTTGACCGTCGGCGTCATCGTCGCCGCGCTGCTCATGGGCTGGACCGGTTGGCTCTGGCTGGACCCGGCGGTCAGCCTCGCCATCGCCGCGGTGATCCTGGTCGGCACCTGGGGATTGCTGAGGGATTCGGTGAACCTGGCGATGGCTGCCGTCCCGCCCGGCATCGACCCGGACGAGGCGAAGGCGTGGCTTGCCAGCCTGCCCGGCGTGACCGAGGTCCACGACCTGCATATCTGGGCCATGGGCACGACGGAGACGGCGCTGACGGCGCACCTCGTCCGCGAGGACGGCCGGGCGGACCGCGACCTGCTGCGCCGCATCCAGCACGAGGCCAGGGAGCGGTTCGGGATCGCGCACCCCACGGTGCAACTGGAGACCCCCGACGCCGCGCAGGCCTGCGCGCTTCGCCCCGATCACGTCGTGTGAGCATCGGACCGGCAGGTGCGACAGCTGCATCGCCATGTGAGCGTCCGGACCCGCATCAGGCCCGCATGGCGCCGGCCCCCCTCCGCGGCGCCCAGGCGCCGCGAAGCGTTTCTGGAGTGACGGCGCCATGATCGGCTTCCCGCTCCTCGGCCGTGCTGCCCTCAAGGATGCCGCCGCCGTGCAGGCCCTGCAGCCGCTCGAAACCTCTGCGCCCGCACGGCCACTCAGCTCCGCTGCGGGCAGGGTGCTCCTACCGGGGCGGTTTGACGCCCGCTAACCTCGCCGCATTCACGGGGAGGCCGCCATGCATACCGTTCAAGGCAAACAACCAGGCGGCGAGGGGTCCGGGCGTCCCCGCGATCTGCCGCTTCCCGCCACCCCCGGAGAGACCATCACCGTCCTGGCCCACTTCCACCGGGCGGAGATCGCGCGGATGACCGGCTGGCGGGACCGGATCGACCTGACGAGCAACTGGGCCATCACGGTGGTCGCGGGAATGCTCTCCGTTTCGCTCTCGACGCCCGCCGCCCACCACGGCGTGCTGCTCTTCGCCATGGTGCTGGTCATGCTCCTGCTCACCATCGAGGCGCGGCGCTACCGCTTCTTCGACGTCTACCGGGCGCGGGTGCGGGCCCTCGAGCGGAACTACTATGCCCAGGTCTTCGCGCCGCGGCCGGGCGACGTGGAGGACTGGACGGAGCGCCTCGGCGCGGACCTGCGCGCGCCACGGTTCCTGATCTCGCGGCGGACCGCGATGTCGCGCAGGCTCCGCCGGAACTACTTCTGGATGTTCCTGGTGCTGCTGGCCGCCTGGATCCTGAAGGTCTCGTCCGCATGGCTGCTGCAGGACGCAGCCCCGGTGGACCCCGCGAAACCCATGCGGGGTGCGATCCAGAACCTTGCGCTCGGCCCTGTCCCGGGCTGGGCCGTGCTCATCGCGGTGGGCGCCTTCTACTGCTGGCTAACCTATGCCACCTTCCGCCCACGCAAGAAGTCGGGCGAGCTGGCCCACGGCGACGTCCACGTCTGAAGCGGCGGGATCACCGGCACGGCTTGTTGTGAAAGCCCGATCAAGGAGCAGCGGGGCTGGATGGAAAGCGGCCGCACATTCGCGAAGATGGCGGCACGCCCTCCTGAAGCGGGCATCCAGCCCCTCCCGCCGGGCAGGAGCACCTCCAGGCTCCGGCTGGAAGCGGGATGGCGGCTTTCCGGACCCGCTCCGAAAGAACCGGATGCCGACCCGGCGCACTGAGGGACGACGGCTTCGAACCACCTCCGGATCGCCGTTTTCTTTGCGGCCAGACGTCCCGTCCCGCCAAGGCCCGACAGGCGAGCGCGTTGGGGGGAGGGGCGCGGGCCGTCCTTGTTCCCGTTCCTTCCCTCGCTTTCATCACGCTTTCCGCAGTGCCAAGCTGGGCCATGGCGGGACAGGCCCATGCGGGCTGCCCGGATCGATTGCAAAAGGGGAGGGAAGGAAATGGACCGGTATTCGGCGGGTCGGCGGCAGGTGATGGGATTGGGAGCCGCGGCCATCGGCCTCGAGCTGCTCCCTATGGCGAAGGCCCATGCGCAGCAGGCGCCGGCGCCGGCGGAAAGGGCGGCCTATACCCCACGCTTCATCACCTCGCCCGATGGCGTGCGCCTCGCGACTTACGAGTTCGGCAATCCCCAGGGGCCTGCAATCCTGTTCCTGCACGGCTTCGCCCAAGCCGCGCTGTCCTGGGACCGGCAGCTGCGCAATCCTGAACTGTCCCGCGAGTTCCGCATGGTGGCGATCGACCTGCGGGGCCATGGGATGAGCGCCAAGCCGGAGGGCGACGCCTTCTACAAGCCGGGCCAGGTCTGGGCCGACGACGTGCGGAGCGTCATCACCGGACTGGGGCTGCAACGGCCCGTGCTGGTCGGCTGGTCCTATGCCGGGCGGGTGGTCGGTGACTACCTCACCGCCTATGGCACGGACGCCCTGGCGGGAATCAATTATGTCGATGCCAGCAGCTCGCTGGGGGACCCTGCCTTCCTGGGCCCCGATGTCGGGCTGCTCGGCCCGCAGGCCATGCTGGCGCCAGGCGTGGAGGGCTTCATCGAGGGCACGATCCGGTTCCTGCGCGCCTGCTTCGCCATCCAGCCCGAACCGGCGGACTTCCAGGCGATGCTCGCCTTCAACATGCTGGCGCCGCATTACGTGCGCGCTGGCCTCTCGGGCCGTCCCGCCAATTACGCAGAGTTGCTGAAGGCGCTACGCCTGCCTGTTCTGGTCACTCACGGCGAGAAGGACCGCATCCTCGCCACGCCGATTGCCCGCTTCACCGCAGCTACCGTGCCAGGCGCCAGGCTTTCTCTCTACTCCAACAGCGGCCATTCGCCTTTCTGGGAGGAACCGGAGCGCTACAACCGGGAACTGGCTGAATTCGTCCGGCAGGCCCAGGCAACGCGGTAGCGGCGCCTCGGCGCGGCGTCCACGCCGCGTGGATCGGCCACCATTGGTTGAGGGCTGCGGTCCGGCTTGTGCCGGGCCGCTTCCTCGGCCACCAAGCCGGGGGCCGCTCTGGCATGCGCAGAGTTCTGCCCGCCGAGGCCGTGCACCGCCGAAGTCTGCTTCAGAGATCTGAGGGCGCTTCCGCCATGGCTCGCGGTGGGCGCTGAAGCCGCATCTCAGCCCTGGCCGTTGAGGAAGGGATTGGACCGGCGCTCCTCACCGAAGGTGGAGCCCGGACCGTGGCCGCAGAGGAAGCGGATCTCGTCGCCCAATGGCAGCAGCTTGTCCTTGATGGCCGCGATCAGCGCCGCGTGGTCGCCATAGGGGAAGTCGGTGCGCCCGACCGAGCCGCGGAAGATCACGTCCCCCACCAGCGCGACCCTCAGGGCGGTGGAGACGAAGGCCAGGTGGCCGGGCGTGTGGCCGGGGCAGTGCAGCACCGCGAAGTCCTGCCCGGCGACGGAGACTGTCTCGCCCTCCGCCAGCCAGCGGTCAGGGGTCACGTTCTCCAGCCCCTCGATGCCGAAGCGCGCGCCCTGATCGGCCAGGCCTTGCAGGAGGAAGGCGTCGCGGCGGTCCGGCCCCTCGATCGGCACGGCATCGCCCTGCCGGGCTTCCAGCTCGCGCTTCAGCGCGGCGGCGCCGCCGGCATGGTCCAGGTGGCCGTGGGTGAGAAGGATGCGGTCCACCTTGAAGCCCGCCTTGTCCAGCGCGGCAAGGATGCGCGGCACGTCGCCGCCCGGGTCGATCACCGTGCCGCGTCCGGTTTCCGCGTCCCAGATCAGGGCGCAGTTCTGCTGGAAGGGCGTGACCGGGATCTGGGCGGCCTGGAGCTGGGGCATGGGTTCTGCCTGCCATGCCACGCCGCAGGGGTCAACGGCCGCGCCTTTCCACCAGTCTCGACCGTTTGAAGGCCTGCGAGCCGAAGCCACTTTCGGAGAGTCGGACACGGAGAACAGATGACCAACATGGACGCGAAGCGGAACGGCAGAAGCCGGCCAGAAGCGGAAGTGCTGCCTTCGGGCGATTATCGAGCGACGGCAAATCTCAGTCCCGACGTGCAGCCATCCATGCTTCTCAATCCTGCGCCGTCGGGCGGATCACGATGCTGCCGACGTCCACCTCGGGAGGCTGCTCAAGCGCGAAGGCGATGCCGCGCGCGATGGCCTCGGGCGGGATCGCGATGGCGGATGACCGCTTCTGGATGGCCGCCTTCACCGCCGCATCGGTCATGGACGCCGCGAAGTCGGTGGAAACCATGCCGGGCGAGATCTCGGTGACACGCAGGCCCGGCCCTGCCTCCTGCCGCAGGGCCTCCGTGATCGTCCGGACTGCGTTCTTGGTGGCGGCATAGACGCCCATGGTCGGCACGATCTTCAGCCCAGCCGTCGAGATGACATTGACAATGTGACCGCTTCCCTGCCGCTGGAAGACGGGAAGTGCGGCGGCAATGCCGTAGAGGACGCCCTTGATGTTGACATCGATCATCGCGTCCCAGTCGGCGACCTTCAGCGCGTCGAAACGCGAGATGGGGCCGATGCCCGCATTGTTGACGAGGACATCGAGGCGGCCGAGGCGGTCGCAGGCCAACCCTATCAGCGCCTCCAGGTCCCCGCGCCGCGTGACATCGGTCGGCTTGTAGAGGGCCTGGCTCCCTGCCTGCTCGACCTCGCGGGCCACAGCCGCAAGCGGGGCCTCACGCCGGCCGCCCAGCACGACCCTGGCTCCGCGCGAGGCCAACAACTTCGCGGTGGCCCGGCCGATGCCGCTGCCCGCGCCCGTGATCACGATGACCTTTTCAATGTTCATGCCGCGGCCTCCTCTGGCAGTCAGGTTATGGACCGACCGCAGGATGATCTATGCTCCAGGCGCCATGATCTTGTCGTCACCGTCCAGGAATGCCCCCGATCTCCTGTCCGAGGTGCTGACCGTGCTGGGCGCCCGGAGCATCCGCCGCACACGACTAGAGGCCGCGGGCGACTGGGCGCTGGCCTTTCCGGCACAGGCGCGGCTGAAGTTCGTGGCGGTTCTGCGCGGAGGATGCTGGATCCTGCTGCCAGGCCAGCCGCCGCGGGCGCTGGCCGCAGGCGATGTCTTCCTGGTTGGCGACACGGCCTACACGGTGGCGAGCGACCCGGAGGTCACGGCGGCCGACGGCATGGCCACTTATTCGACGCCCGACCAGGACACCGTCCGCCTGGGAGGAGATGAAACCGTCATGCTTGGCGGGGGTATCGCCTTCGCGGGCGAGGAAGCCGGTTTCCTGCTCGATGCGCTGCCCCGCTTCATGCATGCTGCCAGAGGAGCGCCGTCCGCGTCTGCTGTCACACGGACGCTGGATCTCTTGGACGCCGAGGCAGGGCAGCCAGGGCTTGGCAGCGCACTCGTTACGATGCGGCTCGCTGACATTCTGCTCGTGGAAGCGATCCGCGCCTATGTTGCCGATCATGGCGAGGCGAGCAGCGGCTGGATCGGCGCGCTGGCAGATCGTCGGATCGGGCAGGCTCTCCGCCTGATGCACAGCGACATCGCCTTTCCTTGGACGGTCGAGGCGTTGGCAGCGCGGATCGGCATGTCGCGTTCGGCCTTTGCGTCCCTCTTCACACGCCGGGTTGGCCGCCCGCCGCTCGATTACCTGACCCATTGGCGTATGGCGCTGGCGCGCCGCCTGTTGGACCGGCAAGGAGCAGATGCTGCAGGCGTGGCGGCCCGGGTTGGTTACGCCTCCCAAAGTGCCTTCGGCCATGCCTTCAAGCGTACCTTCGGTCATTCGCCCCGACGAGGCGAACGGATGGCTCGGGCCATGCTGCCCACAACTCCTGACTGACGCCGGAGCGGGAAGCTTTTTCGGCATGCGGGGGTATCGTGAATGGCAAGCGAGGGCTGGAGGAGGGCGCAGTGTCGCTGATCTCGGCTGCCGGCCCGCAAGGTCCGCTCAGCGGTGCGGCATCCACGTCCTCTCTGCCGGAAGCCGGGCCAAGGGTGCGTGAACGGAGCTCCTGCAACATTCCCAAAGCCAATCTGCCCCAGGTAGGGTGGCCCAAAGCGCATCGGGGGATGGCGCATGGTGGGGGATGTGAACCGGGCCAGCCCGGTCCGCGGGGAACGCTTCCTGGCCTGGTTGGCAATGCATCGGCTCAAGGCCGATCCAAGCTTGCAGGAGGCCGGTCTCAATCTGGCCCAGGTCGAGCATTTCGGCCACGGCTATCGCAGCTTACCCGAGAGATCGGCGGAGGCATGGGCGCAAGCCTGGAAGGCGTCTCTCAGGCGACAGGGCGAAGGTCGCATCCGGTGGCAGGCCTACCACGAGCTGCCCAGCCATACTCCCTTCCGGCGCGATGCCTCTCTCTACGATATGGCGTCTGGTCTACGCCTCTTGCTCGGCGCCCCGCTGCGGCAGGTCGCCCTCCTGCCCCTGCGGGATCCGTCCGGTGAACGGCGGCTGATCATTGGCCCAGAGGGCGACTGGGTCCTTTTTTGCCAGGCCAGGCTGCTGGAGGGGATGGGCGCAGATGCGCCGCCAGTGGAGCGGGTCTGGCACGCCGAGGGCCCGACCCTTGATCTCGACACCATCGATGAGGTCATCCTGAACCAGATCGCGGATGGTTGGCGTCCCGTCGGCCAGGCAGAACTGCAACTCGACGCCGACGCCGCCCAGGCGGGCGTACCCGAGAAGCCGGGAATGGGCTTTCCGGTGGCGCCCTCCATGGAAAAGATCAGGGGCTTCAAGCGCGCGCTTGGAATGGGGAAGCGCACCAAGCCATGCCTGATTCCGGAGGACCTGGACGGCGCGCCGGGCCGCTATCCGCCCCTTTTGGCTGCCACCGCCGCCGAATTGCTGCTCGGTGCCGCAGCCCGGAAGAGGGATGCGGCGCCCCGAGGGTACCTGCGGCTGCTCCCCGACATGGCCTGCCAGGAGGTCGTGGAAGCCCTCGACGGGCTCTTCGGCAGCAGCTGGTCACTGGGGGCCTTCACGGCGGGCGGGCTCGTCCCGCTTCCCGGCGCCGTCGTCTGCTGCCCCGGCCACTGCGTATCCTGGACTATCCTGGAGCCGGATTGGGATGACCGGACCCGCTGCGCCCGCTTCGACAAGATCCCAGGCGTGCCTTCGCTGCCGCATACGGAAGTCGCCCGGATCCGCCAGGGAGACATTCCTTTGCTGAGCCTTCAGGCCCGTCTTGTCGATCGCTCGACCGTGCTGGAGGCACTGGCGGACTAACTGTCCGGTTGTGAGACCTCCTTTGCACGCTCGGCGATGAGACGGGCTTGGGAGAGATCGTCTGGCCCGGCTGTCCCTTGGGCTTGCCGCGGGCGAGCTTACGACGGGCTCTTGCTCTGTTGAGAGGCTCATGCGGCTTGGGCGGGGAGCATGGGGTTGTGGGCCAGAGGGGGCGCGCAGGGCGAGTTCGCGGGCCCTGGATATGACCATCATTGGCTCCGGTGATAGGAAGTGGTGCGAGGCAGGCCCCATTTTCTTGTGCAAAGGTCCCGTGGGTCACAGCCGGGGCCGCCCCACTCTTCCCGGCGGGTCGCATCCCGCCCCTCTGGAACACGCCCACCATGAAGAAAATTGGCTTCCTCTCCTTCGGCCACTGGACGCCTTCACCCGGTTCCAGCACCCGCTCCGCCGCCGACGCCCTGCGGCAATCCATCGACCTTGCCGTCGCGGCGGAGGAACTGGGCGCGGACGGCGCCTATGTCCGTGTCCACCACTTCGCCCGCCAGCTCGCCTCCCCCTTCCCCCTCCTCGCCGCCATGGGTGCGAAGACCCGCCGCATCGAACTCGGTACGGCGGTCATCGACATGCGCTACGAGAATCCGCTCTACATGGCCGAGGATGCCAGCGCCGCCGACCTCATCAGCGGCGGCCGCCTCCAGCTTGGTCTCAGCCGTGGCTCGCCCGAGCAGGTGATCGATGGCTGGCGCCATTTCGGCTACGCCCCGGCCGAGGGTGAGACCGACGCGGAGATGGGCCGCCGCCACGCCAGGGTCTTTCTGGAGGTGCTGCGCGGCCATGGCTTCGCCCAGCCGAACCCGCGCCCGATGTTCCCCAACCCGCCGGGCCTGCTGCGCCTCGAACCCCATTCGGAGGGCCTGCGCGAGCGCATCTGGTGGGGCTCCGGCTCCAATGCCACCGCGGTCTGGGCGGCGCAGCAAGGCATGAACCTGCAGAGTTCCACCCTGAAGGACGACGAGACCGGCGAGCCCTTCCACATCCAGCAGGCCGCCCAGATCCGCGCCTACCGCGCGGCCTGGCAGGAAGCCGGCCATGCCCGCTCCCCCCGCGTCTCGGTCAGCCGCAGCATCTTCCCCCTGCTCGACGAGCGCGACCGCACCTATTTCGGCCGGGGCGGCAAGGAGCAGGACCAGGTCGGCTTCCTCGACGAGAAGACCCGCGCCATCTTCGGCCGCGGCTATGCCGCCGAGCCTGAGGCGCTGGTCGGGCAGCTCCGCGCCGACGAGGCGATCGCCGAGGCGGACACCCTCCTCCTGACCGTCCCGAACCAGCTCGGCGTCGACTACTGCGCCCACGTCATCGAGGGCATCCTGAAGCACGTCGCCCCGGCACTGGGGTGGCGCTGACCCTGTGCGCTCTGGCGTCCAGCGGCGCTTGCGGGAACGATGGCCTTCACCCCTTCGCAGGCGGTGCAGGGCGGGATAGGCCCCCTCCATCGCCTCGCGGAAGCGCTGCTCCATCAGGTCGCCGTGGGTGCAGCGGTCCACGTCATGATCAGCAGCACATCGATCCGGTCGGTGCCCAGGCGCAGCAGGGACTGCTCGACGCTGCGCAGCGTGCCGCCACGGGAATAGTCCACCACCGCCCGGTGCGGCAGGCCGCCGGCAAAGTTCGAGCCGTCGCCACGGCCCTGGCGTGGCTCCATCCAGCGCCCGACCTTGGTGGGCAGCACCACCCCCTCCCGCCCGGCGATGCGCAGCGCCGTGCCGCAGCGATGCTCCGACAGCCCATGGCCGTAGAGTGGGGAGGTGTCCAGCAGCGTCACGCCCGGGGTGATGGCGGTGGCCACGGCATCGATCGCCGTGCGATCATCCAGCCGGGCGTACAAGTCTCCCAGCGGCGCGGTGCCGAAGCCGATGCAGGAGACCGGGATACCGGTGCGCCCGAGCGGGCGGGGCGGCAGGTGGGATGCGGGTTCGGCCATCTTTCATCGTCCCGGCCGTCAGTCCGGCCGCGATCTGCCGCTGCGCCGTGATGGTCAGGATCAGCCCGGGCAGGGTCACCGCCCGCGGTCTCCGGCTCGCCTGCTTGAAGGGCAGCGGGTTGTAGGCCGCCATCTTGCCAGCCTCGCCACGGCGGTGATCGGCAGCCAAGCCCAGCTTTAAGGATTGCCACCATGGAACCATCACGCGGGCCGGACAACCTCAAAGCGGCTGCCGGGGGCGCCCGATCAGGGCATCCACAGCCTGCAGATCGAGATGAACCGCGGCCTCTCCATGGACGAGGACACCGCAGCCGCCGTCCCGAACTGGCCGGGGTGCGGGACCATCTGGCCGCCGTCGCGGCCAGGGGCGTTCAGCTCGTCACGAAAGGGGCAAAATAGACACCGCTGCCATGGTGTCGGGCAGCGGCGGTCGCCGGATCGGGCGCGTGCGGGGGAAAGCCACCGCGGCAGGGAGGGAAAGCGCCCAGCGCGCTGCTCAGTGCGTGCTCTCAAAAGCGGACATGCCGCGCGGCGGAAGCCTCCGCCGCATCGGATGGGTTGCAGACCTTCAGCTGCCTGGGGGATCGGAGATGATTGCCTTGATCCGCGCTGCCAATGCCTCCAAGTCGACAGGACAGGAAGCACGCCGGCTGTCCTCACGGACACGGCGGCAGCTGGGGCTTCTGCTGAGCGGGCAGGGGGCCGGCAAGCTGAGCCGGCTCTGCAAAACAGGCCGGCCCGTGTGCAGCTTGTGTCGCACCGTCCGGTTCAACGGTGCGGGCAACGCTTAGCGGCGGCGGGCCTGGCGGGCAGCGTAACGGGCGTCACGCGCGGCCTTCTGCTGAGCTGGCAGGGCAGCAGCGCGTTGGGCGGCAGCCTCTGCCTCTGCGGCCTGTGCAGCGGCCAAGGCCTTCTGCTGCTCGGCTGCGGCAACCTTCTCCGCCGCCAACTGTGCCGCCTCCGCTTCACGGACGATCCTGCGCGCCGCGTTGCGCGCGTCGCGGGCCTCGGCGGTCGCCTTCCGAGCGGCCTGTTGCTCCAGCAGAACCGGATCGTTCGGCCCCGGACGAGCGCGAAAGCGCTCCAGCATGGCCTCCTTCGCCTTGGCTGCCGTGGCAAGCCGGTCGTTGAAGGTATCGTTCTTGTGGGGAGTCATGGCGCCACACTACGCCGAATATGCCATGGCGCCTAGTAAGCTGTGCGACCGACCCGGATGTGAGGGCTGTTCCGTTGAGAGCCTCTCATGGGGCGGCTCTTTAGCAGCAGGCCCTCGGGCGGCAGAAAGGCGGACTCACCACGGACTTCGCAGAGTTCCCTTCCGCCAAATCTCAGCGGGGATCAGTTTCCCCTCTCCGGTCAGCGCCCGCGTTGGGTCCACCATCCCGCAATCCGCCCTCAATCGGCTGCCGCTTGCCGCGCGGTATCCAGCAGTCGGGCGGCATGGCTCTGTTCCGCGGCCACTCGACCAGACCCACGAAAGCCGAGGATTGGCTCAGCCGGAGGCCTGGAGGCTACCCAGCACGATGGTTCCTGCCGAACTGCTGCTCGACAGCAGCCATGGAAAGGCGCCACGGGCGACAAGGAGGGGAATGAGCCCTGGCGCTCCCGGCCGTCGCCCCGCTCAGCCAAGACGAGCCGCTCCTTCAAACCTGCCCAGGCATCGCTTTGGCTGCGGGAACATCCGAGGCCGATTCAGAAGCAGGACGCGGCCTTCCTGGCGCCGCGACGCTTTCGATGGCCCCCACGACCAGGTCCGGCGCACCATGGTGGATCATATGCCCCAGGCCCGGAAGCACCTGCAGCTGGCTTCCGGGCAGTGCTTGATGCAGACGCGCTGACTGCCGCCCGACATCCACGATCATATCCTCCGCACCGGCCAGGATGGCGATCGGCAGATGGCTCAACGCGCCATATCGCCGCTGGAAGCCCGCCGCCCCCGGTATCATCGCCGCAGCGTCCTCGGCGCTTGCCTTGACCTGCCACGGCCGCAGCATCATCGGGATCGGCACCGCCTCGGTGAAGGCTGGCGGTACGGGGGCAGGCGCAAACATCGTCCGGATCATTTTCGGCGCGATGAGACGCCCGACCAGCGGCCCGACCGTGTAGCGAATGGCGTCGCCGAGCACCGGGATCGCCGGCGGCGAGAACAGCGGAACGTCTGCCCGCGCAGTCGGGAAGTAGTAGCCTGACAGCAGGACGAGGCCGCCCACGGCCTCCGGATGATTGAGCGCCAAGGCCATGGCCACCAGCGTGCCCCAGGAGTGACCAACCACGATCGGACGCTTGATCCCGAGGCGGGCGAAGGCTTCCACAAAGACGGCAGCCTGGGCCTCGGCCGTCCACGGCCGGTCGCGTGGCCGGTCGCTGTACCCGTAACCCGGCCGGTCAAAGGCAACGACCCGGTGCCGCTGTGCGGCGCGGCCGAGCACACCGCTGGCGACGTAGTCCTCGGCCTGGACGGCGTTCCCGTGCAGCAGCACGACCGGCGGCCCACCCAGACCCGCCTCCAGGTAATGAAGCCGAACACCCCCTGCCTCGACGAATTTGCCAGTCGGTGGGTGTTCCCGCTCAGCCCGCTTGGCATTTGCACGAACCTGGAGAGCGACCGCACTCAGGGCAGCAGCCGAAACTGCGACGGCGGTCATGGTTCGTGAAGCGGCCATAGAAGTTCCTTCAGTGCAGACGCAAACTCAACGGGCCGCCTGAGCCGGGGTTTCCGACCGGATGACGAGGCCTGGCCCGCCATTCGTGCCTTCCAGCGGCACTGCACCTGACGGGCTTGCCGGGAGAGGCCTGGCTGCGGCGCGGGCTGGGCAACGTGCCGCCGGTGATCGGCGTGACGGCCGGCACGCGGTTTGAGGCGGAGCGGATGGCCGTGCTGATGCCGGAGCCGCTGACCATGCAGGCCAGCGGCCGCCTGCCGTAGAAGGAGTTTCAAGCGCTGCCGGCATGGGCAATGATAAACCGCAACCTGAGCGACCTCGTCTGGGAAGGCAGGATCGGCTTCTTCGAGGAGGTCATCGGTCGGATCAGGAAGGCGCCGGTGCTCGGCTGACGCCAAAGCCAGCCGACAGCCTCGGCCTTGCCGGGAGGATCTTTCGGAAGCCTGTACCATGGCCGGATCATGAAGCTCTGAAGGCAGGCCGGCGAAGGCCGGCAGGCAGGCAGCTTCCGATCTGAGGACGCCGCCGCACGCCCTTTCGTGCCGGGCACGCGCCATGCGGCGGCGTCACGGCATGCTGCGCTGCCGCATGCCGTGACGGCCCGGTCACGCCATCCTCCCCATGCGCTCCCCGATTGACGACGGCCGGGTTTGTCCGGAAAGTCGCTTCCGTTCAATGGAAGCAAGGCGAGCGGGAACAAGCTCGAGACCATGCAAGGCTCGCTCGAACCGCGGGACAGGGAGGACGAACCGGCATGCTCCACCACGCGGCCTGCAGCGCGTCCCCAATCCCGGCTGCGTGGCAATGGCGCAGCACCGGGCCGTGGCCGAAAGCCTGACCGCCAGGGACGCCACGCGGACAGAGAGAGGAGACCGCCGCCATGGCCGTGAGCCAGACCGAGGGTGAATACCTGACGCTGCACGAATACGTCAGGGCCGCGCACCAGAAGCTCGACGGCAACATGTGGGATTATGTGGTCGGCGGCACCGCCACGGAGACCACGCTGCTGCGCAACCGCCTCGGCCTGGACAAGCTGGCCCTGCGGCCACGGGTGCTGCGCGACATGTCCACGATCGATCCCTCGCGCAGCCTGCTCGGCAAGCCGGCGCGCCTGCCACTGCTGCTCGCGCCGGTCGGAGGGCTGGAGTCACTCTGCCCCGGCGGCGGGATGATGGTGGCCCGGGCGGCCGGCGCCTTCGGGGTGCCGTTCATGCTCAGCTCGGTCGCGGACAGCAGCATGCAGGACGTCGCCGAGGCGGCAAAGGGCATCAAGATCTTCCAGCTCTATGCGCGCGGCGATGCGAGCTGGGTGGACGAGCAGGTTCGCAAGGCGATGGATTGCGGCTATGACGCCTTCTGCCTCACCGTGGACAGCGCGGTCTACAGCCGGCGCGAGCGCGACATCGCCAGGCGCTTCGCCAAGCCCTGGCGCGCCAAGGGCGGCCTGGACACGATGCGCTATCAGGCAGCCTTCAACTGGAACGACGTCCGCCGCCTCCGTGACAGGTTCGACGTGCCGTTGGTCCTGAAGGGCATCGGCACGGCCGAGGATGCGGCGCTCTGCGTCGAGGAAGGCGTCCAGGTGGTCTATGTGTCCAACCACGGCGGGCGGCAGCTCGACCATGCGCTCGGCGCGATCGAGGTCCTGCCGGAGGTGGTGGAGGCGGTGAACGGCCGTGCCACCGTCGTCATCGACGGCGGCTTCAGCCGTGGCACCGACATCGTCAAGGCACTGGCCCTCGGGGCTGACATGGTGGGCATCGGGCGGGCTTACTGCTATGGCCTGGCGGCCGCGGGTGCCGCCGGCATCACCGGCGTGCTGGAGCTGCTGGAGACCGAGCTCGTGGAGTGCCTCGGCCTGCTGGGCGCTCGGACGCTGAAGGAGATCAACCGCAGCCACGTCTGCAAGGCCGATCCGGTCTATCCGGCGCGCACCCACAGCGCCTTCCCGCTGATGAGCCCCTTCGCCGACGAATACTGATCCTCAGCCTTCCGTTCAGCAGGGAGTCGCCTCATGAACTGCACCGGCCGCCGCGCGGCCTTCCGCGCCATTCTTGCCGGCGACCGTTGCGTGCACCCCGCCTCGGTCTATGACCCGCTCTCCGCCTGCATGGCGGAGGAGCTGGGCTGCGAACTCGGCATGTTCGCGGGCTCCGTCGCCGCGCTCGTGGTGCTCGGCGCGCCGGACATCGTGCTGCTGACGCTTTCCGAGTTCGCCGGGCAGGCACACCGCATCTGCCGCGCCGGCGCCCTGCCGCTGCTGGTCGATGCCGACCACGGCTATGGCAATGCCCTGAACGTGCGGCGCACCGTGGAGGAACTGGAGACCGCCGGCGTCGCCGCGCTGACCATCGAGGACACGCTGCTGCCGCAACCCTTCGGCGCATCGGAAACCCGCCTGATTTCCGTCGAGGAGGGCATTGGCAAGCTGCGCGCCGCGCTGGATGCGCGCCAGGACGCGGGACTGGCGGTGATCGGCCGCACCAGCGCTCCCGCCGTGACCGGGCTGGACAATGCCATCGCGCGCCTGACCGCCTATCAGGAGACCGGCATCGACGCCATGTTCTTCACCGGCATCCATAGCCATGAGCAGCTGGACGCCATCAGCGCCGCCGCGCGGGTCCCGCTGATTCTCGGCGGCCTGCCGCCGGAACTGGCCGATGCCGATTATCTTGCCGCGCGCGGCGTGCGGGTCGCACTGCGCGGGCACCAGCCCGTCATGGCGGCGATCCAGGCGGCCTGGGAGACGATGCGGCGGCTGCAGGAAGGCGCCTCGCCGCAATCCCTGGCCGGAATGCTCGCCCCGGAGGAATTGCTGGACCGTCTGACCGGAAAATCGCGCATCCAACGCATGCAGTCGGCCTTCCTCGGCCTCCCGCCGCGCTAGAGCATTTTGACGAGCATCTTCACCCGTTCCGATGATGCCATCGGAACGGGATCTGCTCTGGCGCAGCGGGCAAACGCGGCCTGAGGACCGATCTCGCCTCAGGTCGCCGGGCGGGAGAAGGAGGTCTCCAGGAAATCGAGGAACACGCGCACGCGCTGGCTGACATGCCGCTTGCTCTGGTGCACGGCGTAGATGCTTTCCTCCATCTTGCTCTCATGCTCGGGGAAGAGGCGGACCAGACGTCCCGCGGCCAGGTCCCCGGCGATCTGAAACTCCGCCAGCCGGGCGATGCCGACGCCGGCGAGGGCCAGCGCCATCAGCATCTGCCCCTGGTTCGCCGTCACGCTGCCGCTGGCGCGGATGCGGCGCACCGAATGCTCGCTGTCGCGGAAGGTCCAGGTGCTCCAGGGCATGCGCTTGTTGAAGTTGAGGCATTCATGATCCGCGAGGTCCGCCGGGCTGGATGGCGCGCCATGCTCGGCCAGGTAGGCCGGAGCGGCGCAGATGATCCAGCGCATGATCGTGATGCGGCGCGCGATGAGCGATGAATCGGGCAGCTCGCCGATGTAGAGCGCGACGTCGACACCGCCTTCCAGCAGATTGCCGGCCTCGTTGCCGAGGATGAACTCCAGCCGCAGCCCCGGGTGCTGGCGGCGGAAGGCCGGCACCAGCGGCGCCAGCTGATGGATGGCGAAGGTGGGCATGGAGCGCACCCGAAGCACATCCCGCAGTGCAACACCGCCGAAGGCCGCGGCCTCGGCCTCTTCCACCGCCTCGATGGCCTGGCGGGCCGCGGGGTAGAAGGCCTCGCCCTCCGGTGTCAGCGTCAGGTTGCGGAGCGAGCGGTTGAACAGCACCACGCCGAGCCTGTTCTCTACCCGTGCGATCATCTTGCTCACCGCCGAGGGACTGAGCGAGAGGCTGCGCCCGGCCGCGGAGAAGCTGCCATCCTCCACGGCGCGCACGAAAACGAGCATTTCCCCCAGGCGGTCCATATCCGTACCTGTGACATGCGTTCACACCAGCTTGGCATCTTTGGAAATTGAATGGGCCAGGGCAAGCCCATAGCCTTTCCGAAACATCGGCCAAGCCCCGGGAAACGGGCTCCGCATGGCGCCACGCGTCCATGAAAACAGAACAGGATGGGGAGAGCGGCGTCTCATGACTGCCAGCATGCACACCAAGGCCAATGAAGCGGCGCAGCCTGCGGGCGCGGAATTCGATGCCCTGGTCATCGGGGCGGGCTTTGCCGGCCTTTACCAGCTCCTGTGCCTGCGCGATCGGCTCGGCCTGTCGGTCCGGGTGCTGGAGGCCGGCGAGGATGTCGGCGGCACCTGGTACTGGAACCGCTATCCCGGCGCGCGCTGCGATTCCGAAAGCTACTACTACAGCTATTCCTTTTCGGACGAGCTGCAGCAGGAGTGGAACTGGACCGAGCGCTATCCGCAGCATGGCGAGATCCGCCGCTATCTCGGCCATGTCGCCGACCGGTTCGATCTGCGGCGCGACATCCGGTTCAACACGCGCGTCGCAGCGGCCGCATACGACGAGGCCGCCAATCTCTGGCATGTCACCACCGAAGGCGGGGAGCGCTTCTCGGCGCGCTTCCTGATCACGGCGGTGGGCTGCCTCTCGGCGGCGAACATTCCCAAAATCCCCGGCCTGGAGAGCTTCCGGGGCCGCTGGTACCATACCGGCCGCTGGCCGCATGAGGATGTCGATTTCACCGGCCAGCGCGTGGGCCTGATCGGCACCGGCTCGACCGGCATCCAGGCCGCGCCGGTGATCGCCGGGAAGGCCGCCCATCTGACGGTGTTCCAGCGCACCGCCAACTACAGCATTCCCGCGCGCAACGGTCCGATGAGCGCGGAGGAACTGAAGGCCATCAAGTCCGATTATGCTGCCATCCGCGAGAAGGGGCGGTCTTCCATCAACGGCCATCCCTTCGATATTTCCGAGCATTCGGCGCTCGACCTGGCGCCGGAGGAGCGGCTCGCCCGCTACGAAGCCGCCTGGGAGCGCGGAGGGCTGCGCTTCCGCGCCACCTTCCGCGACCTGCTGACGGACAAGGCGGCCAATGACACGGCCTCCGACTTCATCCGTGCCAAGATCCGCAGCATCGTCAAGGACCCGGCGGTGGCGGAGATGCTGACACCGAAGGATCATCCCTTCGCCACCAAGCGCCCGCCGATCGACACGGACTATTTCGAGACCTTCAACCGCAGCAACGTCACGCTGGTGGACATCAAGGCCTCGCCGATCGTCAAGATCACCTCGAACGGCATCCGCACGCAGGATGCCGAGTATCCGTTGGACATCATCGTCTTCGCCACGGGCTTCGACGCGATGACCGGCCCGCTGCTGGCCCTGGACATCCGCGGGCGGGAGGGGCAGACGCTGAAGGACAGTTGGGCCGCGGGGCCACGCAGCTATCTCGGCCTGCAGGTGGCGGGCTTCCCCAACCTGTTCACCATCACCGGTCCCGGCAGCCCTTCCGTGCTGACCAACATGCCCGTTGCCATCGAGCAGCATGTGGAATGGATCACGGAGTGCATCCGGACGATGCGGGCGCAGGGACTGGCACGGATCGAGGCCGATCCGGCGGCGGCGGAAAGCTGGGTGGCCCATGTGAATGACGCAGCCAATGCCACATTGCTGCCGATGGCCAGCTCCTCCTGGTATCTGGGCGCCAATGTTCCGGGCAAGCCGCGCGTCTTCATGCCCTATGCCGGCGGCATGGCCAACTACGCGCGCATCTGCCGCGAGGTGGCGGACAAGGGGTATGAGGGCTTCCGGCGCAGCCCCTGAGGCGCGCCGGCCTTCGCCCGATCCCGCCCGGTGCGGCCACCGGGCGCCATCCTTGCCGACGAGGGGAGTTCCTCCTTGCCCGCGATCCATCCGCACGTGCTGAATCTGCTGCGCCAGGCGCAGGAAGCCGGCAGCCAGCCTTTCGAAGCCCTGAGTCCGGCGGAAGCCCGGCAGGCCCATGCGGCGCGCGCCCGCGCATTGCAGACCCCGGGCGATCTCCTGCCGGAGGTACGGCCGCTAGAGGCGCCAGGGCTGGCGGGCGCCGTGCCGCTGCGCCTCTACCGCGGCGCGGAGGTGCCTCGCGAGGGCCTGCCCTGCCTGCTCTACCTGCATGGCGGCGGCTGGGTCCTGGGCAGCCTGGAGACGCATGACTGGGTCTGTCGCCGGTTGGCGCGGCTGCTGGGCGCCTGCGTCGTCGCGGTGGATTATCGCCTGGCGCCGGAGCACCGCTACCCCGCCGCGCTGGAGGACTGCGCGGCGGCGCTGCGCTGGCTGCGGGCGGAAGCCATGGCGCTCGGCATCGATCCCGCGCGGCTGGCTGTGGGCGGTGACAGCGCCGGCGGCAATCTCGCCGCCGTGCTCGCGCTGATGGCGCGTGACGGCGCGGTGCCGCCGGTTGCCTTCCAGATGCTGCTCTACCCCGCCGTGGACCTCGCCATGACGGGGGAGAGCTACGAGCGCATCACCCAGGGCCTGCCGCTCACGGCGGCGACCATGCGCTGGTTCATCGACCATTACATGCCACCGCCCATGGACCGCACGGCCTGGCAGGCTTCGCCGCTGCGGGCGCAGAGCCTGGCCGGCGTGGCGCCGGCCTTCGTGCTGACCTGCGGGCATGACCCGCTGTGCAGCGAGGGCCAGCTCTACGCCGCCCGGCTGGAGCGCGAGAATGTCCGTGTCACGGCTCTGCACTTGGCGGATCAGTTCCACGGCATCCTGACCATGGACAAGGCCATCGGGCCGGTGCCCGGCGTGCTGGCGCTTGCCGCGGAGACGCTGCGCGGCGCCTGGTAGCATCCAGCGTCGCATCTCCCCGAGCCTGTCCTCCCCCCGTCCGGGCCAAGCCGGATGGGAGCGCTTTCTATTTTGCCGTTAAAGAAATAACCAAAGTTCTATTTCATTTTTACAGGATTGCTCGTTGACTTATTGTCACGAACTTGCCCAACTTCGAGTAATGGCCCTGGGAAAACAGGGCTGCTCCGGCGCGGGTGGCATTCCGCCCGCGCCCGAAGGGGAGGTAAGGACGCATGACCGAGAACACACAGGCCGGGCGGCCCATGACGCTGCAGCGCCGCACCGTGCTGGGCGCTGCCGCGGCGGGCGTGGCCATGCTGGCCCGGCCGCATGTCGCGGGCGCGCAGGCCAAGGTGATCCGCGTCGGCATGCCGACGATCCTGTCGGGCCGCGTCGCCATTCTCGGCACCTCCAGCCGCACCGCCGTGCAATACGCCTTCAGCCGCATCAACGAGGCGGGCGGCCTGGGGGGGCGCAGGCTGGAACTGGTGGAGCGCGATTCCAAGGGCCGCCCCGACGAGGCCGCCAAGGTCACGCGCGACCTGATCAACAATGATGGTTGCGAGATCATCATCGATGGCGAGGCCTCGTCCGGCGGCTTTGCGGTGCACGAGGTGATCCGCGACCTGCCGGTGCTGTGCATTCACACCAATTCGGAAACCTCCTCGCTGACGGCGGACCCGAAGCTGCATGTGAAGACCGCCTTCCGCTGCGCCCGGCAGGGCGTCCATGACGCGGTGGCCGGCGGGGTCTATGCCTCCGCCATCTCGAAGCAGCGCGGCCTGAAGCGCTGGATGACCTGCTCGCCCGACTATGCCTATGGGCGCGACAACACCGCCGAATTCCTCGAATTCGCGAAGATGTTCGATCCCTCCATCGAGGTGGTGGACCAGGTCTGGCCGCGGCTCTTCGCGCCCGACTACACCGAGAACATCACCAAGGCGCTGCAGGTGCGGCCGCAGGCCATGTACTCGGCCCTCTGGGGCGGCGACCTGGTGAGCTTCATCGAGCAGAGCAACCTCTACCGCATCTTCGGCAACATCACGCTGTTCTCCTCCTCGCTGGGCGATCCGCCGGTGCTGACGGCGATCAAGCAGCTGCCGCCCGGGCTGCATACGGCCTACCGCTACAACCGCAACTACCCGGACAAGGCCTCCAACACGGCCTTCGCTGATGGCTTCGCCAACCTGGCGAAGCACGAGCCCACCAACTGGGCCTGGCAGAACTACGTTGCCGCCCAGTTCATCGCGGAGGCGCTGAAGCGCACCAACGGGCGCACCGAGGGCGCGGCGCTGGCGGCCGAGCTGAAGGGCATGGAGATCGAATCCCCTCTCGCGGTCAGCGGCAGGCTGACGCTGCGCGACAGCGACCACACGCTGATCGGCTATCCCACCGCCTGGGGGCGCACCGTGCCCAAGGCGCCTTTCGTCGAGGGCTTCGTGCCGGTGGAGTGGAGCCAGGTGCTGGAGATGGAGGCGCAGTGGAAGAAGCAGAAGGGCTACGCCTGAGCCGGACGCCGCAAGGGGATATCCGCCATGAATCTCGACGTCCTCGCCAGCTGCTTCGCGACCGCCTCCTGCGCCGTCACCCAGGTCTCGACCGGGCTGATCGTGGGCATGCTGCTCTTCCTCGTCGCCTCCGGCCTGTCACTCATCTTCGGCGTTCTGGGCGTGATCAACTTCGCCCATGGCGCCTTCTACATGCTGGGCGCCTACTTCGCCTTCCTGTGCTTCGAGCAGACGGGCAGCTTCCTGGCGGCGCTGGTTGCCGGCGCGGCGGGCGCCGGCATCATCGGGGTCCTGTTCGAACGCTTCTTCATGAGCAAGGTCTATGGCCGGGACCTGCTGATGCAGCTGCTGGTCTGCTACGCCGCCATCCTGATCTTCGATGACCTGGTGAAGATCCTCTTCGGCGCCGAGTACAAGCTGATGGGCATGCCCGAGAGCTTCGCCACGGCGCCGGTCGAGATCGCGGGCGGGTTCATCCCCGGCTACTACATCTTCATGCTCGGCATGTCGCTCGGCATCGGCCTGCTGCTCTGGCTCGGCATCAACCGGACGCGGCTGGGCAAGGTCATCCGTGCGCTGGCCATCAACCCGCAGATGGTCGGCGCCCTCGGCATCAACACCACCCTGCTCTATGCAGGCGTGTTCGGCCTGGGCTGCATGCTGGCAGGTACCGCCGGTGCGCTGGCCGCGCCCGTGCGCTCGCTGACGCCCGGCATGGGGCTCTCGGTGCTGATCGAGAGCTTCATCGTCACCGTCATCGGCGGCATGGGCTCGATCCCCGGCGCACTGGCGGCGGCGCTCCTGATCGGGCTGACGCGGGCCTTCGGCGCCATCGGCTTCCCGCTCTTCGTGGACGGGCTGATGTTCGCCCTGATGGGGCTGGTGCTGGTCCTGCGGCCCTCTGGCCTGTTCGGCGCGAGGGCCACCTGAGATGCGCGCCGGGCTGATGCGCGACCTCCTGGTCGCCATGCTGGGCCTGCTGCTGCTCCTGGCGCTGCCCATGGTCTTTCCGCAGCCCTCGCTGCGGGACTTCCTGATCTACGTCATCGCCTACGGTCTCCTGGCGATGTCGCTGAACCTGCTGGTCGGGCTGACCGGCCTCGTCTCCTTCGGCCATGCCGCCTATTTCGCCTCCGGGGCCTATGTCTTCGGGCTGCTGATGCAGTCGGGCGCAGTGTCGATCCCGCTCGCCATGCTGGCGGCGGTGGGCGGCACGGCATTGCTGGCGCTGGTGATCGGCGCCATCTGCGTGCGGCTGAAGGAGATCTACTTCTCCTTCATCACGCTGGCCTTCCAGATGTTCATCCACAGCATCATCCTGACCTGGGTGGACCTGACCGGCGGCGACCAGGGGCTGCGCGGCGGCATTCCGCGCCCGCCCTTCCTGGGCATCGATCTCGGCGAGGCGCACACGCTCTATGCTTTCGCCGCGGTGATCTTCGTCCTCTGCCTGCTGGTCATGCGGCAGGTCTGGCAGTCGCCCTTCGGCTATACGCTGCGCATGATCCGCGACAACCCGGCCCGCGCCAACTTCCTCGGCGTGAACGTGGTGCGGATGAAGCTCGGCATCTTCGTGCTGGCCGGGGCCATGGCCAGCATGGCCGGCATCATCATGGCGCTCTTCGTCTCCGGCGCCTTTCCCGAGTTCGGCTTCTGGACCACCTCCGGCGAGGCGATCTTCATGATCATGCTCGGCGGCACGCAGGTGTTCCTCGGCCCGGTCGCCGGCGCCTTCCTGCTGCAACTGCTGAACCATTACGTCACCATCTACACGCATCACCACGGGCTGGTGCTGGGCGTCGTCATCCTGCTCATCGTGCTGGGGCTGCGGCGTGGCGTCGCCGATTTCGCCGCGGCATGGCTGGCCGAGCGCCGGGCCACCGTGCCGCCTGCGCCAGCCACGCCCGAGCCGGTCAAGACCAAGGCGGCGGGGTGAGGCGATGTTGCAGATCGAGCATCTCTGCAAATCCTTCGGCGGTGTCGCGGCCACACGCGACGTCTCCCTCGGCTTCCCCGCCGGCTCCCTGACCGCGATCATCGGTCCGAACGGCGCGGGCAAGACCACGTTCTTCAACCTGGTTTCAGGCCATCTGCGGCCGGATTCGGGGCGCGTCGTCTTCGAGGGGCGGGATGTGGTGGGCCTGTCCAGCCTGGAGATCGCGCGCCGCGGCATGGCACGCGCCTTCCAGGTCGCCTCGCTCTTCCCGAGCCTGACGGCGCGGGAGGCGATGATCGCCGCCGTCACGGCCCATCAGCGCCGTTCCTGGTCGCTGCTCCGGCGGTTTCCGCTGGATGGCAGCCGCGCGAAGGCCGAGGAACTGCTCGAACTGCTGGGCCTCGCCGGCAAGGCCGATGTGATGTCCAGCAGCCTCTCGCATGGCGATCAGAAGCTGCTCGACATCGGCCTGGCGCTGGCCATGGAACCGAAGGTGCTGCTGCTGGACGAGCCCACCGCCGGCATGGGTCCGGACGAGCGCTGGCGCATGATCGAAAAGGTGCACCACCTCTGGCAGGCGAAGCGCCTCACCATGATCTTCATCGAGCATGACATGGACATCGTCTTCAAATACGCCCAGGTCGTGCAGGTGCTGAAATATGGCGCCGTGCTCGCCCAGGGCACGCCGGAGGAGATCCGGCGCAACCAGGAGGTGATCGACGCCTATCTCGGCACCGACCACCATCTGGCCCTGGCGGAGGAGGCGTGAGCATGGCCGCGCCCATCCTGCAGATCCACGACACGGACGTCTTCTACGGCGCCAGCCAGATCCTGTTCGGCATCGACCTGGCGGTCGAGCGCGGGCAGACCCTGGCGCTGCTCGGCCGCAACGGCGCCGGCAAGAGCACGACCTTCAAGGCGATCGCCGGTATCGCCCCGCCGCGGCGCGGGCATATCGCCCTCTCCGGCCAGACCCTCTCCGGCAAACCGCCCTATCTCGTCGCCCGCGCCGGGATCGGCTACGTGCCCGAGGACCGGCAGGTCTTTCCCGAGCACACGGTGGAGGACAATCTCATCGTCGGCGCCAAGCCCGGCCCGCGTGGCGACCGCCACTGGACGGCGGCGCGGATCTACGAGCTCTTCCCCGTTCTCGCGGGCATGCGGCACCGCATGGCCGGCCGCCTCTCGGGCGGCGAGCAGCAGATGCTCACCATCGCCCGCACGCTGATGGGGAACCCCGACATCCTGCTGCTGGATGAGCCCAGCGAGGGGCTGGCGCCCATCGTCGTGCGCGCCATCGGCGATCTCATCCGCACCCTGCGCGGCATGGGCGTGACCATCCTGCTGGCCGAGCAGAACATGCATTTCTGCCTGGGCATCGCCACGCATGCGACGGTGATCGACAAGGGGCAGGTCGTCTACAGCGACACCATCGACGCGCTGCGCGGCAATGATGCCGTCATGCAGCGCTATCTGGCCGTCTGAGGGAGGGATCGCAATGGCACGGGATGAAGGGCGCGGCCGCATCGCGCTGGTGACGGGCGGGGCGAGCGGCATCGGGCTCGCCACGGCCGGAGTGTTGGCAGAGCGCGGCTGGCGCGTCGTCATCGCCGACATCAACGAGGCTCCGGCGCGGGAGGCCGCAGCGCGGATCGGCGCCGAAGCCATCGCCCTCGACGTGACGGACGAACGTGCCACCGAGGCGGCCTTCGAGGACATCGAGGCCAGGCTCGGCCCGGTGGAGGCGCTGGTGGCGAATGCCGGCCTGATCCAGCCGGGCGCGCCCCCGGAGAGGCTGCCGCTACAGGAGTTCGACCGCGTGATCGCCGTCAATCTGCGCGGCGTCTATGTCTCCTGTGTCGCGGCCGGCCGGCGCATGGCGCCGCGCGGCAAGGGCGGCATCGTCGTCACCGGCTCCGTGACCGCCACGCGCACGGCACCGCTGCACGCCTATGCGCCCTCCAAGGCGGCGGTGGTGCACATGGCGGCCTGCCTGGCTGCGGAATGGGGCCGTTCGGGCGTGCGGGTCAACGCGGTCTCGCCGGGTTACGTGGCCACGCCTCCCCTGCGCGCCGCGATCGAGCGCGGATTGCGCGACCCGCGCCTGCTGGCCGAGGCCGCGCCGCTCGGCCGGCTGGTGGAGCCGGAGGAAATCGGCGCCGGCGTGGCCTTCCTGCTCTCGGACGACGCTTCCGCCATCACCGGCATCAATCTGCCGATCGATGCGGGTTGGCTGGCCGGCGCGCACCTGACCACCTATGGCGGGATTCCTCCGGCCCGGTAGCCGCCCGGCGTCTGGCAGTGCTACCCGGCGGGCTTTGGCGCCGCCGCGTCGCGCCAGGCGAGCAGACGGCGCAGGCCCTCGCGCATCTCCACCTCGGGCTCCCAGCCGATCGCCTCCTTTGCGGCACGGTGCACGATCTCGAAGGCGCCGCCGGAGGTCAGCCGCACCTTGCCGGGGTCGGGCTCCACCATTTCGGGCTTCAGGTCGGGCCGGCCGGAGAGCTCGGCCACCATCGTCACCAGTTCCAGCGTCGTCACCGGCCTGGGGCCGGAGGTGTTCACGGCGATGTCGGTGCTGGTCGATTCCAGCGCCATGCAGTTCGCCCGGGCGAGGTCGCCGACATAGACGAAATGCTTGGTCTCGCTGCCGTCGCCGATGACCTTCGGCCGTTCGCCGCGCCTGATCGCATCATGCGTCTCCACGATGTAGAGCGCATTGGCCGCACGGTAGTGCTGCCGCTCGCCATAGACGGTGGAGTAGCGCAGCACGATGTAGTCCTGTCCATGCTTGCGATGCGCGTCGCGGCAGAGCTGCTCGCCGATGATCTTGGAGGCGCCATAAAGGATGGCAGCGGGCGGCGCGCCGGCGGCATGGAAGGGCGTCTCCTCCACCAGCCCGCCCTTGACGCCCGGTCCATAGCCGTAGACGGCATTCGAGGAGGAGAAGATCAGCTTGCGCACCCTGTTGGCGCGGCAGGCCTCCAGCACGTTCTGCACGCCACGGATGTTGACGTCGATACCGCCCCAGGGATCGCGGTCGAAGTTCAGCGTCATGTAGGCGGCGAGATGGACGATGCCGTCCAGCCCCCCGGTGGCCCGCAGAAGTTCGTGCAGCTTGACGATGTCGCCCTGCACCACCTTCACGCGCGGATCGCCGCGCAGATGCGCGATGTTGCCCTCTCCACCGAAGGAGAGATTGTCGAAGATGGTGACCTCGGCGGCGCCGCGGGCCAGCAGCGCCTCGGCCGTGGCGGAGCCGACGAGGCTCGCGCCGCCGATGACCATGATCCGGCTGCCCTTCACCGGGACAGCGGCGGTGTCCTTCCTGGCCATGGCGGTCACCGCGCCACTGACATGGGCTGTTCGTGCAGACCGGAATCCATGCTTTTCACCTGTGCGTAGAGGCAGGGGCCACTGATGCCCTTCTCATGCCCGATGCCGCTGTTCTTGAAGCCACCGAAGGGCGTGGTGGTGACGGACTGCCTGTGGGCGTTGATCCGGACCGAGCCTGCCTCAAGCGCACGGCCGATGCGCCAGGCCCGCTTGAAGCTTCCGGCCCAGATGCCGCAGGCCCGCCCGAAGGCGGTGCCGTTGGCCGGGGTGATGAGGTCGGGCTCCTCCTTGAAGGGCAGCGCCACCAGGACGGGTCCGGGCGCATCCGCCGGGCAGGGCAGGGATTCCATGGGCAGGCTGCCAATCGCCATGGGCAGGTAACAGGCCCCGCTGGCAGAGCTCGGCCCTTCCGGAATCGCGCCGCCGCACGCAGCAGAGACCCGACCCGCATCCATTGTGAGAACAGGGCATTTCACCGCGCCCTGTTCGGCCTCTGCGGCAATCCCTGTCTGACGGAATCGATCCACCTGCATGACCGGCTGAGCTTTCCCGTCCATGCCTCTGGTGCGGCCGATCCGAGCGCGCTCGCCCAGGCCTGCGAAGAGCATGCGGAGATGGTGAGAGCCCCGCGCCAGCGCAACCGGGAAATATTGGCTCACCTCTCGGTCACCCATACGGAACGAGCGCCAGCTCTACGTGCAGAGATTCCTGACGGGGCATGTCCTCTCCCGCCAGCGTTGCAGCGCCCTTCCCGGATCGGCGGGTGGCGATGCGCGCGGCACAGAGGCGGGGAGGTGCATGATCTTCTGATCAGGCGTTTTCTCCGCTTCAGCGCACAGCACTTCCACCTGCGGCGGGCGCGGCGATCTTGGGCCCGTAGGGGAAATAAGGGGGATGATCGCCGATGGCAGTCATGTCTACCTCGACCAGGGTCGGCCCGCGCACCGCCAGGGCCTCCGACACCGTGGCGCCGAAAGCCGCGGGATCGCTGACCCGCCAGAAGGGTAGCCCGGCGAGTGCCGCGACGCCAGCCAGATCCGGCGCGAGCAAGGTATCGAACCGCCGACGGCCGCTCGCCACGGCATCCTGGATATGGCGGATGACGCCGTAGCCTCGGTCGTTCATCACCAGGATCACCATGTCCAGCTGTTCCTGCACGGCCGTCCACAGCTCACTCATGTTGAGGAAGAAGCCGCCATCCCCGGTCATCACCACGGTTTTCGGGTGCCCCGCAGCCAGGGCGGCGCCGATGCCCAGGCACAATCCCTGTCCGATGCCGGCACCAACCGGGTAGATGTTCGTCCTCGGGTCACTCAAGGCGAAAAGCTTGTTGCCCCATGTGCTGTTGTTGATGGTGATGTCGCGTGCCCAGACCGCATCGCGCGGCACCACCATGCGCAGTTGCTCGGCGAACCCGGCATAGGGACCAAGAGACGCCTTGAAGGCTGCCCGGGTATCGCGCTTCAGGCAGCGGAATTCCTCGCCGAAGGCGGGTTCGGCGCGGTACCGGCCCGCCAGCCGCGCCGCCAATGCCTCCAGTGTAAGCGCGGCATCGCCGCGCAGAAACAGCACGTTCGGATAGGTGCGGCCATCTGCCAGCGGGTCGATATCGATCTGCACCAGGTTTCTTGGCAGCGGCACCGAGAAGTCGCCGGTCTCATGCCCGCGCAGCCGCGAGCCGGCAACGATCATCAGATCGACGCTGCCGTAGAAAGCCTCGACGCCGCCCAGGCCCTGGCCGTTCAACGCGCCGAGATTCATCGGATGGTCTTCCGGCACAATGCCCCGGCCGGCCCAGCTGGTCACCATCCCGAAGCCCATCTCGAGCAGGGCCATCGCGGGTCTGGCCGCGCCCGCCGCGCCGCGGCCGAGCCACAGCATGGGCCGCCTGGCCTGCAGCACGCGCGCGACGAGCTGCTCCAGGGCGGCCTCGGCCGGCGGGAGCGGCGGCGGCAAGGGCAGCATGAAGCCATCGAGCGTCGCCGGCCGTGGCAGCGTCGCCCGCTGTATGTCGGTGGGCACCTCGACGCTCACGGGGCCCATGGGCGGCGTCAGCGCATCGGTCGCGGCGCGGGTCAGGACGCCCAGGGCCTCGCCCGCCGTTCGGATGCGGTAGGCCGATTTCCCCGTGGCCCGCAGCATGCCGAGCTGGTCCGGGACGTCGTGCACCGTGCCCATACCGCGGTCGGCGAAGCAGGTCGCCGTCTGCCCGGTGATGTGCAGCAGCGGCGTGCCGGCGAAACGCGCTTCCACCAGCCCTGCCACCGCATTGGCTGCGCCCGGCCCCGTGCTGGTGAAGACACAGCCCAGTCCGCCTGAAGCGCGGGCGTAGCCATCGGCCATGTGCCCCGCCCCTGCCTCGCCGCGCGCCATCACGAAACGCACGGCGTTGCGCCGTGAGATCGCATCCAGCATGGGGATGTTGTGCACCGATACGATGCCGAAGGCTGTGGACACGCCGCAGGCATCAAGGAACTCCGCAATCAGGTCGCTGACCGTGTAGGCGTCCGACATCAGGCAAGCCGTCCATGTTGCTGCGTTGGGAAATTCACGTGGGCGCAGGACCGCATCGTCATTGGAGCTTGATGCCGGCCTCCCGGATCACCGCGCCCCACTTCGCATGTTCTGCATTGATGCGGGCGCCAAACGCCTCGGGCGCATCGCCGATCGGGGTGGCACCCAGGTCATCCAGTTTCCGCATCGTTGCCGGCTGTGCCAGCCCGGCGGCGAGAGCGGCATGCACACGTTGGATCACTGCATCCGGCGTATTCCTCGGCGCCACCACGCCGAACCAGGCAGTCACCTCATAGCCCGGAAGAGTCTCCGCAATAGCCGGGATGTCCGGAGCGCCGCCCCAGCGCCTGGCGCCGGTCACGCCGATGCCGGCAAGTGCGCCGGACCGCACATGCGGCAGGATGGAAGGCAGGTTATCAACCCCATAGCTGAGCCGGCCCGCGAGCAGATCGGGCATCATGGCCGATGAACCGCGGTAGGAGACGTGGTCGGCCTCGATGCCCGCCTGGATGCGGAACAACTCGGCGGCGAGATGCGTGGTGCCGCCAATGCTCGTCTCGCCATAGGCCAGCCGCCGTTGCTTCGCCAAGGCGATCAGCTCTGCCGTGGTCTTCACGCCAAGGCCGGGATGCGCAGCGATGAGATTGGGCACTTCCGCGATCTGCGTGACGGGGGCGAAATCGCGCAGCCCGTCAAAGCCCGGCTCGCTGTAGAGGAAGCCGTTGATGGCCAGCGGCCCTGGTGAGCTCAGCAGCAGCGTGTAGCCGTCGGGCTCGGCGCGGGCGGCCTGCGCTGCGCCGATATTGCCGCCCGCGCCGGAGCGGTTGTCCACCACCACCGGCTGGCCCAGCGCCTCTGTCAGGAGATCAGCGGCGACCCGGGCCAGGATGTCGCTTGTGCCGCCTGCCGGGAAAGGGCAGATCATCCTTATCGGGCGCGAGGGCCAGCCGGCCGTGGCCGCGCTGGCACCGCGCGCCAGCAATGCTGCCGCCATGCCGGTGAGCCAGGCACGGCGCCTCGGCATGGCGTGCTGCAAGATTCGCGGATCCGCCGTCATGATGTCCCTTCCTCCTGTTTCTTTTAGCGCAGACTGCGCTGCGAAGCCGCCTCTGGCCAGTCCGTTTGAGGCCTGCCGCCGCGATTGGACCGACTTGGAAGGCTGGTTGGTCATCTCGCTTTGTGGCTCTGCTGAGAGCGGGTCGGATGAGCCGTTGCCGAGTGTATCTGCTGCCCTCATTGAGTCGGCAATCCCGAGTGCAATTCTCGCCCGTCCTGCATGGCCCGAGGCGGGGTAACCCACCTCGGGTGAACTCTGGTCTAATCCACGCGCACGCCGGCGGCGGCGATTACCTCCCCCCAGGCCTTTCGGTCCTGCGCCATCCGGGCGCCAAAGGCCTCCGGCCCCTCGAACAGCGGTGTCAGACCATTGTCGCGCAGCTGCTTCTGCAGAGCGGCATCCTGCAAGGCCCGCTTGGTGGCATCGGCCCAGGCGCTGACGGCCGCATCCGGCATGCCGCGCGGGCCGCAGAGCCCGAACCAGCCGGCGATCTCCAGCCCCGGCACGGAGTCCGAGAGCAGCGGGACTTCGGGGAAGGTGGACTTCATGGATGCGTCGCCCAGCGCGACGAGGCGCAGCTTGCCGCCCTGCACCTGGGAGATGACGTCGCCGAGATTGGTGACCATGAAGTCGGCGCGCCCGGCCATGATGTCGAGCGCTGCGGGAGCCGCGCCCCGGTAGGGGACATGCAGCAGCTTGATCCCCGCCATCCGCTGCAGCCGCTCGCCCGAGAGGTGCTGCGCCGTGCCGATGCCGGCGCTGGCATAGCTCAGCCCACCCGGTTTTGCCTGTGCCGCGGCCAGGAAGGCCTCCATGCTGCTGTAGGGGCCGCCCGCACGCACCACGGCGCCGTAGCTGGAGAGTGCGACATTGGCGACCGGAATCAGATCCTTGCGCGGGTCGATCGGCATCGGCAGCCCAGGCAGCTCGGGGCTGATCGTCATGGTGCCCATCGGGCATTGGAACAGCACCGAGCCGTCAGCATCGCCGCGCACGACCGCCTCCGCCGCGATGAATCCGTTGGCGCCCGTGCGGTTCTCCACCACCACGTTGCGGTCGAGGAGGGGCGCGACGGCATTGGCGATCAACCGTGCCACGAGGTCCGATGTGCCACCTGGCGCGAAGCCGCCGATGATGCGCAGCGTCCGGTCGGGAAGCTGCGCCCGGGCCGGCGGAACAATGGCCGCGCAAGCCACCAGGGCCATGGCGAGCACACGTTTCAACATCTTGATTCCTCCCTGCCCAACCGGGCTTTCCTATTCGACGCGGATTCCTCCGGCGCGGATGACCTCGCCCCATTGCTTCCAGTCCTGGGCGACCGTGGCCGCGAAGTCATCGGGGCCCTCCAGCCGGGGTGCCAGGCCCTGCTCCAGCAGGCGCTGGCGCATGGCGGGGCTGCCCATTCCCTGGCGCACCGCCTCGGCCCAGCGCGACACCAGCTCGGGCGGCATGCCGCGCGGCCCGCAGAGGCCGAACCAGCCGCTGACGGCATAGGCGGGCACGACGTCCGAGACCTGCCCGGCCTGCGGAAAGACGGGCGAACCGATGCCGTCCGCGAAGGCAAGCAGCCGCAGCTGCCCGCCCTGCACCTGCGAGACCACGTCGCCGAGATTGGTGATGATGGTGTCGGTGCGCCCGGCCACCACGTCCAGGACCCCGAGCGCCGCCCCACGATAGGGCACGTGCACCAGCTTCAATCCCGCCTGCTGGGCGAGCCGCGCACCGGAGAGATGCGACACCGAGCCGATGCCGGCGCTGGCATAGGTCAGCCGTTCCGGCTTCTCGCGCGCCGCGGCGACAAAGCCCGCCACGTCGCGGTAGGGTGCGTTGGCGGCCACCACCATGGCCTGGGTGGAATGCGCCACATTCACGATCGGGATCAGCTCCTGCCGCGGATCGAGCGGCAGATGCGCGCCGGGGAGTTGCGGGCTGATGGTCAGCAGCCCGGTCGCGCATTGCAGCACGGTGTAGCCATCGGGGGCGGAACGGGCCACGGCCTCGGCCGCAATGGCGCCGTTGGCGCCGGTGCGGTTCTCCACCACCGGCCGCTGGCCGAAGGCGGGCGCGACCGCCTCGGCGATCAGCCGCGCGACGATGTCGCTGGTGCCGCCCGGCGCGAAGCCGCCGATGATGCGCGGCGGGTGGTCCGGAAAGGCATGCGCTGCGGGCGGGCAGAGCGCCGCGGCCAGCACGGCCGCGGCAGCCAGGATCTTCCTCATGATATCCTCCCCGGGCCGCCCTTCCGTGGGCGGTCCCCTGTTTCTTGTGCGGCCGGCCCGGCGCGACGGGCCGGCGGATCAGGGCCGCATTTGCAGGCGCCCCGGCTGCGGCATCCGCAACGGCGCGGCGAGCTGCGCGAAGTCGCAGAGCAGCCGCCGCGTCTCGCGCGGATCGATGATCTCCTCCACCCAGAAGGTTTCGGCGGTGCGGAAGGGCGAGCGGAGCTGGTTCAGCAGGTCCTCGATCTCGCGCAGCTTCTGCGCCGGATCGGGCGCCGCCTCGATCTCGGCCCGGTAGGCGGCCTCGATGCCGCCTTCGAGCGGCAGCGAGCCCCAGCGCGCGGAAAGCCAGGCATAGCGCAGGGAGAGCCGCCCCGCCGGCTGGTGCGCGGCGCCTGCGACCCCGAAGGCATTGCGGATGATGATGCTGCACCAGGGCATGGTGGTCTGGTTCATCGCCGCCATGGCGCGCACGCCGTGGCGGATGGTGGCGGCGCGCTCCGCCTCCAGCCCGATCATGAAGCCCGGGCAATCCACCAGATAGACGACCGGCAGATGGAAGGTCTCGGCCATGTCGAGGAAGCGCACCACCTTCTGGCAGGTGTCGGCGGTCCAGGAGCCACCGTAGAAATACGGGTCGCTGGCCATCAGCGCCACGGCGCGGCCGCCGAAACGGGCGAAGCCGGTGATCAGCGAACGGCCGAACATCCGGCCCTGCTCGAAGAAGCTGCCGCGGTCGACCACCGCCTCGATGATCCGCCGCATCTGGTAGACCCGGCGCCGGTCGCGCGGGACGATGGAGAAGAGGGAGTCCTCGCGTCGCCCGGGATCGTCATCGCAAGGCAGGTCCGGCGGCAGGTCATGGACCGAGGCGGGCAGATAGGAGAGAAAGCGGCGGGCGCATTCGAAGGCCTCATCCTCGCTGTCCACCGCGTGATCAACGGCGCCGCTCCTGGTCTGGATTTCCCAGCCGCCCAGCGCCTTCTTGTCGAGGTTCTGGCCGAGCCGGGCGACGACGGGCGGCCCGGCGACGAACATCGCGGCGGTCTCCTTGGTCATCACCGAGTAGTGGGTCGAGGCGAGGCGCGCCGCGCCCAGCCCGGCCACCGAGCCGAGCCCCAGCCCCACCACCGGCACCGCGCTGAGGTTGAGCGTCGTGTAGTTGAACAGGCCGGTGCCGCCGACGCCGCCCGGCAGGTTGGCACGTCCCGTCGTCTCGATGGTCTTGACCGAGCCGCCGCCGCCCGAGCCCTCGATGATGCGGATGATCGGCAGGCGGAACTCGTTGGCCATGCGCTCCGCCATCAGCGGCTTCTCGCGGATGGTGGCATCGGCCGAGCCGCCGCGAACGGTGAAGTCGTCGCCCACCAGCACCACCGGCCGCCCACCGAGCGTGGCCCGGCCGAAGACACAGTTGGAGGGGGTCAGCCGCCTCAGATTGGCTGTTTCGTCATACTCGGCCCTGCCGGCAATGGCGCCGATCTCGTGGAAGCTGCCGGGATCGGCCAGCTTGGCCACTCGCTCGCGCACGGTGAGCCGGCCGGCGTCGTGCTGGCGGCGCACCTTGTCGGGGCCGCCCATTTCCTGCGCCATTGCCTCGCGCCGGCGCAGTTCGTCGAGCTCCGGCTGCCAGTCGGTGACGGGGTTGGGGATCGTGTCGGGCATCGGAACCTTCCTGTCCATCGGGCTCAGGCGGCGGTCGCGGCCAGCAGCCCGGCGCGGGCGCGGTCGAGGAAATGCGTGTCCACCTGCCCCGCCGCCATTTCGGGGCTGCGCAGGGCAGCGGCGAGGAAGCCGGCGTTCAGCCGCACCCCACTGGCCGAGCAGCGGTCGAGCGCCGCCGCCAGCTTCGTCAGGGCCTCGGCGCGGGTGGGGGCATGGGCGATGACCTTGGCGATCATCGGGTCGTAGAAGGGGGTCAGCGTGTCGCCCTCGCGCACGCCGGTATCGATGCGCAGGCCCGGCCTCGCCTCGGGAAGGGCCAGGGCCTGCAGCCGCCCCGGCGAGGGCAGGAAGTTGCGGGCCGGGTCCTCGGCGCAGAGCCGCGCCTCGACGGCATGCCCCTCCAGCCGAACCGCGTCCTGCGCCCAGGGGAGCGCCTCGCCGCCGGCAACGCGGATCTGCCACTCCACCAGGTCCAGCCCCGTGACCATCTCGGTGACGGGGTGCTCGACCTGCAGGCGGGTGTTCATCTCGATGAACCAGATGCGCTCCGCCGTTGGCGCATCCCCGGCCTCCGCTACGAACTCCACCGTGCCGGCACCGACATAGCCAACCGCCTCCGCGAGGGCGATGGCGCGGCGGCCGAGTTCCGCCCGCAGCGCCGCATCCAGGCCCGGGGCGGGGGATTCCTCGACCAGCTTCTGGTGGCGGCGCTGCAGGGTGCAGTCGCGCTCGCCCAGATGCAGCACCTTGCCCCCCGTATCGGCCAGGATCTGCACCTCGATATGCCGCGCCCGTGGAATCAGCTTTTCCACCAGCACGCGGCTGTCGCCGAAGCTCATCGCCTCCCGCCGGGCGGCGGCGAGAGATGCGGGGAATTCCTCCGCGCTGGCGACGCTGCGCATGCCGCGCCCGCCACCACCCGCGACGGCCTTGATCAGCATGGGGAAGCCGATCTCCTGCGCCGCCGCAAGCAGGCGCGTGTCCGACTGGTCCTCGCCGTCATAGCCCGGCACCGCCGCCACGCCGGCGCGGCGTGCCACCGCCTTGGCCGCGGCCTTGCTCCCCATGGCACGGATTGCCGCCGGCGGTGGACCGATGAAGGTCAGACCCGCATCGGCGCAGGCTTCGGCGAATTCGGCATTCTCGCTGAGGAAGCCGTAGCCGGGATGCACCATGCGGGCGCCGCTGCGGCGCGCAGCCTCCAGCAGTGCGGGGACGGAGAGATAGGACTGGCTGGGATGGGCAGGGCCGATCGGTTCGGCCCTGTCGGCCGCCGCCACATGCAGGGCTTCGGCATCGGCCTCGGAAAAGACGGCGATGCTGGGCAGGCCCATGCGGCGGCAGGTGGCGGCGATGCGGCAGGCGATCTCGCCGCGATTGGCGATAAGGACCGGGCCCCGCACCCTCAGGCCTCCAGCAGAGCGACAGCCTGGCCTTCCTCGACCTGGTCGCCCTCGGCCACCAGCACGGCGGCGATGCGGCCGGCTTGCGGGGCGGTGACGGGGATTTCCATCTTCATGGACTCCAGCAGCATCACCGTATCGCCCTCGGCGAGCTGGTCGCCGGGACGGGCCTGAATCTGCCAGACGGATGCGGTGATCTCTGCGGCGATTTTCACCTCGGCCATGATAGTCTCCCCCCGGCGTTGTAATTTGTTGTCACAGATCATAGCAGGCGGACGGGAGTGTCAAGCGACCGTGTGGAATCCGAAACGGAGGGGAGCATGAGTGGACCTGCGGCAGCATCGCCGCCGATCACCACCGAGAGCGTCGGCGCGAAAGTGTACCAGCGGTTGCGCCTCGACCTGATGCGCAGCCGCTTCCGCCCGGGCGAGAAGCTGAAACTGCGCGACCTGGCGCAGGAGCTTGGGGTCAGCTCGACGCCGGTGCGGGACGCGCTCGCCCGGCTGGTCAGCGAAGGCGCGCTGGAGCAGTTCGACCACCGCTCGGTGCGGGTGCCCGTGCTCTCCGACGAGCGCTTCCGCGAGATCGTCGAACTCCGTGCCGAACTGGAGGGCAAGGCCGCCGCGCGTGCCGCCGAGCGCGCCCGGCCGGCCGACGCGGACCGGCTGGCCGAGATCCACGCGCGCATGACGGCGGCGCGGCTGGCCGGCGACGGCATTCCCATGCTGGAGGAGAATGAGCGCTTCCACATGGAGATCTGCGCCCTTTCCGGGATGCCGGTGCTGACGCGGATCATCGAGGGGCTGTGGCTGCAATGCGGCCCCTTGCATGCCGGGCTGCGCCAGGTGCGCTTCCTGCACCATCCGGACGCGCATCCGCATCACGAGGTCATCCGAGCCTTGCGGGAGCAGGATGGTGCCCTGGCGCGGCTGGCGGTCCAGCGTGACATCAGCGTCTATGCCGAGGTGCTGCTGCGGCGCCTGCCGGAGATCAACATCGGCGCATTGACCGGGCGGCGGCGCCTGATGGTTGACGCGGCGGAATGAGGGCGGTTTAGTTGTCACAAATCACAAAATAGGCCGCGCCCGCGGTCAGAGGGAGGATGCCCATGCCCCGGCCGCCCCATGCCGCCCTGCCGCTTACCGCCCTCCGCGTGCTGGAGGTGGGCGGCGGCGTTGCCCTCTCCTACATCGGCAAGCTGTTCGCCGATTTCGGCGCCGAGGTGCTGAAGCTGGAGCCGCCGGGCGGCGATCCGCTGCGCCGCCAGCCGCCGCTGGTCGAGACGGGCGAAGGCCGGGAATCCGCCCTTTTCGCCTGGCTCAGCACCAGCAAGCGCAGCCTCACCGCCGATATCGCCGCCGCGCCCGGGCTTGAGCGCGCACGGCAACTGCTCCCCGGCTGTGACGTGCTGCTCGATGCGCGGCCACGCGCCGAGCGCCAGGCAAGGCCGCTCGGGATGGAACTGCCGCATCTGGTGGCCGCCGAGCTGTCGGATTTCGGCGACAGCGGCCCCTATCGCGACTTCACCGCGACCGACACGGTGCTGCGCGCCCTGGCGGGGGTCTTCGCCTGCACCGGTCCGGCGGAGGGGCCGCCCTCGCTGCTCGGCGGCATCGCCGGGGCGGTGACGGCGGCGCTCGCCGCGTTCAACGCCGTGGCCGCCGCGCTCTGGTCGGGTGCCGGGCGCCGGCTGGAGATCAGCCTGCATGAGGCCAATGTCGCCGTGGCCGAGTACCAGGCGGCGCAGAGCGTCACCAACCCGGAGGTGGAGCGGCGCTACGGCGTCAACCGCTTCGCCCCCACCTGTCCGCTCGGCGTCTATCGCTGCAGGGAGGGATGGCTCGGCGTCTCGGTGGTGACGCCGGCGCAGTTCCGCGGCTTCTGCGAGATGATCGGCATTCCCGAGGTCGGGCATGATCCGCGCTTCGTCGTCGGGCTGGACCGGCTGCGCCATGTGGAGGAGCTTGAGGCGCTGTTCGTCCCGCGCCTGGCCGAGCGCAGCGCCGAGGAATGGTTCCTCGAGGCGATCCGCCGCCGCCTTCCCTTCGCCGTGGTGCCGGACATGGCGACGCTGCTGCGGACACCGACCCACCGCGCCCGCGATGCCTTCGCGACGGTGGAGCGGGGTGGGGCGCGCTTCGAGGGGCCGGCCCTGCCGCAACGGCTGACCCGCACGCCGCCCTTGCCGGGCGGCCGGGCGCCGCGCGCCGGCGAGCATGACGGGATGGCGGTGCCACCGGCCCGCGAGCCCGCCGCCCCGCGCCCGGTGCCGCTGCCGCTGGCGGGGCTGCGCATCGTGGACCTCTCGATGGGTTGGGCCGGACCGCTCTGCACCCGTCAGCTTGCCGATCTCGGCGCCGAGGTGATCAAGGTGGAGGCCTGCCAGTACCCGGACTGGTGGCGTGGCGTCGATCCGCGCCCCGCCTTCTTCGCCGAGCGGCGCTACGAGCAGGATGTCCGCTTCGCCGTGCTCAATCGCAACAAGGTCGGCATCACGCTCGACCTCACCACGCCGGAAGGCAAGGCGCTGCTGAAGCGGCTGGTGCGCGACGCCGATGCGGTGGTCGAGAACTATGCCCGCGAGGTGCTGCCGAAGCTCGGTCTCGACTACGCCGCCCTGGCCGCCGAGCGGCCGGACCTGGTCATGCTCTCCATGCCGGCCTTCGGGCTGGAAGGACCCTGGCGCGACGCGCGCGCCTATGGCTCGACGCTGGAGCACGCCTCCGGCCTGCCCACCGTCTCCGGCGCGGCGGACTGGCCGCCCACCACCAACCAGCTCGCCTATGGCGACCCGATCGGCGGGCTGAACGCCGCCGCCGCGCTGATGGTGGCCCTGCTACACCGCCGCTTTACCGGCGAGGGGCAGCAGATCGACCTGGCGCAGGTGGAATGCATGTTCCCGCTGGCGGCGCCCTGGATCATCGCGGCCTCCGCCACGGGCGACCCCGGGCCGCGCCTCGGCAACCGTCATCCGGAGATGGTGCCGCATGGCGCCTTCCCCTGCCGGGATGCGGGCTGGGTGGTGGTCGCGGCGCAGGACGACGCGGCCTGGGCAAGGCTGGCGCGCGGCATCAACCGGCCGGACCTGGCGGAGGACCCCGCGCTGACCACCGCCGCCGGCCGCCGCGCTCGCGAGGCGGCGCTGGAGGCGGCGGTGGCCGCCTGGACAGGGGAGCGTGAGGCGGAGGTCGCGATGGTAGCGCTGCAGGCGCTGGGCGTCGCGGCCGGCGCCGTGCTCTGGCCGAGCGCCCTGAAGCGCGACCCCCATCTCGCCGCACGCGGGTTCTGGCAACGCGTCGAGCGGCCCTTCATCGGCCGGCACGACCAGCCGTCGGCCCCGTTCCGCGAGGCGGGCAAGGGCCCCTATGCGGTGCGCCGCCCGGCGCCGACCCTGGGGCAGGACAACACCGCGGTGCTGGGGGGCCTGCTGGACCTGAGGGAGGACGAACTGCGACGGCTGGAGGCCGACGGCATCATCGGCTGCGATGCGGTGCCGGTCGCGCAGCGCAAGGCCCGCACGCCGATCATCTGAGCACGGCCCCGCAGAGGGCCGCAGGAGGAGGAACCATGTCCATCATGCTGCCGCGGCGGACCGCGCTCGCCTCGGCCCTTGGCCTCCTCGCCGGCGCCGCCGCCGCCGAGGAAGCCTCGTTTCCCGCCCGGCCGATCCGGCTGATCTATCCCTTTGCGCCCGGCGTGGGGGACGGGCTGGCGCGCAGCGTCGCCGAGGCCGCGCGCGAATGGCTTGGGCAGCCCATCGTGGTCGAGAACAAGCCCGGCGCCAACACGATGATCGGTGCCGAGGCCGCCGCGCGCGCGCCGAAGGACGGCTATACCCTGGGCTGGGTGGCCACCAGCACCCTGGCCCTGAACCCGCATTTCTATCCCGACATTCCCTACCAGCCGAGAGACTTCGCGCCGCTCACCCTGGTCTATCGCGCCCCCGTGGCCTTCGCCGCAGCCGCCGACGTGCCGGGCGAGGGCTTCGCCGGCGTACTGGACTACCTGCGAGCCCATCCTGGCCAGCCCTTCGGCAGTGTCGGCAACGGCAGTACGCCACACCTGGTGATGGAACTGCTGCAAAGCCGCACAGAGGTGCGGATGGTCAACGTGGCCTATCGCGGCGAGCAGGCGGCGCTGTCAGACCTGATCACCGGGCGCATCCCTTTCTATGCCGGTTCGCTGAACACCTTGCTGCCGCATAGGGAGGGACGGCGTTTCCGCGTACTGGCGCTTTCGGCGCCAGAGCGGCTTGGCGCAGCGCCGGAGGTGCCGACCTTCGCTGAACTGGGCCATCCCGACCTGGTGGTGCGCTATTGGCACGGAATCTGCGCCCCGGCCGGCACGCCGCCCGGAGTGCAACGCATTCTGGCAGGAGCACTGGAGAAGGCGGTGCGTAGCAAGCTCGTGCAGGCCCGCGCCACGCCGGACATGGCGCTGGATCCGGTGAGCCTCGGCGACTTCGCCGCCGTGATCACGCAGGACAACGACTTCTACGGACGCCTGATCCGGGAACGGCATATCAGTATAACCTGACCCGGGGACGAGCAGGGGCGAAGCCCGAAGCGAACCTCGGTGACCGCTCCACACTGCTGCCCTCCGTCCGGCAACGAGCCGGGAAGTAGCCCTGGATTTGAGCGAAGCCCGCTTCAGCCCGGCGGCATGCCGCCGAAGCGCTGCGCCATGAGCGTCGCGATAAATCCCGCTGCCACGGTAGAGACGAGACAGCCGGCCGCCTGGCTGCCCAGGACAACACGGGCGTCGATCAGCCAGATGTTATCTGCCGCGGTGCAGAGGAGTGGCGGTGAGAGGCCCGTTGCCCGACCTTGCAAGCAGGCGCTACCGGGTTCCGCACGAGGGCGCGGGCGTCGGGTGGGTTTGGAAGCTGAGGCCGGCGACCAGAGCTGTTTTGTCGTCATGTGACAGGAAACCGCTTCCTCGCAGCGCTTGTTGAGAACACACCGGCTCGCCCTGCCGCGGCTTCCCGCGTTCCACGGATGGGCCTCCGCCGTTCCTCCAGATCTGAAAGGCATTCCATGCGCGCACAAGAGATGATCCGCACGCACCCGCAGGTGAAGGGCGATGTCAACGACGCGCTGATCCGGTGCATCGAGGAATGCTACTCCTGCGCCCAGACATGCATCGCCTGCGCCGACGCCTGCCTCGGTGAGCAAATGGTCCAGCAGCTTGCGCAGTGCATTCGCCTCGACCTGGACTGCGCCGATGTCTGCCTCGCCACAGGGGCGCTTGCCAGCCGGAGGACCGGCTCGAACGAGGCCCTCCTCCGGCAGATGCTGACCGTCTGCGAGACGGCCTGCCGCACCTGTGCCGAAGAGTGCGACCGCCATGCCAGCATGCACGAGCACTGCCGCATCTGCGCCGACGCCTGCCGCGGTTGCGAGAAGGCCTGCCAGGAGGCGGCGGCCAGCATCACCGCCTGAGAAATGGCGCCGCGCCGGTAGCGCTCAAGCCTGCCGGCGCTTCCGGCTGTTTCAGCCGCAAAGGATATTGCCGGCGGATACGGCCCTGGTTGCCTCCGCCCAGCCCCTTCAGCAATGGGCTTGACCTTCCCGCAGCGGGGGGCTCCACCTCTGCAAAGGTCATGCGAAGGAGGCATCCATGCCGCGCTTCAAGCCCCGGACAGGGCCTGCGGCGGCGGCACCAGGGACGTGACCGCCGACTGCGCAGGGTGGACCCGCGCCCCGCAGCTCAGGATCAGCCTTGCAGCGCGAAGCCGCCATGGAGAGCAAGGTAGCCACTACCGGCACTTGGACCGCGCCCTCCGCAGCACAGACTGGATAAGCGAGCGCCTGACGGCCTGACCCGCAAGCCTGGCCTCCACTTCGGTGCTGCCGCTCCGGCGCCAGCAAAGCGGGTCTCCAGCCGTAAAGCGCCGGGATTCCCGGCCGGAGGCCTGGCGTTCACCCGTCGCCACCGGCCCCGGCGGGCTCCGCCAGCGTCAGGGCGTAGTCCTGGCCCAGCAGTACCTGGTCGGCGGGCAGCCGGATCGTGCGTGCGCCGATGCCCAGGAAACCGCCTTGGGAGACGAGGATCGCATCCCCCTCAGCCGCGTAGCCTTCCAGCGTTCCGGCTTCCTCGCCCTGGGCGTTGAGGACGGTGCGACCCTCCGCCTCGGACACTGCCTGCGCGTCCAGCCTGCGCGGCTCCGCCTCGCCCAGCGGCGTCTGGGCCAGCGCCTGGGAGGCCGACTGCAAGATGTCCGCGGCCTTATGAGGGGCGCCGTTTTGCAGCGCCTTGCGCCCTTCCTCGACGCCGTGGCGGGCATCCCGGAAAGCCTTCCGCCCGGGCTCGCCCAGCATCCAGGCGGTATCTCCGAAGCGCGCCAGGCGGCGCGCCCGGTCCAGCGCGCGGGTCGCCTCGTGCCGGTGCCCTGCGCGCAGGGCACCGGCGCTCTGGGACATGGCGGTGGCGAGGGCCTGCCGGGCGGCGTCGAACCTCGCAGGCGCTTCCGCCTTGGGCGGGGTCGGGGCACTGGGCGCCTGCGCCATCGCGGCAGGGCCCAACGGCAGGGCAGCCGCGATCCAGGCTGCACCCAGCAGGGCATGCAAAGTCCGCGGCGGCCTCATCATCACGCCCCCTGCGGCGCCGCTTGGCCCTGCTGGGCCTTCCGGCCCTTGCCCTCGTTGCCCTGCATCTGCTTCAGCATGTGCTCCATCCCCTGTCCGTGCTTCCAGCCCATCGAGACCAGCCACCAGTTCATCGGGTAGGTGAAGACGAAGCCGACCATCAGGCCGAGCGCCCCGAAGGTCCAGAAGGCATAGGTGGTGGGCATCGGCTGCATGCCGACCACCGCCGGAGTGACAAGGCGCATGATCAGGCCCATGCCGACCATGACGGTGATCATGGAGAAGAACTCGGCACGGCCACCCTTCCAGATCGCGGCCAGCCAGCCATTGCCGTGCAGGCGCATCGCCCAGGTCTGGAAGATGAACCAGCCGAAGGCGTAGCCGACCGCGTACTCGAACCAGAACTCTTCCCAGAAGAAGAAGCCCATCAGGCGGGCGCCCACCATTGCCGTCATGATGCCAAGGCCGTCGCCCGCGACGCAATGGGTGGCCGAGGCCATCACCTTGCGCCAGCGTGGCTGCGAGAACTCGGTGAAGCGGCGCATCTTCTCCATGCGGCCCTGCACCCTGCCGATGCCAGGCGGGCGCGAGGTAAGGAAATAGAGCGCGATGCCGACGACCGAGAAGAAGATGATGATGATGGGCCAGCAGGCCTTCAGCGGCGGGTTCAGGGCAGTGTTCGCCGTGAAGGAATCGTAGATCATCCAGGCGGCGCCCAGCGCGCCGATGGCGTACCAAGTAAGGGCGAACCAGGGCTCCGCCATGAAGGGGAGCGCGTTCGCGATGACGTCGAGGATGCTCATGCCTGGATCCGGCGGTCGCCGCCTCCGTTGTCGTGTGGTTGCACTGGGCTGACCTCCGCCGGCACATCCTCCCGCAACCATTTCCGCAGGCAGGCGATGTGGGCCCCGCAGCCTTCGAGCTGCTCCCGCTTGCTGCTCACTTGCTATCCCCGCCGTCTGCGCGGTGGCGCTTCTACAACTTGGTGCTTTCCGTGCCTGTGACTGCTTCGGCGGGTCGGATGCCCGCCTGGCGTCTGTCGAATGGCCGCCAAGCTTCCGTGCAGCCGCGTCAGCACTCCCGCCTTTGGCTAAACCTGCTCCAGCAAGTGGGGTTTCGTTCGTATTTGCGGCAAATTATGTCAGTGCGCCGCGGGCGAGCGCCCTGCTTGACCTTCCCACCATGGAAGCCCCCCATTTGGTCGCTTCGGGCCAGAGCCAATCCGCCGAGGCGGACCACCACGGGAGACGG
>NZ_JASIRT010000033.1 GCF_030063475.1 Roseomonas sp. E05
ATGAAGGACTGGCGGCGCATCGCTACGCGCTACGACCGCTTGGCCAGGAACTTCCTCTCCGCCATCGCGCTCGTCGCAACCGCTTGTTTCTGGCTCCCCTGATTGAGTCGGCAACCTAGAAAAGGCAGCAATGTATATGGCGCATAGAAATATTATCCCTTAGAAAAATCCACAAAGCAGCGAAATGCAGAAAAAGACAGAATAATGCTCTTCTCATCATGACGGATAATAACAGGATTTTTTTTATAGTCGTGACCGTTTGTTCGGATTCTCCTGCTCAACATCTGTCCGCGATAAAAACAACAGGATCGCCTTTCAAGGTCCGTTATTTCCGTCAGGGGTGGAAATTTCCTGTAGTTTCTGGTCCATGGCCTGCGTCTACCCGCGCTGTGGCAAGGTTCGCCAGATACACGATCTACGCTCATGCCGCATTGCGGCCAGAAAGATGCGAAGGCTGCCGCAAGCCCAGCCGCCTCGCTATAGATAGAACAACTCTGGACGGTGAGCCGCCCTTCTGATCGGGTCTTGGCGGGTCCCCGGCGGGCCTCCGCCTGCGTGGCGAAGTGCAACGGTGGATGGACAGGCGCCCGCCGCCCGGCCATCTGCGGCGGGATCGCCTCGGGGTGGGGTTCTGCGGTAGAGACAGCGCAGCCCGGCCACCCGGACGGGGTGCCGCCATCGTCAAGCCGAAGGAGCTTCCATGTCCCTCTCCCGCCGCACGCTGATGCTGGCTCCGGCCATCCTGCTCCCGGTCGCCGCCACCGCCCAGGGGACCACGCAGGGGACCGACCCGCGCCTCGGCGAGCGCTCGGCCGGCCCGGCCGACGCGCCGGTGACGGTGCAGGAATTCTTTTCGCTGACCTGCACGCATTGCGCCGCCTTCCACCGCGAGACCTGGCCGCGCGTGAAGCAGGAGCTGGTGGAAAAGGGCAAGATGCGAATGGTCTGGCGCGACTTCCCGCTGGATCAGCTCGCCCTGGCCGCCGCGCAGGTGGCGCGCGCCCTGCCGCCGGAGCGCTACGAGGGCTTCATCAGCGCGCTGCTCGCCAGCCAGGAGCGCTGGGCCTTCAACCGCAACGCCGACAACATCGCCGAGATCGCCAAGGTCGCCGCCCTGGCGGGGATGAACCGGCAGCAGGTGGACGCCGCCATCAATGATGAGGCGCTGCGCCGCGCCATCCTGGAGGAGCGGCTGAAGGCCGAGCAGCAGTACAAGGTGAACTCCACCCCCACCTTCGTCTTCGGCAGCAAGGTGGTGCCGGGTGCTCTGTCCTTCGACCGCTTCGCGCAACTGGTCCAGGAGGCCTCCGGCACTTGACCGAGGTTGTGTCCGAAGGCGGCGCCCGGGAAGAGGGCACCGCGCCCGAGGAGAACGCGCCGGCGCGGGACGCCGCCACGGAGGCCGCGGCACGCGCCGCGGCCCTGCGGGCGGTGCTGTCGCGCTTGCGCATCGCCGGCTTCAAGTCCTTCGCCGAGCCGACCACGCTGGACGTGCTGCCGGGCCTGACCGGCATCGTCGGCCCGAATGGCTGCGGCAAGTCCAACGTCGTCGAGGCGCTGCGCTGGGCGATGGGCGAGACCAATGCCCGCGCCATGCGCGGCGGCGAGATGGACGACGTCATCTTCGCCGGCACCGCCACCCGCGCGGGCCGCAACCAGGCTGAGGTGACGCTGCTGCTGGAGGAGGCCTCCGGCCTCGCCCCGCCGCCGCACCAGGAGGCGGCCGAGCTGGAGATCACCCGCCGCATCGTGCGCGGCGAGGGCACCGGCTTCCGCATCAACGGCCGCGAGGTGCGCGGGCGGGACGTGCAGACGCTGTTCGCCGATATCGGCAGCGGCGCCCGCTCCTCGGCCATGGTGAGCCAGGGCAAGGTGGCCACGCTGATCGCCGCCAAGCCGGAGGAGCGCCGGCAGGTGCTGGAGGAGGCCGCCGGCATCGCCGGGCTGCGCGCCCGCAAGCACGAGGCCGAGCTGAAGCTGCGCCAGGCCGAGCAGAACCTGACCCGCGCCGACGACCTGAAGGGGCAGCTCGAGGTGCAGCGGCAGTCGCTGCAGCGCCAGGCCCGGCAGGCGGCGCGCTACCGCAACCTCTCCGGCCTGACCCGGCAGGCGGAGGCCGAGTATTTCTCGCTGCTGGTCGCCCGCGCCGAGAAGGCGCTGACCGGCAGCCGCAACGCCTACGCCGCCGCCCGCGCCGCCACCGGCCGCGCCGAGCAGGCCGCCGCCGAGGCCACCCAGCGCGCCTTCACGGCTGAGCGGGCGCTGCCCGCGCCGCGCGCCGAGGAGGCCGAGGCGCGCACCGCGCTGGAGCGGCACCGCGTCGAGTCGGAAGGGCTGGAGGCGGAGGAGCGCCGCGCCCGCGCCACCCTGGCCGATGCCGAGGCGCGGCTGGCGCAGATCCGGGACGATCTCGGCCATGCCCGGAGGCTGGTCGAGGATGCCGGCGCCGCCGAGGGGCGGCTGGCCGAGGAGGCGCGGACGCTGGAAGGCGTGGCCGCCGCCCTGCCGGAGCGCCGCGAGGCCGCGCGGGCCGAGCAGGTGGAGGCCGAGGAGGCCGTGGCCAGGCTGGAGCGCGAGGCCGACCGCGCCGCGCAGCAGGCCGCCGAGGCGGCTGCCGAGCAGGCACGGGTCAGTGGCGAGGTGAACGCGGCCCGGCAGCGCGCCGAGCGGCTGCGGCAGCAGCATGAGGCCCTTCTGGGCCAGCAGCGCGAGGCCGAGGCCGCCCATGTCGCGCCTGAGACGATCGAGGCCGCCGGCGCCGCCCGGCAGGCCGCCGAGGCGGCGCTGGCCGAGGCGCGTGCCGCGCTGGAGCAGGCCGAGACCGCCCGCGCCGCCGCGCAGGAGCGGCATGCCGCCGCCCGGCGCGCGGTCGCCGAGGCCGAGGCGGGGCGCAGCCGCGCCACCGCTGAACGCGACGCCGCCGCCAACCGCGCGCGGCAGGTGACGGAGCAGCGCGACCGGCTGCGCCGCGAGCGCGACGCCGCCGCCGCCGAGCAGCCGGATCCCACCGCGCTGGACGCCGCCCGTACCGCCACCGCCGAGGCGGAGGCCCGGCTCGCCGCGGCGCGCAAGGCGCTGGCCGAGGCGGAGGGCGCGCGCAGCGCCGCCGCCGGGGCGCATGCGCTGGCCCGCGGCAATGCCAGCGCCGCCGAGGCCGCCCGCGCCCGCGCCGGGGCCGAGCGGCAGGGCCTCGCCGACCTGCTGCGCTCCGGCGAGCCGGGCGCGGCGGCACCGATCCTGGAAGCCGTGGTGGTGCCGCAGGGGCTGGAAGCGGCGCTCGGCGCGGCCTTGGGCGAGGCGCTGGAAAGCCCCGCCGATCCGCGCGCGCCGCGTCATTGGCGCCGCTTGCCGCCGCTGGAGGCGCCGGCACCGCTGCCGGAGGGTGCCACGCCCCTCGGCCGGCTGGTTGAGGCGCCGCCGGAGCTGGCGCGCGCCTTGTCGCAGGTCGGGCTGCTGGATGCGGGAATCGATGGCGCGGCGCTGCAGGCGCGGCTGGCGCCGGGGCAGAGCCTGGTCTCCCGCGAGGGCGCGCTGTGGCGCTGGGATGGGCACGGCATCCAGGCCGGAGCGCCCAGCCCGGGCGCGGTGCGGCTGACCCAGCGCAACCGGTTGCGGGCCGCCGAGCAGGCGCTGGAGCAGGCGGTGGCCGCCGCGAAGGAGGTCGCCGCCACCGCCGAGGCGGCGAAGCACGCCGAGACGCAGGCGGCCGGGGCCGAGTCCCAGGCCCGCGCCGCGCGCAGCGCCGCCGAGACCACGCTGGCCCGTGCGCGCGAAGCCGAGGCGCGGCTCGCCGCCCAGGCCGAGCGGGCGGAGAGCCGGCTGGCCGCGCTCGGGCCGCAGCTGGAGCGGCTGGAGACCGAGCTGCAGGCGGCGCAGGCGGCCCGCGAGGCCGCCGAGGGGGTGCTCGCCACCCTGCCGGATGCCACCGCCGCCCGCGTGGCGCGCGAGGCGGCGGCGCAGGAGGAAAGCGCCGCCCAGGCTGCCGAGGCCGGCGCGCGGGATGCGCGACGCAAGGCCGAGGCGGGGCTGGAGGGGGCGCGGGCGGAGGAATCCCGGCTGGCCAGCCGGGCCGCCAGCGCGGAGAGCCGGTTGCGCGCGCTGGCGCCGCAGCTCGCCCGCGTGACGGAGGATCGCGCCGAGGCCGAGCGCCTGCAGGCCGAGGCGGAGGCCGCCCTGACCGCGCTGCCGGACCTCGATGGGATGCGGCAGGCGGTGGAGACGGCGCGGCAGGCCTTGGCCGCCGGCCGCGCGCGGGCAGGGGCGGCGCGTGACGTCGCCGCCGCGCTGGCCGCGGAGACGGAGCGCGCTGCCGGACGGCTCGCCGCGCTGGCGCAGGAGCGCACCTCCTGGGCCGAGCGGCGGGAGACCGCTGCGGCGCGCCTGGCCGAGCTGGATCGCCGCGCCGAGGAAGCGGCCGCCGCCCGCGAGGCGGCCGTCAGTGCCCCGGAGGAGGCGGCCGCCCGCCGCGCCGCCGCCGGAAGGGTGCTGGCTGAGGCCAAGGCCCGGCACGAGGCCGCCGCCGCGAAGCTGAGGGCCGCCGAGACGGAGGATCGCGAGGCGGCGGAGGGCCGGCGGCAGGCGGATGCCGCCTTCGCCGCGGCGCGCGAGGCGCAGGTGCGCGCCCAGGCCGCGGTGGAGCAGGCGGAGCAGGCGGCGGGCTCGGTGGCCGCCCGCCTCGTCGAGCGGCTGGGGGAGGACGCCGCCCTGCCGGAACCGCCGGAGGATCTCTCCGACGCGGCGGAGGACAAGGCGCGCCGCAAGGCCGAGCGGCTGGCGCGCGAGCGCGAGGAAATGGGGCCCGTCAACCTGCGGGCCGAGCAGGAGGTGGCGGAGATGGAAGCGCGGATCGGCGCCATCGATCGCGACCGCGACGAGATCGGCACCGCCATTGCCAAGTTGCGCGGCTCGATCGGCCATCTGAACCGCGAGGGGCGGGAGCGGCTGCGCGCCGTCTTCAACCGGGTGGATGCCGAATTCCGCGCCCTGTTCGGCCGGTTGTTCGGCGGCGGGCGGGCGCATCTGGCGCTGGTCGGCAGCGAGGACCCGCTGGAGGCCGGGCTGGAGATCTATGCCGAGCCGCCGGGCAAGAAGCTCGCCACCCTCTCGTTGCTCTCGGGCGGCGAGCAGGCGCTGACGGCGCTTTCGCTGATCTTCGCCGTGTTCCGCTGCCAGCCCGCGCCGGTCTGCGTGCTCGACGAGGTGGACGCGCCGCTGGACGACGCCAATGTCGAGCGGCTCTGCGGCCTGCTGGAGGCGATGGCGGAGGAGGCGGGCACCCGTTTCCTGGTGGTCACCCACCACCCGCTGACCATGGCGCGGATGCACCGGCTCTATGGCGTGACGATGCAGGAGCGGGGGGTCAGCCGGCTGCTCTCGGTAGACCTGGGTGTGGCAGCGGAGTTGGTGGAGGGTGGGCGTTAACCGCATCATCACGAATCTGTGTTGTTTAGCTCTCCGTAGCGGCACATCTTCTCCCTACCTGCCGCTCGGAGAAGGAAGATGCTTCCTCGTCGCCGTGTCTTCACGCTCCTGCCAGGGTTGCTGAGCCTGTTTCCAGGCGTAACCCGGGCCGCCGAGATGGCTCCGCCTCCCTCCCTCGTCGTGACCGGGCTGATCGCCGGTGCGCCGGAGGGCATGCGGCGCTTCGGCCTGGAAGAGCTGGAGGCGCTTGGGTTGCAGGAGCTGCGGACGACCACCCCCTGGACGGCCGGCATGCAGGTCTTCTCCGGCGTGCCGCTGGCACGGCTGCTGCAGGCCGTCGGCGCCCATGGCACGGTGCTGCATACCGTTGCCCTGAACGACTACACCGTGGTCATTCCCGAGGAGGACGCCCGGCTGCATGGCGCCTTCCTGGCCACGCGGCTGGATGGAAGGCCGATGCGCATCCGCGACCGGGGGCCGATCTGGCTCGTCTACCCCTGGTCGGAGCGGCCGGCGCTTGACCAGATGACGTACCACGAGCGGTCGATCTGGCAGCTGCAGCGCATCGAGGTCCGGTAACCGTGCCATCCGGCGGTGGCCTTTCGGCAGCCGCGTCGCGCGCCTGGCTGCTGGCGGGGCTGGCAGCCCAGCTCCGCCATGGGCGGCTGCTGTTCAAGTTCGGCCTGGGGATCGCCGCGCTGCTGTTCCTCATCTCGCTCGGCGCCTCGTTCCTGCATATCGGTGCCCAGTACCGGCGGGAGGGGCAGCTGTTGCGCAGCGGGCTGTGGATGACCACCCAGGCCGCCTTCGAGGCGGCGCGCTTCGACGCCGCGCTCAGCCGCTACGCCGCCCAGGCCCTGCCGGCCTGGCAGCTCGAACAGCGTTTCGAGATCCTCTACAGCCGCATCAAGCTGCTCGGCAGCGGCGACGACCCGAATGAATACACCCAGCTGGAACGCCTGCACGGGGTGCTGCCGCGGATCGCCGGAATCCTGCGGGTGCTGGACGAGGACCTGCAGAAGCTGCTCGCCGGCGAGGCCACGGCGCTGCCGCGCCTCTACGCCAGCTACCGGGAGCTGGAGGTGCAACTCGCCGCCGCGCTGCGGATGCTCCACCTCGACCAGCAGGAGGCGGCGGACCATGCCGTCACCGGGCTGCGCAGCCTGCACTGGACCTTCATCGCCTCCGCGATGGGGCTGCTGCTCTCGGCAGGGCTGCTGATCGCCCTGCTGATGGTGGAAACGCGCCGGGCGCTGCGCCTGCGGCAGCAGGCCGAGGCCGCCGCGGCGCGCCAGTCCGAGGCGGAGCGCACCCTGCGCATCCTGATGGACAGTGTCCCGGCGATGATCAGCACCTTCGACCGGAAAGGCCGCTGCCTGTTCGTGAACGAGGCGCATGCGAGCTTCCACGGGAGCGAGGAGGCGACGCCGCAGTGTGACGAGACGGGGGGCGCCGGCAATGTGCTGGCACTGGTCCATCTGGTGCTGTCCTCACCCGGGCCGCTGCCCTTCCAGGAGGACAGCCTGTGCAACGCCTCCGGCGAGCCGCGCACCCTGCTGACCACGGCCGTGGCGGTGAAGAACGATGCGGGTGAGGCGGAGCGGGTGGTGGTCATCTCGCTCGATATCACCGAGCGCAAGCAGGCCGAGGACCGCATTCGCTACCTGGCCGAGCATGACGCCCTGACCGACCTGCCCAACCGGGTGCTCTACACCACCCGGCTGCGCGCCATGCTCGGGCAGGCGAAGCTCGGGCTCACGGGCGATTTCGCCCTGCACCTGATCGACCTCGACCGTTTCAAGACGATCAACGACAGCCTGGGCCATCCCGTCGGCGACAAGCTGCTGGTGGCGGCAGCCGAGCGGATGCGCACCTGCCTGCGCCGCGGCGACATGGCCGCGCGGATTGGCGGCGACGAGTTCGCGGTGATCCAGCGCGACGTCTGGAGCCCGGAGGACGCGCGGCGCCTGGCCGGGCGGCTGGTGCGACTGCTGGAGGAGCCCTTCACCATCGAGGGTTCGGTCGTCCGCTGTGGCGCCAGCATCGGCACGGTGCTGGGGCCGCAGCAGGGAAACTCGCTGGAGCTGCTGCAGCAGCGGGCCGATCGGGCGCTCTACCACGCCAAGGCGGAGGGGCGTGGCTGCGCGGTGATGTTCGACACCGGCATGGAGCAGGCCTGGCTGGAGCAGCGCCTATTGGAGGCGGAGCTGCGCCTGGCGCTGGAGCGGGGGGAGCTGACCCTGGTCTACCAGCCGAAATTCTGCCTGCGCACCGATCGGCCGGTCGGCTGCGAGGCGCTGCTGCGCTGGATGCATCCGGAGCGCGGGCCGATCTCGCCGGCACGCTTCGTGCCGGTGGCGGAGGAAGCGGGGATGGCCGCCCTGCTCGCCCGGTACGTGCTGCGGCAGGCCTGCGCACAGGTGCTTGCCTGGCAGGGGGAAGGGCTGGAGGTGCGCGTGGCGGTGAACCTCTCGGCGGCGCTCTTCGCGAACGACCAGGCGCCGGCCCTGGTCGAGGCGGCGCTGCGGGAGAGCGGCATGCCGCCTCATCTGCTGGAGGTTGAGTTGACGGAGGGCGTATTCATCCGGGACCCCGCGGCCGCGCGGGAGGCGCTGACGCGGCTGCAGCAGTTCGGCGTCCGGGTGGCGCTGGATGATTTCGGCACCGGCTATTCCTCGCTCAGCTATCTGCAGCACCTGCCCTTCAGCGTGCTGAAGGTGGATCGGGCCTTCATCGGCGCCCTGCAGGTGGAGGGCAGCAGCAGCCGCCTGATCGTCGAGACCATCCTGCGGCTGGCGCATGGTCTGGGCGCCGAGGTGGTGGCCGAGGGGGTGGAGACCCCGGCCCAGCTCGCGGCACTGCACGAGCTGGGATGTGACGCGGCGCAGGGCTTCCTGCTCGGCTTGCCGATGGCGCCCGCCGCGCTGGCTGAGGTGTTCCGCACCACCGGCCCGAGCGGGCGGCAGGTGGCTTAGGCCGCGCCGGCGGCGGCAAGGCCTTCACGCCCTTGACACCACATGAACGCCCCCTTACGAGCCGTCCAGCCTACCGGCGGGGCAACCGCGGGAGCGAAGGTGAACGGACGCGACGACTTCAACGAGCGCTTGCGCAAGGCCCGGCAGCGCCAGGGTCTTGAGCGGAGTACTCGGGGTGCCGATGGGGACGGTCAGGGTGGCCTGCCCCCAAGCGCCTTGCGGATCGGCCTGCGGGCCGGCGCCGAGGTCGTCTCGGCGCTGATCGCCGGGGCCGGAATCGGTTGGCTGATCGATCGCTTGCTCGGCACGTTCCCCTGGCTCTTCATGCTGTTCTTCGCCATAGGTGGTGTCGCCGGGGTTCTGAACGTCTATCGGCTGTTCAACCCCCGGAAGGGCGCGCGCAAGTAGCACCGGATGACGGGAGAGCCGCAGTGGCCGCGGAAGGCAAAACGATCGACGCGCTGAGCCAGTTCGAGCTGACGCATGCCCTCGGGCCTGTGGGCGCCGCGGTGAATTTCACGCAGTCCAATGCCTTCATGCTGATCGCGGCAGCGGTCATCGTGCTGCTCATGACCGTCGGCATGGCGCCGCGCGCCATCGTTCCGGGGCGCCTGCAGGCGGCTGCCGAGACCTTTTACGAATTCGTCGAGAACCTGGTGGTCGGGCAGGTCGGGCACGAGGGCAAGCGGTACTTTCCGTTCGTCTTCACCCTGTTCATGTTTGTCCTGCTGGGCAATGTGATCGGGCTGTTCCCCTACGCCTTCACCTACACCAGCCACATCGCCGTGACCTTCGGGCTGGCCGCCATCGTCTTCGTCCTGACGACGCTGGTGGCGCTGGCCCTGCACGGCAAGAAGTTCTTCGGCTACTTCTTCCCCGAGGGCGCGCCGCTTTGGCTCGCGCCCATCATCGTGCCGGTCGAGGTGGTGTCCTACCTCTCGCGGCCGATCAGCCTTTCCGTCCGTCTGTTCGCCAACATGGTTGCCGGCCACGTGCTGCTGAAGGTCTTCGCCACCTTCGTCGTGCTGCTGGGCGGCCTGGGCATCGTCGGTCCGCTCGTCGCGACGCTGCCGCTGGCGGTCAATGTTCTCCTGATCGGGTTCGAACTCCTGGTGGCCTTCCTGCAGGCCTATGTGTTCGCCATCCTGACCAGCATCTATCTGCATGACGCGGTGCATCTGCACTGACGGGGTCAGTCCTCACAAAGGGGCCACGTCTTTGCCGACCCGCGTCCCGCGGACTTAACATCAGATCAGCGAAGGGATTCTTCTGATGGAAATCGTGCTTGCTGCGAAGGCGATCGGCGCCGGTATTGCCGTTCTCGCCCTGTTTGGCGTCGGTCTGGCGCTGGGCAACATCTTCTCGACGCTGATCGCGTCCGTGGCCCGCAACCCGGCCTCCCGCGACACCGTGTTCCCGATCGGCATCCTGGGCTTCGCCCTGACGGAAGCCGTCGCGCTGTTCGCGCTGCTGATCGCCTTCCTCATCCTGTTCACCTGATGCCGCGGCGGTGCGGCGCCGGCTTCTGGCCGGCGCCGCACCACCAAGGTTGGGGCTCAAGACGACAGGGATGCAGATGATGAAGCCGATGCCCCTCGCCGGGATGCTGGCCCTGCTGGCGACTTCCGCCGCGCGCGCGGTCGAGACAGCCGGCGGCGCCATGGAGGAAACTTCCACCGGCGGCATGCCGCAGCTGGATTTTTCCAATCCGCTGATGCTGGCGCAGGTGGTCTGGATGCTGATCATCTTCGGCGTCCTGTACTACGTGCTGGCCAATGTGGCGCTGCCGCGCGTCACCTCCGTGCTGGAGGAGCGCCGCCAGCGAATCGAGGGTGACCTCGAGGCCGCCCGCGCCGCCAAGGCCGAGGCGGATACCGCCGCTCGTGCCTATCAGGATGCCACCGCCAAGGCGCGTGCCGACAGCCAGGCCGCCATCGCCGGCGCCCTGCAGGCCGCCCAGGCCGAGGCCTCCACGAAGAACGAGGCGCTGAATGCCCGCCTCGCCGAACAGATCGAGGCCGCCGAGGCCCGCATCAGCACGGCCCGCGACACCGCCATGGCCGCGCTGCGCGAGGTGGCGACCGACACCGCCAATGCGATGGTGACGCGCCTGACCGGCCTGAAGCAGGAATCCGCCACCGCTACCGCCGTGCAGCGCCAGCTGGCCGCCCAGGGCCGGGCGTAAAGGGAGGGCGCCATGCACCATTACGAGCATTTCTGGCTCAACCCGGTTTTCTGGGTCGCCGTCTCCTTCGTCATCTTCGTGGTCCTGCTGGGCCGCACGATCTGGGGCAAGGCGACCGAGGCGCTCGATGCACGCGCCAACCGCATCCGCGCCGACCTCGATGAGGCGGCCCGCCTGCGCGCCGAGGCCGAGGCGATGCGTCGTCAGGCCGAGGCGGACCGTGTCGCCGCCATGGCCGAGGCCGAGGCGCTGGTCGCCCGCGCCAGGGCCGAGGCCGAGCGGGTTTCCGCCGCGACCGCCGCGGAGGCCGAGGCCGCTGCCAAGCGCCGCGAGCGGATGGCGATGGACCGCATCCAGGCGGCCGAGGCCAGCGCCCTGGCCGAGGTGCGCAACGCCGCCATCGCGATTGCCGCCGCCGCGGCGCGCGACGTGATCGCCGACAAGCTGGACGCGAGCGCCGATGCCAAGCTCATCGACGCCGCGGTGGCCGAACTGCCGAAGGTGCTGCGCGCCGCCTGAGCGCCTCACCTATCGGCGCACTGAAAGCGGGGGCCTCACGGCCCCCGTTTGCGTTTCCGGTGTTTGCCTTGTGGCGGGGCAGGGAGTATCGCTCCCGGCGAGATCTCCGCACGGCCAGGATTTCCCGCATTGCCCGACACCACGGCACCGGTGCGCTACGTCGCCAAGAACATGCGTCTCGACCTGCGGCTGATCGCGGGCATGATCGCGCCCGGGACGAAGGTGCTCGACATCGGCTGCGGCGACGGCGCCCTGCTGGAGCATCTGACGCGCGAGAAGGGCGCCGATGCGCGTGGCATGGAGATCGACATGGCGCAGGCGACGGCGGCCGTCGCCCAGGGCCTGGCGGTGATCCAGGGCGATGCCGACACCGACCTCGCCTTCTATCCGGACGACGCCTTCGATTACGTCGTGCTCTCGCGCACGCTGCACGCGGTGGAGAAGCCGCGCGAGGTGCTGCGGCAGATGCTGCGGATCGGCCGCTACGCCATCGTCTCCTTCCCGAATTTCGGCCACTGGGAGGTGCGGATGAAGCTCCTCCTCACCGGCCGGATGCCGATGACCGAGACCTGGGGCCGCCCCTGGCACGAGACGCCCAACATCCATCCCTGCACCATCCTGGATTTCTTCGACCTCTGCGAGGCGGATGGCTACGCCGTCGAGCAGTGGCTGGCGGTGGACGAGAAGGGGCTGCGCGCGCCCTGGGAGCGCACGGTGCGGCTGGCCAACCTGTTCGGCGAGCAGGCGCTGTTCCGCCTCACCAGGAAGGACAAGAAAAGCCCGGGGGAATGAATTCCCTGCCGGACGCCGTGCGTCCGATCCCCTTCCTTCTTCTTGGAGTTTCCCGCGCGGGCTGGCAGCGCAGCGCCAAGCTGACAAAAGAAAGATGGGGGTCTGGGGGAATTCCTTCCCCCAGCCCTGCTTCAGGCCATGGCGCCGCGCGCGGCGATCGGCCACAGGCACTCCACCCGACCGTTGCGCAGGCCGACGAACCAGTCGTAGCGATCGATGGTCGGGTCGCAATGGCCGGGCACCAGCCGCAGCTTCTCGCCCAGCTTCGGCGGCGTACCGCCCTCGATGCGGATATTGCCATGCTCATCCGAGGCGCCGGCATAGCGCAGGCCCAGCCGCTGCCAGGGCTGCGGGAAACCGGAATCGGTCGGCGCCGCCTTATGCCCGGCATCCACCACGGCGAGGTCCGGCTTGGGCGTGCTCATCACCTGGGTCAGGATGAAAAGGGCGTGGCGGAAAGGGGGCGCTTCCTGGTTCGCGGCATAGTCCGCGTCCATGAAGGCGTAGGAGCCGGCCTGGATTTCGGTGAAGACGCCGCTGGCGGCCTCCAGCGGGAAGGTGCCGGTGCCGGCGCCGCCGACGATGCCGCAGTCCAGCCCCCGCTGGCGCAACTGCTCCACCGTGCGGCGGGTGCGCTCGATGGCACCGTTGATCGCCTCCGCCCGGCCTTCGGGCGTGCGGATGTGCTGGGCGCTGCCATGATAAGCCTGCAGCCCGCCGAAGGTGAGATGGCGGCTGCCGGCGATGCGTTCGGCGAGCGCCACCGCCTCCGGCCCGGGCGCCACCCCGCAACGGCCGGCCCCGACATCGATCTCCACCAGGACAGGCAGGCGGATGCCGGCCGCCTCGGCGGCCTGCTCCGCCAGGGCGAGGGCCTCGGCATTGTCGGTGCAGAGCGCCACCTTGCTGATGCGCGCCAGGGCCGCCAGCCGCGCCAGCTTGCGCGGCGAGACCACCTCGTTGCTCACCAGAATGTCCGGTACGCCGCCCCAGGCGAGGATCTCGGCCTCCGCCACCTTCTGCACGCACTGCCCGACGGCGCCGCGACGGATCTGCTGCAGGGCGACGATGGGCGACTTGTGGGTCTTGGCATGGGCGCGCAGCTTCGCACCGGTCGGAGCGAGGAAGCTCGCCATGGCGTCGAGATTGGCTTCGAAGGCGTCGAGATCGAGGAGCAGGGCGGGAGTGTCCACCTCCTCCTCGCGCATGCCAGGCTCGGCGGGGGGCGGTTGCAGCATGGCAGGACTCCGGCACAGGGAAGGGCGGAAGGGTAGGGCGGGTCACGCCGCCGTCAAACCCCCCCCCGACCCTCTTCCGGCCGGTCGGGCAGCCTATTTGGAAGCTGCCTTGACCTCGATCTTGCGCTGCTTCTGCGCCGCCTCGGCCGTCTTGGGAAGGACGACGGTCAGCACGCCCTTGTCGAAGCTGGCATCGATCTTCTCACGGTCCACCCCCTCGGGAAGCTGGAAGGCGCGCTGGAAGGAGCCGTAGCGCCGCTCGGACAGATAGTAGCTTTCCGTCTTCTCCTCCTTCTCTTCCTTCTTCTCGCCCTTGATGGTGAGGAGGTCGCCGGAGATGCCGAGATCCACATCGCCCGGGCCCATGCCGGGCAGTTCGGCGGTAATGCGGTACTCCTTCTCGCTCTCCACCACGTCAATGGCCGGGACCGCGGCACCGAAGGCGGTGTCGAAGCGCCAGGCAGCCACGGGCGCCGCGGCACCGCGCCGGGCCTGCCCCGGACCGGCGCCGCGCCAGAAGCCGTCGAACAGGCGATCAACCTCCTCACGAAGGGTGGCGAGCGGCTGCCAGAAGGGGTCCTGCCGCACGGCGGGGGGCGGTGCGGAGGGCTGCTGCGTGGACTTCTCGGATGCCGTGATCGAGCCTTCAGCCATGGTGATCCTCCAGACAGACTGTCGTTCGGTCGGGTTGCGAGAATGCGCTGTTCGGGAACGGCGCCCCTCACAGGCACATTTCGACCCCGCAGCGCCGGTACCGCCCTGATATGCATCAGCAGCCAAGGGTAACGGCTGAGGGAGGAGGAAGGGGGCCTGGCTGCGCCGGCGACAGCAGCCTGCCGGGCCCGGGAGCCTTGGCGAAGGCGCTCAGGCTTCCGGCCGAAGGCGCGGCAGGCCGATCAGGCGCAGCTTCGGCCAGCGCGCGCACCACCCCCGCTGGACAATACGCTCCGCCACGAGGCGCAGCTTCTCCGGGCGGCCGGCGAAGGCAGGGCCGGGCCGCACCACGAGTCCGAACAGATCCTCCAGTCCAAGAGGCGCGAGGAACTCGATGCCGGCCGGACCGCAGCGCGCGGCAATGGCCGTGGCCGTCTCGGGCCAGTGCCGCAGGGCGTCGGCGGTATCGGCATAGGGCGCATCGCCGTTGCGGCGGTGCATGCGCGCCTGGTTCCGCGCGGACCAGGCGAGGCCGGGCAGAGCGGCATGCAGCGCCGCTTCCACGGCGGTCTCGGGCACGGCTTCCTGCGGGGCGAAGAACACCACGTCGAGGTCGGCACCCGGCCGCAAGCCCGGCGGGCGGCCGTGCAGCGCATCCCAGACCGCGTTGCGGACGAAGCCGGCGCCGATCCAGGCGTCCGGCAGATCAAGGCGTGCCAGGGCGGCCAGGGGAGCATGCAGCGCCGGGGTTTCCGCCAGCAGGCGGGCCATCCAGGCGGCGTTCACGGCCAGGGGCGGCCAGAGGCGCGCCAGGGCGGCGCGATCCAGGCGCGCGCCCATAGCGGCCCGCGCGCCGTGCGCACCCGCAGCGGCGCCAGCCGGTAGAACGGCCCTTCATAGACGTGCAGGCGGACCAGGGCGGCGGGCGGAGGACGGACCAGCAGCCCGGCCACCGTGCCGGGCCCGCGCGCCAGAGTGGGATAGGGAGTGCCGCGCAGGGCAACGCGGCGGAAGCCCGGCGCCTCGGCCGGGATGGCGCGGCGATGCAGGTGGGCATCGCCGGCCTCGCGGGTCAGCACGCCGCGGTCCAGCAGCGTGCCGTAGAGGAAAAGCGGGGTCAGTGCCCCGCATTCTCGCCGGAGAAGTCCGGCGCCTGCAGGCCCGAGGCTTCGACCTGCTCGGCCAGCAGGGCCTTCAGGCGTTCCAGCCCTTCCTCGGTCTTGGCCTCGGCGCGGGCGACCAGCACCGCCTGGGTGTTGGAGGCGCGCAGCAGCCACCAGCCATCCTCGGTCAACACGCGCACGCCGTCCACGTCCTGCACATTGGCGCCGGACTTGGCCAGCCGCTCCTTCACCTCGGTGATGACGCCGAACTTGCGCTCGTCCGGGCAGTCGAAGCGCAGCTCCGGCGTGTTGATCACCTGCGGCAGGGCGGCGCGCATGGCGGCCAGGGAGTCGCCGGACCGCGCCACGATGCCGAGCAGGCGCGCCGCGGAGTAGAGCGCATCGTCGAAGCCGTACCACTTGTCGGCGAAGAAGATGTGGCCCGACATCTCGCCGGCCAGCGGGGCCTTGGTCTCGGCCATCTTCGCCTTGATCAGCGAGTGGCCGGTCTTCCACATCAGCGGCGTGCCGCCGGCCTTGGCCACCTCGTCGAACAGGACCTGGCTGGCCTTCACGTCGGCGATGATGGTGCCGCCCGGGTTGGCCTTCAGCACGTCGCGCGCCAGCACCACCAGGAGCTGGTCGCCGAAGAGCATGTTGCCCTCGCCATCCACCGCGCCGATGCGGTCGGCGTCGCCATCGAAGGCGATGCCGAGGTCCGCCTTCTGCTTCTTCACCTCGGCGATGATCTGCTCGAGGTTCTTCAGCACCGTGGGGTCGGGGTGGTGGTTGGGGAAGCGGCCGTCGATCTCACCGTTGATGACGGTGTGCTGGCCCGGCAGCCTGGCGACGAGATGGTTGGTGATCGCGGCGCCGGAACCGTTGCCCGGGTCCCAGACCACCTTCAGCGCGCGGTCGCCGCCGTCATAGTCCTTCAGCAGGCGGGCGATGTACTCCTCGGAGATGTCCACCTGGGTGGAGGAGCCGGAGGCTTCCGGCACCACGTCCCCGGCGGCGGCCATCTTGCCGATCTCCTGGATCTGCGCGCCAAAGAAGGGCTTCTTGCCCAGCATCATCTTGAAGCCGTTGTAGTCCGGCGGGTTGTGGCTGCCGGTCACCATCGCCGCGCCGTCGGCGCCGAGGGCATAGGCGGCGTAGTAGAGCATGGGCGTCGGGCCGCAGCCGATGCGCGCCACCTCCAGCCCGCAGGCGACGAGGCCGGCGACGAGCTGCGCCTCCAGCTCGGGTGAGGAGAGGCGGCCGTCATAGCCCACCGCCACCTTCTTGCCGCCGCCGCGCACCACGATGCTGCCGAAGCAGCGGCCGATGGCGAAGGCGTCCGCGCCGGAGAGGGTTTTCCCGACGATGCCGCGGATGTCGTATTCGCGGAGCGAGGTGGGGTGGAACTCGTGACGGAAGGCGGTCATTCCGGATTCCTTGAACTTACGGACGGCCAATCGAGGAGTAGTCGAACCCGCATTCGCGCATGGCGGCAGGGTCCCAGACGTTGCGCAGGTCGCAGACGACGCGGCCGGCCATGGTGCGGCGCAGCTTCTCCGGCGCGATGGCGCGGAACTCGTTCCATTCGGTGACCAGCACCAGGGCATCGGCACCCTCGGCGGCGCCGAGCGCGCTTTCGGCATAGTGCACCGCCGCCGGCAGCATCTGGCGGGCATGGCCGGGCTGCGGATCATAGGCGCGGACCCGCGCCCCGGCGGCGACCAGCGCCGGGATGATCACCAGCGAGGGGGCGTCGCGCATGTCGTCGGTCTCGGGCTTGAAGGTCAGCCCGAACACCGCGATGGTCTTGCCCGCCACCGAGCCGCCGCAGGCGGCCACCACGCGCTCGGCCATCTGCGCCTTGCGTGCCTCGTTGGCGGCGATGGTCTGCTCGACGATGGTGGCCGGCGCGCCCAGCTCCTGTGCCGTGCGGGCGAGCGCCAGCGTGTCCTTGGGGAAGCAGGAGCCGCCATAGCCCGGCCCGGCATGCAGGAACTTGCGGCCGATGCGGCCATCGAGCCCCATGCCGCGCGCCACGTCATGCACGTTGGCGCCGGCCCGCTCGCAGAGATCGGCCATCTGGTTGATGAAGGTGATCTTCACCGCCAGGAAGGCGTTGGCGGCGTATTTGATCAGCTCGGCGGTCTCGATCGAGGTCGCCACGACGGGCGTCTCGATCAGGTAGAGCGGGCGGTAGAGCCGCTTCAGCACCTTCAGCGCCCGCTCGCTCTCCACGCCGATCACCACGCGGTCGGGCCGCATGAAGTCGCCGATGGCGCTGCCCTCGCGCAGGAACTCGGGGTTGGAGGCGACCTCGATCTCCAGCTCCGGGCGCACCCGGCGGACGATCTCCTTCACCTGCCGCCCGGTGCCGACCGGCACGGTGGACTTGGTGACCAGCACCAGCGGCCCCTCGGCCGCCTTCGCCACCTGCTCGGCGGCGGCGAAGACATAGGTCAGGTCGGCATGGCCGTCGCCGCGCCGGGTGGGCGTGCCGACGGCGAGGAAGACCGCATCCGCCCCGCGCACCGCCTCGGCCAGCTCGGTGGTGAAGGTCAGGCGGCCATCGGCGGCGTTCTCCGCCACCAGCCGGTCGAGCCCGGGCTCGTAGATGGGAATCCGGCCGGCCCGCAACGCCTCAACCTTGGACGCGTCCGTGTCCATCACGCACACGTCCACGCCGAATTCCGCGAAGCAGGCGCCGGAGACCAGACCGACATAGCCGGCCCCGACCATGGCAATGCGCATTGCGGCGCCTCAGACGTATTTCGGCAGGAAGTCGTGCACCGCCTGGGCGATGTCGGGCCGCTGCAGCGCGAAGGCGATCTGCGCCTCCAGGAAGCCCACCTTATCGCCGCAGTCGAAGCGCCGGCCCTCGTAGCGCAGGCCGTGGAAGGGCTGCCTGCCGATCAGCTTGGCCATGGCATCGGTGAGCTGAACCTCGCCGCCGGCACCCTTCTCCATCTTGGAGAGGTGCTCCAGCACCTCCGGCATCAGCACGTAGCGGCCAATGACGGTGAGGTTGGAGGGCGCATCCTCCGGCTTTGGCTTCTCGACCAGGCCCTTCACCGAGACCAGCCGGCCCTTGTCCTCCGCGATGTCCAGCACGCCGTACTTGTTGACGCGCTCCATCGGCACCTCCTCGACGGCGACGACGTTGCCGCCGGTCTCGTGATAGGCCTCGGCGAGCTGCTGCGTGCAGGGGGTCTTGCACAGCATCAGGTCGTCCGGCAGCAGGATGGCGAAGGGGTCGTCGCCGATGAAGGCGCGGGCGCACCAGATGGCGTGGCCCAGGCCCATCGGGATCTGCTGGCGCACCGTGGTGATGCTGCCGGGCAGCGAGGCCTGCCGCCGCAGGTCGTCCAGGATATCCTGCTTGCCGCGCTCCTCCAGCGTCCGCTCCAGCTCGTAGGCCACGTCGAAATGCTCGACGATGGCGGTCTTGCCGCGGCCGGTGACGAAGCAGAACTGGTCGATGCCCGCCGCGCGGGCCTCCTCGACGGCGTACTGGATCAGCGGCTTGTCGACGATCGGCAGCATCTCCTTGGCCATGGCCTTGGTGGCCGGCAGGAAGCGCGTTCCCAGCCCGGCGACCGGAAGCACGGCTTTCTTCAGCGGTTTCGTCACGCAGGGCTCCTCCAAGTCTCGAAACGGCGTCCAGCGCACTCCGCCACGCGGAGGCGGCAGAAAAAAGGCTTTCTTCGCGGAAGCATTGCCACGAGGGCACCGTCACGGCAATTGATCCGCAGATAGCTTCTTGATGAACTTCAGCGCAGCAGGACGTCGCGCGCCCGGTTCAGGCGGGCCGCCTGTTCGGCCGAGCCGCCGTGGTCCGGGTGTGCCTGCCGCATCAGCCGGCGGTGCGCCGCGCGGATCTCCGCCGTGCTGGCGCCCTCCCGCAGTCCCAGCACCGCCAGGGCGGCGGCGCGGTCCATTGTCTCGCCGGCCGGCGCTGCGGCGGCCCGCCAGGCTGGATGGGCCCGCTCCAGCCAGGTCTCCAGCAGCGGCAGGCTTTCCGGGTCGTTCACGGCGCACTCGCTCCGCAGCGCCAGAAGATCCTCCAGGGGCATCTCGCCCAGTTCCCGCCCGGCCCAGCGACCCTGCCGGACCTGGCCGGAGAGCGCACCGCTTCCGAGGTCCAGGCGCATGGCGAGGCTGGCGGTTTCCACCGTGGTCTCCTGCGCGCCGCTCCCGGGGGCGCCGAAGCGCCGCGCGGCCCGCCAGCCCCGCCAGAGGCGCAGCGCCAGCGGCAGCAGTGGCAGGAGGGCGGGCAGGGCCTGGAGCAGCCGGCCGCCGCGCAGCAGCAGCAGGAAGGCGAGCACGCCGGCGATCGCCAGCAGCACCGCGCCGGTGCGCTTCACCTGCGCCACGCTGGCCGTCGCGAAGCCCCAGAGCAGCAGGGCCAGCAGGAGCAGCAGCGCCAGGCCGCCCAGCAGCCAGCTCATCGGCGCCGGGTCATCGCCCGGGGGCGGGAAGCTGCGCCATCAGCCCGCGCGCCGCCGCGCCGGGCAGGCGGGCGAGTGCCTCCCGCCCGCCGGCGGCGAAGATCGCGACGGCGCGCAGCAGCTCGCCGAGCGCGGCGGCGCTGCCCTCGTCCAGCGCACGGTGCGCGCCGCCGGACAGCCGAGCGATCTGCCGCAGCACTGCTCCGGCGGTGGCGTCATGCCCCTCCTGGAAGGCGAAGACCGGCGTGCCGCGCAGGCCGAGCTGGCCCGCCGCGTGGCAGAGCGGGTCCGGCGCCTCCTCCACCGCGTCGCCCACGAAGACCAGGGCGGCGACCCGCTCGCGCGCCGTCTCGGCCAGGGCATGGGCGAGCACCTTGCCGATCTGCGTGCGGCCGCCGAGGCAGGTGACGCCGGTCATGCGCCGCGCCAGCTCGGTGCCGTCGGTGAGGAAGGGGGTGGCGGCGAACTCGCCATAGCCCCGGTAATAGGCGAGCTGCACCGCGAGCCCGCCATGCGCGGCGGCGGCCTGGAACATCTCGGCCTGCAGGTGGCAGGCGCGGTCCCAGCTCGGCTGGCGGCTGGCCGTGGCGTCGATGGCGAAAACCAGCCGGCCGGGGCGGTGCACGCCCGCTTTCACCGCCGGCAGGCTCTCCACCTGCTTCAGGAAGGCGGCGACGGCGGCCGAGGCAGGACGGTCGGGGAGGTTCGCCATGCCCTGCAAGATGGCGAGGCGCCCCCGCCCGAGGCAAGGCTCGGGCAAGGGGATTTTCGCGCCGGGACGGTCAGGCCTGGGTGCTGGCCACCGCCGTCAGGTTGGCGATGCCGCGCGCGGTGACACTCGGCACCAGCACATGGATCGGCTTGCGCATGCCGAGCAGCAGCGGGCCGAGCTGCAGCCCGTCCGCCGCGGCCTTCACCAGGTTGTAGGCGATGTTGGCCGCATCGAGGTTCGGCATCACCAGCAGGTTGGCGGATTCGGTCAGCGGCGAATCATGGACCGCGCGCTCCCGGATGGCCGGCACCAGGGCGGCATCGGCGTGCATCTCGCCATCCACCTCCAGATCCGGCGCGGCAGCCTGGATGAGCTGCAGCGCCTCGCGCATCTTGCGGGCGGAGGGAGCCTGGCTGGCGCCGAAGGAGGAGTGCGAGAGCAGCGCCACGCGCGGGTGCAGGCCGAAGGCGCGCACCTGCTCGGCGGCCAGCAGCGTCATCTCGGCCACCTGCTCGGCGGTGGGGTCCACCAGCAGGTGGGTGTCCACGAAGAACAGCGTGCCGGCGGGCAGGATCACGCCGGTCATGGCGTAGACGCGGCTGGCCGACTCCTGCTTGCCGATGACGTCATAGGCCTGGTGCCACAGCCGCATCCACTCGCCCTGGCCGCCAACCAGGGCGGCATCCACCTGGCCGGACTCCAGCAGCAGCGCGGCGGCCACGGCCGGGCGCAGGCGCACGGCGCGCTCGGCCGTGTCGGGCGGCACGCCGCGGCGGCCCACCTTCTGGCGGTAAAGGTCCACCAGCGGCCCGAACACCGCCTCGTCCTCCGCCGGGTCGAGCAGACGGACGCTCTCGGCAAGGTCCATCCGCAGGCCCATGGCCTTCACCTTGGCCTCGATGGCGCTGCGGCGGCCGATCAGCACCGGCTCGGCGGTGCCGTCGTCGAGCACGCTCTGCACGGCGCGCAACACGCGCTCATCCTCGCCCTCGCTGTAGACGACGCGCTTCGGCGCCTTGCGGGCGGCGTGGATCACCGGCCGCATCAGGTCGCCGGAGCGGTAGACGAAGCGCTCCAGCGTCTCGCGATAGGCGTCGAAGTCGGCGATCGGGCGGGTGGCGACGCCCGATTCCATGGCGGCACGCGCCACGGAGGGGGCGATCTCCAGGATCAGCCGGGGGTCGAAGGGCTTGGGGATGATGTAGTCCGGCCCGAAGACCGGCGCCTGCCCGCCATAGGCCGCCGCCACCACCTCCGAGGCCTCGATGCGGGCGAGGCGGGCGATGGCCTCCACCGCCGCGACCTTCATCGCCTCATTGATCGTGGTGGCGCCGGCATCCAGCGCGCCGCGGAAGATGAAGGGGAAGCAGAGGACGTTGTTGACCTGGTTCGGATAGTCTGAGCGGCCCGTCGCCACGATGGCGTCCGGCCGGGCGGCGCGCACCGCCTCGGGCAGGATCTCCGGCTCGGGATTGGCCAGCGCCAGCACCAGCGGGCGCGGAGCCAGGCGGGGCAGCCACTCGGCCTTCAGCACGCGCGGGGCGGAGAGGCCGAGGAAGACGTCGGCGCCCTCCAGCACCTGCTCCAGCGTGCGCGCCTCGGTCTCGCGGGCGTAGCGCGCCTTGTAGGGGTCCATCAGCTCGGCGCGGCCGGCATAGACCACGCCCTTGATGTCGGTGACGGTGATGTTCTCCGCCTGCGCGCCCATCGCCACCAGCAGGTCGAGGCAGGCGAGCGCGGCGGCGCCGGCACCGGAGGTGACGATCTTCGCCTCGGCCAGGTTCTTGCCCTGCAGCAGCAGGCCGTTGCGGACGGCGGCGGCGACGATGATGGCGGTGCCGTGCTGGTCGTCGTGGAAGACCGGGATCTTCATCCGCTCCCGCAGGCTCCGCTCGATCTCGAAGCACTCGGGGGCCTTGATGTCCTCCAGGTTGATGGCGCCGAAGGAGGGCTCCAGCACCGCCACCGCCTCGACGAAGCGGGCGGGGTCCAGTTCGTCCACCTCCAGGTCGATGGAATCGATGCCGGCGAACTTCTTGAAGAGGACCGCCTTGCCTTCCATCACCGGCTTCGAGGCCAGGGCGCCGATGGCGCCGAGGCCGAGCACGGCGGTGCCATTGGTGATCACCGCGACCATGTTGCCGCGGGTGGTCATCTCATAGGCGGCGCGGGGGTTCTCGGCGATGGCCTCGCAGGCGGCGGCGACGCCGGGCGAATAGGCAAGGGCCAGATCGCGCTGGGTTGCCATGCGCTTGGTCGCTTCGACACTGAGCTTCCCAGGGCGGGGGAGCCGGTGGTAGTCGAGCGCTGCTTTACGGAAATCCTCGTCCATTGGCACCTCCGGGCCCCGGACGATGACGGAGCCGGCGTCTGGTCACAAGGACCGGGACCGGATGGCAAGCGGGGCGAGTGATTGGGAAAATGCGGTCGAGAAGATTCGAACTTCCACGGGGTTGCCCCCACCAGCACCTCAAGCTGACGCGTCTACCATTCCGCCACGACCGCACGTGGTTAAAGTATCAGACAGGGCCGGGCGTATAGCCGATGATCTCAGAGACAGCAACAACCCCAGCGGCGTTTATGACGGATATTTCTTCTTCCCCCGAATGGCGGGTGGCCGAGGGCCTGACCGACTACCCCGTGGCCCTGGCGGAAATGCAGGCCCACGCGGCGGCGATCCGCGCCGAGGGCGCGCCCGAGCGGCTCTGGCTGGTGGAGCATCCGCCGACCTACACCGCCGGCACCTCTTCCACCCCCGAGGGCCTGGTGGACCCCCGATTCCCCGTCTATGCCGCCGGACGGGGCGGGCAGTGGACCTATCACGGGCCGGGTCAGCGCACCGCCTATGTGATGCTCGACCTCACCCGGCCGCACGGCACCGTGCCGGCGCGTGACATCCGCGCCTATGTGCACGGGCTGGAAGAGTGGATCATCCGCGCGCTGGACCGCTTCAACGTGAAGGGGGAGCGGCGCGAGGGGCGCGTCGGCATCTGGGTCGCCGATGGCGCGAGCGGGCGGGAGGACAAGATCGCCGCCATCGGGGTGCGGGTCACGCGCTGGGTGAGCTGGCACGGCATCGCGCTGAACGTCGAGCCGGACCTTTCCCACTTCACCGGCATCGTCCCCTGCGGCATCCGGCAGCACGGCGTCACCAGCCTCTGGGCGCTCGGCATCACGGCGACGATGGAGGAGGTGGACAGCGCCCTGAAGGCGGCCTGGGGCGAGGTGTTCGGGGCAGGCTGAAGAGGCCGGAGGAGGGGAGGCGGGCGGCACGGGGCGCCTGGCCCTTCCACCGGGGGGCGCAACGCGCTGTGATCGGAAAAGCCGTTCCTGACCGCGGCGCCTGGCCGCATCCTCCGCCGTTGCGTTGCGGCGGGCGGCGCCTCATGCGATCATCATACGAATTGGAGGAAGGAACCGGAATGCGTCGCTCCCCTGTGCCGAACCCCCGCCGGTGTCCTGCGCTGTGAGCGCCGCCCAGGAACAGCGGCCGCGCTACGCCGCCTCCGCCCTTCGGGAAGTCGCCGCCGCCCTCTTCCAGGCGCACGGCACGCCCGCCGGCAAGGCGGCGGTGATGGCGGAGGTGCTGGTTGAGTCGGACCTGATGGGGCATGTCACCCATGGCCTCGGCCTGCTGCCGCGCTACCTCGACGAGATCGACGCCGGGCTGATGCGGGTCGAGGGCGAGCCGGAGATCATCGCCGACCGCGGCGCCTGCGCCACCTGGGATGGCCGTGGCCTGCCCGGCGGCTGGCTGACCATGAAGGCGCTGGACCTGGCAACGGAGCGGGCGCGGGTGCATGGCACCTGCACCATCGCCATCGGCAACAGCCACCATATCGGCTGTCTGGCGGTCTATCCGGCGCGCGCCGCGGCGGCAGGGATGGTGTGCGTGCTGCACAGCAGCGCCCCCGGCACCGCCAGCGTCGCCCCCTTCGGCGCGCGGCAGGCGGTGCTCTCGCCGGACCCGGTCTCGGTCGGCTACCCGACGGGCCCGGCGGGGGCAGACCTGCCGGTGGTGACCGATATCAGCGCCTCCATCACCACCAACAACATGAGCCAGCGGCTCACCCGCCTCGGCCAGCGCTTCCCGCATCCGTGGCTGCTGGATGCCGAGGGCAACCCCTCGGACGACCCCTCGCTCATCGGCAAGGGCGGCACCATCCTGCCGGCCGGCGGGCTGGACCATGGCCAGAAGGGCTATGCCATGGCGCTGGCCACCGAGGCGCTGACCCAGGGGCTCTCCGGCCATGGGCGGGCGGACAAGCCCTCCGGCATGATGGCCAGCGTGTTCCTGCAGGTGCTCGACCCGGCGGCCTTCGCCGGGCTTGAGGCCTTCACCCGGCAGACCGGCCACACCGCCGCCGCCTGCCGCGCCGCGGCGCCGCGCCCGGGCCAGCCGCCGGTCCGCCTGCCCGGCGAACGCGGGCTGAAGCTGCGGGAGGAGGCGCTCGCGCGGGGCGTTCCGCTCGCCGAAGGCATCATGGCCGCGCTGCAACCGCGCGCCGAGCGCCATGGCATTCCCCTGCCCGGGCCGCTCGGCCACTGACAACGTCCAAGGAATCCCTGCCGCCATGTCGATCATCGACCTTTCCGCCAAGCGCCTGAACGGCCCCGTGATCCGCCTGCACCCCAATGACAACGTGGTGGTGGCGCGGATCCCCGTGGAGCCGGGCACCTCGATCCCCGGCGAGAACATCGTCGCGCGGGAGGCGGTGCAGCCGGGCTACAAGATCGCCACCCGGCACCTGCGCAAGGGCGAGCCGATCCTGAAGTACAACGTGACGATCGGCTTCGCGGCGGACGACATGCCGGCCGGCACCATGCTGCACGGCCACAACATCGCCTTCACCGAGTTCGACCGCGACTACGCCATCGGCGCCGACTACGAGCCGCTCGCCATGGTGCCGCCGGAAGAGCGCGCCACCTTCATGGGTATCAAGCGCCCCGACGGGCGCGTGGCGACGCGCAACTACATCGGCATCGTCTCGACGGTGAACTGCTCGGCGACGGTGGTGCAGAGCATCGCCGACCACTTCACCGCCGAGCGGCTGGCGGAGTACCCGAACGTGGACGGCGTGGCCGCCTTCACGCACCAGACGGGCTGCGGCATGGAGCTTTCCGGCGAGCCGATGCAGCTGCTGCGGCGGACGCTGGCCGGCTATATCCGCCACCCCAACATCGCCGGCGTGCTGGTGATCGGGCTGGGCTGCGAGCGCAACCAGATCGCCGGGCTGATGGCCGAGCAGGGGCTGCAGGGCGGCCCGCACCTGCGCCACTACAGCATGCAGGAGATGGGCGGCACCCGGAAGAGCATCGAGGCCGGCATCGCCATGGTGAAGGAGATGCTGGCCGAGGCCAACGCCGTGACGCGCGAGCCCTGCTCGGCCGAGCACATCATGGTGGGCCTGCAATGTGGCGGCTCGGACGGCTTCTCCTCGATCACCGCCAACCCGGCGCTCGGCCATGCCATGGACATCCTGACCCGGCATGGCGGCACGGCCATCCTCTCCGAGACGCCGGAGATCTACGGCGTGGAGCACACGCTGACGCGGCGCGCCGCCCGTCCTGATGTGGCGGAGAAGCTGATCGAGCGCATCCGCTGGTGGAAGGACGAGTACGCAGTCGGGCGCGACACGCAGATCAACGGCGTGGTCAGCCCAGGCAACCAGGCGGGCGGGTTGGCCAACATCTTCGAGAAGTCGCTCGGCGCCTCGATGAAGGGCGGCACCGGGCCACTGATGGACGTCTTCAAGTATGCTGAGCCGGTGACGACGAAGGGCTTCGTCTTCATGGACAGCCCGGGCTTCGACCCGGTTTCCGCCACCGGGCAGATCGCCGGCGGCGCCAACGTCATCTGCTTCACCACCGGGCGCGGCTCGATGTTCGGCTCCAAGCCGGTGCCCTCGATCAAGCTGGCCACCAACACCCCCATGTACCGCCGCCTGGAGGAGGACATGGACATCAACTGCGGGGAGATCCTGGACGGCACGGCCAGCCTGCAGGAGATGGGTCAGCGCATCTTCGAGCACATCCTGCGCATCGCCTCGGGCGAGCAGACCAAGAGCGAGGACCTCGGCGTGGGCAGGCACGAATTCGCGCCGTGGATCATCGGCATCACCGGCTGACTTGCGGCGGGGTCCGGGGGGACACTGTCCCCCCGGCGGTGGGGGTCAGGGGGAGGCGGCGCCTCCCCCTGGCAGCCCGCGCAGCGTTTCGACCAGCAGCGCGAGATCTTCCTCGCGTGCCAGCCGGTGATCGCCTTCCTTCACCAAGGTGATCCGCACATCCGGCGCTTCGAGCCGCTGGGCGATCTCGGGCGCGTATTGCCAGGGCACCTCGTTGTCGCGCATGCCCTGGAGGATGCGCACCGGCCCGTCGAAGGAAATCGGCGCGTTCAGGACGAGCTGGTTGCGCCCATCCTCGAACAGCTTGCGGGTCAGCGGCACGGGCGGGCCGTAGGGGCTTTCCACCAGCACCATGCCGTTGCGCAGGATGGCGGCGCGATGCTCTTCGGTCAGCGCCGGCCACATCAGCCGCTCGGTGAAGTCCGGCGCGGGGGCGATGCCGATGAAGCCCTGCACCCGCGCGGCCAGATGGCGCAGCAGCAGCAGCGAGATCCAGCCGCCCATCGAGGAGCCGACCAGCACCACCGGCCCGTCGGTCAGCGTCTCGATGACGGTGGCGGCGTCCATCGCCCATTCGCCGATGCAGCCCTCCTCGAAGCGGCCCTCGGAGGCGCCGTGGCCGGAATAATCGAAGCGCAGGAAGGCGCGGCCCTCGGCGGCGCAGAAGTCGCGCAGGGCGGTGGCCTTGCTGCCCTCCATGTCCGAGCGGAAGCCGGTCAGGAAGACGGTGGTCGGCCCCCGCCCGGGCAGGCGCGCCCAGGCGAGGTGGGTGCCGTCGCCGCGGTCGAGGCGACCGGTTTCCTCGGCGTTCATGCGCGCGGCAGGCCGCGCTGCGCGAGGTTGCGCATCAGCGCGCCGATGCCGAAGCGCCAGGGCGGGCAGGAGTCGGTGCGGTCCACCGTGTTGACCAGGGCGCCGAGACGCTCGCTGGCGATGCTCACCACGTCGCCGATGTGGTGGGTGAAGCCCATGCCCGGCGCGTCGCGGTCCTTGGAGGGGGAGAAGGGCGTGCCGAGGAACAGCGCCAGCCCGTCCGGGTACTGGTGGTGCGGGTTGACGGCCTGGTCCACGATCTCGGTCGGGTCGCGGCTGATGGCGCCGACCCTGCCGCTTTCCTCCAGCCGGAAGCCCTCCGGCCCCTCGATGGTCAGGCGGATCTCGGCGGCGCGGATGTCCTCCAGGGTGAAGCCTTCGTCGAACAGGCGGATGGCCGGGCCGATGGCGCAGGCGGCGTTGTTGTCCTTGGCGCGGCCCAGCAGCAGGGCGGAGCGGCCCTCCACGTCGCGCAGGTTCACGTCGTTGCCGAGCGCGGCGCCGAGGATGCGGCCCTGCGCGTCGATCGCCAGCACCACCTCGGGCTCCGGGTTGTTCCAGGCGCTGGAGGGATGGATGCCGATGCGCGCGCCGCCGCCCACGGCGGAGAGCGGCTGGGCCTTGGTGAAGATCTCGGCGTCCGGCCCGATGCCGACCTCCAGGTACTGGCTCCACCAGCCGCGGGCGACCAGGTTCTCCTTCAGCGCCATGGCCTCGGGGCTGCCGGGGCGGAGCGCCGAAAGCTCGTCGCCGATGATGCCGCGCACCTCGGCGCGGATCGAATCCGCCTGGGTGGCGTCGCCGCGGCAGCGCTCCTCGATGACGCGCTCCAGCATGGAGCGGGCATAGGTCACGCCGCAGGCCTTCAGCGCCTGCAGGTCGAAGGGCGCCAGCAGCCGGGCGGGGCCGGTGCCGGCCAGCAGGGCCTCCACGTCAAGGGAGAGCGGCTCGCCGCGCGCGGCGATGGCGCCCAGCGGGTCCTCGGCGTTCAGCCAGACGCTGGCGGTGCCGAAGGCGGGCGTCATGTCGAAGGCGCGGCCCTTGGCGAGGGCGACCGCCTGCGGGCCCTCGGCACCCTCGATGCGGAGCGCGAAATGCCCCTCGCGCCAGTCCGCGGGCAGGGCGGTGGAGAGGGTGCTCATGCGGGTTTCCTCCATTGCGACGTGTCCCTCCGTCCTAGCCCCAACCAATCCCGCTTGCCATCCGGCGCATGAGGATGGAAGCATAACGAAACAAGCCGGCGAAGCCCGGCGCTTGGGAGTGCAAACAATGTCCGAGATCACGCGGCGCACCGCGTTGCGCGCGGCTGCCGGCCTGCTGGCGGCCCCGGCTCTGGTGGAGCGCGCCGGCGCCCAGCAGGCTTTCGACTGGAAGCGCTTCAAGGGCGAGAAGGTGGAGGTGAGCCTCACCGCCAACCCGCGCTCCGCCCTGTTGCTCAAGCACCAGCCGGAGTTCGAGGAGCTGACCGGCATCAAGGTCGGCGCCGAGCAGATCCCGGAACAGCAGCACCGGCAGAAATTCGTCATCGAGTTCGCCTCGGGGCGGCCCTCCTTCGACGTGATCGGCATCAGCCTGCACGTGAACAAGCGGCAGGTCGGCCGGGCGAAGTGGTGCGCCGACCTGCGGCCGATGATCCAGGACGCCGCGCTGACCGCGCCGGATTTCGACTTCGCCGACTTCGGCAAGGGCGCCGTCGCCTATTCGACCCAGGCGGACGGGCGGATGGACACGCTGCCCGAGTTCACCGACTATTTCATCCTCTATTACAACAAGGACCTGCTGGCGGCGAAGAACATCGCCCTGCCCAGGACCTTCGATGAGCTCTACGCCGCCGCCAAGGCGCTGACCGACCCTTCCAAGCAGCAATACGGCTTCGTCGGGCGCGGGCTGCGCAACGCCAATGTGGTGCTCTGGACGTCCTTCCTGCTCGGCACGTCGCAGCGTGACACCGTCAGCGCCGACCGCAAGCTGCTGACCGACACGGCGGACGCCGTCTGGGCGGGCGAGATGTATCAGAAGCTGATGCGGGACTGCGCGCCGCCCGGCAGCATCGGCTTCAACTGGAACGAGTGCCAGACCACCTTCATGCAGGGGCGCGCCGCTTTCTGGATCGACGGCGTGGGCTTCGCCGCCCCGCTGGAGGACAAGACGCGCTCCCGCGTCGCCGGCAAGGTGGGCTACGGGGTGGTGCCGGCCGGGCCGGCGCACCACAACTGCTGCATGTTCGGCACCGGCCTCGGCGTCAGCGAGCAGAGCAGCCGCAAGGAGCCGGCCTGGTACTATGTGCAATGGGCGGTCAACAAGACGAACCAGCTCCGCTTCCTGACCTCCGGCGCCGGTGCCCCGGCCCGCAGCAGCCCCTTCCGCAACGAGGAGGCAATCAAGGACAGCCGCTTCCCGCGCGAGTTCTTCGACACCCTGGTGAAGAGCGCCAGCATCGCCCGCCCGGGCCTGCCGGAGATCGTGCCCGTCACCGAGTTCCGCGACACCATCGGTGCGGCGCTGACCAACATGGTGGGCGGCGCCGACCCGGCGGCCGAGCTGAAGCGCGCCACCGAGGCCTTCCGCCCGGTGCTGGAGCAGTCGGAGCGCGCCACCTGATGGGCAATTCCGCCGCCGCGCTGCCGAACAGCACCGCGGTGGCGGCCCCCGGCCGCCGCCGCAACTACGCCCGCCACTACGGCTGGTTCATCGTGCCGGCCGGGGCGGTGGTGCTGGCCGTCATTCTCTTTCCCTGGGCCTTCACCCTGTTCATGTCCGCGCATGACTGGAAGATCGGCGGCGGCCGGCTCTATGTGGGCCTGGAGAACTACCGCAAGCTCTTCACCGACGAGCGCTTCCTCTGGTCGGTGCTGCGCACGCTGTACTTCACGGCGCTCGCCGTGATCCTGCCAATGCTGTTCGGCACCGCCGCCGCGCTGGTGTTCAACCGCCGCTTCCCGTTGCGTGGCCTGGCGCGCACCATTTTCATCCTGCCGATGATGGCGACGCCGGTGGCGGTGGCGCTGGTCTGGACAATGATGTTCCACCCGCAACTCGGCGTGCTGAACTGGCTGCTGACACAGCTCGGCCTGCCGCCCAGCATGTGGGTCTATGACGCGCGCACGGTGATCCCGACCCTCGTCCTTGTCGAGGTCTGGCACTGGACGCCGCTGGTCATGCTGATCGTGCTCGGCGGCCTTGCCTCGCTGCCGGTCGATCCCTACGAGGCGGCGAAGATCGACGGCGCCAGCGCCTGGCAGGCCTTCCGCCACATCACCCTGCCGCTGCTGATGCCCTTCCTCGTGGTGGCGCTGATCATCCGCACCATCGACGCGCTGAAGGCCTTCGACACCATCTACGTCATCACCCAGGGCGGGCCGGGAACGAGCAGCGAGACCATCAACATCTTTCTCTACCTGCAGGGCTTCGCTTATTACAACATGGGCTATGCCAGCGCGGTCGTGGTGGTGTTCTTCGCGCTGATCGTCTCCCTCGCGGCGCTGCTGCTCTGGACGCGAAACCGGGTGCGGAGCGCATGATGCGCCTGCTGGAGAAGCTCGGCTTCGCGCTGGCCGTGTTGGTGCTGGTCTCGCCGGCGGCGCTGGTCTTCCTCTGGATGCTCTCGCTTTCGCTGAAGACCGAGCTGGACAACACCGCCTGGCCGCCGGTCTTCATCCCCAACCCGCCGGTCTGGGACAACTTCGCCGCCGTCTTCGCCCGCAACGACTTCCTGCTCTACACCTGGAACAGCGTCGTCGTCTCCTTCTCGGCCACGGGGCTGGCCATCCTGATCGGCGTGCCTGCCGGCTACGGCATCGCCAAGATGCGCGCCACCCGCGCAGCCATGGTGATCCTGATCGCGCGCATCACGCCGGGGCTCTCCTACCTCATTCCGCTCTTCCTGCTGTTCCAGTGGCTCGGGCTGACCGGCACGCTGGCACCGATCGTCATCACCCACCTCGTCATCACCGTGCCCATCGTGGTCTGGGTGATGATCGGCTTCTTCGAAGGGCTGCCGGGCGAGCTGGAAGAGGCGGCACTGGTGGATGGCGCGACCATCTGGCAGGCCTTCCGCCATGTCGCCTTTCCGCTGGCGCGGCCGGGCATCACCGTGGCCACCATCCTCGCCTTCATCTTCTCCTGGAACAACTTCATCTTCGCCGTGGTGCTGGCGGGGCGCGAGACGCGCACCCTGCCGGTCGCGGTGAACAACATGCTCACCTTCGAGCAGATCTCCTGGGGCCCGCTCGCCGCCGCGGCGCTGCTCGTCACGCTCCCCGTGCTGCTGCTGACCCTCCTGGCGCAGAAGCAGATCATCGCAGGACTGACGACAGGCGGGGTGAAGGGCGGCTAGAACAGACCAAGGGGGCGCCGCCCCCTTGGAACCCCCGCCGGGGCGACACTGTCGCCCCGGACCCCGCCGATCATTTCAGCGAAGGCAGCTCCCGCAGCAGCGCCTCGTGGAACCGCTCCGGCGCCTGGATCTGCGGCGAATGGCCGAGTTCGGGGAAGCGCACCAGCCGCGCGTTGGGAATGGCCTCGGCGGTGCGCGGCCCGAGCTCGGCATAGTTGCCGATGCGCGCCTGCACCTCCGGCGGCGCGGCCCCCTTGCCGATGGCGGTGTTGTCCTTCTCGCCGATCAGCAGCAGCGTCGGCACGCGGATGCGCGGGAAGTCCTGCACCACGGGCTGGGTGAAGACCATGTCGCTGGTCAGCGCCTGGTTCCACATCACCGCCTCCCGGCCGGAGCCGGCATACATGCCGGCCAGCATCTCCACCCAGCGGTCGTAGCGCGGCTCCCAGGTGCCCGCATAGTAGGTGTTGCGCTGGTAGTTGCGGATGCCGGCCGCCGTCGTCTTCCGCTCCCCGGCGAGCCATTGGTCCACGGTCTGGTAGGGGACGCCCTTGGCCTCCCAGTCCTCCAGCCCGATCGGGTTGACCATCACCAGCGCCTCGGTCGCCTCCGGAAAGGTCAGGGCGTAGCGTGCGGCCAACATTCCACCCATCGAATGGCCCATCACCACGGCACGCTCGATGCCCAGCGAATGCAGCAACGCATGCGTGTTGGCGGCGAGCTGGTGCAGGCTGAACTGGTAGCCCTCCGGCTTTGTCGAGCGGCAGAAGCCGATCTGGTCAGGCACGATGACGCGCCACCCCTGGTCGCGCAGCACGCCGATCGTGGCCTCCCAGGTGGCGCCGCAGAAGTTCTTGCCATGCAGCAGGACGATGCTGCGCCCGTTGGGGCGCTCGGGGCGGACATCCATGTAGCCCATGCTCAGCGCCTGACGCTGCGAGGTCAGCGCGAAGTCCCGGGTCGGGTAGGGATAGGTGAAGCCCTCCAGCCGCGCCCCATAAGGGGGCGTGCTATCGGCGGGCTGCGCCAGGGTCGGCGACGCGCCGAGCAGAAGCGATGCGGCGAGAAGAAGGGCTGGGCGCATGGTCGTCATCTCCGGTTGAGGTGGCGTCGTGCCGGATATGGGAGGCGCCCCCGCCCGGGCCGCTCACGATGACGCCAGCAAAGCCGGCCGCGCAGGCTGACAGCGGCGCCCTCAGGCGCTATGGCGCATCGCCATGTCCGTCCCGGATCGTCCCGCCGTCCTGCAGGTCCTCCCCGCGCTGAACGCGGGCGGGGTGGAGCGCGGCACGCTCGAAATCGCGGCCGCCCTGGCGGAAGGAGGATTTCGCCCGCTGGTCGCCTCCGCCGGCGGGCGCCTGGTGCCGGAACTGGAGCGGCTGGGCGGGCGGCACCTCCTGCTGCCGCTGGGCGGCAAGTCGCCCGCCGCGCTGCTGCGCAACGCCGCTGCGCTGGAGCGCCTCGTGCGGACCGAGGGCGTGCGCATCATCCACGCCCGCAGCCGCTTCCCGGCCTGGTCGGCGCTGCTCGCCGCCCGGCGCACGGGCGCGCGCTTCGTCACCACCTATCACGGCACCTACAACGAGGGCTTCCCGGGGAAGCGGCTCTACAACTCGGTGATGGCCCGCGGCGAGCGGGTCATCGCCGTCAGCCACTTCATCGCCGAGCTGATCCGGGCGCGGCACGGCACCGATCCCGCCCGCATCCGGCTGATCCCGCGCGGCGTGGATGTGCGGGCCTTCGATCCGGCCGCCGTGCCGCCGGAGCGGGTGGCGGCGCTGCGCGCAGCCTGGGGCGTGCCGGAAGGGCGGCCCGTGCTGCTGCTGCCCGGCCGCCTGACGCGCTGGAAAGGGCAGGGTGTGCTGCTGGAGGCGCTGGCCCGCCTGCCGGCGCCGCGCCCCTTCGCGCTGCTGCTCGGCGAGGCCGGCCGGGGCGCCTTCGCGGAGGAGCTGCGCCGGCGCGCCGTCGAGCTCGGCCTTGCCGGCGACGTCGCCATGCCCGGCCACAGCGACGACCTGCCCGCCGCCTTCCTGCTGGCCGACCTCGCGCTGCACTGCTCGACCGATGCCGAGGCCTTCGGCCGCACCATCGTCGAGGCTCAGGCCATGGCCCGGCCGGTGATCGCCGCCGATCTCGGCGCCCCGCGCGAGACGGTGCGGCAGGGCGAGACCGGCTGGCGCGTGCCGCCCGGCAACCCGGCGGCGCTGGCCGCCGCCATCGCCCACGCCCTGGCCCTGCCGCCGGCGGAGCGCGCCGCCATCGGCGCCCGTGCCCAGGCCGTGGTGCGGGCCGAGTACACCACCGCGGCGATGCAGCGCGCGACGCTCGCCGTCTATCGGGAACTGCTGGCGTGACGCAGCGCATCCTGGTCATCAAGCTTTCGGCGCTGGGCGACTTCATCCAGGCCTTCGGCCCCTTCGCCGCCATCCGGTCGCACCACCCGGATGCCGAGATCACCCTGCTGACCACCCCGCCCTTCGCGCCCCTGGCTCGCCGTTCCCCCTGGTTCGACCAGGTCTGGGAGGACGGGCGCCCCTCCTGGGGCGACCTGCCGGCGGTGTGGCGCCTGGCCCGCAAGCTGCGCCGCCCGGACTTCGACCGTGTCTATGACCTGCAGACCTCCGGCCGCTCCTCGCGCTACCGCTGGCTGACGGGCAGCCGGCCGGAATGGTCGGGCATCGCCGCAGGCGCCAGCCACCGGCACGACAACCCGGCGCGCGACCACATGCACACGGTGGAGCGGCAACGCGAGCAGTTGCGCATCGCCGGCATCACGGACTTCCCGCCGCCCGACATGGCCTGGCTGGAGAGCGACCTCTCCGCCTTCGGCCTGCCGCCGCGCCTCGGGCTGCTGATTCCCGGTGCCTCGCCGGGCCATCCAGGCAAGCGCTGGCCGGTGGAGCGCTATGCCGCGCTGGCGGCGCAGCTCGACTGCCCGGTCGCGGTTCTCGGGGGCGGCGCGGAGAAGCCGCTCGCCCAGGCGATCCGGCAGGCGGCGCCGGCGACGCTGGACCTCACCGGGCGCACCAGCCTGCTGCAGATCGGTGCGCTGGCGCGGCGTGCCGCCTTCGCCATCGGCAACGACACCGGCCCGACGCATCTGGTCGCCATCGCCGGCTGCCCGACGGTCGCGCTGTTCGGAGATGCCAGCAACCCGGACCTCTGCGCGCCGCGCGGCCCGGCGGTGGCGGTGCTGCGGCATGTTCCGCTCGCCGCCCTGCCCGTTGAGGCGGTGCGGCGGGTTGTGGCGGGACTGGCGGCGGAGGGCTGAGCCTCAGGGCAGAGGCGAGAGGCTGCGCTTCAGGCAGCGCAGCGCGAAGGCGGTGCGGGTGTGGCGCACGCCGGGCAGCCGGTACAGCTTCTCCCGCAGCAGCGCCTCATAGCCCGCCGTACCGCTGACCGCCGCCTTGAGGAGATAGTCGTATTCCCCGGTGGTGAGATGGCATTCCAGCACTTCCGGCATTTCCAGCACCGCCTGCTCAAAGCGGCCGAGGGCGGCCTCGTCATGCTTCTCCATCATGATCTCGACGAAGATCGTGTCCGGCAGGCCCAGCGCGGCCTGGCTCAGCAGGGCCACATAGCCTTCGATCACCCCCGTCTGCTCCAGCCGGCGCACGCGGGTCCAGCAGGGGGAGGGGGAGATCCCGGCCTGCTCCGCCAGTTCGGCATTGGTCACGCGGGCGTTGCGCGCCAGCGTGCGGAGGATTCGGCGGTCGGTCTGGTCCATTGCGATCCCTCTCGAGGCTGGTGCCGGGCTGGAGCGGCATCATCGCACAAACGTGAGCGAAGCGGTTCCGCGGCGCGAGAACAGCGCAATTGGCCCTCGCAATGCAACCAAAGAGCGAGAATTGGCGGAGGTTATTGACAAAGTGTTGGAACCGTAACAGAATCGCGATTGAGGGTTATGTGATGCGGTTGCATGGTTATTTGCAGTCTTCGGCAACCTGGCAGGTTCGTGCGGCCCTGGCCCTGAAGGGGTTGACGGTGCCGGAGGTGCTGCACCGCCTGCCGGACGGCTCGCCTTGCCCGCCTGGGGAGGCCTCCCTCGGCGTGCCCGGCGGACTGCCGGCGCTGGAGCTTCCCGACGGTACCATCCTGACGCAGTCCCTCGCCATTCTCGAGTGGCTGGAGGAGATCTGGCCCAGCCCGCCGCTGCTGCCGCCCGACCCGCTGACGCGCGCGCGGGTGCGGGCCTTCGCCATGACCATCGCCTGCGAGGTGCAGCCGCTGCACGCGCCTCGCATGCAGGCCCGCCTTACGGCCGCCGGGCTTTCGGAAGGGCAGGTGCAGGGCTGGATGCGGCAGATGAGCGCTGAGCGGCTGGATGTCTGCGAGACGATGCTCTGCGGCATGGCCGGCCCGTTCTGCTTCGGTGACGTGCCCGGCCTCGCGGATGCCTGCCTCGTGCCGCAACTGCATGCGGCCCGGCAGCTCAGCGTCCACCTTGCCTTTCCCCGCCTGCTGGCGGCCGAGGCGGCCTGCATGACGCTGCCCGCCTTCCGCCAGGTCCACCCGGAGATGCTTCATGTCGGATGATCGCCGGCGCCGCCGCGCCCAGGCCTGCCTCGCGGCGCTGCTCGGCATGGCGCTGCTGCTGCCTGCCGGTGGAGCCCGGGCACAGCTCCGCAGCCTGTCGGTGCCGGCCGGGGCGGGCGTGGTCGTCGCCCCGCGTGGCCAGGCGCAGCCGCGCCTCGTGCGGCCACCGGCTGCGCTCTCGGACGCCGCGGCCGAGGCGCCCGCCCCGCTGCAGCTGCCAGCGGGCGGGCAGGGGCTGGCGGCGCCGCTTGGCCTCATCCTGCCGATGGCGGCGGGCGCCCTGCTGGGGGTCGGCGTGGCAGGCGGCGGCAGCGGCTCCAGCTCAGGCCCCGTCCGCACGCGCTGACCCGGTTCCCTCCCTCTCGACGCCGCCTGGGCGTGGCCGCATTCTGCTGCCGCATTTCCGCGAGGGAAGCCGTCCGTCCGGGCGGCGGGGAGCAGGAGGGGTCGCAATGGCCACACGCGAAGGCGCCATCGGGCGCGCACTGGATTTCTTTGACCGCGGTGGCTTCCGCGATCTCCTGGCGGGGCTGGTGGCCATTCCCTCCACCTCGCAGGAGGCGCAGCATGCCGAGGCGCTCGGACGCTATCTGGAGACCGCGATTCGCCCCTGGCTGGAGCGGCTCGGCTTCACCATCGCCCTGCACGAGAACCCCGAGCCGGACTTCGGCCCGATCCTGACCGCCACGCGCATCGAGGACCCGGCCCGGCCGACCGTGCTGCTCTACGGGCATGGCGACACGGTCGCGGGGCTCGATACCCAGTGGTCGGCCGGGCTTTCGCCCTGGGTGCTGACCGATCGCGGCGACCGCTGGTACGGCCGCGGCACCGCCGACAACAAGGGCCAGCACGCGCTGAACATCGCCGCCCTGGAGGCAGTGCTCGCCGAACGGGACGGCCGGCTCGGCTTCAACGTCAAGCTGGTGCTGGAGATGGCTGAGGAGCGTGGCAGCAAGGGCCTGCGCGCCTTCGTCGCGCAGCAGGCCGGGACGCTGGCCGCCGACGTGCTGATCGCCTCGGACGGGCCACGCGTCGCGCCGGATCTGCCGACCATCGCCTCCGGTACCCGCGGCACCTTCCATTTCGACCTCGCCGTGCGGCTGCGCGAGGGCGGGGTGCATTCCGGCCACTGGGGCGGCCTGACGACCGATCCGGCGGTGGTGCTGGCGCATGCGCTCTCCACCATTATGGACCGCAACGGCAAGATCCTGGTGCGCAGCTGGTTGCCCGCCGGCGGCGCGGTGCCCGCTGCGGTGCGCGCGGTGCTGGAGGGCTGCCCTGTGGGCGGTGGCGACGGCGCGGCCAGCATCGACGAGGGCTGGGGTGAGCCGGGCCTCACCGCCGCCGAGAAGATCTATGGCTGGAACAGCTTCATCGTGCTGGCGATGACCAGCGGCGTGCCGGCCAACCCGGTCAATGCCGTGGCGCCGGATGCGCGGGCGCATTGCCAGATCCGCTATACCGTGGACAGCGACCCGGCGCAGTTCGAGGCTGCGCTGCGGCAGCACCTGGATGCGCATGGGCTCGGTCTGGTGCGGATCGAGAATGCCGGCATCCGCATGCCGGCCAGCCGCACCGCACCGGATCACCCCTGGGTGCGCTGGGCGCAGGCCAGCATGGAACGAAGCCTCGGCCGGCGGGTGCAGATCATCCCCAACAGCAGTGGGGGCCTGCCCGGCGACGTCTTCGTGGACCATCTCGGCGTGCCGCTGGTCTGGGTGCCGCACAGCTATAACGGCTGCAAGCAGCATGGCCCTGATGAGCACCTGCTGATCGGCCCGGCGCGCGAGGGCATCGCTGGCTTCGCTGGCATGTGGTGGGATCTGGGCGAGGCAGGCACGCCCGATCGCTGAGCGGAGCATGCGCGGCAGGGCAGCGCGGCTGCCCTGCCGGGGGCGTTTTCCGATCGTCTGGACAAATTTTCTGGGGTTTTAATCAACTTTCAGCTATTGAGCTTGCTGGCGACCTTGCCTTTTTCAGCGACAAAATAGGCACAGTGACGGTGAAGCTATCCTCCGCTGCGGATCCCCGCACCGCCTGGGGGGCCTACTCCGCTCCGGAGCAGGCGCGGAAAACCACATGAAGGTGCCGTCCGCACCGGCCGGAGAGCAGGCACGCCTCGTGGCCCTGGAAATGACGGGGTTGACCACGGGACTGCCGGATCCGCGCATCGAGGACGTGGCGCGCCGGGCCGCGATGCTGCTCGAGCGCCCCTTTTCGGCCGTGACGCTGATCGAGGCAAACCGGCAGCTCGTCCGGTTCGGCAGCCCGGAGTTGCGCGGGTCCGTGCCGCGGGAGGAATCCTTCTGCACCGAGGCATTGCGCCGGCCCGGCGAGGTCCTGGTGGTGGAGGATGCGCGGGATGATCCGCGCTTCACCCGGCTTTCCCTGGTCCGTGGCGAGCTGGGGCTGCGCTTCTATGCGGGCAGGCCGATCTGCGCGCCCGGAGGCCTGCCGCTCGGTGCGCTCTGTGTGCTTGATCAGCAGCCCGGCCGCCTCTCGCCCGAGCAGCGCGGGATGCTGCATCGGCTTGCCAGCGAGATCGAGGCGCTGATCGCGGAGCACCAGAGCCGCCGCCAGGAGCGGCAGGCGCTGATGCAGGATTTGCGGCTGGCCGTGGCGAATGACGAATTGCGCCTCCACTGGCAGCCGATCGTCGGGGCTCGGTCCCTGCGCGTCTATGGCCACGAGGCCCTGGCCCGCTGGCAGCGGCCGCTCCATGGCGCGGTGCCGCCGGGCCGCTTCATCCCTCTGGCGGAACAGGATGGGCTGGTCGGGCGCATCGATATCGCGATGCTGCGCAAGGCCTGCGCCCAGGCCGTCGGCTGGCCGCAGCCGATGCGGGTCTCGGTGAACTTCTCCGCCGACTGGGTCCGGCAGGCGGGGACGACCCTGCCGCATCTGGTGGAGCAGGAACTTGCCCGCAGCGGCCTCGCGGCGGATCGTCTGGTGGTTGAAATCACCGAGGGGGTGCTGATCGACCATCCCGATTGCGCTCTGGCCAAGGTCCAGGCGCTGCGCTCCCTGGGCGTCCGCGTGGCGCTGGATGATTTCGGGACGGGCTACTCCTCCCTCAGCTATCTGGAGCGCTTTCCTTTCGACGTGCTGAAGATCGATCGCAGCTTCCTGAGGCGCCTGGGCCAGGAGCCGCGGGCGGAGGTGGTGCTGCGCGCCACCTTGCGGCTTGGCCGCGAACTGGGCATGACGGTCTGCGCCGAGGGCGTCGAGGACAAGGAGCAGCTCGCCTTTCTCCAGCAGGAAGGCTGCGACCTGGTACAGGGCTACCTGCTCGGACGGCCGAGTGAGACGATCCTGGACCGGTGCCATCTCTCTTCGGGCGAGAACGGCTGAACGGCGCCTCCCCCCAGCGGCTGGCCGAGGCCGTCCGCCCCTGGCGCTGCCCGACGACAATGCGTTTCTCCGGAGAAGCCCCGAGCATGATTGCCGCGCCGCGCCTCGCCTTCGCCCTGCTACTGTCCGCCGCCGCTCTGCCGGCACGGGCCGAGGACGAGGGCTGGACCCGCTTCCTGCCCGATCTGGCCCCTGCCATGGTGGCCTGCCTGCAGGGGCAGGCGGGAGGCGCCGTCAGCGCCGCACTGCCGATGAACCACGGCCGCGCGCTGGTGCGGCTGGAGCGGCCCGATGGGGAACGGCTGGAATGTGTCGCCGAGCTTGCGCCGCCCGGCCAGCCGGCGCGGCCCGAGAGCCTGAAGCCCCTCGGGGCGGCGCCGCCCCTCCCGGGGGAGGACGAGCGGCGCTTCACCCTCACGCGCCCCTGCGCCGCGGCGAAGCCGGTGCCGGACGCGGCAGGGCAGCCGCTGGGCTGGCTGAGCCTGGCCGGCTGCCGCTGATGGCGGGCGCCTAGAGCATTTTCCGTTCGCCCTGGCTCACGGAAAACGCTCCAGCCATTTGTTTTGACGAGCATCTTCACCCGTTCCGGTGATGCCATCGGAACGGGATCTGCTCTAGGGCTCCGGGCTGCGGGAGATGGTGACGCGGTACCGCCCCAGCCCGACTTCAAGCGCGCCAGGCTCGCGCTGCCAGAGCCAGGCGCTGGTCTGCTCCCAGCGGCTGTAGGTCTCAAGCCTGCCGAGCCGGAAGAAACCGGAGAGCGGGCCGTCGATCTCCGCCTCGAAGCGCCCCCAGCGGAAGATCAGCAGCGGCCAGCGGCCGGCCGCGCGGGGGGTGTGCAGGAAGGCGCCGTCATACGGCGCAGGGGCGAGGGCAGGCGCGGCTGCATTCATAGGGGTTGTCCACGGGGGATGGGGGCGGCCTGGGAAGCCAAGCCTCAGCACGAGAGGGTTTATCTCTTCAGGCTGCCGATCAACTCACAGGGGCGGGAGGATGTGGCCCCGCGCAGGCCGGAATCCTGTGCCTGCCAGACGGCGCAAAATGGGGAAAAATGGTCCGCAACAAAGCCTTCGCCCCTTCGCCGCCGCAGCCCGACCGAAGCCGGGGGAGGGGGAGGGCGCGCGCCGCCCTTCCCCTCTGACGCGGATGTGACGGCGCCTACTCGGCGGCGGCCGGCGCCGCCGCCAGCCGCGTCAGCAGGCCCGCCACCAGCGGCATGCCGATCCGCGCCGGATCCGTCATCAACGATTCCGGATGGAACTGCACGGCGGAGAGCGGCAGGCTCCGGTGCTCGATGGCCATGATCACGCCGTCCTCGGTCTCGGCGGTGGCGATCAGCTCCTTGGGCAGCGCCACGCGCCGTGCATGCAGCGAGTGGTAGCGGCCGACCGGGAACTGCTCAGGCAGCCCCTCCAGCAGGCGCCCGCCGAGATTACGCACCACCGAGGGCTTGCCGTGCATCGGCAGCGGAAGGATGTCCAGCGCGCCGCCGAAATGCTCGACCATCCCCTGCAGCCCAAGGCAGACGCCGAAGGCCGGCAGGCCACGCTTCACCACCAGGTCCAGCGTCTCGGACATGGCGAAGTCGGCAGGGCGGCCGGGGCCGGGGGAGAGCAGCACCAGGTCAATCGCCGTGCCGCGCTTCAGCTCCTCGCGCGCCAGGTCCGGCCGCAGGGTGCGGACGGTGGCACCGGCGGCACGGAAGTAGCTGGCCAGCGTGTGGACGAAGCTGTCCTCGTGGTCCACCAGCAGCACCTGCATGCCGGAGACCGCCGGGCGCGGCGCGGCGGAGGCGCCGGCGGCGGCCGGCACCTCGCCACGGATGGCAGCGAACATGGCGCTGGCCTTCAGGCGGCACTCGGCCTCCTCGGCGGCGGGCTCGCTGTCATGCAGCAGGGTGGCCCCGGCCCGCACCTCGGCCACGCCTTCCTTCAGGCGGATGGTGCGCAGCGTCAGGCCGGTGTTCATGTTGCCGTCGAAGGTCATGCGCCCGATGGCGCCGCCATACCAGCGGCGGGCCGAGCGCTCCTCGGCCTCGACATGGCGGATCGCCCAGGTCTTGGGCGCGCCCGTCACCGTCACCGCCCAGGCATGGGAGAGGAAGCCGTCCAGCGCATCCATCTCCGGCAGCAGCGTTCCCTCGACATGGTCCACGGTGTGGATCAGGCGGGAATACATCTCGATCTGCCGCCGCCCGATGACCTTGACGGTGCCGGGGACGCAGACCCGCGCCTTGTCGTTGCGGTCCACATCCGTGCACATGGTCAGCTCGCTCTCCTCCTTGGTGGAGTTGAGCAGGGTGCGGATGTTGGCGGCGTCCTCCAGCGCGTCCCGGCCGCGCTTGATGGTGCCGCTGATCGGGCAGGTCTCGATGCGCCTGTCCTCGACCCGGACGAACATCTCCGGCGAGGCGGCGATCAGGAACTCGCCCTCGCCGAGATTCATCAGCGCGCCATAGGGGGAGGGGTTCACGCGGCGCAGGCGGTCGAAGATCTCGCTCGGCGCGTCGGCGCAGGTGGTGGCGAAGGTCTGGCCGAGCACCACCTCGAACAGGTCGCCGCGCTCGAAGGCCTTCTTGGCGCGCTCGACCATGGCGGCGTACTCGCCGGGGCCGTAGTCGCTCTCGGCGGGGGTGGTGTTGCCGCCGGCGCGGAACGGATCGGCCGGCGTCTCGCGCGGCAGGCCGGCGGTGGAGCGGCCCTCGAAGGTGAAGTCGTAGCGGTGCAGCATGGCCGCGCCGCGCATGTGGTCCCGTACCAGGATCTCGTCCGGCAGGTAGAGGACGAGGTCGCGCTGGTCCTCGGCGCGCGGCAGGCGCAGCGGCATCGGCTCGAACTGGAAGACCAGGTCGTAGCCGAAGGCACCGTAGAGGCCGAGATGCGGGTCCTCCGGGCTGCCGAACAGGTCGCGCAGCACGCGGAGCAGGGAGAAGACGGAAGGCTGCCGGGAACGCTCCTCCTCGGCGAAGCGGCCCTCGGGCGCCTTCACGCTGGCGGCGATGCGGTCCGTGCCGACCTCCAGCGAGGCCAGCTCGGGCATGGCGCGCAGGGCGGGGGCGATGGCGGCGAGCAGCAGCGTGCCACGCTCGTTCAGGGCGCGCAGCGTGACGTCGCGGCCGCGGGCGGCGAGCATCAGCGGCGGGTCGGAGAAGCCCAGATCCCAGCGGGTGTAGCGGCCCGGGAACTCGAAGGAGGAGGAGAGCAGCACGCCGCGCTGCCGGTCCAGCCGGCGGGCAAGGGCGGCGATGCTCTGGCTGCCATCCGCCTCGAGCACCTCACGCTGGATCGTCAGGCCGCCTTCGGTTCGGTAGGTCGTCTGCATCGGGAACTCCGGGCTGGGCTGCCACGGGGTCCGGAACGATCGGCTGCAGGATCAAAAAAAGCCGCCCGGAACTCCGTGGCGGCCGTGGGAACAGGAAAACGCGGGCCGCCTTAGGAGAGCGGCCACCACCAAGCTTGAGGGGGAATGCGCGTGATCATGGCGCTTCTTATTCCATGCGAGGGTCAGGAAAGCAAGCGAGGATTCGCAGGGGAAGGCCGACGAATTCCTCGTGGCTGCCGCACGGCCTGGCGCGATTCCTGCCCTGCCCAGGGTGTTTTCCTTGACGCCAGAGTGTTTTCCTTGACGAGGGACAGGCCGGACCGTAGATACCGCTCCCTGATCCGCCGAATCTTTGGTGATGCCGCCGCCCTATGGGAGGCATTGCCAGTAAGATGGCGGATGAATCCTTGGTCGGCGCCTCACGGGAGGCCCGGCTCCGTCGCTCCGCGAAGGCTCGCGCAGCGGCGCGTTTTGTTTTGGGCGGGTGTCGGCCCGCATGAAAGGACGGCGGCGGCCACGATGTTCGAGGCTTTGTCGGGCAAGCTGAACGGGGTCTTTGACCGGCTGCGCCGCCGCGGCGCGCTGTCGGAGGCGGACGTGTCGGAGGCGCTGCGGGAGGTCCGCATCGCGCTGCTCGAAGCCGATGTCGCGCTGCCCGTCGTCAAGGACATCGTCAACAAGGTGCGCGAGCGCGCGGTGGGGCAGGAGGTCATCCGCTCCGTCTCCCCGGCGCAGCAGGTCGTCAAGATCGTCAACGACTGCCTGGTCGAGGCGCTCGGTGGGGGCGCCCCGGGGGCGGACGGCGTGGAGTACGTCCCCGGCCTCAGCCTGAATGCGGCGCCGCCGGTGGCGATCCTGATGATCGGCCTGCAGGGCTCGGGCAAGACCACGACCTCAGGCAAGATCGCGCTGCGGCTGCGGACGCGGGAGAAGAAGAAGGTCCTGCTGGCCAGCCTGGACGTGCAGCGCCCGGCGGCGCAGCTCCAGCTGGAGACGCTGGCGAAGCAGGCTGGCGTCACCAGTCTGCCGATCATCAAGGGCCAGTCGCCGCTGGAGATCGCGGCGCGAGCCATGCAGGTGGCGCGCGGCGAGCTGTATGACGTCGTCATCCTCGACACCGCCGGCCGGCTCTCGATCGACGAGGAGCTGATGGCCGAGGTCGCCGCCGTGAAGGCCGCGACCAAGCCGCATGAGAGCCTGCTGGTCGTGGACGCCATGACCGGCCAGGACGCGGTGAACACCGCGCGGTCCTTCAACGAGCGGGTCGGCGTCACCGGCATCGTCATGACGCGTGTCGATGGCGATGCGCGCGGTGGCGCGGCGCTGTCCATGCGGGCGGTGACGGGCGCGCCGATCAAGCTGCTGGGCGCCGGCGAGAAGCTGGACGCGCTGGAGGACTTCCACCCCGACCGCATCGCCGGCCGCATCCTCGGCATGGGCGACATCGTCTCGCTCGTCGAGCGCGCCGCCGAGACGATCGACAAGGCCGAGGCGGAGAAGCTCGCCGCGAAGATGCAGAAGGGTCAGTTCGACCTGGAGGACTACGCGGCGCAGCTCAAGCAGATCAACAAGATGGGCTCGCTCTCGGGCATCCTGGGCATGCTGCCGGGCATCGGCAAGCTGAAGTCCCAGCTCGAAGGGGCCAATCTCGACAATTCCATCCTGAAGCGTCAGGCCGCCATCATCGGCAGCATGACGCCGAAGGAGCGCCGCAACCCCGAGATCCTGAAGGCGTCGCGCAAGCGCCGCATCGCGCTGGGCTCGGGCACCACGGTGCAGGAGGTCAACCGGCTGCTGAAGCAGTTCGACGACATGTCCGTGATGATGAAGCGGATGAACAAGCTTGGCCAGAAGGGGCTGATGCGCGGCGGGCTCGGCGCGCTTCTCCCCGGTGGCGGGGGCGGCGGCAAGCGCCCCTTCTGATCAACCTGACAGCCTACTAAGGAACCGAATATGTCCCTGAAGATCCGCCTCGCGCGCGCCGGTGCCAAGAAGCGCCCCTACTACCACATCGTGGTGGCCGACAGCCGCTCCCCGCGCGACGGCCGCTTCATCGAGAAGGTCGGCAGCTACAACCCGATGCTGCCCTCCGACCATGCCGAGCGCGTCCGTCTGCAGGACGAGCGCATCAAGCATTGGCTGAGCAACGGCGCCGTGGCGACCGACCGTGTGGCGAAGTTCCTCGGCAAGGCCGAGCTGGCCCCGATGCCGGTGTTCCGCGAGCAGCCGAAGCAGTCCGCGCCGAAGAAGAAGGCGCAGGAGCGCGCCGCCGCGGCCGCCGCCGCGGCCGGCTGAGCGGAGCCCCACGAGCGCGCTGACCCGCCATGTCCACGAACCGCATCCTGGTAGGGGAGATCGGGCGGCCGCACGGTGTGCGCGGCCTGGTCCGTATCCAGTCCTTCACCACCGAGCCGGCGGATATCGCCGCCTATGGCCCGCTCTCCGACGAGCGTGGGAAGCCGTTCGTGCTGCAATGGCTGGGCAATGGGCTGGCGCGCATCGAGGGCGTGGCCGACCGTGACGCCGCCGCCAGGCTGACCGGCACGCGGCTCTATTTGCCGCGCGAGAAGCTGCCGCAGCCGGAGGAGGACGAGTTCTACCTCGCCGACCTGATCGGCCTCGCCGTCCGCGATGCGGAAGGGCAAGTGCTCGGTGAGGTGCGGATGGTGGACGACTATGGCGCCGGCGCCTTCCTGACCGTCATCGACGAGCAGGGGCGGGAGACGTTGCTCCCCTTCACCAGGGCGGTGGTGCCGGTGGTGGACGTGGCCGCCGGGCACATTGTGGTGCAGCCGCCCGAGGATGTGGTGGTGCGGCCGGAGGAGGCCGGCGAGGCCGCTTCCGAGGCCGCGCCGCCGGAGCCGCTGCGCCCGCTGCCGCGCCGGCAGGATGCGCCGAAGCGCATCGGCCCGCGTGGCGTGCGCGGAGGTGCCGCGTGACCTGGCGCGCCACCGCCCTGACGCTGTTCCCCGAGATGTTCCCGGGGACGCTCGGCCACTCGCTGGCCGGGCGCGCGCTGCGCGAGGGGCGCTGGAGCCTGGACACGCTGCAGATCCGCGACTTCGCGACGGACAGGCACCGCACGGTGGACGACACCCCCTGCGGCGGCGGCGCCGGGATGGTGATGCGGCCGGACGTGGTGGACGCCGCCTGCGCCACCGCCCTGGAAGGCGGGCCGGAGCGTCCGATGGTCTATCTCACCCCGCGTGGGCGCCTGCTCGACCAGGCGCTGGTGCGGGAGCTGGCGGCGGGGCCGGGGGTGATCCTGGTCTGCGGCCGCTACGAAGGGCTGGACCAGCGGGTGATCGAGGCGCGCGGCATGCGCGAGGTTTCGGTTGGCGACTTCGTGCTGTCGGGCGGCGAGCCCGCGGCGCTGGTGCTGCTGGACGCCTGCGTGCGGCTGCTGCCGGGCGTGATGGGCGGGGCGGAGAGCGCGGAGGAGGAAAGCTTCTCCGACGCCGCGGCCCCGCTGCTGGAATACCCGCACTACACCCGCCCGGTGGAGTGGCAGGGGCGGCGGGTGCCGGAGGTGCTGCTCTCCGGTCACCATGCGGCGGTGGCGCGCTGGCGCCGGGAGATGGCGGAGGCGGCCACGCGCGAGCGGCGGCCCGACCTCTGGGCCCGGCATCGTGCGGCGGGCTGAGAACACAGGATTGAACGGGCGGCCGCGGCCGCCTAAACGAGTTGACGAGAGGACCTGAACCATGAACCTGCTGCAGCAGTTCGACGCCGAGCAGCTCGCCCGCCTCGCCGAGGCCCGTGCCGTCCCCGAATTCGCCGCCGGTGACACGGTGCGCGTGATGGTGAAGGTGGTCGAGGGCGAGCGCACCCGCACCCAGGCCTATGAGGGCGTCGTGATCGCGCGCTCCAACAAGGGCCTGCACAGCAACTTCACGGTGCGCAAGCTCTCCTACGGTGAGGGCGTCGAGCGCGTCTTCCCGCTCTACAGCCCGAACGTCGCCGAGATCGCCGTGCTGCGCCGCGGCAAGGTCCGCCGCGCGAAGCTGTATTACCTGCGCGGCCGCACCGGCAAGTCCGCCCGCATCGCCGAGCGGGCTGCGCCGAAGGCGTGAGCCGGCGGGGAGGGGGCCGGCGCGCCTCCTCCCTCGCGGGTTGCCGGCCGGAAGGCCGGAGGAAGCCGGCGCCTCGGGCGCCGGGACCGTGCCGGGAGAAGCTTCCCCCGGAGCATCAGGACCGGGGGTGCCCCCGGGGGATGCCTCCCCCCGCGACGCCAGGCCGGAGGGGTTCCGGGGGATGCCTCCCCCCGCGACGCCAGAGTGACGCCCGCGTGACGCCGGGCCCCAAGCCCCGTCGCCGTGCGGATGAGTGATCCATCTGCCAGAGGAAAGCACCATGTCGGCCACGAAGCCGCGTACGCTGTTCGACAAGATCTGGGACGCCCATGTGGTCGAGACGCTCCCGGACGGCACCGCGCTTCTCTACATCGACCGGCATCTTGTGCATGAGGTGACCAGTCCGCAGGCCTTCGAGGGGCTGCGCATGGCGAAGCGTCAGGTGCGCCGCCTGGACGGCACCATGGCCGTGGTGGACCACAACATCGCCACCGACGCCTCCCGCTTCACCGGCATCGCGGACCCCGAGAGCCGGGTGCAGGTCGAGACGCTCGAGAAGAACGTCGCTGAGTTCAACGTCCCCTACATCCCGCTGGCGGATGCGCGGCAGGGCATCGTGCATGTCATCGGGCCGGAGCAGGGCCTGTCGCTGCCCGGCATGACCATCGTCTGCGGCGACAGCCACACCTCCACGCATGGCGCGATGGGCGCGCTGGCCTTCGGCATCGGCACCTCCGAGGTCGAGCATGTGCTGGCCACCCAGACCCTGCTGCAGAAGCGCGCGAAGAACATGCGCGTGACGGTGGAGGGCACGCTGCCGGTGGGCTGCACGGCGAAGGACATCATCCTCGCCATCATCGGCAAGATCGGCACCGCCGGCGGCAACGGGCATGTCATCGAATATGCCGGCTCGACCATCCGCGCGCTCGACATGGCCGGCCGCTTCTCGATCTGCAACATGTCGATCGAGGCAGGCGCCCGCGCCGGCATGATCGCGCCGGACGAGACCACCTTCGAATACGTCAAGGGCCGCCCCTTCGCGCCGCAGGGCGAATATTTCGACCGCGCCGTGGAATGGTGGAAGACCCTGCCCTCCGACGAGGGCGCCGTCTTCGACAAGGAGGTGTTCCTCGACGCCGCCGAGATCGTGCCGATGGTCTCCTGGGGCACCAGCCCGGAGGACGTGCTGCCGATCACCGCCGCCGTGCCGGACCCGGAGGCGGCCGCCGACGAGGCGCGTCGCACCCAGCTCCGCCGCATGGTGGAATACATGGGCCTGACGCCGGGCCAGAAGCTGAGCGACCTCAAGGTCGATGTCGTCTTCATCGGTTCCTGCACCAACAGCCGCATCGAGGACATCCGCGCCGCCGCCGCCATTGCCAGGGGCCGCAAGGTGGCCGAGGGCGTGCGCGCCATGGTGGTGCCGGGCTCCGGCCTGGTGAAGCACCAGGCCGAGCAGGAGGGGCTGGACGCCATCTTCAAGGAGGCCGGCTTCGAATGGCGCGAGGCGGGTTGCTCCATGTGCCTCGGCATGAACCCGGACAAGCTGAAGCCCGGCCAGCGTTGCGCCTCGACCAGCAACCGGAACTTCGAGGGGCGGCAGGGGCCGGGCGGACGGACGCATCTCTGCTCGCCGGCCATGGCGGCGGCAGCCGCCATCACCGGGCACCTGACCGACGTGCGGGAGATTGGCTGATATGGACGCCTTCACCAAGCTGACCGGCATCGCCGCGCCGCTGCCGATGGCCAATGTCGATACCGACAAGATCATCCCTGCGCGCTTCCTCAAGACCATTGCGCGCACCGGCCTCGGCAAGTCGCTCTTCGCCAACCTTCGCTACAAGGAGGATGGCAGCGAGAACCCGGACTTCGTGCTGAACCAGGAGCCCTACCGCCATGCGGAGATCCTGATCGCGCACGAGAATTTCGGCTGCGGCTCCTCGCGCGAGCACGCGCCCTGGGCGCTGCTCGACTTCGGCATCCGCTGCGTCATCGCGCCGGACTTCGCCGACATCTTCCACAACAACAGCTTCAAGAACGGCATCCTGCCCGTGCGCCTGCCGCGCGCGGTCTGCGACCAGCTCATGGAGGACGCGAAGCTCGGCGCCAACGCCCGCCTCACCGTGGACCTGGAGCGCCAGGTGGTGGTGCGGCCGAATGGCGAGGAGATCCCCTTCGAGATCGACCCGCTGCGCCGGTACCTGCTGCTGAACGGGCTGGACGATATCGGCCAGACGCTGCAGCAGGTGACCGCCATCGACGGCTTCGAGGCCAAGCAGCGCGCGGCCCAGCCCTGGCTGTACCGCTGAGATCCACCAGAAGCCCGGCCCGCCGCCGGCGGGCCGCTCCAGGAAAGAAGGACGACCCGCGACGATGACGGCGAACAAGAGGCTGCTGGTCCTGCCCGGCGACGGCATCGGGCCCGAGGTGATGCGTGAGGTGCGGCGGGTCATCGAATGGATGGACCGCCGCCGCCACGTCAGCTTCGCGCTTGAGGAAGGGCTGGTCGGCGGTGCTGCGCTGGAGGCGGCCGGCTCGCCCTGCCCGGATGCCACGGTGGAGCGGGCGCTGGCCGCCGATGCCGTGCTGTTCGGCTCCGTGGGTGGTCCGAAGTGGGATTCGCTGCCCTTCGAGAAGCGCCCTGAGCTCGGCATCCTGCGGCTGCGCAAGGAACTGGGCCTCTTCGCCAATCTCCGCCCCGCCCTGGTGCTGGACCCGCTGGTGGACGCCTCCAGCCTGAAGCCGGACGTGGTGCGCGGGCTCGACCTGATGATCGTGCGGGAATCCACCGGCGGCATCTATTTCGGCGAGCCCCGCGGCGTGGAAACGCTGCCCAACGGCAAGCGCCGCGGCGTGGATACCGAGGTCTATACCGAGGACGAGATCGCGCGCGTGGCGCGGGTGGCCTTCGAGCTGGCCAAGAGCCGCACCGGCAAGATGACCAGCGTGGACAAGGCCAATGTGATGCAGTCCGGCCGGCTCTGGCGCGCCGTGGTCTCCGAGGTCGGCAAGGCCGAGTATCCGGAGGTGGAGCTGTCGCACATGTACGCCGACAACTGCGCCATGCAGCTCTGCGCCAGGCCGAAGCAGTTCGACACCATTCTGGCCAGCAACATCTTCGGCGACCTGCTCTCCGACCTGGCGGCGGCGGCCACCGGCTCGCTCGGCATGCTGCCCTCTGCCACGCTCGGGGCACCGGACGCCTCCGGCCGGCGGCGCGCGCTCTACGAGCCGATCCATGGCTCGGCGCCGGACATCGCCGGCAAGGGCATCGCCAATCCCTGCGCCCAGCTCCTCTCCTTCGCAATGCTGCTGCGCTGGTCCTTCGGCATGGAGGAGGATGCGAAGCTGATCGAGACGGCCATCGAGAAGGTGCTCGCGGGTGGCCTGCGCACGGCCGACATCATGAGCGCCGGCACCGCCCGCGTCGGCACCAATGTGATGGGCGATGCGGTACTGCGCGAGCTGGACAAGCTGGCTGCGTAACAACCTCAAAAGGCCTCTTGCGCGGGGACAGCTCCTCGGTTATCTCCGCGCCACTGGCAAGCGCTCGTAGCTCAATTGGATAGAGCACTAGACTACGGATCTGGGGGTTAGGGGTTCGAATCCTCTCGAGCGCGCCAGATCTTCTCCTTGGAAATCAAGAAGATCCCGAAAAAGCCCGGCCCCCGCGCCGGGCTTTTCGCGTTGGGGCGTCCCACGCAGGTCCCACGGAATTGCCCTCCTGCGTGAGATCCGGTGCGGCCAGCCTGCGGCCCGGCTCGGAGGTGCCCTGACGCCGCGACGGGCGTCAGAGGCAGTGTCCGGCGCAGCGTTAGGTCAGGCCGCCGTGCTGGCGTGGAGGCGTCCGGTCACGAAAGCCTCCACATCCTCCATGCGGTAGCGGACGGTCTTGTGGCCGAGGCGCACGAAGCGCGGCCCGTCGCCCGTGCAGCGCCAGCGCTCCAGCGCCTTGCGGCTGACGCCGAGCTGGGCGGCCACGTCCTCGGGCGTCAGCAGGGCAGGGCGAGTAGAGGCGGCGGCGGTGGCGCGGCTGGACGGCTGCGACTGGTCCATGACGGTGTCCTTGTTCGGATGAGATGAGAAAAAAGGCGCAGGCGCGGAGAGAAGGGCGGCGCGGCCGCCCTCCGGTCAGGCTGTCTCCGGGGATGCGTCGTCGGCCCGCTGGGCCGGCTGGCCGATGCGGCCGACGGCGTTCGCCGCCTCGAGCAGGCGCTCCTGGCTGAGGTGGGCGTAGCGGGTGGTGGTGGTGACCTGCTTGTGCCCGAGGATGCGGCCGACCTCGTAGAGCGAGTGGCCGCGATTGGCGAGCGCGCTGGCGAAGCTGTGGCGCAGGTCGTGCAGCCGCAGGGTGGGCGACAGCCCGGCCGCCGCCTTGGCCCGCGCCCAGGCGCCGCGGACGCTCTCCATCGGCTGGCCGCGGCGGCGGGCCGAGGGAAAGACGAAGGGGTTGCCCGGCACCCGCCGAAGGCCCCGCAGCAGCGCCAACGCCGCGTCGGAGAGCGGGATGTGCCGCCGCTCGCCGTGCTTGGCCAGCGGCACCGTCAGGACGCGTCGCCCGAGGTCGACGTGCTCCCAGCGGGCCCGCAGCACCTCGTTCTTGCGCGCGCCGGTCAGCGCCAGCAGGCGGATGGCCTCGGCGGCCACGCGGTCCGGCTCCTCGGCCAGCACGGCCAGCAGCCGGACGTGCTCGGCGTCGGTGAGGAACTCCTCGCGGTGCCGCTCCGGCAGCATGCCCGGGCGCTCGGCCGGGTTGCGGCCCTCGTAGGCGCCCCAGCGTAGGGCCAGGGTGAAGATCCGGCGCAGCACGGCGAGGTGGCGGTTCACCCGCGGGTTCGACAGGCCCTCGGCGAGGAGCCGGCGGCGGAACTCCGCCACGTCGCCCGGCTCCACCCGGTCGAGCGGCGTGCGCCCGAGCGCGGGCAGGATCCGCCGGCGGCACATCGCCTCGTAGTCCCAGGCGGCGCGCAGGGTGTCGCGGATCTGCGGCAGGTACTTCTGCTCGACGAACTCGGCGAGCGTCGGGATGGCGCGCCGCCGGTCGCGCTCGCCGCCGGGATCGCCGCCGAGGGTGACGGCGGCGCGGAGCTGCTCGGCCTTCTGGCGCGCCTGGTCGAGGGTGATGTCGCCGAGGCGGCCGAGGCGAACCTCCCGGGCGCGGCCGCGCTCGTCGGCGTAGCGCAGCCAGAAGGTGACCTGTCCGCTGGCTCGGACCTCCATGATGAAGCCGCGGAGACGGGTGTCGAAGATGCGGAGTTTCCGCGCCCCCGGCGGCACCGGCGGGGGTGCCTTGGTGAGGGCGCGGGTGATCAGCTCGGTGGCCATGCGAGGCCGCCTTTCATCCGGTCGCGAGAATTGGGGAATGGGTGCCGGCCGCACCGAATGGCGGGTACCGGGGCCCAAGGGTGTGTTCGCGGCGTGACTTTGGTGCGCAAAGCGGCGCATCGCGGACGAGCGGCGAAAATGCCCCTCGCCGCCCTGTGCCCGTCCTCCGGCAAGCTGCCTTGGCGTTGCTTCGCGCGCCTCAGTCAGCGGTCAGGCCTGGTGCTGCCGGCGCGCCACCTCGCAGCGGAGCGCGGTGGTGGCGTGCGAGCTGGCAAGGCCGACCAGGTTGTCGGCGGGCCGCGCCAGCGCCGCGTCGATCAGCAGCTGGTCGAGCACCAGCAGCAGCAGGCTGGCGGTGATGCCTGTGCTCCGGCCGTCGGGGTCGGAGCACAGGACGAGGGGACTGCGCACGGCGCCGCCGCGCTGGGCGATGTCCCAGGGGTAGGGGGAGGGCGCATCGCCCGGGCGGAAGCTCAGCGGGGCCGCCATCGGCTGGCCGGGGCGGGCGCCGAGGATCTCCACCACCTTCTCGAGATGGTCGGCCGACTGCAGGGCGAGGAGGTTCGGCTTGCGCCGTGCCTCGGCCTGCTGCCGGTGCCGGGCCACGCCCGCGAGGTCGCGGGCGCTCCAGGCGCCGCCCGGTCCGGTGTTCTCGTCGAGGCCGAGGCGCAGCGTGGCCTGGGTGCCGGCGCCGGCGTCGAGCACCGCGAGGTGCCAGGGCAGCAGGCAGCCCGCGGGCATGTTGGTGCGGGTGAAGAGGGCATAACGCCCGGCGAGGTCGCGGCGCAGGGCCACGACGTCCGGGTGCGGAGCGTCGGTCATGGGGTCGTCCGGGAAGTGGATGGGAGCAGCCTTCCTCCTCATCTGCGCGAGCGCGCAGTGGGGTGGCCGGCACCATGAAATGCGGCTGAGGAGCCGCTCGTCCGACACTGGCTGGAATGGGCTTGGTACCCTCGCGGTAGCCGAAGGCGGGGCAGGCGCCTAGAAACTGCTCAGCTTCGTGCGCCTCCGCGGCTGGGCCGCAGCGGCCGAAGACGCCGGCGCAAGTTCCCCCGGCCGACGGAAGGCGGCGACAATCTGGTCCTCGGATTTGCTTGACCAGTTCTCCACGTGCCTCGCCGCCCAGATCCGGCGCTTGCCTTCGGGAAAGCGCTTCTGTCCCAGGTCCACAGCTCCGAGCGATCTCATAATGGGACCGAGCTGTCTGTGTCCGAGGCGCATCTGTTTCTCGCGGGCGAGATAGTCACTCAGGTCAGGCAGGGTGAAGAGGTCGCACGCGAAGGGCGCCTCGCCTGCCTCGAGCCTCTCCTGGAGGTAGTCGTGGGCCGGATGGCGGCTGGCCGCCACCAAGTCAGCCCGGGAGGCGGTTCTGGGAGGCGCCCGGAAGGGACTGAAGCCGGACAGGTCACGCGTCAGGAGGTAGTGAAGCACGCGCTCGCGCCCGCCGCCCTTGAACCATGCCGACAAGCGGTCGAAGTAGTTGCGGCTGTGGGGCTTGGCTGCCTGGCTCTTCCAGACGAAGTAGCGCCGGTCGTCCGGGTCGAGCTTGGCGGCGTCGTCCTCATTCGACAGCAGGATGAAGTTCGCCCGGTTGCGCTGCTGGTAGGCGCTCACCCCCTTGGGGTTCACCAGGGTCATGTCCTCCGTGATCAGCTCCTTCAGGCGAGCTGCGGCGGTGCGGCTATTGTCGCCCACGAGCTCATGGACGACGACCAGCTGCGCCGTCTGGACCCACTCGTTGTGGTCCGCGACCAAGCCAGAGGGGTTGAGCGACTTGGTGTTGTCCTTACCGACCAACTCACGGGCCATGTCGGCAAGCATGCTCTTCCCGGTGCCCTGCGAGCCGATGATGAGCAGCGCGAACCGCATCTTCTGGTCGGGCTGTTGGACCAGGTGGGCAAGGAAATTCAGCACGAAATGGATGGCGGTCTCGTCGTCGTCCAGAATGTGGGCAACGTGGCGCAGGAATGGCCCTACGCGGCCCTCGCGGGCCGTCAGCCCCGGCTGGCGCCACAGGTTCAGGCGCATGCCGCCATCCTCCTCGACGAGTTCGGGCTGCCCGGGCCAGAACGTCACCCCGTCAGCCTTCTCGACCGCGTCCGGTCCCGAGAGGAGGAGCTGCGTGAAGTTGGTACCCTCGGGAAGCTCGTGGGCATGGGCGCGGCTGACCGCGCGCAGGGTGTGGAAGTCACGTGTCTGGCGATCGAAAAACTGATCCCGGCCCTTGACGTAGACGTAGCGGCTGAGGCAGGAGGGACGAGCACGGCGGGATTTGCGGGTCATGAGGTGGCCCTTCAGGGAACCGCGGCCTATCTGCTCCCCGGAGCAGCGACCGTCGATTTCGGTACACCTACTGGTTCGAAAAGCATCCCTCGTCGGCTAAGTGGCTGGATTCGCTTGGCATGGGTGAGTGCCTCCGAAGGTGCTCCTTGGCCCCTCTCAGGAGGTCTGAGGAACTGTCCTGCCCAGCTATGCGCCTCGCCATGCCTCACCGCGCCTCGGCAACAGACGCCTTGGCGAGCCGGGGCTCTGGCCTTGACCCGGAAGACCTTTCCCCTTCTGCCTCAGCAAACTCGGCAAATCTGAGAAGGAAATGGTAAGGCGAGCGGCGGACGAAGCCCGAAGAGACGGTCCCAAGGCGAGGTGGCGAGGCAAGCGAGGCGGATCTGAGTACCTTCTCGGCGGGACAAGCTGCGGCCCTGCCGCATTGCCTCGCCTGATTCGCCCCCGAAGGAGCGGGTGTTGCCTCATCTGACATGCTCCCGAGCGGCGGCAGACCGCAGACGGATGGATGAGGAAGGCGAGCAGCATGATGCGTTGGCGGCCGTGGCGGCGGCGCATCACCGTGGGGTGGGCCGCGTAGAAGGGGGCCGGATCCTGAACGAACTGGCGTCGGTGACCCGTCACCACCGCAAGCAGCTGATACGGCTGCTGAGGCGCAGCGGGCTGGTGCGGGCGGCCAGGCACGCCCGGGCGCTGGGGTCTATGATACGGCGGTGCGCGAGGCGTTGGTGGCCGCTTGGGAGGCTTCCGACCGGATCTGTGGCAAACGGCTGCGGCCCTGCTGCCCGGACTCTGGCGGAGGCGACGGAACGACACGGGTACCTGTCACTGGCGCCTGTAGCACGTCGATTGGGATGAGCGCTGGGCGTCAACTATGATGAGCGCCGCGGATGCGGTGGTGAAGGTTGTCCAGATGTCGCGCTGCGACAAGAGGGGACGGTAATTGACGTTGCGC
>NZ_JASIRT010000034.1 GCF_030063475.1 Roseomonas sp. E05
TGTGCGCCAGGGCGGCCTCGCGGCAGATGCGGCTCGATCACCGCCCAAGCCTCGTCACTCAGCCACTCTGATCCGCTCATGCCACCTCCTCCGAAGAAGCACAGCGAATCAGAAGACCTACGACCAATCAAGAAGATGATCAGGTTCTCAGCCTAGGCTCAGGACCTATTAACGCTGCTCTTGCGCTTTGATCCTGTTGTGATTCCATGGTGTCCGGTGGTACTGCCATGGCCAACCTGTTCTGGCTCACGAAGGCACAGATCGAGCGGATCTCGCGCGACTTCCCGCTCTCGCATGGTGTGCCGCGGGTGGACGACCAGCGTGTCGTCAGCGGCATCATCCACGTCATCCGCAATGGCCTTCGCTGGCGCGATGCGCCTGCCGAATACGGCCCGCACAAGACCCTCTACAACCGCTTCGTCCGCTGGAGCCGCATGGGGGTCTTCAACCGCATCTTCGCGGGGCTGGCAGGGCGCAAAGGGCAGCCGGGTCGGCTGATGATCGATGCCACTCATCTCAAAGCTCACCGCACAGCAGCCAGCCTGCTCAAAAAGGGGCTGTTCCCCGCCCTATCGGGCGTACCAAAGGCGGCCTGAACTCCAAACTGCACGTTGTCTCGGATGGGGATGGCCGCCCATTGGTCATGCTGCTGTCCGAAGGCCAGATGAGCGATCACAAAGGGGCCGCGCTGATGCTCGACGCGCTGCCGCCCCCCCGCATCCTGATCGGCGACAAGGGCCATGACAGCAACCGCTTCCGCCAGGCCCTGACCGCTCGCGGCATCGAGCCCTGCATTCCGTCACACCGTGGCCGCAAACAGCGCATCGTGCATGACAGGAAGCTCTACCGCCAGCGGCACCGTATCGAGAACATGTTCGGCAGGCTCAAGGACTGGCGCCGCATCGTCATGCGTCATGACCGATGCGCTCACACCTTCATGTCCGCTATCTGCCTCGCCGCCGCCATCCTCTTCTGGATTAATGAGCCCTGAGCCTAGACGGCCTCGACCTTGAGCGCCTTCATGAAGCTCCCGGCTTTGGCATGATCGTATGGATTGCCCCGCCGGCTCATCGAGCCCGTCAGGCCGTGGGCGGCGAGCAGCTCGCAATACGCCTCGGATGCGGATTGCCACCCACGGTCGGAATGGTGGATGCGGCCCTTGGGTGGCGCGCGGTTCCGGATGGCCGCCTGCAGCGCCGCCACGGCGATCCGGACGTCCATGGAGCGGCTGATGGCGTGGCCGACCACCTTGCGCGACCAGGCGCCCAGGATGACAGCCAGGCAAACAAAGTCACCCGGGAGAGCCCCATCAGCTCGCATCCCCGGGCGGCGGAGATGCCGGGGAGCCGGTGACGACGGAGGTCGTCGCGCTTCTCGGCCGGGGACCATGCTTCAAAGCCCCCCTTAGCAGCTCGAGCTCCAGCGCCTGCCGTCCGGCCATCCGCTTCAGCGCCGCGATCTTGGCCTCGTACTCCTGGATCAGATCGGCCGCCTGCGCGTCCTCATCCAGGGCACCAGCCTCGAACTTGCCGACCCAGATCCGGATCAGCTGGCGCGAGATGTCGTGCCGCTTGGACAGGGCGTGCCGGGTCTCGCCCGCGATGAGCGCCTCGGCCATCTGCCGCTTGAACGCAACGCTGTGGGAACGGTGCCTTGCCATGACTTCCATCCTCCGGAAGCCCAGCCAGGAGGGGCAATGCATTTCGCCGAATCTGTCCACATACCGGGGCGCACTCCAAAACCGGGGCAGTTCTCAGCGGCAATCAACAGAGGCGGCGGAAGGCCCCTCCGGCATTGCCTAAGGCCCGGTCAGGACGGCAGCGGAAATTCCTGGAGGAAGGGCTGGTAGTCAGGCTCGACGTCCACCTCCAGCGTCGCCAGCAGCCGCACGACGCCGCAATAGAAAGCCACCACGACCGTCAGCTCCGTCAGCAGTTCTGCATCCAGATGCGGCCGCAGCGCGTCGAAGGTGGCGGCCGACATGCCGGGCCCATCCCACATCTCGCGGGCGCCACGCAGCACCAGGCGGGCGAGCGGGTCCAGCCCGGTCTCCTGGCCTTCGCTCTCTGGTCCGATGGCCGCGATGTCGCTGTCCGGCAGGCCGAAATCGCGGCTGATGCGGACATGGTGCGACCACTCATAGGGGCTGCGCGCCAGCCATCCCACCTGCAGGATGGCAAGCTGCCGCAGCCGCGGATCGAGCCGGCTGCGATGGCGGATGAACATGCCAAGGTTGTCGAAGGCGCGCGCGGCGCCGGGACTGTTCGCCAGGACGCGGTTCAGGGTGATATCGCGCGCCAGGATGTCCTTGTGCTCGGCCGGCAGGTCGTCGCGGCGCAGAAGCGGAACCCGTGCCATGGTGGCTCTCCCTGCTCAGTCCGCTTCGCCGAGGCGATAGAAGCGGGTGGCGTTGTCATGGAACAAGGCCGCGCGCTCTGCGGCCGGCCAGCCGGTGGTGATGCGCTTGAAGGCGTTCCACAGCGCGGTGTAGCCGCAACTCGCCTTGTCCACGGGGAAGTTGCTCTCGAACATGCAGCGCTCCGGGCCGAAAGCCTCGACGCAGGTTTCGATATAGGGGCGCCATGCCTCGGCGAGCCGGACGGAATCCGGCGGCTGATCGCCCTCGTGAAAGCCGAAGCCGAAGAGGCGCATGCCCAGGCCGCCAAGCTTCACGTGCAGGTTGGGGCAATGCGAGAGCTCGCGGATGGCGGCGCTCCAGGCCGCGAAGACATGGCGCCGCCGGCTGGCATAGGGGCCGATGCCGATGGCACCGCCCACATGGTTCAGCACGATGCGGGTGTCCGGGAAGGCGTCGGCGAGGTCGCGCAACTCGGCGAGCTGGGTGTGATAGGCCCAGGCATCGAAGCTCAGGCCGAGCGGCGCGAGCGGCGCGAAGCCTTCCCGGAAGGCGGGGTCCAGCAGCAGCATGGGCGGCGGCGTCGCCACGGAGCCGCGGGCCGCCGGGTCCGGGTGCCAGGCGGCGATCTGCCGGATGCCCCGGAAATGCCCGGCACCGGCCTCGACCTGCGCCTCCAGCACCGCGCGGATGGCCGCGCCGGCGCGGAGGTCCGCGAAGCCGACGATGCCGTCCGCGACGCGCGTGCCACCTGGCCGCGCCGCCGCGCGCATCGCGGCCCTGGCGACGAATTCGGTTTCGCCGAGCGGCTGGAACAGCGGATCGCCGCCGGGGCGGTAATGCGTGTGGCACTCGATGAAGACACTCGCCCGCACGTCGTGGCCGGTGCCGGCATCGGCGAGGAAGTCGTCAAGCAGATAGGAATCGTCCGGGCGTTCCCAGAGATGGTGGTGCGCGTCCACGATCGGCAGGTCCGGCTCCAGTGCCGGCTCCGCGTTGCGGGCAAGCCAGTCAGGACGGATGACGGGATGCCGCGCAGGCGCGGCCGCAGTCGTGCTCAGGATGTGTCCTCCGGCTTCTCTTGGGGCGGAGCTCGTCGACACTCGGCCCGCCGGCATCCTAGACCCTTGCTCCCGAGGCCGTCGACACCCGTTGCGGCGGCGACGCAAAATTTCCTGATCAGCACTCGATCGTCTTGCATGGCGGCGGGAATGGCGCCATCCACAAGCCGTCGGCACTAGGATGAAAGCGGAAGAAGTGTCGACAGCAGGGGAGAACGCCAGCATGAGCTGCCTGCCGGATGCCAGCCCGCGCCTGATGCGGCCAACCCGGCCGGGCCGGGGAGCTTGTTCATGACCGGCCTCGTCCTGGAGGGCCAGTTGGAGGGCGAAGGGCCGCCCGTCATCCTGCTGCATGCCGTCGGGCTCGACGGCCGCTTCTGGGGACCGCTGCCAGCGGCCCTGGCGGGGTCGCGCCGCGTGCTCAGCCTCGATCTCGCGGGCCATGGCCGCTCGCCGGCGGTTTCCCGCCCCCGCCCGATCGCCGACTATGCGGAGGACGTCGCCGCGACGATCCGCCAGCTCGGGGCGGGGCCGGCCGCCGTGCTGGGGTTGAGCTTCGGCGGCATGGTGGCGCAGGAGCTGACCCTGCGCCATCCGGAACTGGTTTCCGCCCTGATCGCCTGTGGCTGCGGCGGCGACTTCCCGGCGGAGCTGCGTCCCGTGCTGCGCGAGCGCGGCCATGCCGCCGAGAACGGCGGCATGGCGGCCGTGCTGCAACCGACCCTCGAACGCTGGTTCACGCCCGGCTTCCGCGCCGATCCGGCGGTGCAGAGGGTGCGCAACCGCCTGCTCTCCACCGATGCCGCGGGATGGTCGTGCGGGTGGCACGCCATCGCCGGCTTCTCGGCCACGCCACGGCTGGGCGGCGTGGCGGTCCCCACCCTGGTGATCGCCGGCGAGCAGGACGCCGCCGCCCCGCCCACGCTGGCGGAGAGGACCATCGTCCGCGCCGTGCCAGGCGCGCGGCTGGCGGTGTTGCCCGGCGCGCCGCACATGATGCAGATCGAGTGCGGCGAGGCCTTCACGGCGGCGGTCGCCGGCTTCCTGCGCGACGGCCCGACGTGAGGCGGCGATGGAACCCCTGCTGCACCACCGCCTGACCGGACGGCCTGCCGATGGGCGGCCGGCCCTGTTGCTGATCCATCCGCTCGGCGCCGCGCTGGACTTCTGGGACGCCTGCCTGCCCGACTGGCAGGCCACCCTGCCCTGCCTCGCGGTGGATCTCCGCTCCGCCGGCGCCTCGCCGCGCGCGGCGCAGCCGCCGGGCCTCGACCGCCATGTGGCGGATGTCGAGGCGCTGCGTGCCGCGCTGGGCCTGTCCGCCGTCATTCCGGTGGGCTGCGCCATGGGCAGCATGGTCGCCGCCGCCTATGCGGCGCGCCATCCTGAGCGCGTGCCGGCGCTGGTGCTCTCAAATCCCACGCCCCGCTGCGACGAAGCGGCCCGGGCGATGCTCCAGGCCCGCGCCCGAGCCGTCCAGGCCGGCGGCATGGCGGCCATCCTGCCCGACGCGGTGGAGCGCCCCTTCGCCGCGCAGCCACGCGGCGCTGCCTATGAACGCTACCGCGCCGCCTTCGCCGCGCAGGATGCGATGGCCTATGCCGATGCCGTGCTGGGCTTCGCCACGGCGGATGTCAGTGCCGAGTTGCCGCGCATCCAATGCCCGGTGCTCCTGGTCGCCGGCCGCCACGACCTGCTGCTGCCGCCGGCCCTGGCGGAGGAGGTGCGGCATCTGCTGCCCGGCGGCACGGCGCGGCTGGAGGTGGATGAGGAGGGCGCGCATTTCCTGCCGTTCCAGCAGCCGCGGCGCTTCGCCGCCCGGGTGCTGGACTTCCTCGGTTCGGCTTGCGGCAAGCCCCCGGAACAGAAAGGCCCGACGGCATGAGCAAGAAAGGCTTCCTCCTGGTGCTGATGCACCCGCCACCCGCCTTCGAGGAGGAGTTCAACGCCTGGTACGACGCCGAGCACGTTCCCGAGCGGCTGGCCGTGCCGGGCTTCGAGAGCGGCCTGCGCTTCCACAGCCTCGCCGGCGCGGCGCCGCGCTACCTCGCGCTCTACGACCTCGCTTCGCCGGCAGTGATCGAGGCGCCGGAATACCTGCGCGTGGCGCATGACCAGGCGAGCCCCTGGACCAGGCGGGTCACGGCCCGGGCGCGGGTGCAGCGCTTCACGGGCGAGCAGGTCTATCCCGGCGACCGCCTCACAAGCCGCGCCGCGCGCCTGCTGCTGCTGCGCTTCCGCGGGCTTTCTTCCGGTGACGCGCCGCGGGTGGTATCCGGGATGCGCGCCAGTTTCGAGGACCGGCCGGAGGTACGGCAGGTCCGCATCCTGGCGCATGATGCCGGGGCGGCCGGCACCGATTTCCTCGGCGTCGTCGAGGCGCGCGTGCCGTTGCCCGAGCATTTCGACCCCGCCCCCTTCGGCGCGGCGGCCGATGCGCTGGACCTCGTCGGGAGCTACACGCCCTTCTGACGGGGAGTGGCCACCCGGCTGCGGCATGACAAGGAGACAAGCATGAAGATCACCTGGTTCGGCCACTCGGCGTATCGGCTGGATTTCGGCGCCGCGGCGGTGCTGATCGATCCCTTCCTGAGCGGCAACGGCAGCTTCAGGGGCGACCCGGAAGCGGCCACCGCGGGTGCCACGCATATCGTGCTGACGCATGGCCATGCGGACCATGTCGGCGACACCGTGGCGATCGCGCAGCGCACCGGCGCCAAGCTGGTGGCGACCTTTGAGCTCTGTCAGTATCTCGGCGCCAAGGGCGTGGCCGCCACGGACCCCATGAACACCGGCGGCACCACCGACCAGGGCGAGTTCGCCCTCTCCCTGACCATCGCCTTCCACTCTTCCTCGGCCATGGACGAGAACGGCGTGCTGCACAATCTCGGCCTTCCGAACGGGGTGGTGATCAGCCCGAAGGACAAGGCGGAGCCGGTCGTCTACCACATGGGCGACACCGACATCTTCGCGGACATGGCGCTGATCGCCGAGATCTATCGGCCCAGCGTGGTCATGGTCCCGATCGGCGACCGCTTCACCATGGGCCCGCGCAGCGCCGCGCTGGCCGTCCGCCGCTTCCTGCCCGCTGCGAAGACCGTGCTGCCCTGCCACTACGCGACCTTCCCGCCCCTGCTGCAGACGCCCGAGCCCTTCCTGCGCGAGATGGGCGAGCAAGCCGGCCGTGTGCGCGTTCCCGTGGTGGGCGAAGCCTTCACCCCGTGAACGCGCCGCGTACGCGGCGCGGGACGGTGGGACGGGACGGCGCCGTCAGCCGCCCCGCCAGCGGGCGGAAGGCGCCGCCGCCGGCGAACCTGGAACGGTTCCGCGCGGTCATCCACCGTGTGCTGTCGCGCGGCGAGGAGCATCCCTCCCTGGTCACGGAGATCGCCTGCACGCTGGGCGCCGAAATCCTGGAGGGTCTCCTGCCGCCTGGCTGCGACCTGAACTCGGTGGAGCTGGCGCGCCGCTTCCGCACCAGCCGGACGCCGACGCGCGAGGCGCTGGCCATCCTGGAAAAGGAAGGGCTGGTGGAGATCCCGCCCCGGCGCCGCCCGCGGGTCGCCCGGCATGGGCGCGCCGAGATCCGCGAGATCTACCATGTGCGCGCCGCCATGCTGGCCCTGGTTGCGACGGAGGCGGGCGAGCACGCCGCGCCGGCGGAGATCGCGGAGCTGCGCGAGATCGCCGTGCGCATGGCCGCCGCCGCAGCGAAGGGCGACGCGAACGACTACTTCTGGAACAACGTCCGCTTCCACGAGCGCCTGGCCGAGCTGTCGCGCAACCGCACGCTGCAGCGCCTGCTCGACTCACTGATGCTGCGCAGCCTGCGCTTCCGCCGGCGCACCCTGTCACAGCCCGAGCGCATCCAGCGCTCGATCGCGGACCATGCCCGCCTGGTCGGCGCGCTGGAGGACCGCGACCTCGGCCTCGCCGCCGCTCTGGTGCGCTCCAACGTTCTAGGTGCGCTTCGCAGTCTCGAGGCCCTGCTGGAGGCCGAGGGCGGGGCGCGCGGCGCGGCGGGGTGACTTGCCGCCGGCGCCGGCCGCTTCCGCCGGGTGCTCCGCATGCAGCCCGGCCCAGCCGCTCTCGATGTGCTCGACCAGCGCCTGCACGGCGCCCTCCTTGTCGCCCGCCTCCAGCAGCGTGAGGAAGCGTTCGTGCTCGGCGATCTGCTTCTTGCGCCGCCCGGCATATTCCTGGCCGATGAAGGGATACTTCGCCCAGAGCACGCGCACGAATTGCAGCGTCTGCGGCCGCTTGGCCAGCTCGTAGAGGCGGAAGTGGAAGCGGTAGTTCTCCGCGCGCATGGCCTGGGGCGTGCCCTTGCGCGTCAACGCGACGATGCGCGCCTGGCTTTCCCTGAGTTCCACGAGGTCCTGGGACGTCATGAGCGCGATGGCGCGCGCCGTCAGCTCGCGTTCCAGCAGCACGCGCAGCTCGAAGACTTCCTGGGCGGCGCCGGGCACCACCTCGGGCACCACCAGCCCCTTGTGCGAGACCCCGGCGACATAGCCCTCCGCCTCCAGCGTGTGCAGCGCCTCGCGCACCGGGGTGATGGAGACGCCCAGTTCCTCCGCGATCTGGGACTGCTTCAGCTTGGTGCCGCGCGGATAGGTGCCGGCGATGATGCGCTCCCGAATGATCTCCGCCACTTGATCCTGTTTGGTCCTGAACGCCATCGTCGCAATATCCTCACCGGGGCCTGTCCGGCATTACGGCTTCAGAGTACCCGGCCGGTCCTGCCGAAGTAAACGAGGGGGCGAAAAGCCCCCCGCCCGGCCGCCGGAGGAAGGGCTCAGTGCTGGAAGTTCAGCCGCAGCCCCGGCTCGTCCCAGCGCATCCGGGCCAGTTCGCCCTTGGCGGAGAGCGTGACGTAGGCCGTCCGCATGTCGGCCCCGCCGAAGCAGATGTTGGTGGGATGCGTGTCCGGCATCTTCACCTCCCGGAGCAGCCGGCCATCGGGCGCGAAGACCGTGATGAAGCCGGTGCCCAGCGTCGTCACGGCGATGTTGCCGGCTGCCGTCACCGCCAGACTGTCGAAGCGCGTCGGGCCGGGCAGGCCGGCGATGCAGTGCCCGCCATGCGGCGCGGGGAAGGTTCCGGCCCGCACCACGCCCGGCGCCTCCACCTCGAAACACCACAGCCGCGCCCCCTCGGTATCGGCCACATAGACCCTGCTCTCGTCCGGCGAGAGCCCGACGCCATTGGGGCTGAGGATGGGATAGGCGAGCTGGCGGATCGCGGAGCCGTCCGGCAGCGCGTAGTAGAGCCCGCCATGGTCGCGCGAGCGCGCGTAGCGCTTGCCCATGTCGGTGAAGTAGAAGCCGCCCTGCCGGTCGAAGACGAGGTCGTTGGGCGCCGAGAGCCGGTGCCCCTCGCATTCGGTGTAGAGCACGCGCCGCTCGCCGCTGCGCGGATCGACCCGCTGGATGGAGCCGCCCGCGTAGTCCGACGCGGGGCCCATGCCCATGAAGTGGCCGGGCAGGTACAGGCTACCGCCGTTGTCGCAGAGGTAGAGCGCCCCGTCCGGCCCCATGGCCAGGCCGTTCGGCCCGCCCTTCGGTGCGCCGAGCCGGGTGACGGCCCCATCCGCCGCGACGCGCGTGATCCGGCCCCCGTTGATCTCGGTGAGGAGGACGGCGCCGTCCTCCAGCACCACCGGGCCTTCCGGGAAGCCCAGCCCGCGCGCGATGATCTCGATCTCCTCCATGGCACGTCCTTTTCCCCTGTCGTTGCGGTTCCGATGCGTTCCCGGGCGGCGCCCGTCAGGCGCCCGCGGGCAGGTAGCGCCAGCCCGGCGGCGAGGGGCCGAGCCAGCGCGGCGCCTCGCCGGGCCAAAGCACCCGACCATCGGCGGCCACGCCCCAGCCCGCCGCCACCCCCAGCACCTGCAGCCCGCCCTCCGCGGCCGCCGAGAGGGCGTTGACGTGGTGGTGGCCGCACCACCAGCCCAGCCCCCATGGCCCGCGCCAGCCCCTCCAGCGCCGCCGCGCCGGCGGGGTGGCTGGAGGGGGCCTCGTGCGTCACCAGCACGTCGGCACGCTGGCCCCGCAGCGCCTCCCAGTCCTCCGGCCAGATCGCCATCGCGGCCAGCGCCTCGCCCAGGGCCTGGCGCTGCGCAGGGCTCCAGCTCGCGTCCAGCGTGTCGAGATCGGCGGCCAGATCGGCGCGGCGGCGCAGGCGCGGCGCGGCGGGCGGCTCCCAGACGCGGCGGCGGAACACCCCGCCCAGCCCGGCGACCCGCAGCCCGCCGATCTCCGCCACGCGGCCATGCAGCGCGCCGGGGGCGGTCAGCGGGTTGCGCTCGGGCGCGGCGAGGTTGGCCCACATTTCCGGCCCGCCGTCATAGTCGTGGTTGCCGAAGATCCAGTGCACGGCGACGCTCCGCCGCAGCAGCGGCGCCGCCAGCAGGTCCAGCGGCGCGTGGCACTCCATGTCGCCCAGCAGCACCGCCGCCGCGGGCGGCCGCTCCAGCGCGGCGAGGCCCGCTTCCAGATAGTCCCAGCGCCGGTGCAGGTCGCCCACGAAGACGATGTCTCCGGCGCCGGGCACGGGGTCAGATCACCCCTTCGGCGGCCAGTTCGGCCACCTCTTGCGCGGAATAGCCGAGCAGGTCGCGCAGCAGCCGCGCGTTGTCCTCGCCATAGCCGGGGGCACCCCGGTCGATGATGCCGCCGCTATAGGCCGGGGTGGCGGACAGCTTCGCCGGCAGTTCGGTGACGGGCCAGCGGCCGATCCTGGTGCCCGTCACCTCGGTCATCCAGTCCAGCGCCGCCAGTTGCGGGTCGCGGTCGCAGCGGTCCTCGGCGTCCTGGCAGACGCCCGCCGGCACGCCGGCCGCCTGCAGCGCCGCCATGCAGGCATGCGCCTCCTGCTCCCGCGTCCAGGAGGTGACGGCAGCGTCCAGCGCATCCTGGTGGGCCAGGCGCGCCTCCAGCGTCGCGAAGCGCGGATCGCCGGTCCAGGCCGGATGCCCGGCGGCCCGGCAAAGCCCGCGCCACTCCGCCTCGGTGAAGCAGGCGATGGCGATCCAGCGATCCGCCCCGGCACAGCGATAGGCGCCGTGCGGCGCCGCCGGCTTGTAGGGCGAGCGGTTGCCGATGCGCGTCCAGGCGCGGCCATTCACCTGATGGTCGAGGATCGGCACGCCGCAATGGAAGATGCCGGCCTCGCACTGGGAGCTGTCGATCCACTGCCCGCGCCCGGTGCGGTCGCGGTGGAACAGCGCGCCGAGGATGGCCGTGGCAAAGCCATAGGCGCCGATCCAGTCGAGATAGGAATAGCCCCAGCCGGCGGGCATGGCGGGTTCCGGCAGGCCCGACATCTCGGCGGTGCCGGCGAAGGCCGCCGCCACGGGGCCGATGGTGCGGAAGCGCCCATAGGTGCCCACGCCGCCCATGCCGGACTGCTGCACGTAGATGATGTCGGGCCGGATCTCGCGCAGCACCTCGTAGCCGAGGCCGAGGCGCTTCAGCACGCCGGGCGAGAAGCCTTCCGCCACCACATCGGATTGCGCGATCATGCGGCGCGCGATCTCCAGCCCCTTGGGGTGGCGGATGTTCAGCGAGAGCCCGCTCTTGCCGGCGTTCTTGTTGTTGAACTGCCCGCCCATGTCGGAATCGGTGACGCCCTTCAGCGGCGCCGTCGCGGCGCGGCGGGCTTCCCGCCCGCCCACCGGCGCCATGGCGGCGAGGCGGGTGTCCGGGTTCTCCTTCCACTCCACCTTGATGACGTCGGCGCCGAGGGCCGCGCAGAGCCGCGTGCCGCCCGCCGAGGCGAGGAACCAGGAGAAGTCGAAGATCCGCACGCCCTGCAGCGGGAAGGCCTTGCCGCGTGCCGAGAGGCGCGGCGGGTCGCCGCGCGGCCGCGCGGGCACCGAGGGCCGGCGCTCCGGCATCGCGGTGCCGAGCACGGCCTCCGTGTGCTCACCCAGGCGCGGCGCGCGCGCGCCGGGCTGCCAGCGCGTCTCGGTGCTCAGCCATCGGCTGGCGGGATAGGGCAGCGTGCGGCCCAGCTCCGGGTGTTCCACCGCGGCGAAGGTGCCGCGCGCCTGCCAGTGGGCATCCTCCACATTCTCATGCGGCTTGCGCAGCGGCGCCCAGAGCAGGCCGGCGGCCTGCGCGTCGCGCCAGGGCAGGTCCTCATAGGTATAGGCGCGCATGAAGCGCTGGATCACCTCGGTGATATGCGCCTTGCCCTCGTCGCCGGCGGCGGAGCCGGGGATGTTGCGGGCGCGCGCATCCGTGCCTTGCTCCGGGGTAACCAGATCCGCCTGCATGCCGTATTTCGAGAGGAAGGGCACGAGGCTGGTCTGGTCCCGCACCGAGAGGCCGAGCGCGATGAACCAGCGCCCGTCCTTGGTGTGGCCGATATTCGGCACATGGTTCGGATGCTCGCCGGCATGGCGGCAGGTCATGCGGTAGAGCGGCGCCCGGCGCATCACCCAGGACATCACGTCCAGCTCGGTGTTCTTCGAGACGGCGTCGTGTACGGCGAGGGAGACGTCCTGCCCCTCCCCCGTGTGCAGCCGGTGCAACAGCGCCGCGAGGATGCCGACCACGAGCTGCTCGCCCGCGATGTGATAGGCGTGCCAGAGCTGCGGCGCGATCGGCGGCAGGTCGTAGTGCCAGCCCGGTGTGGCGTCGTAGCCGCAGTTCATCATCACCCCGCCCAGGGCGAGATGGATGAGGTCGCTGGCGCGGTAGTCCTTCCAGGGACCGGTGTCGCCGAAGGGCGTCATCCGCGCCACCACCAAGCCGGGGAAGCGGCGCGGCAGGCTCTCCAGGCTTTCGCCGAGCGCGCTGTGCAGACCGCCGCGCGTGGACTCCAGCACGATATCGGCCGAGCGGATCAGCGCCTCCAGCGCTGGCCGCTGCTCCGGGTCGGCGATGTCGAGCCGCACCGAGCGCTTGCCGCGGTTGTAGGTCCAGAAATGCAGCGACTTCTCAGGGTCCGGCGTGTCGCCGGCAAAGGGGCCGATTGTCCGGGTGGGCGAACCCTCCGGCGGCTCGACCTTGATGACCTCCGCGCCGAGCCCGGCCAGGATGAGCCCGGCATATTCCGCCAGCTCGTCGGCGAACTCCACGACGCGCAGCCCGGCCAGCATGCCGGGAGCCTCCGCATCGAGCTTTCCCGGTTCCGGGGCCGCGCCTGTCCGATCCTGCTGCACCGTCACTCCACCCATTCCCTGGCTGTTTCCGGCCACTGCGTTGCTGGCGAGAGTCCCGCTCCCCCGCTCATGCGGCGCCCGTGGCCGGGGCGCGCAGATGGCAGGCGACGGCATGACCTTCCGCATCCATCACGAGCGGCGGCTCCGCCTCCCGGCAGGCCTGCACCGCGATGGGGCAGCGGGTGTGGAAGCGGCAGCCCGGCGGCGGGCGCAACGGGCTCGGCACGTCGCCGCGCAGCAGCGGGCGCGCGGGCCGTGGCGGCCGGCGCCCGCCGACCCGCGGCAGCGGGCGCGAGGGCGGCACCGCGGCGAGCAGCGCTTCCGTATAGGGATGGCGCGGCGCGGCGAAGAGCGCGGCCCGCGACGCCAGCTCGACGATCTTGCCGAGATACATCACCGCGACGCGGTGGCTGATATGCTCGACCACGCCAAGGTCATGCGCGATGAACAGGTAGCTCAGACCCAGCTCCTCCTGCAGGTCCATCAGCAGGTTGATGACCTGCGCCTGCACGGAGACGTCGAGGGCGGAAACCGGCTCGTCGCCGATGATCAGCTCCGGCCCCAGCGCCAGGGCGCGGGCGATGCCGAGGCGCTGGCGCTGGCCGCCGGAGAACTCGTGCGGGTAGCGCGCCATCTGGTCCGGCCGCAGCCCGGTGCGGCGGAACAGCGCCTCGACGCGGTCCCGCTGCTCGGTGCGGTTGCCGATGCCGTAGTTGACGAAAGGCTCGCCGACGATCTCACCCGCCGTCATGCGCGGGTTGAGGGAGGAATAGGGGTCTTGGAAGATCACCTGCATGCGCCGGCGGTGCCGGTGCATCTCCGATGGGCGGAGATGCGTAATGTCCTCCCCGCCCAGGCGGATGGTGCCGGCGCTCGGCTCCACCAGCTTGAGGATCGCCTTGCCGGCGGTGGACTTGCCGCAGCCGCTCTCGCCGACCAGCCCGAGCGTCTCGCCGGGGGCGATGGCGAAGCTGATGCCGTCGACCGCCCGCACCTCCCCTCCCCCGCGGCCGAACAGCCCGCGACCGACCGGGTAATGCTTGACCAGCCCCTCGACGGAGAGCAGCGGCGGCGTGGAAACCTTATTCATCGCCCGGCTCCTCCGGGTGCCAGCAGGCGACAAGGTGGCGCGGGCGCTCCTCGACCAGCGGCGGCATGGTCTCCCGGCACGGGTCGGTGGCGCGGTCGCAGCGTGTGGCGAAGGGACAGCCGGGCGGCATGGCGGTCAGCGCCGGCACCACGCCGGGGATCTCCGCGAGGCGCCGCCGCCGGGCCCCCACACCGCCAAGATGCGGCATGGCCGCCATCAGGCCGCGCGTATAGGGGTGCAGCGGCGCGTCGAAGAGTTCGTCCACCGCCGCCTCCTCGACCTTGCGGCCGGCATACATGACCACCACCCGGTCCGCCATTTCGGCGACCACGCCGAGATCGTGGGTGATCAGGATGACCGCCGCGCCGGTCTCCTCCTGCAGGTCGCGGATGAGGTCGAGGATCTGCGCCTGGATGGTGACATCGAGCGCCGTGGTCGGCTCGTCCGCCAGCAGCAGCCGGGGACGGCAGGCCAGCGCCATGGCGATCATCACGCGCTGGCGCATGCCGCCGGAGAGCTGGTGCGGATACTCGTGCAGCCGCCGCTCGGGCTCAGGCATGCGGACCTGTCGCAGCATGGCGAGCGCACGGTCCATGCAGCGGTCCCAGGGCAGGCGCTCATGCACCATCACGGTCTCGGCGATCTGCCGGCCGATGGTGAGCACCGGATTCAGGCTGGTCATCGGCTCCTGGAAGATCATGGCGATCTCGCCGCCGCGCACCGCGCGTATCGCCGCGTCGGAGAGGGTGAGGAGATCGCGCCCGCCCATCACCGCGCTGCCCGCCGCGATGCGGCCCGAAGGCTTCGGCACCAGCCGCAGCAGGGAGAGGGCGGTCATGCTCTTGCCACAGCCGGATTCGCCGACGATGCAAAGCGTCTCGCCCTGATGCACGGCGAAGGAGAGGTCGTTGACAGCGACAGCGGGCGGCCCCTCGCCGCAAAATTCGGTGCGCAGGCCGCGCACTTCGAGCAGCACCCCACCCTGCTCCGGCGAGGCGACGGGCGCCGTCGCCACGGCCGTGGCGGCGCTCACAGCCGCCTCGCCAGGCGCGGATCGAGCGCGTCGCGCAGCCCGTCGCCGAGGACGTTGATGGAGAAGACCATGAGGGCGAGCGCGATGCCGGGAAACAGGATGTTCCAGAAGGCGAGCTGCACGTAGAGCCGTCCCTCCGCGATGATGTTGCCCCAGCTCGGGATCTCGGGCGGCGTGCCGACGCCGAGGAAGCTGAGATAGGATTCGGTGAGCACCGCGGACGCGCAGATATAGGTCGCCTGCACGATCAGCGGCGCGAAGGTGTTGGGCAGGATGTGGCGGCGCATCAGCCGGGGAAAGCGCGTGCCGATGGCGGCGGCGGCCTGGATGTAGGTCTGCTCGCGCACCGAGAGCACCACCGCGCGCACCAGCCGCACGACGCGCGGGATCTCGGGGATGGTGATGGCGACCACCACCACCCAGAGGCTGGCGCGGGTGAGCGACATCAGCGCGATGGCGAGCAGGATGCCGGGGATGGCCATCAGACCGTCCATTACCCGCATGATGATGGCGTCGGCCAGGCGGAAATAGCCGGCGATGACGCCCAGGGCCAGGCCGAGAACGGTGCTCGCCAGCGCCACGGCGAGGCCGATCAGCAGCGAGACGCGGCCGCCATGGACCACGCGGGAGAACAGGTCCCGCCCATAGGCGTCCGTGCCGAACAGGTAGTCGCCGCCCGGCGGAAGCATCCGGTCGATAACGTTCATCTCGATCGGGTCGTGCGTGGCGATCCAGGGGGCGCCGAGCGCGCTCAGCACCAGCAGCAGCAGCACCAGCCCGCCCAGCGCGGCGCCAGGGTGGCGGCGCAGCAGGCGGGCCGGACGGAAGCGGCGCGGCGCGGCCGGGGCGGAGGCGTTCAGCGATACGCTCATGCGGCGGCCCTCCGCTCAGTACCGGATGCGCGGATCGAGCGCGGAATAGGTGAGGTCGATGGCCAGGTTCACCAGCACATAGACGCCGGCGACGGTCAGGATCACACCCTGGATGATCGGGTAGTCGCGCTGCAGCACCGCCTCGATGGTGAGCCGCCCGATGCCCGGAATGGCGAAGACGCTTTCGGTGACGACCACGCCGCCGATCAGCATCGCGATGCCCACGCCGATGGTGGTGACGATCGGCACGGAGGCGTTCTTGAGCGCGTGCAGGATCAGCACGCGCGGCTCGGCCAGGCCCTTGGCACGGGCGGTGCGGATGAAATCCTCGTTCAGCACTTCCAGCATGGTCGCGCGGGTGATGCGCGCCAGCAGCGCCATGTAGACGAGGCCGAGGGTAAGTGTCGGCAGCACGAGGTGCCGCGCGAAGGCCAGCGGGTCCTCGCTCAGGCTGACGAAGCCCTGCACCGGCAACAGGTCGAGCTGGAGGGCGAAGCCGATCACCAGCCCGTAGCCGATCAGGAAGACGGGCAGCGAGAAGGCCAGCACGGAGAGCGCCATGATCGCCTGGTCCACCCAGGATCCGGCCCGCCAGGCCGCGAGCACGCCCAGCGGCACCGCCAGAAGAACGGCGAAGGCCATGGTGCTGACCGAAAGGGCCAGTGTCGGCTCCACCCGCTCCAGGATCAGGCCGAGCACGGGCCGGTTGAGATAGATGGAGCTGCCGAGATCGCCGCGCAGCAACTGCCCGACCCATAGGACGAACTGTTGCAGCAGCGGCTGATCCAGGCCGAGCCGCTCGCGGATGAGGGCGATATCCTCGGCGGTGGCCTGGTCGCCGGCGAGGATCGCCGCGGGGTCACCGGGGCTGAGCCGCAGCATCAGGAAGACGATCACCGCCACCACCGCCATCACCGGAATGGTCGCGAGAACGCGGAGAAGGATGTAGCTGCCCATGATGCGCCCCCTCCCCTCAGCGCTTCTCGATGTTCCAGTAGACCGGCTGCCCCGCCGGCACGACGCCGTGGATGTTCTTGCGCACCGCGATGGGCTGCGTGAACTGGCCGATCGTCAGATAGGGGAAGGTCTCCCAGGCACGGCGATGCAGCTTCTCCAGCAGCGGACGGCGCTCCTCGGGGTCGCTCTCGCGCGCCCAGTCGGCGACCATGGCATCCAGTTCCATGTCGCAGGCCCAGCCGGGATTCGCGCGCTCGCAGCGGCTGTTGAACCAGGTGTTGGCGCTCGGGTTTGCGGTGTCGGGGCCACCCTGCCCGGTGATGAAGAGATGGTAGCCACCGGCGTTGGGCGGGTCCTTGCGGGCGCGGCGGGATAGCAGGGTGGACCAGTCCATCGCCTGCACATCCACCTTCACCCCGGCGCGCCGCAGGCCCTGGATGAGCACCATGGTGGCGGCATTGTATTGCGGCCGGTCGCTGGGTTGCAGCACGGTGATCGGCTCGCCCTTGTAGCCCGCCTCCTGCAGGAGTTCCTTGGCGCGGGCGAGGTCCGGCTGGCGATAGGGCTCGCTGCCGGCATCCGTCTCGTTGCCCGAACCGCACTGAAAGAAGGCGCCGCACCAGGCGGTGTAGAGGCGGGGATTGCCCACCACCACGCGCATGTAGTCTTCCTGCTTCGCCAGCAGCGCCAGGGCCTGCCGCGCCCGCACGTCGTTGAAGGGCGGGTAGAGCCAGTTGGCGCGCACCAGAAGCTGCGTGCCAAGCGGGTCGATGATCTCCAGCTTGACGTTGGGGTTGCGCTCCAGCAGCGGGATGAAATCCAGCGGCGGCGCCTCGTAATAGTCGATCTCGCCGGCGTTCAGCGCCGCGAGCGCGGTATTCTGATCCGGGATGTAGCGCCACTCCACACGGTCCAGGAGCGCCCGCTTGCCGCCGGAGAGAAAGTCGGCCGGCTCCTCCCGCGGCTTGTAGGCGGGGTTGCGGCGGTAGGCCACCAGGCTGCCGGGGCGCCACTCATCGCGCTCGAAGATGAAGGGGCCGGAGCCGATGGTCTCGGTGATCTGCGTGTTGGCCGGCGTGCTGGCGATGCGCTCGGGCATGACGAAGGTGCCGCTGCCCTTGGCCAGGGTCTCCAGCACCAGGCCGTAGCGCTCCTTCAGCTTGATGGAGAAGGTGCGGTCGTCCACGGCTTCGAGCGCCGCGGTGAACTGCCCGAGGCGCTGGCCCATCGGGTCGCGCTGCATCCAGCGGCGCAGCGAGGCCACCACATCCGCCGCCCGCACCGGCTGCCCATCATGGAAGGCGAGCCCGTCGCGCAGGGTGAAGGTCCAGAGCAGCTTGTCATCGGAGACGGTGTGGTGGTCCACCATCTGCGGCTTCGGCTCGAACTTGGAGTTCATGCCGTAGAGCGTGTCGTAGATGAGATAGCCGTGCCGCAGGGTGATGAGACCGGTGGTCCAGACCGGGTCCAGGATCTGCAGGTTGGCATGGATGGCGACACGCAGCGTGCCGCGGTCCTGCGCCATCGCGGGCATGGCCGCCGACGTCATCGCGGCAAGGGTCAGCATCAGCAATCGTCGTTTCATCGTCGCTCTTCCTCCCCTGATCGCCGGCGCGCCCTCTGCCGGGGCGCATCACGGCCGCCGCCTCAGCTGGTCAGGCGGAACTTCGGCAGCGTCAGCTCATCGTCCACCTTGTCGAAGGCCACTTCCACGGCGCTGCCGATCGGCGGATCATCCGGCGCCTCCCCGGCGAAGTTGCTCAACATCAGCGGCCCTTCCTGCAGCCGCACGAGGCAGACCAGGTAGGGCAGGTCGGCGCGGAAGCTGTCCCAATAGGCCTGGTGGAAGCGCACCCAGGACACCAGCGTGCCCCTGCCGGAGACTGGCGCCCAGGATTGCCGCGAGGAAAGGCAGGCCGGACAGACCGGCGTGCCGGGGTAATGTGTATTCCCGCATTCCTCGCAGCGCTGCACGGACAGGATGCCACGGTGGCAGTTTTCCCAGAAGCCGCGGCTGACCGGGTCGATCTTGGGGCAGGGCTTGGCAGGCAGCGGCGTTTCCATGGTTTGCCTCCTCAGCCGCGGGTGTAGATGATGGAGCGCGAGCAGGGCGTGATGGCGCAGAACTGCGCCACCTCGGCCCCTTGCACCTGGCGCGCGCCGCACTCGCCGCGCAGCTGCCGCACGGCCTCCACGTTGAGCGCCCAGCCCTGCATGTAGGAATTCGACAGGTGGCCGCCATCGGTGTTGGTGGGCAGCCGGCCGCCGACCTTCAGCGCGCCCCCCTCGACGAAGCCGCCGGCCTCGCCGCGCTCGCAGAAGCCAAGCCCTTCCAGGCTGAACAACACTGTCGGGCTGAAGTTGTCGTAGCACATCAGCGTGTCGATGTCGGAGGGGCCGACACCCGCCATGCCATAGGCCTGCCGCCCGACATCGCGCGCCTGATGGTACCAGCAATCGGGATCGTAATTGGCGATGGAGGCGGTCTCATAAGCCTCCCGCGCGCCGATGCCGGAGATCAGCACCGGCGGCTTCTTCAGGTCACGCGCCCGCTCCTTCGTCGTCAGGATGATGCAGACGGCGCCGTCATTGATCAGGCAGTAGTCCAGCAGCCGCAGCGGCTCGACGATCGGGCGCGCCGCCTCGTGATCGTCGATGCTGATCGGCTGCTTCATCACTGCATCGGGGTTGAGGCAGGCATGGTGGCGGAAGGCGACGGAGACCTCGGCGAGCTGTCGCGTCGTGGTGCCGTACTTCGCCCGGTGCTGCTGGAACATCAGCGCATGGGCGGCGCCCGGCGACGTGAAGCCGAAGGGGTCCCAGACCCCCGGGCTTTCCTCCCCGCCATAATTCACGCGGCGGGAGCGGCCGATATTGGCGTAGATAAGGGCGGCATAGTCGCAGAGCCCGGCCTCCAGCGCCGCCGCGGCCTCGATGATGCCCATGGCGGACATGCGGCCATGCGGCGGCAGCGGCATTGTCCAGCGCGGGGAGAGGCCCAGGATCTCGCCCATGCGGGCGTAATATGGGATGCGGCAGACCAGGAGCCCGTCCACCTTGCTTTTTTCGAGCCCGCAATCCTCCAGCGCGTTGCGGAACGCCTCGGCGCCGAGCCCGTAATCATCCCTGTCAGGGAAATTGCCGTAGGCCGTGTTGCCGACGCCGACCACCGCGATGCGGTCCTTCAGATGCGCGTAGTCGCTCATGGCGCGGTCCGCTCCCGACGCGCTCCATCCGGCGCTGCGCGAAGCCGGCCTGCCAGGGCCAACCGAGGTTTCACTCCCATCGTCGCCTCCTCCTGCAGCCCGGCCTTCGCGGCTCGTGCGGCTATTAAATATAAAATGCCTTTTATGAGTGGTGCCCGCAAGGCCCTTCAGCAATCCTGTCCATGCCGGGTGCGGTGAGACCGCCATCAACGGGGGAAGCAATGCCTGAAACCGGAAGTCGCCTGAGAATTCCTGACCTGGAGGGAAAGGCGGTGCTTGTCACCGGCTCCTCCACGGGTATCGGCGCCGCCGTCGCGCGCGCCTTAGGCGCGCAAGGAATGCGGGTCGCCGTGCACGGCTTCTCGCATGGAGAGGAGGCCGCGGCCGTGGCGGCGGGTATCGAGCGCAGCGGCGGGACCGCCGTCGTGCTGCGCGGCAATCTCCGTTCGCGCGGGGAGTGCACTGCCCTTGTCCGGCAGGCGCATGCCGCTTTCGGACGACTCGACATCCTCGTCAACAATGCCGGCGGCGTGGTGGAACGCCGGCCCATCCGCGACGTGGAGGATGATCTCTATGATGCCGTGACGGAGCTGAACGCGCGCTCCGTCTTCGCCTGCTCGCGCGCGGCCCTGCCCTTCATGGAGGCACAGGGCGGCGGGGCCATCATTTCCACCAGCTCGTTGGCAGCGCGCAGCGGCGGCGGCGGGCGCTCCGTGCTCTACGCGGCCTCGAAGGCGTTCGTCTCCACCTTCACGCGCGGCCTGGCGAAGGAGGTGGCGCGCTTCAACATCCGCGTGAATGCCGTCGCGCCCGGCGTCATCGACAAGCCGGGCAAGGGCTCGACGACACCGCCGCACCAGCTCGAAGCCTCGTTGCGGCAGACGCCGATGCGGCGCATGGGCACGGTAGAGGAATGCACCGGCGCCTATCTCTACCTGGCCTCGCAGGAACTCTCCGGCTTCGTCACCGGACAGATCCTGGAGGTGAATGGCGGGCTTCTGATGCCCTAGGTGGTGGGGCGCGACAGCTTTCGCCGCCGCGCCCCCTTCCACAACGCTACGCCTGCAGGGCGAACCGCGGCAGCACCGCGCCGTCCGGCATCTCGGCATAGACGAGGCGGACTTGCCGGCCGATCCAGCTTCCCTCCGGTGGATCGCCTTCCAGATTGCTGATCATCACCGGGCCTTCCGCCAGCCGCACCGCGATCGCATTATAGGGCGCGGGATAGGCGGCCAGGTACTGCCGGTGGAAGACCACCCAGGAGATGATGGTTGCCTTGCCCGAGACGGGTCTCCATTCGAGATTCTCGGAAAGGCAGGCGGTGCAGCCGGGGCCGGGCGGATACTGCCAGGTGCCGCAGCCGCAGCAACGCTGCAGCCGCATGGCACGGTCCCGGATGCTGTCCCACATCGGCCTGTCGTCGAGGCCAAGAACGGGGCTCGGAGTGCGGGCGATGTCGGCGTCCATGGCGTCCCTCAACGGCCGTAGATGAGCGAGACGGCTTTGCCGGCGACGTCCGAGGTGTAGTGGACGCGCCGGCAGTCCTGCACCTGCCGCTCGCCGCATGTCCCGCGAAGCTGGCGGACGCATTCGATCTGGTGTGCCCAGCCCTGCATGTAGGTTTCGGAAAGGTGCCCGCCGCCGGTGTTGGTCGGCAGCCGGCCGCCGGGGCCGATGCCCTGCTCACGCAGGAACTTCCCGGCCTCGCCCACCGGGCAGTAGCCATAGCCTTCAAGCGCCAAGGGCACGTGGACGGAGAAGCTGTCATAGACCTGGAAGACGTCCATGTCCTCCGGCCCGGCGCCGGCCATGGCATAGGAGCGGGCCGCCGCCTGCTGCTGCGCCGGCAGATAGAACTCGGTGAGGCGCGGCTCCAGGCTGGTGGCCCCGCGGTTCAGGTCGGAGCGGCCGATGCCCTCGATGAAGACGGGATTTGCGCAGATCTGCTTCGCCCGCTCCGCCTCGGCGATGATCATCGCCACGCCGCCGTCGTTGATCAGGCAGTAGTCGAAGAGGTGCAGCGGCTCGCAGACATAGGTCGAGGCCATGTAGTCCTCGACGGTGATCCGCTTGCGCATGATGGCGTTGGGGTTCATCGAGGACCAGCCGCGCTGCGCGACCGCCACCTCCCCCAGCTCGGCCTCGGTCATCCCGCGCGCATGCTTGTAGGCCTGGAAGGTGAGCGCGTAGAGCGCGCCCTGCGAGGTGAGGCCCCAGGGCGAATGATAGACATAGGAAAGGAAGGCATCGCCTCCCATCGCCTGCGGGCCGCCATACTGCGTCCCCGCCGTGCGCTGGTCGTTGCCGTAGACGATCGCCACCACCTCGGCCAGGCCCGCCTCGATGGCGGTGCAGGCCTGCACGACGGAGAGCACGGCATCCGCCTGGTCGCCCCAGCGCGGGTCGATGCCCAGCACCTCGCCGAGCCGCTCATAGGCGGTGGTCGGGCCGGCGATCAGCCCGTCGATTGCCTCGCGTTGCAGGCCCGAATCCCGCAGCGCGGCCGAGAAGGCCTGCATGGCGTAGCCGTAGGAATCCGCCGGCTTCTCCCCGGCGCGTGCCCGCCCCCAGTCGCGCACCCAATCGGTATGGCCGATGCCAACCACGGCAGCGGCCCGGCGGAGGCGCGGCGCGCCCCCGGAGGTTGCCGCCCCTGCTGTCACACTCATGCGCAAGCTCCTTGCTGTGCCAGGGACCGGTGCGCCGGCGCCGTCATGCCGACAGCCAGATGTCGCCGAGGTCCTGGTAGATCATGTGGGTCGGCGACATGGACCAGCCGTTCACCCGGCGGTTCATCACCACGATGCGCTGCCACCAGAGGATCGGCACCGCGTAGCTCTGCTCGAAGAGGCGTGCCTCGAACTGGCGGACCAGCTTCTTCCGCGCGCCCTCGTCCACGGTCTTTGCCTGCTCGTCGAAAAGGCGGTCCAGCTCGCGATCGGTGGCGCGCGCGACGGCGACTTCCGCCTTGTCGTAAGAGACGTACTTGATCAGGACGTTGGTCGGGTCGTCGCTGAATTGCGTGAAGGAATCCACCAGCGCGTCGAAATTGCCGCTGCCCTGCGCGGCGTACCAGGAGGACAGCTCCGCCTGCTGATGCTCGGCGCGGACGCCGATCTGGCGCCACTGGTCGATGAGGAAGATGCCGGCGGTGACATAGGGCTGGATGTTGCGGTCGAGCAAGGTGAAGGTGAGGTTCTCCGCCCCGGCCTCCTTCAGCAGGCGCTTCGCCTCGGTCCGGTTGGCCTCCATGTCGCGGCCATAGCCCGGCCACTTCTCCATCTCCGCCGGGGTTGCCGACCAGTCGCTTCCCGGGCGCACCAGCCCGCCGACCTGGCCGAGCTGCGAGATGCGTGACAGGGACTGCGATCCCCCCCAGCGGTCCAGCGCAAGGGAGAGCGCCCGCCGCACCCGCGGGTCGTCGAAGGGTTTCTTCTGGCAATTGAAGGTCAGGATCATGTGGAGCATCCAGCTCGACTCCTGAACCCTCGCGTCCTCGCCCAGGGCGCGGACGATGCGGTCGCGCTCGTTGGGCGTGAAGCCACGGAACTCCGCCAGGATCTGCCGCCCGGAGAGGGCGTTCACCATCGCCGCCGGCGACATGGTGATGGCGCGGAAGCCGTCGAGATAGGGCTTGCCCTCGCGGAAGTAGCCGTCGAACCGCTCGCCGACCCAGTGCGAACCGGCGACATGCTCGACAAACTTGAACGGCCCGCTGCCCATGACGTTGCGGGCCGGGAAGTTCGGGTCCTTCGCCAGCCGGGCGGCGCTGTAGATCGCGTTCCAGGGCGAGGCGAAGGTGTCCATGATGGAGGCGTCCACCGCCTTCATCCGGATGACGACGGTGCGTGGATCGGGCGCCTCGACCGCGGCAATCTGCTGGAAGGATGGCAGGCGGTTGGAAACCACGCCCTCCGGCGGCGCCCGCAGCCGGTCATAGGTTGCCTTCACATCCTCCGAAGTCAGCGGCGTGCCGTCATGGAAGCGGATTTCAGGGTGCAGCTTGAAGGTGAAGGTGAGCTTGTCGTCGGCCGCAGTCCAGCTCTCCGCCACGTCACCGACGATCTTCGGATAGTTGCCGGGCGCGTAGCGCAGCAACGTCGAGTAGTGCGGCGCCAGTCGGTGCATCACGGCGAAGGTGCTGGTCGCGTGCAGGTCGTAGGTCGGCGGCTCGGCGGCCACCGCATAGGTGAGGATGCCGCCGCGGCGCGGCTCGCCGTCCTGCGCGCGGGCGAGACCCGGGCAGGCCAGCGCGAGCGCGGGCAGCGCCAGCGCGGCGCGCCGGCTGATGCGGGGGCCGTCGAAAGCATTCGTCATGGTGTTTCCTCCCCTTGTGGGCCGGCGCTTCGGCGAGCGCCTGGCCGGTCTTCGGTTGGGCCGGTCACATCCTGAACTTCGGGTCGAGCCAGTCGCGCAGGGAATCGCCGAACAGGTTGAAGGCGAAGACCGCGAGCGAGATCGCGAGGCCCGGGAACAGGATCATCCACGGGGCCTCCTGGTAGAAATTGGCGGAATCCCCTGCCAGCATTAGGCCCCAGGCCGGCTTCGGCTCGGAGACACCGAGGCCGAGGAACGAGAGCGACGCCTCCAGCAGGATGGCCTGGGCGATGTAGGCGGTGAGCAGGATCAGGTAGGGCGCCAGCACGTTCGGCGCCATGTGCCGCAGGATGATGTGGCTGTGGCGGTAGCCGCCGGCGCGCGCCGCGTCGATATAGGGCATGGCGCGCACCGCCAGCGCCGCCGAGCGGATGACGCGCGCCGCGCGCGGCACGATCGGGATGGCGATGGCGGCGATCAGGTTGAGGTCGATCCCCGCGATAGGCTGCCGCCCCACCACCGCGACCACCACCAGGGCGAGCACGATGATCGGGAAGGAAAGCACGATATCCACGAAGCGCTGCAGGATGAGATCCACCTTGCCGCCGAAATAGGCCGAGGTCACGCCCAGCAGGCCGCCCGCGGTGCAGCCCAGCAGGGAGGACAGGAAGCCGATGCTCAGCGCCGTGCGCGCGCCATGGATGATGCGCGACAGAATGTCGCGCCCAAAGGCGTCGGTGCCCAGTGGATGGTCGAAGGATGGCGCCGCCAGCATCGCCATGAAGTCCACCGCCTCGGGGTCGTAGGGCGCGACGCGGTTCGCCAGGATCGCGGCGCCTGCCATGATCAGGATGACCAGCAGCCCGGCCGCGCCGAGCGGCTGGGCCAGCACGAACCGCAGCACCGGGCTCGACCGCCAGGCCCGCCGCCGGGTCGGCGGCACCATCTCGTCCGAGGTGGAAACGCTCATGGCCTTGCCTCCCTCAGCCGTGCCGCACGCGCGGGTCGAGCACGCCGTAGAGCATGTCGATGACCAGGTTCATGGTGACGAAGACCAGCGCCAGCAGCATCACCAGCGCCTGGATCAGGATGAAGTCGCTGCGCGATACGGCCTCGACGAAAAGCCGCCCGATGCCGTTCAGGTTGAACACCTGCTCCGTGACCACCAGCCCGCCGATCAGGAAGGCGAATTCCAGCCCCGCCACGGTGATGGCCGGCAGCAGGGCGTTGCGCATGGCGTGTCGCATGACCACAAGGCGCTCGAACACGCCCTTCGCGCGTGCGGTGCGGATGTAGTCCTCCTTCATCACCTCGATGATCGAGGAGCGCACCATCCGCGCGACCACGGCAGCGTACCGGTAGCCCACCGCCAGAGCCGGCCAGATGAGCTGCGAAAGGTTCTCCAGCGGCGACTGCCAGAAGGGCGTGTAGGTGACCGGCGGCGACCAGTGGAACAGGGCGAGCAGGCCGAGGATGATCAGCATGCCCAGCCAGAAGGCGGGCACCGCCAGACCCGCGATGGTGAAGACGCGCACGAGGTAGTCCACCCAGGTGTCGCGGAAGATGGCCGAGAGCGTGCCGAGCGGAATGGCGATCAGCACGGAGATGATGGCCGCCATCACCGAGACCTGCAGGGTCAGGCCGAACCGCGTGCCGATCTCCTCGGCCACCGGGCGGCCGGTCCACATGGAGGTGCCGAGATCGAGCGTCACCAGCCCCTGCATCCATTCGGCGAACTGCGTCACCAGCGGACGGTCGAGGCCGAGCCGCGCCCGCTCGGTCGCGATCAGCTCCTGCGTCACATAGCCGCCGTCGCTTCGCAGCTTCATCTCGACGATGTCGCCCGGCACGACGCGGAGCATGAAGAAGGTGATGAGGGCGACGCCCAGCAGCGTCGGCACCATCAGCGCGATGCGGCGTGCCAGATAGCTGAGCATGGTCTTTGCCTCCCCTCAGATGCGGATGCAGGCGGCGAGATGCCCCGGCCGCACCTCGCGCAGCGGCGGCACCGTGGCCGCGCATTCGGCCACCGCCATCGGGCAGCGCGTGCGGAAGACGCAGCCCGAGGGCGGCGCCAGGGGCGAGGGCAACTCGCCGCTCAGCGCCCGCGGCGCGCGGGCGCGCTCCACCTCCGGGTCGGGGACCGGAGCGGCGTCGAGCAGGGCGCGCGTGTAGGGGTGCAGCGGGGCGCCGTAGAGCGCATCGCGCTCCGCCGTCTCCATGACGCGGCCGAGATACATCACCACGACGCGCTGCGAGAGATGGCGCACCACCGCCAGGTCATGCGCGATGAAGAGGTAGGAGAGGCCGAGCTCCGCCTGCAGCTCCGCCAGCAGGTTGATGATCTGCCCCTGCACGGAGACGTCGAGCGCCGAGACCGCCTCGTCGCAAACGATGAACTCCGGCTCCATGGCGAGCGCGCGCGCGATGCCGACGCGCTGGCGCTGGCCGCCGGACATCTGGTGCGGGTAGCGCCCCGCCATCTCGGCCGGCAGCCCGACCTGGCGCAGCAGCGCCGCGCAGCGCTCCCGCGCGGCGGCGCGGCTCATGCGCAGCCGGTGGATCAGCGGCTCGCAGATGGTGTCGCCGATGGTCATGCGCGGGTTCAGCGAACTGTAGGGATCCTGGAAGATCACCTGAATGCGCGTGCGCAGGGTACGCATCTCGCGCTCGGAGGCGGCGGCGATGTTCTGCCCATCGAACAGGATCTCGCCCTGCGTCGGCTCCTCCAGGCGCAGCACGAGCCGCCCCACCGTGGTCTTGCCGCAGCCGGATTCACCGACGAGGCCCAGCGTCTCGCCGCGGCCGATGGAGAAGGACACATCCTCCGCCGCCCGCACCACCGCCTTTCTGCCGAGCAGGCCGCGCGCCGGCACCATGAAGTGCTTGGTCAGGCCGCGCACCTGCAACAGGCGCGCGGCGCCCGGCTGCGGCCGCCGCCGCGCCTCCCGCGGCGGCGCCGGCGTGGTGGGCAGGGCAGCGGGCATGTCCTCGGCGCGATGGCAGGCGGCGCGGCGCCCCGGCGCCACCGTCCGCAGCGGCGGGTCACGGTCGCAGGTGGGAATGCGGGCGGCGCAGCGCGGCGCGAAGCGGCATCCGGAGGGTGGCCGGAGCAGGTTCGGCGGCAACCCCTCGATGGTCTCCAGCGCCTGCCGGCGTGGATGGTCCAGCCGCGGCACGGAGCGCAACAGGCCGGCGGTATAGGGGTGGCGCGGCGCGCGGAACACCTGCTCCGCCGGCCCGTCCTCCACCACCCGGCCGGCATACATCACCGCCAGCTTGTCGGCATAGCGCGCGACGATGCCGAGATTGTGGGTGATCAGCACCAGGGTGATGCCGAGCCGCCGCGAGAGATCCTTCATCAGTTCCAGGATCTGCGCCTGGATGGTGACGTCGAGCGCGGTGGTCGGCTCGTCGGCGATGATGACCTTCGGATTGCAGGCGAGGCCGATGGCGATCATCACGCGCTGCCGCATTCCGCCGGAGAACTGGTGCGGATACTGCCCGAGCCGCCGCTCGGCGTCGGAGATGCCGACCAGGCCGAGCAGTTCGATGGAGCGCGCCCGCGCCTCGACCTCGTTCATGCCGAGGTGGATGGTGAGCGGCTCGGCGAGCTGCGCGCCGATGGTGAGCACCGGGTTCAGGCTCGTCATCGGCTCCTGAAAGATCATTGCGACGTCGCGGCCGCGGATCGCGCGCATCTCGCCTTCCGGCAGGGCCAGCAGGTCCCGGCCGCCGAACAGGACGCGCCCGCCGGTGATGCGCCCCGCCGGCCGGGCCAGCAGGCGCATGATGGAGAGTGCCGTGACCGACTTGCCGCAGCCCGATTCACCCACAAGCGCGAGCGTCTCCCCCGCGCCGACCGACCAGCTCACCCCATCCACGGCGCGCACGGTGCCTGCGGCGGTCGAGAACTCCACGGCAAGCCCTTCAACCGCAAGGACAGGAGCTGCTTCTTCGGCACGGAGATCGGCATCCGGCATCAGCTCGCGTGCGGACAGCGTGGCAACCACGGTCTCCGTCCCCTCCCTGTTTTCTTACAACATATAAAATGCCCAATTGCAGATGCGCGCAAGGCTTTCGGCCGCCGTCCGCTCATTTCGAAGGAAGATCGTCGAAGCCGGCGCCGTCTCAGGCCCCGGACGGCCGAAGGATACTTGCCCCGGTCGTCCGTCGTCCCTGCAGGTCGCGATGCGCCTCGGCCGCATCGGCAAGGTCGTAGATCTTTCCGAGGGAAACGCGGAGCGTTCCGGCGGCGAGCGCGGCGAAGAGGTCGCGCGCGCGGCCGAGCAGCTCGGCCCGCTCCTGCGTGTGGGTTACGTAGGCGGGGCTGGTGACATAGAGCGAGCCGAGGGTGTTCAGCCGGAACAGGTCGAAGGGCGGAATCGGGCCAGAGGCCGTGCCGAAGCTCACCAGCGTGCCGCGCGGGCGAAGGCAGCGCAGCGAGGCCTCGAAACTGTCCCGCCCGACGGAGTCATAGACGACCGGCACGCCCGCCCCGGCGGTCAGGGCGCGGACCCGTTCCGCGAGGTCCTCCTGCGGGTGGATCACCACCGCCGCGCAGCCATTCTCCTGTGCGATGTGCGCCTTCTCCGTGCTGCCGACGACGCCGATCACCCGCGCGCCCCGCGCCGAGGCCCACTGGCACAGGAGCGACCCGACGCCGCCCGCCGCCGCATGCACGACGATCGTCTCGCCGGATTGCACGGGATAGGTCGTGTGCAGCAGGTAGTGCGCGGTCAGGCCCTTGTTGAAGGCCGCCGCGGCGAGGTCGTCGCCGATGCCCTCAGGGATGGGCACCAGGTGCCCGGCCTCCATGCGGCGAAGATCGGCATAGGAGCCGACCGGCGGGAAGGAATAGACCACCCGCTGGCCCGGCCGCACCGTGTCCACGCCCGGCCCCACCTCCAGCACCAAGCCCGCGCCCTCGATGCCGAGCGGCGCGGGGTAGGCCGGCAGCGGATAGCGGCCGGTGCGGTGCTGGATGTCGATGAAGTTCACGCCGATCGCGGTATGGCGGAGCAGCACTTCGCCCGCACCGGGCGCCCCGACCTCTACCTCCTCCACCCGCAGCACCTCCGGCCCGCCGGGATGGTCGATCAGCACCCGGCGCGAGAGCCTTCCCGCCATGGCTCAGCGCCCCCCGGAAACGGTGACGTTGACGCCCAGCATGTAGGAGGCCGCGTCGGACAGCAGGAAGAGGATCACCCGCGCCACCTCCTCCGGCGCCGCCACGCGGCCGATCGGCACCGTCGGTACCAGGCGCGCGAGCCGATCGGGCGGGTTCATCTCCGTCTCGGTGAGGCCGGGACTGACGGCATTCACCCGGATGCCGCTGCGCGCCACCTCCTGCGCCAGGCCGATGGTCATGCTCACCACCGCGCCCTTGGAGGCGGCATAGTGCACGCGCTCGCCCGCGCTGCCGCGCACGGCGGCCACGGAGGCGAGGTTGACGATGGCGCCCCCCGGCCCGCCACGGTCCGTCGCCATGCGGCGCACCGCCTCGCGCGCGCAGAGGAAGGTGCCGGTCACGTTGATGTCGATCAGCCGGCGCAGCTCGGCCGTGGAGAGGTCCGCTACAGTCGTCGGGCCGCCATTCATGCCGGCATTGTTGACCAGGCCAGTGACCTTGCCGAAGCGCGCCTCCGCTTCGTCGAAAATGCGGGCCACGTCCGCCTCGGCCGTGGTGTCGGCCTGCAGCATCAGCACCGCGCCGCCGGCGGCGCGGATCTCCGCCGCGACCGCCTCCGCCGGCGCGCGCCGCTCCAGATAGGTGCCCACCACGCGCCAGCCCTGCGCCGCGGCGAGGCGGGCCGTGGCGGCGCCGATGCCACGGCTTGCGCCGGTGATGACAAGGACGCCTGCCATGCCTCCCTCCCCGCCTTCAGGTGTTCGGCCAGATCGGCTCGGCGGTCGCGATCGCCGGCGGATAGACAGCGACCGGCTTGCCCGACTGCCACTGGATGATCACCAGCTCGGCGCCGACGCGCCGCCCCCGGTCGTCGAACTTCAGCCGCCCGCCTGGCGAGAGCTTCGCCACGCCGTCGGTCATGTCGAAGCCGTGGATCACCTCGTTGACCTTGCGGCGGTCGGCGACGCCGGCCCGCTCCAGCGCCTCGCGCAGGATCATCATGTCGACATAGGTCATCAGCGAATCCTGGTTCAGCCAGGGCTCGCCGGTGCGTTCGACGAAGCGCTTCGAGATCTCCTCCGAGCCCTTGCCGCCCCAGTTGGCGACGATGCCCATCAGTCCGTCGATGACCTGCGGGCCGACAACCTTGCCCAGTTCGGGCGCGCCCAGCGCGCCGCCATTGCCGATCTTGGGCAGGCGGTCGCCACCCAGCCGGTACTCGGCGAACTTGTCGAGCAGCAGCTTGGTGTCGGGCACGTTGGAGGTGATGCAGAGCAGGAACTGCGGCCGCGCGCCGCGCACCCGCTGCACGATCGAGGTCGCATCCGACAGCGGCGGCGTGTAGGTCTCGTCCACCACCGGCTTCAGGCCGTTGCGCTCCAGCTCCGTGGCTCGCATCGGCCGCATGAAACTCACCGCCGAGGCGTCGTTGCCCGAGATCAGGCCGACCGTTGTTGGCTTCTTCCCCGTGGCGCGCTGCGCCATGTCGAGGATGGTGGGCAGCGCCTTGGTCGCCTGGTCGTCGGCCGTGGGCGACATCTGGAAGACGTAGCGGAAGCCGCGGCTGGTGATGGCATCCGAATAGGAGAGCGTCAGCCAGGGGATCTCCGCCCGCTCGGTCACCTCCGTGACGGCCAGCGTGAAGCTGGAAAGCCAGGCGCCCGAGCCGCCGATCAGGTCCGGGTGCTGGGCGACCATGCGCTGCGCGGCGTTCTTGGCCTTCTCGGCGGAATCGCCGGCGTCGAAGATCACCAGCTCCACCTTGCGGCCGCCCAGCGCCTTGATGCCGCCGGACTGGTTGATCTCGTCCACCGCCATCTCGGCGCCGAGCTGCTTGAGCTGGCCCTGGCGCGCCCAGGGGCCGGAGAGCGGCGCCAGCAGCGCGAACTTGATGGTGCTCTCCTGGGCCTGGGCGCGCAGCCCACCCATGCCGAACACCGCCGCCCCGGCGCCAAGGCCGAGCCCCAGCGCGGCGCGGCGCGGCATCGCCGGAACGGAAGCAGCACGGGCCGGACTGGCGGCCCTTTCGCGATCCTCGGTCATTCCTGGTATCTCCCTCGGGCTTTTGTTGCTTGTCACGCGTCCAGGCCGAGATAGGACCGGCGCACCCGGTCATCCCCGGCCAGGGTCTCATAGGGGCCTTCCAGCACGATCCGGCCGGTCTCCAGCACGTAGCCGCGGTCGCAGAGTTCCAGCGCCTCGGCGACGCGCTGCTCCACCAGCAGGATGGTGAGCCCGTCCTCTCGGTGGATCTGCGAGATACGGTCGAAGATCAGATCGGCGATGGCCGGGGCGAGGCCCATCGAGGGCTCGTCCAGCATCAGCAGCTTGGGCGCGCCGGCCAGGCCCCGGCCGATCGCCAGCATCTGCTGCTCGCCCCCCGAGAGCGTGCCGGCGAGTTGTGTGGCGCGCTCCGCGAGGATCGGGAAGAGGGCGTGGATGCGGTCCAGCACGCGCGCCCAGTCCCGCTGCCCCGCCTCGGGATAGGCGCCCATCTCCAGGTTCTCGCGCACGGTCATCGCCTTGAAGACCTGCCGCCCCTCCGGAACATGCGCGATGCCGAGATGGGCGCGCTTCGAGGGCTTCATCGCCAGCAGGTCCTGGCCCTGGAAGCGGATGCTGCCGCTGCCCGGCTGGACGACGCCGCTGATGGTCTTGAACAGCGTGGACTTGCCGGCGCCGTTCGGCCCGACCACGGTGACGAACTGCCCGGCGCCCACGGTGACCGTGACGTCGGTGAGCGCACGCAGCCCGCCATAGGAAACGGAAACGCCGGTCACGTCGAGCATTGTGTCTGTGCCATCCATTTGCGGCCGAGATAGGCCTCGATCACGCTGCGGTTCTCCACCACGCCGCGCGGCTGCCCCTGCGCCAGCACGCGGCCGCGGTCGATCACCAGCAGCTCGTCGGCGAGGCGCAGCATGGCGTGCATGGTGTGCTCGATGATGATGGTCGTCATGCCCTCGGCGCGCAGGCCGCCGAGCACGTCGAGCACCGCGTCGCATTCGTCGCGGCCGAGGCCCGCCAGCGTCTCGTCGAGCAGCAGCAGGCGCGGCCGCCCGGCCAGGGCGCGGGCCAGCTCCATCAGGCGCAGCTCCTTGCTGGTCAGGCCGCCGGCGGGCACGTCCGTCAGGCGGGAGAGGCCGGTGCGGGCAATCGCCTCCCGCGCCGCCATCACCGCCTCCTCGTCCGGCAGGCCGGCGCCGTAGGCACCCACCAGCACGTTGTCGAGCAGTGGCAGGCGCGGGAAGCTGCGCACCACCTGAAAGGTGCGGCCGACGCCCATATGGTTGATCTGGTGCAGCTTGCGGCCGACCATCTGCTCGCCGTCCAGCAGCGCCTCGCCCCGATCGGCCGGCAGCACGCCGTTGAGGACGTTGAACATCGTCGTCTTGCCGGCGCCGTTCGGGCCGATGATGCCGAGGATGCTGCCCTCGGGCACGGAGAAGCTGACGTCGTCCACCGCCTTCAGCCCGCCGAAGGACTTCGACAGGCCGCGCACCTCCAGCAGCGTGCGGCCGGGGCGCGGCGCGGCAGTGTGCTCCGCCGGCATCGCGGGCACGCGCATGTCCGGAACCGGCGCGGCTTCCGCGACCGGGATGCTGCCCGGTGCCAGCGTCGCGGCACGGCGTCCCTGCCGGTCACGGATCGACCAGTAGAGCCCTTCCGGCGCCAGCAGCATGATCAGGATGATCGCCGCGCCATAGACCACGCCCTGGATGCCCGGGATGATCTCGCCCAGCTCGGCATGCAGCGTCTCGGAAAGCGGGATCAGGATGGCGGCGCCGATCAGCGGACCCCAGTATGAGCCGACGCCGCCGAACAGCGCGACCACGAGCGCCTGGGCGGAAACCAGCATGCCGAACACCGCCTCCGGCGTCACCACCAGCAGCACGCAGGCATAGAAGCCGCCTGCCGTGCCCGCCATGGCGCCGCTGAGCATCAGCGCGCGCGTCTTCCAGCGGCGGGCGTTGATGCCCGCGGCCTCCGCCGCCAGCTCGTTCTGGCGGATCGCCATCAGCGAGAGGCCGAAGCGCGAGTTCTCCACCACCATGCTGATGACCATCGCGACCACCAGCAGCGCGACCGCCAGCAGCGTATAGATCCGCGGGTCCGAGAACTGCAGGAAGGCCGCCGGCGCCTCGCGCCGCATAGGCATCGAGACCTCGTGGTAGCCGAGATACTGCACGAGATAGGTCATCAGCAGCGGATAGGCGAGCATCGCGAGCGCGAAGTAGTGGCCGCGCAGGCGGAAGGTCGGCAGGCCGATGAGCAGCGCCGCCAGTGCGCCGAGCAGCGCCGCCAATGGAATGCCGATCCAGGGCGTCAGGTTCAGCATGGTCAGCAGCAGCGCCACGGTATAGGCGCCGAGGCCGAAGAAGGCCGCATGGCCAAAGGAGATCAGCCCGGTATAGCCGGAGAAGACGTTCCAGGAGAGGCCCAGCACCGCCCAGATCGGCACCAGGGTGAGCATCAACTGGTAGTAGCTGTTGGTCACCACCGCGCAGACGGCGAGATAGGCAACGAGCAGCGCGGCCAGGACCAGGCCGTGGCGCCGCAGGCGGGAGGGGGCGCCGGGTCTCATGCGCGTTCCGCCGAGCGGCCGAAGAAGCCCTGCGGACGCAGGAGCAGGATCAGCAGGAAGACGACGAAGATGGCTGCGTTCTGCAGTTGCGGCGGCAGGACAAGGCCGGAGAACTGCTGCACGAAGCCGACCGTCAGCCCGCCCCAGAAGGCGCCGAGAATGCTGCCCATGCCGCCCAGCACGACGCCGGCATACATGATGATGACGAAGTCCAGCCCGACGAACGGCGAGTAGGACAGGAAGGTGGCGATCAGCCCGCCAGCGACGGCGGTGATGCCGCTGCCCAGCCCGAAGGCGATGCGGTGCGCGCGGTCCACGTCCACGCCGACATAAGTCGCCGCCGTGGGATTGTCGGCGGCGGCGCGCAGCGAACGGCCGAGGCGGGTGCGTTCCAGCAGGACATACAGCGCGATGGCGGCGAGGATGGCCAGCAGACTGGAGATCAGGCGCGCCTTGTTGAGGAAGACCAGGGAATCGAAGATATGCGTCTCGATCACCCAGGCGGAGGAGGACATCGGCGTGTTCACCGTGCGCGGCGTGGAGCCGAACACGATCAGCCCGGCATTCTGCAGCACCAGCGAGACGCCCAGCGTGACGATGAGCTGGCCGAAATGCCCCTCGTCCAGACTGCCCGTGGTGCGCAGCCCGGAGACGCGCGAGATCAGGAAGCGGTGCAGCAGCATCCCGCCGGCGAAGATCACCGGCCCCGCCAGGATGGCCGAGAGCAACGGCCCCGCATAGGGGCCGAGGAAGGCGAGCAGCCCCCAGCCGGTGAAGAAGTAGTAGCCGGCGTACATGCCGAGCATCAGGAAATCGCCCTGCGCGAAATTCACCACTCGCATGACACCGAAGATGAGCCCGAGGCCGACGCACATCAGCCCGTAGATGCAGCCGACCAGGATTCCGGCGGTCAGCGCGTTGAGGAAATTCTCGACAAGGATCTGAGGGTCGCTCATCGCTCGCGCCCTCCCCGCGCGCCGCACGCGGCGGCGCCCTCGGCTTCCATGGGCCTGTCCAACGCTTCCTCCCTGTGGCGTCGTGCCTTTTCCGCCGGCGCCTTGCTTTGTTTTCTGATCGCCCACCCCTGCGGGCGGCCGGTCTCACACCTCGATCGTCCCGGCCGCGCGGAGTGCGGCGATCCGGGCGGCATCGTAGCCAAGGATGTCGCTCAGCACGGCATCCGTGTGCTCGCCGATCAGCGGCGGCCGCGACAGCGCCACGCGCTCGCCATCCAGCCGGAAGGGCGGCGAGGTATAGGTTGCCTCCTTCAGCTCGGGATGGTCCAGGCGCTGCCAGTAACCCCGATGGCGGAGTTGCGGATCGCGCTCCATCAGGCTGCGCGGGTCATGCACCACGCCGGCCGGAATGCCCTGGGCCTGCAGGGTCTCCATCACCGTTTCGGCATCGCGCTCCGCCGTCCATCGCGCGACCGCCGCCTCGACCTCGTCAACCCGCGCGAGACGGCCGGCAGCGGTGGCCAGGCCCGGATCGGCCGCCAGCTCCGTGGCGCCGATGACGCGCGCCAGGCTCTCCCACTGCGCGTCGTTCAGCACGGTCACGGCGCACCAGCGGTCCTCGCCCTGGCAACGGAAGACGTTGTGCGGCGCGTGCTCCAGCGAGCGGTTGCCCACCCGCGCCGGCTCCTGCCCGGTGATCGCCTGTTCCAGCACGGCGGGGCCCACGCAGTTGATGGTGGACTCCACCTGCGCCAGGTCGATCTTCATGCCGCGCCCGGTGCGGCGCCGATGTCGCAACGCCGCCAGTACCGCGAAGGCGGCATGATAGGGATTGGCGGCATGGTCGGGGAAATGCGTGCCCGGGCCGAGCGGTGGGCCGTCGTGATAGCCGGTGAGCGACATCAGCCCGGTGACGGCGCTGATCGTCATGCCGACGCCGAGCAGGTTCTTCAGCGGCCCGTCCTCGCCATACATCGGCATGGAGAGGTAGATGACGTCGGGCCGGATGCGGCGCACCTCCTCGTAGCCCAGGCCGAGCCGGTCCATGGCGCCCGGGCCGAAATTGTTGCTGACCACGTCCGCGGTGCGGATGAGGTCGTGCACCACCGCGCGCCCCTCATCCGACTTCAGGTTCAGCGCCACGCTGCGCTTTCCCGTATTGCGCGAGGCGAAGTAGCCGCTGCGGTTCAGGCCGGGGATGCCGTCGCGGAAGGGGCCGCCCAACCGCACCGGATCGGCGCGGCTGGCGCTCTCCACCTTGATCACGTCGGCACCGAAATCGGCGAAGATCTTGGTGGAGAACGGTCCGGCGCCGGCCCAGGTCAGGTCGGCGAAGCGGATGCCCTTGAGGAACTGTGCCTTCATGCCTCTGCTCCTCGGCTCAGCCGGCGGCCGCGCGCGGCGTGACACGGCCGGAGAGTTCGCCATTGTGCTCGCCCGGCAGCGGCGCCGGCCGGTCCAGTTTCCAGACCGGCTCCGAAAGCCGGTAGGGCGCGCCGGGCATGCGCAGCGAACGGCCGGCGGCGGGATGCGGCAATTCGGAGAAGTAGCGGCGGAAGACGAGTTGCGGATCCGCCGGCAGGTCGGCGATGCCGCTCACCGGTGCCATGATGAGGCGCCGCTTCAGCGCCTCCGCGCGCATCTCGGCCTTGGTCTTGTCGGCGGCGAAGGACTCGAACAGGGTGCGGAACTCGTCGCGCAGCGCACGCGTCGTGCGCTTGCGGCGGTCCATCCAGTCGGGCGCTTTCAGGCGTTCGCCGCCGGGGTGGCCCTCCTCGGCCATCCAGTCCACCAGCGCCTTCCAGGAGAGCGGCATGCCAAGCGGGCTGGCGAGGAAGACATGCCCGTCCTTGCAGGCCAGCACCTGCTCGGTCGCGTCGCGCGTGCCCTCGCCGCCGCGCATGGAGATACGGCCTTCCAGATCCCAGACCTGCAGTGCGTTCTGCAGCGAATGGGCGATCGCCTCCTGTGCGGAGATGTCGATCAGGTGCGGACCGCCGCCGTTCACCTCGACGTCGTAGAGCGCGAGCGCGGTGGCCGTCGCGGCGTAGAGCGAGGCCACGAAGCCCGCCTGGCCGCCGGCGATGCGCAGCGGCGGCGCGCCCGGCTCGCCCGACATCCAGGTGATGCCGCCGAGCGACTGCGTCACCAGGTCCGAGCCGAGATAGCCGGCATAGGGGCCGTCCAGGCCGAAATGCGAGACCATGGTGACCACGCGCGCGCCCGGGACGGAGAGCACCAGCGGCAGCAGCGCCGCCTCCTCGCCCTCCAGCACGACCACCTGGGCGCTGGCGACCAGATCGGCCAGCACTTCGCGCCCGGTCTCGCCCGCCAGGTCCAGGCCAACACTCTTCTTGTTGGCGTTCAGGAAGCTGAAGCAAACATCCCCGCCCAGGCCCGGCAGGGCCGGGCTGCCCCGGTCCCCCCGCCCCCGCGGCGGCTCGACGCGGATCACCTCGGCACCGAGATCGGCGAAAAGCCGCGTCGCATAGGCGCTCAGGCGATGCGTGAGGTCGATGACCCGCAGGCCATCATAGGGACGTTCGGTGGCATTCGGCATGGAGTCCTCCCTCCGGCCGGGCGCGGGGCGCATGGCCCGCGGGCTCCGGCAGCAATTCGTTCAGCGCCGCGTGGACGGCCTCGGGCGCCTCGTAGGCCACCCAGTGGCCGGCGCCTGGAATGATCCTCACCCGCGCATCCGGCCGCACCCGCCGCAGCGCAGCGACGCGGCCGGGCAGGTCCGGCGCGGCCGGCGCATCGCACTCGCCCCAGATGGCGCCGACCGGCACGGGCACCCGCGCCAGCGCTTCGCCCAGCGAGGTGGTCGTGGCGAAGGGCACACTGGTCAGTCGGGCGTGCCGGCTGTTCCACTCCTGGATCTCCAGAGCCAGCGCGTCGATCCGCGCTGGATCGGCGATCATCAGCCGGGCCAGATTGGTCCGGTGCGCCGCCACCCGTTCCGCACCGGCCTTGTCGCGCACACGTTCGAGCCGGATAGCGGCGCGCGGCGTGCCGAGCGCGCCAGCGCCCAGCAACGTCAGCGAGCGTACGTGCGCAGGCGCGGCCGCCGCAGTGTGACTGGCGATCAACGCGCCGAATGAAAAGCCGATCAGGTCGCAGGCCACGCCCTCCGGCAGCAGCCGCTGCAGGCCGCCAGCGACAACCGCGCTCACCTCTTCCGGTGTCGGCGGCCCGGAGGGCATGGCGGATTCGCCAAGGCCAGGTAAATCGGCCGCGAGCACCGTCCGGTTGCGCGACAGCACAGCGATGTTCCGAGCCCAGTGCCGCCAGGAGCCTGAACCGCCATGCAGCAGCACCAGCGGCGGTCCCTCGCCCCAGAGATGCCAGACCATCGCGCCCGCGCCGCAGGGCGTCGTCCGCCGCCGCGCGGCAGCCGATAGCTGCTCAAGCGGCGCCAGGGACGCGTCCGACACGTCTTCGCCGGAGCTCGAGGCCTTCAGGCCCATGCGACGCAGGCCTGCAGGGTGCGCCGTCCGGTCATGGAAAGATCGGAGATCTTGCCGGCCGGCACAGCAGGAAATGCGCTGGCGCGCATCCGGCTTGGTTGGGCATGGGCGGCACGCGGCGGCTGGCAACGCGACACGCGGACGGTCGGAAATGCAATTTGCATGATTCTGGACGCCTCCGTTCCATAATTGTGCAGAATGCATTCTACCCGTCAAGCGCCGGCAAGCCGCGGTCGAGCGGGCGGGCAGGGAAGGAGAGGAACGGGGCAGCCGTGCGGGCAAGGCGCGCACAACCCTTCGGCGGCGGGAAGCGGTGCGCACGGGCTAAAGGAGGCCGGGCGCGCGGGTTATCCCGCACCCGGATAGCAGGCTGAAGGCAGCAGCTTACTTCCGGGGTGGAAGCGCGCCGCCTGCGACAGGGCAGAGGTGATCCGTTCGCCCGTCTGGCGCTTCTGCTTCCTGGCCCCCCCCTCAGGGGGTCACCGTGCCCGAAAGACCTGCGCCCCGAGTGGACCAGCCTCGTGGGTCAAGGCCACCTATTGTTGCCCCCGAATGCTCGAACAGGGCCAGACTGCCAGCGCGGCACGGATGAACTGGCGCGGGGAGCGATACCCGAGCGCGCTGTCAGGCGTCATCTCCAGCCTGCTGCTGCTGGTGCTCGACCAGCTGCTGATCGACGCGGCGCTGGCGCGGCCCGCCGGCAACCTGGTCGGCCTCGCCAGCTCGCGCGCCACCACCGCGCTCCGCTGCGAGGTGGCGCGCCGGCAGCACCAGGCCTGACCGCTGACTGAGGCGCGCGAAGCAACGCCAAGGCCGCTGGCCAGCAGCATGGGGATGACGGGGCGAGAGGGTCCTGCTCGCTCCCCACCATTCTCCCTTTTGCGCCTCAAAGCACGCCCGCGAACACACCCTTGGGCCCCGGTGCCCACCATTTGGTGCGGCCGGGGCTCATTCCCCACTTCTCGCGGCCGGATGAAAGGCGGCCTGGCATGGCCACCGAGCTGATCACCCGCGCCCTCACCAAGGCACCGCCGCCGGTGCCGCCGGGGGCGCGGAAACTCCGCATCTTCGACACCCGTCTCCGCGGCTTCATCATGGAGGTCAGAGCCAGCGGCCAGATCACCTTTTGGCTGCACTACGCCGACGAGCGCGGCCGCGCCCGGGAGGTCCGGCTCGGCCGCCTCGGCGACATCACCCTCGACCAGGCGCGCCAGAAGGCCGAGCAGCTCCGCGCCGCCCTCCCCTCCGCGTCTGCGCTTTTTTTCTGACCACACCCAGAGGACACCCCATGGAACAGCCGAAGCTGGCCATTCGTGCCGCCGTGCCCGCGCCGCACCATCCTCCCCTGCTGACACCCGAGGACGTGGCCGCCCAGCTCGGCGTCAGCCGCAAGGCGCTGGAGCGCTGGCGCTGCACGGGCGACGGGCCGCGCTTCGTGCGCCTCGGCCACAAGACCGTCCGCTACCGCATGGAGGATGTGGAGGCTTTCGTGACCGGACGCCTCCACGCCAGCACGGCGGCCTGACCTAACGCTGCGCCGGACACTGCCTCTGACGCCCGTCGCGGCGTCAGGGCACCTCCGAGCCGGGCCGCAGGCTGGCCGCGTCGGATCTCACGCAAAAGGGCAATTTCGTGGGACCTGCGCGGGACGCCCGAACGCGAAAAAGCCCGGCGCAAGGGCCAGGCTTTTTCGGGTTCCCCTTGTTTTCCAAGGAGAAGATCTGGCGCGCTCGAGAGGATTCGAACCCCTAACCCCCAGATCCGTAGGTCAAAGAAGTACCGCGTCGAAGGAGGAGATTAGAGGCATTTGGTTGATTTCTGAGCTCTTTCTGCGCCTCCGATCATGTCTCTCTGCCCCACAATCTCCCGCCGCACCCCTCATTTCCCCGTGGGACGAGCGTGGGACAGGGTGACGCTCGCCATGCGCAGAGGCTGCCACAGCAGAGGCTGCTACATCGGATGCCCTCGTGCACGCGGGGACGAGATGCTGATCCGCATGCCTTTCTGCCAGCCGAGCGGATGACCCCCGCGCATGCGGGGACGAGGCTACCGTCCACCGCTTCAAGCCGCGCTTAATCGGATGACCCCCGCGCATGCGGGGACGAGGTCGGCTTGTGCCAGGCGCCGTAGGTGTCGTTCGGATGACCCCCGCGCATGCGGGGACGAGTCCTCGGTCCACTCGTCGAGGGTGCCTTCGACCGGATGACCCCCGCGCATGCGGGGACGAGGCGGCCGAGGACCGCGACCGCTGGATGGCCCGCGGATGACCCCCGCGCATGCGGGGACGAGACGGTGCTGTTGATGATCGTCGAGGCGCGGATCGGATGACCCCCGCGCATGCGGGGACGAGGCTGTGCAGCCGCAGACGCGCGAACGGCGCTGCGGATGACCCCCGCGCATGCGGGGACGAGGTCGCGGCCCTCAGCATGATCGCCGCGGTCGGCGGATGACCCCCGCGCATGCGGGGACGAGTGTTCCTGGAAGCATATGTAATCAAGAGCGAATTTTGGTGGCTGCGGAGCCACCGACGTTTCGTCACAGATTCGGATTTCAATGAGTCGCCTCGAGAGTACCCTATCCCCGCGCTTTAGTCCGGGCTCTCCCCGCCCACTACCTCCCATTCCAAGCCCGCGAAGCAGGTGACGCGGAACCCGGTGCCGATCCCATCCGGGGGCAGCGCCACCACTTTCGCGTGCCGGGCCAAACGGGCCAGTCGGTCCGGTAGCACCGCCCCGTCCAGCGCCGGCAGCCGGGCGGCCAGGTTCGCCCGGAGGCGGAGGTTCCCGGAGGACCAGGTGCCTCCCTGCAGGTAGGGCCGCACCCTGCCGCCCTCGCCCGCACGGACCAGGATGACCTCGACGCTGTCCCCCAACCTCGTTGGGACGCGCTCATCGTCCCAGGAGATACCCCCGTGGATATAGCCGCGGTCGGCGTTCCATTCGTTGATGGTGGTCTTCGCAATGCCCGCATCCGCGTAACCCTCGCCGACGGCCCGCTCCGAGGCGCTCGCGAAGCAGTCCGGCGTGACGATGCCGTACGCCTCGGGGTCCCGCACTTCCTCCACCAGCCTGCGCGCCTCGGCGTAGCGCACCCACCCGGAGCGGGCCAGGGCATCGGCCGTGCGCCACAGCACGCCGGTGTCCCGGTGGACGAAATCGGCATGCCCCAGCGCCTGACGGTACCAGGACTCCTCCAGTTCCCCGCGGTGGTCCGGCGAGAGCACCAGCATGGGGCGGTGAGGGCGCTGGTCCGGCGCGCCGTCGGGCAGTGGGTTCCCCCGCGCGTCGCGCGCGTGGCGCCGGGCGCGGCCGAGAGTCTGGACAATGCCCTCGACCGGCTTCAGGTCCACCACGATCAGGTCGAAGTCGAGGTCCAGGCTCTGCTCAATGACCGCCGTGGCGACGACGACCCCGCCGCACCGCTCCCCGCCGCCCGAGGCGCGCCCGAAGCGCCGCAGGATCTCCCCGGTGACGCGACCCCGGTCGCTCTCCGGGAACCGCGAATGCAGCACCGTGACATCGGGGTGGCGCGCCAGCAGGGCTCGTCCACTGGCGATCGCTTGGTCCACCGTGTTCCGGACCCAGGCGACGCAGAGGCCCTCCCGCACCGCCGCCAGGATAGCCTCCTCCGCCTCCGCCTCCGAGCGCACGAAGGCGATTTCTTTGTCGGGTGGTGCGCGCGGCGCCGGATCCGGTTCCTCCGCGCGGGTGCCGTCGCCCGATACCACGGTGACCAGCGGGAAGGCCGGGCGGGCGAGGACTTCCTCCTCCGGCCCCGGCAGCCCCGCCCCGCGGGCGAAGGCGGCGCACAAGGCGGCCTTGGTTTCCCGCGGCAGTGTTGCGCTGAGCAGGACCGCCGATCCGCCGAGCGCGGCGTGCAGTTCCAACAGCGCCGCCAGAAGCGTCCCAGTGTAGCTGTCGTAGGCGTGCGCCTCGTCGATGACGAGCACCTTCCCCACCAGGCCCAGGATGCGGACGGCGGCGAACTTGGAAGGCAGGGCCGCCAGCAGCGCCTGATCGACCGTCCCGACGCAGAGGTCGGAGAGCAGGCGGCGGCGGCGGTCGTCGGAGAGCCAGGCCAGCCGCTCCCGGTCGCTCTCCGCCAGGACGCCGTCGGTGGCCGCGGAATGGGCCAGCATCACGGAGGGCGGGGCATTCCCCTCCTCGTACAACAGGGAGGCGATCTCGGCCTGGCGCACCGCCTGCGCGTCCGCGGTCGCCGTGGTGGGCAGGGCCATGTAGACGCCGCTGCCCTTCCCCGCGGCGAGCATGCGCGAGGCGAGCGCCATGGCGGCCTCGGTCTTCCCCCCGCCGGCGGCCTCCTCGACCACGACCAGGATCGGTCCCGCAGGCAGTTCCAGGGTGTCGGCGGTCATCTGCAGCGGCGTCGGCGCCTTGCCCGGGTAGAGCTGCCGGAAGCCCCCCTCCGGCCGTGGGCTCGCCGCGACGAGGCCCGCGCGCCGTACGGCCCGGCGCGCCGACCTGCGGGCGTACCGCCAGTAACGCTCGGGCGCGTGGCGCGGCGAGGCGTAGGGCGCGCCGGAGCCGAGCCAGTCCGCCACGTTGACGATCCCGGCGAGGATCATCGATGCCCTGGCCGCCTGGCGGCCGTCCCCGGGCAGGAGGGGCGCGCCGCCGACGAGCGCGGAGGAGGCAAGGAGAAACGCGCGGGCGTCCTCCCAGGAGCGGCCGAGCAGGCGCGACGGTCCGCGGGCGTCCTCGATCCGGCTGACATCGGTCGGGCGGCCGTGGTGGCAGGCCGCGGCGGAGGCCAACAGCGGCAGGACGTCGAAGGGATCCGCCTCGCCCCCAAACAGGTCCTGCGTCAGTCCTTCGCAGAGGCTGTCGCCCAGCAGGGCGAGGAGGCCGACATTGTCGTGCCGCCACTCGCCCCGGGATGGACCGGCCGCCGGGGCGGTGCCGATCGCCTCGCAGGCGTCTGGCGATACGCTCTGAAAGCCGTCCGGGAACTTGCCGACGTCATGCCCGACGCCGAGCCGGACGGCCAGCGCGGTGGCGGCGGCCTCGGTGGCGGGGGAAGGTTCTTGTCCGAGCGCCCGCACGAGCGCCGCCCGGAGCGAAGGCCTCGCCTCCAGCAGCGCCTCGACGCAGGCGGCGACGTCGAGGCTGTGCCAGGCGAGCGGGTGCCAGCCGTGGGGGGCCCCTTCGGCTGGGCGGGCCTTGCCCCAGTAGCGCACAACCCAGGGCAGGCCGCCCTTCCCGCTTGCTAACTTCCCCGAATTTGCCAATGGTTCCTCCTTGTCGCGCCGCCAGGCGCGGTCGCCCGTGTTTCTAGCGCACCCCGGTGCCAGTCGCGGCACCGTCCCCGCGAAGGCGGGGGACCCCTTCCTGCCCCCAGTTGACATATTTCGAAATCGAAATATGAAGTGTTTGTAGCGCCTGCCGATAGACTCGGTGGGCGGCTTCCTGCGGTGTCGTACTGGAGGGACTTCCATGGCTAACGGCAACTACCTGCTATCGCGCTACCTGCCCGCTGTTCTCGCGGGCGGCGGCAGGGCCATGATCGCGCCGTGGGAGATAGCGGGGACGGAGGACGGTCGCATGCCCGTCTCCCTGGCGCTCGCCGATAACCTGCTGAACGCGGTAGGCCTGGAGATGCTGGCCGGCTTTCTGCAGGTCTTCGCGGCCCCCGCGGACGAAGCCGAATGGGCAACGGTGTGGCGCGACCCGCCCTCCCCCGCGGCATTGAGGGCTCGCTTCGAGGCTGCGGCACCGATGTTCGGCCTGCGCGGCGAAAGGCCCGCCTTCCAGGACCGCCGCCTTGCCGACGCGGAGTTGCGGCCAATGGCAAAGCTATTCCACGCCGTTCCAAGCAGCGGCGCCCTGGCGATGTCCGAGGCGGGGGCAATGGTCGCGCTTTACGCAATGCAGGCGCACGCGCACGGCGGCGGACGCGGCTACCGCACCTCGCTTTCGGGCGGGGGGCCGCTGCGAACCGTCCCGGTCGCGGGGGACACGCTGTTCCGCCGCGCCTGGGCGCTGGTCCTGCCGGCCGGCGAGTTCCGCGCCCTCGGCGCCGAACGGGACGCGCCGGAACTGCGCTACCCCTGGACGGCGGACCACCAGCCCTCGGACGTTATCGGGCGCGCCTCCCACCCCGCGACGACCCTCTATTGGGCGGTGCCCCGCCGCTTCCTCCTGCCGGACGCAACGGCGCGTGGAACCTGCCCGCTCACCGGCGAGCGGGACGCGGCGCTGATCGAAGGGGTACGGGAGAAGGACGGTGGCCCGTCCTATCCCAGCGAGCTGTGGACGCACCCGCTGACGCCCTACCGGAAGGGCGGCGCCAACAAGGCGCCCCTCACCCCGCTCCGCGCCATCGGCTTCCCGGACGGCATCGGCTGGCGCCACCGCGCTGGGCTGGTCGCCGATCCGGGCGAGGACGGCCAGGCCGCGCGGATCGTCCGGGCCTGGACAGACCCCGGCGGCCGGGCACGACGCCTCGGCGGGGAGCGGCTCGTCCGCCTGCACGCCTACGGGGCGCGCTGCGACAATGCCAAGGTCCTCGGCTACCTGGATTCGGTGCAGCCCTACCGCTTGGCCCCGGAGAAGTGCGAGGCGGTGGTCGAGAGGGAGATGCGGGGCGCGGCGGGCGCCGCCGAGCAGGCGCGGCTCGGGCTCCGATTCCAGCTCGGCCTCGCACTGCGGCGCTCCCCCTCGCAGGACGACTGGAAGGCGATGGGGGACGTCCTGGACGAGGCCGCCTCTACCTTCTGGGCGGGGACCGAGCGCGCGGCGGACGCGCTGTTCGACGCAGCCTCGGAGGCGTTCTCGGAACCCGACGGCGGCGAGGCGGCGATGCCCGGGGCGCGGGAGCGCTTCGCGGCCGAGCTGCGGCGCGCCGCCGTCGAGGTCTTCGACCGGCTGACGGAGAGCTCCGTCGACCAGGACCCGGCGCACTTCGCGGGGCGCCGCGACGCGCTGCACGGGATCCCGTTCTGGCCAACCGTGCGGACGCCGCTGCAGCTGCCGGTGCCGGAGCGCAAGGCCGGGAAGACGAAGGGCAAGGCGGGCAAGGAGAAGCGGAATTGAGCGACACGGCACCGCGGCGCGGCGAGACCGCCCGCAGGATCAACGAGTGGCACGCCTGGCTTCGCGGGTCGCAGGCCGAGGGCAAGGAGAGGAAGGCCAACGCCGCGGCGCTCGCGGAGATGCGGCGCTGCTCCACGCCAGGCGAGGTGATGCTGACCTGGCCCTTCGGGCGCCTGCTGCGCATGGTCTTCCCGCAGGTCGCGGCGGCCGGGGTCGAGGCGGCCCACGGAAAGGACATCGAGGCGCTCGCCCGGACAGCCCTCGTCATGTCGCGGGCGTCGCGGGCGGGGGCCGAACCACCGACCCTGGGGCGTGTCCCGCGCCTCATGGCGCAGGTCCCGGAGGGGGGACGCGCGCCCGCCGTCGGCAGGGTCCGCGCCAACATCCTGCTTGCCTCGCCCGACGAGGACGAGGCGTGCCGCACGCTGCTCTCCCTGTTGCCGCTGCTCGGCGGCGGCGAACCCGTGCTCGACCCCGGGCACGTCCTGCGTGCCATGCGCCGGTGGGACGAGGCGAAAACGGACTGGGCGATGGAGTATTACGCGGCGCTCCCGCCGGACGAGAAGGCCGACGCCGCCTGAGGCGGCACCCGGCAGGCACCCGCGAACCGAAATCCGAACGGAGGACCAGCACGATGGCCGACAACCTGCAGATCCACTTCCTCGCCGCCTACCCCGCCTCCTGCCTGGTGCGCGGCCGCGACGGGCGCCCGAAGACCATGCGCTACGGCGGCGCCGTCCGCGCGCGCGTCTCGAGCGCCTCGCTCAAGCGCGCGGTGCGCACCTCCGACCTGTTCCTCGACCGCTTCGCCGCGGGCGGCCAGCTGGGCGTGCGCACCCGGCGCATCGGCGAGATGATCGTGGAGCGCCTGTGCGCGGGCGAGGACCTGGACGAGGCGAAGGTCTCCGCGGCGATGGCGCCCGCCGTCGCCGGGTTCGGCAAGCTCGACCCGGAGAAGCCGGGAAACATCCGCCAGCTCGCCTTCATCTCGCCCGAGGAGCTCCACCAAGCCGTTGACGCCGTCCGCAAGGCCGTCGCCTCGGGCACCGCGATCGAACGCGAGATCCTGCTCCAGCCGACCGTGCGCGCCGTAGACGTCGGGCTGTTCGGCCGCATGCTGGCGGACGAGGCCGAGACTGTACGGATGACCGCCGCGGCCGACGTGGCGCACCCCTTCACGGTCGGGAAGGCGGAGGTGGAGGCGGACTTCTACGTTGCCGTGGACGACCGCGGCGTCGATGCCGAGGAGGTCGCCAGCGGCTTCATGGGCGACGCCTTCTTCACCTCCGGCCTCTTCTACGGCTACGCGCGCGTCGACATGGAGCAGCTCGCGCGGAACCTCGGCGGCGACACGGATCTGGCCGCACAGGCCGCGGCGGCCCTGGTGGAGGCACTCGGCACGGTGTCCCCCGCGGGCAAGCGCGCAGGCTTCGGCTCGCACAGCCGGGCCGCCTGGATGATGGTCGAGCGCGGCGCCTCCACCCCGGTCAGCCTCGCCACCGCCTTCCTGAACCCCATCACCAAAGAGGACCAGCTCGCCGAGGCGTCCAAGCGCGCCACGCAGCTGGCCGAGGGGTTCGACCGGGCCTACGGCACGAAGTGGGAGCGCCGAACGATGGACGTGCTCGGCGGCCAGGGCTCCATGGCCGACCTAGCCGCGCTGGCTGCGGCCGGGGCCGCCTGAGGCCATGGACGACGCCGTCCTCTGTTTCCGGCTGCACGGCGCCATGGCCGCCTGGGGGAACCCGTCGGCCTCCGGCGGCGAGCGGCCCTCCGACACGCGGCCGGGGCGCGGCGCGGTGATCGGCATCCTCAGCGCCGCACTCGGCTACGGGCACGCCCGCGCGGCGGACATCGCCCGGCTCTCCGAGGGAGTTTGGGTGGCCTCGGCGTCGCACGGCGAGCTCCGCCTCGCAGCCGACTTCAGAACTGCGCAGACCAACCCCAAGCCGCCCCGCGGCACCGGCCCGTGGGCGACGCGGCGCGATGCGCTGCAGGCCGGGGTCGGCACCACCCGCATCGGCGTGCGCCAGCACGTCGAGGACGCGCTATGGCGCGTGTTCGTCGCTGCCCGGCCCGGCGGCGGCATCGACCTGGGCGGGCTGCTCGAGGCGCTGCGCGCGCCGCGCTACCTGCTCTCCCTGGGCAGGCGGGAGTTCCCGCTGGCGCTGCCGCCCTCGCCCGAGATCCTGGCGGGCGGCCTGATGGGGGCGGCGGACGGCTACGCGGCGGTGCCGGACCTGGACCCGCGCGGGCCGCTCCGCTGGGCGCTGGACGACCTGCGCCGGATGCTGGCCCGGGCGGACCGCGGCGGCTATCGGCTGTGCTGGGACGTGGGCTTCCCCGGCGCTCCCGCGGATGGCCAGGCGCGGCCGGTGGTGGACGACCCCGCCTCGCGCGACGCCTGGCGCTTCCGCCCGCGGCTGGAGGCGTGGAAAACCGTGAGGCCCGCCCCGGCCACCGCGGCCGGGGCGGAGGCGCTCGGCTTCTTCGAAAGCGCGGACGAGGAGTGAAGCGCATGTTCCTCACCAAGGCTTCCCTGAGGTCCTCCGAGCGCGGCGGGACCGGCGCGCTCGCGGCTTTCCTGGCCGGGGCCTCCGCCTCCATCGGGCAGGGGCACCACCTCGTCTGGTCCCTGTTCGGCGACCGCGGGGGCGAGCGCCGCTTCCTGTATCGGATGACCGGGCCCACCGCGGCCGCCCCCATCCTCGTCGCCTCCGCCGAGGAACCGCGGGACGACCACAACCTGTGGGACCTGGACATCAAGCCGCTGCGGCTGCTCGGCGCGCTCGCCGCGGGTGACCGGGTCGAGTGGTCCATCCGCGTCAACGCGACGGTGAAGAGCCGTGCGGGGACCGGGAAGGCGCGCAGCTCCGCCCACTGCATCGTGGACCGCGCGCGCCGGGAGGGCATGGAGGGCACCTCGGCGCAGGTTGCCGCCCAGGTCGTGCCGCCCTGGCTGGAGGCGCGGCTCGCCCGCGCGGGGCTGGACGCCACGGCCGAGGCGATGACCGTCCAAGCGTACGACAAGCGCCGCTTCGGGCACTCGCCGAACGGCTACAGCCAGCCCGTCGTCATCGCCACGACGGACGTGGTCGGAACGGGCACCGTGCGCGACCCAGACATCCTCCGTGCGGCGATGCTCGATGGCATCGGCGGCGGCAAGGCATACGGGTGCGGCCTTCTCCTCGTGCGGCGGGCCGCGTGACCGTACTCCCGGGAAGCACACCCGCTCGTCCCATCCCCATCAAAGCCAGATCCTCCTACGTCTGGCTGTCAATGGGGCGGCTGGACGTCGAAGACGGTGCTTTCGTGCTGGTGGACGGCGAGGGTATTCGGGTCCAGATCCCGATTGGCTCCCTGACCTGTCTGTTCCTCGAACCCGGAACGGTCGTTACCCATGCGGCGGTCAGGCTTGCCGCGCAGGTCGGGTGCCTGTTGATCTGGACCGGCGACGGCGGAGTCCGCTTCTACGCCGCCGGTCAGCCTGGCGGTGCCAGGTCCGAGCGGCTGCTCCACCAGGCTCGGCTCGCCCTCGACGACGGGCTGCGCCTCGCGGTCGTGCGCAAGATGTATGCGCTGCGCTTTGGCGAGGATCCGCCTGCCAAGAGGAGCCTCGACCAGCTGCGCGGAATCGAGGCGTCCAGGGTCAAGCGCATCTACGAGAACCTGGCCGCCAAGCACCATGTCAGGTGGCATGGCAGGGATTATGATCCCCGCCGGGGTGGGAGCCTCGGCAAGGACCTGCCCAACATCTGCCTGAGCGCGGCGAACGCCTGCCTCTACGGCGTGTGCGAGGCGGCCATCCTCGCGGCGGGCTATGCGCCCAGCATCGGCTTCCTCCACACCGGAAAGGCGCGTTCCTTCGTCTTCGACATCGGCGATCTGCTGAAGTTCGAGACGGTGGCGCCGCTGGCGTTCAGAGTTGCCGCGGAAAAGCCGGAAAATCCCGAACGCGCGGTCAGGCTCGCGTGCCGCGATGCGTTCCGCGCAGGGCGCATCCTTCAGCGCCTGGTCCCGTTGATCGAAGATGTCCTGAGCGTCGAGGGCCTTGTTCCTCCCGCCCCCGCACCGGAAGCCATGCCCATCGCCTTCGACGACGAGGAGGCGACGGGCGATGCTGGTCATCGTTCTTGAGAATGCCCCGGATCGCCTACGGGGCAGGCTGTCGCTTTGGTTTCTGGAGGTCCGGGCCGGCGTGTTCGTGGGCAAGGCATCACCGAGGCTCCGCGACCGCATCTGGAGCGAGATCGCATCGGACCTCGGCCAGGGGAATGCGGTGATGGTCGAAGCCATGCCCTCCGAAGAGGCTGGCTTCAGGTTCCGGACCGCAGGGGGGAACAGGCGCCTTCCACTCGACTTCGACGGCTTCCCGCTCGTCGGATTCCGGCCGCCCTTGGCCTCCAATTAGGCCACCTCCGCAGCTCATTGACAGCCACATCAGATGTGAACAACATTCGGTGATGCTGAATGTCTCTGAAAAGCCGCGCTTTTTCAGAAGGTTCCAGGAATACCCGTCCCCGCACACGCGGGGGTCACCCGCAGGCTGCGTATCAGGCGGAGTTTGCGGCCAGCCCGTCCCCGCACACGCGGGGGTCACCCGATGCCGAGCGACTTCTCCTTTGCCGTACACTCCCCGTCCCCGCACACGCGGGGGTCACCCGTCAGTGGCGTGACCCGATACAAGGGGTACGAGCCCGTCCCCGCACACGCGGGGGTCACCCGCGGCTGGAGATCATCCTGGGTAGCTCACCGCCCCCGTCCCCGCACACGCGGGGGTCACCCGAGTATGACGACCTGGAGATCCTGACCCGTGGACCCGTCCCCGCACACGCGGGGGTCACCCGCGATCCGGCACCGCGACGGCGCTCGTGATCTCCCCGTCCCCGCACACGCGGGGGTCACCCGGAGTATTTCGAGGCCGTCGACAAGCTGGTCTCCCCGTCCCCGCACACGCGGGGGTCACCCGCGGATATCACTGGGTCGCCAGCAAGTGCAGCCCCCGTCCCCGCACACGCGGGGGTCACCCGACTGATACTGAACGACTGAACTGGCTGGAGCACCCGTCCCCGCACACGCGGGGGTCACCCGCGTGCCTCTGGAATCTGTGCGCGCCGACAATGCCCGTCCCCGCACACGCGGGGGTCACCCGACGGTGGCCGAGTTGTCCAAGGGCGCGGCCCCCCCGTCCCCGCACACGCGGGGGTCACCCGACAGCGAGTGCGAGGCGAGGTGGAACCACTGGCCCGTCCCCGCACACGCGGGGGTCACCCGATCCGTGGGCGCGAGATACTGGTCTCTTTTCTCCCGTCCCCGCACACGCGGGGGTCACCCGCTGCCCTGTCCGCGCTGGGCGTATTCACCCACCCCGTCCCCGCACACGCGGGGGTCACCCGGACTGGAACGAGTTTGCCGCGCGCATTCCGTTCCCGTCCCCGCACACGCGGGGGTCACCCGCATCCGGCGGCCTGGAAGGCGACCGCTACAGCCCCGTCCCCGCACACGCGGGGGTCACCCGGATCGCGGCAGCCATCAAAGCCTCGTCAGTACCCCGTCCCCGCACACGCGGGGGTCACCCGTGCCGAGTCTTTGTTAAGGTTACTAAGACAAACCCGTCCCCGCACACGCGGGGGTCACCCGGATAAAAAGGCGGTCGCCTTCACGGCTTCCCCCCCGTCCCCGCACACGCGGGGGTCACCCGACTGGGGAAGTGGTAGTAGTTGGGGGAGTCCGCCCGTCCCCGCACACGCGGGGGTCACCCGGCGGATCATCTCTGCGAGGTGATCCAGGCGGTCCCGTCCCCGCACACGCGGGGGTCACCCGTGAGGAAGAACGGCTTGCCTCCATGGCGTGGCCCCGTCCCCGCACACGCGGGGGTCACCCGGTCGATGCCTCGCGTGAGGCGCTCCACGTCGGCCCGTCCCCGCACACGCGGGGGTCACCCGCCTTCCTGGAAACCGACGACGACTTCGCCGCCCCCGTCCCCGCACACGCGGGGGTCACCCGGGCGCCCCCTGCAATTTCCGGGGCCTCAAGCACCCGTCCCCGCACACGCGGGGGTCACCCGCAGTTGGGCCGAGTTCGCCTCGGCGCTGGCGGCCCGTCCCCGCACACGCGGGGGTCACCCGGACAGAAGCTCAACACGCCGCTTCGTCCTGAGCCCGTCCCCGCACACGCGGGGGTCACCCGGCTCGCGCCCATTGCAGCGCAGCAGGCGCGGCCCCGTCCCCGCACACGCGGGGGTCACCCAGGCGTCGGAGCGCTACGGCGTGGACAAAAAGACCCGTCCCCGCACACGCGGGGGTCACCCTGCCGAGATGGGCGCGCTTCGAGGGCTTCATCGCCCCGTCCCCGCACACGCGGGGGTCACCCGGATCGCGGAGTTGGAGGAGACCCCGCGAGGCACCCGTCCCCGCACACGCGGGGGTCACCCGCCGCTCCGGTCGGGCAGCGGCGCCATCTCGCCCCCGTCCCCGCACACGCGGGGGTCACCCGGCGTCGCCATCGAGCGCGTCGCCCAGGTCGAACCCGTCCCCGCACACGCGGGGGTCACCCGGCCGCGACGGATGACCTAGAGCGTCTGGCGCACCCGTCCCCGCACACGCGGGGGTCACCCGGCATCCGAACTGGAATCCCTCTTCGAGCAGGTCCCGTCCCCGCACACGCGGGGGTCACCCGATGTGGAATGAGGACCGGGCGATCCTGCGGGACCCGTCCCCGCACACGCGGGGGTCACCCGCTTCGACGCCGCCGTGCTTTCTCTTGGCGGAACCTGTCCCCGCACACGCGGGGGTCACCCGCTGTTCTGGAGTCATGCCACGGTTCTGAGCAACCCGTCCCCGCACACGCGGGGGTCACCCGGTCCACGCGAAGATTGCTCGCATCCGCAAGCACCCGTCCCCGCACACGCGGGGGTCACCCGAGCGACGTGTACTGCCTGACTGTCCCTGAGACCCCGTCCCCGCACACGCGGGGGTCACCCGCCTTCTGGACGAGGCCGGCCGCACCAGCACCGCCCGTCCCCGCACACGCGGGGGTCACCCGGTTCAGCATCAAGAGGCATACCCAGTGATCTGCCCGTCCCCGCACACGCGGGGGTCACCCGCTGATCGACGGCCACCGGCCCGGCCTGGTGATCCCGTCCCCGCACACGCGGGGGTCACCCGCACCTACCTGCCGGAGGGCTCGGCCCGGCCGCCCCGTCCCCGCACACGCGGGGGTCACCCGATCGGTTGTCGGGAGGGGACGGCGGTGCGGTCCCCGTCCCCGCACACGCGGGGGTCACCCGTCATCGTTGCTGGCGCCAGCCTTGCTCATATGCCCGTCCCCGCACACGCGGGGGTCACCCGACATTCGTGCTGCGGCTGCCCGTTCCGACCTGCCCGTCCCCGCACACGCGGGGGTCACCCGTCATAGACGAATTCGCGCAGCTTCTTGCCGCTCCCGTCCCCGCACACGCGGGGGTCACCCGACCAGCACGCCAACCAGGGGCTGCATCTCGCCCCCGTCCCCGCACACGCGGGGGTCACCCGCTGCCGAGGCGTACTCGGCTGACGTGCCGCGCCCCCGTCCCCGCACAGGCGGGGGTCACCCGCCGGCTGGCGGCGGCGGGACTGCGCCCGACGCCCCGTCCCCGCACACGCGGGGGTCACCCGTACCTCAGCGACGTCAGGAGCCAGCCGCAAGGCCCGTCCCCGCACACGCGGAGGTCAATCGGCCACGCCTGCGGCGATCGCTGATGCCATGGTCCCGTCCTTACGCCCGGCCGCCATCGAAGCGCGCCCCGTCAGGGCGACGCCCGCCAGCGCCTCCGCCCCGTTGCCTTCTCCCGTACGCCGCCAGTGCCCGATAGATCATCGCCGCGCTCATCCTTAGCAGGCCGGACTGGACCTCCGGCGCCTGGCGCCCGGCGATTACGATGAGCGGTAATCGGCAATTATGATGAGCGCCCGGCGGTGCGGCGGAGGGTGGGCGTAGCCCGCCCGGAGCCGTTCCGCCGGGCGAGCGCGCCTGCGGAT
>NZ_JASIRT010000035.1 GCF_030063475.1 Roseomonas sp. E05
CGCAACGTCAATTACCGTCCCCTCTTGTCGCAGCGCGACATCTGGACAACCTTCACCACCGCATCCGCGGCGCTCATCATAGTTGACGCCCAGCGCTCATCCCAATCGACGTGCTACAGCCAAGCCGGTCTCGTCGGCGAAGCGCTGCAACTCGCGCTTCCACAGCCGCACCCGGGCGCCGTTGCTGCCGCCGCAGTCGGCGGTGATGACCAGCTGTTTGGCTTCGGGGTAGCGGGCTCGGCCCAGCTGCTGCCACCAGCGCCGGATGCTCTCAACGGCAAAGGCCGCGGTGTCGGCATCCACCCCGACGCTGACCCAGCCGGCATTGGCGGCGAGGTCGTAGACGCCATAGGGCGCGACCTTGCCCAAGCCGGGCAGTTCGAAGTCATGCACTCGCACCGGCTCGGGCTGGCTCTTGGGCCGCAGTTCGCGGCCCGGGTTCTTGAAGTCACCAACCAGCTCCTTCTTCTTCGTGTCCACCGAAATGGCCGGCTGGCCTGCCGCCATCGCCGCCTGCACAACCGTGTTGATGTGGGCGAACTGGGCATCGCGGTCGGGGTGGTTTCTCCCCTCCAGGGCATTGCGGTTGGCTTGGCAGCTGTAGCCCAGCTCGCGCAGCAGCAGGCCCACCAGCTTCTGGCTCACCGCGAAGCCGCGCTCGGCCAGCGCCAGGACGATCCGCCGCTGGCTGCGGCTGACCCAGCGCAGCGGCGTCTCCGGGTCGCCGCGAATGGCATCCTCGATCAGCGCCTCCAGGGCGGCCGGCAGCTCCGGCTGCAACACAACCGCGCGCTTGCGCCCGCCGCCCTCGCGTCTGACCCGAGCGCCGATCGGATTGGCCCCGCTCTGCAGCTCCACGATCGCCCGACGGATGGTGCTGCGCGCCAGTCCGGTCGCCGCCGACGCTGCCGTCACCCCACCATGGCCCAACGCCAGGGCCTCGTTGGCCGCGAACAAGCGCCGCCCACGTTCATCCAGGAACTGGCAGGCTTGCTGATACCGCCCGCGGATGTCGTCGATGTCGATCACCCCAGCGGATTACGCCATTGAAGCCAGTGACCGGCAGCCCCTTTGACCGCCCAGCCGCCAAACCGCCATCACATCCGATTCAGTTATTCCGCGTCAGACCCTTAGGGGGAGCACCTGAGTAGCTCACTGTGGGGACTACTGAGACCGTTGGACCGGTCACGTCGGCTTTGAGGCGTCGATGTCGCAAATGGGACGCATCGAGCTGCGGACCTTTCAGACCGTCAAAGGTACGCACGGAACCTCGGTAATCCCCACGGCTGGGTCGTCTGAGCTCAGGCCTTGAGCTTGGCGACCGGCGGTGGGCTCGGATGCAGCATGATGTGGCTATCCTCGACATCTACGCGTGCCTCGGGATACGCCGCGACCGCCTCCGCGAGGGATTCAAGGAAGTAGGGCTTCCAGGCCCACAAATGTCGGTAGCCCGTGCCGAACTGCTGGTAGAGGTCTTTCCAGCCAATCGGTGTCCGTTTCTCCAGATGATGCAGCCGGAACGCGAGCCAGACGTAGACATCGAGAGCAGTTGAGCTGTTCTTCAGCTGCCGAATGGCGCCGTCATGAAGTGGTACTGGATGGCGGCGAAGTTGGTCAAAGAAGTCGCTGTCGAGCAGTACTTTATCCTCAAACAGGTTCTCTTGCCGGTCGTCACCGTGGCTCGTATCGTGGAAGAATAGTCCCGATTTGATGATTCGCTCGTTGGTCATCATCGTTGGTGCACTGGGTCCTTGACCTGAGCGACCTTCCAACTTCCAGCTGAATCGCATGCTGCAGGCGGCGATGCGCCTCGCTTGCTCCCGGAGAGCCCTGGCCGTTTCCCCTCCAACGGAGAGCCCCATCCGCCCCATCCACTCGCGCATGGAACGGCCGAGACTGACTTCGCGGTTGCTTGTGAGTACGGCTTGCGTCTGTAGGTAGATGAGGATCAGACGAGCGCGGGCTCCGTGCGGCACCCCGGCCATTTTGGATGGACCATCCCCGAGTTTGATCCGGCCGGGCTCAATGATCAGCGTAAGAGGACCGACCGTGCGTTCCCAAGCTTGGTCATCCGCCAGCTTACGATGAGGAAGAGACGTAAGGCACAGCCCTGAGTAGCTGTAGCCTTTACGCCCGCTATCATCCCCTAGGACCTCGCTGGCGATATTCACCAGCGACCGATGGTCCGGGTCCACAAGTTCTTTGGCAGCATCGCGGCCGTGGACAAGTACGAGTTGGCGTACCCCTTTCGCCGCATCGGCCATCACCCGCTCCACGTTCAACTCACCATGGATCGGTTTTGCCGGGTCGCGTCGGGAGCCGTCAATGTGGGGATTACTGAGGGTCATCAATGGGAAGAAATAGTTGCTTCTAGTTGTAGTGCTTGGCATTCCCCACGGGATAACAGCTGATCTCTCGGCATTCCCCACACCGACCTCAGTATTCCCCACGGGGTCACGCCGGGGGGAGTGGATAACTTTCAGGGCTGACCAAGCTTCTTGGACGCCCGACTCGCTGCCGAGTCGCTGTTTGCTCAGCGCTGCACCGCCCCGTGCTCTTCTCCGGCGTCTGGTCCCTGTGGGGAATACTGAGGTGCCACAGCTGCTGGCCGCCAGTCTGCCTGGCATCGCGATCTTCTGGGAGGTGCTTGGGCCGGCCGGCGGCTTCCACTCCCTGCACTGTCGGACTGACCACCCAGAGCGGGCATCGTCGTCCAGAAGCTGCAGGGGTTGACGGATCAGAGCGGGGCACCCGGAGAGCAGCGGATCCCGTAATAGCCGGGCCGCATGCCCATCTCGCCGATCTTCACTGCCTGGCCAAGGCTGCCTGGACCCTCCGGGCGAGGGTGTCGAGATCGAAAGGCTTGTCGATCACCTCGCTCCCCGGGGGCAGGTCGGTGCCCGCATAGCCGGTGATGAACAGCAAAGGTATTCCGGGCCGCCGCTCGCGCACCGCCTCGGCGACCTGCCGCCCATTCATTCCGTTCGGCAGCCCCACATCCGTGACCAGCATGTCGATATGCGCGCCACCGTCCAGAAGGTGCAGCGCCGCGGGGCCGTCGGCCGCTTCCAACACGCGGTACCCAAGTTCGCGCAGCCGCTCGGCCGCCGCGTCCCGCGCGATCTCCTCGTCATCGACCAGCAGCACGGCCTTGCCCGGCTCAGCCCTGTCGGGCGCCGGAGCGGCACTCGGCCCTTCGGTCACGTCCACCTGCGCGTGCTGCGGCAAGTACAGGCGCACGGTGGTACCCTTTCCGGGGGCGCTCTCCAGCCGGACCAGCCCGCCTGATTGTCGCACGAAGCCATAGACCTGGCTCAGTCCCAGTCCTGTCCCTTGGCCGACCGGCTTGGTGGTGAAGAACGGCTCGAAGACCCGATCCAGCACGTCGGCCGACATGCCCACGCCAGTGTCGGCGACCGAGATTGTCACGTAATCGCCCGGCGCGGCGCCCTCCTGTCCGACGAGGTCCACCGACAGGCGGATATCGTCCGTAGCAATCGCGAGCCGCCCGCCTTCCGGCATCGCGTCGCGGGCATTGATGCAGAGGTTCAGGAGCGCGCTCTCCAGTTCGCTTGGGTCGCACAGCACTCGCGCCCGGCCGTCGCGCAGAAGCAGTTCCAGGCGGACCGCCGGTCCGACTGTCCGGCGGATCAGATCCGCCATTCCCGCCACGAGCGCGTCCGGGTCCACTGGCCTTGGCTCCAGCCGCTGCCGCCGCGCGAATGCCAGCAACCGCCGGGTCAGCCCGGCCGCCCGCTCGACTGATTGGCGCGCGGGTTCGAGGTAGCGCAGCACGTCCGCAATGCGGCCCTCAGCGGCCCGCCGCCGCGCCATATCCAGGCTGCCCACGATGCCCTGGAGCATATTGTTGAAGTCATGCGCGATGCCGCCCGTGAGCTGGCCAACCGCCTCCATCTTCTGCATCTGCCGCAGGGCGGCCTCGGCGCGCTCGCGTTGCGCCATCTCCGCCTGCAGGCTGTCCAGGGCGTGCCGCAGATCGGCGGTGCGCTCGGCGACCTGTGCCTCAAGCTCCTCGCGGCCGCGGGCCAGCACCTCGCGGGCGCGCACCTGGTCGTCGATGTCGGTCGAGGTGCCGAACCACTCGAGGATACGGCCTGCCGCGTCCCGCATCGGCGTGGCGCGGCTCTGAAACCAACGCCAGGTTCCGTCCGCGGCGCGGTATGTGCGGTGCTCGACGGAGAAGAGGCCACGTGCCTCCGCCTCCGCCCAGGCCGCTGTCGTTGCCGCACGGTCATCGGGGTGGATCGCGTCGAGCCAGCCCAGGCCGAGGCTCGCCTCCTCCGAAAGGCCGGTATAGGACACCCACTGCGGACTTCCCCAGATCCGCTCCCCCGAGCTGCGCGAGCGGAACACGAGTTGCGGGATGCCCTCCACGAGGGAGCGTAGCCTGGCCTCGCTTTCGCGGAGCGCCTGCTCGGTCGCCTTCCGGTCGGTGACGTCGAGGACGAGCTCGACCGCGACGCCCTCATCCAGCATCCTGCCGGCAAACAACCCCCACCAACGCGAGCCGTCCTTGCGGATGTACTCCTTCTCGAAGGGGGTGCCCTGGCCGGTTGCCTTCAGCTCCTCCAGGACGCGCAGGGTCTGCGGCATCCACTCCGGCGGGGTGAGCTCGTCCCAGCGCAGCTGGCCCGCTTCCAGGTCCTCGCGGGTAAAGCCGGACATGCGCAGGAAGGCCTCATTGGCGTCCGTGATCCGACCCTCGGAGTCGAAGAAGATCACCCCCACCGTCTCGATCCCGGCGATGCGGCGGAACCGCTCCTCGCTCCTGCGCAGGCGCGCCTCGCGGTCGCGCAGGTCCCGGGTCGCACGTAGTCGATCCACCGCGGCCGCGAGAAGGTTGGCGTAGGTGCGCAGGAATGCGGTGTCGTCGTCCGTGAACTCGCGCGGCTTGCGGCTGTCGATCTGCAGGATGCCGTACGGAGGCTTGTCCTCGGCGCCGATGATGGGGACGTTGGCCACCGCCTTGACGCCGTTGTCGACCAGGAAGGGCGGATAGGTGAACCGCGTCTCCTGCGCGATGTCAGGGGAGATCATCGGCCGGCCCGTCTTCAGGGCATAGCCTTCCGACGTGTCCTCCGACGCCTTGATGGTCACCTCGCCGACCACTCCGGGCTTCCAGCCCACGCCCGCGCGGACGAACAGGGTCTCGCCGTCCTGCTGGAGCTCCATGACCTTGGCGAGATCGGTGCCGAGCGCTTCGCCCACCAGGCGGCAGGCCTCGGTCAGGATCCCGTCCAAGTCGTCGGACTTCAGCGCGAGCTCCCCGAACCGGGCCAGAGCCGTCTGCTGGCGAAGCAGCTCCCGACTGACGCTTTTGTCCCTTTCGCTCAAGATGCTTCCCCATACCCTGCGGTCCGGCGCCCATCGGCGGCTCCGCCCGGCTCCGAGGCCAGCTCGGGACGAGCCGCTGCCGGGCAGAAGTCCTGACGGCAACCCTCCAAAACGCGATCGAGGGGACGCCGTTTCGACGGTGCTCGGGAGGCGCTCCGCCAGGAGCATGGTAGAGGCGGAACAGAGCTAGACCGTGGCGGCAGCCCCGACGTCCCTGGCGAGCCAAGGATTACGACCGCCCAGCGATGCGGGGTCCCGTCACCACCTGCGGGGATCGGCGCCGAAGCCGACCTGCTACCCTAAACCGCCTGACGATTTCGTTGATACGGCAGCGGATTTCGTAACGAGACCAAAATCGCAAGCTTCGGCAGGGGCAAGCAGGCCGAAGAGGGACGCGTCGCCGCGATGCGCCAGATTGAGGCTGTTGGCGTCGTGCCCGGAATTATAGCGGAGGGTCCTCCTCCGTCTCCTCAAGAAGATCGATGAGCTCCGCGACGCGGCCGGAGGCCAAACGCTGGCCGCTGTTCATCGGGGCTTCGTTGTTGCTGAGCCACGCATATGCCTCGGCGAGCTCGTCTCAGGTGGCGCCGGTGGCCAGAATGCGGGCCATCAGGTCGTTGTCCAGCGTCCCGAGGATCGAACGGACATCCTCTCCTGTCAGAGCAGACATTCTGGTCTCCCTTCTTTGACCGGGTCGCGTTCGGCATGGCGGCGACTGAGCTGTGGTTGTCCCACCTTCGGCGGCTTTCCCGGCCAGTTATCCCCGCCCGCGGGAGAATGACGACCCTGGCCTGGGGGTTGCGTACATTGCCCTTTCGCTCGGTCCCGCGCCGCCTAGAGCATCCAGCGCCGCGCCAGGCGCTGGCCGGCATGGCCTTGGGGAATCACCGTGCCGCGCATGACAGGGTCCAGCGGCGGAGCTTGCACCGGTGGCATGCTCGTGACTGTTCCGGCGAGCCGAGCGACGCGCTCCCGAATGGTCGGATGGGTGCGCAGCCAGCGCAGCCACCAGGCGCCGCTGCGTGTGACCAGCCGCTCCCAATCATCGCCCTGAAGACGTTCGAGCCGCAGCAGTGCGGCCGCGAGCCCAGCGGGATCGCCGGTGAGCTCCACAGCCCCGGCATCGGCGAGGAACTCACGCCGCCGCGAGAGGGAAAGCGTGAGCAGGTCGCCCACCGACGGTGCGACGACGAGCAGCAGGATGGCCAGCGGCGACGGCACCGCGCCGGCGGCCATCAGAATCGGCAGCCAGAGCAGCAGTAGGATGCTGCCGAGCAGGCCCATGCCGCGCGTCAGCGTCGCTGCGGCGGCGGCAAGGCGCATAACCCGCAGATCCCCGTGGCGCAGGTGAGCCACCTCATGCGCAAGCACGCCTGCCACTTCCCGGGGTGGCAGGGCGGCGAGCAGGCCGGTGGTTAAGGCGATCGCCGGGCTGTCCCGCCCACCGCCGGCCATCGCCTGAAGCTGGCGTGAGGGGATCAGGTGCAGCATGGGCAGGCGTGAAAGGCCGGCACGGCGGGCCAGCTCCCGGGTCAGCGCATAGAGTTCCGGTGCCTGCGCCGGGTGGAGCGGGACGGCGCCGAACATGTAGCGGAACGCCGGATCGCCCGCGCCGGGCTCCAGCAAGAGTAACAGCAGCGCGGCGCCGGCCGCGAGCAGCATGCCGTCAGAGCCAGCCAGGAGGCTGCCTGTCACCGCCGCGAGCAGCCCAAGGCCGGCAAGCAGCAGTATCGACTGTAGCCGGTTCTCCCATTGGTGGCGGCGCAGCGCCGCCCGGTCGAGCCAGAGTGCCGTCGGCTGAGTCGCCGTCAGAGATGCTGGGCTGAATCGACGGCGCATGGTTCCTCTCGTTGTCGGTGGCGGGCGGCGAGCCTGTTCCGCCCTAGCGGTGTAGACCGTTCAACCTTCGCCGGAAGAGTAGGCGTCACGGGCGATCAGGCGGGAGGCCCCATGCACCCGCGCCGAAAAAAGCCACGCTCCGGGTGTTGCGCTATCACCCCGCGGTCACGCCAGAGCCGAACGTGGGGCGCGCGGGGTCAAGGCCGCAGCGGCGACGGGTGTGGAGGCAGGACTCCGGCTTCCTGCGCGGCCGGGGCGGTCTTGAAATCATGGTCGCTTCGACTAGCTAGTCGGTCGCCGAACGCCCATGGAGGGGTTCGGCGAGGAGCCCATCGGGCTCCCGGTCTCGTATCCATGTTGCTCGAAGAGGATATGGCTATGGGAATGATGGATCTTGCTCCGCTGAGCCGGTCCCTGATCGGCTTCGACCGGATGTTCGAGGACGCCCTGCGCCTCAATCCGGACGACAACTACCCGCCGTACAACATCGAGAAGACGAGCGATGACGCGTACCAGGTGACCCTGGCCGTTGCAGGCTTCACGCCTGACGAGCTGACGATCACTTGGCAGCCGAACGCGCTGGTTGTCGCCGGCAAGAAGGCCGAGCAGAACGGCGGCCAGTATCTCCACCGCGGGATCGCCGGCCGGTCCTTCCAGCGCCAGTTCAGCCTGGCTGACTATGTGAAGGTTGCCGGCGCCAGCCTGGAGAACGGCATGCTCTCCATCGATCTGGTGCGCGAGGTGCCTGAGGCTCTGAAGCCGCGGCGCATCGAGATCGCGAACAGCAATCAGCCGCAGCAGATCGAGAGCAAGGCGGCCTGAACAGCAGCTGGTCATCCGAACAAGCAGTCGGTGCGGGCGTCAGCGCGGCTGGCGCCCGCGCCTCCTGACCGTCTGAGATGAGGTGTGTCATGGACGTGAAAGGCCTGATGCCCTGGAGCCGAAGCCGCAACCTGCCGGCCTCGCGCTTCTCCGGGGACGACAACCCGTTCCTCGCGCTGCATCGCGAGATGAACCGCACATTCGACGACTTCCTGCGCGGCTTTGATCTGCCCGCTGCTCAGGGAAGCTGGGCCGGTGCGTGGCCGCACGTCGAGCTGTCCGAAACGGACAAGGACGTGCGCGTTGTCGCTGAGCTTCCCGGCCTGGAGGAGAAGGATGTCGAACTCACGCTGAACGACAACGTGCTGACGCTCAAGGGCGAGAAGAAGACCGAGAACGAGAGCCCGACCTATACCGAGCGGTGGCACGGCAAGTTCCAGCGTTCGATCCAGCTCGGCTCGGAGGTGGACCCGGACAAGATCGAGGCCTCGTTCAAGAACGGGGTGCTGACGGTGACCCTTCCGAAACGGCCGGACAGCCAGAACAAGGCCAAGCGCATCGCGATCAAGGCTGGCTGACCCTCGCGGCCGCCCAGGGTCTCAGGCCCTGGGCGGCTTTTCTGGCGTAGCGGACAACGCACCCGATCCGTGATGATGGCGGGATCGGCTGTGCACGAATGCGGCGGCTTTACAGTCTCGGTTGGGCTCTATCTCGGCAGCCTGATGCCGGCCTTCAGCCGGCACTAGCCTACCGACTGGATGGAGGCGACCGGTCGTCCGCCTACGAGGTCGTCGTCTTCCCCTCATCCTGCTGATCAGGAGCTCGTGCGACAACGACCAGCGCGGGACGAAGCAGCCGGCTGCTGAGGCCCCCCGCCGTCAGATAGCCAGTTGCTGGACCCAGCCCTTGAGCGCATTGAGGTCCGTCACGCCTGCGCGGCGGGCTGCGACCTGCCCCTTCTTGAACGCGATCAGGGCTGGAATGCCCTGGATGCCGTACTCGTTCGCAAGCTGCGGCTCTGAATCCACGTCGACCTTCACGAAGCGCGCCCGTGGCTCGAGCTCCCGGGCTGCCCGTTCGAAGATCGGCGCCATCGTCCGGCACGGACCGCACCACGCGGCCCAGAAATCGGCAATCACAGGGATATCGCTTTCGGCCACGTGCTTGTGGAACCGCTGAGTCGTGAGGGCAATGGGCTGTCCCTCGAAGAGCCGGGCGTGGCAATGCCCGCACTTGGCCGCGTCGGCCGGGCGGTCTCGGGGAATGCGATTGGTCGCATCGCATTTCGGGCAAACGACGTGGAAGGTATCCGACATTGATTCTCTCCTCTGAGCAAACACTCCCTGGGTTGCGCATCCATTCTGGTGTCGCGGACTGCCTCATTCCAGCCGGGCGGATGGCTCGAGCGACATAGAAGGACGCCGGCTTTGCGGAGCCGCCGCGACCTCCTCGGACGTCCTGAAGTCAACCCTGCCGAGCATCTTCAAGATTGGAATCCGCGCTCCTATTTCGTTGGCCGACTTGGAGCGTTCTTCGGACGCTCGTTCCAAGGAGGATCAGACAAGAACTGAGAGAAGTGCGACATGGAGAACGACCTTTCGCGGTCTGAGCCGCAACTCCGCCGCCTGCACGAGATGGAGCAGGCCTTCGCCGCCCTCGCCCCCGACATCAAGGAAAGCCCCGAGAAGCGGGCGATCTCGCTGCTGCATGGGATGGTCCAGGAGCTCTGGCGCAACCTGCGCCAATCCCAGCCTCCCGTTCCGGGCGGTGGCCCGACGCTGCAGGACGTGGCCGATCTTCACCAGCACGCCCCGAAGATGGAAGGGCCGGCGCTGAACGCGCCGCTCCCGGTGGGCGTGCCCGCGCCTGACTTTGCCCTGCCGGATGCTCAGGGCCGGATCCATCGCCTGAGCGACTTCCGTGGCAAGCCGACGGTGCTGGCCTTCTATCCGCTGGACTGGAGCCCCGGCTGCAGCCGGCAGCTGGATTTGTACCAGCAGGAGCTCGATGAGTTCATCCGCCGCGGGGTGAACCTGGTCGGCATTTCCGCCGACAGTGTCTACAGCCACGGCGCCTGGGCGACGGTGCGCGGCATCACCTTCCCACTGCTCGCGGACTTCCACCCGAAGGGCGAAGTGGCGAAGCGGTATCGCGTCTGGCGGGAGCCTGACGGCTTCTCCGAGCGCGCGCTCTACGTGCTGGATGGCCAGGGGATGATCCGCCACGCGCATGTCTCGCCGCAGTTGCACCATGTTCCTGACATCTACGAGCTCTTCGCCGTGCTCGACGATGTCGCAAAACAAAAGGCAGCGTGAGGAGCTGACAAGATGCTTGGCACGATCTATGGCGCTCCGGCTCGCCCTGTCGGGCTGCGGACCGGGCCCGTTGTGGTCTATGGCAATCGCTGGTGCGGCATCACCATGATGGTGCGTCGTTATCTGGATCGCGCCGGGGTGCCGTATCAGTTCGTCGACCTGGAAACGCATCCGGAGGTGCGTCAGCAACTCGAATGGGTGACTGGCGGGTATGTCGCCAGCCCGACCGTCTATGTCGGGGGTGAGGTACTGGTGCAGCCCTCCATCTCGGAGCTTGAATGGGCTCTCTCCCGGAGCGGCGTCCGGTAAATCAGCACGCGGCAGAGCCTGGCGCGCCCAGGCTTTCCGCCTTCTGCTTCTCGACGACAAGGGGCTTGGGGCCCCCGGGATGGGCCGCCTCGTCCGGCTCGTTCCCGGGGGCATTGTGCCGGGCCCTGGCCGGGTTATCTCCCTCGGCGCACCCTCGCGGACACGCGGAGGGACCGGTTCGTTAGCCGATGACCCTCCGGATGCCCGTCACGGGTGCGAAGGGCGGTGGGTCGCTGGCAGGAAAGGACCCTTCAACGGCCTCGTCCAGCAATGGGTCGAGGTCCAGCGCCTCCGCGGCGTGGGCGGCCCCGCTGTGTTCGTTCGCCGGACCCTCCGGGCGTCCTTCTGTAACCTGGGGAAGGAAGGCTCGTTCTTCGATCTTTTCGGCCCCGATCTCGGGCGCGGCCCGCCTTCCAGAAGCTGGCCTTTCGTCCTGAATGCTCGACATCGATTGCTCCAGGGCAACGAGGACAAACGTTTCTGCTCGCATCGGTGGTCGCGGGGCACGGCCGCGCGCCCACCGGATGCTTGTGGAGATATGTCGCGTCACTCGCGGGCCAATAGGTTACGAGGCCAATTCACGATCCTGCCCGGCAGGACCTCGTTCCAGCAGCAAGGAACCTTGAAAGTACCTTGGCATGAACTATCTGGCCTGCCGCCAGATGCCATACTGGGTCTGGCCCGGCTCTGCCGGCGTCAATTCGCAGGTCCATGTTGCTCAATGGAGGATGTGGATGTCGAAGTTCGGATCTCTGATTCACCGCTGGAAGCAGCGCGGACGCGGCTTTTACGAGCGGTGGTGCCGGGGCCTCATCTCCCACCTCAGCGTCCGCTGAGGAGGCCGGCATGACTGGAGTAGCCTCGGCGGCCCGCGCCAATGACGCGGAGCGGCTCCTCAAGGTATTCCGTCAGTTCGGGCCGGACGGCCGGGCCATCCCAGCCTCCAGCCTCATGCTGCACGCCGGTTTCGAAGGCAACAGGCTCCGTCTCGCGGCAGCCCTCGCGCCTCTGCTCACTGCCGGGATGATCCGGCAGGGCGGCGCGGACCCGCTGGCGAGGGAACCGGCCTTCCGGCTTGCACGGCCTCTCGCCGGCACAATGCCCGAGGATCAAAGGATCGCAGCCTAGCGGGACAGCGATCCATGCACGCAGATCTTGAGGCAGCCGGTCCCGGCGTGACTGGCGGCGCCTTCCGTCTTGCCACAGGGAACCGTGCTGAGGCGATTGGCACAGGCCCGGGGGTTTCTGGATCGTCCGAACGAGACCGTGCGAAATGACCACTCTTTTGTCGTTTCCCGTCGGGCAGCAGGGCAAGGACGCTGCTGACAAACCACGCTCGTCCGCCCGGAAGTTCGTTCTCAAGCAGGGCGACACCTTCCTGGTCGCTGATGCCTTGGGCGACGTCGGTGCCGGCGATGACGGGCTGTTCCATAACGACACCCGCATCCTGTCCCGCCTGACATTGGAGATCGCCGGCAAGACGCCATGGCACCTCGGCACCGCCGTCAGCCATGACAATGTCTTCTTCACGGCCCATCTGACGAACTCGCCCCTGCCACCGCTCGGTGGACCGCCGACGCCGGAGGGCGTCATCCATATCGAGCGCAAGCGGCTGCTCTGGAACGACCGGATCCACGAGCGGCTCCGGTTCACCAACTTCGGCAGCGCGATGGTGGCCTTGCCGATCTCCATCGCGTTCGGGGCCGATTACCGGGACATGTTCGAGGTGCGGGGCCAGCCCCGCGCGGCACGTGGCCGCCTGCTGCCGCCGAAGGTCGATGAAGCGCATGTGCTCCTCCAGTACACAGGTCTGGATGGCGTGCATCGTGCGACATCAGTCGCCTTCTCCGAGGCGCCGCTTCGTCTCATGCCCGACAGCGCCGAGTTCGTGATCGAGATTCCGGAAGCGGGCTCGACGGAGCTCTACCTGGAGATCGGCTGCGGCGAGGAGGAGCGGCCCGGCCGTGCGCGCTTTCGCGCCGCGGCGGCCGCGGCCCGGTCGCTCGCGCGCCGCGTTCGCCTGCGCAGCGCACGCGTGATCACGCAAAGCCGGCTGTTCAACGCCTGGATCGACCGCTCCCAGGCCGATCTGGCCCTTCTCACGACGGAACTGCCGACGGGCCCCTACCCGTATGCGGGAATTCCCTGGTTCTCCACGCCCTTCGGAAGGGACGCCGTGATCACGGCGCTGCAGACGCTCTGGCTCAATCCTGCGCTCGCCCGTGGTGTCCTGGCCTTCCTCGCGCGAAGCCAGGCGCACGAGACGTCGTCATTTCGGGACTCCGCCCCCGGCAAGATCATGCACGAAACCCGCAAGGGTGAGATGACGGCGCTGCAGGAGGTGCCATTCGGAGAATACTACGGCGGCGTTGACACCACGCCGCTCTTCGTCGTCCTGGCCGGCGCCTATGCCGACCGAACGGGGGACATCGCCTTCATCGAGGAGCTTTGGCCGGCATTGGTCTCGGCCATCGAATGGGTGGAGGGCGCCGGGGATTCCGACAAGGACGGCTTCCTCGACTACGCTCGTGCCGCCAGCACGGGGCTCGCCAACCAGGGCTGGAAGGACAGCGGGGATTCCGTCTTCCATGCCGATGGCCGGTTCCCGGAAGGCCCGATCGCGCTGGTGGAAGTGCAAGGGTATGTCTTTGCTGCCCTCCTCGCCATGGCCGATCTTGCGCAACGCCTGGGCAAGACGGAGGCATCCCGGCACTGGCGCCAGAAGGCCGAGAGGCTAAGGGTGGCCGTCGAGCAGCGCTTCTGGATGGAGCCGGAGGGCTTCTACGGGCTGGCGCTGGATGGTCGGGGCGAGCTGTGCCGGGTGCTGGCCTCGAATGCAGGCCACCTGCTCTTCACGGGTCTGGCTACACCTGAGCGCGCCGCAAAAGTGACAGCACGTCTCATGTCCGGCCGGTTCAATTCGGGCTGGGGCATCCGCACGCTGGCCAGCGGTCAGGCCCGGTTCAACCCGATGTCATATCACAACGGCTCGGTCTGGCCGCATGACTCCGCGATCTGTGCTGCGGGAATGGCCCGCTATGGCGCCCGCGACCAGGCTGTCCGGCTCCTGGACCAGATGTTCGAGGCCGCCGTGCAGTTCGACATGCGCCTCCCGGAACTCTTCTGCGGCTTTCCCCGCTCCTCCGGTGAGCCGCCGATCCCGTATCCGGTGGCCTGCCTGCCGCAGGCCTGGGCGGCAGGATCCCTCTTTATGCTGCTGCAGGCTTGCCTCGGCCTGAGCATCGATGGCTGGCGCGGCGAGATCCGCATCGATCGTCCGCGCTTGCCAAGCGGCGTGAACCGCCTCTCGCTGCGCCGTCTCATCGTTGGACAGGAACAGGTCGACCTGACCTTCGAGCGAATGGGAGAGCGCGTCGTGGCCTTTGCCGATGGAACCGACCAGAACGGGGCCGCCATTCGGATCCGGCTTTAGGAAACGGCCGATGTTGCGCCCTAGCCGAACAGTATCGACGCGTCACGCAGCGCCGGCAGCCCGTGCCATGGCAGGTGCGGAGGGCGGACGCGGATCCTGGCCGAACAAGGCCCCGGCCATTGAATTCCGAAGCGAGAATTCTAGTTCCATCATCGCCCCGCGCCTCTCAATGGGCGAGGCTGTCAACTCGTATCCATGTTGCTCGACGGGAGGATATGGCTATGAGGAGCCGGAAAGACGGATTGCGTCAGCACGCGCTCGCTTCGGCTGGGGCGCAGCTACGCGAGCACCTGCGCTCGACGTGGCAGCGGCTGCGGCATCGGATGCGCCCCAGCCGCTCGTCGCCCTGGTCTCCCGTCCAGTTCGGTGGCTGGCCGGCGGACCCGGAACTGTGGGCATCATGGGCCTTCGGGCTGCTCGTGCTGTTCCTTCTCCTGGAGCAGCATATTGCAGGAGGCCTGCCGTGAGTGGCCGCCGCGCCCAAACGCCCGGTGATCGCCTGGGCTTGCCCGCGCCGCCAACCATGACTCCGCCAACCAATACAAAGGTCCAGGTGCATCGCGGCTGCAGGCGCCCGCAGGAAGCGACAGATCTGCTCGCGCAACTCGAAGGAGTGGGAGGCCGCGTATAGGCCGAGCGAACGATGGCCGAAAAGGATCCGTACCAAACTCTTGGGCTCAAGCGGGATGCCAGCGAGGCGGAGATTCGTTCCGCGTACCGCAAGCTTGCCCGGAAACACCACCCCGACCTCAATCCCGGGGACAAGCAGGCCGAGGAGCGCTTCAAGGAGGTGTCCGCCGCCAATGACCTGCTCTCCGACCCGGAGAAGCGGGCGCGATTTGACCGCGGCGAAATCGACGCCTCCGGCCAGGAGCGGCCCGAGCGGAACTTCTATCGCGGCTTCGCCGAGGGCCGCGAGGGAGCCCGGTACCGGCCGGGTGCCGGACCGCAGGCCGGCTTCGCACCTGGATTCAGCGAAGAGGATCTCGGCGACATCTTCTCAGATCTTTTCGGCCAGGCTGCGCAGGGCAGGGCTCGGCCGAATGTCCGGATGCGAGGCCAGGATCAGCAGTACAGGATGACGGTTGACTTCCTCGATGCGATCAGGGGAGCCAGCCGGACGCTGACCCTGCCGGACGGCCGAAGCCTGGACGTCCGCATCCCGGTCGGCATCGAGGATGGTCAGGTCATGCGCCTGAAAGGGCAGGGGAACCCGGGCCTGAATGGCGGGCCTGCCGGCGACGCCCTGATCGAGATCCAGATCGCCCCGCACCCGTTCTTCCGACGGGAGGGCGACGACATCCATGTCGAGGTCCCGGTGACCGTGGCGGAGGCCGTCCTGGGCGGCAAGATCACGGTCCCGACCCCAACCGGGAACGTCAGTGTGACCGTCCCCAAGCGGTCCGACACCGGTGCGCAGCTGAGGCTGCGCGGCAAGGGCGTGCCGGCCCATGCCGGCCGCCCGGCCGGTGACCAGTACGTCACCCTGAAGGTCGTGCTGGGAGAGGTCGACCAGGATCTCGAGCGCTTTCTGCGGGACTGGGCGCCGCGCCACGCCGCGAATCCGCGCCGTGCGATGACGGGGGAAGCATGATCACCATCGAGACCCTGTGCCGCTCGGTCGTGGGGCTGGACCGGAGCGCGGTCGAGCAGTGGATCGAGAACGCCTGGCTGCATGCCGAAGGCACACCCGGGAACTACCTGTTCCGCGAGATCGACGTCGCCCGGGTCAGGCTGATCCACGAGTTGCACAGCGAGTTGGCGATCGGCGACGACGTCCTGCCAATGGTGCTCTCGCTGCTCGACCAGCTTTACGAGACGCGGCGCCGCTATTCACTGCTATGCATCGCGCTGAACCAGGCTCTGCCCGAGGAGACAAAGCTGAAGGTCCTAACGGCCCTTGAGGGGCTCCGGAGTGCGCGTCCCGTCGCGGCAGGGCATCACTCGCCCTCAAGCACGGAGGATCACGCGGAATGAGCCCAATGTCCTTCCGCCGCCGCGGCGCGGCGCTTGCGGCGGTGTTGCTGGCCGGAACGGCGGTCTTCGATGCCGCCGGCTGGCTCCCCGTTCGCGCCTACGCCCAGAACGCGGCGCCGACCCAGACGCAGCCGGGCGCCCCCGCCGTGGCTGCCCCTCAGGTCGTGCTGCCCGGCTTCGGTGACCTCGTCGCCAAGGTCCGCCCGGCCGTTGTCACCATCACCACGACCGCACGCAGCGGGGCTGAGATGGGCATGTCGCCCTTCCCGCCGGGCTCGCCGCAGGACCGCATGTTCCGCCGCTATTTCGGCGGCGGGGATGAGGCTCCGGCGCGGCAGGTGCGGGGACTTGGCTCCGGCTTCATCGTGGATGCTGACGGCTACATCGTCACCAACAACCACGTGGTGAATGGCGCAACCGAGGTGGAGGTGACGCTGGATGACGGGCGTGAGCTGCCGGCCCGCATCATCGGCCGTGATCCGCGCACCGATCTGGCGCTGCTGAAGGTTGATGCCGGCGTGCCGCTCCCCTTTCTGAACCTCGGCGACTCCGATAGGGCGCGACCGGGTGACTGGGTGATCGCCGTCGGGAATCCCTTCGGTCTGGATGGTACGGTGACGGCCGGCATCCTCTCCGCCCGCGGGCGCGACATCCACAGCGGTCCCTATGACGACTTCCTGCAGATCGATGCGTCCATCAACCGCGGCAATTCTGGCGGTCCGCTCTTCGCGCTGGACGGCACGGTGATCGGCGTGAACACCGCGATCTTCAGCCCCTCCGGCGGCTCCATTGGCATCGGCTTCGCCATTCCCTCCAATCTCGTGCGGAGCGTGGTGGCGCAGCTCCGGCAGAGCGGGCATGTCGAGCGCGGCTACATCGGCGCGGTGACACAGCCGGTGGATGCGACCATGGCCCGCGCGATGCGCCTGGTGAAGCCGGAGGGTGCGCTCGTTGCTCAGGTGGAGAGAAGCAGCCCTGCCGCGCGCGCCGGCTTGCAGCCGGGTGATGTGGTGACGGCGGTGAACGACCAGCCCGTCCGCTCCCCCCGAGATCTCGCTCGCGCCGTCGCCGAACTGCGGCCTGGTACGGAGGCAACACTGACCGCGCGCCGGAACGGCGAGGACCGGCAGCTCTCCGTCCGTGTCGCCGCTCTGGAGGACCGCGAGGCGGACGATGTGGAAGGCGAGGAGGAGGTGAGCGGGAGCCGCGGACGGCTGGGCATCGCGTTGACGACAGTGGAGGAGGCGCGGCGGGCTGGGGTCGAGATCCCACCCGACACGGAAGGCGCTGTGGTTGCCGGCGTGCGCCCGGATAGCCCGGCAGCCGAGGCGGGACTGCGGCCGGGCGACATCATCACGGCCGTCGGCAGCAAGCGGGTGGATAGTCCGGACGCGGTAGTGAGCGCCATCCGCCAGGCTGCGCGGGCGAATGGCGGTGCCGTGGCGCTCCGGCTGCTGCGCGACGGCCAGAGCCTCTTTGTCGCCGTGCAGCAACCCGGATCAGATCGGAGTCGCTCTGGCGTCAGCCCCGGTCTTTCCGGGCCTATCCGCTGAGGGCTTTCTTGGACAGCCAACCAGGCAGCCGGCAGAGGCCCTGCCGGCCCTCAGCGAGCCGCGACGGTACCCGTCCGCCGTTGTGGAACAACATCATTGGACCGCTATCCACGAGCTTGCGGCCCGACGGAGCCTGAGGGTTGAGACGGGCGCAGCCCGTCGTTCTGGCCAAGTGGCTTGCCGGAAAGGAATGGCCCCAAGGCACGCGCCCTGACCGTAGCGTCGGTCCCCGTGTCGGGCGCACCGACATGGCGCGATGAGATACGCAGCCGTCCTGTCTCGACGCCTCATGATCGACGGCGAGTGCCTCCTCCGCAATGGAAACGGCCATAGCGGCCGGCGTGCTTCCTGACCTGGCGGTCTCCTCAGGTCCTGCCTCAACGGCTCAACGCGACGGAGCGGTCGCAGGTGGAATGATCCCGGAGGAATACTGGCCGGACCTACCTCCAGTCTCACCACGCACGTCGTGACCTGACCGCGGGAGCGGCTGCCTGGCTTCTGCGCCGCTGTCCCGCGATACAGCGTCCGGGGGCTTCCATTGCGCGGTGGCAGACCTCGCCCGTCGAGGCAACGCATCCGACCGGATCTCTCTGACCGCTTCGAAGGTCCCGGGGTTCTAACCCTCTTGAAACGAAGTCGGCAGCTACCTAGCTCGCTGGGCGCCAGACGCCACGTTGCGGGTCTGGCTGGCGCCGTGAAGGCGCCTTCTGCTCATACCCATGTTGCTCAGTGGAGGATATGGCTATGGAGCTCACGGATCTTGCTCCTCTTGCGCGGTCTTCGATCGGCTTTGACCGCCTGCTCAAGCTCCTGGAAGGCAGCAGGCTTCCAGAGTCGGCGGACGACTACCCGCCCTACAACATCGAGAAGACGGGCCAGGACGCCTACCGCATCACCCTGGCGGTTGCTGGCTTCGGTCCGGACGATCTCGACATCATCTTGCAGCCCAACCTGCTGACCATCAGCGGCAAGACAGCTGATGGCGAGGCGCGTGGCCAGGGCTATCTCTACCAGGGTATGATTCAGCGGCCATTTCGGCGAGTGTTCCATCTGGCTGACTACGTCCAGGTCAGGGGCGCCGAGCTGAAGGATGGCATGCTGGTCATCGATCTCGCCCGTGAGATCCCAGACGCCATGAAGCCAAGGCGGATCGAGATTGCCGGGGGCCAAGGCCGGCCGGCAAAGATCGACACGGGCCACGGCGGATAACCGGCTGCATCCTCGAGCGGTCGTTAGCGGCACTTGGCGGTAGGGCCACAGTGCAAACACCGCTGTGTGCCCGGCGCTCGAGGCAGCCGATGGTTGAAGGTGATGCAGATGTCGCAGAACAGTACCACCACGGTTACGGCGGAAGCCTTCGGGCATGCCGTTCCGCAGGGATCGCCGGCGAATGATCGGTTCCTGGCGCTCGCATCGCGGGCTTTCCCGTCCGATGCCCATGCGATCATCCGGTGTCCAGGCCCGTCCGTCCTGTCGTCGGGCCGGGCCCGAGCGCGGCAGTGGATCCTGGAGTTCGCACCGCGCTCGGCGCCATTCATAGAGCCCCTGATGGGGTGGGTCGGTGGTACCGACCCACTGCGCCAGGTGCGGCTCCACTTCCCAAGCCGCGAGGCGGCCGTCGCCTATGCGGAGCGCGAGGGACTTTCTTATGAGGTACAGGAGCCGACGCATCTGCCAGCAGCAGAGCGGAGGCGGGAGCCGGACGGCGCGAGCTCGCGAGTGACCTTCCTGCACCGCGGCTCGGCGAGACCTGCGGCCAATGATTCCGCTCCGGTGCAGGTCAATGAGGGGCGGCGTGTCGCATGATCTGTCCCCGAACGCACGGAGGCCTTGAGCATGCCGGAGACAGGACCTGCCAGAGTGCGGGCCAGTCGGCCTCAGGCAGTCCCTGCGTATTTCACCGTGTCTCCGATGGAGGAGTGCGATGAACATATCGATGAGGAGCAAAGACAAGCCTATTGAGATCGTCAATCTGGTGGCCGCCGCCTGTCTGTTCCTGGCGCCCTGGGGCTTCGGCTTCACCGGTGACTGGCCCGCGGCCTGGAGCGCATGGCTGGCGGCCGGCATGCTGGCCGTATACGCGGTGGCTTCATGGCGCAGCTCCAGTGGCCGGAACGCCTGGACCGCGGGTGGCGAGGCCACCATCGGTATCTGGGCGATCTGCGCACCGTGGGTGGGGCACTTCTCCACCAACCAACCCGCGATGTGGAGCCATGTGATGGTTGGTGCTGCCGTGCTGCTTGCCGCGGCGCTCGACCTGATCTGGCCCCGCATGCACGGGAGCAGGATGGCATAGGAGATCGCCATGAGCCGCCTTGCCATCCTGCTGTTCAGCCTGGCCTGTCTTGCGACGGCTACGGCTCATGCGGGCATGCCCGACGCGCGTAACGCCAACCTGGGCCAGGGGACGGACTTCGCCTACGCCGAGGCCCTGAACGCGCTGGCCGCCGACGGCTGGCGTCATGTCTCCGACCTGCGCCGCGAGGGAGACTTCGTGCGCGCGACGGCGGAGGACTTCGACGGCCGCCGGCGGACCGTGCTGGTCGATCCTCGGACCGGCGTCGTCCTGCCAGAGTTCGAAACGACCAGCGGCGGCGGACAGCGGTCCTGACATCTGAAGGAGGACGGACATGCCAAGCGATGCTCCCCAGGTCACAAAGGCGAAGCCGCCGGTGCAGTCGGGCACCGATTGGCTGGGCCGGGTGCGTGACTGGTTACGCCAGGTGTTTCGGTTGAATCCGGACGGGCGTAAGCCAAACAAGCAGCAGTTGGGTGCACATGCCGGATACTGGATCGCAGCCTTCATCGTGATCACCTTGCTGCAGAGCTGGTGGGCGGCCAGCCAAGCCGTGCAGCCGATTCCCTACAGCGAGTTCCGCCAACTGGTTCGCGAGCAGAAGGTTGCCTCTGTTCAGGTCTCTGGCTCCCACCTCTTCGGCACCTTGAAAGCGCCCAACGCGGACGGCCGCCGGTTGTTCGAGACAACAGCGGTACCCGAGGACATCGCAAAGGAACTGGAGGCTGCCGGCGTCAACTTCACGGGCGTGGTGCCGAACACCTTCTGGTCCAACCTGCTGTCCTGGCTGCTGCCGATCGTCGTCTTCTATCTCGTTTGGGCACTGGTCTGGCGGCGCGCCGTGGCCAATCTCGGGATGGACGGCGGGCTGATGTCCATCGGCCGGTCGCGCGCCAAGATCTACGTCGAGACCGACACCAGGACGACCTTCGCCGATGTCGCCGGGGCCGACGAGGCCAAGGACGAGCTGAAGGAGATCGTCGCCTTCCTGAAGGATCCGGAGGGATATGGGCGGCTGGGTGCGCGCGTGCCGAAAGGCGTGCTGCTGGTCGGCCCACCGGGCACCGGCAAGACGCTGCTCGCCCGGGCCGTGGCGGGCGAGGCGGGCGTGCCTTTCTTCTCCATTTCCGGCTCCGAGTTCGTGGAGATGTTCGTGGGGGTCGGCGCGGCACGCGTCAGGGACCTGTTCCTGCAAGCGCGTGACAAGGCGCCGGCCATTATCTTCATCGATGAGCTGGATGCGCTCGGCCGCGCCCGCGGCGCCTATGGCCTTGGCGGCCATGACGAGAAGGAGCAGACCCTGAACCAGCTCCTGGTGGAGCTGGACGGCTTCGATCCCCGGACCGGCGTGGTCCTGCTGGCCGCCACCAACCGGCCTGAGGTGCTGGATCCCGCGCTGATGCGGGCCGGCCGGTTCGACCGACAGGTCCTGGTGGACCGCCCGGACAAGCCCGCTCGCGCGGCCATCCTCCAACTCCACCTCAAGCGCATCAAGGCGGCGCCCGAGGTCACCGCCGACCGACTGGCTGAGCTGACGCCCGGGCTGACCGGGGCGGATCTGGCCAATGTCGTGAACGAGGCGGCGCTGCTTGCCACCCGGCGCGCGGCGGATCAGGTCGACATGTCCGATATCAACGAGGCTGTGGAACGGGTGGTGGCCGGTCTTGCCCGCAAAACCCGCGTGCTCAATCCGCGGGAGCGGGAGACGGTCGCCTACCATGAGATGGGGCATGCCTTGGTCGCGCTGTCGCTGCCTGACACGGACCCCGTCCACAAGGTCTCGATCATTCCGCGGGGCGTGGGCGCGCTGGGATACACGATCCAGCGGCCGACCGAGGACCGGTTCCTGATGAGCCGGGAGGAGCTGGAGAACAAGATGGCCGTTCTCCTCGGCGGCCGGGCCGCGGAGGTGCTGGTCTTCAACCGGGTCTCGACCGGTGCGGCCGACGACCTGCAGCGGGTCACCGACATAGCCCGGGCCATGGTGACCCGCTTCGGCATGGCGGAGGAGCTCGGCCCGGTCACCTTCGAGCGCGAGCAGCGCAGCTTCCTCGGCGCGCCCCCGCCTGCCTTCGAGCAGCCCCAGCGGGCCTACAGCGAGGCGACGGCCCAGACGATCGACCGGCTGGTCCAGGATCTCGTTCAGAAGGCGTTCAGCCGGGCCTCCGACATCCTGCAGAAGCGGATCGACATCCTGCACCGGAGTGCGAAGGAGCTCCTGGTCCAGGAAACTCTGAGCGCCGAGGAGCTGGCCGTCTTGACCGGGAAGGTCGAACCCTTGGCGGCCTGATGTTGACCGACACAGCCATCTCGGCCCTCGTCATGCTGTTCGTGACGGTGGCTCCCTTCGAGGTCGCCTCGATGTTCTTCGTGCTGGCGGCCAACGCCTCGCCGGAGCAGCGGCGCCAGTTGGCGCTGCGGGCCTGCATGACCGGCTTCCTGGTCCTGGTGGCCTTTGCACTCGGCGGAAACCGCCTGCTGGGCGCCCTGCAGGTCGGCTTGCCCGCGTTCCGGGCTGCTGGCGGTGTCCTCCTGCTGGGCTTGGCGAGGGATCTCCTCTTCGCCAAGCCGTCAGGGCTATCCTCCATCACCCCTGGCGAGGAAGCGGAGGCCACGGGGCAGGCCGATATCGCGGTTTTCCCGCTCGCCATCCCACTGATTGCCGGGCCCGGGAGCATGACAGCCATCGTCCTGCTCACCGGCCAGGCGGACAACGCGGGCCAGATGGTGGTCGTCCTCCTCGCCCTGCTGGCCATCATGGCCCTGACCTTCGGCGCGATGCTGGCGGCCGAACGTCTCTTCCGGCTGCTCGGGCGGACCGGTGTCAATGTCATCGCGCGGGTATCGGGGATCCTGCTGGCCGCCCTGGCCATGCAGTTCCTCTTTGACGGGCTGAGACAAAGCGGGTTGCTGCACTGACCTGCGGAGGCAGCGCCTTTCGTCCCGCGCTGAAGGACGCGGACGGCGGATCGGGTTGCCATCTTTGACGCAACCGAGCCGCGTCTGGGGCTTTTCTTTAACGGCCGACGGACTAACTGTTTGGCCGGACGGAAGACGCGGTGCCACATAACGGGCCGCGCAATTCGCTTCCATTGCCGACACTTTGCTCTTGCAGGAGGTGTTGTCGATGAGGATTGCTCAGATCGCACCGCTCTACGAGCGGGTGCCACCCAAGCTCTATGGCGGCACCGAACGTGTCGTCTCCTATCTCACCGAGGAGCTGGTCCGCCAGGGCCATGAGGTGACGCTCTTCGCAAGCGGTGATTCGATCACCAAGGCGAAATTGGTCCCTTGCTGCGACACGGCTCTGCGCCTCAATCCAACGGTGAAGGACTCTCTACCCTATCATGTCGTGCAGCTGGAGAAGGTTCGCCAGCGAGCCCGCGAGTTCGACGTCCTGCATTTCCATACCGATGCGCTTCATTTACCGCTGTTCCGTGGCCTGGCGAAGCGGACGTTGACGACGCTGCACGGGCGCCTTGACCTTCCGGATCTGAAGCCCCTCTACACCGAGTTCCCCGAGTTCCCGTTGGTCTCGATCTCCCACGCCCAGCGCTGGCCGATGCCGCCGGTCAACTGGGTCGGAACGGTGCCGCACGGCCTTCCGGGTGACCTCCTGCCATTCCGTCCCGCCAGCAAGGGAGGCTATCTCGCTTTCCTCGGTCGGATCTCGCCGGAAAAGCGTCCGGACCGGGCGATCGAGATTGCCACACGGGCGGGAATCCCCCTGAAGATGGCGGCCAAGGTCGACAAGGCGGATGCCGATTACTGGTCCGAGGTCATCAAGCCGATGATCGAGCGGCATCCCCGCGTTGAATTCATCGGCGAGATCAATGAGCATCAGAAAGCTGAGTTCCTCGGCAACGCACTCGCCCTGCTGTTCCCGATCGACTGGCCCGAGCCGTTCGGGCTGGTGATGATCGAGGCGATGTCCTGCGGCACGCCGGTCGTCGCGTTCCGGTGCGGCTCTGTGCCGGAGGTCATCGAGAACGGTGTCTCGGGGTTCATCGTAAGCTCGATCGACCAGGCGGTCGACGCGGTCCAGATGGTCGGGAGGCTCGACCGCCAATCAGTCCGTCAGGCCTTCGAGCAGCGCTTCACCGCCGAGTGCATGGCCCGCGAGTATCTCTCGATCTATGAGCACTTGGCTGGAACGCGCCTTTCGGCGCGCCGGCCGGCTCATCAGAGCCGGCTCTCACCCCTGGCGATGCCGGGCGACATTACCCTGCCGTCCGGAGCCGGCTGGATGGACGCCCCCGGGTCGCCGGCCGCGCAGGCCCGGTCGATTTCGGGCCAGGCCTGACGGCGACAACACATCGAACCAACGAAAGGAACAAAGCGACGGAGAAGTGACATGGCAGCCAAGGTCATCGGTATCGATCTGGGCACCACCAACTCCTGCGTAGCGGTCATGGAGGGTGGCACCCCCAAGGTCATCGAGAACGCCGAGGGCGCGCGGACCACGCCCTCGATGGTGGCTTTCACCAAGGGCAGTGAGGTGCTCGTTGGCATGGCCGCGAAGCGCCAGGCGGTCACCAACCCCGAGAACACGATCTTCGCGGCCAAGCGCCTGATCGGCCGCCGCTTCGACGATCCGACCGTCACCAAGGACAAGGGGCTGGTGCCGTATAAGATCGTGCGCGGCGACAACGGCGACGCCTGGATCGAGGTACAGGGCAAGCGCTACAGCCCGAGCCAGATCAGCGCCTATGTGCTGACCAAGATGAAGGAGACGGCCGAGGCCTATCTCGGCGACAAGGTGACCCAGGCGGTCATCACCGTCCCGGCCTACTTCAACGACGCCCAGCGCCAGGCCACCAAGGACGCGGGCCGCATCGCCGGCCTCGAGGTCCTGCGCATCATCAATGAGCCGACCGCGGCTGCGCTCGCCTATGGCATGGAGAAGAAGGGCACCGGGCGGGTCGCGGTCTATGACCTTGGTGGCGGCACCTTCGACATCTCCATTCTGGAACTCGGCGAAGGTGTCTTCGAGGTGAAGTCCACCAACGGCGACACCTTCCTGGGCGGCGAGGACTTTGACGCACGCATCGTCGACTACATCGCGGGCGAGTTCCAGCGCGAGCATGGCATCGACCTGCGCCGCGATCGCCTCGCACTGCAACGCCTGAAAGAGGCCGCCGAGAAAGCAAAGATCGAGCTCTCCTCCGCCAAGGAAACGGAGATCAACCTGCCCTTCATCACGGCAGACGCCTCCGGACCGAAGCACCTCCTGGTCAAGCTGACCCGTGCGAAGCTGGAAGGCCTGGTTGATGATCTTGTCCAGCGCACGATCGAGCCCTGCCGTGCCGCGCTGAAGGACGCCGGTGTAACCGCCAAGGACATCGATGAGGTGATCCTCGTTGGCGGCATGACCCGGATGCCCAAGGTCATCGAGGCGGTCAAGGAGTTCTTCGGCAAGGAGCCGGCCCGCAACGTCAATCCGGACGAGGTGGTCGCGGTCGGCGCGGCCGTGCAAGCCGGTGTCCTGACCGGCGACGTCAAGGACGTTCTGTTGCTCGACGTGACCCCGCTGTCGCTGGGCATCGAGACGCTGGGCGGCGTGTTCACCCGGCTGATCGACCGCAACACCACCATTCCGACCAAGAAATCCCAGACCTTCTCCACGGCCGAGGACAACCAGACCGCCGTCACGGTGCGCGTATTCCAGGGCGAGCGCGAGATGGCGGCCGACAATAAGCTTCTAGGTGAATTCAACCTGGTCGGCATCCCGCCCGCCCCGCGTGGTATGCCGCAGATCGAGGTGACCTTCGACATCGACGCGAACGGCATTGTGTCGGTCAGCGCCAAGGACAAGGCGACCGGCAAGGAGCAGCAGATCAAGATCCAAGCCAGCGGTGGCCTGTCCGAGCAGGAGATTGAACGTCTTGTCCGCGAAGCCGAGCTGCACGCCGGTGAGGACAAGCGGCGCCGGGCGGCCATTGAGGCCCGGAACCAGGGCGACGCGCTGGTCTACACCGCCGAGAAGCAGCTGCAGGAGAACGGCGGAAAGGTCGGCGCTGCCGAGCGGCAGAGCCTGGAGGATGCGATCCGGCAGCTGCGGGACGTGCTCAGCGGTGACGACGCCGACCGGATCGAGCGTCAGACCGAGACCCTGTCCCAGGCGCTGGCGCGGTTCGGGGAAGCCGTCCATCGCGGCGCCGCGGGCCAGGACACGTCCGCCGGCCAGGGCAGCTCAGCTGGGAACGGCGCGGGCGGCACCGACAACGTGGTCGACGCCGAGTTCGAGGAGGTCGACACCCGCAAGCGCGGCCAGGGCTGATGAGGTGGAGGGAGGCTGAACGTGGACATTCAAAAGTTCACCGAGCGCGCCCAGGGTTTCCTGCAGGCAGCGCAGACCATCGCCATCCGGGAGTTCCATCAGCGGATCACGCCGGAGCATCTGCTGAAGGCACTCCTGGACGATGAGGAAGGGGCAGCAGCGGGCCTGATCCGGGCGGCCGGGGGCGATCCCCAGGCTGCCAGGCAGGCGATCGACCTCGAGGTCTCCAAGCTGCCCAAGGTGCAGGGCTCCGGCGCCGGCCAGCCGCAGGCGACGCCGGATCTGGTCCGGGTGCTGGACGCGGCGGAGCAGGCCGCGCAGAAGGCCGGTGACGAGTATGTGGCGCAGGATCGCCTGCTGGTGGCGCTGGCCGCCTCCGACGGCCCCGCGGCTCGCGCCCTCCGCGAGGCCGGCGCCACCCCGCAGGCCCTGGACAAGGCCCTGACCGACATCCGCAAGGGCCGCAAGGTCACCAGCCAGAACGCCGAGGCCAGCTTCGACGCGCTGAAGAAGTATGCCCGCGACGTCACCGCGCTGGCGCGGGAGGGTAAGCTCGACCCGGTGATCGGCCGGGAGGAGGAAATCCGCCGCACGGTCCAGGTTCTGGCCCGCCGTACCAAGAACAACCCCGTGCTGATCGGTGAGCCCGGCGTCGGCAAGACGGCGATCGTCGAGGGCCTCGCGCTGCGCATCGTCAACGGGGACGTACCGGAGGCGCTGAAGAACAAGCGCCTGCTGGCGCTCGACCTCGGCGCGATGGTCGCGGGGGCCAAGTATCGTGGTGAGTTCGAGGAGCGCCTGAAGGGCGTGCTGCAGGAGATCGAGCAGGCCGCGGGGGAGGTGATCCTGTTCATCGACGAAATGCACACGCTGGTCGGCGCGGGCAAGTCGGACGGCGCGATGGACGCCTCCAACCTTCTCAAGCCTGAGCTGGCCCGTGGCGCGCTGCACTGCATCGGCGCGACCACGCTCGACGAGTACCGCAAGCACGTGGAGAAGGACGCGGCGCTGGCGCGGCGCTTCCAGCCGGTGTTCGTCGGTGAGCCGAGTGTGGAGGACACCATCTCCATCCTGCGCGGCATCAAGGATAAGTACGAAGCCCATCACGGCGTGCGGATCAGCGATTCCGCCTTGGTCGCAGCGGCGACGCTATCCCAGCGCTACATCACCGACCGCTTCCTGCCGGACAAGGCGATCGACCTGGTGGACGAGGCTGCCTCCCGCCTGCGCATGCAGGTGGACAGCAAGCCGGAGGAGCTCGACGAGCTCGACCGCCGCCTCATGCAGCTCAAGATCGAGCGTGAGGCACTGCGCAAGGAGAACGATCCAGCGTCCCGGGACCGGCTCGAGAAGCTGGAAAAGGAACTGGCCGAGCTTGAGGAGCAGTCCAACGCGCTGACGGCGGCGTGGCAGGCCGAGAAGGCGAAGCTGACCGAATCCCAGAAGCTCAAGGAGCAGCTCGATCAGGCTCGCAGCGAGGTCGAGATCGCGCAGCGCCAGGGCGACCTCGCCCGAGCCTCCCAGCTGCTCTACGGCGTCATCCCGGATCTGGAGAAGAAGATCGCCGGCAGCCAGGGTGAGGGCCAGCTCGTCAACGAAGCGGTGACCGAGGAGCAGATCGCCGCGGTGGTCTCCCGTTGGACCGGCGTGCCGATGGAGCGGATGCTGGAGGGCGAGCGGGCCAAGCTGCTGCGCATGGAGGACGAACTGCGCCGCCGCGTGGTCGGCCAGGAAGAAGCCTTGCGGGCGGTGGCCAATGCGGTGCGGCGCGCGCGCGCCGGGCTGCAGGACCCGAACCGCCCAATCGGCAGCTTCCTGTTCCTCGGCCCCACGGGTGTCGGCAAAACCGAGACCTGCAAGGCGCTGGCGGAGTTCCTGTTCGACGACGAGCGGGCGATGGTGCGCGTCGACATGAGCGAATTCATGGAGAAGCACAGCGTCTCCCGCCTGATCGGCGCGCCGCCGGGCTATGTCGGCTATGATGAGGGCGGCGTGCTCACTGAGGCCGTGCGGCGCCGTCCCTATCAGGTGATCCTGTTCGATGAGGTCGAGAAGGCGCATGAGGACGTCTTCAACGTCCTGCTCCAGGTTCTCGATGACGGCCGCCTGACAGACGGGCAGGGCAGGACCGTCGATTTCAAGAACACCATCATCGTACTGACCAGCAATCTCGGTAGCGACGTTCTCGCGGCTCAGCCGGACGGTGAGGACACTGTCCTGGTGCAGGGTCAGGTGATGGCGGTGGTGCGGCGGCACTTCCGGCCGGAATTCCTGAACCGGCTGGATGAGATCGTCCTGTTCCGTCGCCTGCAGCGCGCCGACATGGCGAACATCGTCGATATTCAGCTCGGGCGTCTGCGCAAGCTGCTCGGCGACCGCAAAATTACCCTCGACGTCGATCGCGGCGCGCTCGAGTGGCTGGCCGAAGCGGGCTACGACCCGACCTACGGTGCCCGTCCTCTGAAGCGCGTCATCCAACGTGAGCTGCAGAATACGCTGGCGGAGATGATCCTGACTGGAGATATCGGCGACGGTGACAGGGTCCATGTGAGTGCCACCGACCATGGGTTGGCCATCATCCCGCCGATCCATGTGGAGGAGGTCACGCCAAGGGCCGCTTGAGATGATGAGGGAGGCTTCTGACCATGCGTGATTGGTTCTTCGCCTCCAGCGCCCGCAGTGAGCAGATGAGTGCGCTGCTCGCGCGGAACTGGTGGGCCATTGCCCTCCGTGGTGCTCTCGCGCTGCTGCTCGGAATAGCCGCTCTGGCTCTGCCAGGCGTCACGATGCGCGCTCTGGTCCTGACCTTCGGCGCGTACACCCTGGCGGACGGCATCCTGGCGATTGTCGCCGCGATCCGGGCCGCGCGGGAGCATGAACGCTGGTGGCCGCTCGTGATCCAGGGCCTCCTGGGTATTGGCGCCGGGGTGATCGCCTTCTGGGCCCCGGATGCCACGGTCATGGCCTTCGTGTACCTGAGTGCCGCCTGGGCCATTCTGTCCGGGGCGGCCATGCTGGCCGCCTCGGGCAGCCTTCATCGGAGCCACGGCAAGTGGGCTCTGGGGCTTGCTGGTCTGGTTTCGCTTCTCTGGGGCGTGCTGCTGGCCTGCGCTCCGGCGATGGGGGCGCTGGTCATGACCGCTTGGCTCGGGGCCTACGCGCTGCTCTTTGGCGCTGCGTTGCTTGCGCTGGCCTTCCAGCTCAGGCGGCAGGCGAATGCCACGTCCGAGAGGCAACCCCAAGGGCTCGCTGTACCTCCGATGTGGCCACAGCCGCCTGCCGCGGCTGATCGTCCTGTAGGCGGCTGGCGCTTCGTCTACAGGTACCGCAGGGTATCCTGGCGCTGAGATCGACCAGACGGGGACGGCAGATCCGCGCCGTCTCCCGTCCATCGCTTCGCCCAGCGGATGCCAGAGCACTTGAGCCGGGATGGCCCGTCTCCTTCCGTGAGGCGGGTGCTGGCGAGATCTCGGCAGCCGTCCTTTCACCAAGCCGCGCCCAGTCCGCGGCGGCACAGCCGTGGAGAATGAGCAATGACGACCTGGACGCGCGTGACCGACCCCGACATGGCGGCAACTTTGCTGCCTGCTTGGTTCGCAGCGCGCATGATGGGAACGCGTGGTTCCTACGGGTTCCTTCTCACGACCGGGGACGTCGTGCGCGTGAGCCGCGTCACGGCGATCCATGTCTCCTCCGACGGACCGATCCTGATCGACGTGCTGCTCGATCACGCAGGCGTGCCGGGCGGAGTGGACACGGCGTGGCAGCCGAAGCATTTCCTCGGTGCGCCGGTGCCCGGCGCGAATCTCGCGACGCTTAATCTTTCGCAGGTGGCCATCGCGGTGGAGTTCACAGTGGCGGAAATCGCCGAGACCGCGCTCGACGCCAAGGGCACGGCAGCGGCCGCAGACCAGGTCGAAGTGCCTGACACAATTGAGGCAACGGCGGTGGGCTATATTGCGCCCGTTGCCTCCGACGGAGGTCAGCCGATCTCAGGCCGACTCCTAGCCGGCGGGGAGACTGTGGACGTAATAGCGAATCTAGGTCTCAGGGCTCCTCAACGAGGATAATGCAATCCCATCGCGCGGACCGAGCGGAGCACGGCCAGTGAAGTGGATGCCGCAGCCCACGAGCTCGGCACAGGACGTGCTTGGTGCTATCGCCCGCTCCGCTGCCTGCGCGCGGCCGAGATGCCACGGCTCGGTGTGTAGGGCTTTCACGGGCCGCTCGACTTCCTGCTGGAGGTGGTGCGGCAGCATCGCTGGACCTCGGAAGCCTGTCGATCATCGCCCTGTGCGACCAGCTCGTGGCGCGACCGCAACCGAAGGAGGAGCCCAGCGCGGCGCTCATGAGGCCGCTGTGGAACCAGGCGCGCGCCTCCATCGAGAGCAGCGTCGAGTCCAGTCCCTTGCCCCGGCGCCGCAGGTAGCAGAAGGCGGCGAAGCTCACGACCGCGCTACTGAAGGTGAAGGCGACGCCGATATCGTAGGAAGCCGCTCTTCCCCCGGAGAGCAGGCCGCCGGCGGCGTCGGCTGCGGCGTAGGCGGCGGCGAAGAGGCCCAGCGCGCCGCTGAGGAAGCCGAGCGTGGGCTCAAGGTGCCAGTAGCCGAACTGGAACCTGCGGTCCTCCCTGCGCCCGATCAGGCCGGCGACCAGCCACGCCGCCACGGCCATGCCGGCCTCCACCAGGGCGTACATGGCGTCGACGACGATGGCTCGGGAGGCCGCGGACAGGCCGACGCCGACACCCGCCACGGCGGTCCCAGGGTGATGACGGCCGAGGCGAGCAATAGGGAGCGCTCCCTGGCTCCGTCGCTGGATGCGGGACCGATGACACCTGCTGACCGATGCGGATTGCGGGTGAGGGGGTGTCCAGCTTCGGCCCCAGCGTGATCCATCGATCGGCCCTCAAATCCGGTGGGCACGAAGGCGGGCGAGGCTTTCGCCGAGCACGACGACGCTCACGCCCAGCATGGCGATGTCCTTGATCAGGAAGCTGCCGAGCGCGTCGAGGAAGGGGAAGCCGCCCGATCCTGCCTCCCAGATCGGCAAGGCGAGCATAGTGGAACTGGTGACGGCGAAGGTGGCGGCTCCGAGAGCGCCGCCGAGCACCCCGGCCCGGGGCGACCATGGCGAAGCCAGGAGGAGGGCTGCGGTGAACACCTCGACCACGCCGAGCAGGGTGGAGGTCCCCGCCTCACCAAAGACGGAATAGAGCCACGCGAGCCAGGGCGTGCCGCTGATGAGCGGCTTCAGCACTTCGGCCTCGATCGCGGTGAACTTGAGGATGCCGATCAGGAAGAGGGGAAGGATGACACCTGCGAGGGCGATGGCGCGCCCGAGTGCGGCGAGGCGCTCGCCGGGGATGAGGCGGTCGACCCCCGCGATCGCCCGGTCCGTCGTGGCCAGAATGTTGTGCGACATGGAAAGCCCCTGATTTGTGTGCGGGAAGCACATAAACCCTGGCAGGCTTGCATTGTATGCGTCAAGCATATATTTATGACGCATGGTCAATGCAAAGCTCGAGAACATCGTTGGGGCGCTGGCGCTTGCCTTGTCGGACGACCTGCTGCGGCAGGTCCAAGATCAGGCACCCGAACCCGGCCCGGCCGCGGCGGCGATCGCGCTGCTGCGGCATGAGCCGGGGATGGCCATCGAGCGGCTCCGGCGGGCGCTGAGGCTCTCCCACCCCGGCGCCGTGCGGCTGGTCGACAGGCTCGTCGCCGCCGCCCTTGTGGTCCGCCGTCCCGGCCTTACCGACCGCCGGGCCGTCGCGCTGCACCTCACGGAGGACGGCGAGCAGCGGTGCGACGCGATCCTGAGGGCTCGCCGGGGGAGCATGGCGCGCGCCCTCGGTACCCTGGACGAGGCCGAACGCCGGGTGCTCGGGCTCCTCACCGAAAAGCTGCTCGCGGGCCTGATTGGCGACGTCGACGATGCCTACTCGGTCTGTCGCCTCTGCGACACGGGCGCGTGCCGCGACTGCCCGGTTGACAGGGCGCTGAGCGGCATAACCGAGTGATCACCGCGACCACCCGACCTTGGCGTGGATTCCTGGCTCGCCGCCTGCCGCGCAGACGGGGCGGACCCGCTGCGGCGGCAGGTCAGCGCCGTGAGGATGGTTACACCTACGCGGATAGGTAGCGTGGGACCTGGAAAGCCCGACAGCATAGCCGGTCGACCGTGAGCCGGGTATTCCGATCCTGAAACACCCGGTAGGAGAGTTGCCGATTGACCAGCCATACGCCGCTGATCGCCGCGATCGCCTTCGGTCTGGTGCTCGCCTTCCTCTTCGGGATGGTGGCCCACCGATTCCGGGTCTCCCCTCTGGTCGGCTACCTCCTGGCCGGCGTCGCCGTCGGCCCCTTCACCCCTGGCTTCGTGGCCGATCAGGGCCTGGCGAACCAGCTCGCCGAGGTCGGGGTGATCCTTCTGATGTTCGCCGTGGGCCTGCACTTCTCGTTGAAGGACCTGCTCTCCGTACGGAGCATCGCGGTGCCGGGGGCGCTCGGGAGGATCGTGGGCGCGACCCTCATGGGGATGGGGCTGGCCTGGATGTTCGGATGGTCTGCCGGGGCCGGTCTGGTCTTCGGGCTCGCGCTCTCGGTCGCCTCCACCGTCGTGCTGGCGCGAGCGCTGCAGGACCGCCGAATCGCTGATACTGAACGCGGGCGAATCGCCATCGGGTGGCTCATCGTGGAGGATCTGGTGACGATCCTCGCCCTGGTCCTGCTGCCGGCGCTGGCGCCCGTCTTCACGGGTGCCGCCGACTTCTCTATCGGCGATCTGCTCGCCATGGTTGCCGGGACGGCGGTCAAGGTCGGCGCCTTTATCGCGATCATGCTGGTGGCGGGACGGCGGGTGATCCCCTGGATCATGCATCGCGCAGCCCATACCGGTTCGCGAGAGCTGTTCCGGCTGGCTGTCTATGCGGTGGCGCTGGGGGTGGCTTACGCGGCAGCGGAGATGTTCGGCGTCTCCTTTGCTCTCGGCGCCTTCCTGGCCGGGATGATGATGGGCGAGAGTCAGCTCTCGCAGCGGGCCGCGGATGAGGCGCTGCCGCTTCGTGATGCCTTCGCGGTGCTGTTCTTTGTCTCCGTCGGTATGCTGTTCAACCCGCTGATCCTTATACAGGCCCCTCTCGCGGTCCTGGCGACGCTGGGCATCATCGTGCTGGGCAAATCCGCCGTGGCCTACGCCATCGTGCGCACCTTCCGGCACCCGCCTGCCACGGCGCTGAGCATCGCCATCGCCCTCGCGCAGGTCGGCGAGTTCTCCTTCATCCTGATCGCGCTCGGCGTCGAGCTCGAGCTGCTACCGCCCCAGGGGCGAGACCTGGTACTGGCAGGAGCGATTCTGTCCATCCTGCTGAACCCCTTCCTTTTCACGCTGGCTGAACGTTGGCGTGGACGGGCGCTGTTGCCGGTACCCCCGCGGGGAGCCATGCCAGCGGCAGTTTCCTCGGCCACAGAGGTGGAGAGCGTTCCAGCTCCTCCAGAGCGAACTGCTGCTGCGCTCCAAATTCCGGCACAAGAGGCCGTCCCGTCCCTGACGGGCCACGACGTGGTCATTGGGCATGGACGCGTCGGTAGCATCATCGCCAATGCGCTGAGCAGGAATGATCGACCTCTGTTGGTCTTCGAGGTGGCCGAAGAGAGCCACGCTGTCGCGCGGGAGCATGGGCTGGCGGCCGTGCTTGGCAATGCCGCCGATCCGGAGGTGCTCGTCCTGGCGAACCTGGCGGAGGCAAGCCGCCTGTTCGTAACCGTGCCCGAGGCCTTCGAAGCCGGTCAGATCGTGGAGCAGGCGCGTGCCGTCAATCCGACGCTGGAGATCGTCGCCCGTGCCCATTCGGATGCCGCCGTGGAGCATTTGCGGCGCCTGGGCGCAAACCACATCATTATGACGGAGCGTGAGGTGGCGCACCGCATGCTCGACTATGCGAACCAAGCGCTCGAACGGCTGCAGCGGCCAGGCGCTGTGAAAGGCGTGGGCGGCGACACGCTCCTTCACGTTGGGCTTGCGAAGGGTACGTGATGTTGTACCTGCATCGTGCGGCGTCGCGCCCGTCCTGCCACTGAGCCAATTCTAACTCCGTCGTCCAGAACATCGGGCATGCTGCCCCGGTCAATCCGGCCACCAGCTGGTGGCGGCGCTGCAGGGCGGTCTCGCCCGGCACCCTGGCAACCATCTCTGGTCATGCCCTTGAGGCGCATGTGAAGCCGTACCGATCGGACCAGGATGGTGAACAGGGCGACGAGTCGGTGAATGTCGTCAGCCAGGGCAGGGGGTGCCGCGCCTGGCACATGGGCCAGCAAGCGCTCGGCGGGAGCGTCGAAGGTGTCCTCGACGGCGGGGCCCGCAGAGCTGCCGCTGTCGCGGCGCAGGGCCGAAACTACTCCGCCGCGTTCTCGATCAGGGTGTCTCGGAGCAGGGTGAGGTCCGCCTGGATGGCCTTGAGCTTGCCCGCGTCCTGACCCATCGCGTGCAGGATGCCGAGCGGCACCTTCGCGGCCTTGTCGCGGAGCGCACGACCCTGATCCGTCAGCGCGATCCGCACCACCCGCTCGTCGGCAGTGTCGCGGCTGCGGCGCACATAACCGCCGCTCTCAAGCCGCTTCAGCAGGGGCGTCAGGGTGCTGGTCTCCATGAAGAGCTTCTCCCCGATCTGCCCGACCGTCTGGTTGTCCTCCTGCCAGAGGGCCACCATGGCGAGATACTGCGGGTAGGTGAGGCCGAGCTCGCGCAGGAAGGGCTTATAGACGCGGGAGAAGGCGTGCCCGGCGGCGTAGACCGAGAAGCACAGGAACTGTTCGAGCTGCAGGGCATCATCCGCCATGGTCCGCCTCCTGACGAACGAGGGACATTATATCGCGTGAGATAATATCTCAAGGACGGCAACGGCAGGGCAGCCATGCACGAAGATAAGTCGCGTGAGATATAATACGACGATACCTTCCTCTCACACCAAGGCCGCCCCGCCGGCCGATGAGAGGACTAACCGATGTTGAAGCCCCCCGCCCTGATCGCCTCCGCCCTGCTGGCCAGCACCATTCTCAGCGGCTCCGCCTCTGCCCAGCCGGTGCTGGAGCCGACCACACAGCAGTTCATCGACAGCCTGGCCGGGTCCACCCCGATTTACACGCTGACCCCCGACCAGGCCCGCGGCGTGCTGCACGGCGCCCAGTCCGGCGTGGTCGCCAAGCCCGCCGTCGACATCCAGGATCGCACCCTGCCGGTCGGCCCCACCGGTCAGACCCGGATCCGCGTCCTCCGCCCTCAGGGCGCGCACGGCACTCTGCCCGTCGTGGTCTACTTCCACGGCGCCGGCTGGGTGATGGGCGACACCACCACCCATGACCGGCTGGTGCGCGAGATCGCGACCGGTGCCCAGGCTGTGGTGGTCTTCGTCGACTACGAGCGCTCGCCCGAGCATCGCTATCCGATCGCGATCGAGCAGGATTATGCGGTGACGAAGTACGTCGCCGAGCATGCCCGCGAGTTCAATGTGGACGCCAACCGCCTGGCCATCGCCGGCGACAGCGTCGGCGGCAACATGACGGCCGTGGTCTCCCTGCTCGCCAAGGAGCGCGGCGGCCCGGCGATCCGGGCGCAGGTGCTGTTCTACCCCGTCACCGACGCGGCCATGAACAACGGCTCCTACCACGAGTTCGCCGAAGGCCCCTGGCTGACCGCCAAGGCGATGGCCTGGTTCTGGGACCAGTATGAGCCGGACGCTGCCAAGCGGACCGAGCCGCGCATCTCGCCCCTGAACGCCTCCCTCGACCAGCTGCGCGGCCAGGCCCCTGCGCTGGTAATCACCGACGAGAACGATGTGCTGCGCGACGAGGGCGAGGCCTATGCCCGCAAGCTGATCCAGGCCGGCGTCCGCACTACGGTGACGCGCTACAACGCCACGATCCACGACTTCGTCATGCTGAACGCCCTGGCCGAGACCCCGGCCGCTCGAGCGGCGATCGACCAGGCCAACGCTTTCCTGCGTGCCGCATTCGCCGCCCGCTGAAGTCTCGACCTCCCCGAAGGCCCACCTCCAACCCTCATCACCTGCCGAGAAGGAATCACGACCATGACGACCAAGGTTCTCTACAGCACCTCCGCCCGTGCCACGGGGGGCCGTGACGGCCACTCCGCCACCCTGGACGGCAGCCTCGACGTCAGGCTCGCGATGCCGAAGGAGCTCGGCGGCTCCGGCGGCCCGGGCAACAACCCCGAGCAGCTCTTCGCGGCGGGCTACGCCGCCTGCTTCCTGGGCGCGATGAAGTTCGTCGCCTCCCAGGGCGGCACGGCCAAGGTGCCGGCTGAGGCCACGGTGACCTCCACCGTCGGCATCGGCCCCCGCTCGGAGGGCGGCTTCGGACTGGAGATCGCGCTCGCCATCTCGCTCCCAGGCGTCGAGCGCACGCAGGCAGAGGCGCTGGTCGAGAAGGCCCACCAGGTCTGCCCCTACTCGAACGCGACTCGCGGCAATATCGACGTGAAGCTCAGCGTCGTCTGAGCGGATGCGGCTGGCCTCCTCCGGTCGTCCGGAGGAGGCAGTCCTCGTGCGGCCGTCGGGGAGGCCTGACGGCTATGACCGATGATGAGGCGGGAGCGGCTCGTCAGGAGCCTTGCCAATCCCGAGGCCGACACCCACGGATCCGCCCATGCCTCCGCCCATCCCCATGTCGCTGCCTTTTCCGCCAGCACCCTGCCGCTGGTCCTCCTTTCCACCCTCACCCTTACCCTGTCTGCCAGTACTCGATGGCCGCGTCGGGCCCTGCATCGGAAGCGCAAGATCGGCCGGTATTGGATCAAGGTCGAGCGCCTGGCGGATAAAATCCCGAAGCGAGACAACCAGTTCATGCGTGTGGACGGGGCGTCCAGCGACCAGTTCGCGCGCGGCGCGCTCGGCGAGGCGGACATGCTCCTCGGTTCCCAGCAGGATGATGTCCGACAGAGCGGCCTCGACCGCGTCGCGGATCCGGCGCGAGCGGTCTGACCCTCCGGTGCCAAGGTCGAGGCCCGAGACTGCCTCGCTGTCGGCGGCTGGATCGCTGCGCCGACGCAAATCGCGGAGATGCATCGGATCGACCGTCAGTGCGCCGGTGAATGAGCCACCCAGGGTCTTATAGGCTGCGATCAGCGTGCGCAGACGCTCGTTGATCTGGCGGTTCATGCGCTCGCGGCGCTGCTGGACCGTGACCATCATGAGCAGACGGACGCCGACGCCAATGAGCGTGAACAGCGCGAGCCCGACCAATGTCAGAACCAGACTTTGCCATGAGCTGAAGTCAATTCCCCGCAATGCTGCCTCCCCGGCTGCTTCCTCACCACGCCACAGCGGCTCGATCTTCCGCCGTGCACCAAGCGTCAGGTGGAACGCTGGAAACTCGCATCCCTCGGCTCACCGCACCTCCTTCGGATCCTCCCGCCTCCGCCGCCGCAATCGTCGCTCCGCCATCCGCATGAGCGGCGTGGACGTTACCCCATGCAGCAGGATGGATAGCAGCACGGTGAAGGCGACCACGGCCCACAGCGCGTCGTGATCCCCAAACCTCGCCCGGGCGAAGGCGTATTGCATGTAGAACAGGGTCCCGATCCCTCGGATCCCGAAGAAGGCCATCAGCGCCTTGGGCTGCCAGCGCAGGTCAGTGCCGAGAAACCCAAGCCACGCCGAGGCAGGGCGCAACACGAGGATTAAAGCCAAGGCCAGCAGCACCCCGCGCCAGGTCAGAGGCTGAAGCAGCCCAGCGCCCAAGCTCCAGCCGAACAGCACCAGCACCAGCATCACCAGCACCCGCTCCACCTGCTCGGCGAAGCCCGACATCGCCCGGTGGAACTCGGCATCCGGTTCGCTGGCGCGGATCGAGGCCCCGGTGACGAACACCGTGACGAAGCCATTGGCGCCAAGGATCTCCGCCGTGGCATAGGCGATCAGCGTCACGCCCACGGCGGCCAGCCCATCGCCGGTGTCCGAGAGCTTCAGCCGGGGAGAGTGGAACATGAACCACCCCATGGCCCGTCCGCCCAGCCAGCCGATCAGCACCCCCAGCCCCATCTCGCTTACCAGGTCGAGGCCGAGCCAGCGCCCCCAGGCCACTGGCGCCGGCTGCGCCAGCAGCACCGCCAGGGTCACGAAGGGGAAGGCGAGGCCGTCGTTCAGCCCGGCTTCCGAGGTGAGGGCGAAGCGCACCTCGCCTTGCTCGCCCTGACCGGGGGGCCCTGTCTGCACGTCCGAGGCCAGCACCGGGTCGGTGGGCGAGAGGGCCGCCCCCAGCAGCAGGCTCGCCGCCCAGGAGGAGCCCAGCCACAGATGCGCGCCCAGCGTGACACCGAGGATGGTGAGCGGCATCGCCACGCCCAGCAGGCGCCAGGTCGAGCCCCAGCGCCGCCAGCCGAAGCGCCGGTCCAGCCGCAGTCCCGCCCCCATCAGGGAGATCAACACCACCGCCTGGTTCAGGCGCTCCGGGACATGATCATCGTCGAGCCGGTCGAGGTCGAGCGGCAGCACTCCGCTGCTGTGCAACCCGATGCCGATCAGCACGCAGATGATAGGCAGCGAGAGTGGCAGCTTGTTGAGCACCAGCGGAAGCCAAGCAACCAGCAGGATGATAGCTCCCAGACCCATCGGGAGGAGCGTGTCGGCTTCGAGATGCATTGTGACTGTATTACGCGGCCCGGATCAGAGTTTCGCTGCACTCCTGAATCAATGGAGCGGAGCTGGGTCTTTGGCGGCCCAGCCCATGACTGCCGGATCGCGCCCTGTCCCTATGGGCGTCACACGACCAGAGCCTGGTCTCGGACCAAGGCCCGGCCGCGTCCACCTCGTTTAGCGGAATAAAGCGCCTTGTCGGCATGCGCGAAGACCTGCTCGATGGTCTCGCCATCCGCAGGCCAGACGGCGCCGCCGATGCTGCATCCCACCTGAACAGACAACCCGTCGAGGTCGTAGGGCGCGCTGATGGCCCGTAGGGCCCGTTCCGCGATGGTCAGAACCGGGGTGCATCCGGGAGCAGGGCCGGTCGGCAGGACCAGGACGAACTCGTCACCCCCGAGCCGTGCCACGGCATCGCCCTCCCGGACAAGATCGGCAAGCCGCGCCGCGACCTCCACCAGGAGCTGGTCACCGACAGCGTGGCCGTGAGTGTCATTGGCCGCCTTGAACCCGTCGAGGTCGATGCAGAGGACACTCAGGGTCTGTGCGCCGAGCCCCGCCCTGATCATGGCTGCATCCAGGTACACCGCCAGGCCAGCGCGGTTGAGGAGGCCGGTCAGCGCATCGTGGTGGGCTGCATCCGACATCTGGTCCAGAGCCATCTGCTTGCGGGTCAGGGCCTCCAGCAGGGTGGAGATCGACTCCGTGAGCACGGCCACCTCCCGAGGCCGGGTGATGACCGGCATCTCGACCGCCTCACCGCGCCGCAGGCGATCGGCCGTGTTTGCCAGTCGATGAAGTGGCCGAACGATCCAACCGGCCAGGAGCCAGCCCAGGATCCCAAACAGGGTGGCGCAGAGCACGCTGGCGGCGAGAACCGCCCACCGGATCTCACGCGCGCCTTGATCCGCGACGGACACAGGCTGGCGGGCGACGGCGGTCCATCCCAATCCCCGGTATTGCCCCTGTCCGCCGCTCTGCACGGCCGCAGTGAGATAGGCATGGCCGTCGGGCCAGGCTTCCACCTGGGCGGCCTGCGCCTCGCGACGGGCGCGGCGGACCACCGCGAGGTCCGGCTTTTGCCCGAGCAGACCGGTCGGACCGTTCAGCACTGTGCCGTCTGAACCGATCACAAGCAGGTCCACGGCCTCCCGGGCCCGAGAGGGCCCGCCAAACACCTGGCCCATGTCCTCGACCCAATGCCAGTCGAGGTCCGCTCCCAGGACTCCCGTCACACGTCCATCGGCGGAGCGCACCGGAACAGCCATGTCGAGGAAACGGAACGGCGCCGTGCCCGTGTCTGGCAGAAGGCGGGCGAGGGGAGCAAACTCATGCACATCGCCGACATAGGGTTCGGCCGTGCCATCCTTGAACCAGGGGGTGGCGGACACATCCTCGCCCACCAGCATCCCCTTGGTCGCGGCGATGATCTGGCCATGCGTATCGGCCAAGCCGAGCCAGGACTGCGACGGAATCTCTCTCTGGACTGCATTGAGCGCCTGTTGAACGGAAGCCAGATCGCCCGCCCTGATGATCAGGTCGAGGTGACTGAGGACCATCAATTGGGCGAGGCGCAGGGATATCCCGCGGTCCAGGTGCTCAATGTAACCATTGGCCCGGGCGATGAGGCTTTGTCCCTGGTCATCACGCGCACGCTGCTCCGCCCAGCCACTGAACAGGAGACCCAGCGAAATCGCCACGGCTCCGGCCATTCCGGCAAAGCTCGTCGCCAGCACAGCTCTGAGACCGTAACGGGCATGCGGGGAAGGTCGAACCAGTGAGCTGAAGCGGTGGAGCATTGCTGTTTCAGCCATCACACCTGTTTCGAGGTTTCGAGGTTTCGAGGTTTCGAAGTTTCGAGGTTTCGAATGGGAGCAGGGGACGTGTCAGTCCATTCGGCGAAGGTTACATCCAGCCGCCGTCCTGGGTCACTGACGGGCCGCGACAGTGTGGGCGGCCACCGTGATTCATGTGACGCTCTCGTGGTGATTCTATTCTACTGCCAAGGCCAATAATAATCCTGTTCCTATGGCGACCGGTCCTCCTCGGCACTGTTCAAGAAAAGGCCGGGAAAATACATGGAGAATACCTCGCTTCGGGACGGCGCCCGGAGAAGGACATTGGCGTCCAGACTCCAGAGCTCTGCTGTTCTCAGTGCTGACGAACGCCGCAGGCGGCCGTTGGTATGCGATATCCTCCTACCCCAGCCAGGGGAGCGCTCACACGGCGGCGATGGGCAGCCATGGTGGGCCCAGAAAGAAACGTCGCTTACGGAGGGAATAAATCATGGTGGCGGGCGTCAGTGCATCTGACATGAGCGATGCGGCGGCGCGGAACCGCGACACGGATGACATATGACTGACATCACCGACGACGACCTGCGTGACCTGCTGCCGCAGTTACGCCGCTTCGCGCTGCATCTGACTCGCGAGGCGGCCAGCGCCGACGACCTGGTCCAGGCCTGCCTCGAGCGGGCCCTGTCGCGCTGGTCGTCCCGGAGACCCGACGGCAGCCTGCGCGCCTGGATGTTCACAATCCTTTACCGGCAGTTCATCGCGGAACAACGGCGGGCCCGGCGCTTCTCACGGCTTCTGCACCTGTTCGGGGGCAGCGACCGCCTGGAACCCTCGCCCGAGGATACCGCGCTGGCACGGTCAGGCCTGGAAGCGGTCGACAGCCTCCCAGTCGATCAGAGGGCGCTGCTGCTGCTCGTGAGCGTCGAGGGGTTGAGCTACAAGGAAGCAGCCGAGGCACTGGATGTCCCGATCGGCACCGTCATGTCGCGGCTGTCCCGGGCCCGCACCGCCCTGCATCGGGCAGTTGAAGGCGACATCAGCCCCCCATCCCTGAGGGCCGTGACATGAACTCTCTCATTCCCGACGAGAACGTCCTGCACGCCTATGTCGACGGGCATCTGGACGCGGAGGCCCGCGCCCAGGTGGAGGCCTTCCTCGCCCGCTCCCCCGAATGGGCGGCCACGGTCGCCGGCTGGAAGCGCGACGCCGAGCGGCTCCGCACGAGCTTCGCCGCCTCGCCGCGTCTGGCGCCCAATCCCCGGCTGGACCCCGCCGCGGTGCGCCGGCAGCTGCGGGTGCGCCGGCAGAAGCGGCTGGCCATGGCAGCCGTCGTGACCCTGATGACCGGGATCGGCGGTGCTACTGGCTGGAAGGCGCGTGACCTGTCCTTTGCCGCGGCGAATCCGCCCATGGCGGACGCCGTGCAGGCCTACCGCGTCTTTGCCACGGCCGAGAGCGCGGCGGTGGAGGTCAGTGCGACCCGGCCCGATGGCATGCAGGCCTGGCTGGCGGCGCATCTCAGGGGTGGTGGCACCCGCGTGCCGGATCTCAGCACCTATGGGGTCCAACTGCTCGGAGGCCGCCTGCTCGCGACCGAGGAAGGGCCCGCGGCCATGGTGCTGTTCCAGGACGAGGACGGCCGGCGTATCGCCCTGTACATGCGGCCGGGAGGGCCGTTTGCCACGGAGGCCATGGAAGAGCGCCGCGACGGCGGACTGGTGGCCCGCTACTGGTCCCGGAACGGCTATCGCTTCGCCGTGGTGGCGCCGGCGGACAACGACCGCGCTGGCGAGATCGCCAGCGTCCTGCGGGTCACCGGCTGACGTGAAGGGAGGGGCCGCGCCTTACGGGGCGCGGCTCTCCGGCTCCAGCAACTGCCGGTGGACCCGCTCCGCAACCTGCTGCAGGACCACACGATCGCTGCTCTCGGCCGAGACGACATAGCCGAAGCCATGATCGATCCACCAGAAGGCGGAGAGACCACGGTCGCGGTCCTCGGTGTAGCGGAACGCCGTCGTCCCGGAATCCTCCTGACTGGCCCGAACGTAGATGGTCAGCCGGGCCCGGGAGCCGTCCTCGTACATCAGCTGTGCCGCGGGATCGCCGTCGCCGCCCGACAGCAGCCTGCCCCCTATGAGGTGATAGCCCAGAGGCAGGAGGTCCGGCGCGACGATCGGTCGGTCCAGTCGGTTCGACAGCCACCGCACGAGCAGCGCCTCCTGTGCCGCCGCCAGCTCCACCGGCCGCCGCGCGTCGGCCACGAAGACCCGGTGCGCGGCGACAGCCTCGGCGACCACCGGCTCGGCCGCAAAGCGACTGACCACGACCGCTGTGCCGGCAGATCCGGCCGGGGGAAGCAAGCTTCGCCCGCCCCAGCCTGCCGCACTGCCCAGGACCAGCCAACCACAGGCAGCGGCGATACCGCGCCAGCGCTGGCTCCGGGCTCGGCGCTGGTCGGCCAGGATGTTGGCAACCCGCAATCGGGCCGGGATGGGCTCCTCATATCGAGGCACCAGGGCAGCTCGCAGCGCGGCGCGACCTTCCGCCATGGCACGGAAGCGACGGGCAGCCTCCGGGTTCTCCGCCAGCCAGGCGTCCACCCGGGTGCGTCGCTCCGGCGTCAGCCGGTCGTCCACCCAGGCCTGCAGGTCGTCTTCACCGATCGGCCCGCGCTCCTCGAAGCTGCCGGACATCATTTCACCCTCTTCAGCATAGGTCGTGTCGGGCCTTCCTCGCCCTCCATCAACCGGCGCAGGCGCTCCCGGCCTCGGCTCAACCGGGACATCACGGTCCCGATCGGCACGTCGAGCAGGACCGCCGCTTCGGCATAGGAGAAGTCTTCGACACCCACGAGGAGCAACACGGAGCGCTGCTCCTCCGGCAGGACGGCAAGCCCCGCCAGGACGTCACGCCATATGAGGCGCAGCTCCGCCGCATCGCCCGTGAGCGGGTCGGCAATATTGCCTTCTTCGCCATCGTCGAGGGGCATCATGGCACCGCGTGACCGTTGGGACCGGCGTTCGTTCAGGAAGAGGTTGTGCAGGATCGCGAAGAGCCAGGCCTTCGGATCGCCGTCAGGGCGACGGAGGTGCCATCGCGACACGGCGCGCACCAGGCAGTCCTGCACCAGATCGTCCGCGGCCGTGGTGTCACGCAACAGCGCCCAGGCGAAGCGCCGCAGCGCCGGCACCTCGCGCTCGATGATGGACGCCATCTCCGTCGCATTCGGTCGTCCGAGCACGATGCCGGGATCCGTTCAGAGCGTCAGTGCCGGATCGACCTGCCAGATCTCATCCACCACCTGACCGCCCCGGATCACCACCACATGGCGCACCTTGATCGTCCCGCCCTGGCCCACGAAGATGACGGGCGTGATCACCGTCGCACCGCGCGGATTGGCGCTTTCGCTGCTCGCGCCGAAGGTCGCATGCAGCACGCCCTGGGCGGCCGCAAAGCGTTGCCAGGGAGCCGCGAGCTGCGCGCGGCCCTGGTACACGCCGTCCAGCGGTCCGCCGACCCACTGCAGGATCGCGTCATCGGCATAGCCCCGCTGGATCGCCTCGATGTCGCCCTGAGCGATCGCCTGCAGCCGGGCCACCGCAAGGGCGCGCGCGGAGCCGGGCTGCTGCGCGGCTGGGGAGACCTGGGCTGCCGGAGAAGGGGCGGGCATCTCGGCACAGCCGGCGAGCGCGGCCATGATCAGGGACGCGGCGAAGCGGTGCATCGCCAATGGCGTCGGTGTTGGCATTGTCGTGCTTTCAGTCGAGGCTGTGGGAGAGGGGAGGAGATGTCTGCCGCGATCAGCCCGGAAGGTTCGGGTCGACCTGCCAGATCTCGTTGACGACCTTGCCGTCCCGGTAGACCAGCACGTAGCGGACCTTGATCGTCGCCTTCCCCGTGAACACCACGTTTGCCGCGACCGTCTGGCCGCGTGGATTGGCGCTCTCCGTGATGGAGCCGACCTGGGCCTGCAGAGGCCCCTGACCCTGCGCGAAGCGGCTCCACACCTGCCCAAGCGCCGCCTGCCCCGTGTAGCGCCCGTCCAGGGGCCCGCCGATCCATTCGAGCACCGCGCCCTCGCCATAGCCGGCCAGCACGGGCTGCGTCTGGCCCGCCGCGATCGCGGTGATCCGCTGCTGCGCGAGATCGCCCGCCGGGCCGGCATGGGCCGGAAGTGGCAGCAGCGCACCACCGACCAGCGCGGCGGTGAGGCACAGCGCGCCACGACGCGTGCGGAACGAGTGGATTAAGGATCGGACCATGGGCAGATTCCTCGGCATGCAGCAGCTGGGCTGCGGGTGACGAGGCGTAGGACACGGTCCGGCAGCTCTTATTCCGGCGCAAAATATTTTCTGATGTCCGATGAGCGCGGGAATAAACGGCCGCTGGCGAGCATCTCACTCCGGATCGAACACGCGGCTCCTGATCCTGGAGGTCTCATGCCATCGCCCCGTCTGTCACTGCGCCTGCCGGCGCTCCTCCTCGCCGCCGCCATAGGTGGCGCCGTGGTGGCGCATGCCGCCGATCCGCCCGATTCCGCGGAAGCCGCCTTCCTGGCGGAGAACGAGGCGGCGATGGACCGGATGATGGCGGACATGGCGGCGCATCCTACCGGGGACGTCGACCGCGACTTCGTCGCCATGATGATCCCACACCATCAGGGCGCGATCGACATGGCGCAGGCCGAACTGCGCTACGGCCGCAACGAAACACTCCGCCGCCTCGCGCAGGAAATCATCGTCGAGCAGCAGCAGGAGATCGCGGCGATGCGCCTCGCGCTCGGCCAGCCACTGCCCGCCTCCGTTCCAGCGCCGGACCAGCCGCCTGCTCCGGCCGCCCACCATCATCATGAGAGCCACTGACCTGCCATGACCCGTGCCCTCCGCCTCGCTCTGCTGCTCGCCTCGACCGCCATGCCCGCCTTCGCTGGCCAGGTGCCTGTTGGCGCTGACGCGCCCGACATCCTGGTGAGCCACCACGATCGCGTCTACGCCGCCGAGCAGTTCTCCAACACGCTGTCGGTGATCGATCCGGCCGACAATCGCCTGCTCGGCGTGTTGCGCCTGGGCGACCCGGCGCCGGGCAATCTCAGCCCGCTTTATCGCGGCCAGTTGCTCGTGCACGGGATGGGCTTCTCGCCCGATCACCGCACCCTGGCGGTGGTCTCGATCGGCTCCAACTCCGTCAGCTTCATCGACACCGCGACCAATCAGGTGAAGCACGTCACCTATGTGGGCCGCTCGCCGCACGAGGCCTTCTTCACGCCGGACGGGAAGGAGGTGTGGGTGACGGTGCGCGGAGAGAACTACGTCTCCGTCATCGATGCCGCGAGCTTCGAGGAGAAGACCCGGATCACCGTGCCCGCCGGTCCCGGCATGACAATCTTCTCCCCGGACGGCCAGTACGGCTATGTCTGCTCGAGCTTCAATCCCGACACGGTGGTGGTGAATGTCGCCGACCATCAGGTCGTCGGCCACATGAAGCAGGACAGTCCGTTCTGCCCGAACATCGCCGCGAGCCCTGACGGCAGCCAGGTCTGGCTGACCCTGAAGGACATCGGCCGGACCATGGTGTTCAATGCCCGGCCGCCCTTCAACGTGCTGCACACGATCGACACCGGGCCGATCACCAACCACGTCAACATCGTCCACAATGCCAAGGGCAGCTTTGCCTACATCACCGTCGGCGGCCTGAATGAGGTACAGGTCTACCGCACCGATGACTATTCGAAGGTCGCCACCATCCCTGTCGGCGCGCTGCCGCACGGCCTCTGGCCCTCCGGTGACGGCACGCGCGTTTATGTCGGTCTCGAGAACGCCGATGGCATGGCGGCGATCGACACCCTGACCAACAAGGTGATCGCGACGGTGCCGATCGGTCAGGCTCCGCAAGCCGTCACCTATGTGCCGAATGCCGTGCCGGAAGGCGACGGCCTGCAGGGGCTGCAGCCGCTGGGCACTGCGGGACAGGCGGCGCACCTGAACCTGGTCGCGGTGGCCAACCGTGGGAACGGACAGGCACGCCACCATGCCGCGGCCGGCGGGACGGCCCCGACCAGCGTCACGCTGTTCGATCAGGGGCTGATCCAGGTCCTGCAGGCCTCCGTGACCGGGCTCGAGCCCCGGAAGCCCTATGTGCTGGCCATTGCCCAGCGCCCGGACGGGGGCGGCGCGCTGCAACCCCTCTCGAGCTTCATGACCAATCCTGCGGGCTCGGCCATCGTCAACGCGCTCGGCCCGATCCGGCAGGTTGTCCAGGGCCAGCAGGGCGATCAGCGCCGCTACCTGGTGGTCGCTCCCGGCACCGCCGATCAGCACGGCGCGCCCGTGCAGATCCAGATGAACTGATCACCCGCCGCCCCTCTGCCTGTCACACAGCCGGAGGGGCGGCTCTCCCCGGGTCCGGTCGGTGCCGGCCCTGGGAAGCAGAAAGGACGCCCCAGAGATGTCCAAGACAGGCCTCGGCGCGGTTTCAGCGGTGCTTGGCCTTCTCCTCGCCACACCGGCCTTCGCCCACGCCCATCTCACCGCCGCGGAGCCCGCCGGGAATGCGTCCGTGTCGTCACCGCCGGGAGCGCTTCAACTCCACTTCTCCGAGGGCCTTGAACTCGAGTTCAGCGGCGTACGCCTGCTGGGGGCCGATGGCACGGCCGTTCCCACCGGCAAGCCATCGCTCGCGCCGAACGATGACCGAACGCTTTCCGTGCCGTTGCAGGGTGTCCGCACGCCGGGACCCTATGTCGTCGAATGGCACGTCCTCTCGACCGACGGTCATACGACACATGGCACCTATCGGTTCACGGTCGCACCTTGAGCGACTTGGACGCCGCATTCGCCGTGTGCCGGTTCGTGCATGATGCGGCTGTCATCCTGGTGTTCGGCACAGGCGTCTTCGTTGCTCTTCTGGCGCCGGCTGCACTTCGGGACGATCTCGTGCGGCGCCTGGGTCCCACCCTGGCCGCGGGGGCGCTTTTTGCCTGCTTCGGGGTGCTTCTCTGGCTCCCGCTCCAGACCGCACAAATTTTCGGAAATTGGATCAGAGCCTTCGACGTCTCGGCGCTCATCCGCGTCGCTCAGCAGATCTCATCAGGCCGTGTCTGGCAGGCGAGGGTACTCCTCACATTCGCGCTTGTCGTAGCGGCGGCGCGACCCGCACGGATCCGCGTCGCATCGGTGACCCTTCTCTCCGGTCTGCTCCTGGTGAGCCTCGCCTTCGTCGGTCACGCGGCGTCACGTGGCGGCGCGATCGGCATCCTGGAGCGCCTCAACCAAGTCCTTCATCTCCTGGCGGGCGGAGCCTGGCTCGGCGCGCTGATCCCCCTTCTCCTCTGTCTGGGGATGCTGAGTGATCCGGCCCGAGCACGGAACGCCGTCACAGCGCTGCGCCGCTTCTCAGTGGCAGGGCACGCCGCGGTGGTCCTTGTGGTCGCGACAGGCTTGATCAACGTGGCTCTGATTCTAGGCCGCATTCCGACCGTCTGGACCTCACCCTACCAGGCCCTCCTCGCCGCCAAGATCCTGGCCGTGACGGGCATGACGGGACAGGCTGTCGTCAATCGCTACCTCTTGGTGCCGAAGATGAAGAGGGGAGGTGCTCGCGCCATTCAGGCAATCCGTGCCGGCTCCCTCGCAGAGATCGTGCTGGGGGCAATCACCCTCGCGCTGGTGTCCGTCTTCGGTGTCCTTGAACCCAGCTGATCCGTCGTCGCGATGACTCACATCGCGACGTGGATCGGACCGGAGGGTGGGCGTTCGCTCCGTTCCGGTACGCCTCTGTACAGTCGCTGCCAGGAGAGACACATGCGTTCGCCAGACCCCACAGATCCTCGACAGACATCCAGCCGCAGGCAGGTACTTGGGGCCGCGGCGGCCGCAACCCTTGGGCTGATCTTTCGCCCGGCCCATGCGCAGGACGCAGTCGATCTCGGCTTGCGGGGTGGCAGCGGGGTCCGATCCCTCACCACCGCCTTTCCGCAGAAGGGCCGGCTGATTCTGCAGCGCACGCGCCCACCATTGCTGGAGACCCCGTTCGAGGTGTTCGACAAGGGCGTATTCACGCCGAACGACCAGTTCTTTGTCCGCTGGCACTGGGCCGTCATTCCGACCGAGATTGATGTCGAGGGCTATCGCGTGGCCGTCCGTGGCCACGTGAACCAGCCACTGTCCCTCACCCTGCAGGATCTGGTTGGCCTTCCGAAGGTGGAGATGGCGGCCGTCAATCAGTGCTCCGGCAACTCGCGCGGGCTGTTCCAGCCCCGCGTGCCCGGTGCGCAGTGGGGGAACGGCGCCATGGGCAACGCGAAGTGGACCGGGGTCCGGTTGCGTGACGTGCTCGACAAGGCGGGTGTGAAGGCCGGGGCGACGGCGGTGCGCTTCAACGCGCTGGATGAGCCCGTGGTGGACGGTGCTCCTGACTTCGAGAAGTCGCTCGCCATCGACCACGCGCGCGACGGCGAGGTCATGCTGGCCTATCTCATGAATGGGGAGCCGCTGCCGCTCCTCAACGGATTCCCGCTGCGCCTCATCGTGCCAGGCTGGTTCTCGACCTACTGGGTCAAGATGCTCAACGACATCGAGGTGCTAAGTGGACCCGACGACAATTACTGGATGAAGACGGCCTACCGCATCCCGGACACACCCTTTGCCAATGTCCGTCCCGGCCAGACTGGCTTTCCGACCGTGCCGATCAACCGCATGGGGCCACGCTCCTTCATCACCAATCTGCGGGACGGGGCGAGCTTGCCGGCGGGGGCGGAAGCGCTCGTGCGCGGAATCGCCTTCGGCGGTGATGCTGGCGTGCAGGCGGTGGACCTATCCTTCGATGGCGGCAAATCCTGGCAGCCCGCAAGGCTCGGCCAGGATGAGGGCAAGTACGGCTTTCGCCGCTGGGAGACGCGCTGGACCCCGCCCGGGGCGGGCGCAGCCACCATCCAGGTCCGCTGCACCAATACAGACGGAGCCGTACAGCCGGCCGAGGCGAACTGGAACGGCGGTGGCTATCTGCGCAACGTCATCGAGTCCATTTCGGTCAAGGCCGGCTGAGGAGGCGGAAGGTGGCATTGTCATTCAAGACCGTCAGCTATGGCCTCGTCGGCCTTACGGCTCTCGTGCTCCTTCTCGATGGGAAGCCCAGGGTGGCGCCCCAGGCCGAGATTCCGACCAGGACGGCATCGGAGGCCGGTCCAGCATCGGGAGCGGGGGCAGCAGGCAGGGGCGGCGGGGCCATTGCCTCGTCGCAAGCCTCGTTTGGACCGAGGTTTCGCAACCTGTCGGTCGAGCTCCCGAGTAGCGACCGCACCTTCCCGGATGGCCCTGGCGCAGACCTGGTCAACAGCAACTGCTTGGCCTGCCACTCCGCCAGCATGGTGCTGAGCCAGCCGCCCCTTTCCCTCGCGGCCTGGACCGAGGAGGTGAACAAGATGCGCAATGCGTTCCATGCGCCCGTTGAGGCCAGCGACGTACAGGCCATTGCAGGCTATCTTGCAAGCGTGGTTGGAAGCCACTGACGCAGCAGCTCAGCGGCCAACGGCCGGCCCTGGTGATCACCGCTGAGAATGCCCCCCCTGCGGGACGAGGGCGAAGCCTATGCCCGCAAGCTGGAGGCGGGCGTGGAGGTCACAGCGGCGCGTTACAACGGCGCGATCCATGACTTCTCGCTGCTGAACACGCTGAAGGCACTTTGTCGCCTCTCCCGTTAGCGCCAAAAACGTGGAACAGCTCGAGGGCAATCTCGCGCGACGGAGATCCGACTTTCTGCGGAGGAGATAGAGATTCTCGACAGGGCAGCGTACTTCCGTTGGAATACGCGGGCTGGATGATCGCCCAGCAGCAGGAGGACCAGTCCGGCCTCGCATTCATGAAGAACTGCGAGGTCTGATTTGTGCGCTGACGCCTGACTCTCGATAAGAGCCGAACGCCCGTCTCCAGGCGCCATTTACAGCGCCTTTCAAAACCGCTCCTGAAGCGCGTTGAGGCAGATGAGGGAGCAGGCGAGGGCGGTGAGGGCATGGTGGATGTCGAGCCTGCGTTCGTAGCGGATGGCCAGGCGGCGGAAG
>NZ_JASIRT010000036.1 GCF_030063475.1 Roseomonas sp. E05
TCGCGCAACGCATCCGGGTCCGCGCTCATCCAGGCCAGCCTCCAAAAGCCAGCCTTGAATCACGCCCCGCTCAGCAGCGGAATCCCTCAGATCAGGAAATCGTCACCACCGCCTAGAGCGTTTTCCGTTCGCTCTGGCTCACGGAAAATGCTCCAGGCTCCGAGCGCTGCTGCCCTTCTCGGACAGCAGTGCGAGCCCGCACATGCATGCGTTCCGACGAGCGGAAGGGGAGGGCAGCGATGTGCCCTATGCTCTTCCCACAAGAAGACTATGACAGTTTTGTGACGGATATCCATTAACGATACGGATTACTGGGAGAGAGGCTCTCGCTCAATTTCAGACAGGATTCTTATGCGCCAGGCACACTCCGCGGAAATCATCAACAGACACCGCAGTGTGCAGGGAAGACCTGAGCAGCCTTATCTCCGCGCTGGAATCGCGGCACTGCTCACGGTGGCAGTGCTGCTGGTCCTGGCCGTCTTCGAGAAGCAGATATCGGGCTCCTGGGGCTTCGCGGACCGGGCGCCGGTGATCGATGCCTCTTCGTTGGGACGCTCCATGCTGGCGCTGTTGCTTGCGGCGCTTTTCATTCTTCCCTTCCTGCGGAACGCTCCGGCGCGTGCGGTTCCGGCCTTGAGCGCGGCGCAGCAGCGGCCGGCCTGGGCCTCGCTTGCGCTGGCGGTCGGCTTCCTCGTGGTTTTCCTTGCCAGTCCCGAGTTGTTCAGCGCGCTGGCCCGTGAAGATCAGAGCGTGGAATGGAGTTCGGCAGTTGCGCTTCTGCTCGGCAGCGGCCTGCTGCTCTGGAGCTCGATGCGCTTCCTCAGGAGCCGCGGCGGCGTGCGCGGTTTCTCCGCCCCGCTCTGCTCAGCGGGTGCGCTGCTGCTGGCCGTCTGCCTCTTCGTGGTCGGCATGGAGGAAGTCTCCTGGATGCAGCGCGTGTTCGAGATCCAGACGCCGACGGTGCTGATCGAAGAGAACATGCAGAAGGAGCTGAACTTCCACAACCTGTTCACCAACGGCTTCGAGCTTCTGTACTATGGCGGGAGCTTCGTGTTCCTGATGCTGCTGCCCTTCCTGAAGGAAGTGGCGCCGGTGCCTGCGGTGCTGCGCGCCGTCGCGCCGCTCATCCCCGGCCGGGCCGTGCTGGCGGTCAGCGCGCCGATCGCCTCCTTCAACTACGACATGTGGCACCTTCTGCCGATCCAGATGGTGCTGATCCTGAGCCTCGTCATCGTCATCCGTGCCGCCATGACGGCGCCGGGACGGGGGGAGATGGCTCTCTTCGCCGTAGCGGCCCTGCTGCTCGTGCTGTCGCAGGTGCTCCTGATCGCCTTCGGCGACCGGCTGGTCCGCCTGTGGGACCCCACGGAGTACAAGGAGCTGTTCATCGGCCTGGGCTTCGCCTGCTATGGGGGCGAAGTGGCCTTCCGCGCCGCCAGGGGCGCGGTGTTCGCGCCGCGGCGCGCCCAGGCCTGACGGGAGGTGGGAGGCTGGCGGGCCTTGAGCCCGCCTGAAGCCTCCGGAAGTCGCGTGACGTGTCGCGAGGTCTTACTTCACCATGCCCGAGCGCGCGATGGGCGCGACGAACTGTGGCTCGGTGTCCCAGGGGAACAGGATCCAGGTGTCCTGGCTCACCTCGGTGATGAAGCTGTCCACCAGCGGCTTGCCGGCGGGCTTGGCATAGACGGTGGCGAAATGCGCCTTGGGCAGGATGCCGCGCACCACCTTGGCCGTCGTGCCGGTGTCCACCAGGTCGTCCAGCACCAGCCAGCCCTCGCCATCATCGGCGGCGACCGGGGGCTTGGCCACCACCGGGGTGCCCAGCTTCTCCTCGTCATAGGTGATGACGGAGACGCTTTCGATCAGCCGGCAATCCAGCTCGCGCGCCACGATGGCGGCGGGGATCAGCCCGCCGCGCGTGATGGCGACGATGCCCTTCCAGGGGCCCCGCTCGACCAGCCGCCAGGCGAGCGCCTTGCTGTCACGATGAAGCTGGTCCCAGCTGACGGTGTAGTAGCGCGGCGCCATTCTCAGAACATCCTGCCGCCATTCGGGACGGCGAAATCGGGGCGGATCAGGACCACGTCGCCATTGGCATCCGGCAGGCCCAGGGTCAGGACCTCGCTTTGGACACCGGCGATGCGGCGGGGCGGAAAGTTCACCACGCAGAGCACCTGCCGGCCGATCAGCTTGTCCGGCGGGTAGTGCACCGTGACCTGGGCGGAGGAGCGCTTGACGCCGATCTCCGGCCCGAGGTCGATCTCCAGCTTGAGCGCCGGCTTGCGGGCGCCTTCGAGCGGGCTGGCATCCAGGATCGTCCCGACGCGGATGTCGAGCCGGTGGAAATCGTCGATCGTGGCGGTGGTTTCCATCGGCTTCGGATAGCGCAGCCGCGCGGCGGGCGGAAGTGGGCGGATTGATGCCGGGGCCGGACCGTGCCAGCGTCGGCGGCAATTGACCGGATGGAGGATACCGCCCATGGCCGACGGCCTGCCCCATACGCCCCCGCTGCGCTGCGACGGGCTGCGCGCCCTGGTGACGGGTGCTTCACGCGGCATCGGCCGGGCCGCGGCGGTGGCGCTGGCCGAGGCGGGGGCGGAGGTGGTGCTGGCGGCCCGCGCCCTGCCGGAGATGGAGGCGACCATCGCTGCCCTCGGCCCCGGCGCCCGGGCGTGCGCCCGGGCGCTGGACGTGACCGACCGCGCCGCCGTGCGCCACCTGGCGGAAGGCGAGGGACCCTTCGACATCCTGGTCAACAACGCCGGAACCAATATCCGCGAGCCCTTTCTGGAGGTCCGCGACGACAGCTTCGACCGGCTGATCGACCTCAACCTGCGCGGCGCCTTCGCCGTGGCGCAGGCCGTGGCGGCCGGCATGGTGGCGGCCGGAAAGGGCGGCAGCATCATCAATCTGTCCTCGGTGAACGGGCATGTCGGCGGGCTGAACCGCAGCGTCTACACCGCCACCAAGCACGCCATCGAAGGGCTGACCAAGGCCATGTCGGCCGAGCTGGGGGCGCACGGTATCCGGGTCAACAGCCTCTGCCCCGGCTTCGTCGAGACCCCGCTGACCGAAGGGCTGCTCGCCAACGAGAAGTTCCGCGCCGCGCATCTGCGCCGCACGCCGCTCGGCCGGATCATGAAAGTGGAGGATGTGATGGGCGCCATCGTCTTCTTCGCCTCGCCCGCCTCCGCCATGATCAGCGGCTCCTCCTTGCTGATCGACGGCGGCTTCTGCACGCTGTGACCTCTTCACCCGGAAAGACTTTGATGCGCGACTTTCATATTCCCGGCCGCAGTGCGGTTCTCTCCACCCATGCGATGGCCGCGACCTCGATGCCGATCGCGACGCTGACGGCGCTCGACATCCTGCGCCAGGGCGGCAACGCCATGGATGCGGCCATCGCCGCCTGCGCCGTGCTGGCCGTGGTGGAGCCGCAGTCCACCGGCATCGGCGGCGACAACTTCTGCCTCTACGCCCCCGCCGGCACCGGCCAGGTGATCGCGATGAACGGCTCCGGCCGCGCCCCCGCCGGCGCCACGCCGGAGAAGCTGCGCGCCGACGGGCTGACCGCGATGGTCAACACCTCGGCCCATTCGGTGACCGTGCCCGGCGCCGTCTCCGCCTGGGAGAAGCTGAACAAGGCGCACGGCAAGCTCTCCCTGGCGCAGATCCTGGCACCGGCGGCGAAGATCGCCGAGGAAGGCCACCCCGTGCATGCCCGCGTGGCGCATGACTGGGAAGCCGGTACCGGCAAGCTCAGCAAGCACGAGGCCACGGCACGGCACTTCCTGAAGGGCGGCAAGCCCTACGGCATCGGCGACGTGTTCAAGCAGCCGGCGCTGGGCCGCACGCTGCGCGCCATCGGCGAGCGCGGCGCGAAGGCCTTCTACGAAGGCGAGATCGCGGCCGACATGGTGGCGACCCTGCGCGCCGCCGGCGGCACGCATACGGAGGCGGATTTCGCCGCCGGGCTGGATGGCGCCGAGTTCGTCACCCCGATTCAGACGAAGTGGCGCGGGCTCGACGTCTTCCAGTGCCCGCCGAACGGCTCGGGCCTGCTGGTGCTGCAGATGCTCGGCGTGCTCGGGGAATGCGAGACGCCGGAGCAGGGGCCGCTCTCGCCCGAGCGCCTGCACCGCCATGTCGAGGCGGCGCGCCTCGCCTATCGCGACCGCGACGCCTTCCTGGCCGACCCGTCCCAGGTGGATGTGCCGGTGGCGAAGCTGACCAGCCCGGATTACGCGAAGAAACTGCGCGCGCTGATCAGCGACGAGGTGGCGATGCGCGAGCTGCCGCCCGCCGGCCTGGCCGAGATCCTGCCGAAGCACAAGGACACCGTCTATCTCTGCGTGGTGGATGCGGACGGCAATGCCTGCTCCTTCATCAACTCGCTCTTCGAGGGCTTCGGCTCCGGCATCCTGGCGGAGAAGAGCGGCGTGATGCTGCACAACCGCGGCTTCGGCTTCCGCCTGCAGGAGGGCCACCCCAACTGCATCGCGCCGAACAAGCGGCCGATGCACACCATCATCCCGGGCATGGTGATGAAGGACGGCCGCGCCATCATGCCCTATGGCGTGATGGGCGGGCACTTCCAGCCGATGGGCCAGACGCTGTTCCTGACCAACCACTTCGAGTTCGGCATGGACGTCCAGGCGGCGCTCGATTTCCCGCGCCTCTTCCCCTATGGCGGCAAGGTGCAGATCGAGCGCGGCGTCCCGACCGATGTGATCGACCGCCTGAACCGCATGGGCCATGACTGCCAGATGATCGACAAGCCGCATGGCGGCGGCCAGGCCATCCTGATCGACCATGAGCGCGGCGTGCTGATCGGCGGCTCCGATCCGCGCAAGGATGGCTGCGCGCTGGGGTACTGAGGCCATGATCCGCGCCATCCAGGCCGACATCACCCGGCTGGACGTGGATGCCATCGTCAACGCCGCCAATGCGGCGCTGGCGCCGGGCGGCGGCGTGTGTGGCGCGATCCATGCGGCGGCGGGACCCGAACTGGCCGTCGCCTGCGCGCGGATCGGTGGCTGCCCGACCGGCGAGGCGCGGATCACCCCCGGCTTCCGCCTGAAGGCGCGCCACGTCATCCATGCCGTCGGGCCGGTCTGGCATGGCGGCGGGCAAGGGGAGGCGGGGCAGCTCGCCGGCTGCTACCGCGCCTCCCTGGCGCGGCTGCGCGAGGCGGGCGGCCATTCCATCGCCTTTCCCGCCATCTCCACCGGCATCTACGGCTACCCGCGCGGGGAGGCCACGCGGATCGCAGTGGCCACGGTGCGCGAGGATCTTGCCGCGAAGGGCGACCTCGACGTCACCTTCGCCTGTTTCGACTCCGCCATGCTGGCGCTCTACCAGAAGGAACTGGACGCGTGACCGAAGCCTGCGACCTCTCCGCCGTCGCCGCCCGCCGTTTGATCGGCCAGAAGAAGCTTTCCCCCGTCGAACTGCTGGATTCCTGCCTGAAGCGCATCGGCGAGGTGAACCATGCCGTCAACGCCATGGTGGCGCTGGATGAGGATCGGGCGCGTGGCGCGGCGAAGGCCGCCGAGGGCGCGGTGATGCGCGGCGACAAGCTCGGCCCGCTGCACGGCCTGCCGCTCGGCATCAAGGACCTGGACGACACCGCCGGGCTGGTCACCACCTTCGGCAGCCCGATCTTCAAGGACAACGTGCCCGCCAAGGACTCCACCATGGTGGCAGACCTGCGCGCGGCGGGCGGCATCGTGCTGGGCAAGACCAACACGCCGGAATTCGGCGCCGGCGCCAACACGCGCAATGCCGTCTATGGCGCCACGGGCAACCCCTTCGACCCGAGCAAGTCGGCCGCCGGCTCCTCCGGCGGCTCCGGCGTGGCGCTGGCGACCAGCATGGTGCCGCTGGCCAGCGGTTCCGACACCGGCGGCTCGCTGCGCAATCCGGCGGCCTTCAACGGCATCGTCGGCTTCCGCCCCAGCCCGGGCGTGGTGCCGCAGGAGCGGCGGCTGCTCGGCTGGTCCGGCCTGCCGGTGCTCGGCCCGATGGCGCGCAACATGGCCGACCTGGCGCTGCTCTTCTCCGCCATGGCGGCGGACCATGGCGTGGACCCGCTGGCCTATACCCTGCCGGGCAAGGACGTGCGGCGCGGCATGCCGCTGAATGAGGCGGTGGACCTCTCCGCCCTGCGCGTCGCCGCGACGCCGGATTTCGGCTTCGCGCCGACCGAGAATCATATCCGCGCCGTCTTCGCCGAGCGGGTGAAGGCGCTGGCGCCGCTCTTCGGCAGCGTCGAGGACACGCACCCGGACTGCACGGATGCCGACGAGGCCTTCGCCATCCTGCGCGCGCTGAACTTCCTGGCGGCGCATGAGGAGAAGGTGCGCCTCCGCCCGCAGGATGTCGGGCCGAATGTGCGCGCCAATGTCGAGGAAGGGCTGGGCTACAGCGCCAAGGACGTGGCACGCGCCTCGGTGATCCAGACGAAGATCTACCGCGCCTGGCAGAGCTTCTTCGCCGGCGGCGTGGACGTCATCATCGCCCCCGCCATCACCCTCTCGCCGCGCCCCTGGAGCGAACTCTACCCGGCCGAGATCGACGGCAAGCCCACCAAGAACTACTTCCACTGGCTGGCGCTGGCCTATGCGGTGACGCTGCCGGGCCACCCGGCGATCAGTCTGCCGCTGGGCGTGGACCATGCCGGCATGCCCTTCGGCCTGCAGATCGTCGGCCCGCGCGGCGGCGATGCGAAGGTGCTGGCGGTGGCGGCGGCCATCGAGGCGGTGGTGGAAGGCGATGCGACGCTCGCCCGCCCGGTGCCGGACCTCGCCAAGCTGCGCGCCGCGCGGCCGATCAGCGAGATGCCGGGCTTCCTCAGCTTCGACTGAGGGAAAAAGTCGGGGGGAAAGAATTCCCCCCAAGCCCCCCATCTTCTTTTTGTCAGTTTAAGCGCGACGCATGCCGCCAGCGCGGGAACTCGAGGAAAAAAGAAGGGGGGTTTTGGGGGGAATTCATTCCCCCCAACCTTCTGTCAATCCAGGCTGATTTTCGCCTGCTGCGCCACCTTGCCCCAGCGCTGCGTCTCGCTGGCGACGAAGGCGCCGAATTCCTGCGGCGTGCTGCCGACCGGCGTGATGCCGAGATCCTTGAACCGTGCCTGCACGTTCGGCTGGTTCAGCGCCGCGACGGCCTCCTTGTGCAGCAACTCGATGATCGGCTGCGGCACGCCGGCGGGGGCAAAGAGCCCGTGCCAGGAGAGGCTCTCGAAGCCCGGCACCGTCTCTGCCACGGTCGGGATGTCCGGCGCGGTCGGAACGCGCTGCAGCGAGGTCACGCCGAGGATGCGCAGCTTGTTGTCCCGTGCGAAGGGCCATGCGGAGGAGAAGTTGTCGAAGGCGATCGGCAGCTCGCCGGTCAGCAGCGCCGTCATCAGCTGGCCGCTGCCGCGATAGGGCACATGCTCCATCTGCGTGCCGGTGAGCTGCGAGAACAGTGCGCCGGCGAGATGCACCGAGGTGCCGACGCCGGAGGAGCCGAAGTTGTACTCGCCGGGCTTGGCACGCAGCAGCGCGACCAGCTCCGATACGTTCTTCGCCGGGAAGTCCTCCGTCACCGCCAGCGCGTTGGGCTGCGCGGCAAGCTGCGTGATCGGCGCAAAGTCCTTCAGGTTGTTGTAGGGGATCTTCGGATAGATCGCCGGATTGATGGCATGGCTGCTGATGGTGCCGAGGCAGATGGTATAGCCATCCGGGGTCGCGCGGGCGCAGGTCTCGCTGCCGACATTGCCGCCGGCGCCGGGCCGGTTCTCCACCACGATCGGCTGGCCGAGCGCCTTGCTCATCTCGGTGCCGACGAGCCGCGCGATGGTGTCCGAGGTGCCGGCGCTGAAGGGCACGATCAGCCGGATCGGCTGCGTCGGATAGCCGGCCTGCTGGGCCAAGGCCGGGACGGAGGCCAGCGCGAAGGCGCAGGCGGCCGCCAGCTTGGGAATGATCTTCATGGTTGATCCGCTCCTCCGGGCACGCCGTCATTGCAGCGCGGCCGCGATTCATCGTTCCGGCCGGGCACCTGCCTGGCCGGGTAGACCTGCCCGGAGGGCACCCGACATGCGGATGCCCTCCGCGCCGCTAATCGGTGCGAGCGGTGTGGAGACGCCGGAGCGGCGTTCCGGTCAGCGCCCGTTCTGCTTGCGCCAGGCGGCGAACTCTTCGAGGTTCCGCTCGTCCGTGGCGGGGTAGAGGCCACGGATGGTGCGACCCTCGCGCACCTTCTCGGTGACGAAGTCCTCGTAGGCCGTCATCTCCGTCGCCTCGTCGGCGATCTCGTCCGCCAGATGCGCGGGAATGATGATGACGCCGTCATTGTCGCCCACCACCACGTCGCCGGGGAAAACCGGCGCGTCGCCGCAGCCGATCGGCACGTTGATGTCGATCGCCTGGTGCAGCGTCAGGTTGGTCGGCGCCGAGGGGCGGGAGTGGTAGGCCGGCATGTCGAGCGTGGCGATCTCGGCCGAATCCCGGAAGCCGCCATCGGTGACGACGCCCGCGACCCCGCGCTTCATCAGCCGCGTCACCAGGATGCCGCCGGCCGAGGCCGCGCGGGCATCCTTGCGGCTGTCCATCACCATCACCGCGCCGGGCGGGCACTCCTCCACCGCCTTGCGCTGCGGGTGGTCGGGGTTGCGGAAGACGGTGAGCTGGTTCAGGTCCTCGCGCGCCGGCATGTAGCGCAGCGTGAAGGCCTCGCCCACCATGCTTTCCTCGCGCGGCGAGAGCGGCTTCACGTCCTGGATGAACTGGCTGCGGAAACCACGCTTGTAGAGCGCGGTGGCCAGCGTGGCCGTGCTGACCTTCTTCAGCTTGTCCCGCGTCTCGGGCTTCAGCTTGCTCATCGGATTCCGTGCTCCTGCGCGATCAATGAATGACCGGCTCGCCCACCGGGGGGCCGAATTCGGTCTTCAGGAAGTCGAAGTCGCAGCCCTCGTTGGCCTGCTGGATGTGCTTGAGGAACATGTGGCCGTAGCCGCGGCCGTAGCGCGCCGGCGGCTCCTTCCACTCGGCGCGGCGCTGCGCCAGCTCCTCCTCGGAGACGCGCATGTTGATCGTGCGCGCATCGACGTCGAGCTCGACGATGTCGCCGGTGCGCAGCAGCGCCAGCGGGCCGCCGATATAGGATTCGGGCGCGACATGCAGCACGCAGGCGCCGTAGGAGGTGCCGCTCATGCGCGCGTCGGAGATGCGCAGCATGTCGCGGTGGCCTTCCTTCAGCAGCTTCTTCGGCATCGGCAGCATGCCCCATTCCGGCATGCCCGGGCCGCCCTGCGGGCCGGCATTGCGCAGCACCATCACCGTGTCGGGCGTGAAGGGGTAGTTCTCGTCGTCCACCGCCTTCTTCATGGCGTCGTAGTCGTCGAACACCACGGCGGGGCCGGAATGCCTGAGGAAGCGCTGGTCCATGGCGGCCGGCTTGATGACGCAGCCATCCGGCGCCAGGTTGCCCTTCAGCACCGCCAGCGAGCCCTCGCCATAGATCGGGTTGCTGGTGGTGCGGATGACGTCGTCGTTGAAGACCTTGGCGCCCTCGATGTTCTCGCCCAGCGTGCGGCCGGTGACGGTGAGGCAGTCCAGGTGCAGGTGCTCGCGGATCTGGTTCATCAGCGCCTTGATGCCGCCGGCGTAGAAGAAGTCCTCCATCAGGTAGGCGTTGCCGGAGGGGCGCACGTTGCCGATCACCGGCACCTTGCGGCTGAAGCGCTCGAAATCCTCCAGCCCGATGTCGCAGTTGGCGCGCCGCGCCATGGCGATCAGGTGGATGATGGCGTTGGTCGAGCAGCCCATCGCCATGGCGACGGCGATGGCGTTCTCGAAGGCCTCGCGCGTCTGGATCCGCTGCGGCGTCAGGTCTTCCCAGACCATGTCCACGATGCGCCGCCCGGATTCCGAGGCGAGACGGATATGCCCCGCATCGGCGGCCGGCACTGAGGAGCCGCCCGGCAGCACCAGCCCGACCGCCTCGGCGATCGCCGTCATGGTGCTGGCCGTGCCCATGGTCATGCAGGTGCCGTAGGAACGGGCGATGCCACCCTCCACGCCCAGCCAGTCCTGGTCGGTGATCTTGCCGGCGCGCAGCTCGTCCCAGTACTTCCAGGAATCCGAGCCGGAGCCGAGGATCTTGCCCTGCCAGTTGCCGCGCAGCATGGGGCCGGCGGGCAGGTAGATGGCCGGGATGTTCATGCTGGTGGCGCCGAGCAGCAGGCCGGGCGTGGTCTTGTCGCAGCCGCCCATCAGCACCGCGCCGTCCACGGGATGGGAGCGCAGCAGCTCCTCCGTCTCCATGGCGAGCATGTTGCGGTACATCATGGTCGTCGGCTTGACGAAGCTCTCGGAGACCGAGATCGCCGGCAACTCCACCGGGAAGCCGCCCGCCATCAGGATGCCGCGCTTCACGTCATCCACGCGCTGCTTGAAATGCGCGTGGCAGGGCTGCAGGTCGGACCAGGTGTTGATGATCGCGATGACCGGCTTGCCCGTCCATTCCTCGGGCGAATAGCCCATCTGCATGGCGCGCGAGCGGTGGCCGAAGCTGCGCAGGTCGGCCGGGCCGAACCAGCGGCGGCTGCGGAGATCCTCGACCTTCTTGACGTGGGGCAGGGGAGACTTGGACATGGGGCCGGAACTCCGTCTCAGACCGGATCGATCGGGGCGCGGCCGGACAGGACCGCGGCGATGTTGTCGAGGGCACGCATCCCCATGGCGTCGCGCGTTTCCCGCGTGGCGCTGGCGACATGCGGGGTGAGGAAGACGTTCGGCAGCGCCGCGAAGCGCGTGTCGTAGTCCGGCTCCTTGCGGAACACGTCGAGCCCGGCGGCGAAGAGGTGGCCGGACTTCAGCGCGCCGAGCAGCGCCTCCTCGTCCACCACCGAGCCGCGCGCGGTGTTGACGAAGACGGCGCCCTTGGGCAGCAGGGCGAAGCGCGCCGCCGTCATCAGCGTGCCGGTCTCCGCGCCGCCCGGCAGGTGCAGCGAGAGGATCTGGCAGCGCGGCAGCATGGCGTCGAGGTCGGGGCAGAACTCGGCGTCCTGCTCCAGTTCCGGCGGCAGGCGGTTGCGGTTGTTGTAGAGGATGCGCATGCCGAAGCCGCGCGCCCGCTGCGCCATGGCGCGGCCGATGCGGCCCATGCCGACGATGCCCAGCACCTTGTTGCTGGGCTGGATGCCCAGCATGTCCGGCAGGCCGAGCGGCTTGCGCCAGCCCTCGCGCATCAGCGCGTCGTATTCATGCGCGCGGCGGCAGGCAGCCAGCAGCAGCATGAAGGCGAGGTCGGCGGTGCAGTCGGTCAGCACGTCCGGCGTGTTGGTCACCAGGATGCCGCGCGCCTTCGCCGCCGCGGCGTCCATGTGGTCGTAGCCGACGCTGGAATTCGCGATCAGCCGCACATGGTCGGGCAGGCGGGCGATGGCGGCGGCGTCCAGCTTCACCGTGCCGCCGATCAGCAGGGCATCGGCGCGATGCGCAATGGCGGCGGCGATGGCCTCTTCCGCGTTCATATCCGCCTTGGCCAGCAGCGCATCGAACTCGCGGCGCGCACGCTCCGTCGCGGCCGGGGTCAGCCGGCGGCAGACGACAATGCGGGGCAGGGCAGGTGTCATGCGCGGTCTCCAGAGCCTCGGCGGCATTGGGCCAGGTGGAGACCTGCCGGGCGGGACAGGGGCATGTTTCCTCCTCGGCCGGTGTTCCATGGGCCGTTGCCAACGGCATAAAGAAGATCGGCTTGTCTGACAAGGTACCGATATTTCGGATTTCGGACCTTTGCGCTAGGCTCCCCGCATCATGTCCAAGCTCTCCACCGCCGCTGCGCCGCTGCAACCCTTCGAGCGCCGTCCTTCCGCGGGGGAGTTCGCCTATGGCAGCCTGCGCGAGGCCATCCTGAGCCTTGCCTTGCCCCCGGGAACGCCGCTCTCCCGCACCGCGCTGGCCGCCCGCCTGGGCCTCAGCCAGACGCCGGTCCGGGAGGCACTCATGCGCCTGCAGGCCGAGGGGCTGGTGGAGGTGGTGCCGAGCGCCTCCACCCATGTCGTGCGCATCAACCTGGCCTCGGCGCGTGAGGCGCTGTTCCTGCGCCGCGCGATCGAGCGCGAGATGGTGCAGCAGCTGGCGGAGGCGCCGCCGGCCGGGTTGGCCGAGCGCCTCCGCGCGCATCTGGCCGCGCAGCAGGAGCTGCTGGAGCGCGGCGACCATGCGGGCTTCTCGGCGGCGGACGATGCCTTTCACGCCATGCTCTACGACGCAGCCGGCATTGGCGGGCTCTGGGAGATGGTGCAGCGCCGCAGCGGCCATCTGGCCCGGCTGCGCCGGCTGCACCTGCCTGTGCCTGGCAAGGCGCGCACGGTGCTGCAGGAGCACGGTGCGCTGGCCGAGACCATCCTGGCCGGCGACTCCGTGGCAGCGGAGATGGTGCTGCGCCGGCATCTCTCCGACACCTTCGGGCGGCTGGACGAGATCCGCGCCGCGCATCCCGGCTACTTCGCCGCGGGCTGATCCGTGCGAGGAGTCTGTTGCAAACGCGGCGCATTCTCTCCAAGGCGCTGATAAACAACGACATTCCTGTGGACCCCCCTTGCCCTGGAGGCCCATCGAGGCGACAAGGCGGGCAGGAGAACCGCAGACATGAAGCGCCTCGAGGACCTGACCGAAGCCGAGATCCTGGCTCTGGCCATCGCCAGCGAGGAGGAGGATTCGCGCATCTACGGCCATTTCGCCCTGCGGCTGCGCGGCAGCTATCCTGCCTCCGCCGCGGTGTTCGACGCCATGGCCAGCGAGGAGCAGGAGCACCGCGATCGGCTGCTGACGCTCTACGAGAGCAAGTTCGGCTCCGAGCTGCCCTACATCACGCGCGAGGACGTGCGCGGCTTCCTCAGGCGCCGCCCGGTCTGGCTGATGGAGGACCTGCGCATCGAGACGGTGCGCGCCCAGGCGGAGTTGATGGAGCGGCAGGCCGCCAACTTCTACACCGCCGCCGCCGCCCGCAGCCACGACACCGAGGTGCGGCGCCTGCTCGGAGATCTCGCCGCCACCGAGCGCCACCACGAGGAGCGCGCCGGCGAGCTGGAGGCCGCCTACCTCACCGAATCCGCCCGCAGCGCGGAGGATACGGAATCGCGCCGCCTGCTGCTGCTGCAGATCGTGCAGCCCGGGCTCGCCGGGCTGATCGACGGCTCCGTCTCGACCCTGGCGCCCATCTTCGCCGCCGCCTTCGCCACCCAGAGCTCCGGCGACGCCCTGCTGGTCGGCCTCGCCGCCTCGGTCGGCGCCGGCATCAGCATGGGACTGACCGAGGCGCTTTCCGACGACGGCGCCATCACCGGGCGCGGCCATCCCTGGGTGCGCGGCGCCGCCTGCGGGCTGATGACGGCGCTCGGCGGCCTCGGCCACACGCTGCCCTACCTGATCCGCGACTTCTGGCTGGCCACTGCCGTGGCGGGGATCGTCGTGGCCCTCGAACTCTTCGCCATCGCCTGGATCCGCTGGCGCTACATGGAGACGCCCTTCACCTCCGCGATCGTGCAGGTGGTGCTGGGCGGCGTGCTGGTGCTGCTCGCCGGCATCTTCATCGGGAGCGCATAGCCGCCTCCTCCGGCGCGGCCACGGCCAGAAGCTGGCCGCCCTGCATCCGCAGCGTCCGGTCGTGGTGCTTCACCACGGCGGGGCGGTGGGCGATGGAAAGGATGGCGGTCTCCGGCAATTCCTGCCGCAGCAAGGTATAAAGGCGGTCCTCCGCCTCGGGGTCGAGGCTGGCGGTGGCCTCGTCCAGGAACAGCCAGCGCGGCTTCAGCAGCAGGGCGCGGGCGAGCGCCACGCGCTGCTGCTCGCCGCCGGAGAGGCGCCGCTCCCAGGGCTCCGCCTCGCCGAGCCGCGGCAGCAGGGCGCCCAGCCCCGCCTTCTCCAGTGCCGCGGCGATGCTCTCCTCGCTGAAGGCCGAGGGATCGCGCGGATACGCCACCACCTGGCGCAGCGTGCCGAGCGGCAGGTAGGGCCGCTGCGGCAGGAACAGCGCCTCCCCGGCGGGGATGGCGATGCGTCCGCTGCCGAAGGGCCAGATGCCGGAGAGCGCGCGGAACAGGGTGGACTTGCCGCTGCCCGAGGCGCCGGTGATCACCACCGCCTCGCCCGGCTCCAGGGTGAGTGCGGCGCCGTGCGTCAGCGCGCGGCCGTCGGGCAGGCGGATGGTCAGCGCCTCGGCCCGCAGCGCGGCCCCGTCGCTCGTCACCCGGTCCGGGCCGTCGCCGGCGGCGAGCTGGGCCGCCTTCAGCGCGCGCTGGAAGCCGGCCAGACGCTCCACCGTGGCGCCCCATTCGGTCAGGCGGGCGTAGTTGCTGACCACCCAGGAGAGCGCGCCCTGCACCTCGCCGAAGGCGGAGGAGGTCTGGATCAGCCCGCCGAGCTGGATGCGCCCGGCGAAGAAGGCCGGCGCCGCGACGACGATCGGGAAGATCACCGCCACCTGCCCGTAGCCCGAGGTGAAGAAGGTGAGCTGCTTGGTGGCGCGCATGATGCCCCACCAGTTCTGGATCACGGCGCCGAAGCGGTGCAGCAGGTTACGCTGCTCCTGCGCCTCGCCGCCATGCAGCGCGACGCCTTCCATGTTCTCGCGGAAGCGCACCAGGGCGTAGCGGAAATCCGCCTCCACCCGCTGCTGCAGGAAGTTCAGCCCGATCAGCTTGCGGCCGATCAGATGCGCCAGCCAGGTGCCCAGCACCGAATAGATCAGCGCCGCCCAGACCATGTAGCCGGGGATGGAGAGGCCGAGGATCACCATCGGCCCCGAGAGGCCCCACAGCACCACCACGAAGGAAACCAGCGTCACCACGGCGTTCATCAGCCCCAGGCCCAGGCTCAGCGTGTCGTCCACGAAGAGCCGCATGTCGTCGGCGATGCGTTGGTCCGGGTTGTCGGTGCCCTGGTCGGTGAGGGCGATGCGGTAATAGGCGCGCTTCTCCAGCCAGCCGGAAAGGAAGCGCTCGGTCAGCCAGCGGCGCCAGCGGATCTGCAGCGCCTGCTGCAGGTAGAGCGCATAGACGCCGACCAGGATGTACACGGCGGCCACCAGGGTGAAACCCGGCATGAAGAAGCCGCCCTCGGTGGTCTGTCCCCAGAGGATGAGGCCGGTGAAGGCGCCGAAGTCCTTGGCCTCCAGCGCGTTGTAGAAGGCGCGCTGCCAGTAGGTGAGCAGCACGCCCATGCCCACCAGGGCAAGGTTCAGCAGGATGACGACGGCGAGCAGGCCACGCGCGCGCCAACGCTCTTCGCTGCCCCAGTAGGGGCGGGCGAGCGCCCAGGCGTCACGCAGGAAAGCGGGAATGCGACGCATGGAAGGAGGATGTCCTTGCCGGAAGGGAAGCAGGGTCGCGCGGACGCCTTGGGGCGGCCTGCCGTGTCGTCAGCCGCTCAGACGAGGCGCAGTTCGGCCTCCAGCGCCGCCAGCCAGCCCGCCAGGCGCCGGCCGTTCACGCCGAGGTCGGACCAGCCGAACAGGCTGCGCGAGTACAGCACGAGGGCTGCGCCGGCCGGGTCGGGCGAGACCTGGGCCACGAGGATGTCCGGGAAGTTGGCCCAGCGCGTGCGCTCCACCCATTGCGCCTGGCCGCGCTCCGGCCATTCCGCCAGCAGGGTGCAGCGCGGGCGGGCCGCGGCGACGCGCCGCAGCGCCGCCATCAGCGCGGTCGGGGAAGCGCGATAGGGCTCCACCCACCGGTGCGCCGGCAGCGAACTGCCCGGCGGCGCCGCCAGCGCCGTGTTGGGCGAGGGCGGCAGGCGGAAGGCGGCATCGAATGCCATGGGCTGCGGCAGCGGCAGCCCATGCGCGCCGCGGCCGAGCAGTGCCCGGAAGGGAGCGCTGTGTCTCATGCGGCGGGGGCGCGCAGCCGGATCACGCCACGCACCTCCTCCGGCGGCACCGGCTTGCCCTTGCGCAGCACCTCCAGCCGGCCCTCGCGCTGCAGGGCAAGGGCGGCCTCGCGCACCGTGCCGAGCAGGCTGCGCCAGTGCTCCTCCGGCGCCAGGGCCTGCGCCACCTCGCTCGGGGCGATCGACCTGCCGGGCGGGCAGGCCGACGTCTGGCGGAGGATTTCGGCGCTCAGCACCTCGGGCGAGGGGCGTTGGAAGGAAGGGCTCATGCGAAGTCCTGAACTCGGGAAGGCTGTCAGCGCGGGGTGGCGCGCAGTCGGGTGAAGCTGATGAGGGCGGCGCAGGCGGCAATGGCGCCGGCCACCAGCAGGGCCGTGTCCGCACCGCCGGCGCCCATGAGGCGAAGGCACAATGCTGCCAGCGCCGCGCCGGTGGTCTGGCCCAGCAGGCGGGCGGTGGAGAGCATGCCGCTGGCGCCGCCGCTGCGCTCGCGCGGGGCGGAGGAGAGAATGGTGCGGTTGTTCGGCGTCTGAAAGAGGCCGAAGCCGAGGCCGCAGAGCGCCATCCGCCAGCCGATGTCGAGGGCGCTCGGCGCCTCGGGCAGCAGCGAGAGAAGGCAAAGGCCGGTGGCCATCAGGCCGAGGCCGACACCGCCGAGCAGGCCCGCCGGCAGCCGGTCCGAGGCGCGTCCGGCGAGCGGCGAGACCACGATCAGCACCAGGGGCCAGGGCATCATCAGCAGCCCGGTTTCCACCTGTGTGCGGCCGAGATCGTGCTGCAGGAAGAAGGGCAGCGCGACGAAGGTGAGCATCTGCGCCGAGAAGGAACAGACCGAGGTGGCGATGGAGAGGGCGAAGATCGGGATGCGCAGCAGGTCCACCGGCAGCAGCGGGGCAGTGCGCCCGGCCTGCCGCCGCACCAGCAGGAAGCCGGCGAGCACCCCGCCGGCCGCCAGCGGACCCGCCACCAGCAGCGATTCGCCGCGGGCGAACTGCTCCAGGCCCGTCATCAGCAGGCCGAAGGTGGCGGCGCTGAACAGGGCGCTCGCCACGTCGAAGCGGCGGCGCGCGCGCGGCGTGGCGGGCAGGTAGCGCAGCGCCAGCACCAGCGCGGCGAGGCCGATCGGGATGTTGATGGCGAAGATCCAGGGCCAGTGCGCCACGCTCAGCACGGCGGCGGCAACGCCTGGTCCGAGCACCGAGGAACTGGCCACCACCAGGGCGTTGATGCCCATGCCGCGGCCGAGCATCCGGTGCGGATAGATGAAGCGGACCAGCGCGGTGTTGACGCTCATCAGCCCGGCGGCGCCGAGCCCCTGCGCGACGCGGGCCAGGGTGAGGCCGGTGAGGGAGTCGGCCATCGCGCAGAAGAAGGAGGCGACCACGAAGAGGACCAGGCCGGCGCGGTAGATCCGCTCATAACCGAGCTTCTCGCCCAGGGAGGCCAGCGGCAGCAGCGAGACGATGACGGCGATCTGGTAGGCATTGACGACCAGGATGACGTCGGATGCCGAGACGCGCAGATCGGCGGCGATGGCCGGAAGTGCGACATTGGCGATGGAACTGTCGATCACCGCCAGGGCGATGGCGACGGCGATGGCCAGTATCGCGCCCCGGCGCTGGGGCTGGGGCAGGCCGTCCCTATCCTGTTGCTGCATCCGGCGGCGCATCCTCCGATTGTGGCAGGGTTCCGACCTTGCGCCCGGTCCGGCCGGGGCGCCAGAGGGGGCTGCCGCAGGAAGGGGGTGCGGAAAACGCGGGGCCGGCGGCGCGCAACTCAGGAAAAGGCGCGTTCGATCAGGGGGCCGGGCGGCGGATTGCTGGCGATCTCGCGGATGATCTTGCGGCGCACCGCGCCCTCGAAGGACTGGAACCCCTCGGCCACCATCAGGAAGGCGCCGGGGCCGCCGATCACCTCGTTGCGGTAGTATTCGTCGAGCGGCTGCTGCAGCGGCACGAACTGGCTGGGCGTCGGCGCGCGGTCGACCACCACCAGACCGTTGACCACGATGCCCTGTGCCAGCGCCTCGGCCCGCGCCTGCGCCAGCGGGCGGCCCGAATTGTTCACGCCGTCGCCGGAGACGTCCACCACCCGGCGCGTCCCCTCATAGCCCTGGCCGAACAGCCGCGCGGCGTAGTCGATGGCGCCGGAGATGGAGGTGTAGAGATGCGTCTCCCGCGGCGCGGCGTCGAGCCGGTCGGCGAAGCGGGCGGCGCTGGCCGGGCCGTCGATGCGCGTCCAGGGCACCAGGAGGTCCTGGATGTTCCAGTCGGACCAGGTGAAGAAGCTGACGGCAATGGCGCCCAGCGGGCCACTCTGGATGCCCTCGGCCAGCCGGCTGTCCCGGAAGGCGGCGGCATAGCCGCGGAATTGCAGCTCCTGCTCCTCGGGATCGACGGAGCGGCTGACATCCACGGCCAGCACGAGTTCCACGTCCACCGGCTCATTCCCGGCCGTCCGCCCGGGGCGGCTGGCCAGGAGAGCGGGCGCGGCCAGCAGTCCTGCCGAGGCATTGCGGAGAAGTTCACGTCGTCGCATCGGAGCCCTCGCTCGCTGGGCCATGCTCTGGTGTTTCCTGGCCCCACCATATGGCGAGGTTTTTGTGCGCTGCAACAAAAGCCTTTTCGAGTTGGTGCCTCGCCTCTGCGGGTGAGGGCGCAACCCCGCAGGGAGGCTCGCTTTACCGAACAGAACAGATCGAAAGAGGTTCAGATGCTGCCTGTCGGCACCCCCTCCATTCCGCAGGGTCCGCCCTTCCGGGCGCAGATCCCGATTCCTCCGGGCGAGCCGCCGGGGCCACCGCCGATGCCGCCGGAGGAGGAGCCGCCGGGGCCGGACATCCCCGAACCGCCCATCGACGAGCCGCCCGACCCGGACGAGCCGCCGCCCGGCGGGCCGGGAATCCCCCCGATCGGCGATCCGCCGGGCACGCCGCCGCGGCGGATGCGGCGCGCGGCTCAGTAGCCGAGCGCGCCCCAGAGCGGGCAGCGGCGCGCGGCGGCCAGATCGCCGCGCAGCCGGCTTCCCTCTGGCTCCAGGGAGAGCACCTGGCCACCCTCCGGCTCAAAGCGTGGCCAGGTCGGCAGGCCCGGCGCACCCGGCGCCTCGCCATGCGCGAAGCCTCCCCAGGCGCGCTGCATCCGGTCGGACAGCACCCGCTGCGACGGTGTAAATCCGGCGGGGTCGGCGAGGATCCAGGGTGCCTGGAAGACATAGGCCACCTCCCCGGCATGGTAGGCCCCGAGCGGCGGCAGGAAAGGCAGGGGAGGAAGGCGCGAGACCGCCTCCCGGTCGGCGAACTCGTAGGCATGAACCGGAACATGGGCGGCCAGCATCCGGTTCAGCCGCAGCGCAGGGCAGGTGAAGAGGCCATCCGTCACCAGCGCCGCGAAGCGCTGCGGAATAGGTGTGTCCTCGCCATAGGCCGGCAGCACGGCGGGGGCTTGCGCGCCCAGCAGGCGCGAGACCTGCGCCCGGTAGCTCTTCTCCGAATAGAGTTCGCCGATCAGCCGGAGGAGCAGGCTGAACAGGCGCCCCTCGTCACGATTGGTGCCGTTCAGCACGGGAACCCGGTGGAAGCGGCCGGTGGCGAAAGCCTCCTGCGGAGCGAGCGGCAGGACAGCGTCGCCGGTCACCGGGCTCCAGCTGCGTGGCCCGACCGGGCCGGTGGTGCGGGCCGGCGTTCCCGCCAGCCTGCGGGCCGGGAGGCGGCGCAGGCAGGCTGTCGCCGTCTCCGGATCGCCGCAGCCCAGCGAGGCGGCCAGTTCGAGCCCCGCCGCATCGGCCTCGGCCACCGGCGCCGCGGAGGTGGGCAGGGTGCAGATGCCGCTTTGCAGGATGGCGCGCTGGAACAGCCCGGCGGCGCCGGGCGCGGCGAGCTGGAAGCAGGCGCTCCAGCTCCCCGCCGACTCCCCGAACAGGGTGACGTTCGCCGGGTCGCCGCCGAAGCCCGCAATGTTGTCGCGCGCCCAGCGCAGCGCCGCCTGCTGGTCCAGCAGGCCGAGATTGGCCGCGCCGCCCGCCTCGGCACGCAATGCGGGATGCGAGAGGAAGCCGAGCGTGCCGAGCCGGTAGTTCGGCACGACGACGATGACGCCCTGCGCCTGCGCCAGGCGGCTCGGATCATATTGGCGGTTGCTGCCGAGCACGAGGGTGCCGCCATAGAGCCACACCATCACCGGAAGCCGGGCGCCGGGCCGGGCTTCGGCGGGCGCATAGACGTTCAGGTTGAGGCAGTCCTCCTCGCCCTTGATCCACCAGGTCGAGTGGTCCCCCAGCACATAGTCGATCCCGAAGTTCTGCAGACAGGTGTTGCCCAGCCGCGTTGCATCCCGCGGCGCCTGCCAGGGCGCGGGAGGCTGGGGCGGCCTCCAGCGCAGCGCGCCGGTGGGCGGGGCGGCGAAGGGGATGCCGAGGAAGGCCTGCCCCCCGGGCGCCGCGACGCCCCGCACCGGGCCCAGGGTGGTCGCGATCTCGACCGGGCGCGCCTCGGGCGCCTCCGTCAGGTACGTGACGGCGCCCGGCTGCATGTCGCAGGCGGCGAGCAGGAGAGCGAGCGCGGCGGCGGCCGCCCTCCACGCCGCCGGCCATGCCCGCCGATGGCGGCGCTGAATGCAGAAGGGGCGCCTTGCGGCGCCCCCTCCCATATCCGGCCGGCGAGCCGTGCCGCTCAGCGCAGCACGATTTCGACGCGGCGGTTCTGCGGCTCACGCACGCCGTCGGCCGTCGGCACCAGCGGGCGGCTCTCGCCGAAGGCCTGCACGGTGATCTCCGAGCGGCTCACGCCCAGGCGGACCAGCTCGGCGGCGACCGCATCGGCGCGGCGCTGGGACAGGCGCTGGTTGTACTGCGGCGTACCGGCACGGTCGGCGTGGCCGGCCACCTCGATGCGGGTGGTCTGCACGCGGCCGGCGTTCTGGGCGGCCTCGGCGATGATCTGGCGGGCACGGTCCGTCAGGTCGGCGCGGTCGAAGTCGAAGAACACCAGGTAGGTGCGGGCCGGAGCCGGCGCGGCGGCCGGGGCGGGCGCGACAACCGGCGCCGGGGCCGGCGGCTGCGGCTGGTTGAAGGCGTAGCGGATACCGATCAGGGCGGAGTGGTTGTTGCCCTGGTCCACCTCGAACTTGCCCGGCGTCACGGCGCCGGCAGCGTTCGTCACCGTGCCCTCGAACTTGCTCTGCAGCACGCCGGTGTAGCGGTATTCGGCGGTGATGGAGAGGCCGGGGACGGCGGTGATCGGGAAGGACACGCCGGCGATGCCCTGCCAGGCGAACTGGCCGTTGCCATCGTCGATGTAGACGTAGTCACCCGTGTCGAGGTGGCGGCCCTTGGCGTTCAGGTTGCTCCACATGTAGCCCACGCCGCCGCCGACATACGGCACGAAGTAGACCGGCATGTTCGGGAACCACTGCGGCAGCTGGAAGTCATAGAACAGGTTGGCCATCACGCCATACTGCTGCAGCGCGCCGTTGATGTTGCCGAAGCCAACGCCGGCCCCTGGCCCCTGGAAGCCGCCCAGGCGGTCAACGTCGTTATAGCGGTAGTTGCCCTCGATCTCGGTCCGGAAGCCGTTGCCGAAGCCATAGCCCAGCGAGAGGACGCCCACGCCACCTTCTTCGAAGCCGAGCTTGCCCTGCGCGTTGCGGCCCTGGCTGGTGAAGTAGTCGGCGGCGCCGCCCTGGGAGGTCAGGCCGCGCGCGTCGGAGTGGTTCCAGCCTGCCCCGGCGCCGAGATAAAGGCCGTTCACGGCGTCAGGGGCAGCCGTCGGCATCCAGCTCATGGGGGAGTACCACGGGGAGTTCTGCGCATAGGCAGCACCCGGCGCGGCGAGGATCGTAGCGGCGAGAAGATAGCGACGAAGCGACATCTGCGTGTTCCTTAGCAACCCATTTTTGGTCGGGCACGAGCACAACATGGGTCTTTACACCCTGGTTTCGGCGCCGCCCGAGGCTCGCGCGGCGCTGTGGCAGATCGGCCACAATCCGCAATCCAGGTTCATGCAGCGGCAGAAATTTTCACAGTAATTGATTGTTTCTAAAAAAAACTTTCTGTTTGTGCGACGCGGAAACTGGCTCCGTCACCCGCCGGGTTTGTTGCGGCGAATCAACCCACAAGAAGAAAAAATGTCATTTTCCGCATCCTCACTGTGAATTGGGGGCATTCTCCCCTTCAAGCTGCACGCGCATGTGATCGAGACTGACCCAATCCTGGCGCAACCAGGGTCCTTCAGCGGGCGCCCGACTCAAAAACCGGCGCCGGGCTGTGCGAGGTAGAGCGCCTCCTCCGGGGTATCCGTCCGGCCGAGCGCGGCATTCCGATGCGGGAAGCGGCCGAAGCGCCGGATCACCCGCCAGTGCCGCCACGCATAGTCGATGGTGCCGCCGGGCGCCCGCTGCGCCGGATGATCCCGCAATCCCTCGAACAGGGCGACGGAGAGATTCTGGTCCTCCATCGCCTCGGAATGCTCGAAGGGCAGGTAAAGGAAGACCCGTGCAACCGGCGGCAGCGCGAGGTCCTGCCGCCGCCCCAGCACCGCCTGCCGGGCCATGACCCTCGCCTGCGGATCGCTGGCGAAGGCGTCCCGGTGGCCGCGAAACAGGTTGCGCGGGAACTGGTCGAGCAGCAGCAGCAGCGCCAGCGCGCCTTCGGGGCGGGTGGTCCATTCGTCCAGGGCGCCGTTCCGGGCCGGCTCCAGCAGGCCGCCGAAGCGTGCACGGATCTCGGCGTCGAAGCGAGCGTCCCGCTGGAACCAGACCGGGCGGGCGGCCGCCCGCCCCTCGGCGAACCAGAAGCCGAGGATGTCGTCGGGTTGCGTCATGCGGGGCTCGCCAGGCTGGAAGGGGGCCGGGTGCGCGGTCTGCGCACCCGTGGAGAAGGGCGCGGCGAAATCAGGCCGCGACCTGGCCGGCGACCAGCGTCCGGCAGACCTCGGCGGTCAGCTCGAAACTGCGCAGCCGGGCCGTGTGGTCGAAGATCTGTGCCGTGATCATCACCTCGTCCACCCCGGTCTGCTCGGCGAAGCGGGCGATCTGGTGCCGCACCGTCTCCGGCCCGCCGACCGCCGAGCAGGCCAGGCTGTGGTCCACTCCGGCCAGCCGGGCCTCCTGCTGCAAGGCGGCGACATCCTCGGCCGGCGGCGGCAGCTTGCCGGGCGTGCCACGCCGCAGGTTGAGGAACTGCTGCTGCAGCGAGGTGAACAGGCGCTGCGCCTCGGCGTCCGTTTCGGCGGCGACGACGTTCAGCCCGGCCATGGCGTAGGGCTTGTCCAGCGTGGCGGAGGGGCGGAAGCCCTCGCGGTAGATCTCCAGCGCCTGCATCATCATGCCAGGCGCGAAATGCGAGGCGAAGGCGAAGGGCAGGCCCAGCGCCGCCGCCAGCTGGGCGCTGTAGAGGCTGGAGCCCAGCAGCCAGATCGGGATCTCCATGCCGCCGCCGGGCACGGCCTGCACGGCCTGGCCCGGCTGCACGGGCGCGAACCAGCCCTGCAGCTCCACCACGTCATGCGGAAAGCTGTCGGCATCGCCCTGCAGGTTGCGGCGCAGGGCGCGGGCGGTGCGCATGTCGGTGCCGGGGGCGCGGCCGAGGCCGAGATCGATCCGGCCGGGGAAGAGGGCGTTCAAGGTGCCGAACTGCTCGGCCACCATCAGCGGGGCATGGTTGGGAAGCATGATCCCGCCGGCGCCGACCCGGATGGTCCGGGTGCCCGCCGCCACATGGCCGATGACCACCGCCGTGGCGGCGCTGGCGATGCCGGGCATGTTGTGGTGCTCGGCCAGCCAGAAGCGGTGATAGCCCCAGGCCTCGGCATGTTGCGCCAGGTCGCGGGAATTGTGGAAGGCGGTGGCAGGCTCGGCGCCCTGCGGTACGGGCGCGAGGTCGAGAACGGAGTAGCGGCGCATGTGCGGCGGATCTCCCGGAAAGGGGGGAAGGCGATGGTCCGCCCGGAAGGGCGGGCGATGTCCCGGCCGATATGGGGCTGGCCGGGGCGGTCGGGCAGGGGGGGTGGCTGAGGGGTGCTTGGCAGGGAGGTGGTATCGACCCCACCTTGGCGGGCTGAAGGAGGGCCAGACCCATGACCACCGAGATCGACCCCGCCACCCGTACCGAGCTGGAGGCCGCCGCCTTCCGCCGCCTGGTGGAGCACCTGCGCGAGCGGAGCGACGTGCAGAACATCGACATGATGAATCTCGCCGGCTTCTGCCGGAACTGCCTTAGCCGCTGGTACCGCGAGGCCGCCGAGGCCAAGGGGATCGCCCTGCCGGACCCGGAGGCGCGCGAGACCATCTACGGCATGCCCTACAAGGAGTGGCAGGCGAAGCACCAGAAGGAGGCCAGCGCGGAGCAGAAGGCGAAGTTCGCCGCCAGCAATCCGGGCCACTGATCCGCGGATCGGCTTTGCCGCGACTCCCGGCCGGGCTATACCGCGCGCCCTGTGCCGGCGGAGCGCTTCCGCCGGCAGACATGGATGATTGGAGTATCGCGATGTCCGACGCGGCGGAAACCCAGGACCAGGACACCGAAGTCGGCGGCATCGCCGCCGACCGGCTGCGCTCGATCATCGAGCGGGTCGAGCGGCTGGAGGAGGAGCGCAAGGCCCTGGCCGACGACATCAAGGACATCTTCGCCGAGGCCAAGTCCGCCGGCTTCGACGTGAAGGTGATCCGGCAGATCATTCGCCTCCGCAAGCAGGAGCCGGCCGAGGTGGAGGAGCAGGAGACGCTGCTCGACCTCTACCGGCGCGCGCTCGGCATGTGAGCCGCCTCGGGGCGGGGCGGTGGCGCCCCCGCTCCGGGCCGGGCGCGCCGCCCGGCTTCTCTCGCGCCGCCTTTTCCTCGCGCGGCCGGCGGCGACCGGCGTGGGCCGACTGCGGGGCCCCTCCGACCGGAGCCGCGCCTTGCGATCCTCGCTCGCCACCACCCTCGCCACCGTCATTGCCCTGCTGGTCGGCTACGCGCTGCTGCAGATGGGCAACACCCTGCAGGGCTCCTTGCTGACGCTGCGCGGCGGTCGCGAGGGCTTCTCCGCGGCCTCCATCGGCCTGGTCGGCTCCGGCTTCTATGTCGGCCTGATCTTCGGTTCGCTTTATGCCGGGCGGCTGGTGCGCGGCGTCGGGCATGCCCGCGCCTTCGCGGCGCTGGCGGCGATCGCCTCCTCCGTGCCGCTGCTGCACCTGATGCTGATCAACCCCTGGCTCTGGCCGCTCGGGCGGGCGCTCACCGGCTTCTGCTTCGCCGGCCTGTTCATCGTGGTGGAAAGCTGGCTGAACGGCGCCGCCTCCAGCGCGGTGCGCGGCCAGATCCTCAGCATCTACGGCATGACGGGGATGCTCTCCGGCGTCGCCGGGCAATTGCTGCTGACCACCGCCGCCCCGACGAGCTTCGTACTGTTCTGCTTGGTCTCGATAATCATTTCCTTCGCCCTGGTGCCGGTGGTGCTCTCCCGTGCCCAGGCCCCCGCGCAGGGGGAGGGCGACGCGACGCTGAACCTGCGGCGGCTCTACAGCCAGTCGCCCTTCGGCGTGGTGGCGGCCTTCCTGGTCGGCATCAGCACCAGCTCATACTACTCCCTGGGGCCGCTTTTCGCGCAGCGCGCCGGGCTGGAGGCCGGTTCCGTGGCGGTGTTCATGGCCTGCGGCTCCCTGGGCGGCTTCCTCGCCACCTGGCCGATGGGCTGGCTGTCCGATCGCATCGACCGCCGCCGGCTCAGCGTCGGCCTCGCCATGGTCGCCGCCGGCGCGCTGCTCTGGATGACCCTGAGCGTGCCGGAGCATCCACCGCGGGCGGTGCTTTATGCGCTGGTGGGCGTGTTCGGCATGCTGGTCATCCCCGCCTACAGCCTGGTGCTGGCGCATGTGAACGACCATGTGCCGCCCGGCCAGTTCGCCGCTGCCTCGGGCGGGCTGCTGATCCTGTGGGGTGCCGGCTCCGCGCTGGGGCCGGTGCTGGGCGGCGTGGCCATGGCCTCGCTCGGCAACCGCGGCCTGGGCTGGCAGATTCTCGGCGCGCAGGCGCTGATCGCCGCCTGGGGCATCTACCGCATCAGCCAGCGCGCCGCGCCGGAAACCAAGGAGGAATTCCTGGTGATGCCGGTGCAGCCGGTGGGCACCGAACTGGTGGCGGTGGCGGAGGAAGCCGCCGTCGAGCGCGAAGCCGGGGCTTGAACCCGGCCTTCCGCGGCCACATATCCCCTCCTGTCAGCCGGCCTACGCCGCTTCCGCGCCCGCCCTTTGCCGGCGGCGCGCCATGGCAAGGCTCCGCTCCAGACAACCCGGCCCAGCGCCAGCGCGGCAACTTTCCGCTGCGGGGCGCGTTGTGGTGCCGCATGGCGGACGCCCCGACCGGTGCGACCTCATTAACCTCAAAGTGAACTGGATGGTGCCAGACTGCGCGCCAGCCTGAAGGATACGACTAAGATGTCTTCGATTTCCGCTCTCCGGCAGCCCATCGCGGCGCCGCGCCCGCTGCCTGCCCATCCGCAGGTGGCCGAGAAGCCCGGCCTTTCCCAGGCCGAGATCCGGCTTCTCATCCTCGAAACCATGGGCTGACCTCCCGTCAGCCCGCTACGCGGCGCCGTCGTAGAGCCCGTTCACGGTCGCCTCATGCGCCTGCAGGACGGCGCGGCGCTTCACCTTCATGGTGGGCGTGAGCTGGCCGTTCTCCACGGTGAAAGGCTCGACGGTGGCGAGATGCCGGACCCGCTCCACGCCGGCGAGCCGGCCATTCACCCGCCGCACCGCCGCCTCCACCGTCGCCGCGCTCTGCCCTTCGGCAGGCACCAGCAGCGCGCTGAGGGCAGGGCGGCCTTCGCCGGCCACAACGGCCTGCGCGATCTCCGGCTCCGCCATCAGCAGGCTCTCGATGCGCGCCGGGCTGACCATCTCGCCGCCGAGGGTCTTGATGAAGTCCCGCTTCCGGTCGGTGATGCGCAGCGCGCCATTCACCAGTTCCCCCACATCGCCGGTATGCAGCCAGGGCTCGCTGTCCGGCGGCTCCGGGCGCAGCGCGGCCGCCGTGGCCTCGGGGTTGTTCCAGTAGCCGTCCATGATGAGGCTGCCGCGGATCAGCACCTCGCCATCGGCGGCGATCCGCACGGCGACGCCCGGCAGGGGCTTGCCGACGCTGCGGCGGTCATTGTCCCAGGGCAGGTTGACGCTGACCACCGGGCCGGCCTCGGTCTGGCCATAGCCCTGCAGCACGGGAAGGCCGAGCGCCAGGAAGAAGCCGGAGAGGTCAGGGTCGAGCCGCGCCCCGCCGGAGACCAGCGCCGCCAGCCGGCCGCCGAAGCGCTGCCGCATCCGCCGCCGCACCAGACGGTCCAGCACCGCGTCCTGTGCGCGTTCCAGCGCGTTGAGCGGCGGGCCGTCCAGGCGCCGCAGGCCGAGGCGCAGCGCGGCCTCGAAGAGCCGCCGCTGCAGGGCGGACTGCTTCTCCACCGTGGCCAGGATGCGCGCGCGCAGCACCTCGAACAGGCGCGGCACGGCGGTGACCACCTGCGGCCGGATCTCCTGCAGCTCTGCCGCCAGCCGCTCGGCGCCGCGGCTGAAGACGATCTCGATGCCGAAGGACGACAGCAGATAGGCCACCGTGTGCTCATAGGCATGCGACAGCGGCAGGAAGGAAAGGTAGCAGGCGTCGCGCGGCAGGCCGAGACGGCGGATGAAGTTGGCGATGCCCCGCCGGTTGGCCAGCATGGCCCGGTGCGGCAGCATCACCCCCTTGGGCGCGCCGCCGGTGCCGGAGGTATAGATCAGGCAGGCCAGCCGGCCGGAGGGGATCTGATCCACCTCCGCGGCCAGCATCGGCAGGTCGCCGCGCGCCGCGCCAAGGGCGCTCCAGGGCGTCGTGCCGGGAGTTTCTTCCATGCAGACCAGGAGGTCGAGCCCGCCGAGGCCTGCCGCCTCCGCCAGTGCCGTGGCCAGCCGAGCGGTGGAGGTGATCGCGCAGCGGGCGCCCGAATCGCGGAGCAGATGCGCGTGGTCGGCCACGGTGCTGGTCGTGTAGGACGGCACCGAGACCGCGCCGATGGCCATCACGGCGGTGTCGGCGATCAGGAATTCGGGCCGGTTCTCCGCCGCGATCAGAACCCTGTCACCCGGGCAGACGCCGCGCGCCCGCAGCCCGGCGGCGATGTCGGCCACCTGGAGGGCGAATTCCGCCCAGGAAAGGCTGCGCCACCCCCCGTTGCGCCAGTAGCGCAGCATCGGCCGGTCGGGCCAGGAGCGGGCCAGGCCCAGCATCAGGGCGGGCAGGCTGTTCCATTTGTCCTCGGCTGGCATGGGGCGGGGCTGCGTCCTTCACAGGGAGGGGGGAACAGCGGTCGCGTAACCGCGTTTTGCGGCCGGCTTCCGCGGCTGCGGCGTGAAGACCGGGCGGGGGGCGCTTGGCCTGCCCCGTGAGGGGATTATATCGAGAGCAGCGAACCCACAACCGCAAGGCCCGTCGTGACGCTTAACAACCTCTGCCTCACTCTCCGCGACACCGCCGGCCGCCCGCAGGGGGGCGAGGGTGCCGCGGCCCTTCCGGCCTGGGATCTCTCAGACCTCTACGCCACCCCGGCCGACCCGAAGCTGGAGGCCGATCTGGCGCGGGCCGATGCCGAGGCCCGCGCCTTCGCCGAGGCCCATGCCGGCAAGCTCGCCGCACATTCCGGCGATCGGCTGGCGGAGGCGATCGCGGCCTATGAGCGCATCGAGGAGGTGCTGGGGCGGGTGATGTCCTATGCCTCGCTGGTCTTCTCCGGTGATGCCCAGGACCCGGCCAACGGGCGCTTCTACCAGGACATGCAGGAGCGGGCGACGGCCATCTCCACCCATCTGCTGTTCTTCACGCTGGAGCTGAACCGGCTGGAGGACGCGGTGCTGGAGAAGAAGTTCGCGGCCTCCTCCGCGCTCAGCCACTACCGCCCCTTCCTGCGCGACCTGCGGGTGTTCCGCCCGCACCAGCTCTCGGACGAGGTGGAGCGCCTGCTGCACGAGAAGGAGGTGACCGGCCGCGCCGCCTGGAACCGCCTTTTTGACGAGACCATCGCCGGGATGGAGGTGAAGGTGGGCGAGGAGACGCTGAACGTCTCCGGCGCACTGAACAAGCTCTCTGACCGGAATCGGGAGGTGCGCGCCGCCGCCGCCAAGGGCGTTTCGGCGGCCTTCGGCGAGAAGGCGCGGCTCTTCACGCTGATCACCAACACCCTGGTGAAGGACAAGGAGATCATCGACGGCTGGCGCCAGTACCCGCGCCCCGGCAGCAGCCGCAACCGCGCCAACATGGTCGAGGACGAGGTGGTGGACGCGCTGGTCACCGCCGTCATCGAGAGCTTCCCGAGCCTCTCGCACCGCTACTATGCGATGAAGGCGAAGTGGCTCGGCCTGCCCAGGCTGCAGCACTGGGACCGCAACGCGCCGCTGCCGGACGAGGATGACAGCAACATTCCCTGGGATGCGGCGCGGGAGCGGGTGCTGAAGGCCTATACCGCCTTCAGCCCGGAGCTGGGCCGCATCGGCAAGGAATTCTTCGAAAAGCCCTGGATCGACGCCGTGCTGCGCCCCGGCAAGGCCTCGGGCGCCTTCGCGCACCCGACGGTGCCCTCGGCGCACCCCTATCTGCTGCTGAACTACCACGGCAAGTCGCGCGACGTGATGACGCTCGCCCATGAGCTGGGCCATGGCGTGCACCAGGTGCTGGCGGCCGAGCAGGGCTACCTGATGTCCGGCACGCCGCTGACCCTGGCCGAGACCGCCAGCGTGTTCGGCGAGATGCTGACCTTCCGCGCCGTGCTCGACGCCGAGACCGACCCGAAGCGCCGCCGCGCGCTCCTGGCCGGCAAGGTGGAGGACATGCTGAACACGGTGGTGCGGCAGATCGCCTTCTACCGCTTCGAGACGCTGCTGCACGACGCCCGCCGCAAGGGCGAGCTCTCCCGCGAGGAGATCGGCGCGCTCTGGATGCAGGTGCAGGTCGAGAGCCTCGGCCCGGCCTTCGAGTTCACGCCGGACTACGAGATCTACTGGTCCTACATCCCGCACTTCATCCACACGCCCTTCTACGTCTATGCCTATGCCTTCGGGGACTGCCTGGTGAACGCGCTCTACGGCGTCTTCCAGGAGGGCAGCGTGCCCGGCTTCCAGGACAAGTACCTGGAGATGCTGCGCGCCGGCGGCACCCTGCGGCACAAGGAGCTGCTCGCGCCCTTCGGGCTCGACGCCTCCGATCCGGCCTTCTGGCACAAGGGACTGAACGTGATTTCCGGCTTCATCGACGAGCTTGAGCGTGCCGATGGCTGAGCCCCGGGACGAGGAGGGCCGCACCCTTCTCGGTGAGATCCGCCGCATGGCCCGCACCTCCGGCGCGGTTGGCGGCATCGCCGCGCGGATGGCCGGCGAGCGCTATCTCGGCTTCCGCACCGACAAGGCGGCCCATGCCAATGACCTGAAGGCGCTGCTCGGCGGGCTGAAGGGACCGCTGATGAAGGTGGCGCAGTTCCTCTCCACCGTGCCGAACGCCCTGCCGCCCGAATACGCGCAGGAGCTGGCCGGGCTGCAGGCCAATGCGCCGCCGATGGGCTGGGCCTTCGTGCGCCGGCGCATGGCCTCGGAACTGGGCGCCAACTGGCAGTCCCGCTTCACCAGCTTCAGCCAGGAGGCCGCGGCGGCCGCCAGCCTCGGGCAGGTGCATCGCGCCACCCTGCCGGATGGCCGCCTCGTCGCCTGCAAGCTGCAATACCCGGACATGCCGAGCGTGGTGGAGGCCGATCTCCGCCAGCTCAAGATCGCCATGGGCATCTTCGCGCGCATGGATGACGCCATCCAGCACGACGACGTCTATGTCGAGCTGTGCGACCGCCTGCGCGAGGAGCTCGACTACGCCCGCGAGGCCTCGCACATGCGGCTCTACAACCGCATGCTGGCCGATGTGCCGGATGTCCGGACGCCGCAGCCGATCGAGGGCCTCTGCACCCGTCGCCTGCTCACCATGACCTGGCTGGACGGCCGCCCGATCATGGACCGCCTGGCCGAGAACCCGCCGCTGGAGGAGCGCAACGCCTATGCCCGCGCGCTCTTCCACGCCTGGTACACGCCGTTCTACCGCTACGGCGTGATCCATGGGGACCCGCATCTCGGCAACTACCAGGTGCGGCAGCCGACGGAGAGCGAGCCGGCCGGCATCAATCTGCTGGACTATGGCGCCATCCGCATCTTCCCGCCGCAGTTCCTGCGCGGCGTGGTCATGCTCTACGAGGCGATTCGCGACGAGGATGACGAGAAGGCGGCCGAGGCCTACCGCGTCTGGGGCTTCACCGACCTCTCGAAGGAGAAGATGGCGGTGCTCGGCCTCTGGGCGAAGTTCCTGCACGAGCCGCTGCTGGACGACCGCGTGCGCCCCATCCAGACCGGTGGCGACCCGGATTTCGGCCGCAAGGTGGCGGCGGAGGTGCATGCCGGCCTGAAGCGCACCGGCGGCGTGAAGCCGCCGCGCGAATTCGTGCTGGTGGATCGCGGCGCGGTCGGGCTGGGCAGCGCCTTCATGCGGCTGGGCGCCGAGCTGAACTGGCACCGCATGTTCCAGGAGCTGATCGCGGGCTTCAACGAGCAGGAGCTGGCCGCGCGGCAGGCCGAGGCGCTTCGGGAGGCGGCGGTGCCCCCCACCGCGGCCTGAGGCCGGAGCGGGCGGCCGGCTACAGCAGCCTCTCCTGGCGGAAGGAAAGGTGGCGGCCATTGCCGATGATCAGGTGGTCGTGCAGCGTGATGCCGAGCGCGGTGGCGGCCGCCTGGATCTGGGCCGTCATCGCCAGGTCGCCCTCGCTGGGGGTGGGATCGCCGCTGGGATGGTTGTGGACCAGGATCAGCGCCGTGGCATGCAGTTCCAGGGCGCGGCGGATCACTTCGCGCGGATAGACCGGCGTGTGGTTCACGGTGCCCTTGCCCTGCGCCTCATCGGCGATCAGGCGGTTGCGGCTGTCGAGGAACAGAACGCGGAAGTGCTCGACCCGCTCGCGCGCCAGGGCGGCGCTCAGGTAGCCGAGCAGGTGCTCCCAGTTGCTCAGCACCGGGCGGTCCAGCACTTCGTGCCGCATCAGGCGCAGCGCCGCCGCCTGGACGGTCTTGAGCGCGGCAATTCCCGCCTCGCCAAGCCCTTCCACCTGCCGCAATTCCGAGACGGAGGCGGAGAGCGCATTGCCGAAGCTGCCGAAGCGGGCCAGCAAGCCGCGCGCGATGGCGCGGGTGTCCCGGCGCGGCAGCGCCAGGAAGAGCAGCATCTCGATCAGCTCATGGTCCAGCAGGGCATCGGGGCCGGCGGCCAGCAGACGTGCCCGCATCCGGGCCCGGTGCCCCTCCGCCCCGGCGGGAGGGCCGGCAGCGCATGCCTCCGCCACCTGCGGTGCAAGGTCGATCAGCAGCGGCCTGAGATCCGCCTCCGTCTCCACCATGCCGCGCGCCTTGGGCATCCGAGCCTCCACTTTTCGCGCGGAGGTTGGGGGAAAGCCCGGAGCCTGTCCAGCGTTGCGCAACCTCGCCTTGGCCTAGGCCGCGTAGGGCGGCTTGTGCAGTCCGGCGGGGGAGAAGGTGAAGACTTCGCAACCCGTTTCGGTCACGCCCACCATATGCTCGAACTGCGCGGAGAGGCTGCGGTCGCGCGTGACGGCGGTCCAGCCATCGTCCAGCACCTTCACCTCGGGGCGGCCGGCATTCACCATCGGCTCGATGGTGAAGAACATGCCAGGCTTCAGCACCGGGCCTTCGCCGGGGCGGCCGAAGTGCAGCACGTTCGGCGGGGCGTGGAAGGTGCGGCCGATGCCGTGTCCGCAGAAATCGCGCACCACGCTGAAGCGCTGCTTCTCGACATAGCTCTGGATGGCGTGGCCGATATCGCCGAGGCGCGCGCCGGGGCGGACGGCAGCGATGCCGCGCATCATGCTCTCATGCGTCACGTCCAGCAGCAGGCGGGCCTTGGTGCTGGGCGTGCCGGCCACATACATGCGGCTGGTGTCGCCGTACCAGCCATCGAGGATGACGGTGACGTCGATGTTCAGGATGTCGCCATCCTGCAGCGCCTTGTTGCCCGGGATGCCGTGGCAGACGACGTGATTGATCGAGATGCAGACCGACTTCGGGAAGCCCCGATAGCCCAGGCTGGCGGAGACGGCGCCATTGGCGCGCATGAACTCGTCGCAGAGACGGTCCAGCTCACCCGTGGTGACGCCGGGCCGCACATGCGGCGTGATCATATCCAGAGTGGCGGCGGCCAGTTGCCCGGCCCGGCGCATCCCTTCGAAGTCTTCAGGCGCGTGCAGGGTAATGCGCCGCGCCTCGGCAGCAGAGTTTTCCATGGTGCGAGGAAGATGCGCGCCCGACCCGATGGTTGCAAGCATCGCGGCCGCAGGGCAGGGGTGCGGCGCGCATCAGTCTCCGGCCCGGTCGCCGGCCTTGCGCTCCACCGTCCCGAGCGCATCGGCGAGCCGCACCTCCGCGCTGCCCCGGCGGGCGGGCTGCGGCTGGTTCGGACCGGGAGCCCAGCCGGTCAGCGTGAGCAGTTCCAGGGGCATGGGCAGCACGCCCCCCTCCAGCGGCAGGGCGCCCAGCGCCATCGGGAACATGGCGCGCGGCGGCACGCGCGGATCGCGCGCCAGCACGGCGTTGCTCTCCCCGGCGGCGCGGAGGTCGGCGATTAGCGCCATTGGTGAGCGGTAGCGCAGGTCCAGCCGGTCCCGGTCGGCGACCGGCATGGCGAAGCCGGCGCGCTGGAGGAGGGCGGCGCCGTCCCGCAGCTCGGGGAAGGGGGAAATGCGGGGGCTCAGACCATCGCGCAGCGCGGCCTCGGCCTGCCCGAGCGCCTCGCGCAGCGGCTGCAGCGTGCCGAGTGCCGGCAGGGTGGCGAGGAAAAGCCCGTCCGGCGCCATGGCCTGGCGGATCTGCACCAGCGCGCCCGGCAGGTCGTTCACCCAGTGCAGCGAGAGGCTGGCCACCACCAGGTCGAAGCTGCCAGGGGCGAAGGGCAGCCACTCCTCGTCCCCGGCCAGCGGCAGGCCGCCCGCGCCCCGCGCCATGCGCGCGGAGAGGTCCATGGAGACCACCGTCTCCACGCCGCGGGCGCGCAGCGCCGGCGCCACCATGCCACGGCCGCCGATGTCCAGCGCCCGGTGGAAGCCGCGCCTGATATCGTCCAGCCGGTCCAGCAGGACGGCCGCGCCCGCCTCCAGCACCGGCGCCACGCGCCCGATTCCGGGCGCTGCCCGGTCGCGCCGCCGCCGTACCAGGGCGCGATCGAAAACCTGCATTGCATCGACCATGCGGCTGCAGATGCGCCGGGCAGGCGCGGCGTGCAAGCAGCCATTGCGGCGCTCCCCGGTGCGACCGTATCATCACGAAATGGTGATTTCAGATCTCCCGCCTCTCCGTTCCGGCTGGCGGACTGGCCTGCGGCGGCTGGGCGGCGCGGCGCTTGACGCACTGCTGCCGCCGCGCTGCCCGGCCTGCGCGGCCCTGGTGCTGACGGAGGGCACCCTCTGCCTGGACTGCTTCCGGACGGTGACGCCGATCGGGGCGCCGCTCTGCCATCGCTGCGGGCTGCCCTTCCTCCACACAGGGCAGGGAGCGCCGCTGCCGGGCGACCCTTCCGGACATCTGCACTGCGCGCGCTGCGTGGAAGGGCCGCCGCTCTATGGCCGGGCGCGCGCGGCCTGGCTCTACGACGACGGCTCCAAGCGTCTGGTGCTGCCGTTCAAATACGGCGACCGCACGGAGCTCGCGGGGTTGCTGGCGCGGCACATGGCGCAGGCTGGCCGCGAACTTCTGGCGGAGGCTGACCTGCTGCTGCCCGTGCCCTTGCATCGCGGGCGGCTGCTGGCGCGCCGCTACAACCAGGCGGCGCTGCTGGCGGCGCGACTCGCGCGGCTCTCCGGCAAGCCCTGGGCGCCGCACCTCCTGCGGCGTGCCCGCCACACCCCCAAACTGGCGAAGCTTGGTGCCGCCGAGCGGCTGGTGGTGCTGGAAGGCGCCTTCACCCTGGCGCCGGGGGGAGCGGCGCGGGTGGCGGGGCGGCGGGTGCTGCTGGTGGACGATGTGCTGACCTCGGGCGCCACCGTTTCGGCCTGCGCGGCGGTCCTGCTGGCGGCCGGCGCGGCGCAGGTGGAGGTGCTGGCGGCGGCTCGCACTCCGGGGCCGGGCATGGCCGAGGCGGGCTGAGCCCGCTGCAACCGCGAAACGCTCTTGACCGGTCATCATGCCGCGCCGATCTGTGCGTCATGGCCAAGGTCGAAATCTACACCACCGCGTTCTGCCCCTACTGCTCGCGCGCCAAGCTGCTGCTCGGGCGCAAGGGCGTCGGCTTCACCGAGTATGATGCGCCGCACGGCTCGCAGGAGCGGAAGGATGCCATCAGCCGCTCGGGCGGCCGCACCACGGTGCCGCAGATCTTCATCAACGATGAAGCCATCGGCGGCTGCGACGATCTGTTCGCGCTGGACCGTGCCGGCAAGCTGGATGCGATGCTGCAGGCCGGCTGAAACCCCGGCCCGGCGCCTGGCGCCGCCGCCGCGACCCGATCAGAGACGAGAACGGGCGCCCGGTCGCGCCCCACACACCCGGAACAGGCATGATCCACTACCAGCTCCGCTGTGAGCAGGACCACAGCTTCGATGGATGGTACAAGGACAGCGCGGCCTTCGAGAAGCTGGCCGGCGCAGGGCTGATCGAGTGCCCGGTCTGCGGCGGCACCAAGGTCGCGCGTGCCCTGATGGCCCCGGCGATCGGCAAGGGGCGGGAGGTGGAGGCACCGCCGCCCGCCGCACCGGCGCCCGAGGCAGGGAAGGCGACGCAGGCCGCCGCCGCCGGGCCGATGCCGGCGCAGGTGCTGGCCCTGCTGCAGCGCATGCGGTCCGAGGTGGAAAAGAGCTGCGACTATGTCGGCCACGAGTTCGCCGACGAGGCGCGCCGCATCCACCGCGGCGAGAGCGAGCGCCGCGGCATCTACGGCGAGACCAGCGATACCGAGGCCGAGGCGCTGCGCGACGAAGGCATCGAAGTGGCGCGCCTGCCCTGGGTGCCGCGCGCCGATAGCTAGGCCGCGCTCTCTTCTCAGCCGCCCGCGCTCTGGTTCGCCCGGGGCGCGAGGGCGCGGGGCACCGCCAGCGGGGGCGTTTGGCCGGCCTCGGCGGTCATGGCATCCATCCCTGTGGCGGGGATGGATAGCCCGCCCCGGCGAAAGGCGGCTTCGGGCGCCGGGAGCAGGCCCGGGGAGGAATTCCTCCGGGCCAGGGACGGGAGGCTCGAAGGAGAAAGGAGGTCCGGAGGAGATCCTTCCTCCGGCCTTGCTCAGTCCTTGCGGGCGGCGACGATGTAGTTGACGGCCACGTCCCGGCTCTCCCGCCAGTCCTTGCCCCCGGCCACCGGCACCATGCCGGCGATGTCGCAGACGCGCAGCCCGGCGCGGCGCGCCTCCGTGCCCAGCTCGGCGGGGGTGACGAACATCCGCCAGTCATGCGTGCCGCGGGGCAGCAGCCGCAGCAGGTACTCGGCGCCCAGCTTGGCAAAGAGGAAGGCGCGAGGAGTGCGGTTCAGGGTGGAGAGGAAGAGCATTCCCCCCGGCTTCAGCACCGTCGCCAGCGCCCCCAGGAAGGCGGGGCGGTCGGCGACGTGCTCGATCACCTCCAGCGCCACCACGGCGTCGAACTGGGCTCCCCCGGCGGCGAGGTCCTCCGGGCGTCCCTCGCGGTAATCGATCGAGAGGCCCCCGGCCTCGGCATGGGCGCGGGCGGCGGCCAGGGCGGTGCCGGCGGCATCCAGGCCGGTGACGCGGGCGCCGAACCGGGCCAGGCTCTCGCTGGCCAGCCCGGCGCCGCAGCCGACGTCCAGGATGGAAAGCCCCTCCAGATCCGTGCCGGAGCGGCCATGCGCGGCGGCGAGCCGGGTGGCGATCCAGCGGCAGCGCAGGGGGTTCATCCGGTGCAGCGGCGCCATCGGCCCGTCCGGATCCCACCAGCGCGCGGCCAGGGCGTCGAACTTGGCAATCTCGTCCGGCAGGGCGGTGGCGGCGGGCATCGGCAGGGTCTCCGGCAGCAGAGGAGTGCGCCATGCCGGTTGCGGCGGGGCGCGACCCTCGTTATCTGTCCCACGCCCTGGCCGGCCGCAACCGCGCCCGGTCTCCAGACCCTCCGGAAGCAACCTCCAAGACCCGCATGGCACGCATCGTGATGAAGTTCGGCGGCACTTCCGTCGCCGATCTGGACCGTATCCGCAACGTCGCCGGCCGGGTGAAACGCGAGGTTGACGCGGGCAACCAGGTGGCCGTCGTCGTCTCCGCCATGGCCGGCACCACCAATCAGCTGGTGAAGTGGTGCCAGGACCTATCGCCGCTGCATGACGCGCGCGAATACGATACGGTGGTCGCCACCGGCGAGCAGGTGACGATCGGCCTGCTGGCCATCGCGCTGCAGACCATCGGCGTCGATGCGCGCTCCTGGCAGGGCTGGCAGATCCCGATCCGCACCGACGACGCGCATGGCAAGGCGCGTGTCGAGGAGATCGAGGGCGGCGTGCTGATCGAGCGCATGGCGATGGGCCAGGTGCCGGTGATCGCCGGTTTCCAGGGCATCGGCCCGGACAACCGCGTGACCACCCTCGGCCGCGGCGGCTCGGACCTCTCGGCGGTGGCCATCGCGGCGGCGGTGAAGGCCGACCGCTGCGACATCTATACGGATGTGGACGGGATCTACACCACCGATCCCCGCATCGTGCCGCGCGCCCGCAAGCTGCCGGCGGTGGCCTATGAGGAAATGCTGGAGCTGGCCTCGGTCGGCGCCAAGGTGCTGCAGACCCGCTCGGTCGAGCTGGCGATGAAGCAGCGGGTCCGGGTGCAGGTGCTCTCCTCCTTCGAGGACAAGCCCGGCGAGTCCCTGCCTGGTTCATTGGTCGTGGATGAGGATGAGATCGTGGAACAGCCGCTGGTGACGGGCGTCGCCTATTCCCGCGACGAGGCCAAGGTGACGCTGCGCCGGGTGCCGGACAAGCCGGGCATCGCGGCGCTGGTGTTCGGGCCGCTTTCGGCCGCGAACGTCAACGTGGACATGATCGTGCAGAACCTGGGCGCCGACGGCACCACGGACATGACCTTCACCGTGGGCAAGGCCGACCTGCCGCGCGCCAGGGACGTGCTGGAGAAGGTGCGGGCCGAGATCGGCTTCGAGGCCATGGTGACCGACCCGGAGGTCGCCAAGATCTCCATCGTCGGCATCGGCATGCGCAGCCATGCCGGCGTCGCCGCCACCATGTTCAAGGCACTGGCGGAGAAGGGGATCAACATCCAGGTCATCTCCACCTCCGAGATCAAGACCAGCGTGCTGGTGGGCTCGGAATACACCGAGCTGGCGGTCCGCGCCCTGCACAGCGCCTACGGGCTGGACGCGGAGGGCTGATGCCCATGGATGTGCTCACCTCCCATCCTGGAGCCGACACGCTGGACGCGCTGATGGCGCGCGGTGCCGCTTTCCTCGGCACGCGCCATGCGATCCTGGGCGGCGCCATGAGCTGGGTCAGTGAGCGCAACCTGGTCGCGGCGCTGTCCAATGCCGGCGCCTTCGGCGTCATCGCCTGCGGGGCCATGTCTCCGGAGCGGCTGGCGGAGGAGATCGCCGCCACCCAGGCGCTGACCACCAGGCCCTTCGGGGTCAACCTCATCACCATGCATCCGCAACTGGCGGAGCTGGTGGATGTCTGCCTCGCCGCCCGGGTCGGGCATATCGTCTTCGCCGGCGGCATCCCGCCCGGGCCGGCGATCCGCCGGGCCAAGGAGGGCGGTGCGAAGGTCATCTGCTTCGCGCCGGCCTTTGCCCTGGCGCGCAAGCTGGTCCGCTCCGGCGCCGATGCGCTGGTGATCGAGGGCTCGGAGGCGGGCGGGCATATCGGCCCGGTCAGCCTGAACGTGCTGGCGCAGGAGATCCTGCCGCAGGTGCACGAGGTGCCGGTCTTCGTCGCCGGCGGCATCGGGCGGGGCGAGGCGATGCTGTCCTATCTGGAGATGGGGGCGGCAGGCGTCCAGCTCGGCACCCGCTTCGTCTGCGCCACGGAATGCGTGGCCCATCCGTCCTTCAAGCGCGCCTTCATCCGGGCCGCGGCGCGGGACGCGATGCCCAGCGTCCAGGTGGATGCGAGCTTCCCGGTGATTCCGGTGCGCGCCCTGCAGAATGCGGGCACCCGCCGCTTCATGGAGCACCAGCTGGAGGTGATCCGCCGCTTCCAGGTGGGCGAACTGTCCAAGGATGCGGCGCAACTCGAAATCGAACACTTCTGGGCTGGCGCCTTGCGGCGCGCGGTGGTCGAGGGCGATATCGAGAATGGCAGCGTGATGGCCGGGCAAAGCGTCGGCATGGTCACGCGGGAGCAGCCTGCCACCGAGATCATCGCGGAACTGCTCGAACAGGCGCGCGCCGCGCTGGCAGCGCGCCGCGGCCGAAGCTGAGCGCGTGCGCCTGGCGTCGCAAGCCCTGGCTTCGTCGTTCACAACGCGTTTTGCCGCGCCTCTGGCGCAATGGGTATCCCCTGCGTGGCGTACGACCTGAAACGCTCTGCTCGCAACGACCCCCAGCCCGCCGAGGCGGTGCGGGTCGGCGACGAACTCCGCGAGGCGCGGCTCGCGCTGGGCATCGGCCTGGAGGAGATGGCGGAGCAGCTCCGCATCAGCCGCCGCTATCTCAGCGCGCTGGAGGACGGGCGGGTGCATGACCTGCCGGGCCTCGCCTATGGCACCGGCTTCGTGCGCAGCTATGCCCAGGCCATGGGGCTGGACGCGCCCGACCTGGTCCGCCGCTTCCGGCAGGCCGCCGGCGGGCAGAGCCAGGGCAGGGACCTTGTCTTCCCCGAGCCGGTACCCGAGCGAGGCGTGCCAGCGGGTGCGATCATCATGCTGGGGGCGGTGCTGGCGGTTGGTGCCTATGCCGCCTGGTATCGCTGGAGCGGCTCGGCCGAGCGGACGGTGGATGCGGTGCCCGCCCTGCCGCCCCGCATGGAAGAGGCCGCCCGGGAGGCCGGCCAGCCGCCGCTGCCGGACCCGCCGGCGCCCGCCGCACCCCCTGCCGGAACGCCTGCGCCCCCATCCGCCGGTGCACCGCCGGCCTCCGCACCGCCGCCAGCCGCTGGAGCCGGCGCGGCGCTGCGTCCGGCCGTCCCGGCCCAGCCTGCCTCCCCGCCCGCGGAGGAACCGGGCACCTCTCAGACGACCACGCCCGCCGCGCCGGCGCCGCCGTCGGTCGCTTCCCCCGTGGGCCCGCCAGCGGCTCCGGCGACCAATGGGGTCGTGCTGCGGGCGACGCAGGAATCCTGGGTGCAGGTGCGGGAAGCCCGTTCCGGGCGGGTGCTGTTCAGCCGCGTGCTGCGCCCGGGCGAAACCTACGAGGTGCCACACGAGCCCGGACTGCTGCTCACCACCGGCCGCGCCGAGGGCCTGACCATCGAGGTGGACGGCGTGCCCAGCCAGGCGCTGGCCAATCAGGTGGGGGTGCGGCGGGACATCCTGCTCGACCCGGCACAGTTGCGTGAGGCCCGCCCGGGCCAGCTTCCCACCCGATAGGCTTGGCCGGCAGCCCGTCTGCTGCCATATCGACGGCATGCCGAAGCGGGAGGCCTGACCGCCATGTCCTATCGTCCCTACCAGCAGATCCTGCGCCGGAAGTCGCGGCAGATCCGGGTTGGCAAGGTGCTGGTCGGCGGAGACGCACCGATCTCCGTCCAGACCATGACCAACACGCCCACCGAGGATGCGGCGGCAACCATCGCCCAGATCCGCCGGTCGGAACTGGCGGGGGTGGACATCGTCCGCGTCTCCTGCCCGACCGAGGAGGCCACCGCCGCGCTGCACGAGATCGTGCGCGAGGTGAACGTGCCTGTTGTGGCCGACATCCACTTCCACTACCGCCGCGCCATCGAGGCGGCGGAGGCGGGTGCTGCCTGCCTGCGCATCAACCCGGGCAATATCGGCAGCAAGGAGCGGGTGAAGGAGGTCGTGAAGGCCGCCCGCGACCATGGCTGCTCGATCCGCATCGGCGTCAATGCCGGCAGCCTGGAGCGGCACCTGCTGGAGAAGTACGGCGAGCCGAACCCGGAGGCGCTGGTGGAATCCGCCCTCTGGCATGCCGCGCACCTGCAGGAGCTCGATTTCCACGAGTTCAAGATCAGCGTGAAGGCGTCCGACGTGTTCCTCGCCGTCGCCGCCTACCAGCAGCTCGCCGAGGCCTGCGACCACCCGCTGCATATCGGCATCACCGAGGCAGGCGGGAAGCGCACCGGTACGGTGAAGTCCTCGATCGGCCTGGGCTCGCTGCTCTGGGCCGGCATCGGCGACACCCTGCGCGTCTCACTCTCCGCCGAGCCGGAGGAGGAGGTGCATGTGGGGTGGGACATCCTGAAGTCCCTCGGCATCCGGCACCGGGGGGTGAAGATCATCTCCTGCCCCTCCTGCGCGCGGCAGGGCTTCAACGTCATCGAGACGGTGGCGGTGCTGGAGGAGCGGCTGGCACATATCGAGACGCCGCTCACCCTCTCCATCATCGGCTGCGTGGTGAACGGGCCGGGCGAGGCGCTGATGACGGATATCGGCGTCACGGGGGGCGGCGCCGGGCGCCACATGGTGTATCACGCCGGGCGGACCGACCACACCGTGGACAGCGCCGGGATGGTCGATCACATCGTGGAACAGGTCGAGCGGAAGGCGGCGGAGATCGCCGCTTCCCAGGCCAAGCAGGCAGCGGAGTAAGGCGTTGAGCGGAATGCAGCCGGTTCGTGGCACCCGGGATCTGATCGGTGATGCCTTCCGCCGCCATCACCACGTGATCGAGACGGCGCGGCACGTCACCGGCCTCTACGGGCTGGAGGAATGGGCAACGCCCATCTTCGAGGCCACCAGCGTCTTCGCCCGCACCCTGGGCGACACCTCGGACGTGGTGACGAAGGAGATGTACACCTTCGAGGACCGCGGCGGGGATTCCGTCACCCTGCGGCCGGAGAACACGGCGGGCATCGTGCGCGCGCTGGTCTCCAACGGGCTGGCGCAGCAGGCGCTGCCCCGGAAGGTCTTCTATGCCGGGCCGATGTTCCGCTACGAGCGGCCGCAGAAGGGCCGCTACCGGCAGTTCCACCAGATCGGTGCCGAGATCCTGGGCGCCGCCGAGCCGCTGGCCGATGCCGAGGTGATCGCCTGCGGCTGGCAGATCCTGCAGCAGCTCGGCATCGACGACGGCGTGGTGCTGGAGCTGAACACGCTGGGCGACACGCCGAGCCGCGACGCCTACCGCGCCGCGCTGGTGGCCTATTTCACCGCGCACCGGGACAGGCTCTCCGAGGACAGCCAGAAGCGGCTGGAGAAGAATCCGTTGCGCATCCTCGACAGCAAGGACGCCGGCGACAAGGCGCTGGTGGCGGATGCGCCGACCATCCACGAGCACCTGACACCGGAGGCCGCCGAGTTCCACGCCGCGGTGAAGCGCCACCTGGACCGCTTCGGCGTGCCCTACCGGGACAACCCGCGCATCGTGCGGGGGCTGGACTACTACAGCCATACCGCCTTCGAGTTCGTCACCGATCGGCTCGGCGCGCAGGGCACGGTGATGGCCGGTGGCCGCTATGACGGGCTGGTGCAGGAAATGGGCGGCCCCGCCACCCCCTGCGTCGGCTGGGCGGCCGGCGTCGAGCGGCTGGCCGAGCTGCTGGAAGAGGCGCCGGAGCCGGTTCGCCCGGTGGCGGTGGTGCCGGTCAGCGAGGCGGAGGAAGGCCCGGCCGTCGAGCTGCTGCAGATGCTGCGCGCCGCCGGGGTGCCGGCCGAGATCGCCTACAAGGGCAACCTGAAGAAGCGGATGGAGCGTGCCAACCGCATCGGCAGCCAGGCCGCCGTCATCATCGGTGAGAGCGAGGTCGCGGAGGGCGTCGTCGTCGTGCGCAACCTCTCCGACGGCACGCAGGAGCGGGTGGGGATGCCCGGTCTGCTGCCGGCCCTGGCCGCCGCCGGGGTGGTGGACGCCATGCTGGAGCAGATGGTCGAGGAGATGGAGCTCGCCGCCGAAGAGGGCGAGGACGAGCCGGACGAGGAATGAGCCTTTCCGAGAAGCTGGACCGCCTGCTCTATCGCGCCGACGAGGTGCGGGCGCTCCTGGAAACGGCGGATGGGGCGCAGATCGGCGCCCTCTCCAAGGAACTCTCCGAGCTGGAGCCGCTGGTCGAGAAGGTCCAGGCGCTCCGCGCCGCCCAGCGCGCCCGCGATGAGGCGGAGGCTTTGCTCGCCGACCCGGAGATGCGCGAGCTGGCCGAGGCCGAGTTCTATGCCCAGCGGGACGCGGTGCCGCGGCTGGAGCACGAGGTGCGGCTGATGCTGCTGCCGAAGGACGCCGCCGATGCCGGCAGCGCCATCCTGGAGATCCGCCCCGCCGCGGGCGGGGACGAGGCCGGGCTCTTCGCCGCCGAGCTCTTCGCCGCTTATCAACGCTATGCCGGGCTGCGTGGCTGGCGCTTCGGCGTCCTCGACTACGACGAGTCGGAGCTGGGCGGCATCAGGGGTGCCGTGGCCGAGATCGAGGGCCAGGGAGTCTTCGCCCGGCTGAAATTCGAGAGTGGCGTGCACCGCGTGCAGCGGGTGCCGGCGACCGAGACGCAAGGGCGCATCCACACCTCCACCGTCACGGTGGCGGTGCTGCCGCAGGCGGAGGATGTGGACGTGCAGATCAACGAGGGCGACCTGCGCATCGACACCTACCGGGCCTCGGGTGCCGGCGGGCAGCACGTCAACAAGACGGACAGCGCCGTCCGCATCACCCATATCCCCACCAACACCGTGGTGGCGATGCAGGAGGAGCGCAGCCAGCACAAGAACCGCGCCAAGGCGATGAAGGTGCTGCGGGCGCGGCTCTATGAGGCGCAGCGCAGCCAGGCCAGCGCCAGCCGCTCCGCCGACCGCAAGGCGCAGGTGGGCACCGGCGACCGCTCCGAGCGCATCCGCACCTACAACTTCCCGCAGGGCCGGGTGACCGACCACCGCATCGGCCTGACGCTGCACAAGATCGATCGCGTCATGCAGGGCGAGTTCGACGACATCATCGACGCGCTGATCGCCGAGGACGAGGCGGCGCGGCTGGCGGCCGAGGGTGTCTGAGGGCGACCCTGGAAGCGCCCTTGGGAGCGCCTGCCCCGATCCGGCGGGCACGGTGGGGGCCTTCCTCTGCCGCGCCGGGCAGCATCTGCGCGCCGCCGCCATCGAGAACCCGCGCCTGGAGGCCCGGCTGCTGCTGGCCGAGGCGATGGGGGTGGAGCAGGGGGCCTTGCTGGGCACCCCGCGCCGGCCCGTGCCGCCGGAGCCGGCGCAGCGCTTCGCGGCGATGCTGCGCCGCCGTCTGGCGCATGAGCCGATGGCTTTCATCCTGGGCCGGCAAGGCTTCTGGACCCTGGATCTGGAAGTTTCCCCCGACACGCTGATCCCCCGCGCCGACTCGGAGGCGGTGGTGGAGGCGGCGCTCGCTGCGCTTCCCACCCCGGCGGAGCGCGTGCTGGACCTCGGCACCGGCACGGGATGCCTGCTGCTGGCCGTGCTCTCCGAGTGGCCGGGCGCCTTCGGCGTGGGCGTGGATCTCTCGCCGACCGCGGCGGCGCTGGCGGCCCGCAACGCCGCCGCCAACGGGCTGGCCGGGCGCGCCGCTTTCCTGGCCGGCGACTGGGCGGGCGCGCTGGCCGGCCGCTTCGGCCTGGTGCTCTCCAACCCGCCCTACATCCTCCGCCAGGCCGTCCCGGGGCTGATGCCGGAGGTGGCGCGGCATGAGCCGCACCGGGCGCTGGACGGGGGCGAGGATGGGCTTGATGCCTATCGCCGCATCGTGGCGGCGCTGCCTGACCTGCTCACATCGCAAGGCTGCGCTGTGCTGGAGCTGGGGCAGGGGCAGCGGGATGCCGTTTCAGGGCTGGCAGTGGCGGCAGGCCTTGCAATCCAGGGTTGTCAGGCTGATCTGAACGGCATTGAAAGAGCCCTGATCCTGGCCCACCCGTGAAAAAACCGTTTGGCGGTGGTGGCCTGCGCGGTTAGGGTGCCCTTGCGGCCCCGGGCAAACGAGTTCACCCGGTCGGATCCGCCGGGCAGGTTTCCCTGGTGAAAGATCACCAGTGACCTCCGGTGCCGCAGCAACGCAACACATCAGCAAGCCCCCCGGTGCGCCGGGGTCCATGCCGGACCCCTGAATGCCGGACGGCGCGAGCGTGAGACGGCGAACGCAACACCGATGAACATGAAGCGCATGCGCGGCCGCGGCGGCCATCGCCATGGCGGCGGCGGGGGCGGCGGCGGCGGGCAATTCCGCCAGAGCGGCCATCAGCCCATGAACCGCAACCATGTGTTCGACTCCAACGGGCCGGACATGCGGCTGCGGGGTACCGCCCAGCAGCTCTTCGAGAAGTATCTGCAGCTTGGCCGTGATGCGACCAGCGCGGGCGACCGGGTGATGGCCGAAAGCTATTTCCAGCACGCCGAGCACTACTTCCGAATCCTGAATGCCATGGCGCAGGCCGCCCAGGCACAGCAGCAGACGCGCCGCCCGCAGCAAGGCGCGGATGGCGCGGAGGGCGGCGAGCAGCAGGCCGAGAACGGCGAGCTGAACGGCCATGCGCAGTCGTCCTTCGACGGCGAGAATGCCGACTCGTCCGACCAGCGCGAGACGGTGCAGTAACTTCCCGCATGGCGGGGCCGGGCCTTGGTGCCCGCCCCGGCCAAGCCGGCTCAGGCTGGCTCCAGCGCCTCGAGCGCATCCCCCAGGGCAACCTGGCCGCCTTCCTCCACGGTGGCGTGCACACCGAGATCGGCATGGCCGAAATGCTCGCGCAGCAGGCGCGGCACGTCGGCATCCCGCTCGCCGGTCTGCAGATTCACCTGGGTGGCGGGGCAGCGCACGGTGCGCTTGAACACCGCGAGGCGCGCGCCGCCCAGCATCACCTCCTGCCCGATCCAGTTGAGCTCCGCCCAGGCCGGCAGGCCGGTGAAATAGACATTGGCGCGGAAGCGAAGGGGTTCGAGCCGGCGGCCGATCGCCTTCTCCAGCGCCTCCAGGCTGGCGAGGTTGATCAGCGAAACGCCCTTCTTCTTCTGGTCCGTGAAGGCATGGCCTGGCGCCTCAAGGAAGCGGGGCGTGCCGCGCGCCTCCTCGCCCAGATAGGCCGTCAGCACCTCGGCGATGCGTGCGCGTCCGGCCTCGGTGCGGGTATCCGCCACCAGCGGCTCGCTGCCCGGCACCCGCAGGGAGAGGCGGCCGCTGCGGGACTCGTATGCGGAGGCGACCAGGGCGAGCCGCGCATTGGCCATCAGGCAGGCGAAGTTCTGCTTGGGCAGGAAGCGGGGGGCCGACTCGTCAAAAGGGGCGTCGCCCTGGACCAGGGCGAAGCGCCGGTCGTCCGGAAAGCACTCGCCGGCACGCAGTGCGGCCGTCTCCAGCGCCTCCGCCGATAGGCCCTTCACCGGGTAGCGGTAGAGGTGCTCGACGCGCATCGGTTCAGCTCCCGTTTTTTGCTGCTGCCCCTTGAAGGGTCATTTGCCTCCTTACCACATCCCTCGCATGAGCGGAGCGGGCGTCGCCTTCCAGGGGCGCCAGGCTCCGGTTGCCTCACCGGAGGGACCAGTATGGACATCGAGAAGTTCACCGAACGCGCCCGCGGCTTTCTGCAGGCAGCGCAGACCATCGCCATCCGCGAGTACCACCAGCGCGTCACCGCCGAGCACCTGATGAAGGCGCTGCTCGACGACGAGCAGGGCGCGGCCGCGGGGCTGATCCGCGCCGCCGGCGCCGATCCGAAGCCGGTCCTGACGGCCGTCGAGGCCGAGTTGGCCAAGCTGCCGCGGGTGCAGGGTGGCGGTGCCGGCCAGCCGCAGTTCATGCCCGACATCGTGCGGCTCCTGGACGCTGCCCAGCAGCAGGCCACCAAGGCCGGCGACAGCTACGTGGCGCAGGACCGGCTGCTGACCGCGCTGGCCGCCAGCGACACGCCGTCCGGCCGGGCGCTGGTCGCCGCCGGCGCGACCGCCAAGAAGCTGGAGGCCGCCGTCGCCACCATCCGCAAGGGGCGGAAGGTGGACAGTGCCAATGCCGAGCAGAGCTTCGATGCGCTGAAGAAGTACGCCCGCGACCTGACCGCCGCGGCGCGCGAGGGCAAGCTCGACCCGGTGATCGGCCGCGACGAGGAGATCCGCCGCGCCATTCAGGTCCTGGCCCGGCGCACCAAGAACAACCCGGTGCTGATCGGCGAGCCTGGCGTCGGCAAGACCGCCATCGTCGAGGGGCTGTCGCTGCGCATCGTCAATGGCGACGTGCCGGAGGCGCTGAAGAACAAGAAGGTCCTGGCGTTGGACCTGGGCGCCATGGTGGCCGGCGCGAAGTACCGCGGCGAGTTCGAGGAGCGGTTGAAGGGCGTGCTGTCCGAGATCGAGCAGGCGGCCGGCGAGGTCATCCTGTTCATCGACGAGATGCACACGCTGGTCGGCGCGGGCAAGGCGGATGGGGCGATGGACGCCTCCAACCTCCTGAAGCCGGCGCTGGCGCGCGGCGAGCTGCACTGCATCGGCGCCACCACGCTCGACGAATACCGCAAGCATGTGGAGAAGGATGCGGCGCTGGCGCGGCGTTTCCAGCCGGTCTTTGTCGGCGAGCCCTCGGTGGAGGACACCGTCTCCATCCTGCGCGGGCTGAAGGAGAAGTACGAGCTGCACCATGGCGTGCGGATCGCGGACAGCGCCCTGGTTGCGGCGGCGACCCTCTCCAACCGCTACATCACCGACCGCTTCCTGCCGGACAAGGCGATCGACCTTGTGGACGAGGCCGCCTCCCGCCTGCGCATGCAGGTGGACAGCAAGCCCGAGGAGCTGGACGAGGTCGACCGGCGCCTGATGATGCTCAAGATCGAGCGCGAGGCGCTGAAGAAGGAGGGCGACCCCGCCAGCCGTGACCGGCTGGAGCGCCTGGAGCGCGAGCTCTCCGAGCTGGAGGAGCGGTCGGATGCCCTGACCGCGGCCTGGCAGGAGGAGAAGAGCAAGCTCACCGAGGCGCAGAAGGCCAAGGAGGAGCTGGACCGTGCCCGCACCGAAGTGGAGCTGGCGCAGCGCAAGGGCGACTACGCCCGCGCCGGCGAGCTGACCTACAGCGTGATCCCCGCGCTGGAGAAGAAGATCGCCGCGGCAGGGGATGAGGGCCGGCTGGTCAACGAGGCGGTGACGGAGGAAGGCATCGCCGCGGTGGTGAGCCGCTGGACGGGCATTCCTGTCGAGAAGATGCTGGAGGGTGAGCGCGCCAAGCTGCTGCACATGGAGGACTCGCTCCGCGGCCGGGTGGTCGGGCAGGAGGAGGCGCTGGAGGCGGTTTCGAAGGCGGTGCGGCGTGCCCGTGCCGGCCTGCAGGACCCGAACCGGCCGATGGGCAGCTTCCTGTTCCTTGGCCCGACCGGCGTCGGCAAGACCGAGCTGACCAAGACCCTGGCCGCCTTCCTGTTCGACGACGAGAAGGCGCTGCTGCGGGTCGACATGTCCGAGTACATGGAGAAGCACGCGGTATCCCGGCTGATCGGCGCGCCTCCGGGCTATGTCGGCTATGAGGAGGGCGGCACGCTCACCGAGGCGGTGCGCCGGCGGCCCTACCAGGTGATCCTGTTCGATGAGGTCGAGAAGGCGCATGAGGACGTGTTCAATGTCCTGCTTCAGGTGCTGGACGACGGGCGGCTGACGGACGGACAGGGGCGGACGGTCGATTTCCGCAACACCCTGATCGTGCTGACCAGCAATCTCGGCTCCGACATCCTGGCGGCTCAGCCCGATGGAGAGGATGTGGATCTCGTCCGCGGGCAGGTGATGAATGTGGTGCGCGGCCGGTTCCGGCCCGAATTCCTGAACCGGCTCGACGAGATCGTCCTGTTCCGCCGTCTGGCTCGGAAGGACATGGGCGCGATTGTCGAGATCCAGCTTGGTCGGCTGCGCAAGCTGCTGGAGGAGCGGAAGATCACGCTCGAGCTCGACCAGTTCGCGCGGGATTGGCTGGCGGAAGCCGGCTACGACCCGGTCTATGGGGCGCGTCCCCTGAAGCGGGTGATCCAGCGGAACCTGCAGGACAAGCTCGCCGAGATGCTGCTCGAAGGCCGCGTGGCGGACGGCAGCAAGGTGAAGGTCTCGCTTGGCGGGGACGGGCTGGAGCTGAGTGCCGAAAGCTAAGTCGGATCGGCTACGGATTTTTTCGTGAAAGCCATTTGACAGGGAAGGGGGCCGGGACTAAAAGCCGGCTCCCGACGCTGAGGGACGGACGAAAGGACGAACCGAAGCGAAAGGCGCCGCAAAAAAGTCGGTGGGGTGTTGACAGGCGGTTCATCGATCGCTAAATACGACGCCCCGCTGATAGAAGGCGGTGGCAACTAGAGCGGATTTCCGGCGACGGAAAAACTCTGGTTGCAACGCTGATTGAAAATTGCATCGGGTTTTCTGGAAGGGAGACTGTCCTGGTTTGGTATTGACCTGGAAGGGTTGAGCCTGGCGGGTGTGTTTTGATCCTGATGTTGTGCTGGGTTTT
>NZ_JASIRT010000037.1 GCF_030063475.1 Roseomonas sp. E05
ACTGCGGCGAATGGCGCCGGTAGGTGCCTCGTGACGGCATGACCTTCTCCTGATGGAAGGTCCAGCCAGTGTATCAGTTCTGGAGCGCCAAGTGGTCCAGCCGCAGGGGTTCACTCCAGACACGGGTCATTTCTCAGCGAAAACTCTGACCATTCCCGGGTCAGGTCTCACCGAAAATCAACAATCGCCCATTTCCAGATGTTCTCGGCCGCGCTGGAGACAATCCAGCCGAACTTCCCGCCTGGCATTCTGCAAGGCGATCCACGCCACACCCACACTTACTTCAACATGTCCAACGGCGCCGACGCGCGCGGTCCCTGGAACCAGGGCCAGGGTCCCTGGGGCCCGGGCGAGCACTGGACCTATGTCGAGGACCCGCAGCAGCACGTCGTGCAGACCAAGGGCGAGGTCGAGCACAAGCCGCAGGGCACCACCCACACCCCGGAGGAGGTGCAGGCGAAGGAGGCCGAGCTGAGCAAGCAGCGCAGCGGCGAGGTGAAGTCGGCGACGCCCTCGGGCGCGCAGCAGTGGTCCGACTACCCGCAGACCAGCCTGGCCGCGCCCGGCAGCAAAGGCAGCTAGGCGGCATGGCGGCACCCCGGGCGCGGCGAGCCCGCCCGGGACGCCTGCCCGGAGGGAGGGAGGCGGATGAGGGACAGGCTTTCCGGGCCGTCGGGCTGGAGGAGCTGCCGCTGGCGGCCGGGCCGGCACCATCACAGGATAACGGAGGCGGCGATCGCCGGACCCAGGCATGAGCATCCTCGACGTCATCGCGAACACGCTTCCCTTCATGGCGGAGCCCTGGTTTGCGCTTACTTGGTACGCCGTCGGCGCGCTGGGCGCCGCCTGGATGATTTACGATTCCTTCACCGCCAACACGGCCCTGAACCCGCCACTGAAGGCCTGCTGGCCCATCATCATCTTCTTCTTCTCGGTCATCGGCATCGCGCTCTACTTCATCACCTCCCGGCCGCCGGGCATCGGCAGGGTGCAGGGCCGCATGGAGAAGATGCGCCGCTTCACCGAGTTCTCGAAGCCACGCTGGCGCAAGGTGATGGCCTCGGCCACGCATTGCGTCGCGGGCGACGGCCTCGGCATCATGACGGCGATGGTGGGCGCCCGCCTGATGGGCTTCTTCTTCTGGGAGGAGTTCTGGTTCGAGTACGCGGTCGGTTACGCCTTCGGCTGGTTCATCTTCCAGACCTGGGCGATGCGCCTGCACGGCAATGGCTGGCTGGCCGCGATCTGGAAGGGCGGCCGTGCCGAGTTCTTCTCCATGATCACCGTCATGGTCGGCATGGGCCTGGTCATGCGCCTCGTCACTCCGGCAGTGGTCGGCATGCAGCCGATGCCCACCACCTATGCCTTCTGGACCTTCGGGGCACTCGGCCTGATGGTCGGCTTCGTCTTCACCTACCCGATGAACTGGTGGCTGGTCTCGATGGGCTGGAAGCACGGACAGGGGATGGAGCACATGCTGAAGCAGATGCAGGACAGCCAGGGCGAGGACCGGAAGCCCCAGCAGGGCCAAGCGGCGCCGCAGGGAGCCCGGTGATGAGGCCGCATCGCACTCTGCGTACCTTGCTGGGCGCAGCCTGGATCGCCGCCGCCCTGCCGCTGACCCCTGCCGCGATGGCGCAGGCAACGGGCGCGGCCGCGGAGGCTGCGAGCGAAGCGGCCGCGCGGTTCGACGCCGCCCGGCAAGCTCTCGCCACCGCCATGTCGCAGAGCGCCGAGGGGCTGCGCGCAGGGCGCCGGCACGAGGCGACGCGCGCGCTGGACCGGGCGCGCCGCCTGGCGCGCTTCGGCGACACCGCCTGGATGCTGGACGAGCCAGGGTGGAAGGCCTTCCGGGACGCCCGCCGCGGCGTCGAGGAAGGGCGCACGGCGCTGCAGAACGGCGAGCCCGAGAAGGCGGCGGACACCTTCCAGTCCGCCTCCCGGGCACTGGCCCAGGCGCCGCTCGGCGAGGCGGAGCCCCGCAGGCTCGACGCGCAGGCGGTGGCCGAGGCGGAGGGTCGCACGGTCCTCAACGCCAGGGGCGAGGAAGCCGGGACTCTGAAAGGCTACGCCGCCGAGACCGGCGAGATCCTCGTCTCCCGGGGCGGTTTCCTGGGCATCGGCGCCGACACGGTTCGGCTGCCCGCCGGCCAGGTTCTGTTGGGCCAGGACTACGCCCTGACCTTGGCGGACCCCGCCCGGGCCGCTGGCGGCGGGTGAACGCCCCGCCTCAAGCCGGGAAGTTCGACACTTTCCGGCTTGAGGACCGCTTGCTGGCCCGAGGACGGCAGCACCGAATGGAGGCCGGGCCTGCTGTACTGCGCAGGCTCGACCCCCGTGAAGGTCAGGCCGCCACGCGCTCGCTCTTCCAGCCCGCATCGCGGAGGGCGCGGTCCAAGGTGTCGGCACCGGCGGCTTTACTCTCCACAGTGACCTCGCGATGCTCAAGACTGACCTGAACCACGGCGTTCGGGTCCACCTCGCGGAGGGTGGCGGTCACGCCCTTGGCGCAGCCGCCGCAGGCCATGTTCGGGATTTTGAAGCGCAGCATGGATGCCTCCTTCGCGTTGCAATCGTACCACGAAGGTGGGGATTCCCATTATGGGAAGGTCAAGCCTGCCGCTGACAGGCTTTGCAAGGTTCGGCGCCTCGCCCCGCCAGCATGCGGCTGGACGGAAGGTCGTCGGGGCGACTGGCCACAGTCGGATTCCTTCGGCTGAGGCAGGCGGCAGCGCCGGTGGCCTCGGGCACCCCGGCGCGGCAACAACCCTTAGGTTTTGTGGACTCTCGGGCTTCCCGCGGCCGTTCCGGTGTGATTCAAGGCTGCCTTTTGGAGGCGCGGATGGGCGTGGCGGACCGGCTGATCCTGAGTGACACGCAGTGGTGCCGGATCTCGGAGCACATCATCGGCGACGAGCGGAGCTGCGGCACGTCTGGGCGTGACAACCGGATGTTCGTCGAGGCGGTGCTGTGGATCGTGCGGACCGGCTCTCCCTGGCGCGACCTGCCGGAGGCGTTCGGGGCCTGGAACAGCGCCTTCCGCCGCTTCAGCCGCTGGAGCGCCAAAGGCGTCTGGCAGCGCATCTTCGCGGCCATGGCTGATGATCCGGACTTCGAGTACCTGATCATCGACAGCACCATCGTTCGCGCCCACCAGCACGCGGCGGGGGCAAAAAAGGGTCTGGCGATCAGGCCATTGGGCGTTCCCGCGGCGGCCTGAGCACGAAGATCCACCTGGCCGTCCGCGGGCTCGGCTGCCCCGCCCGGATCATGCTCACGGCCGGGCATCGCGGCGACGCGCCGCAGGCCGCCGCCCTGCTCGGCGACGACCGCCCCGAAGCCGTCATGGCCGACGCCGCCTATGACGCCGACCACTTCCGCCAAGCTATCGCCACGGCGGGCGCCATCGCCGTCATCCCGAACAACCCGTCGCGCACCTTCAAGCACCCGCTGAACAAGACGCTCTACAAGGAGCGCCACCTCATCGAGTGCTGCTTCTCCAAGCTCAAGCAGTTCCGGCGTGTCGCCACCCGTTACGAGAAGACCGCCCGTAACTACCTTGCCATGGTCACCCTCGCCGCCACCGTCCTCTGGCTCAGGTAAGTGCCCACAAAACCTAGGGGGTGACGCTGGCCGCAGCCTCCTGGCAGGCCTTCTCGCAGCTGCGGCAGGCCTCGGCGCAGGCGGTGCACGTCTGCGCGCAGGCATAGCATTCCTCGATACACCGGATCAGCGCATCGTTGATGTTGCCCTTCACCTGCGGGTGCGTACGGATCATCTCTTGCGCGCGCATGGGATGCCTTTCGAGCTCTGAGAAGCAGCAGAGGACCGGCCGTGCAACGCAAAGGCCGCGACAGACAAGCCCGCATCTCCCCAACATGCGCGGCAAGGCAGCGGTTCCTTGTCACATTGCGACAAATCATTTCCGAGAGCGTGGTCTTCCCTGCCCGTCCCTGGCCTTTGCTGTCCTGGAGGGGAACCAAATTGCGTGCGTCATCAGTGGTGAAAACCAGGTGTCCCGCGCCGTCGGGTGGGAGGCCTGGCAGCGGCACCGCGCATCCCTCCAGTCGATGGATCTCGGCAAGGACGCCTTCACCCGAAAGGCCTGTTGACCATGGCCCACGCGCCCTCCAGATGCCTCTTCGCATTGCCGGAGTGGTTGGGCGCCGGACGCCTGCCAAACCGATGCAGGCCGTCGAGAGGAGTGGAGGGTGACCAGAGTCGTGCACTTGGCGCGCATCCTGCTGACGGCGGCGCTGCTCGTGTGGTTCCCGGCTGCTCTGGCGGCGGCCAGCGCTGAACGGTCGCCGTGCCCGGCGATGTGGCACCAAGCTGGATCGCAGTCGGCGCTTCAGCCTGACTCAGGCCACCAGGCGCCTCGCCGCATGCCGGCCGCTTGCGCCGCTTGCGGCCCCTGCCTGAGCCAGTGGGTCAGTCCCGTGGGAGGGACAATCTCCCTGCCCGCAGCGACCGCCGCAGCAGTCCATCCGGCTCCCCAGCCCTTGCGCGCCGGGTTGCCGATCGCGCCTTCCGTTCCTCCGCCCAGGCTTCCGGTCTGAGACCGCGACACGCGAATCACCTCAGACGAACGGAACGCCCCATGACCATCAAGCTCACACGACGCGGCCTGCTTGCCACGGCTTCGGCCGCATCCACTTTCGCCCTCGGGGGCGGCGCGCGCGTTCGCGCCCAGCCAGCAGCACCGATCCGGCTTGCCGCCGAGCGTCGGACACTGGACATCAACGGCAAGGCGGCCACCGTCTTCGGCCTGCGCCAACCGGACGGAAGCCCAGGCATCTCGCTTGCCTCCGGTCAACGCTTCCTCGTGGAACTGGCCAACCAGACCAGCGAAGAGACGATCGTGCACTGGCACGGCCAAACGCCCCCCGTGCGTCAGGACGGCGTGGCGGATACCGGGCTTGAAGCCCTGATCCCGCCGGGCAGCCGCCAAGCCTACGACTATGCCGCGCGTCCCGGCACACACTGGATGCACTCCCACCACGGCCTGCAGGAGCAGATTCTCATGGCGGCTCCGCTTGTCGTGCGGACGGCAGAGGACGCACGGGCCGACCTTCAGGAGGTCGTGGTGCTCCTGCATGATTTCACCTTCCGCGACCCTCGCGAGATCCTGGCCGGGCTGACCGGGGCCGCCGACGCTGCGCGAGCCGCCCAGGCAATGCCGGGTGGCGCGACATCCGGCCTGCCGATGGGCTCCGGCCATATGGAGGGCATGCCGACAGGCGGCCACGCGATGTCCGGGATGAGCATGGGCGGCCATGCGCAGGCGCCCATGGCTGCGATGCCCGGCGGCCGCAGCACGGCCAGGACCGGCATGGTCATGGACCTCAACGACATCGACTACGACGCCTACCTGGCCAACGACCGGACGCTCGCCGATCCCGTGGTGGTGAGAACGGAGCGGAAGGGGCGTGTCCGCCTTCGGCTGATCAACGGGGCGACCTCGACCGCCTTCTGGCTCGACCTGGGCGCGCTTGAGGGCACCATTGTGGCGGTGGATGGCAACCCAGTCCGGCCGCTCGCCGCCAGGCAGTTCCCCATAGCGCAGGGGCAGCGCGTCGATGTCGTCCTCCAGATGCCATCCAGCGGCGGCGCCTTTCCCGTTCTCGCCCAACGCGAGGGCGACCGGCAGCGGACGGGCATCATCCTGGCCACGCCGGGTGCCCGCGTCGAAAAGGTCGCAGAGGCGGCCGGGCAGGCCGTGGGTGCGGTGGACCTCTCCCTGGAGCGGCGCCTCCAGGCCATGCAGCCGCTGGCGCCGCGCCGCGCCGACATCGTGCACCGGATTGCCCTGACCGGGATGATGCAGCCCTACCGGTGGGGCATCGACGGGCGGACCTGGGCACATGGCCAGCCGCTGGTGGTCTCGCAGGGCTGGCGCGTGGAAGTGGAAATGGTGAACCGGAGCCAGATGGCCCATCCGATGCACCTGCATGGGCACCACTTCCAGGTTCTCGCCCTGAACGGCACGCCCATCGCCGGAGCGATGCGCGACACGGTGCTCGTGCCGGTCCACGGCTCGGTGCGGGTCGCCTTCGACGCCGACAATCCGGGTCGCTGGCTGTTCCATTGCCACAACCTTTACCATATGGCGACCGGCATGATGACCGAGCTGGCCTACAGCGATTTCGTCTGAGCCAGGTGCGGCCGCTCTCGATGCTCCACCGGGTGCGGGAGCGGCCACTCCTCGCGTCGGCTTCTGAGGCAGATCAAGGCGCTGAGGTCCCAAAGGGGGCAGCTCCGAACCGCGGGGGAAATTTCCACCCGCCGCACCGGCGGGGAGAACAAGGAGGACGCCCAGAGGCTTATCCGGGCTGCCAGCGGCGGCATGGCCGCCGTCGCGCTCGCCGTTGGAACGGCGGTGCCGGCGCCCGCAACGGCCCAGGCCCCGTCTGGAGCCGATCACGACGCCCGCCATCCGGATGCCACGGTCGTGCAGAGTGCTCCGACGCCTTCGACACCTGACGCGGAACAGCCGCCGCATCGCCCGGGCATGCCCTGTCCCGACGGCGCCCAGGTGGGCCGGTGAGGTGGTCCCCGGAAATCCGACGGTTGGATAAGCTCGGTTGGCCGGAGAAGGACGAACCCGATGACGTGGCCGCTCGGCGCGTCGCTCGGCGATCGCCTGTCGCAACCGGTGGCCGAGGGAGGCATGGGCTCCGGAACGGTCCCGACCAGTCTCCTGTTCCTCCTGGTGATCGGCGGCCTGGTCCTCCACCTCAGCCGCGGCGCCAGCGAAGCCGGTTCGGCACCCCGCGCGGCGGCGCGCTGAACTGAGGGCCTCCAGGAACTCCCGGAAGGGTCTCGCCCTCCTGCCTGGATTCGGCCGCCGGCTGGAAGGCGGGGCCACATTGGCAAAGCGTATAGTCGCATCCAACGCGCTGTCTTCGCGACAGCGGCAGTCTTCGTTCGCGCGATCGGGTCCCCGGAGAATCGCGGGCAGGAAGGAGTTCGACCATGATGCAAGGCATGGCGCCAGCCATCGCGGCGGCCACGCGAGACAACGTGGCGCAAGCACCTCCGGCAACCGCTTCGGACCCACGGCTTCGTTCCTCAGGCGGCACCGGGAGGCCGCGCAGCGGCTCCGGCAGGGCCGCGCCCCTCCTGCTCGACGTCGAGAGCTTGCGTGTGTGCCGCGCAGCGCGGCCGGTGCTGAGCGGTGTGCTGCCGGTCGCGCTCAGGCTCCCCCTCGCCCTCGGCGGCCTCCTGGTGCTGCGCCTCACCACGGCCGAGGGAGACGACGGTGCCTGAGACCGATCACTCCGCCCCGGCGGCGCATGAGCCCGCGACCGGCACCCGCCTGGCGCATCTGGCGGTCGCAGCCCTCGTGGCCGCGCAACTCACGACCGGATCGATCATGTCGTCGCCAATGGAAGGCGGCGGTGGCGGTGACGTCTGGTTCCTGGCGCACAGGCTCGTTGGCCTGGGCGCCGTCGGCGCCGTCGCGCTGCTCTGGTGGGCCGCCCTGGTCCGACCCGGGCGCCGGGCAGTGTCGCCGGGTGCGCTCTTCCCGTGGTTCTCGGCGGGCCGCCGCGCCGCGCTCCGGGCAGACGCGCTCCGGGCGGCCCGGAAGCTCCGCGCCGCACGCCTGCCGCAGGCGGCCGACACCGGCGCGGCCCTGGCCCCGGCGGTGCATGGGCTGGGTCTGCTCGTCGTGGCGGCGGTGGCGCTGACGGGCGCGCTCGGCTGGTTCGGCGGCCTTGAAGCCCTGCTGGCGCTGCACTCCGCGCTGGTGACCGTGCTCTGGGCCTATCTCGGCGGCCATGTCGGCGTGGCCCTCATCCATGAGCTCTCGGGCGAGGGGCGGCTGGGCTATATGTTCCTGGCGCGGGCGCGCGCCAGGCAGGGGAGCATCCGATGAAGATCCTGGTGGTGGAGGACGACGCGTCGACACGCGACTACCTGGCCAAGGGGCTGACCGAGGCGGGATACGTCGTCGACGCCGCCGCGAACGGCCGCGACGGGCTGTTCCTCGCCGCCGCGGAGCCCTACGACCTCATGGTGATCGACCGGATGCTGCCCGGGCTGGACGGCGCGGGGATCGTCCGCACCGTCCGCGCCGCTGGGGTCCGCGCGCCAATCCTGCTGCTGACCACGATGGGCGGGATCGACGACCGGGTCGACGGCCTCAACGCGGGCGCCGACGACTACCTGGTGAAGCCCTTCGCCCTGGCCGAGCTGCTCGCCCGCCTCAACGCCCTCGCCCGCCGTCCCCCGCTCGGCGCCGAGCCGACGCGCCTGCGGGTGGCCGACCTCGAGATGGACCTGCTCAGGCGCACCGTCCGCCGTGCCGGGCAGCGTGTGGAGCTCCAGCCGCGCGAGTTCCGCCTGCTGGAGTGCCTCATGCGGCACGCGGGCCAGGTGGTGACGCGCAGCATGCTGCTGGAGAAGGTGTGGGATTTCCACTTCGACCCGCAGACGAACATCGTCGAGACGCATGTCAGCCGGCTGCGCGGCAAGGTCGACCGCGGCTTCGGCGCGGAGCTGATCCACACGGTGCGGGGCGCGGGCTACTGCCTCCGCGCGCCCGAGCAGGCCGAGCCCCCCCTCCCGACCTGACGCGTGGCGGGCACGGCCGCCGGGGCGGCCCGCCCCTTGCCACATTGGGAAATCCCAATCTCTTGGGAAGGACCCTCCAAGGCGGCGGCGGCCAGGGTGCGGCCGGGCGGATAGGCTGGCCAACCCGGCCCCCGCCCGCGCCGACGGCGCGAAAGGATGCGCATGAGAGGCAGCACCGGGAGCGGCCTGAGCAAGGTCCCCGAGGTCACCCCCGGATTCCGGCTCATCAAGATCGCCGCCAGCACGCTCGGCGAGACCGGCGGCGACGCGGTGACCATGTCCCTGGGCCTCGGCTACCTGGCGGGCACCGCCATCTTCGCCGTGGCCGTCGCCGTCACTGCCCAGGCCAGCGCGCAGCGGTTCCATCCGCTGGTCTCCTGGAATGCGAGCATCGCCACCACGACGGCCGGGACCGTCCTGGCCGACTTCGCCGACCGCTCCCTCGGCATCGGCCACACCGGCGGGTCGCTGCTCCTCTTCGCGCCGCTGATGGCGACGCTCGGCCTCTGGCACTGCTCGCTCGGCTCGGTCTCGGTGGAAGGGATCCGGTCGCGCAAGGCAGAGGTGTTCTAGGTTGACAACCTAATCAGGTAATTGATTTTCATGTCATGTTCTGATTCGCTGCATGCTTCGCGGGAGGTAGCATGAGCGGATCGGAATGGCTGAGCGATGAGGCCTGGGCGGTGCTCGAGCCGCATCTGCCAAAGGGTCGAGCGGGCGCGCATCGGGTGGATGACCGGCGGGTCATCAGCGGCATCCTTCACGTGTTGCGTTCGGGTTGCCGCTGGAGCGACTGCCCGCCCGAGTACGGCCCACCCACCACCATCTACAACCGCTACAATCGCTGGAGTGCCCAGGGCATCTGGAAGCGGCTCTTCGAGCGCCTGGCGGCCGCCGGGAACATCCCGGATGAGATCTCCATCGACAGCACCCATGTGAAAGCCCATCGCTCCGCTTCGGGGGCGAAAAAGGGGGCGAAGCCGCGCAGGCGATCGGCCGCTCACGTGGCGGGCGGACCAGCAAGATCCACGCGGTGGCCAATGCTGAAGGCAAACCGCTCGCTTTCATCCTGACGCCCGGCAACGTCGCCGACATCAGCGTGGCCGCCACGCTGCTGGATGACATCGCACCACCTCGCCGCCTGCTGGCCGACAAGGCCTATGACGCCGGCCATCTGCGCCAGCGCCTGGAAGCCCAGGGAACCGAGGTCGTCATCCCTTCCAGCGGCGCGCGCCGCCACCCCTATCCGCTGAACCGCAAAGCCTATCGGGGCCGCAATGTCATCGAGCGGATGTTTTGCCGGATGAAGGACTGGCGCCGCATCGCTACCCGCTACGACCGCCTCGCCAGAAACTTCCTCTCCGCCATCGCCCTCGTCGCAAGCGTCTGTTTCTGGATCACCTGATTGAGTCGACACCGTAATGGGCGGCCATCATGTTCTCGCAAAGGCTGGGAACGGCGCTGGGCGACTTCCTCGCGGACACGAGCCTCGGCTACGGCGGCGGCGCCCTGGTCTTCGGCGCGGGCCTGGCGGTGGTCGCCGCGGCCTACTTCCAGACGGACGTGTCCCGCACGCTGCTGTTCTGGGCGGCCTTCATCCTGGCCCGCCCGCTCGGCAGCTTCCTCGGCAAGCCGGTTGCGGATGGCGGGATGGCGCTGAGCCGGGCCACGACTTCAGCGGTGCTTGGCGCCTTCATGCTGGCCTGCATCCTGCTGCTGTCCCGCCTGGTGGAAAGCGGCGGCGTCGAAGCCGAACAAACCCCCTGAGCCACCAGGGGCATCGCCGCCAGGTATGGAACCGCACCCGCGGCCAAGGAGAACGATCCTGCTGGACAGCATTCTGAGCTCGATGGCGACCTGGATCGTCGCCTTCATCTCGGCCACCGGCTATGGCGGCGTCGCCGCGCTCATGGCCGCCGAATCCGCCTGCATCCCGCTGCCGTCCGAGGTCATCATGCCCTTCGCGGGCTATCTCGCCTCGACGGGCCGCTTCAGCCTCGCCCTGGCGGCGACGGCGGGGGCGGTCGGGTGCAGCCTCGGCTCCTCGGCGGCCTACGCACTCGGCGCCCGCGGCGGCCGCAGGCTGGTCGAGCGCTGGGGCCGCTTCGTCCTGCTCAGGCCGGAGGCGCTGGAACGCGCCGACCGCTTCTTCCAGCGGTTCGGTGCCCCGGCGGTCTTCGTCGCCCGGCTGCTGCCGGTGATCCGCACCTTCATCGCGCTGCCCGCCGGGATCACCCGGATGCGCCAGCTTCCCTTCCAGCTCTACACCTTCCTGGGCTCCTGGCCCTGGTGCTACGCACTCGCCTATGTCGGCTACCGGCTCGGCGAGCGGTGGAACGCCGACCCGCGGCTGCGCGCCGTCATGCACCGCTTCGATGCCGCCATCCTTGCCGCCCTCGCGCTCGGCCTCGGCTGGTTCCTCTGGCGCCACCTGCGGCCCCAGCAGCCCTGAGGGATGCGCACCGACCATTCCGGCCGCGGCGCGTGGAGATCCTGGCGGCAGGCCGTGGTTGGCCTCGCGCGGCTGCGCAACTCGTCGGGCGTCCGGCTCGCCCTGCTCTACGCGGCCGTGTTCGTCCTCTCCTCGGCGATCCTGTTCGGCCTGGTTCACTGGGCGACGGTGGGAGCGCTGCGGCAGCAGATCAGCGACGCCGTGGCCGCCGACATCGCCAACCTGCTGCCGGGCGGCGAGAACCATGGCACCACCACCGCCGAAGACCTCGCGCGAATCCTGACAGGCCAGGAAGGCGCCGAGAGGCTGCGTTCGGGCCTGCGCTTCGCGGTCGAGGACGCCGCGGGGCGGCGCCTGGCGGGCGACCTGCCCGCCTTGCCACCTCGCGCCGCCGGCGGCTGGTTCGAGATCAAGGGCGAGGACGAGGACGAGATCGCCATCCTGGGCCGGGCCGTGTCGCTGTCGGGCGGCGGCCTGCTGGCGGTGGCGCGCGACGCGACAAGTCTCGACGAGACCGCCGACCTGATCGAAGGCGCCTTCTTCTGGGCGGGCGGCGTCATGCTGCTGCTCGGCCTCGGCGGCGGCGTGCTGGTCGCGCATGGCTTCCTGCGCCGGGTGGATGCGATTGCCGTGACCGCCGAGGCGATCGCGCATGGCGAGCTGGAGCGCCGGGTGCCCGTCCGCGCCACCGGCCCGGCCGACGAGATGGACCGCCTGGGCGGCGCCATCAACGCGATGCTCGACCGCATCCGCGACCTCGTGGACGAGTTGCGGCACACCAGCGCGGCGATCGCGCACGACCTCCGTACGCCGCTGGCGCGGCTGCGCCAGGGCCTGGAAACGGCGCGCGACGGGGCCGCGACGCCCGAGGCGTACCAGATCGCCATGGACGCGGCGCTCGCCGAGACGGATGCGATCCTGCGCAGCTTCGCGGCGCTGCTGCGCATCGCGCAGGTCGAGGCCGGAGCGCGCCGCGCCGCCTTCGCGCCGGTCGACCTCTCCGCCATCGCCAACGATCTGGCGGAGGCCTACGGCCCCTCGGCCGAGGATGGCGGACGCACCCTGACCACCGCCATCGCACCGGGCGTGACAGTGCGCGGCGACCGCGAGCTGCTGATGCAGGCACTGGCCAACCTGCTGGAGAACGCGCTGCGCCATACGCCGCCGGGGACCGTCATCCGGGTCCGGGTGCCCGGCTCCGCGCCGCCTGCCGGACCGGAGCTTGTCGTCGAGGACGACGGGCCGGGCATTCCCTCCGAAGCGCGTGGACAGGTGCTACGGCCCTTCCACCGCCTGGACCCGAGCCGCTCGGACGGCGGCAGCGGCCTGGGCCTCGCGCTGGTCGCGGCGGTGGCGAAGCTGCACGACGCTGCGCTGGAGCTGGGCACGTCCGGGCGGGAGGGACGCGGCCTCCGCGCCACGCTGCGCTTTCCTTCCCCGTCGCGCGGGGGCCCGGCCCAGGCCGCGACCAGGCAGCCGGAGAGCCGGGGATGAGGATGCCAGGCATCGCCGTCCGAAGCCGCTTCTCAGCCGGGAGTACCTGCCGATCGGACTGCTTGGCGGCGCGGCGGGTGCGGTCTGGCTTTTCCTCGCGCTGGCGGGCGAGATGACCGAGGGCGACACGCGGGTCTTCGACCTCAGGCTGCTCCTCGCCCTGCGCGCGCCGGGTGACGCCGCCAACCCGAACGGGCCGCCCTGGCTGGAGGTGGTGGGGCGCGACTTCACCGCGCTCGGCGGCACCAGCGTCCTGACCTTCCTGGTCGTCACGGTGGTGTTGTACCTGGCGCTGGCCCGGAAGCGGGCGGAGGCACTGACCCTCTCCGCGAGCGCGCTCGGTGCCCTGGCGCTCGAATCTGGGCTGAAGGACGGGTACGGACGGCCACGGCCGGACCTGGTGCCGCATGCCATGCGGGTCTTCACGGCGAGCTTTCCGAGCGGGCACGCCACCCTGTCGGCGGCCGTGTTTCTGACCGTCGGGGCGCTGCTCGCCCGCGTGCAGCCGGACCGGCGCCTCAAGGTCTACGTCTCATCCGTCGCCACGCTGCTCGCGCTGATCGTGGGCCTCAGCCGCGTCTATCTCGGCGTCCACTGGCCGACCGACGTCCTGGCGGGCTGGACGCTGGGCGCCGCCTGGGCGGCAGTCTGCTGGGCCACCGCGCTCTGGCTGGAGAGGGTCAACCCGCGCGCGCCGCCCTGACCGGCCAGCATTCGTCTTGCCGCTTCCCCTCGGACAATTCCGGCCGCTCCTCGCTCCCCAGCGCGGCGCGACGAGGCCCGCCCACCACAAGGGTGTCCGGTTGTGAGACCTCCTTGGCAGCTTCAGCAATGAGGCGTGCGCGGGCGATGTCCTCTGGGCCGGCGCGACCTTCAGGTGTTTCGGGTTTGGGTCGGGCGAGCTTTCGTCGCGCCCGGAGGCGTTCCTTGACGACCTGATCGGGTGTCTTGCCGTCGAGGACGCGCTGACGACGGGCATTGTAGGCGGCGTTGAAGCCTCGCAGCAGCTGCTCCAGTTGGGCATGGGACCAGATGGTGATGCCGAGCACCTCGCTGCCGACCCGCCCGTTGAACCTCTCTACCATGCCATTTGTCTGCGGCGAGTAGGGCCGCGTGTGGCGGTACTCGGCGCCGAGTTCGGCGCAGACGCGGGCGAAGGCTGGTGTGAAGCAGTTGCCGTTGTCGGTCAGCACGTGGGTGAGGCGGAAGGGGAAAGCCTTGGCCGCCTCGCGCGGGAAGGCGATGGCGCTGCGCTCGGTCTCATCATCCTTGACGGCCAGGTGGACGGAGCGGGACCTGCGGTCGATGGCGACATAGAGGTAGCGCTTGCGGCGCTCGCCATTGGCGGTTTGCAGCTTGGGCAGGTGCTTGATGTCGATGTGGACGAAGCCGAGATCATAGTCCCGGAAGGTGCCCTGGCCTCGCCTCGGCCTGGTGGGAGGAGATGGTGGCCTTCGGCTCAGCCCCTCGGCCTTGAGGATGCGCCAGATGCTGTCGCGGTTCAGATGCGGCAGGAAGTGGGTCACCACGAAGGTGAGGTCATCGAGGGCGAAGTTGGTGGCCCGGCGCAGGGCGCAGACGATGGCGCGCTCCTCCTCGGTGGCCTTCCAGGGCAGCTTATGGGGCCGGGCCGAGTGGTCGAGGCAGTCTTGCGGTCCGCGTTGGCGCCACTTGCGGATGGTCTCGCTGCTCACCCCAAAGCGCCGGGCCAGGACACCCGAGGGCTCGGAAGAGCGGGCGATCTCGGCCCGGACGGCGGGGGTGGTACGGGCATTGGGGTGGATCTGGTGCATGGCTCACCTGCCTCCCGGCACGGCGCCCTTCAGGCGCTCGAAACGGCAGGCGTAGTCTACGATGGCCAGCCCCACCGGATCCCAACAATGTTCTGCGACCAGACACTTTAGTACTACAGTTGCTGTTTACGGCGTGATCTGAGGTGGGCCGCGCGTGCGGCGGCCTGATGCTGCCGCCGCCAGAGGGACCACTCGAGCAGCAGTTCGCGCATGGGGGCGACGGCGAGCACGAGGCGGGCAAGCAGGTGCCTGATCTCCGGGGTGGAGAGCGGCGGCAGGTGTTCCGGCGATCTGCGCCCTGGTCCTGGTTTTAGGCGGCCACGGCGACGGCGCCTGGCCTCGTTTCGTTCGGTTTGCTGGCTGCGCTGCGGACCAGTTCGGCGCGGAGCCGCGCGAGGAAGGCCAGCGCTGCCATGCACAGCGTCATGTGGCGGTGCCAGCCATCCCAGGAGCGTGCCTCGCAATGGTCGAGACCGAGTTCCTCCTTGGCGGTGCCGAAGCAGGTTTCGATGGTCCAGCGCAGCCCGGCCACGCCGGCCAGTTCGGCGAGCGTGGTCTCCATCGGCGCGAAGACGACGTAGTAGGCTTGGTCGGAGGCATCGCGCAGGCTGCGCCGCACCAGCAGCCAGTGGTCCCAGGGCGGCTGCTGCAGGCGCAGCAGGCGGACCCGAGCTCAGTCGTAGAGCCGCGGTCCCCTGGCTCCCTCGCCCGTTGCGTGACGATGCCAAGCGGAGGGGGCAGTGCGGCGGCGATCTCGGCGGCATCGCGGGTCGCGCAGCTGCCCTCGGTGGTCATCAGCCGCTCATTGCTGCGCACGGCGAGCACGTAGGGCTGCTCGCGCCCCTCCAACATGACCCGCAGCCGCTTGTCCGATCCGTACAGCGCGTCGGCCAGCACGAAGGCACAGGGCAGCCCGGCATCGAGCGCCGTGGCGATCATGTCACGCGCGATCGCGGGCTTGGTGGCGAACGTCACCTCCTCGGGCACGCCCGCCTTGGCGCGCCGGGCCCGATCCGCCGCCCAGGCCTCCGGCAGGAAGAGCCGCCGGTCGATCAGTGCCTGGCCGTAGCGGCTGGCATAGGCCAGGAACACGCCGATCTGGCTGTTCTCGATCCGCCCTGCCGTGCCGGAGTATTGCCGCGCCACGCCAGCGGAGTGCTCGCCCTTCTTGATGAAACCGGTCTCGTCCACCACCAGCACCGCGTCGCGGTCGGCCAGCGCCTCGACGGCGTAGGCGCGCACCAGGTCACGCGCCGCCTCCGCGTCCCAGCGCCCCCGTCCCAGCACCGCCTGCAGCCGGTGCGGCCGGGCCTCGCCCGCGCGCTCGGCCAGCAGCCAGCCCGTTTTGCGTTCGAGCCCGGACAGCAGTCCGTCGACATAGTGCCCGATCGACTCTCGCAACTCCCGTCGCCGCACGGCGAGCCCAAGCCGATCCTTTAGCGCCGCAAGCTCCTGCTCCCACGCCAACAGCGATCCAGACCATGCCGCCACAGACATCACCCAGCCTCCGCTCCCGCAGACGCCAAGGAGGTCTCACAACCGGACAACTAAGGCGGCGGCGAGGGTCGTGCCGGTGCGGTTGAGCGGCTCCGGGATCTCCACGCCTGTGATCGGCTGGCCAAGGCGGCGCTGGTGCAACACCTCCGTCTCCCAGACCGGGCCGACATCGGACTGACCGCGGAGCAGGCGCATCGGCGTCTGGCGGTGGTGGATGTCCGTCAGCACGGTGCTGCCATCTGCGGCCTTCTCGCGCATGACGCGCCGGTGCAGCGCGCCGCCGCCGGCTTGCCGGAGAACCTCCTCGACCTGCCGCCCAATGCCCTCCCAAGCCGGGTTCGGCATGGCGACGCGGAGGTGTGGCTGCCCCAGATCCTCGATCGCGCGCAACCCGGCGGGATTGTCCTCGCGCACCATCAGCGTCAGGCGGTTACGGTTGATCGCCCGCGTCGCGGCGAAGCGGCGGCCGGCCGCCTCGCGCTGCATCCGCTCGATGCGGCTCCGCCCTGCCACGAAGACATCCGCGCGGTGCGCGATGCGCAGATTCCCGACCACGAGCGCGCTCTGCTCGATCTGGTCGCCGAGCACCCCGGGAGGGAGCGTCTCGACGAAGATGCGCTCGTAGCAAGGATGCGCCGCGCGGAAGGCGCGCAGCAGGTCCGGCACGGCCATGAACTGCTTGCCGCCGTAGAACACGACGAGCTGCGGGTCCGCGACATCGCCGAGCAGGCCGAGGGCGATGTCGAGCTCCGGCACGGCGAAGGCACGGCCCGGCTGCGGCTCCGCCCGCCAGGGAGCGGGGATGCCGGCAGGAGCAGGAGGCGCTGCCCTCTCGTGGCTCCTTGGCGCGGCGCCCGCACCGCAGCCGCCGAGCGCCGCGGCGCCGAGCAAGGGTACCGCGGAGGCGACGCGGCACGGGCGACATGACCTCAGCCCTCCACCGGCAGGCCGGCGCTGCGCCAGGCCCTCCAGGAGCCCGGGATGTTCGCCACCTGCCGGAAACCGGCCGCCGCCAGCATCGAGGCGGCGACCTACTGCGGTAGCCGCTACCGCAGTAGGTCGCGACCGGCCGCTCCCGGTCCAGCTCACCCAGCCGCTCCGCCAAGTGCGGCACGTAGAGGTTGCGTGCGCCCGGCACGCAGCCCGCGCCGAACTCGTCGGGCCGGCGCACATCGAGGATTTGCAGCGCCGGATCGGCACGACGTGCCTCCAGATCCCGCACGCTCCATTGCGCGAGATGCGCGATCGGGCGGCCGGAGGCCACCCAGGCCGCCATGCCGCCGCCGAGATAGCCGGGCAGTTCGTCGTAGCCAAGGCGGAAGGCGTGCGCCGCGGCCTCGCGCGCCTGCGCCGGCCCCTCGGCGACCAGCAGGATCGGCGTGCCGTGCTCCACCATCCAGCCGAGCCAGGTCGGGAATTCCTCACCCAGCCCAATGTTCAGCGCGCCGGCGATATGGCCGCCACCGAAGGCGAACATGGAGCGCGTGTCCACCAGCACGGCGCTCTCCCGCGTCCGCCGTTCCAGCTCGGCCGGCGGCAGCGGCGGCGGCACGGGCACCTCGCCGCCCCGCACCGGGGCGGCTCCGGCATGCCGTCCAGGAGCCAGTCCACGAATTCCTCCCGCCCGCGCGGCTTCAGCGCCGGATTGACGCGCCGCTCGTTGCCGATCAAGCTGCGCAGCCGGTCGCCGAACTGCTTGCCACAGGCCGAGCCGGCGCCGTGGCCCGGCCAGACCTCGGTACCGTCGCCGAGCGGCAGCAGGCGGCCGAACAGGCTCTCGTGCAGCGCCGCCGCGTGGCGCCGTTCCTGCTGGTCGCCGAGCAGGTCGGGGCGGCCGACATCGAGATTGAACAGCGTGTCGCCGGTGAAGACGCCGAAGGGTGCCTCGCCCTGGCCCTCGGCCGAGAGGGTCAGGCAGATATGCTCGGGCGTGTGGCCCGGCGTGTGCAGCGCCCGCAGCCGCACGCCGCCGAGCGCGATCTCCTCGCCATCCCGCAGGCGGCGCAGGGGGAAGCCGTAGTCGCCCTCGCCGCCCAGGATCTCCGCGCCGGTCCGGGCGGCGAGCTCATGCGTGCCGGAGGCGAAGTCGGCGTGGATGTGGGTCTCGATGGCGTGCGCGATGCGCAGCCCCGCCGCGGCCGCGGCGTCGAGATAGAGGCCGACATCGCGGCGCGGGTCGATCACCGCCGCGAGGCCGGCGCTGTCATCGCCGACCAGATAGGAGAGCTGCGAAATACCTTCCGTGTAGAAGCTCCGGAACACCAGGGCCATGTCGTCTCTCCTTTGCAGGCGGCGAGCACCGCCCAGCCGCGCAACTGGCGGTTCGCCAGCGCGATTTGCGCGGACAGCGCCACCGTGACCTCCGGCGCCGCGTCGCCGGGGCGGAAGCCGTGCTCGGCGAGAGCCTGGCCGCAGACCTCGACGGCAACGCCGCGCTCCCGCAGCAGGCGGAGCAGCTCCGCGTTCGGGTTCGGCCCGCCGAAGCGCGCTTGGTGCGCGCCGGCGGCGAGCGCGGCGGGCGTGGCCGCCCCGTACAGGACCGCGACGACGTCGTCGGGCGCGGGCGTGACGTGCCGGAGCGCGAGCAGGTTCAGCAGGCGGGCCACGTGGTCAAGGCCGGTATTCCGGCCCTCCCGCTCGCGCGGTGCCTGCGTCACGCCGAAGGCCACCCTGTAGCGGAGCGCGGGAGCGGGCTGCTATAGCGCGTCGGGCAGCGCGACGACCCGGCCGTAAGCCCGGCACCGCCGGGAAGACCCATGGCATCCTGGGGCCCCTGCGGCGTCCTGCGCCGCCGCGGTTTCGGCTCCGACCGTCGCCACCGCCGCACCGGCCAGGAGCGGGCGGCGCCCGAGCAAGGGAGCGGTCGGCATGGGCCCGCTCACGCCCAGGCCCCCGCCAGGGCAGCGCTCGCCCGGGCGTCGGGGCCAGCCTCCGCCGCCGTGGCATCGCCTTCGACACCCCGGAAGTCGCCGCGTAGCGCCTTGAGGGCCGTGCGCTCGGCGTTGATCTCCTCGGCGGTCCGCACGCCCAGGCGCCGCAAGATCGGCACCGGCGGGCACCATCCCTGGAGCGCGTGCTGCAGCAGGAAGGCCGCGACGCCGCCGCTCAGGTACAGCCAGCGTCGGTCCTCGGTCGCGGCGAGCACGACCCCCGCGAGGGCGAGGGTGGCGGCGTTGGCCTCCAGCGTGCGCTCGACGTCCCACTCCCGGTCGAGTTCGCGCAGACGCCGGTCGATGCCCTCCGGGTGTTCGGCGAGTTGGCGGACCCGGCGCTCAATATCAGTACGGATTCGGTGGCTGATGGCCGCGCTGCTGTGCTCGGCAACGCGCCTGGTCGTCGGGGGCAGGAAGGGCATGGTCTTTCTCCCGGGGAATGGAACGTTACCGTTCGGACGAAGCCGGCGAGCCCGACCGCGCCAGCGATCCAGCGCCGGCATCGACCACACCGGGGATGGGCAGGGTCGGCCGGCCGAACCGGCCCCGCAGCGCGTCCACCCCCGCCTGCGGATGCGCGAGTGGCACCAGGTCCTGGCGCGCGCGGCGCCGCTCGACGGTGTCGATGCCCATGCGGCGGTCGCGCGCCGCCACGAGGCCGGGGCGCGCCTCGCCCTCGCGGCTGAAGGACCAAGCCAGCCGCGGCGGCCCGAGCGGCAGCGAGCCGCCCTGCACGCCTCCCGCGGAGACGTCCCAGGTGTGCCAGGTCTTGCCGTAGCTGTTCATCTTGCTCGCCATCAGCGCGTGCTCCGCTGCGGCCGGGATGCCTGGCGCGACGAGCTGGCCGGAGAGGATCTCGCCGTTGTGCGGATGCCAGTACTGGCGCTCCTGCCGCGGCAGCTGCCCGAAGAGCCGCTCGGAGATGATGTATTCGATGCCGGTGAGATTGGCCGAGCGGGTGTTGCCGTCGAACAAGGCGCACTGCATCAGGTCCTCGTTCGCCACGTGGCAGAAGTGGTGCGCCTCGAACTGGTGCGAGGGGTCGTCCTTCATCGGGTGGAAGCCAACGAGGTAGACGTCGAGATTCGCTGTCGGTGCGTCACGCTGCACGGCGGAGGCTGCCGTCGCCAGCGCGCTGGTCCGGGCGCTCTCCGGCCCACCCGCGGGCTGGACCGTCGGACCCACGGCCCCGGAGCCGGTGCAGGCCGCGAGCGGGAGCAGCAGAAGTGCCATGGGCGAAATCCGGAAGCGGCCCGGCCTGGTGCGTTGCGGCATGGCGCGTCTCCTGTTGCGGCAACGTCGTGTAGACGCCGTCGCTTTATGAATTGCGGCTTCTCGCTGCTTTGGCTGCTCGCATAGCCGGCGCATGCGGGCCAGCGTGGCGGGCAGGGTCGGCATGGGTCTGCCCTTCTCCCTGATGCGGCGCGGCTCAGCCGGTGGCCTCGTCGACGGCCCGGCGCAGCAGATCCCGAACCTCACCGGCGGTCTCCGCGAGGCGCGGGTTGCTGACGGCTTGCATGGAGGCGACCGGGTCCACCGCTGCGGCCTCAACGGTGCCGTCCTCGCGCTCGCGCACCACGACGTTGCAGGGTAGCATCGTGCCGATCAGCGGCTCAGCCTCGAGCGCCCGGTCGGCCATCCGCGGGTTGCAAGCCCCGAGGATGCGGTAGGGGGGCGTCTCCTTCCCGAGCTTCTTCCGCAGGGTCGCCTGCACATCGATGTCGGACAGCACCCCGAAGCCGTGCTGTCCCAGGGCCTCGGTGGCGGCAGCGACCGCGCGGTCGAAGGGCAGGCCGGTCGTCCGGGCGTGGCAGTAGGACATGCGGACCTCTTAACTTTCAAAGGTTGTGAGGAAACCGCCAGGGGCTGTGATGGTTTCCTGCCGCATGCAGCGAGCGCCGCCAAAGCCAGCCCCGAAACATCGGCGGGGCTTGAGGCAGACGAACAGGATCTCGAACTTGGCCATCCTCCCGACGCGCCGTTCCCTCCTCGCCGCCACGACGCTGGCTGGCTTCCTGCCGGCGATCCATTTGCGCCCGGCGCGATCCGCCGAACCGCAGGCGCTGCGCATCCCCGAACTGATTGACGCGCGCCGGCAGGGCCAGTCGGTGGCGCTGCGCGCGCAGGCCGGGCGCACGATCTTCTTCCCCGGCGGGCCGGCGAGCCGCACGCTCGGCTACAACGGCAGCTATCTCGGCCCCACCATTCGCGTGCACCGCGGCGACGAGGTGGAGGTGGCGGTCGCCAACGCGCTTGGCGTGGGCACGACCGTGCACTGGCACGGCCTGCTCGTCCCGGGGCCGCTGGATGGCGGGCCGCACCAGATGATAGCGCCGGGCGCGACCTGGCGGCCGCGCCTCCCCATCCGGCAGCCCGCGGCGACCCTGCTCTACCATTCCCATGTCCATGGCGGCACGGCCGAGCAGGTCTATGCCGGCCTGATGGGCCTGCTGCTGGTCACTGATGAGGAGGAACGGGCGCTGGGCCTGCCCTTCGACTACGGCGTGGACGATATCCCCGTGGTGCTGCAGGACCGGCAGTTCGAGGAGGGCGTGCTGGTGCTGCCCGGGGGCATGCCGGCGATGATGCTCGGCCGGCGGGGCGACACCATCCTGGCCAACGGCACGCCCGACGCGGTGGCGCGCCCGCCGGCGGGGCTGGTCCGGCTGCGCCTTGCGAATGGCGCCAATGCGCGCCTCTTCGACCTCTCCTTCGAGGACGGCCGCGCCTTCCACTGGATCGCCAGCGAGGGCGGCCTGCTGGAGCGCCCGGTCCCGCTCCGCGCGATCCGCCTCGCTCCGGGCGAAAGGGCGGAGGTGCTGGTCGACCTCTCCGACGGGCGCCCGGTGGCGCTGCGCACCGCGCCGGACACCAACCTGCCGATGATGGGGATGATGGCCCGGATGGGCGGTTTCGCCCCGAACATGACCGGGGAGGGCCAGACCGTCCTGCGGCTCGAGCCGCGATTGACCGGGCAGGCCGCCCCGGCGAGGATTCCCGGGCGCCTCGTCTCCCGCGAGCGGTCGGATCCGTCGCAGGCCGTGCGCCGCCGCCGCGTCGCCCTCACCATGGGGATGGGCATGGGGGGCATGATGCAGGGGGAAATGGGCGGTGGCATGATGGGCCGCCGCGGCATAGGCGGCCCCGGTGGAGCCATGGGCGGCATGCACGGCATCAACGGCCGCCCCTTCGAGATGGGGCGCATCGACGCCCGGATCCGCCTCGGCGATGTCGAGATCTGGGAAGCGTCGGGAGAGATGATGGCGCATCCGCTGCACATCCACGGCGTGCATTTCGAGGTGCTGGGCCGGGACGGCGGACCGGCCGACCCGCGGGACCAGGGGCTGCGCGACACGGTCCTGGTGCGCGGGCCGACCGAGCTGCTGGTGCGCTTCACCCAGCCGGCACCGGACCACGCGCCCTTCATGCTCCACTGTCATGTGCTGGAGCACGAGGACAACGGCATGATGGCGCAGTTCGTTGTCGCCTGACGCGGAAGGCGGGCCGACCGCGCTCGCCGAGAGCGACGCCAGCCACGTCCTCACGGAAGACGCGCAGCGTGCGGCGGACTTCCTGAAGACGCTGGCGAACCCCTGGCGGCTACGCATCCTCTGCGCGCTGGCCGAGGGGCCGCTGGCGGTCGGCGTGCTCGCCGCACGGATCGGCGCGCGCGAGGGACTGGTCAGCCAGCATTTGATGCGCTTGCGCGCCGAGGGCCTGGTCCGCGGCGAACGTAACGGCCACAACGTGACCTACAGCCTCACGAGCGGGCCTGCGGCTGAGGTGATCGCCGTCCTGCACCGAGCATTCTGCGCCCGCTGAACTGGGCGCTGCGCCACAGCGAGGTGTGAGCCGAAGCTCACCCGCCCTCTGCCTCCGCGCGTGTCGGATGACGTGCTGCGCGAAGGCGGCATCCCCCTTGATCCACATCAACGTTCACCCCCGGCATCCCGGCTATTTCAGCATCGCCTGATGTTAGGGGGCTTTTCTTATGTCCGTTTCGCGCCGGTCGTTCTTCTCCGGCCTGTCTGCCTCCCTGGGGGGCGCTGTCGGCGCGGCCGAGGCTGCGACACCCGGGATCCGCGCCCAGGTCGGCGGCCCGCGCTGGGGCATGGTAGTGGACACGGCCAAGTGCATCGGCTGCCAGGCTTGCACCGTCTCCTGCATCATGGAGAACGCGGTGCCGGAGGACAGTTTCCGCACCATCGTCTCCACCTACGAGGTGCGCGAGGGCGACCGCACCGCCATGGTGATGCTGCCGCGGCTGTGCAACCACTGCGAGGATCCGCCCTGCATCCCGGTCTGCCCGGTGGGCGCGACCTATCAGCGCGCCGACGGGATCGTGGTGGTGAACGCCGATGCCTGCGTTGGCTGCGCCTATTGTGTCCAGGCCTGCCCCTACGACGCCCGCTTCATCAATCACGAGACGCAGAAGGCCGACAAGTGCACCTTCTGCGCCCATCGCGTCGATGCCGGGCTGCTACCCGCCTGTGTCGAGAGTTGCGTCGGCGGCGCCCGCATCTTCGGCGACCTCAACGACCCGGGCAGCACCGTCAGCAGGCTTCTCGCGAAGAACGAATCCAAGGTCCTGAAGCCTGAAATGGAGACCGGGCCGCGCGTCTATTACCTCGGCCTCGATGACGCATTCTTGGGCAAGGTCGAGGCGGAGCCGACGCTGTGGCATCCCTCCCATAGGCAGGAGGCACGGTCGTGAACCCCGTCGTCGAGGTCCTGAACGTCACCCGCGAGGCGGCTTGGCTGCCCTGGGCGGTGCAGTATTTCTTCCTGATCGGCCTCTCGGTCGGTTGCTTCCTGCTGACCCTGCCGGGTTTCGCCTTCGCCCGCCCGGCCTGGCTGCGCCTCGCCCGCCTCGCCCTCATCGGCGCGCTGGTCTGCGGCTTCGCCGCGCCCGTCGCGCTGCTGGCCGACCTGCACCAGCCGGGCCGCTTCTGGCGCTTCTATGCCCATCCCAACCTGAACTCCTGGATGGCCTGGGGCGCCTTCTTCATCCCCGGTTATCTCGGCGGCCTCTGCCTCTATGCCTGGGCGGCGCTTCGCCCCGGGCTTGCCACCGCGCCGGCGCCGGCGCGGGCGGGGCTGCTGCGCCGCGCCTGGCGCCTCGCCGCGCTGCCCTGGCTGCCGCCTCTGCCGCGGCTGCTGCCGCTGGCCGCCGCCTGGGCCGCCGGCTTCGCCGCGCTGGTGCTGCTCTACACCGGCATGGAGGTGATGGTGCTACGCGCGCGCCCGCTCTGGGCCACGCCCTTCTTGCCGGTGCAGTTCGCCGTCACTGCGCTCGCGGGCGCCATCGGCCTGGTGCTGGTGCTGGACCGGCTGCTGCCACCGCGCGACCGCGGCATGGAGGCGGTGCTGAACCGGCTGCTGGCCCTCTCGCTGGCCGCGGCGCTGGCAGTGGGGGGCGCCTGGCTCGCCACCGGCCTGCTCGGCCTGGATGCCACGCACGCGGCGGCGCTGGCGAGCGTCGCGCATTCGCCGGAGTGGCGGGTGACCGCAATCTGGGCCGCACTCGCCGCGGCGGTGCCGGCGGCGCTGGCGTTGTGGCGGCCGGCGGGCACCGGCTGGCTGTCAGGCCTGATCGCCCTGCATGCCGCCTGGATGTTCCGCTGGACCGTCTTCATTGGCGGCCAGACCGTGCCGAAGACCGGCGCCGGCCTCTACGCCTACCACCTGCCGCTCGGGCATGACGGGCTGCTTGGCATCCTCGGCACCGGCGGCTTCTGTTTGTTCCTGCTGATCGCGCTGACTGCGCTGCTGCCCTGGGAGGCGGCGGGCCCCGCCCGCGCCGCCGAGGCCGCCGCCGCGCCTGTCACCCCTGCCGCGCCCGGGAGGGCCTGAACCGTGACCCAACGCCGTGACGTCCTGAAGGCCGGCGCCGCCGGCGCCGGGCTGGTCGCCTTCGCCACTGGTTATTCCGAGACCGCCCGCAAGGTGGTGGAGGGCGTGGCCGGGAGCCTGGCGCCGAAGCCGGCCAATGCCGCGCCGAACATTCATGGCCGCTCCCTGCCGCCCGAATTCCGGGTGGACACCGCGACCGGTGCGGTGACGCCGAACCCAGGCCAGCAGGTCAGCTACACCATGTGCCTGGGCTGCACGACCCTCTGCGGCGTGCGGGTGCGGGTGGACAAGGCCAGCGGCCGCGTGCTGCGGGTGGCGGGCAATCCCTACAGCCCGCTCTCCACGGACCCGCACCTGCCCTACGAGACCCCGGTCCGGGAGAGCTTCGCCGCCCTGTCGCGGCATGAGGAGAAGGGCTTGGCTGGTCGCTCCACCGCCTGCGGCCGCGGCGCGGCCGTGCTGACCCAGATGGACAGCTCCTCCCGCATCCTGATGCCGCTGAAGCGCGTCGGCCCACGCGGCGCCGGGCGGTGGGAGCCGATCTCCTTCGCCCAATTGGTGCGCGAAGTGGTGGAGGGCGGCGATCTGTTCGGGGAAGGCCATGTGGACGGCCTGCGCGCGCTCCGCAGCATGGAGCCGATCGACCCCTCGGCACCGGAGCTGGGCCCGAAGGTGAACCAAGTGGCCATGCTCTACGCGACCAACGAGGGGCGCGAGAGCTTCGCCCGCCGCTTCATGCAGCAGGCCTTCGGCAGCATCAACTTTGCGGTTCACGGCGCCTATTGCAGCGGCTCCTACCGGGCCGGCTCGGGCGCGGCCTTCGGCAATCTGCGGCAGATGCCGCATGCCAAGCCGGACCTGGAGAACGCCGAGTTCGTCATCTACTGCGGCACAGCCCCGGCCAACGCCGGCAATCCGTTCAAGCGCCAGGGCTGGCAACTGGCCAAGGGACGGCGGGACGGCGGGCTGCACTACGTCGTCATAGATCCGGTATTAGGCAATTCGGACAGCCTAGCCGCCCGCGACCGCGGTCGCTGGATCCCGATTCGCCCGACGACGGACGGCGCGCTCGCCATGGCCATGATGCGCTGGATGATCGAGAACCGGCGCTGGAACGAGGCCTATCTGTCGCAGCCCTCGGCCAAGGCGGCGCAGAAGGCGGGCGAACCGTCCTTCAGCAACGCCACGCATCTGGTGGTGGCCGAGCCCGGCCATCCGCGCGAGGGCCTGTTCCTGCGCGCCTCCGACATCGGCCTGCCGTTCGAGGGCAAGCGCTATGGCGAAGAGGACAGTCCGGTCGCTGCCGATCCCACGACCGGCGAACTGCGCCCAGCCGAGGCGATGGAGGGTCCGGCGGTGCTGCTGCACGACGCTGTGTCCGATATCGGCGGCCAGCCGCTGCGGCTGCGCTCGGCGGCCGACCTGCTGCGGGAAAGCGCCTTCGCCCATACGCTCGACGAGTATGCAGCGATCTGCGGCATCCCGGCCGAGACCATCGCCGGGCTGGCGCGCGAGTTCACCAGCCATGGCCGCAAGGCCGCGGTGAACACCCATGGCGGCACCATGGCCGGAAACGGCTTCGCCAGTGCCTTCACGCTGGTCACGCTGAACACGCTGATCGGCAACCTGCACTGGAAGGGCGGCACCTTCCAGGGCGGCGGCGGCTTCCCCGAAGCCGGCCCCGGCTCGCGCTACGACTTGGCGAAGTTCGACGGCATGGTGCAGCCGCGCGGGGTGACGCTGTCGCGCAGCAACCAGGCCTACGAACGCTCCTCCGAGTTCAGGCGGAAGCAGGCGACGGGGCAGGCCTATCCGGCCGAGCGCCCGTGGTATGCGGCCGGCACGCCGCAACTCGCCAGCGAGTGGCTCGTCAGTGCCCTTGATGGGTATCCCTATCTCCTGAAGGCGCTTTTTGTCTGGGGCGCCAACCCGATCTACGGCGTGCCCGGCTTGCGCGCCCAGGTGGACGCGGCGCTGCGCGATCCGAAGCGTCTGCCGCTGGTCGTGGCGATCGACCCCTTTATCAACGAGACCGGCGCCTATGCCGACTACATCGTGCCCGACAGCCTGCTCTACGAGAGCTGGGGCTGGGCGCAACCTTGGGGCGGCGTGCCGACGCGCGCCTCCACCGCGCGCTGGCCGGTGGTGGAGCCGAAGACCGCGAAGACCGAGGCGGGCGAGCCGATCGGGCTGGAGTCCTTCCTGATCGCCTGCGCCACGGCGATGGGCCTGCCGGGCTTCGGCCCGCGGGCCATCAAGGACAAGGACGGCAATCCGCACCCGCTGGAGCGGGCGGAGGACTGGTATCTGCGCGCCGGCGCCAACATCGCCTTTGCCGGCCAGTCGGTGCCGAACGCGCCGGAGGAGGAGCTGGAGCTGGTCGGCCTAGACCGGCTGCGCAGCGCCCTGGAAGCGACCCTGAAGCCGGAGGAATGGCGCAAGGTCGCCTATGTGCTGGCGCGCGGCGGCCGCTACCAGGATGCCGCCGAGGCCTTCCAGGGCGAGCGCTTCGCCGGCAAGCCGATGCGGATGCTGCACCTCTACAACGAGCAGGTGGCCGCCGCCCGCAGCGCCGTCACCGGCCGTCGCTTCCCGGGCGTGCCGGGCTGGACGCCGCCCGCCTTTGCCGACGGCACGGCGATGCGCGCCCGCCACCCGGAGGTGGAGTGGCCGCTGCTGCTGGTCAGCCAGAAATCGGTGCTGGTGAACAGCTATGCCATCGGTGCCGACCGGCTGCGTGGGCTGAAGCCCGACAACCCGGTGGCGATCCATCCAGAGGACGCGGCGCGTCTCGGCATCCGCAGCGGCGAGCGCATCCGCATTCAGACCCCGGGCGGGACCGCCGAGGCTACGGCCATCCTGCGCCGCGGTGTCATGCGCGGCGTGCTCGCGGTGGAGCATGGCTTCGGCCACCGCGAGCTCGGTGCCCGGGCGCATGAGATCGGCGGCGTTCGGCAGCAGGAGCGGCCGGGCCTCGCCACCGGGGTGAACCTCAACGACCTCGGCATCCCGGATCCGTCGCGGCCCGGCTTCTCGGTCTGGCTGGACCCCGTGGCCGGCACCGCCGTGCGCCAAGGCTTGCCGGCGCGCATCGCCAGGGCTTGAGAGAAGACGGCCGGGACGGGCACTGTCCCGGCCATCCGGCCGTGCCGGGACGACATGTCCCCGGTGGAGCACCATATCATGGGCGGTCAGCCTTCGATGGCTGAGCGGGTTACCAGAGCCGCCCAGCCTGGGCTGCCGAGTAGGAACCTTCAGCCCCTCACGGCGTCAGATCCGCTCCACCCGCTTTGTGGTTGCAGTGGCGGCCCTCAGCCTGGAGCAGGGCCGTAATCCGGCGGTAGCCATATCGCCCGTACTGCCGCCCCGGGCCAATGAGGTGATCAGCGGCATCATCCACGTGTCGCGTTCCGATGGTCGCTGGGTTGATGCGCCCGCCAGCTATGGTCCGCACAAGACGCTCTAGATAGTCTGTTCGCAATCGCCAAAACGGCTGGCCTTCTCCGTTCGGGCCGGTTGGAACGACGTAGCGGATCTCGACGTGGCCATTGGTAACGATGACCCGGTCGACCAGCAGTTCAAGGAGGACGCGCTTACGGTCGAAATCGGCGTCGGCCAAGCCTGCCCGGAGGCGGCGGCAGAAGTCTTTGGCATGGGCGGCGAGCTGAGCAGCCTGGTCATGCTGCATGGCATCCTGTCGGAGCGCCTGCTCCTGGGCGTCGAGGGCCAGGAGACGGCGCTCCACGTCACGCCGTCGACGTTCGTATTCCTCCAGGGTCAGCACGGCAGCCAAGTAGGCTTCGGTGAGCCGCTCCAGTTGTTGGCTCAGTGTTGCCCGGCCGCGGCGGAGGTTGGCTTGGCGGGCCTGCAGTTCCTGCGGCAGCCAGTGCCCACCCCGAGCGCGCTCCATGGCGTGGGTGACGATCTCAGGCGTGGTCAGCACCTTGCACAGGTCCTGCCAGACCAGATCCTCCAGCGCGCGTGCCGGAATGTAGCGCGCTGAGCAGCGTTCACCAGGCACCATCAAGCGCATCTGGGTCTTGGTCCGGCAGAGATAGTAATCGTTGTTCAGCGACAACCATCGTGACCGGCACGACCGTCTCGATCCGGGATGGGGGTGGGGTGCTGGCCGCTGCGGGCCGGTACGCGAAGGATCTCTGTCGCCAAACGGAGGTCCCAACGTGCCGGGCAAACCCGTCACTGGACTTGCGTCGGTGGAGTGGAGAGGCATTGGATCGGCTGGCGGCCATTTTCGCGGCCCCGGCCGCCCCTGTGCCATCAGCACGTCAATCTGCCACAGCTTGCTGACGGTCTCTTCCGCAGCATGCCACGTCCTGGCCGTTGCAGTGCCCTCCCCATGGTTGAGGACCCGACTTCAGGAAGGCCTCCTTTTCAGGAGGTGGACCGATCTTGCCATGCCACGACCCGTACCCTGTCAGGATGACGGCGCAAATGTGCGAGGGATCCCTGCCCGAAGCCGGCCCTCAGGGATCCACGGGCGCGAACAGCGCCTCGAGGTCTGCCTCGGTCACGTCGAGGGTGACGCCGGGGCCGGCGCCGAGGATGCCGGCGACGATCGCCTGCTTGCGCGCCTTCAGCATTTCCATCTTCCGCTCGATGGTGTCTTCGGTGATCAGCCGGTGCGCGAAGACCGTCCTCTCCTGCCCGATGCGGTGCGCCCGGTCGGTGGCCTGGTCCTCGACCGCCGGGTTCCACCAGGGGTCGTAGTGGATGACGGTATCGGCGGCGGTCAGGTTCAGCCCCACGCCGCCCGCCTTGAGGCTGACCAGGAAGAGCGGCACCTCGCCGGCCTGGAAGCGCCGCACCGGCGTCGTCCGGTCGCGCGTCTGCCCGGTCAGCTTGACGTAGGGCATGCGCGCGCGGTCGAGTTCGGTCTCGATCAGCGCCAGCATGGTGGTGAACTGGGAGAACAGCAGGATGCGCCGGCCCTCCTGCAGCAGGGCCGGCAACATCTCCATCAGGCGCTCCAGCTTGGCCGAGCGCGCCCTGGTGGCCTTGGCCGTGGTGAGTTTCAGCAGCCGTGGGTCGCAACAGGCCTGCCGCAGCTTGAGCAATGCGTCCAGGATGATGATGCCCGAGCGCGCCAGCCCGCGCTCCGCGATCGCCTGGCGCACCCTGGCGTGCATGGCCAGCCGGATGCTCTCGTAGACGGCGCGTTGCCCGGCTTCCATCGTGGTCGCCTCAACGATCTCCATGCGGGGCGGCAGGTCGGCAGCCACCTCCGCCTTGGTCCGCCGCAGCAGGAAGGGTGCCACCCGTCGGGCCAGCACGGCTTGCCGTGCCGTGTCGCCGCCGCGCTCGATCGGCGCCCGCCAGAGCCGCCCGAAACCCTGCCGGTCGCCGAGAAAGCCCGGCATCAGGAAATCGAACAGCGACCATAGCTCGCCCAGGTGGTTCTCCAGTGGCGTGCCGGACAGGCACAGCCGCTGCCGCGCGCGCAGCCGTCCGGCCAGCTTCGTGGTTCCGGCCTGCGGGTTCTTGATCGTCTGCGCCTCGTCGAGGACCACCACGTGCCAGTCCTGCGCGGTGAGCGCGGCGTGGTCGCGGGTGAGCAGCGGATAGGTGGTGAGGACCAGGTCGTGCGCGCCGATCCGGTCGAAATGCCGCCCGCGCTCCCGGCCGTGCAACGCCAGCACGCGCAGACCCGGCGCGAAGCGCGCCGCTTCCGCCTGCCAGTTGGCGACGAGGCTGGTGGGACAGACTACCAGCGCCGGCCGGTCCAGCCGGCCTGCCGCCTGCTCGATGGCGATGTGCGCCAGGGCCTGCACCGTCTTGCCCAGACCCATGTCGTCGGCCAGCACGCCTCCCAGCCCGGTGGCACGCAGGAACTGCAGCCAGTCCACGCCCCGGGCCTGATAGGGGCGTAGCACCGCCGTGAAACCGTCCGGCAAGACGGCCGGCGGGATGCCCCCGGTGTCGCGGAGTTGACGGCCCAGCGCGCGGAGGGCCTCGCCGCCTTGCCAGACGACACCGCTCGCTGCACTGGCCGTCTCCAGCAGGGCGAGGTCGGCGGCATGCGCGCGCGGCAGGCGCAGGCGGCCATCGGCCAGTTCCACATCACGCCCGGCGAAGAGTTCCAGCAGCACCGCCAGGAACTCGCGGAGCCGCGCGCCGGGCATGGCGAGCAGCCGGCCATCGGCCAGGGGAAGCAGGAAGGGAGTATCGCCCTCACCCTCCGCCGGGCTCTCCGTCAGCCGCGAGGCGTCAGGACCTGCTTCGCAGAGGAGGTCGAGTAGCGCGGGTAGCAGGTCAACCCGCTCGCCATCCACCATCACGCCGAGGCCGATGTCGAACCAGTCAATCCCGGAGCCCTCGTGGACCTCCGCGATGACGTCGCCCGAAGCCTCGGCCAGCTGGAGCGGGAAGTCCTCCGCAACCTCGATCGTCCAGCCGGCGGCGCGCAGGGCCGGCACCTCGTGCAGCATCACGTCGATCCAGACGCCGGGGTCCGGGTCCAGCGGCAGCCATGCGTCGGCCTGCGCATGCCGGGACAATGAAAGGATCAGGCTGCCGAGGCGGTCGAACTCCAGCTCCTGCAGCCGACGGGCAGCTGCGGCTTCGGCGGCGCGGTCACGGATGACGCGGTAGAGTTGTCCGTCCTGCAGGACGGTTGACGCAGCGCCGGAGGCATCCGGCAGCCGGACCGGCCCGTACTGGAAGGAGAGATGCGCCAGAGGCAGCCGAACCGGTGCGGGCGTTACCCGCCCAAGCAGGCCACTGTGGCGCAGCGGCGCATGCGGGTCGAAGGGCAGCTCGCCGGAGGTCAGGCAGAGATGGGGAACCGGGGGGGCCTGCAGGTCCTGCGGCGGCGGCAGTTCCTGCGGCGATGGCAGCGGCCGGTCCGGCAGGCGGCGGGCCAGCTCGGCCTGCACATGGCGGGCCGCCTCCGGCGGCAGGGGCGGCGCCGCGAGCAGAGCGTGGGCGAGACGGGGCGGCAGGTCCAGCTGCACCGGCCCGATCCGGCTGGCCGCGGTGTCCAGGTACCAGGGTGCGGCCAGCCGTAGTGCCTGCAGCCCTGCCGGCAGACCGAGATCCAGGTGCTGCGCCCCGCTCTCGGACATGCACCAGGCCAGCTGGGCAGCGACGGACGGTCCTTCGCAAAGGACCGGGCCGTCATGCCTGCCCCAGCGGCCGCGGCCCGTGGCCAGGATGCGGCGCAGCGTCTCGATGAACTCCTCGCCGCTCTCGCCCGTACTGCCCAGGGCGGCGAGACGGCGGATGATGCGGCGATCGGAAGGGCGCAGGAAGCGGGGCTGCTGCGCCGGGTGCAGGAGCTGGGACGGCGTGTAGTGCTTCGTCCGGCCCGACAGGGTTCCGTCGCGCTTCAGCTCGGTTGAGACCAGCTCCACCCCGAGACCGCCCAAGCCTGGCTCGGGCCGCAGGACATAAAGGAGGCGCCGGCGGATGGCAGGCGGGTAGTCCTCGCTCTCCTCCTCGCCGGCGGCCTCGACCCGGTTCAGCCAGGCGGCGATCGCCGGCGATACGCTTCCGGCCGGGACAGCGCTGTGCTGGCCAGACCCTGGAGGCCAGAGGGATGCGGAAGCCGGGCGCGCCATGCCCGGGAAGGGTGAAAGCGAACCCCTTGCCCTCTCCGCTTCGACAGCATCCTCAGCGCCGGCCGACGGCTGCTCCCGGCAGGCGAACAGCGCGGCCGCCACATGCTTGCAATTGAAGCCAATCGGGCAGGTACAGGTGCCGCTGATCACGACGCCGCCGTCGCGGCTGCGACGGAGATGCACGGTCTGCTGATAGGGTCTGCGCGCGCTGCCGCGAACCTTGGCGCTGAGCAGGCGGCCGTCAGGCGAGAGGAAAGCCGCTTCCCGCCGGGCGGACCAGTATTCCAGGCCGGCCTGGAAGGCGTTGCGGGAGACGGCCTGACGGATGTCCTTGTCCGTGATGTGCACCCCGGCTCACTCCGCTCCTCCGACCCTGGCAGCTTCACTGATACCGCCCCGACGGGCGACCAGCCAACCGGGAGCGATCCGGCGAGAGGCCCGCCGGATAGCCGGCGGAACCGGTTCCCGTCGGCCGGGTGATCTCGGCCAGGGCATGTCCGGGCCTCTTGATGCGGTGCCACGAACGGAACAGGGCGGTCGCGGGGAGATCACCCCACCCGACTTACCCCGACTTGCCTTCCTTACCCTACCCGACATCCTGAGCGGTGGCCGGAGTTCCGCCGCGCCTGAGGACGCCAGCGCAGCCGCCTCCGTTGCCCCCGCATCCGCTGCGGCAGTGGTCGGACTGGAGGGGCGGAAAGTCGGGACAGGTTGGCTCCAGGTAGGGGCCTTGGACGCAAAAAGAACCCAACTTTGATCCGGCCCGACCCGAGCAGCCGGCCTGCCGGGACGCTCCGGGCGATGAGACCGGAAGCGCCCCCCGCATCCGGGCGCGCACGGCTTCGACTGCTCGAGTTCCAACCTCTCCTCCCGCGCCAGTTCGAGCCCGGCCATATAGGTGGACGCGAGGGCGGCCCGTCGTTTCAAAAGGGCCTGGGGCTGATCGAGAAGGACCGCCGGCAGAAAAAACGATAGAAGCCCGCTCTCCGGATGGTCGGCCAGCCGGCGGCGGATCCGCGCCAGCGCCGCCGGCGGGGCGATCGAGGTCGAGCGGCAGGGAAGGCGGAGCCGGCGCCGCGTTCTCCGGAGCGGGCCATCCCTCGAGCCTGACGAGGGAGGCCTCCCAAAAGGCCAGGATCATCGCGGCTTGTGGCCGCGCGCGGGCACGTCGCGCCCGAGCTGCGGCCGGGCAGCGAGCCAGGCCGGCGCCAGCAGCTGCGATTTCACCCGCACCAGCTCGGCCGCCAGCATCAACCAGACGCTGCGCTGCTCCAGCGGCACCCGTCCGGCGCTGGTCTCCAGGGCAGCAACGAACGGGTCGGTCAGCGTGGTGATGGAGAGCGGCGCCAGAGCAACGCGCGGCCGGCGCCCCCGCGCCAGCAGGAGATCGCGCGGAGCCGGTGCGACCAGGCCTCCCGGGAACGCTCCTGCGGCGCCCCTCACCCCGCCGCGCCGTCGTCCTCCGTCCCGCCGCTCCCGGCCGCCCGGGCGAGCCCCGCCCGCGCCGTCCGGAGCGCCGCGTCCACGGCCTGCATCGCCGCCGCCAGGTCGCTGTAGTCGAAGGCCGGCCGCGCGAGCGGAGCGGCGGGCGGCAGGGGCGGCACTGTCTCCGCCGCGGGTAGCGCCTCGCTCTCGGGCGGCAGCGCGCGGGGCCGCCCTCGCCCCCGCCCGGGCACCGGCCGGCGCGGCGGCGCGGCGGCCTCGCGCAGCGGCGCCAGGCCGGCGAGGCCGAACAGGCGGCGGCTCTGGCGGTGCGTCACCTCCACCGCCACCCCGTGGCGGACGAGGTCGTCGAGGATCGCACAGGCTGCCTTCACCGACAGGTCCAGCGCGGCGGCCAGCGTGGTGGCCGAGACCAGCGGGACGGCGGCGAGCAGGTCGACCGCCGCGGGCATGCGCGAGGTCTTGCGCCGCCCGGCGGCCACCGCCGCCCGCGCCGCACGCCAGCGCCGCTCCATCTCGACGAGCAGGTCCAGCGCCGTCCCCGCTTCGGCGGCAATCGCCCGCAGGAAGACCGGGATCCAGCGGGACGGCTCCCAGGGCTGGCCAGCCCCGAGCGCCGCGGCCCCGGTGAGCGGCAGGGGCGCGCGCAGCAGGCCCGCCGCTTCCCAGCGCCGCACCAGTGCGGCGCGCAATGGCGGGCGCGCCCCGCCGAGTTCGATCCAGCGCCAGGCGCCCCAGGCGGCGTCCAGCAGCGGGACGCCGGTGGGCCGCTCCCTGTCCAGCGCGGCCAGCGCCGCCCGCACCGCGCCCTCCGCCGAGACGCCGGGTGCGGCGAGCCAGCCGTGGTAGTCGAGGGCGAGGCGCGCGGCGTCGTGCAGCGCGCCGGCGTCGATCGCTCGCGTGCTGTCCCGCATCGCTCGCAGCGGCAGGCCCTCCAGCACGGCGGCGAGCTGCCAGGGATCGATCAGGGCCCCGTCCGCCGCGGCCTGGCGCCGCGCCGCCTCGAGGCGCGCGCGATGCAGCAGCGCCTCCCGCAGCGGATGGAGGGGGGCGATCGCGTCGAGGCGCGCGACTGCCGCGCTGGCCGTGGCGAGCGCCGCCAGCAGGGCGGGGTCGCCCAGCGGCGGCGGGCCGTCATGCCGTGTCCTCGCCAACAGGACCATCGGCCCCCTCCCCCCGGTTGCGCCCGGAATTTACCCTAAACGGGCCTTGCCTTCAAAAGACGGCTTTTTAGCGCCGCCGTGCGGCCCACCCCTGCCCACCGGCTCCCGACCCGCCGCCGTCCCGCGCCATACCAGCCGATTGGCCGCCCCGGCGCGGGTTTCGTCGCTCTTGATGCGCCGGCAAAGGACCGGTTCGTCGCATCTTGTGCAACTTGACAGACCCGCCGCGCGGCGTTCCCTTCCAGGCCGCAGGCGAGGAGGATCGTCGGATGGCGTGGGTGGGCTACGCGCGAGTGAGCACCGAGGAGCAGGCGACGGCGCGGCAGCGCGACGAGCTGCACGCCGCCGGCTGCCACACAGTGGCCGAGGAGCACGCCTCGGGCGGCGACCGCGACCGGCCGGTGCTCGCCCGCACCCTCGCCCAGCTCCGCCCCGGCGACACCCTGGTGGTGGTGTCCCTCGACCGGCTCGCCCGCTCGCTGTCGCACCTGCTGGCGGTGGTCGAAGGCCTGCAGGCCCGCGGCGTGCACTTCCGCAGCCTGCGCGATCCGGTCGATACCGCCAGCCCGCAGGGGCTGTTCACGCTGCAGGTGCTCGGCGCCGCCGCCCAGCTCGAGCGCGCGCTGATCCGCGAGCGCACCCGCAGCGGCATGCGCGCCGCCGTCGCCCGGGGCAGCCGGCCGGGCAATCCGGGCCTGCGGGCGGGCGATCCGGCGGCGCGGCAGAAGGCCTCCGCGGCGCGCCGGGCGTCCTACCTCGCCCGGCTGATCGCCGGCGCCGACGCCTGGCTGCCGGCGGTGCGGCGGCTGCGGCAGGATGGCCGGCCCTGGGAGGATGTCGTCCGCTACCTCAACGCACGCCGCGCCGCGGGGGTGCCCGGCTGGACCGGCGAGCGGCTGGTCCGGGCGGTGCGGCGGCTGGTGGCGGAGGGGCTGGCCGAGCGGGAGCTGCTCGCCCCGGCCCGGCCGGCCCCGGCGCCCGACCGGCTGCTCGCCGTGGTGGCTGGCATTGTCCGCTCCGACCCGGGGGCGACGCTGCGCGCGATCGGCGCCCGGCTGGAGGCGATCCGAGAACGGACGCCCCGCGGCGGCACCACCTGGCGCCCGGGCTCGGTCGCGCATGTCCTCGCCCGCGCCCGGAAGGCCGGCCTGCTGCCGGCCCCGTAGACCGATCCGCCGCCGTAACCAGCGGGCGGGTCACCTCGGAGCAGCCGCGCTCGGCGCGGCATCGCCGCCGGGCGGCCTCTCTCGGTGCGCGACCAGGCCACCGGCCCTCGGCGTACCTTCAGGCACGAAGTCCGCTTGATAGACGGAATCGGCGCGTCGCGGCTGCCCCCGAGGGCTGCCGGGGCAGCTAATAGCGGCGGCGAGATCGAACGAGCGGGCAGGCTCATGAATGCCTGGCGAGCCCCTGTGCAGCAATGTTGTTTGCAAACATGATTGCTGTACCTCCCTCTGGAAGGCTGTATGGCTTTGCTCATTCCAGATAGCTGCCTGCCCGGCCCTTCAGTTCCAGTGCGGTATGTCTGCAAACATGTTTGCAATTCGCCTGTCTTTCCATCCTTCTGACTTACCTTCCTGCTCCGCTGCTTTCCGCATTACCTCCGCCTCGTAGGCGCGCGCACGGTGCCCGCGGGCAGAGAGGAACGCGGGCGTCGGTGCGGAGCACCGACATTTTTTGATCCCGCCTTCCCCTGCACCACCGGCGCTCCATTGCCGCACCCGGCACGCTGCCGCGCCGGAACCCGATCGCGGCAAGCGTTACACCACCCCCAGATCTGCGATCCACGGCCATGCTCCCGTGTGACCCCTACCCGACCCGGACCTTTACAAAGCCACTGAAAATTTTGGGCGCATGAGCCCCCCAGCTCCCGCCTTCGACGCCACAGCCGACCTCATCACCCGCGCAGCCCCGGGTGCTGGAGGTGGCAACCCCAGCGTCTGGGCAACCCGCCTCGTCGAGAACGGGCGCCAGGAGGCGCCTGGTCGCTCGAAGCGCGCAGGGAGCCGCTCGCTCCCGGCCGACTGGATGGAGGAGCTCTGGGCGGCGGCCAAGGGGCGCCGCTTCGTCCATTTGGATGCCCTTACCGTCCTCACGGTGAGCGGATGCCGTTTGTCGGAGATATGCGCCGAGGTCGCAGTCCGCCTCGCCGGACCGGATATCCTGGAGGTCGCAATCTCCGTGGCTAAGGTTCGGGGCGACCACGGTCAGCCCTGGCGACGCCTGCCCGTCGCCGTTGAGGGCGGTCCTGCCCGGCACCTGGCACGGCTTGCGGCCGCCGCTCCCAGGGGGGGGTCGTCCGGGTGCGGGCGCGCTGCAGAGCCCGGCGGCCCGGTTGATGGGCATCGGAGACGTCGCCGGTGACCGATGGAGGACAGCGGATCAGCTTCTACGATCTCAGGTACCAGCGGGCGGCGGATCTCCGCAGCAGCGGCGCGGACTTTGAGACCTGCGCCAAGTGGCTCGGGGACACCGGGGCCTCGCAGCGCTACTACGGACGGCTTCCCCGGAGCGCGGGGACCCGCGGTGCCCGCACGCTTGAGGCTGACGCGCCCCGCTCGGTCCAGCGCAGCCCGAAGGCTCAGGACTTCGTGCCGGAGCCCGGTTGCTAAGGGCCGCAGATTTTTTGGGAGGGGCGAGGGGGGGGGGGGCGTCTAGTTTCTTTCTTGCAAACATGTTTGCGTGCAAGGAGCGCGGCATTCAGGCAAGAACGTTGACAGTCCAGCCAGGAGGCAGCTAATCCCGCATGCCGGAAACATCATTGGAGCAACGGGTTGGCAACGGTTTCGTTCTGTTCCCAAAAGGGCGGCGTGTCGAAAAGTTCGCTGGCCCGTGCTCTTGCCGTTGAGGCGGCCCGCGGTGGCCTGACCGTTAAGATTGGCGACCTCGACGTGGGGCAGGGGACGACCGTGGATTGGCACCGGGACCGCCTTGCCGCCGGAATCGAACCGGCCGTTTCCGTGCAACTCCACAAGACCGCCAAGGAAGCTCTGCGCGCTTCGGACGGCGTCGACCTGCTCGTCCTCGACGGCCCCGCGCGGGCAGACAAGGAGACGGTCGAGATCGCCAAGGTCAGCGACTTGGTTGCGCTGCCAACCGGCGCGAGCCTTGACGACCTCCGACCCGCGGTGAGGACTGCGAACAGTCTCACAAAGGCGGGGATTCCGGCGGCCCGGCTGCTCTTCGTGCTGTCCCGGATTGGCACCGACGCCGAGGCCGATGCCGCCCGCGCATACATTAAGGAGGCGGGCTACCGGGTGGCGCCGGGCTACGTACCGGAGCGCCCCGCCTTCCGCGCCATCCAAAATGAGGGCAGGGCGATCACTGAGGTTCGGTATCCCCAGCTGAAGTCGGCCGCCGAGAGCGTCGTAGAGGCTCTCGTCGACGCCGCCGTGGGCGGCGAGGAGAGCGAAGAGGGGACCTCCTGACATGGCCGTCGATCAGAACAAGCTGAAGGCGCTCGGCCGACGCCGCGGCCTTGGTGCGCCCCCGACCGATGGCAGCCCGGGTATCGAGGAGGAGGTTGCGCAGCCCGCCGAGACCCCAGCCGCGCCGGAGAAGCCGCCGCTCCCAAAGTTCCTCCGCGACCGCCGGGAAGGGGAGGTGGCTCCTCCGCCCCAGCCCCCTGCGGCTGACCCCATCCCGTCACCGGCCCCGGCAGCTGAGGCGCCGCAGCCCGCCGGGAAGGCAGGGGAGGGCGCGCGGGCTCCTGGCTGGCGCGCCGACGACATCCCGGATGCGGAGGATGACGAGGAAGGGGAAGCACCGTTGCCGCGACGCGCCACCGCCCCCGCACGGGGCAGGGCAGGGGTCCCGGCGCAGCCGCGGAGGGTGCCGCGTCCGGCCGACGAGCCTCGGGTCCCCTTCACCACCAGGATTGCGGTGAGCACAAAGGAGCGCCTCGAGGATGCGGCCTACTCTCTACGAATGAAGCACCAGGACATCATCAACGACGCCATAGTTGCCTATCTGAAGAAGCTAGGGTTCTGACCTGCTTTGCTGCTGGATTGCTTGCAAACATGTTTTCAGCGGTGGCCCTAAGTTTCCACGCGAGGATGGCTGCCAACATCCGATTGGCCTTGCGTTTCCTTGCGAGAAGCCGAGAGTGGTGGAGAATCGGATTCGAAACGGGAGGCGCCCTGAGGGCGTGAGGCGATGGTGGCGGAGATGCAGCGGCCGAAGGTCTACGGGAGGGGTGCCTATCCGATCCGCGTCGCGGCTCGGCTGGCCCACCTCGACCCTCAGACGGCGCGCCGCTGGGTCGAGGGCTACGAGTACCCCTACCGCGGTGAGCGGCGCCAGTCCGCCCCCATCAGCTACCTCGCCAAGGCGCGCTCGGCTGACGGCGGCCTGGTTCTCGACTTCGAGCAGCTCCTGACCCTGATGCTCGTCAAGGCATTTAAGGATCGCGGCCTCGGGCTGCCCACCATCAAGCGGGCGGCCGCCAAGGCGCAGGGGGTCTACGGGACGCCGAACCCCTTCGTAACGAAGCAGTTCCGCAGCGACGGGAACCACGTCTTCATCGACCTCGAGGCGAAGGGGCGCGAGCGGGAGCTGATCAACGTGCTCTCCGACCAGCGGGAGTTCCGCGAGGTCGTGGAACCGTCCCTCTTCCGCGACGTCGTCTTCGTGGGCGACGAGGCGGGCGAGTGGTGGCCGCTCGGCCGCGACCACACGGTGGTGCTGGCCCCGGACCGGCAGTTCGGTGCCCCCATCATCGCTGGGAAGGGGATCCGCACCGACATCCTCGCCCAGGCAGTAGCGGCCGAGGGCGGCGGGGATGCGGGCGTGAAGGTGGTCGCCGACTGGTACGAGCTAAGTCCCGCCCAGGTGCGGGATGCCGTCGAGTTCGAGGGGGCATGGCAGGCGAAGCAGGCAGCCTGACCTTCGTCCTGGACCAGAACTTCGGCCCGCGGACGCTGGATCTCCTCAAGATCGGCAGGATGCAGCCCCTCGGGCGCATCACGACCCTCACCGAACTCGGCTTCGCCGCGGACGCCCCGGACGAGGAGTGGATGCCGTTGCTGGGGGCGAGGGGGCGCTACGCCGTCATCACCCGCGATGGCGAGATCCTCCGGGCTTCGGTCCGCCTCGACGCTTGGCGCGCCTCCGGCCTCGTCCTGATGCTGCTAGACGGCCGCTGGGGGCAGCTCCCCATCCACGACCTGACACGGGCCCTGGTCTACTGGTGGCCGCTGATGGTGGAGCAGGCGACGGCTGCGCAGCCGGGCACCGCCTGGACCGTCCCCCACAAGGTGCCGATGCCTCCCAAGGCCATCCGGCTTGTCACGCCGCAGGTGCCAGGTCTGCGGGCTAAGGGCGCCGAGGTGGTCGACATCTCCAAGGCGAAGCCCCGACGGGACCGTTCGGGCGCCTGACGCCCTCGCGCCGTAAGGAAAAGCGTGCCGGTTATCCTTGGACTCCTGCGGGGAGCGAGGGGAAGGCGTCATGGACGCCTGCGGGCTCCAGCGCACGAAATGCTAGCGGCCGTTTGAGGCGTCCGGGATTTTCCTTGAGCGCGGAAGCCACGGCTCGGCTTGCCGTTTTCTTTGGACTTCTGCGGGGCCGAGGAAAACGGCGCCGCTTATCCTTGGGCTCTTGCGGGAGACCCGCCAGAAACGAGGCGGGGAGCTACCGGTGGGCGGGACTGGCTCAGCACGAGGCCCGCGGGTGCCACCTCGATGTTTGCGTGCGGGTAGACCGCGGTCGCAATTTTCAGGCTGTCTATGAAGCGCTCCTTCCAGTGGTCGATGCGCTTGTAGGAAGCCCCGAACTGTCCGAACAGCGCCCGCCAGGACACCGAGATCGGCTTCCCTGACGGCAGGACATGCAGCCGGTAGGCAAGCCAGCAGTAGATGTCGAGCGCCTGCGAGTTGTTTGAGATCGCCCGTATCGCAGACTCCTCCAGCGGCACCGGGTGCTTCCGGAGTTGCTCGAAGAAGGTCTCCGACAACCGAGCTGTTTCGACGAAGAGGGACCCTTGCCCTTCGGCCGAAGGCTCCTGCACGAACATCGCGGTGTCCACGATGTTCTGGTTGACCAGCCCGGCCCTGTCGCCCGCGGTGATGTGGAAGGTCATCCGGCACCTGGAAAGGCGCTCAGCCTGCTCCCGGACGTCCTTGAAGCTCTTGCCGCCGATAGGGATCCCGAGGCGCCCGAGCCACATGTGCAGACTTCTCCCGAGTTCGATGTCCCGGGAATTGGTCCGGAGTGCCTCGCTCTGCAGGAACAGCAGAATGAGCCGGGCTCGCGAGCCGTAAGGCGCGCCGACCCATTCCATGCCCCCGCCGGGGATGTTGCGGCGCCCAGGCTCGACGATCAGCGTGACCCGGTCAGTCTCAATCTTCCAGGCGGCGTCGTCTGCGAGCTTCTTGTGGGGCAGGGCGGCTTGGCACCACCCGCTGTAGAGGAAACCGACACCGGCGTCCTCGTCGGCCATGTACTGGATGGCGGCTTCGATGGCGCGGCGGTCCCCGTCGGTCGGAGCCATTCTCAATGCCCCTTGTCGACCGTGCTCTTCGATGAGCCGGTGGACCGTCCCCATTGCGCCGTCCTCCAATGCAGTTGCCCCAAATCACGCTTCGAACTTGCTCCAGCTGGGGCTGCCGCGTCCACCTGGACTTCTGCGGGATGAGCTATTTGAGAAGTATTAGAACACTTTATTAGAAGTGGCCCGCAGGAACCCAGTGGATAACTCGGTAAGTCGTTGAAGCTGAGCTTCGGCCCTCCCGCATGAGTCCAGGGGATACCCGCAGGAGCCCAGGCTCGCCCTGTGCACGGCGGCTCATCCATCGGTTGTGCGGCAGGCGACTCGGATCCCACAGGAGTCCAGCCTCCCCTTGGTCGCCCCGCAGGAGTCCAGGGAGGGACCGGATCATGACTCCGGGCCGAATCTTGTTCTTTTTTGTTCCATCTCTCTGGGTAATCTCGGACGCCGGGACCGAGCGCCCATCCAATTCACCGCCGTCCACTTGGCTCGACCCTGAGGGCCGAGGCGGCACTGCCGCTCTTCGCGGCGACCGACAAGGCCAGCATGCCGGAGCCCGAGATCGTCGAGGCGCCGGTCAGCCTGGCCGCCCTGCGCGAGGGCCAGCAGGTGGTGGAAGACTACCGCAGCACCGGGCTGAGCCTGCGCGCACACTCGCTCTCCTTCCTGCGGCGGGACCTCGCGGCCATGGGCATGGTCCCCTGCGGCGACCAGGCCTCGACCCGGGACGGCCAGCGGATTGCACTCGCGGGCATGGTGCTGGTGCGCCAGAAGCCCGGCTCGGCCAAGGGCGTCATGTTCATCACCGTCGAGGACGAGACCGGCATCGCCAACCTGATCATCTGGCCATCCCTGTTCGAGGAGCGGCGCCGGGTGATCCTGTCGGCAGGCATGATGGGCATCCGCGGCCGGGTGCAGCGGGAGGGCGAGGTCATCCACGTCATCGTCAAGCAGGTGGAAGGCTTCACGGCGATGCTTCAGGGCGTCGTGCAGCGGGAAGGCGGCCAGGGAGATACCGCGGACCGAGCCATTCACCAGGCGCAGGACATCTCCATTCCGGATCCGTGACTGAGGCCGGGCATCAAGGTGCCGACAGGAGACTTCCAATAGACGGCCAACGCGGTGTGTGGGCTGCTTACCTCGACTTTGGCCATCAGGCGGCGTGGCAGAGGGCGTAAGCCCAGGCGTGCTGGAGCGCTCGCCGAGGTTTTGCGCCGTGGCCGCTGGGCCGGGAGGTGAGGAAACCTTGCTCGCACCAGATGTGACGTCGCACGGCGGCGAGGGCATCGCTGAAGGTCGGGCGTTCCTTGTGGTACCAGGCGCTGCTCGCTGTAGCGTTGCGTTCTGAGGGTCTGAGCTTTGCGGCCAGGAGGGTGACGAGGGAGAACAGGGCGAGCAGGCACGGCGTCGTGCGGGCGATAGCGAGGTCCGACCACTGTCGCTGGGTCTCGACGCCGAGATGGGCACGGGCCTCCTGGAAGGTGACCTCCAGCTGCCAGCGCTGGACGAACCAGTCCAGGATCTGATCGGGCGTGTGGCAGAGGTCAGTGCACAGCAGGGCCTGCGGGCTGAACCGGCGTGGGGATCTCGGATCAGCACCCAGCGGATCGGCACGACACGCATCCCGCCATGGCGCCAGACGGCACTCGCTGAGCAGATCTCGACCTTGCGTTCGCCCTCGCCGTACCAGTCTGGGACCAGGAGCGATTGCCAGCGCGTGTCGCCGTCCCTCAGCACCTCTGACAGGTTGGGGAGCCGGGCGCCCTTGGTGCGGGGGCGGCCATTGGTTCGAGGCAAACGGAGCGGCGCCGGGTCGTAGAGCGCCGCATCGAGGCGCAGGCGCGTGCTGCCGGTGACCTTGTGGCGGGTCAAGGCGGCCAGCAGCTCCAGGGAGGCGAAGCCGCTGTCGCCGACCACGGCGATGTCGCGCCCCGCAGCCAGCGGCGGGCCTGCATCACCAGCTGGCGGGCCCAGTCAGTAAACTTCTTGTGCCGGAGACCAGGCACCCGGCCATACTGCTCGGAGAGGGGCCAGGGCGGTGAGGAAGGAAAGTGCCCAGATCCGCCCGGCCCAGGGAACAGGAGCCAGCAGCGTCAGGCTGATCCAGCGCAGGCCGGAGACCTTCACGAAGTGCCCGTGGGAAGAGCGCACCAGGTCACGGTAGATGTCCTTGGCGACAATCCGGCTACTGCGGCGGCGCTCAATGGTGTCGTCGATGTCCAGCACCACCGGCCCGCTCGGCGCGATGGTCTCAATCAGGTGCCCCAGCAGGAGGCGCGATGCCGCCCGGGAACTCCAGACCGCCCGGCTGAGCACCCGATGGAAGTTCACAAAGTACCGTTCCCGCGCGAGCCTGGTGACCCGGAGCAGGCTGGTCACCGTGCGCTCGCTTGGCGCCAGGATAGCCCCGACCAGCAACACCTCGGCGTAACGCCAACTCCGCTACCCGGCGTCACAGAGCCCGAGAGCTGAGGAAGCAACGGCCAAGGAACTGGCGAGAGCGGCTGCCGAGGGAGGTGCGCCCCGTCTGCTCTTATGCTCCTCCCCATGTCGCGTGTTTCGTCCGGATAGTCTAAGCATAACCTTGGCCTATTTCGAAACGGATAGCTGCACGAGCATGGAAGAACCTCCAGTGAGCGACAACGTGCTATTGGCATCCCGTGGCGATCTAGCCGTCTTGGACCTGAATGCCGTGCTCGGCGGTGTCGAGCATGGCGACGTCTATGCGGTTGAAAGCGCCCTGCTCCGCGCGGCGAAAGGTGCGGAGACTGGCGGGGACGCCGCCGCGCAGCGTGGATACGCTCTCTTCGCGGTGCTATGCTCCTTCCACTTGCGGCTCGAAGATCCTGCTCAGTCCTGGGGACCACGCTGGCAAGGCCAGAATGGCCGCAGCTACACCGCAAGCGATCTTCGTGGCGAGCAAACGAGCGTGCTCGCCGACGCGCTCGAGTCCATCAAGCATCCGGCCCTCCGCGCCCGGGTGGCGGATGTCGTCTGGTACAACGAACGCAAACGGCGGGATGCTGCGGAAGCTGCGATCGCGGCGTACCTTGAGATCGCGGCGGGGCGTCTTGCTGGCAGGCTAGCGTCGCGGTTCAGCGACCGGGAGGACCTTCTCCTGGACGTGGTAGAAACGATGCAGCGGCCCCTGCAGATTGTTGCACTCACGCGGAAGCGGGGCGACGTGCCGGAGCAGGTGCGCGCAACCTTCGCCGCGCTCTACCGCCGGGTCCGGGAAGGCGAGCGTTGTGTCCCTTACGTCAAGGTTGCCCGGCTCGGGCTTGGTTACGGCTTACTGGATGCAGCCACTGTTGCTGAGGACGCGGAGCGCGTGGCCTCCGCACGCAACGGCATCGATTACCCTATGGCTGTACAGCCTGCATGGCTGTTGGCAGCCGAATGCCACGGCAAGCAGAAGGATGCCGAAGCTAAGACCCGCTGTCAGTTGGCGGCGGTTGAGGAAACCTTGCGAATGCGCAACGCGGTTAGCGGCGCGTCGGCGCGCGCATACTGGACCCGAAAGGCTATTGGGGAGCTTCGGGCCGCCCGTGGACCACGCGAGCGCATCGAGGCGCTACGGCGCGAGTTGCGCGATCTCCAGGACGCATCGCTCGATGAGATTGCGCAATTCACGTACGAGCTTGACCTCACCGAGGAGGTGAAGGCTACGGAGGAGAGGTTCGCAGGGTTGGGGCTGGCCGATACTCTCCTCCGGTTTGCGCTAATCGTCAGCCCCCTTACGCAGGCCAAACTGTACGAGCAGGCCGTCAAGACGCGCGGAGACGGCTGGCTCTCGGGCACTCTCTTCGGCTCGACATACGTCGACGCGGAAGGGAAGACCGTTGCCGAGCTTCCACCTGCTCTGCCCGACGGTGATCCGGGCTCCAAGTGGGTGGCTGAACAGTCGATGCGCTATCTAGACATTTGGCGGCACCATGTCGTCGGCGGCCGTATTGAGGTGGCGCGGCGGCTAGGGGTAGCAAGTTTTCCGCTTGAGGAACGGCACTTCGACCCCATTGTGCAGGCAAGCATCTTTGTGCCACCCGGCCACGAGCATCTGTTCGCGCTGGGCTTCGCCCGGTTCTGGCAGGGAGACTTCGCGTCGGCGGTACACTTGCTGGTGCCGCAATTGGAGAACTCGTTACGCCATGTCCTGCTGAACGCCAGTCGCGAGACGTCAAAGATCAAGCCGGACCTCCTGCAGGAGGATCGCTCGCTCAGCGGTCTGCTCGAGAACCTCCGAGTGGAGCTGGAGCAGGTGTTCGGGCCGGATCTGATCAACGAGATCGACTTGCTGTTTAACCATAAGCCGGGGCCAGCACTCCGGCACGAGATTGCTCACGGGAAGCTGTCAGCCGGGGGATGCTACCACACGGACGCGATCTATGCCTGTTGGCTCATCTATCGCCTGACCTGCCTTCCACTCGTCCGGCATTGGAAGGAGAAGATTGCCCCGGCGCTTGGCACCATCGCGTGACGCCAGCATCGCCGGTCTGTTTACAGCGCCTTTCAAAACCTGCGCTGAAGCGCGTTGAGGCAGATGAGTGAGCAAGGCCGGCGAGCCAGGCGGCGTCGCGTCCGCTGCCCGCGCCGATGTCGAGCACCGCCGCCGGCCGGTCCGGCAGCAGGTCGGCGAGCCAGCCGTGCACCGCCCGGGGATCGGCCGCCTCGTAGCGCGGCACGACCGCCGCCGCATTCGCCTCATACCAGTCCCAGGACATCCGCCCGTCCGAGCCAAAGGAGCGCAGTGCCGCCGCGTAGCACAACCAGGAAGTTGTTGGTACGGGCGGACGCAGCGGCAAAGCCGCCGGTCGGACCCTGCCTCCAGGCGGCGAGCGGGAGGAGCAGCGCGACGAATTCGTCCACCCCGAGAACGTTGAAGCCGCCGCCCACGAGCAGACCGCCGAGAGCCACACAGCAAGCTTGGCAGTCTGGCGCATCCTGGTCCATGGAGCGGCGATGGACGTGCCGCTACCCAACTCTCCTGCTCCCGACGCGCTGGAGGCCATGGCTGCCGCCCTGGAGGCGAGCGGGTGCTACCGCGTGCTGCGCCGGATCGTGCCGCGGCCGGCCAGCGACTGCCCGCCCGGCACCCCGACCCGGCTGGGGATCCTGCTCGACCTCGAGACCACTGGGCTGGATCCGGCGCAGGACGAGATCATCGAGTTCGCCATGCTGCCCTTCACCTACGGGCTGGACGGCACCCTCTACGACGTCGGCGCGCCGTTCAGCCGGCTGCGCCAGCCCTCCCGGCCCATCCCGCCGGCGGTCACCGCGCTGACCGGCCTGACCGATGCGATGGTCGCCGGGCAGCAGATCGACCCGGCCGAGGTGGCGCACTTCGTCGCGGCGGCGGCGCTGATCGTGGCGCACAACACATCCTTCGACCGCCGCTTCGCCGAGCGGTTTTGCGAGGCCTTCGTCACCAAGCCCTGGGCCTGTTCGCTTTCCGGGGTGGACTGGGCGGGGGAGGGGTTCGAGGGCACCCGGCTGGGGTATCTGGCCATGCGGCACGGGCTGTTCTTCGACGAGCACCGGGCGCATCACGACCGCGAGGCGACCCTGGCGATCCTGGCGCGGCCGCTGCCGAAGTCCAGAGGGACCGCGCTGACGCAGCTGCTGCAGGGCGCGCGGCAGACGCGCTGGCGGATCTGGGCGGAGCAGGCGCCGTTCGAGGCGAAGGACCGCCTGAAGGCGCGCGGCTACCGCTGGAACGGCGAAGGGCAGCCGCGAGCCTGGTTCATCGACGTGGCGGAAGACCAAAGGGCGGCGGAATTGGCCTTCCTGCAGGCGGAGATCTACCGCCAGGACGTCCAGCTGCCGATGCGACCGCTGACCGCCTACGAGCGCTTCTCCGACCGGTGCTGAGGAGATGAGGGCTCCCCCCGGCACCGGCTTCTTCTGCGCCGTTGAAAACGTGATCGGATCGCGAGGCTAAATTGAGCCTCCTCAAAGGGCTCTTCGGGCCCGTGCTCTGAGCGGCCCTCCGCTCAGCGGTGTGGGACTGCATTTCTGTTCAGTCGGGCGAAATTCTGTGGCCGAAGACCTGCGTGGAAGTAGGTGATCATTGAGTAGATAGCGTAGACGGGTCCGCCATGGCGCCCGGCGATTACGATGAGCGGTAATCGGCAATTATGATGAGCGCCCGGCGGTGCGGCGGAGGGTGGGCGTAGCCCGCCCGGAGCCGTTCCGCCGGGCGAGCGCGCCTGCGGATG
>NZ_JASIRT010000038.1 GCF_030063475.1 Roseomonas sp. E05
GCGAAGCGTTCCGAGACGCCCAGTGCCGCTGTGACATGCCCCACTGCCGCCCGGCGGCGTGCGGCGCTCAGAAGTTTCCCGAGGCGGCTTCCTTCAGCACCAGCTTCTCCAGCGTCAGATCCGCCACAGCCTTGCGCAGTCGGCCATTCTCCTGCTCCAACTGCTTCAGCCGCTTCACCTGGTCCAGCTTCAGGCCACCGTATTCCGACCGCCAGCGGTAGTAGGTCGCCTCCGTCACCCCAATGACCCGGGCACCCTCGGCCACCGTCTTGCCCTGCGCCACTAACACCTCGACCTGGCGCAGTTTGGCCACGATCTCCTCCGGCTTGTGCTGCTTCCTCGCCATCTCAACCTCCTCCCCTCCGCGTCCCGCCAATCTCACATCAGCGGCGGTCCACTTTTAAGGGGGCAGGTCAGCTCTACGGGATCGCGCGTGGCATGCCCACCTTTCCTAGCTGGCTAGAGTGTCCCCCATTAAACCGGCCACGGGGCTGGTTGAGACTGGGTACGGATGAACTCACGGGGTGAGCGCATCCGCAAGCCTTTATGAGGGTGGGCCTCGTTGTAGTCCTCGAACCAGGCGGGGATCTGCTGGAGGACGGAGATGGCGTCCGGCCTTGGGTTTACGCGGGCATAGTCGCGCTTGAGAGTTTTGACGAAGGCCTCGCAGACGCCGTTGCTTTCGGGGCTGCGGACCGGCGTGAAGCATGGAACAAGGTTCAGCGCGGCGGCGAAGTCGGTCGTGTCCGCAGCGGTGTAGGCAGAGCCGTTGTCAGCGAGCCACTGGACGGGCTGCGGGGCGCGGATGGCGTCGAACCGGCGCTCAACGCAATCCAACATCATGTCGCGGATCATCTCGCCGGAGATGCCGCCGCCGGAGGTGGCGACCCAGGCGATGATCTCGCGGTCATGGGTATCGATGGCGAAGGCGACGCGGACGGCCTCGCCGTTCCAGCAGGGGATCTCGAGGCCATCGGAAGCCCAGCGCTGATTGGAGGCAGGGGCGATGACGGTGCCCTCGTGGGCGCGGATCGGCCGCCTGCCAGTATGGGGCTGAAGCAGCATTGAGAAGAGGCGCATCAGCCGGAAGATGCGCTTGTCGTCTAATCGCGGTCAACCTCGCCTTCGTATGACGTCCCTGTGCCGCGGACCTTGTCGTCTTCGAGGTCGAGACGGGCTCGCCTCATCATGGCCCTCGCCAGCTGGTCCCCCGATGTGATTCACGCGCTCCCTCGCGGGTCGCGTAAGCGGATCCGGGGTGACCTGGCCAGCGTCCCGCTCAGGACGTCTCCCGCCAGTGAGGCGGGAGCTCAGTGGGCTGGTGCGGCCTCGAACTCCGTACCGTCCAGCCAGATGCGGTGCAGGACCGTGGCCAGCTTGCGAGCGACGGCCACCTTCGCCTTACGGCTGCCGATCCGCTTGGCCAGGCTCAGCCCCCAGCCGCGCAGGGCGCAGTCCTTGCGCACCCGCGTCATCAACGCGTTCGCTGCCTCAAACAGCAGGCTGCGCGCTGTGCGGTCTCCCGCCTTCGAGATGCGCCCAGCCAAGTCGATCTCGCCGGACTGGTAGCGCTTCGGTGTGAGCCCGAGGTAAGCCCCGACGTCGCAGGAGCGCCGAAACCGGGTTGGGTCGTCGAGCGCCGTCACGAAGGTCAACGAGGTGATCGCGCCCACTCCCGGGACCGTCGCCAAGCGGCGGCAGACGTCCTGCTCACGCGCGATCCGCACCAGCTGCCGCTCGAGTGCCACCTTCCGTTCGCCCGCAACCTTCCAGGCGCACAGCAGGGCGTCCACCGCGTCACGCACCAACGGATCGTCCGGACACTCGGCGTTCACAGCCCGCTCGAAGGTTCCTCCAGTTCCTGGACCCAGAACCACGCCGAAGGTCTTCAGCAAGCCGCGGATCTGGTTGTAGAGGCCGGTCCGTACCTCGACGAGCTGGCGCCGAGCCGCCAGGATGGCCCTCACGCGGCAGCTTTGCATGCTCTTGATGGCCACGGGGCGATACCAGCCCGAGCGGACCACCTGGGCGATGCCGTGGGCGTCGTTGGTGTCAGTCTTGTTCACCTGCAGCGACAGGGCCGCGGCGACGTGGCGGGCGTGCAGGCACTCGATCGGGACACCCAGAGCTTTCAAGCCATGCCACAGCCAGATGGCAAGTGGTCCGGTTTCCATGCCGACCTTGGCGGCATCCGGCGCCCGCTGGCGCAGCGCATCGGCAATCGCGTCGGGCCGCGAGGGGCACTTGCCGCGCCAGGTGCGACGGCCTTCCGCGTCGAGGACGCAGATCTCCGTTTCCCTCTGCGACACGTCCAGGCCTACGTAGAGCATCATCGCATCCTCCAGCGCGTGGAACCGGGACAGAGCCTACCCCCACTCCGGATGCGATTAGGCCATGTGATTGAGCGGGGGCTCGCCGGAGCTGCGCCTGGCGCGGTTCAGCAGGGCGGTGACGCGGCGATAGCCGTAGGTGGGGCGTGCGTCGGTGATGGCGCGGATCTCGGCCAGCACGGCCTCGTCCTCGGCGCGGCGGTAGGGGCCACGCCGCGGCCGGTCGGGGCGCCGGAGCTGGTCGGCCAGGTTGGATCTGGCGACGCCGAGCGTGTCGGCCACGGCCTTCACCGGGAACCGCCCCGTGGCGGCGACGGCAAGCGCAACGCATGTTTTTTTGGGCGTGCGGCTTCCAGGGCCTCGCGGAGGATCTCGGTTTCCATGGTCTTGCGGCCGAGGAGGCGCTCCAACTCGCGCACCTTCGCCTCGAGCTCGCGGACGCGGCTCGCGGCCACCACGTGCCCGGTTCTGGTCCGACGGCGAGGACCGCGCTCGCACTGCCCTGCGCCTTCAGCTGTCCCCTGCCCCGCCGCTCGAAGGCAGGGTTCAGAGGATGGATTCAGCCCACCGGATCCCCGAGGCCGCGGTTCCGCCCCACACTGGTGGAGGACGGCGAGCCTTGCCTAGGCGCCGGTTCCGCGAAGAGGGCCTCGCTCATCCTAGACACCTCAGCCTTCAGCAGACCGACCACCTCTGGCACTCGGTCGGCCTCGAGCCGCGGCGCGATGGCGCCGATCCCGAGCGAACCGACGGGGTGACCCCGTGGCGACAGGATGGGCACGGCGACTCCCGTCACGCCCGGCAGGATCGGGCCCGCGTCGTAGACGTGGCCGTCTCGGCGTACCTGCTCCATGTCCCGCTCGCTGGGCACCTGCCCGCCGAGTTGCGCGATCCGGGGGGCGTTGTGCTCCAGGACGACCTCCCGCTCCTTCGGCGGCAGGTGGGACAGGATAGCAAGGCTGCCCGGCCCGAGGCCCAGCGGGGTGACCCCGCCGATGCCGCCCGTCAGGCTCCGGATCGTGTAGCCGCCGTCCTGCCTGTCAACGCAAACGGCATCGAAGCCGCTCGGGGCCATAAGGAAGACGCAGTCGCCCGTGGCCGCCACGGTCCGAAGGACCGAGGGCCTCGCGGCGACTACCAAGCCGCCGGGCTCGCGGTGCCGCGCCGCGAGACTGAGGAACCGGAGACCGAGGACGAAGCGTTTGTTTTCCGGGAGCTGGTCCACCAGCCCTCGCCTCGCCAAGCCTTGGACTAAACGGTGCGCCGTGGCGACGCTGAGCCCGCTCGTGGCCGCGATGTCGGTGATGCGGAGACCGTCACTCGCCTCGGCGATGGCGAAGAGGAGATCGATGGCCCGGTCGAACGCCTGGGTACCTGTCGCGCGGGGTGGCATGTCTTCCCAAAACCTTTTTCCACACTGTGGTAATGGCTCCGAGAATTTCCGCAAGATGTGGGAAACCGTTTGACACGACGGTTCGGGACCGGAAGGATACCGTTCAAGGTTTCGCTCCCGGTGCCGGGTGGATCCGGCAACCCTCAGACGGAGGATTGGTGGATGCAACTTGACCGGCGTGCACTCATGGCTCTCGCCCTCGGAACCCTCGCAACGGCCTCGTCCGCCCTCGCCCCGCCGGTACGGGCACAAGCCCCGGCCTCCGGCGAGACGGAGCTCCAGCGCATCGTGCGCACCAAGCTGGTCCGGGTGGGCGCGGTGGAAGCGGCCCCCTGGTACATGCGGGATCTGCGCAGCGACAAATGGATCGGCGTGGTTCCAGAGCAGGTCGAACTCATCTTCGGCAGCATCGGCGTGAAGGTGGAGTACGTGCCAACGCAGTGGGGCTCCGCTGTCGCGGGCCTGCAATCGGACAAGTTCGACATCATGGGCGCCTTCGTCGCGAACCCGCAGCGCGCGCTGGTCGTCGATTTCACGACATCTCCCTACGACGGCCGCAACGGATTGGTGGTGCTCAAGGGTGAGGTGCCGGACGGCGCCCCTTGGTCCAGCCTGAACAAGCCGGAAACCAAGGTCGCGGGCGTGGACGGCGCGGGATCCACCACCGCCATCCAGCGCCTCATCCCGGCGGCGACCTGGACCATGGTGCAGTCGAATGACGCCCTGATGCTGGAGTTGGACAGTGGCCGCGTCGACATGATCGCCTCCAACGAGCCGACGCTGCGCTCCTATGTGGAGAAGCGGCGGCGCGGGAAGATGGTGATGCCGACGCCGCTCATCACGACCGGGTCGAACTTCGCCATGCGCAAGTCGGTAGACGGCGAGCTGCTGCGCTGGATGGACACCGCCCTCGACTATTTCCGCAAGTCGGGCCAGTTGCAGATGATCGGCGACAAGCATCTCCTGGGCGGACCCTGACGACGGGCGGGAGCCGAGATGGACGTCCCCGCCAAGCCCCTTCTGACCATCAGGGGCCTTGAGAAGAGCTTCGGCCCCCTGAAGGTCCTCAAGGGCATCGACCTCGCCGTCCGCCGGGGCGAGGTCGTTGGCCTGATCGGGGCCAGTGGCTCCGGGAAGTCGACCCTGCTCCGCTGCATCAATTTGCTGGAGGCGCCGAGCGCGGGCGAGATCCGTCTCGATGGCCAGCGCGTCGGGTTCCGGGAGGACGGGTCACGCAGGCTGCGGGACGCCGAGGTGAGCGCGCAGCGCCGCCGCATGGCCATGGTGTTCCAGCAGTTCAATCTGTGGCCGCACAAGACTGCCCTGGAGAACGTCGTCGAAGCCCCCGTCGTGATGAACCGCCTGGGGCGGGAGGCCGCGCGCGCGCTGGGCCTCCGCATGCTCGAGAAGGTCGGGATGACGGCGAAAGCCGACACCTATCCCAGCCGACTTTCGGGAGGACAGCAGCAACGTGTGGGCATCGCCCGCGCGCTGGCGCTGGAGCCGGACCTCCTCCTCTTCGACGAGCCGACCTCCGCGCTCGACCCCGAGCTCGTCGACGAGGTGCTCAGGGTGATGAAGGCGCTCGCCTCCGAGGGAACGACGATGATCGTGGTGACCCACGAGATGGGCTTCGCCCACGAGGTCTGCGATCAGGTGGTCCTCCTCGCCGACGGCGAGATCGTCGACCAAGGCTCCGCGCGGCACATCTTCGAGACGACCGGCAATCCGAGAACGCGCGCCTTCCTCGAGCGGTACAGACGGTCCGGCCAGGCGCAGGCGGCGGCAGACGCAGGGGGGAACGTGGCATGAACGGCGCCTACAACTGGGACTTCTCGGTTGTCTGGGAATACCAGGACATGCTCGCCCGCGCTGCGGTCCTAACCCTCGGCGTGGCGGCGGGCACCATCGCCTGCGGTGTCGTCTTCGGCCTGCTACTTGCCATGCTTCGCCTGTCCCGCCTGCGCACGCTGGCCGCCGTGGTGATGATGGTAATCGAGGTCCTGCGGGCGGTGCCGCCTGTGGTTCTCGTGGTCTGGATCTACTACTGCATGCCGATCCTGACGGGCTGGTCGCTGAACGCCGTGCAGACCAGCATCATGGCGCTCGCGCTGTACTCCGGCGCGTTCTACGCGGAGATCTTCCGCGCTGGAATCCAGTCGGTGAGCCGGGGGCACCTGGAAGCCGCCTACGCCTGCGGCATGACGCGCTTCCGGACGATGACGCGGATCACCGCGCCGCTCGCCTTCCAAAGTGTGCTGCCGCCCTTCATCAGCCAGTGCGTGCTGGTGGTGAAGAACACCTCGCTCGCGAGCTTCATCGCGGTGCCGGAGATCGTCTACCAGGGCCAGCGGCTGAGCATCCAGACCTTCCGCCCTCTGGAGATCCTGACCTCCATCGCGGTCATCTTTATCGCGCTGATCATCCCGCTGACCCTGCTGGCCAACCTGGCCGAGGCGCGGATCCGGCGCAAATATTACGCCTGACCCGGCGCCGCCCGGGTTTGCCCCGGGATCCACGGCCGAACCCGAGGACAACCCATGCCATCCAGCTCCGGACCGCTGACCGCCGATTTCAAGGCTAAGCCCTACTGGTGGGAGGCGGCGGCGCCCGACGGAACCGCGTCCGGCCCGCTGCCAGGCGAGGCTGACGTCGTGGTGGTCGGCTCCGGCTTCGCGGGCCTCTGCTGCGCCCTGGAGCTGGCGGAGGGCGGCCACTCCGTGGTCGTGCTGGACGCCGAAGAACTTGGCGCGGGCGCGAGCACCCGCAGCGGCGCCATGGTCACCGGCGGGCAGAAGCTGGTCGTGACCGACGCCATCACTGGGCTCCCGGCGGAGCGCCAGGCGGAGATCCTGCACGACGCCAAGGAGTCGCTCTCCATGATGGAAGAGCGGGTTTCCCGCTACATGCTGGATGCCGACTACCACCTCTACGGGCGCCTGATCGTCGCGCACGTACCGAAGCACATGGAGAAGCTCACCCGCTGGGCGGAGCTGCTGCGCAGCCGCGCGGGCTCCGAGGTGGAGGTTCTCAGCACGGCCACCCTGCGCACCGAGTTGGACAGCCCGCGCTATTACGGCGGCATCCTCATCAAGGACTATGGTGGCATCCATCCGGCCAAGTACCATCGCGCGCTGCGTGAAGCGGCCCGCGCCAGGGGAGTGTCGCTGCAGCCCTACTCGCCCGCGACCGCCATCCGCAGGTCGGATGGAGGCTTCGTTGTCGCGACGCCGCGCGGCGAGATCCGTTCGCGGCACGTGATGGTTGGCACCAACGCCTACACCGGCGATGTCACCCCCTGGATGCAGCGGCGCGTCATCCCAGTGGGCGCTTACGCCGTCGCCACGGAGCCCCTGCCCGGCGGCATGGCCTCGGAACTCATCCCTAGGGCACGCATGGTCTCGGACACGCAGCGCGACCTGTTCTGGTTCCGCCAGTCACCCGATGGTACGCGCATCATCTTCGGCGCCCGTCCGTACCTGCGCGAGACGACGCCGGAGGCCGCGGCACCGGTGCTGCATAGGATGCTCGCCTCCGTCTTCCCGCGGCTGGCGGGCGTCCGCATCAGCCACGGCTGGCGCGGCAACGTCGGCATGTCCGCTGACCACGTGCCACACATGGGCGTGCACGATGGCGTCCACTACGCCCTCGCCTGCAACGGGAGTGGCGTCGCCATGATGAGCTATCTCGGCTTCCAGACTGCGCGAAAGATCATGGGCCGCCAGAACCGCCCCTGCGCCTTCGATCGCGAGTCCTTCCCGGCCGTCCCCCTTTACAATGGGAACCCGTGGTTCGTGCCGATCGTCTCCGGCTGGTACCGCATGCAGGACAAGGCCGAGCAGGTGGCGGCGCGCCTGCTCTGACGCGCAGACGCCCGCCGTGCACCGGGTCGTGATCGCGAAGAGGTTCTACGGCGCCGATCTCCGTAAAGGATGCCCAGCGACGCCAGAAGCTGAACCCGCGCAGCCTCACACCGACTGAATTTCGTAGCGGCTGTTGCCTCAGATGCTTTGCTGGCGAGTGCAAGTGACTGGCTGTGGACTACGACAGGTGACCCCCGTTGGCAAATGCAAAACCTGCGCCCGCCTGCGCCGTTCCACGTGGGAGAGGTGGCAACATGGTCGCTGCATCCAAGGCTCCCCCTGGCGCGCTCATCCGCGTCAACCGCGCCCCCGTCCTGACCCTGTGGGCCGCGGTGGTGGCCGAGCGCCTCGGCCATCCGCCGGACACCGCGTTCAGCCTGGCCAGCCATGTCGCGGGCACCGCCGCCCGCGCCAAGGCGCGACGCCTCGGCATCGCCGAAGAGAGCGAGCACCGACAGGACACAGCACCGGCGAAGCCGCGCGAGACGACGAGGCTGCTCGGCAAGGAGGTGCCGCTGGCCCATGACGCGGACGGCGTGGTGCTGGCCGACGCGGGCGGTGGCAAGCCTGCCCCCGCCGCCCCAGCGCGGGCCTACGTCGCCAGGGCGTTCGGCAAGCGCCTGGAGGAGGTTCGCGCGGCCATGCAGGCGCTGGCCGCCCACTATGCGTCGGACGAACTGAACCGCGTTGGCTTCCGGCTCTACGAGCACTTCCGCCCCGAGGTGCCGACGGATGTCCGGGGGTGGGGCGCCAAAGGTGAGTTGGACCTGGAGAAGATCAGGACGGCGGCGCCCTGAGACGACGGCTGCCGCTGCCGCGACTCGCCCACGACCCCAGCTTTCCCCGTTTTCCACACCATTCCCGGCCTGAGCGAGCCATCACGCTGCTTCCCTAAACCTTTTTGTTCGCTTTATGTTCTCTCCCCTGAGTAGAGGAAGCCATGGCGGCAACGGGCAAGGCAGCACGGTTGGAGGAACTGCGCGAGCAGGTGGCGCGGCTGGAAGGCCACGGCGCCGGGCACGCCCGCGCGGTGATTCCGTTTGGCGTGCCTGCGCTCGACGCCGGAGTGCCGGGCGGCGGGATCGCCATGGGCGCGCTGCACGAGGTCGCCGGAGCCGGTCCCGACGTCGAGCACGCCTCCGCGGCGGCGCTGCTGGCGGCAGGCATCCTGGCCCGGACAACCGGGCCGGTCCTCTGGGCCTCTGAGCACTTCGATCTCTTCGCGCCCGCCCTGGCAGCCGTCGGCCTGGAGCCCGCGCGCGTCCTGCACGTCGAGGCTGGACGCGATGTCCTGCTCGCCATGGAGGAAGGCCTGCGCCACCCGGGACTGGCCGGGGTGGTCGGCGAGATTTCCGGCCGCCTGCACCTGACCGCGTCCCGCCGCCTGCAACTCGCCGCCGAGTCGTCGGGTGCGGTGGCCTTTGCCCTCCGGCGCGGCCGCAGGCTCGGCGAGGCGCTGCTCCAGGAGCCCACGGCGGCCGTGACCCGCTGGCGCGTGACCTGCCTCCCCTCCCCGCCCCCGCTGCCCCACGCGCCCGAGACCCCCGGCCTCGGACGGGCGCGATGGCTGCTTGAACTCGTGCGTTGCCGTGGCGGCGAGCCCGGCTCCTGGATTGTGGAGGCCTGTGATGCGCAGGGTCATCTCGCTCTACCTGCCGACCTGGCCCACCGACCGGCTGCGGCGCCTCAACGGAGAGGCCGCGAGGTGCAGCACCTCCGCCGGGCCGCCAGTTGAGCGGCCGTTGGTGACGCGGATGCATGACGGCCGCCGGCAGGTCCTGGCCGCCGCCAATCGCGCGGCCCTGGCGCTCGGCCTGCGCCCTGGCATGGCGCTGGCCCACGCGCAGGCCATGGTGCCTGACCTCCAGGTGGCCGAGGCCGATCCCGAAGGCGACGCCGATGCGCTGGTCGACCTGGCGGCCTGGTGCCTGCGTTGGTCGCCGCTGACCGCGCCCGCGGCGCCGGAGGGGCTCTGGATCGATGCCACCGGCTGCACGCACCTGCACGGCGGCGAGGAGGCGATGCTGGCCGCCATCCTCGGCCGCCTGGAGCGGGCAGGCATCAACGCGCGGGCCGCGCTGGCCGACACGCCCGGTGCCGCCTGGGCGCTGGCTCGGTACAGCGCACGGCCCATCACCATCGTGCCGCCGGATGCGCACGCGGACGCCGTCGCCCTGCTGCCGGTCAGCGCCCTCCGCCTGGAGGACGACACCGTGCAGGCCCTGCGCCGCCTCGGCATCGACCTCGTTGGCCAACTTGTCTCCATGCCGCGTGCCCCGCTGGCGCGGCGCTTCGGCAGCGAACTCCTGCGGCGGCTGGATCAGGCGTTGGGGCGGGAGGCCGAGCCCCTCACGCCGGTGGTGCCGCCCGAGGCGGTCCAGCAGCACCTTGCCTTCCCCGAGCCGTTGCTGACCGCCACCGCCCTGGAGATCGCCATTGAGCGCCTGGTGGCCACGGTCTGTCCCTTGCTGGAGCAGGTCGGGCTAGGCGCCCGCCGCCTCGACCTGGTCTTTGAGCGGGTGGATGACGCCGTGCAGGTCGTGCGCGCCGGAACCGCCCGGCCGACCCGGCATGCGGCACACCTTGCCCGCCTCTTGCGCGAGCGCCTCGAGGGCGTGGATCCCGGCTTCGGCGTCGCGTCCATGCGGCTCGTCGTCACGCTGGCCGAGCCGCTCATGCCCACGCAGGCGACAGCCGCCCTGGACGGCAAGGAAAATGGCGAGGTGGACCTCGCGCCCCTGGTGGACCGGCTCGCCAGCCGCTTCGGTGAGAGCCGGGTCTTCAGCCTGCTGCCGGTGGAGAGCGACGTCCCGGAGCGCGCCGTGCGCCCTGCCCCGCCGCTGGCGCCGCTGACGGCAGCCATCTGGCGCAAGGATTGGCGGCGGCCGGTCCGCCTGCTGACGCCGCCGCAGCCGGTCGAGGCGCTCTCCGCCCTGCCGGACCATCCCCCGGCCATCTTCACCTGGCGCCGCATTCGGCACCGCGTGCGGCGGGCCGACGGGCCGGAGCGTATCGCGGGCGAGTGGTGGCGCCGCGACGGCGAGGTCGCCGCGGTGCGCGACTACTGGGCCGTAGAGGACGAGGACGGTCACCGCTTCTGGCTGTTCCGGCGCGGTGACGGCGCCGATCCGGCGACCGGCGACCTGTCCTGGTTCCTGCACGGCCTCTTCTGACAAGGACAACACGTGACCAACGAGCCCCCCCTGCATCCCGCCTCCGCCGAGGAAATCGCCGAGTCTTTGTCCTACGCCCTGCGGTACGACGGCCGGAAGCGGGTGCACCAAGCCGATGAGGCGATGGCCCGCATCACCGCCGAGCGCCTGGTGCGGCATCTCGAGCGCTGTGGCTACGTGCTGATGCGAAAGCCCGAGACAACGGCGCCGTCCACCACGCCGCACCACCGGCGGTGAGCGCGCCCTACGCCGAATTGCAGGTCACCACGAACTATTCCTTCCTGCGCGGCGCCAGCCATCCTCAGGAACTCTTCGCCCAGGCGGCCGCGCTGGGCGTGCCCGCCCTCGGCATCACCGACCGCAACAGCCTGGCGGGCATCGTGGCCTGTCACCGCGCCACCAAGGAATTCGGTGTCCGGCTGGTGGTGGGATCCCGCCTGGACCTGACGGATGGCCCTTCGGTTCTGGTGTACCCGATGGATCGGGACGCCTACGCGCGCCTGTGCCGCCTGCTGACTCTGGGCAAGGCGCGCGGTGGACCCGGCGCCTGCCTGCTGTCCTGGCGCGACCTGGCTGCCCACGCCGACGGGCTCCTCGCGATCCTGGTGCCGCCCTCCGCCGCCCAGGAATTGGAGGCTTGGCTCCAGAGGCTTCGGACCACCTTCCGCGACCGCGCCTATCTGGCCCTGACCCTGCTACGGCGCCCGGACGACGCGGTCCGGCTGCGAATGCTGGAGGACGCGGCGCAGGCGGCCGGGGTGCGGGCCGTCGTGACCGGCGACGTGCTCTACCACGACCCACGACGGCGAATCCTCCAGGACGTGGTCACCTGCATCCGCGAGCGCTGCACCATCGACGCCGCCGGGTTCCGGCGCGAGCGCTCCGTCGACCGCCACCTGCGCGAGTCCACCGAGATGGCGCGCCTGTTCCGCCGCCACCCTGAGGCCCTGGCCCGCTCCCTCGAAGTCGTCGAGCGCTGCCACTTTTCCTTGGACGAGCTCCGCTACCAGTACCCCAGCGAGGTGGCGGATCCCGCGTTGTCGCCGCAGCAGGCCCTCGAAGCCTTGGTCCAAGAGGCGGCGCCCGGGCGCTATCCCGACGGCGTGCCGGACGACGTCGGCGCGCAGCTTCGCCACGAACTCCGGCTCATCGAGGACCTTGGCTACGCCCCCTACTTCCTCACCGTGCATGCCATCGTGCGCTACGCCCGCAGCAAGGAGATCCTCTGCCAGGGGCGCGGCAGCGCGGCCAATTCGGCGGTCTGCTATGTCCTGGGCATCACCTCCATCGACCCGGTCCGCTCCGGCCTGCTGTTCGAGCGCTTCGTCTCCGCCGAGCGCCGCGAGCCGCCCGACATCGACGTGGATTTTGAGGGCGAGCGGCGCGAGGAGGTGATCCAGTGGATCTACGGCCGCTACGGCCGGGACCGCGCGGCGCTCTGCGCGACGGTGATGCGCTTTCGTGCCCGCGGCGCCGTCCGCGACGTCGGCAAGGTCATGGGCCTGCCGGAGGACGTCACCGGCGCCCTGGCCTCCCAGGTCTGGGGCTGGGCCGAGGACGGTGTGCAGCCCGAGCATGCGGCCGACCTCAATTTGAACCTCGCCGACCGGCGCCTGCGGCTGACCCTGGACCTGGCGCGCGAGCTCATCGGCTTTCCCCGCCAGCTTGGCACCCATCCCGGCGGCTTCGTGCTGACGCGGGACCGGCTGGACGACCTGGTGCCCATCGCCCCCGCCGCCATGGCCGGGCGGCAGGTGGTCGAGTGGGACAAGGACGACATCGACGAGCTCGGCTTCATGAAGGTCGACGTGCTCGGCTTGGGGATGCTGGGCTGCCTCAGGCGGGCCTTTGAGCTCATCGAAGAGCACCACGGCCACGGCCTCGACATGGCCACCGTCCCAGCGGAGGACCCGGCGACCTACGCCATGATCCGGCGCGCCGACACGCTCGGCACCTTCCAGATCGAAAGCCGCGCGCAGATGGCGATGCTGCCGCGGATGCAGCCCCGGACCTTCTACGACCTCGTCATTCAGGTCGCGATCGTCCGCCCCGGCCCGATCCAGGGCGACATGGTGCATCCCTACCTCAGGCGCCGCGAGGGACTGGAACCGGTCAGCTACCCGAAGCCGGAACTGCGGAGGGTGCTCGGCAAGACACTCGGCGTGCCGTTGTTCCAGGAGCAGGCGATGCAGGTGGCTATCCACTGCGCCGGGTTCACGCCCTCCGAAGCCGACCAGCTTCGCCGCTCCATGGCCACCTTCAAGTTCACCGGCGGCGTGTCGGTGTTCCGGGACAAGCTGGTCAGCGGCATGGTGGCGCGCGGCTACACCCAGGAGTTCGCCGAGCGCACCTTTGGGCAGCTGGAGGGCTTCGGCAGCTACGGCTTTCCTGAGAGTCATGCCGCCTCCTTCGCGCTGATCGCCTATGCCAGCGCCTGGGTAAAGTGCCACCATCCCGAAGTGTTCTGCGCCGCCCTGCTGAACAGCCAGCCCATGGGCTTCTACGCCCCCGCCCAGGTGGTGCGAGACGCCCGCAGGCACGGCGTCGAGGTTTGCCCCGTCTGCGTCAACGCCTCGCGCTGGGATTGCACGCTGGAACCCGCGCCGGGTTCACGGCTGGCGGTGCGGCTGGGCCTGCGGATGGTGAAGGGCCTGAACAACGCCGATGCCGCCCGCTTGGTCGCCCACCGCGGCGCCGAGCCCTACCGCAGCATCGAGGAGGTCTGGCGCCGCGTGCGCATCCCGCCCGCCGCCCTGGAGCGGCTGGCCGAGGCGGACGCTTTTGGCAGCCTGGGCGTGGACCGGCGCCAGGCACTGTGGGCGGTGCGGGGGCTAGCCGAGGCGGCACTACCCCTCTTCGCGGCGGCCGACCAAGGCCGTAGACCGGAGCCCGAGATCGTCGAGGCGCCGGTCAGCCTGGCTGCCATGCGCGAGGGCCAGCAGGTTGTCGAGGACTACCGCAGCACCGGGCTGAGCCTGCGGGCGCACCCGGTGTCCTTCCTGCGGCGGGATCTGGCGGCCATGGGCATGGTCCCCTGCGGCGACCTAGCATCGATCCGTGACGCCAAGCGGATTTCGCTCGCGGGCATGGTGTTGGTGCGCCAGAAGCCGGGCTCGGCCAAGGGCGTCATGTTCCTCACCCTCGAGGACGAGACGGGCGTGGCCAACCTGATCGTCTGGCCGTCGCTGTTCGAGGAACGGCGCCGGGTGATCCTGTCGACGGGCATGATGGGATGCCGCGGCCGGGTGCAGCGCGAGGGCGAGGTCATCCACGTCATCGTGCAGCAGGTGGAGGACCTCACCGAAATGCTGCAAGGCGTCGCACAGCGGGAGGGCGGTCGGGGGAATGCAGCAGATCTTGCCGTTCACCGGGCGCGGGACATCTACATTCCGGATCTGCGGCTAGGGTCGGAGATCAAGATTCCAACACGCGATTTTCGGTAGGTAGCCGGATCGATCTCGAGTGGTGAAAGCTGGCGGCGGACCACCAGCCGGCGGGCAAGCACCCAGGACGCGGCAATCAACAGGCCAAGTTGGCGACATGCCTCGAAGTCTTCATCACAGGCTTTGGGCTGGAATATTGGGCCCCGCTGAGCGCGAACCCGACATGGCCGGGTCTGGCCGAAAGCGGAACGGCGGCTTTCGAGCCCGAACGCTGGAAAGCGGACGTCGTTTCCGGAGGCACACCCGACGGCTGTCGACCTATAGCCGCCCTATGGCCACGATAAACAGCGGTGGGCCCGCCGGGCTGGTTACCGCCATACCGCCTGGACCAAGCGTAGAATTGAAATACATTTAGCCGCATCGAGGGAGGACACGATGACGAAGATCCTAGGAATCGATCATGTTGCCGTCACCGCCGCTAACCTTGAGGAGACTTGCGCCTTTTACGGCAAGCTGTTCGGAGTCGAAACTCAGGCGCAATATGTGTCTCAAGGCAGGGTGTTGGTCCGTCAGATCTCAATCGGTGGCGCTGTCCTGAGCGTGCATCAGGCAGGAAATGGGGTGGAGCTCGTTGCCCGAAATCCGACTATTGGCGCCGCCGATATATGCTTCCGCTGGAACGGTAGCATCGAAGAAGCCATTCAACTTCTGACGACGCATGATGTCGGGATTATCGAAGGGCCAACACCTCGCCGCACCGCTGACGGCTTTGCGAGCCTGTCCGTGTTCTTTCGTGATTTGGACGCAAACTTGACCGAGCTTATGGCTGCTACCTAGAGCATAATCTGATCAATCTGGTTCATACCCTGAGGCGGTGAAGTAGCTGGCGCACTCCTGTGGTGAGAACTGCGGGAGGGCGTCGCGGATGGCGTCCCAAAGAGCGTCGATGGTGCGGGTGGCAGCCTTGCGCAGGAGCGCCTTGAGCTTGGAGAAGGCATTCTCGATCGGGTTGAAGTCCGGCGAGTAAGGCGGCAGGAACCGCAGCGTCGCGCCTGCGGCTTGGATGGCTTCCCGGACGGCAGCACCCTTGTGGGCGGGCAGGTTGTCGAGGATGACGATGTCGCCCGGGCGCAGGGTGGGTGCGAGAACCTGCCGTGCATAGGCGGTGAACCACTCGCCGGTCATCGCGCCGTCCAGCACCATCGGCGCGGTCAGGCCAGACAGGCGCAGCGCGCCGGTGAAGGTGGTTGTCTTCCAGTGGCCGTGCGGCACGGGTGCCCGGCAGCGGGTTCCGCGCTTCGAGCGCCCATACAGCCGTGCCATCTTGGTGGAGGCGCTGGTCTCGTCGATGAAGACCAGCCGCTCCGGATCCAGGTCAGGCTGCGCCTCGAACCAGACCTCGCGTCTGGCGGCCACATCTGGCCTCAGTTGCTCGGCCGCGTGGGCGGTCTTTTTTTGACCGTCATGTCGTGGCGGTCCAGCAAGCGCCAGACGGTGCTCGGAGCCACTGCGACACCGTGCTCCCGCCGGAGCATCTCCGCCAGCTCCACCAGCGTGATGTCGACCCTGGCGTCCACCGCCGCGAGGATGATGTCCTTGTAGGCTTCAGCCCGCTGCGACCGGCGGTCGCCGCCCTGGCGGCGTGCCCTGTCCTGGCCGCTCTCTCGCCAGTCCTGCATCCAGCGGATCGCGCTGGACACGGAGACGCCAAACCGGGCCGCCGCGGCGCGGCGGGATGATCCCGCCTCCACGGCCGCAATGACGCGCGACCTGAGGTCGGAAGACAGCGCTCTGCTCATCCCAACCGACCTCCTCCCGGCCAGCAGGGTGAATCAGATTTTCAGCCGCCCGGGAATCCCTCTCCGACTCCGTCAGGTCAGATCATGCTCTAGATAACCTGCTGGCCTCGCTGTCACTTAGGTCGGCTTTCCAGCCAAGTCGGCCATACGCAGCCCGACCGGTCGCGACCGCTTTCTGGAACGCGGGCATGCCATGCGGATAGCAGAGAAGGGCGGATTCCGTTGACAAAGTCGGTGCTCGGCTCGGCTGAGGTCCGGGCCTGTCTGGCCTGGGTGGGCGCTTGCCCGATCAGGTAGGCATTGGCACTGGCCTGATCGGCAGCATCTTGGCCAGCCTGCGGAGGTTCTGGGCGGTTGCGGCGAGGAGGAACTCATCCTTGGCGCCGTTGGGACCTCGGAGGCGGAGGCGATCCAGCTTCAGGATGCGTTTGAGATGCGCGAACAGCATCTCCACCCGCTTCCGCTCGCGTTGCGAGGTGGCATAGGCATCGGTCCTGGCCAGATCACGTGCCAGATCCCGCGCGCCCTCATGAACCGAGCGCAGCACCTTCCGGCCAACATCACCTGGGCGGCAGCGTTCTCTGAACTCGCACGCATGGCAATCCACCTTGCGGGCCCGGTACCTGTAGAGCCCGTCAGCAGGCGGCTTGGCTTTTGCTTCCCGCCCGGGCTGCCAGAACGGCCGGAGCTCCTTCCCGCCAGGGCAGGTGTAGCTGTCTGTCCGGTGATCGTAGATGAAGTCGTCACGGCCGAAGCTGCCGTCGGTGCGGTTCTTCTCGAACACCGGGATATGCGGCTCGATGCCGCGTTCACGGACCAGCCAAGCTAGGTTCGCCGCGTCGCCATAGCCACTGTCAGCGGCAAGCCGCTCCGGCCAGAGGCCGAACCGCTCCTGCGTGCGGTCGAGCATGATCCGCTGTGCGGTCACCTCAGCCTGGCGCACGGCCGTTGTGGCCTCCACGTCCATGATGACAGCATGCTTCAAGTCGATGAGGTAGTTCGTGCAGTAGGCGAAGAAGGCCAGCCCACCATTGGCGCCGGTCCAGCGGGATGCCGGATCGGCCACCGAGATGAACTTGGGGGTGACCGGCGTTGCGCTACCAAACGCAGCGTCACCGAGCACCTCCAGGTACTCCTGCACGGCGCGGCCCGGGGCCTCGGCGGGCAGCCCGTCGCTGCCAGGTACCGAGCGCTGGCGGTTGGCATCCGCCTTGACCACGCTGGCATCGACCGCGAAGCCGTCCCCGCCCACCAGACCCTCGGCCATGCAGCGCGCGACCGTTGTTCTCCAACTCACGCAGGAGATTGCTGTCGCGGAACCGGCCGTGCCGGTTCTTGGAGAATGTCGAATGGTCTGGCACCGCGCCATCCAGGCCAAGACGACAGAACCACCGGTATGCCAAGTTGAGATGCACTTCCTCGCACAGGCGGCGCTCAGAGCGAATGCTGCAGCAGTCGCCGATAATCAGCATGCGGATTAACAGTTCTGGGTCGATCGAAGGCCTGCCCGTCTCGCTGTGGTAGGGCCGCAGGTGCTCCCGGATCCCATTCAGATCGACAAACCTGTCGATCGACCGCAGCAGGTGATCCGCTGGCACATGCTGCTTGAGGCTGAAGCTGTAGAACAGCGCCTCCTGCATCACTGCGCGCTCACCCATCATGGCCCAGCCCTCCGCCACCAGGAGAACTGAATCAGATCGCTACGACGACTTCAACGACGGGTTCTTCAACGCAATCAGCGCAAAGCCGCCATGACTGGCGCCGGTCGAGGGCAGAAGCGGCTGCCGCGAGTGTCCCTGGTGCGAGCATCAGCCGAACGGGTTGGGGATCTGGGTCACGTCGGGCCTGCCCAGGTCCTTCTCCGGCAACTGGTCGCCTTCCCCTTCGAGCACCCGCACGACCGCCTCCAGCAGCGCCCGGAGACGCCGGGCGTCCTCCAGGCCCCGCCGGTCCCGCGTGAGGTCGAGCGCGCCATACAGCGACACCCGGTCGAGCCGGTTCTCGATCGTGAGGCTGCCGACCGAGGTCGAGGCGGCCTCGTCGGCGAAGGGGGTGATCGTCACGGGATCCGCGCCATCGGCGCCTTCTGCGCGCTTGGACATGCCCTTGCTCCTTCAGCGTCGCCCCAGCACCCGGACGAGCAGGATGATCATCACCACCGCAAAGAGACTGCCGACAAGGAGAATGGGCCGGCCCCAGCCGGAGGACCGGGCCTGTTGCGGGGGCGAGGCGGGCGCCGTCGGGCTGGCTCGGCCGGCCTGCGTTCCGCTGCCGGGGCCTGCGCTGGCGATCTCATCCTGCCGCGCACAGGCACCCGCGATGTTGTTCGGCTCCGGCTCCGGGAGCGGGAGGCGCCGATCGCGAGCAGCGGGCGAGAGGCCAGGGAATACTTCGATCCCGGCGATCTGGCGCAGTTCGGACAGGGAGACCGCCCGCCAGGCCAGGCCCGGGGCGTTCTCGGTGAGGTAGGCGGCGGCGCCGCGCCCGGGAAGATAGACGGCCTTGTACAGGGCGGTCGGCACCAGCACGCGGCCGCCGATCCGCTGCAGGGTCTCCCCCGCGAAGACCGGGCCGGTGACCACAAAGACCGCACCCGCGTCCTCCGCCAGGCGGCGGACCGAGGATTCAATGCCTTCCCAGAGGCAGCGGTTCGAGCCTGGGTTCTGCGGCACCATGTTGGCGAGCGAGAAGCTCTCGGCCATGGCGGTGGCGGTGGCCATATCGCCCGCCGGCGCCATGTGGCCGCGGTCGAAGCCGGAGCGGGCGTAGTCGGAAAGCCGCGCCCGTGCGTCGGGCGGGAGCTGTCGTTCCTCATGGAAATTGCCCTCGCGCCGGATCTCGCCCGCTGCCGCCATCCGGGCGCGGGTGAGGTGCTCAGCGACGGCCAGGGGTGTGCGGGAGATGCCGCTGTACAGCACCGCGTAGCCCTCGAAGCACAGCGTGCTGACCTGCGCGGCGAGGGTCGGGCGGACGATGTCGGGGGCGCTCCCGGACGCGAAGTGTTCCGGGCAACTTGTCGGAGCGGCGGCGGCGGGTGCGGAGGCGGTCAGAAGCCCCGTGAGGAGCACCAGGCAGGCAGCATAAGCGAAGGTGCGGCCCCGCCCCATCCAGCGGCGCTTCCTTGCCTCCCCAGGCGCATCACAAGCGGTGCGTCCTGGCACTTCAAGCGACAGTCTCAGCCTAAAGGTGGCCGAAAGCTGCACCCTCGCCTGGACCCATCCTCGCCCGTTGGTCATGCCGAACCGCGCGATCATCCACGTCCACATAGGCCTCTTGTACGCCGCCATCGACAGGACGGCGATCACCAGGTGCGATGCCGGCCGAGAGCAGCCTGGCTGTTTCCAGGATGTCGAGCAGGAAAAAGCGGACGCGCCCTCCCAGCTAGAGCGGTTTCCGGCCTGACTGAATCGCTTGTGACCCTCACGGCCGCCTGAAGCTGATTCACTCGCCCTGTGGCAAAGGGGCGATGGGCATGTCGAAGGCACTGTCGGTGGATCTGCGGGAGCGGGTGGTCGCAGCGGTGGCCTCAGGATCATCCTGCCGGGCGGCAGCCGCCCGCTTCGGGGTCAGCGCGGCGAGTGCGGTCCGCTGGTGCGCGTTGGCGCGTCAGGCAGGTTCGGTCGCGCCGGGGCCTCTCGGCGGCGACCGCCGCTCGGCGCGCCTTGAGGCCCATGCGGCCCTCATCCTGAGCCTGGTGGACCGGAAGTCCGACATCTCGCTGGTGGAGATCCGGGCCGGGTTGGCGGAGATGGGTGTGGCTGTCGGCATCGCCTCGTTGTGGCGCTTCTTCGACCGGCACCGCATCACACGTAAAAAAAGTCGGCGCACGCCGCGGAGCAGGACCGCCCGGACATCCTGAGGCGGCGCTGGGCCTGGTTCGAAGACCAACCTGACCTCGATCCTGACCGCCTAGTGTTCATTGATGAAACCTGGGCCACGACCAACATGGCCCGGACCCACGGCCGGGCACCCCGGGGGGAGCGGTTGCGGGCCGCCATCCCGCACGGGCACTGGAAGACCACCACCTTCGTCGCTGGCCTGCGCAACACCGGCATGATCGCGCCGATGGTTCTGGACGGACCGATCAACGGCGAGTTCTTCCTCACCTATGTCGAGCAGGTGCTGGTACCGGAACTGCGCCCCGGCGACGTCGTCATCATGGACAATCTGGGCAGCCACAAGGGCGCGGGCGTCAGGGCCGCCATCCAGGCCGCGGGGGCGAGCTTGCGCTATCTCCCGCCCTACAGCCCCGACTTCAACCCGATCGAGAACGCCTTCGCCAAGCTGAAAGCCATGCTCCGCAAAGCGGCCGAGCGCACCCTTGAGGCCCTCTGGAGCACCCTCGGCCGCATCACCGAGACCTTCACGCCCGCCGAGTGCACCAACTACTTCGCCGCCGCAGGATACGATGCAGACTGATCGGAAACCGCTCTAAGCGGCGCACCATTCCGGCTGTCGGAGGGCAACATCCAGTGCGAGGCTGGAATTGAAGCAGCGCTCGGCTAAATCCTGCGGGCAGACGCGCCATGGTGGATGCTCGCCTTTGCGCATCAGAATTCCTGAATCCTAGAACCTCAAGAACCGGCTGACGCTGGCAACCCCCCGCGCCGGGAGTCCCGACGGTCGAGGAAGGAGCTGAAGCGATCATGCGGGCGAATGTAGCGCTCAGAAGAGGAAGTCATCCAAGGTCTTGGCCCATGAATTCAGGCGAGCCGAGACCTGCGGGGTAAGAGCCTCGAAGGCAAAGTAAATGCCCATGAGCGCTGCCACCATCACATATCCCATCACCAGTTTGTTCACGATCCACTCGCGTAGAGACAGCTTCAGAAGCCGCTGCTCATTCGCCAGCAACGCAACAGCGGGAATAGCCAGCCCGAACAAAACTACAGCGGTCATGTAATACTTCTCAAAGAACGGAGAAAATGGCTGCGGCAGGTAATTTATCCAAATCATGATGTGGAGCGGAAGCAATACAACCGCCACCATACCCATGAAGGCCGACAAGGCTATTGCGAAGGAGGCGTTGAACCACGTCCTGAAATTGATCGGCCGATTTGGGAATATTTTGTTAGTATAATAGAAAATAGCTGAAACAATGACAACAAAAATCCAAATACGGAACAGAACCTTTGTCGGTGAGCCGGCATCAGAGACGTCAATTGATCTTAGGGCTTGGCTTGTTTTGTCCGTGAGGATGATGATCGCTACGCTGTAGAGCCAATCCTGAAAGAGGGTTTTTGAGGTCGTTTTCGATTCCAGATCAAGCACGGCTGGCAAATTCAAGATGGACCGAGTGATTGAAGAAAGCCGGTCCAAGTAGGCCTTCAGTCGCAATGCGCCTTTGACGGCTTCCTTCCGAAAAGGCCAGTCCATCGTCTGCGGCTACCCCCCAATCGCGGCGCGAGTGGGATGGTATGGGGCCGAATTGTAATTTGATACGAATTTCGGCGCTGCAAGCGGAGCCAAGAACGGCAGCGCCTGGGTGGCACGGGGTCCGCAGAACGTCCGCAGTTGAGGCGAGGTCATGCGGACGCGTTGCGGAACGGTGTCTCCGGCTGGATCTGGACCCAAGCCTTGGGGTGAGGAATCGGCCATTCAGCAGGAGAGAGGCACGTCGGGGGTAAACTTGAACCTTTGAGCAGCGCAGGAGAACGCAGACGCTGATCGTCACACGTGACGGATCCAGGCGCCTCAGTGAATGTCAGCTCGGGGAGCACCAGAGGCAGTGTTGAGTGTCACACACGGCCGCCAAGCGCCCCTTGATGCTGAAGCACCGCCTGCGTTCTCCCAGATCAGCCGTCGCGAGCCAAACCTGACGCTACCGGCCCAGGATCCATCCTTCCCAAGCGGCGGTGCCGTCATGCCGCTCGGTCGCCTCCGCTCGGCGTCCCTCGGCGACCTCGATCATTTTCAGCAGTCCCAGCAGGGCGTCGAACTGATCCTCGCCCCTGGCCGAGGATCCAAAGCCCGAGGCCAGAGCGTCCGCTGCGGGCGCTGTGAAGACCACGCCATGGCGCTCCGCCCAGGCCCAAATGGCCGCCGCCTTCTCCTGCCGGTCCGCTTGGCGCCGCTTGCTCTGCCCTGGCATAAAGCCCGCCCCTACCATGCGGTAGGCCTCGGCAGGATAGGTCTCGGCGAGAACCACGCCGGACGTGCGGGAGAGGTCCGTCAGATTGCCGTCGAAGGGCCAGAGGGCGGCGCCGCGAAGCAAGGCCGGTCGGATCACCGCCTGCCAGCCGGAAAGCGCGCCCTTACCGACCTGGTTGCCGCCAAGGGTCCAGAACAGCGAGCAGGCCGCCTGCCGGTGCGCGGTCCGCCGCTCGCAGACCCGCAGCAGCTCGTCGAAGCTGCCCACCCCCAGGCCGGCCACCAGTTCCGCGCGCGAGACGCCCTTGGTGGCGGAGAGCGGATAGAAGGGGCGGGTGATTGCGATCTCCGCCGGAAGCCGTGCCACCGCGAAGAACTGGCTCCAGCGCCCTTCCCCCAGCAGCGGCAGCAGCTCCCGGAAGCTGCGGATGCCCGTCTGCGTGCCATAGGCCACCGGCACGCCGATCAGAAAGTCAAAGCCAAGCAGCACGCGCTGCTTCCTTACAGCGACAAAGGCGCGGTCGAGGAAGGCTGCAGCCGGTCCGACCAGGGCCGGCGGCTCGACGACCCAGTGGCCGGCCTGGCGCTCTGCGGTGGCGGCCCAGCGCTTACCGGGGCTCACGCTCCAATCCGAATGGATCAGCTTGTCGAACACCGGCTCTCCTCCTGCGCGTCCGAGCATAGGCCGAGGTCGAGCTTCCGCCTACAGCCAGCGAGTAAGCGGCGGCGGCTGGCCGATGAACCCGGTCACCCCACCCGCGTTGATGTGCCATGGAACTCGCTGACCAGGGAGACTACCGGGATGCCAGCCGATGACCGCGTGCTTACGGGAGAGGAGTTGCACGCGTTGGAGAAGATCCTGGCGAAGCTGAGCGGCCAAAGCGGTGATCTGCCCGCGCCGCTGTTTCGCTTCATCACGGAGACGACGCCGACACCGAACGTCGATCTGCTGGTTCGAGACGAGGCGAAGGGCACTCTGCTGGCTTGGCGCGACGACGCGTTCGGGAGCGGCTGGCACGTTCCAGGCAGCATCATCCGTCACCGGGAGGAGGTCGCGCAGCGCGTCGCGGCCTGCGCCCATGACGAGTTCGGCTGCGCGGTCGAGGTGGCTGACCGCCCCGTGGCGCTGATCGAGATCTTCGACGACCGCGGCCACACTCTCGGGCTGTGCTACCAGACCACCTTGCGCGGCAGCCCCAGTAAGCGCGTCATCGGGGCGGACGAACGCCCCGAGGTCGGAGATCTCCGCTGGTTTCCGACGCTGCCCGCCGAGCTTTACCCAAGTCACGTCGTCTACCGAGACCTCTTGGACGCGCTCGACAAGGGTCGGCTGGGCCAGGGTGTGCGCCTGTTCACGCACAACGCCGGCAGCCGCGACAGCGCACAGTCCTCGCCAGGCGGCAGCATCCGCTCGGACGTGCCGCTCACCGGGCCATCTCGGCCGAGCCGCGCGTCCGCGAGGTAGCCGCCGGCGACTGCTACGTCCGATCCGGCACAATCAGCGCGACCGTTGGAAAGTCGCTGTGGTAGCGCGCCGCATCCCGCGTCAGCAGCGGCAGCCTCATCACCGCGGCCTGTGCCCCGATCAGGAAGTCGGGCAGGACCCCGGTGCGGGAACCCCCTCGGGAGCGGTAGGCCTTGAAGACCTTGCCGGCCAGGAACAAGGCCGGGCGGGTGAGCGGCTCCAGCTGGAGGCCAGCCTCCGCCACAAAGGCGTCCACCTGTTCGATCCCGGGAAAGCGGACCGACAGCTCAGCGTAGATGACGTCATTGATCAGCAGCGGTCCCTGTGCCGCGGCCGCCTCGAGTTGCCGCAGGGACCAGTCCGCCCAACGCGGGTCGTCCGTCGCGAGGTCCAGCAGGATGTTGGTATCGACCAGCGTCGCCAAGGGCCGCTCAGCCCTCGCCGCGGGTCAGCGCCATGATCTCGTCCGTGGTCATGCCGGGGCCGGCGGCCCCGCGCAGCCGCGCAAAGCGGCTCCGCGGGCGCGCTGCAGCGTCGGCCCGGGTGAGCAGGACCTGACCCTCGGGCGTCAGGCGAAACTCGACCGCGCTGCCGGTGGTGATGCCCAAGAGATCGCGCACGGGCTTGGGGATGGTGACCTGACCCTTGCTGGTCACGGTGGTGGCCATGGCTGCCTCCTGTAATACACTGCAACTGGAAGGTATTACCTAGGGATCTCCGGGGCCACTGCCAAGCGTGCTCTGGCGCAGGCGGAGGGCGTCGTGGCCGCGAGCCGTCTTCCTCTTACAGAAGGATCGGGTTTCTCAAGACGTCGTCGAATTTCCTGCCTCCTCTGCGGCGCTCAGCTCCCGGCCGAGCGCCATGATCAGTGCCCTGGCGGCATCGGTCTGCCCCATCTCTTCCGCCCCCGACCTGGCGCTGCGCCACCCGGGCTCGTTGAGCATCGAGGTGCTGGCCATGGCCGAGGTGCGGCGCCCGTCTGGAGGAGGTCGCCTGCAGGAATATCGTCTTATTCTACGCGGACGCTCGCAGCGTGGATGACACGGCTCCAGCGGTCGATCTCGGCCTTGAGGAAATCGCTTGCTTCCGTAGGCGTGCTGCCGACAGTGATGAAACCCAGTTCCTCCAGTCGTGCCGAGATCGCGGGCTGGCGCACCATGTCTCCGACTTCTGTAGCAATGCGGTCAATGATGGGAGCCGGCATTTTAGCGGGCGCCAGAAGCATGCACCACGTGCTTGAGACAAAGTCGGGTACGCCCCCTTCGGTAAAAGTGGGAAGGTCGGGCGCAAACTTGGTGCGGGCCGCGCTGGCGATCGCCAGGGGGCGAATGGTGCCTGCGTCGAACTGCGGCTTCAGCGTGGAGTAGGTATCGAACATCGCCGCGATGTTGCCCGCCAGAAGGTCCTGCAGAGCAGGCTGCGTGCCGCGATAAGGAACATGGGTCAGCCGGGCTCCAGTGCGCGCCTGGAGATCCTCCATGGTAAGATGCGCGGCCGCGCCGATGCCGCTTGAGCCATAGTTGAGGTCACCAGGCCGCGCCTTTGCTTCGGCCAAAAACTCGGGGAGCGTACGGGCGGCGATCTTTGTGCTCCCAGCCAGGATCAGAGGCGCCGAGACCACGTGCGAGACGGCAGCAAAGTCAGCAACGGGATCGAACGGGAGCTTTCCTGCATAGAGCGTCGCATTCGCCGCATGCGCCCCGATCACCATGACCAGCGAGTAGCCATCCGGCGGGCTCGATGCGACATTTCCAGCACCGATGATGCTGTTGGCGCCCGGCTTATTCTCAATCACGACGGCCTGGCCAAGCCTCTGGGAGAGCTGCTCCCCCACCATCCGCGTGGCGATGTCCGTGGTACCGCCTGGCGCATAGGGCACCACGATGCGAATAGGCTTTGTCGGGTAGTCGGCGGCCCGAGCCAGTTCGGCTCTGGCTGTCATGCCGCCCAAAGTCGCTGCCAAGGTGAGAGCAGTGCGCCGCGTGATCGCCGCAATGGCCCGGTCGGTCATGGAGTATTCCTCAGCGTTCTTGTTGCTGCCCCGCGCCTCGGCGGAGGAGTGACTTGTCCTGGGGCCGGCCTCTTCCTCTGGCTCCAAGCGACGCCGGTCACGCTGACTTACCCCATGGCAGTCGTCAACCTGGAGGGGGGGGCATGCGCAGTGCCGCACCATGAGAGCCGCGCCCGGCGTTCGGCCGGCGGTTTGCCTTACAGGAACAGCGGCTCGCCCAGGAACCCCTCGAGCTCCGCCGCGCTCCCGGCGTCGCTCATCGCCCGCCCCAGCGCCATGATCAGCGCCATCGCCGCATCGATCTTCTGCTCCGGCCGGGCCTTGCGCGGGTAGACGTTCCCCCGCGCGTCGTAATGGCCGACCACGTTGCCGACGCACCACTCCAGCACCGGGTTGCCGTCGTGCCGCAGCCGCCCGGCCAGCATCGCCGCCCCCAGCTCCTTGGTCGGCTCCGAGAGGTTGCCCGTGCGCATGGGGAACTCCACCACCGGCAACCCGTCGGCCGCGAGCGACTGCCGCATCTGCCGCGCCTGCCAGGGATCGAAGGCCAGGCTCCGCACCCGGAACCGCGCGGCCAGTGAGCGGAGATCCGCCTCGACCGCCTGCATGTCGGTCTCGTTGCCCGGGGTGACGGTCAGCCAGCCCTCCGCCGCCCAGCCCGGGTAGGACGGGTTCCTGGCCTCCAGCACCGCCGCCTCGTTCAGGTAGCAGCGGGCGAGGAGGTCGTAGTGCAGCTTGCCGTCCAGGCCGCGGGCGGGAAACACCAGCGCCAGCGCGGTCAGGTCGGTGGTCGCGGCCAGATCCACCGCCACGTGGCACTCCCGCCCCTCCAGGCGCTCCAGGGTGAGGTCCGGATCGCCGCAGGCCCGCCAGGCGCGGGTCGAGAACAGTGCCTCGTCGGCGCCCACCCAGACGTTCAGGTGCCGGGTCTTGGCCGCCGCCTCCTGGGCCGGGTTGTTGCGGGCCTGCCGCATGATGGCGCGGATCGCCTCCGGCTGCACCGCCTGGCCCCAGGAGGGGTTGGCCTTGACCCAGCTGGCCTCGTCCCAGGGATCGTCCCCATCGTCGATCGTGTAGATCAGCGCGAACAGCCGGTCGTCCTGCTGCAGCCCGTCCAGCACCCGCACCGCATAGTCCCACATCTGTTTCCCGATGCCGCTGTTGTTGCCGGTGGCAGTGCTGATCGACAGCAGCAGCGGGTGGCGGCGTTTGCCCATGGCGGTGAGCAGCACGTCATAGACCAGCGCGGTGCGGTGGCTGGCCAGCTCGTCGCAGACGGCCACGGTGACGTTCAGCCCGTCGAGCGACTTGGCGTCGGAGGAGACCGGCGTGAAGCGGCTAGCGGTGTGCTCCTGGTAGATGGCGTTGGCCCGCTCGGCCACCCCGAAGGCGGTGCGGAACTCTGGGCTGCGGCGGACCATCTGCTGCGCGGCGTCGAACAGGATGCGGGCCTGGTCGCGGGTGACGGCGGCGGCATAGCCCTCGGCGCCGCCCTCCCCCTCGATGAAGGTCAGGTAGAGCGCGATCGGCGCCGCAAAGGTGGTTTTGCCGTTGCCACGCGGGACATAGACCACCGCCTGGCGGAACCGGCGCGTCGTGGTGCCGCGTTCGACGAAGCCGAACAGGCTGGCAAAGACAAAGCGCTGCCAGGGCATCAGGCGCAGCGGCCGCCCGGCCTCGGGGCCCTTAATGTTCGGCAGCTGCGCCGCGAACAACATGGCCGCCTCGGCAAGCTCGGGGCGGAACGCCCAGGGTCCCTCCCCGCGTTCCGCCGCGGCCTTGTCCGAGAGGAAGCGCGCGGCCGCCTGCTGGACGTAGCGGCAGGCGGGGACTTCGCCGCCAGCCACCGCGAGCGCGTAGGCGACCGCCGCCGCGACGCCGGGACAGGGCTCAGGAGGCGTCCGGGCCACCGTGGATGACCTTGAGGCGGGTCCAGGGGCTCTCGACCGTCGGCGCCTCGGTTTGCCCCGGTGCCAGCCGCGGGCGGGAGGCCGGGGTGAAGCCGAGCTCACTGGCCGCCCGCAGCATGGTCTCCGCCGCGTGCCGGATGAGGCGCAAATACGGCGAGGCGATCGGCTGGCCGTCCTTGCCGCGCGTCATCAGCGGCAGCGAGGAGGTGGCGTCCAGCTTGGCCTGCTGGATCACTGCCGTGCGGTGGCGGTCCTCCGCCTCCACCCAGATTGCCAATACGCCGCGGTCGATCGCCTTCAGGATGCCCTTCGGCGCATGCGCCATGGCGTAGGCCCAGCTTTCCTGCTGCCCCGGGCTCATCCACTCCGGCGCGGCAGCACTGAGGTCGCCATCGGCCTCGGGCTCACCGGTGCGGTCGCGGCCATGGCGGGTGGCGTTGAAGGAGCCGCGCAGCTGGTGCAGCGCGGTCGGGATCGGCTTGGGGCCAGGGCGCGGCATCAGGCGGCCTCCACCGCCTCAGGGCCACGTGTGGAGGCAATCTCCGCAAAGCCCCGGCCATCGCCTTCCAGCACTGCCACCTGGCCGCTGAAGGCCTGCCAGCGCAGCACGGCGACGTCGACGTAGGCGGGATCGAGCTCCAGCGCGTGACAGGCGCGGCCACTCATCTCGGCGGCGATCAGCGTCGTGCCCGAACCCGAGAAGGGCTCATAGACCGCCTGGCCCGGCGAGGAGTTGTTCTCGATCGGCCGGCGCATGCATTCGACCGGCTTCTGCGTGCCGTGCACCGTCGTGGCATCCTGGTCGCGCGATGGGATGGACCACAAGGTTGTCTGCTTGCGGTCGCCGGACCAGTGACCCTTCGTTCCCTCCCGCACCGCATACCAGCAGGGTTCATGCTGCCAATGATAGTGGCCGCGGCTCATCACCAACCGATCCTTCGCCCAAATGACTTGCGCGCGGATCTGGAAACCCTCGGCCGTGAGGCTCTCGGCGACGGTCGTGGCATGCAGTGCGCCGTGCCAGACATAGGCCACCGCACCAGGGAACAGTGCCCAGGCGGCGCGCCAGTCGGCGCGGTCGTCGTTCAGCACCTTGCCCGTGCGCCTGGTGCCGGAGAGACCCGCCTGGTTCCGCCAGCTCGGGTCATAGGCCACGCCATAGGGCGGATCGGTGACCATCAGGTGCGGCGCAACGCCGTTCAGCGCCTTCGCAACGTCATCCGTGCTGGTGCTGTCGCCGCAAACCAAACGATGCCGGCCAAGCTGCCAGACATCACCCAGCCGACTGGCCGGCGCGGCAGGAACTTCGGGCACCTCATCCGGATCGGTCAGCCCAGCAGCGCCCTCCGCCGTCAGCGCCGCCACCTCCTCCGCACTGAAGCCCGTCAGCGACAGATCGGCGCCCATCCCGGCGAGATCGGCCAACTCGGCGCGCAGCATCGCCTCATCCCATCCCGCGTTCAGCGCCAGCTTGTTGTCGGCCAACACGTACGCACGCCGCTTGGCCTCGGACCAGCCGCGCGCCACCATGACCGGCACCTCGGTCAGCGCCAAGCGCTGCGCCGCCAGCACGCGGCCGTGGCCCGCGATGATGGTGCCGGCCTCGTCGACCAGCACCGGCACCGTCCAGCCCCATTCGCGGATCGAGGCGGCGATCTGCGCGACCTGCGCGTCGGAGTGGGTGCGCGCGTTGCGGGCGTAGGGTGTCAGGCGCGCCAGCGGCCAGCGTTGCACCTGATCGGCCGGCCACTCGCAGGTCTGCATGCCCAAGCTCTCCTGCCCCGAAAAATGGTCGAATGCGCAACCGTGAAAATTGTGCGGGGGACGCGGTCGGGCGCGAAGCGCGGCCAGGTTTTGAGCCGCCCCCGGGGGTCACGCGATAGCACTCGGATCACCGGGAGAGTCTCGCTGATCAGCCACGCAGGGTCAACAGAAATCTTCCATTTTCTCTCGATAAATCAGCTGGTTAAGAGTTCCAGACGAACGCCTTTGCACGCAGGCGGATGCCACCACACGCACTCGGAAAAACACCCGGGAGGCGTGCGCGCGACGCGTCGGTCCGGTGTGTTGCTGCAAGCGGTGCGGCGTGCTGGCTGGACGCTCCTGCATGCGCAGCGCCGCCCCGGGACAGCCATGTGCCGAGGCGCGGGGGCTGCAATGTTGCAAATGTTGCCTCGCGCGCGCGGGGCACAGGGAGAGACAGGAAGAAGAAAGACACCAGAAAATGCCTTTATGCTCCACGCGCGCGAGGCAACATTTGCAACATTTCCCGCGTTCGAACGGCGGTCCGCGCGCCTCGCCAGCTTTTCTGCGGCTTTCCGCGCGCCTCGCGACGCGCCAAAAGCACCGAAACTGCTGCAACCGTGAAAAGCCGCCACCAACATTTGCAACATTCTCATCGTGCCGCCTGCTGCCGTTTGCGGATCAGTGTTCCCATCTCCGCCTGCGCCTGCTGGCGACGGCTGCGCTCCGCCGCACCCTGCGCCGCAAAGCGCTCCAGCACCTGCGGATTGACCAGCCAGGCGCTCGGCGGGCGCGTCAGATCCGCCCGCGCCTCCGGCCGCACCCAGCCCATGGCGACCAAGCCCTCCATGACCTCCAGCAACTCGCGCCGCCGCTCCGGCGCGCGCAACGCGCCATAGGCCTGGACGATGTCGCGGACCGCGATGCGCGGCTCACCCCGGGCCAGGAGATGCCCGGCGATCCAGCGCGCATGCCCGGTCTGCCGGGTGGCGTACATCACTGCGTCGGCTCGCAGCAGATGCGGCAAAAGGATCTGCTCCAAGTAGGCCGAGGCCCGCCGCGCGGTGGCTTCGCTGAGCACCTCCAAGCCGAGCTGGCCTGCGCTACGGGCACGCCGGTCGGCGGCCTCGATGAGGTGGAAGGTCAGCGCGAGGCGTGCCCAGAGGCCGGGCCACTTGCCGTAGGCCGCCTGCAGCCGCGCCGAGGTGTCCGGCATGGCGGACAGGGCCTGGGCGAGCTCGTTGCTGCCCTCACGGTGCCGGTGCGCCGCCGCGGCGAGCACCACAGGTCGCGCTGGTGCCCCGCACATCCCGCTGGCGGGCCGCAGGCTGGTCAGCGCCTCAATAAGCCCCTGGTAGCGCTCCAGCGCCATGCGGTTGGGCGCGCGGTCCTGGCCGGTGGCCTGGTGGCCGGGCACGCAAAAGCAGAACCGCTGCAGCAGCCCGTCATCCTCCGCCTGCTGCGCCACCTTCTGGATCGGCCCGGGCTGGATGCCGCCGATGAAGCAGGCCGACCAGTTGGGGATGGCAAAGCTGCCGCGCTGAATGCGGTCGATGGTGTAGCGCCCGCCGTTGTAGAGGCGCAGATAGGCCCCGCGATCGGCACTGCCGTTGCTGCCGCTGCGGTAGCGGTCGAAGCCCGCCAGCCACTCGCTCATCTCGTCCTGGCGGACCAGCACCTTGCCGGCCGGCGCGCGCTGCCGCGCCTCGGGATCGTCGCGCAGCGCCTCGGAGAGCGCCTCGATGGTGGCGCCCTCCACCAGGAAGCGGTCAATTCGCGGCGGCTTGGGCTCGTCCCGATCCGGCGCCTTCTCCGCCTTCCAGGCCCTGAGCTCCGCCTTGTGGAGCCGCAGCGCCTCGGCATAGCGCTCGCGACTGGCAGCATCGAGCCGGTCGATCGGACGGGTGCAGGCGCTGATCACCGGCGACTTCAGGATCGAGGGGTCGCCGACGATGGCACACCAGAGGCGCGGGCTCTCGGTCCAGGTGTCGTCATGGCGCTTAGGCTGGATCCGCCAGTCATCCGTCACCACTGCGGCGCAGCTTGCCAGGGCTGCCAGGGCAACACTGGCCGGATCGACGCCCATGCGCGCCGCGGTGTCCTCGACGAAGGGGTAGAGGGCCTCAGGGATGTGCTCCGGCCGCAGGTTGGGAGCGCCGGTCAGCGTGTTGTCGGCGAGGAAGTCGATCGGCTCCGGCCAGGCGTCGGGCTCCTCCTGCGGTGGCGCACGCCGGCTGCGGCCTTGGCCCGCTGAGGGCGCTTCGCTCGCCCTGCGGTGCCCGGCGTCCTTGGCGCGTGCCTCAAGGCCGTAGATGTCGTCCAGGCAGCGATCGAGGTCGTCGCGCCGCGTCCGCCAGCGGGCATCCCGGTCCGGCGGAAACACCGCCTCCATTGCCTCGATCAGCCGCTGGCGGGCCTCCATGTAGGGCACGCCATCCCGCGCCCACCGACCGAGCAGGCGCACGGAGGCGGCGTGGTAGGCCTGGCCGGAGCGGATTTCCTCCAGCAGCGCCGCCTCGTCCAGCGGCCCCTGGCGCGGCTTGCCGTCGGCGCTCCGCGCAGAGGTGGTGTTGGGCTTGCCCTGCCAGATCGGGTCGAGCTCGTGCAGGTGGTCGATCGGCATGCCGTCGACGAGTTCCACCCGGTGCGCCGGGTTCCCGCCCACCGCGCCGAAGTAGTAGGCCTGCGACAGCGCCCAGCTCTCCGTGCTGAAGATCCCGCGAAAGAGGCCGTTCAGCCGGCCCAGGAGCGTAGAGCGCCGCTCGGGCAGCAGATCCTCCGCGGTGGGGCAGAGCACCCGCCAGCGCGGCTTGGCGGCCGTGTGCGACGGCGAGGTGTAGAGGAGGCAGAGCAGGTCGGCCTTGGTGGCGATCTCCACCGCCTCCTCGAACGGCATCGCCTCGCCATCGTAATCGGCCTCGATCCCGGTGATCACCAGCATGTTGCCGTCGTGGCGCAGGCTACCCTTCTCGGACCGCCGATCGCCAAACCGGGCGAGCTTGAGCCAGGGCAAGTGACCTTTCTCGGGCGCTGTCACCGCCTCAATCTGCCGAGCGAGGCTGCGGAGCGAAACGAGCTGCTCGCGCTTGGCGCTGGCGGCGTAGTTGTCGAAGATGGTGATGGCAAAGGGCCGGTCCAGCAGACCGGTCATCTCGGTTCCCAGGCTCCAGCTGCCGTCCATCAGGCGGTCCTCCCGAGGCCGGCCGCGGCGAGTTGGTCCCGCACGGCCTGCAAATGGCGATGGCCTGTGGTTCGAGGCGCCGCGGGGATATCTCGGTCCACGAGGCTCGTGACAACGGCGGCCTGGGCCGGGCTGAGCCGGTCCAGTGCACGACCGAGGTCGAGGCGCAAAGCCAGCGCCACGGTCGGTTCGTGGCGATTGACGGCGTGGCTGCTGTGCAGCCGGAAGCCGTGTCGCTCACGGATCTCCCGCCGGTGCGCCGATACGGCGCGCGCCGCGCGATGCTGGAAACACACCTGCGCAAAGGCCCCGAGGCTACCGCGCGCCGGATCGTAGTGGCGCAGTCGGCGCAGCAGATCGAGCAGCAGGTCCTGCCGCAGATCCTCGCGATCTGCCGTGGGCAGGCGGCCGCTACGAACCGTGCGCCGCGCCATCCGGTCGGCGTCACGATACAGCGTCGCAGTATCGAGGGTGGAGGGGCTGGCGCTCATTGCCCGGCCTCCATCCGCTGCTTGGCGGCCAGGGCGGCGGGGATACTGGCGAACAGCAGCAAGGTGGGCCGGCGATTCCGCCCCGGGCTCGGCGGAATCTCCAGCGCGGCGCGCGGCAACCCGTCAGGATCGGGCGCGTCGAGCAGCAGGTGCAGCTTGATGGAGGGAAGCGAGGGCGAGCGCTTGGGGGTGCTCGTCGGCCGGCCACGTCGGGGGCCGTTCTTGTTGGTCATACGAGGTCCTTTGGTGTGCAAGGACCGCGGAAAGACTGGCGAAGCGCACGGGAGGTCTGCTATGAAGCGGGTGTTGGTCGTCCGCGTTTCACATAGCCCAAAGTGTTCCCGCAGCCCGCCCGGTTCTCACCGCGGCGGGTTGCTTCGTTTTAGGCCGCGTAGCGCGGCAGGCGTTCGAGCCAGCGGCGGAGGCTGCTGTCCAGCACCAGGGTGGTGCGGCCGAACTTGACCGCCTCCAATTCACCGCTGCGGAGCGCGTCATAGATCCGCGTGCGGCTGGCACCGGTGATCGCCACCACGCGATCGATTCGGTGGCTGAGCGGGGTGACCTGTGATTCGTCGTTCGGCTGCATGGCGCTGCGTTCCTCTGTGTGAACGCAGCGACCATCGGTGATCACCCCCCGTGGTGGTGAAGCGCCGTAACTAGTTACGGCTGGCTGTGACCGGTTGTGGCTACTCGACGTACATGGGCGCTTTGTAGGCCGTGGCAGCTTTCAGCAGATCTGGCGGCAAAGGTCCGAGTGGGGGCTGTTGAGCTGTAATGCCGGCTGGAAGCTCCACGGCCTTCTCACGACGCAGCAGCGGCGCCGAAGCACCGCGAGCTTTGTGCTGCAGGCTGAAATCGCGCAACCAAGCCATCCAAGGCAGAAGCTGGCGGAGCAGACGGCTTTGCGCCATCGCTTGTTCTGGTCGCAAACCGCCACTCGCCCAATACTCCTGAGCCAGTAGCACCGCGCCGAACACAGGAGCGACACCGCCGCATCGGCTCCAGACCTGTGGTAGATCTCTCTGGAGGGGGATGGGACCAGTTCGCCTTCCCCATGCCTCCAGGATAGCCAACGCTCGTTTCGTGGAGGCGGTCAGGGTTGGGTGAAAGAGAGCAAGCTGAACAATGAAGAGAAGAAGCCGTCCTGCTGCCATGGCGGGGCCTCTCTGAGCGCGCAGCAGTTCCCTCTCCCAGCACTGCCGCGAGTCCGCATCCCGAAGGCGGCTAACGCCGCCCGCTGGGAGGAACAGGGTGCCGACGACTCTACGATGATACCGCCCCAGCAGGGTCTGTTGGTCGTCATGCAGCAAGCTGACGGCCGCGACTTGCTCGAGCCGTCGGGCAACATAGGCAGGGGCAGTCTCCAGAAGGTCTGCTGCCATGACTGCCAAGAACTCTTTCTGACGCCTTTGATCGAGAGGAGCGGCCAGAAAGGCCATCAGCTGGTAAGCCGCGATGTCGCTATCAGGATGCAGTTTGAGCACGGGCTGTTGTTTCGGCGTTTGAGCAGCCATGAGCACTCCGGCTTTCTCCGCAGGAAACCCAAGGCAGTCCGATGCAGAGGATCCGGACGTTCGGCAAAGCCTAGCCTCGGTCCACCAGCGTACCTCTGTACGCGCATTTGTTCACTTTTCGTTCTCGTGAGCGCGAGGGCCCTCTGAGCGGGCCGAAGATGGAACAAATCGCTGCCCACCTGAGTAGAGACTGGGTGTGAGAGCCCATTCCGCTGCCGGTTTCCCGGCCAACCTCTACCTTCCCCCCCACCTCCGCGAAGTCTGCACCCTGCTCGCCACTGGCCTCCTGCGGCTCCACAGCCGCACCGCCGAGGATCTGGCCCGTGATGCCGCAACAGCCCGGGGCTCGGGAGAGGTTTCGCTACACTTCTGCGCCCACCAGAGCGGTCCTGTGGCTCCACCGACTCGGAGCCCCGCATGACCCGACGCGCCACCGCCCGCAGGCCAGAGATCCCGCCGCCAGAATCCTGCTGCAGGCCTCCAGCACCACCCCTCCCCGCCATCCCGCCGGCGGACGTCCTGGGCCGCTTGGCCGCGCTGCCGGGGGCCGACATCCAGGACCTGAAGCAGCAATGGCGCGAACTCTTTGGCGCCGCGCCACCGCCCTACAACCGTAAGTTCCTGGAGAGCCGCCTCGCCTACCGCATCCAGGAGCTCGCCTATGGCGGGCTGAAGCCGGAGACCGTGGCGCGCCTCGAAGCGCTCGGTGAGCAGCTCGACGGCGGCAACGTGGTGCTCCGCCGCATCCGGGCGGGGGATGGCCCGGTTGCCGGCACGCGGCTGGTCCGCAGCTACCAGGGCGTCGAGCACACGGTGACCGTGCTACCGGATGGCTTCGAATACGAGGGCCGGCCCTACCGCTCCCTCTCCGCCATCGCCCGGCACATCACCGGCACCCGCTGGAACGGCTGGGCTTTCTTTGGCCTGAAGAACCAACGAGGGGTGGCATGAGGCGCAAGGGAACCGCCGCAGCTGAAACCGCCCTGCCGGCCACGGTGAAGAAGCGCCGCTGCGCCATCTACACGCGCAAGAGCACCGAGGAAGGGCTGGAGCAGGCCTTCAACAGCCTGGACGCCCAGCGCGACGCCTGCGAGGCCTTCATCGCCAGCCAGCGTGCCGAGGGCTGGGTCTTGGTGCCGGACCACTATGACGACGGCGGGGTCTCCGGCGGCACGCTGGAGCGCCCGGCCCTGCAACGGCTCCTCCAGGACATCCGGGCCGGGCAGGTCGATGTGGTGGTGGTCTACAAGATCGACCGCCTCAGCCGCTCGCTAGAGCGGTTTCCGGCCTGACTGAATCGCTTGTGACCCTCACGGCCGCCTGAAGCTGATTCACTCGCCCTGTGGCAAAGGGGCGATGGGCATGTCGAAGGCACTGTCGGTGGATCTGCGGGAGCGGGTGGTCGCAGCGGTGGCCTCAGGATCATCCTGCCGGGCGGCAGCCGCCCGCTTCGGGGTCAGCGCGGCGAGTGCGGTCCGCTGGTGCGCGTTGGCGCGTCAGGCAGGTTCGGTCGCGCCGGGGCCTCTCGGCGGCGACCGCCGCTCGGCGCGCCTTGAGGCCCATGCGGCCCTCATCCTGAGCCTGGTGGACCGGAAGTCCGACATCTCGCTGGTGGAGATCCGGGCCGGGTTGGCGGAGATGGGTGTGGCTGTCGGCATCGCCTCGTTGTGGCGCTTCTTCGACCGGCACCGCATCACACGTAAAAAAAGTCGGCGCACGCCGCGGAGCAGGACCGCCCGGACATCCTGAGGCGGCGCTGGGCCTGGTTCGAAGACCAACCTGACCTCGATCCTGACCGCCTAGTGTTCATTGATGAAACCTGGGCCACGACCAACATGGCCCGGACCCACGGCCGGGCACCCCGGGGGGAGCGGTTGCGGGCCGCCATCCCGCACGGGCACTGGAAGACCACCACCTTCGTCGCTGGCCTGCGCAACACCGGCATGATCGCGCCGATGGTTCTGGACGGACCGATCAACGGCGAGTTCTTCCTCACCTATGTCGAGCAGGTGCTGGTACCGGAACTGCGCCCCGGCGACGTCGTCATCATGGACAATCTGGGCAGCCACAAGGGCGCGGGCGTCAGGGCCGCCATCCAGGCCGCGGGGGCGAGCTTGCGCTATCTCCCGCCCTACAGCCCCGACTTCAACCCGATCGAGAACGCCTTCGCCAAGCTGAAAGCCATGCTCCGCAAAGCGGCCGAGCGCACCCTTGAGGCCCTCTGGAGCACCCTCGGCCGCATCACCGAGACCTTCACGCCCGCCGAGTGCACCAACTACTTCGCCGCCGCAGGATACGATGCAGACTGATCGGAAACCGCTCTAATGCACTTTGCCCGGCTGGTCGAGGTGTTCGACGCGCACGACGTCACCTTCGTCTCGGTGACGCAGAGCTTCAACACCACCACCTCCATGGGCCGGCTGACGCTGAACATCCTGCTCAGCTTCGCGCAGTTCGAACGCGAGGTGATCGGCGAGCGGGTGCGCGACAAGTTCGCCGCCTCGCGGGCGCGGGGCCTATGGATGGGCGGGCCGGTGCCGCTCGGCTACACGGTGCAGGACCGCCGGCTGGTGGTGGACGAAGAGGAGGCGGCACGGGTGCGGCGGGTCTTCGCGGGCTTCGCGCAGCTTGGCTCGGCCACGCGGCTGGCCCTTGCCCTGCGCCAGGAGGGCCTACTGACCAAGACCGGCCGGCCCTTCGACAAGGGCGCGGTCTACCGGCTGCTGAACAACCGCACCTACCTCGGCGAGGTGACGCACAAGGGGCAGGTCTTTCCGGGCGAGCACGAACCGATCGTGTCCCAGGAACTCTGGGACCGGGTGCATGCCATCCTGCAGGAGAGCCCCAGGGCTCGCGCCAACCAGAACCGGCGGCAGAGCCCGGCCCTGCTCAAGGGGCTTATCTTCGGGCCAGACGGGCGCGCCCTGTCGCCCACCCACACGCGGCGGCGGGGGCGGCTGTATCGCTACTACGTCAGCCAGGCGGTGCTGAAGGGCGGCGTCGACGACTGCCCGGTCCGGCGCCTTCCCGCGGGCGAAATCGAGACGGCGGTGCTCGACCAGGTCCGGGCGCTGTTGCGGCAGCCGGAGGTGGTGGTCGGCACCTGGCAAGCGGCGCGGGCGGAGGCGCCGGACCTGACCGAGGCCGAGACGCGGGAGGCGCTGGAGCAGCTGGATCCGCTGTGGGACGAGCTGTTCCCGGCCGAGCAGGCGCGCATCGTCCGGCTGCTGGTCGAGCGGGTGGAGGTCAGCCCAACCGGCGCGGATGTGCGGCTGCGGGTGGCAGGACTCGCCAGTCTGGTGCAAGATCTCGGTGGTGTTCCCACTGCGGCGCAGAGGGCGGCATGACGGCGGCCGGCAGCATCACCGTCCGGGTGCCGCTGACCATCCGCCACCGCGGTGGACGCAAACGGGTGGTCACGCCGGACGGCAGCGCGCCGGGTGCCGCGCCAATGCGCGCACGGGCGGACCCAGCTCTGGTGAAGGCGCTGGCCCGGGCGCACCGGTGGAAGCGACTGCTGGAAGATGGTCGCTACGGCTCCCTCAGTGAGCTGGCCACCGCGGAGAAGATCGACCGCTCCTATCTCGGCAAAATGCTGCGGCTGACGCTGCTGGCGCCGGACATTGTCGAGGCAGTTCTGGATGGACGGCAACCCGTGGAGGTGAGCCTACCAAAGCTACTCGAATGTTTCCCGCTGGAGTGGGCGAGGCAATCACGAGCTGCGCCTGCACAGCCACAGGCGTGAAGAAGGCGCCGTGTCCTCAGACAGCTATAGGCTTCTTACGAGAAACCGTTTGAAGGCTTACGAAATCGCGGTAGCGGGCTTCCAAGCTCCGCCGGCTCGGACCCTTGGCTGGATCCTTTGGAATGCGAAGGAGCTTGCCCGCAAGCTTGCCATAGGATGAAGCCCTCAAGGCATCGGCGACAACTACCGTTCGCCTCTTTGGCTCAATCGAAAGAAGGCCGCAGTCAAATAGGGTGTGAAGATCGGTCCGCAGAAGCAGGCCATTCCACACATAATTCGTATGCGCACCCAGATAAGGCGTTATATGGGCTGCTTCGAGGACATCTTCGACGGCACAGCCCGTAATCGCGCAGCGGCCCCCATAGGCTTCTAAAAGCGCGTTGCGAAAAGCCGGTTGGCCCCGACGGACCCGGATCGAGCGGATTGCACGGTCCCGCAGATCATTTTGGCTGTCAGGATCAAAGGCCGGGTCATCCGCTGCGGCCTGATCGACTGCATGCCCGGCGCTTCCGACGGGCGCGAGAAGCCTCTCAAGTTCGGATATGCTCCCCGAAGGAACGGCGGTTCCGCTCGATTGGATCGCGATGAGCGTCGTCGGCACGAGGTCTTGGATTGTCGAAAAGTCGAGCAGAAAGGTATCCAGCGGGTCTACCAGCTGCGTGAAGCGTATGGTGGCGCGATACGTCAGCCCGCCCTCGATATCATCGGGGTCAGGCTGCATGCTCGGTGGGCCGACAATGTCTCCAACGCCAAAAATGCCCTTCGGCCCCGTCCCTTGTTTGAACAGATACACACGATCGCCAATCTGCGCCGCCTTGTGCGAGGCGAGGCGCCATAGAGCCGTCGTGCCTGCCGGATCCGCCTCGAAGCGGCGAACCAGCTCACTCATTTTCTCGGCGGGCCACCCCCTCGGGGAGGAAGATCCGAGGGGCTTATAAGTTAGCCAAAAGGCACGCATCACAGGCTCCAGATGGATGGAGGGTGCAGGGAAGTGCTGTGCCTGAATGCACGATGGTAAGGACGGCCCGCCATCCGCTTACGCAACCGCGCGGCGTCGCACTTCGTCCAGCAAGTCGATCAACGCGACCACCTCTGCTTCCCGGAACACCCCTTCGACGCCCTTGGCACTGAGGCGGGTATAGGGCGCCTCGTACAGGCGGCCTGGATCGACCACGCCAGTTCGCGTCAGGTTCTCAATGATAATCTGAATGAACTCGAGCTGGTTGGCCGAGAGGGTCCGCCCCTCGATGAAAGCGGCCACCGCCTGCTGCGCCGCGGCCCGATCCAGTCCGACCAGGCTGCGCACAAATAACCCCAGCCCCTCGCTCTCCGCCTTGGCCTTGTCGATTTCCTCCGGCGTGCCCGTGCCGCTCTCGACCAGCATCCGCTCCAGCTCCGCGAGGTCGGTGGGCGTCAACGGCAGGTTGCCGCGCAGGCGGTGCACGGCGACATGGTCTTCATGCGCTTGGAGGAACGCGCGCGCCTTCGCACGAAAGCGGGCAAAGGCATCGGCGGAGACGAACTTCTCGAAGACGACTTCCTCGGCCGGGCCGATCTCGTCGGTGAAGTTGGTGTAGAGGATGGGGCGCTTGGTGCGCTCGATCAGGTGCACAAGGCCGCGCAGACGTCGGCGCACCGCCTCCAACTCCGCCAGGCTGACATCCTGCCACCACGCCTCACTCTGAATGTCCAGGATCAGCGGAAGCTCGGCGGCGATGGCGGGGATCGCCTTGCTCTCTGCCAAGGCGGCGGCAATGCCGGTCAGCTTGTCACGAAAGCCGTCATAGCCCGCGCGGGCACCCAGCACGCAGAGCTGCAGGTTCAGCAGCAGCAGGTCGAATTGCTTGGCCTCGATCCTCTCCGGCTCAATGGCCGCAGGGAGGCCAGCCAGTTCCGCGGAGAGCGCCTCACGCGCCGGGTTGTCCAACACCTCCCAGGCCTCGGCCTTGGCGAAGCGCTCCACCAGCCGCCGGTGCGGGCGGACCAGGAAGTTGTCCAGGGTCATCGCCGCCACCTCGGTGCGGAGATGGGCGGCGAGCTCCGCGCGCAGCGTCGTCTCGGCTTCCTGCGCATGGCCGGTCTTGCGGCGCGCATCCAGGCTGCCGATCGCCTCCAGCCGGGCGCGGAACAGCCGCGCGGAGAGGCTTTCCGCCGTGCTACCTTCGACGCGCGGCGCATCCTGGCTGAAGAACTCCAGATTCTGGCAGAAATCGAAGACATAGAAGAATTCTTTGTGCTGACCGGGCCCAAACAGATCCGGGCAGAGCCGCGTGCCGCGGCCGATCATCTGCCAGAACTTCGTCTTTGAGCGCACCAGCTTGAAGAACACCAGATTCACCACCTGCGGCACGTCGATGCCGGTGTCCAGCATGTCCACGCTGATGGCGATGTGCGGCGCCTTGGCAGGGTTGGAGAAGTCGTCGATCAGCGCCTGGGCGTAGTCCACCTGGAAGTCGATGACACGCGCGAAGCTGCCCTTGAGCTGCGGGTAGTTGGCATCGAAGCGCTGCTGGATGAACTCGGCGTGCTTGTGATTCTTGGCGAAGATGATGGTCTTGCCGATGCGGTCGCCGCCCTCGACCTTTTGGCCGTGGGTCATCAGGTGCTGCAGCACCTTGTCCACAGTGTCCTGGTTGAACAGCCACTGGTTGACCGCCTCGGCCTCCACGCGGTCGGGTGGTCCGTCTTCCTCCTCCCATTCCATCTCGTCCCAGCGCTCCTTCTCCTCGTCGGAGAGCTGGTCGTAGAGGATGCCCTGACGCTGGAACTTCAGCGGCACGGAGACAGCCCGCATCGGCACCAGGTAGCCGTCCTTTACCGCGTCTTCCAGCGGATAGGCATCGGTCGGGATGCCGGTGTCGAGGTCGAAGAGCGAATAGGTGTTCTTGTCGATCTCGTCCTTCGGGGTTGCGGTGAGGCCGACCAGCAGGCTGTCGAACCAGCGGAAGATGGCGCGGTAGCGGCGGTAGATGGAACGGTGCGCCTCGTCCACGATGATCAGGTCGAAATGCCCGGGCCCGAAGCGGCGGCCATTCGGGCCCACCTCATCGATCAGCGTCATCATGGTGGGGTAGGTCGAGACATAGACCCGCCCCTGCGCGCCGCGGTCGGTGAGCAGGTTGACGGGCGCAACCTCCGGCAGGTGCGTCTTGAAGGCGTTCACCGCCTGCTTCACCAGCGCGGTGCGGTCGGCCAGGAAGAGAATGCGCTTGGCCCAGTTGGCGCGCATCAGCAGGTCGCACAGCGCGATCACGGTGCGCGTCTTGCCGGCGCCGGTGGCCATGACCACCAGGGCCTTGCGGCGGCTCTCCTGCTCGAAGGTCTCGCCGATGCGGCGGATGGCGCGGGTCTGGTAGGGGCGCTCGGCGATGCTGGCGCGGATCTCGGTCTCGCCCAGCGGGCGGCGGGTGGTGCGGCGCTGGACCAGCAGCTCCAGCTCCTCCCGCCGGTAGAAGCCCTGCACCTCGCGCGGGGGATAGGCGGTGTCGTCCCAGATCCAATGCTCATAGCCGTTGGTGGTGAAGATGACCGGCCGCTGGCCGTGCATCTGCTCCAGGCAATCGGCGTAGAGCTTGGCCTGGTGCTGGCCCTTGGCCGGGCTGTGGCGGGTGGCCTTGGCCTCCACCACCGCCAGCGGCTTGCCATCGGCGCCCCAGAGCACGTAGTCGGCGAAGCCGGTTCCGGTGGCGTTGGGCATGCCGGTGACGGGCACCTCCGCCACGCCGGGGGCGTTCGGGTCCCAGCCGGCCTCGCGCAGCAAGCTGTCGATGTAGAGGTCGCGGGTCTGCGCCTCGGCGTAGTCGTGCGTGTCGGGGCGGGCGGCGTTGGCGGCGGCGGCCCTGGCTACCTCGGCGCGCAGCGCGGCCAGCTCGGCATCCAGCGAGGCGCGGGCGGCGCGTTCCTGTTCCAGTTCCTCGTCGCGGCGGCGCAGGTCCTCGTTCAGCTTGCGGAGCTGCTCCAGGCTCTGGCGCGCGATGGCGATGGCGGGCGGCGGGATCTTCTGCGGGTCGAAGGCGAGGCTATCGGGCGGCGGGGCGGTGCGCGCGTAGTGGCGGGCGAGCCAGAAGCCGATCTGGAAGAGCTCGGCCAGGAGGGCGCGGGATTCCGCCTCGGCCACCGGCTTGTTGCTGTGCACGGCGCGGTTGCCGGCATCCTTCACCAGCACCGCCTTGCGATACACCGCCTCCCCCGCCAGCCGGCGGAATGAGGGTTCATGCACCAGCGCGGCCAGATTGTCCTGCACCGGCGGGGCCAGGCGCTGCTCGGCGCGGTAGAGCCAGGCCAGCGCCAGCTCCAGGAAGCGGCGGGCGTAGAAGACACTGGCACGCGGGTCGCCGCGCGCCGCGGCCTCGGCGCGCGCGGCGGCGGTGTAGAGATCCGGCCACTCAGGTTGGAGAAAGCCGAATTGCGACATGGGGCTGCCTTTTTACAGCTCGCCGCGGAAGGCGCGGTGTTGGAGGGAGGAGAAGAGGTGATCTGTTTCAGCAAAAGCCACCAAGCTGGATAGCTGTAGATCGTCAAGTTCATCCAGAGCAGCCGAGAATTCTTGCTGGAGGTGAAGAGGTGGTAGGATCACCCTCAACTGTCGAAGTTTGGCTTTAGATATGTTCGGCATGGATCCAGCCGATCCACCAGCTAGTTTCTGGACCGCCGCCCGTTGCACAGGAAACACCAATAGACCTTGGAGGAAAGCTGCCTTCACGGAAGCGGTGGGTTTAATCCTCAGACGAAAGATGAGATCCGGCAACATCAGACGTGGCGGTGTTCTGCGAACATAGGCGCAAGCGGCTACTAGATCGTGCGTATTTTTTCGGGTGAAAAGAAGGTCGCCAGGTTTCACCTCAAGAGCGGGCCGTGGCGCCAACTGAGAGGGAAGTCCCTTGTTTTGCGTGGGGTCGAAGATGCACCGAGTAACTGCCCCAAGCTTTAGGACACCCCACTCATCGCCTTCGGCTGGCCGGTCTAAACATGTCGGGCTCCAACCGCTCTCGATGTCTTCGAGCAGATCATCAAGAGCAACTGTGCCCCACTCCCTCTCGTTTACCTGCGGATCCCCGAACATCTCCACAAAAATCGCCCGCGCCATCTCGTCGAGTTGCGCCAGCACCGCCCGCCGCTTCGCCCGCAGCGCGTCGGCCTCATCGAGGATGGCGGCGATGCGGCGCTGTTCGGGGAGAGGGGGAAGAGGGATCAGCGATTGCCGAACAATTCGATCCGTGACAGCCGGGTAGCTCGCGCCTGTCGCGTGGCGGACCATATGCTCAATAAATGTGGGCGACCTAGCCCAGTGAAAAAGGTAATTTTGATTCAGATGATTTTGATTTGGCCGCAGAACACAAAATCCGGTCGAAGCAATCGCTCCATCTAAATCCGAAGGGACTATTGCGATGCCATTCAAATTAGGACGGACTGTTGAAACCAGAACGTCACCGCTACAAATCACTTGCCTTGCACGGCTTGGCGCCTCTGCCCCGGGTATTTTGCGTGCGCCGTTGATAATTTTATTATCCTGATCAACGGCGCTGAGGTCCACATAAGTGAATTCGTTTTCCGGTGCCACAGAGGCTGGGTTGACGGTTCGGACAGGCTGGACGTGCAAGCCAATGTCCACCAAAGGATAGCGTCCTTTGTGCTGAACACCATCCAGCATCACGACAGCATCCCCTCCAGCCGCGCCATCCCCTCGCTGATCTCCGCCTCCAGCCGGCGCAACTCGGACAGAATCTCGCGCGGGCTGCGGTGTGCCACCTCTTCCCGTACCACCTCTTTGTAGCGGTTGAGCGAAAGATCATAGCCCGCGGCGGCGATATCTTCGCGCGGCACACAGAAGCTTTGCGCCGTGCGCGGGCGGTTCCGCTCCTCCCTCGCGCGCTGGCGCCAGCGGGAAAGAGCATCGGGCAGGTTGTTCCTAGTGTGCTCCTCCGGCACCAGGGCCTCCGCCGGGGCGGGGCCGAGCTTCGCCTCGGGCAACAGGGGCGTGCGCTTGTCGTCCAGGCTCCAGCCATCGGCCTGCATGTCGTAGAACCACACCGGGTCCGTGCCGCCGCTGTCCGTGCGGGTGAAGAACAGGATGCCGCAGGAGACGCCGGCATAGGGGCGGAACACGCCGGAGGGCAGGCTCACCACGCCCTCCAGCCTGTGGTCCTCCACCAGCATGCGGCGCAGTTCCTTGTGCGCCTTGGAGGAGCCGAAGAGCACGCCATCCGGCACGATCACCGCCGCGCGCCCGCCCGGCTTCAGCAGGCGCAGGAAGAGGGCGAGGAAGAGCAGCTCCGTCTTGCGCGTCCGGACGATGGCGGTCAGGTCCTTGGCCACCGTCTCGGCATCCAGGCTGCCGGCGAAGGGCGGGTTGGCCAACACCAGCGTGTAGCGCTCGGCATCCTCCGCATGGTCCTGCGCCAGGCTGTCGCGGTAGCGCACATCGGGGTTCTCCACCCCGTGCAGCAGCATGTTCATGCTGCCGATGCGCAGCATGGTGGCGTCGAAGTCGAAGCCGTGGAACATGTGGTGGTGGAAGTGCTCGCGCGCCGCATCCTCCAGCAGGGCCTCGGCGTGGTGGCGCTGCACATGCTCCTGCGCGGCGACGAGGAAGCCGCAGGTGCCGCTGGCCGGGTCCACGATGATGTCCTGCGGCACCGGCGCCGTCATTTCCACCATGAGCTGGATGATGTGGCGCGGCGTGCGGAACTGCCCATTCTGCCCGGCGGTCGCGATCTTGCCGAGCATGTATTCGTAGATGTCGCCCTTGGTGTCCGTCTCCTCCATCGGCACCGCCTCCAGCATGTCCACCACACGGGAGAGCAGGGCCGGGGTCGGGATGGTGAAGCGGGCGTCGCGCATGTGGTGGGAATAGGTGGAGCCATCGCCCCCCAGCGTGCGCAGGAAGGGGAAGACATGCTCGCCCACCACGGCGAACATCTCGGGCGCGGCGAAGTGGCGGAAGCGGGACCAGCGAAGATCCTCATAGGGCCGGCCCTTGGGGTCGGTGCCCTCGGGGAAGAGGCGGCGGGCCATGGGGCGGCGCAGCCGGGCGGCCTTGCGCTCCTCCAGCGTGTGCAGTTCGTCCAGCCGGCGGATGAAGAGCAGGTAGGTGATCTGCTCGATGACCTCGAGCGGGTTGGAGATGCCGCCCGTCCAGAAGCTGTCCCAGATGCGGTCGATCTGGCTGCGAAGTTCGCCGGTTACCATCGAAGTCCCTGTCTCCTGTCGGAGCGCAGGAAGAACCGCCCCGACCATCAGAAGACAAGGATATTGCTAGGCAAGAAGGGCCTTGGCTAGCGCAACTGACGCGTTCGCCATCGGCCAAAAGGCTTAGGCGGAGTTCCGGAGGACCACGCTGGAGTGGGCCGAAACGATGAGTCCTCGCCTCGGAGGCAACTCATGACGGCCCGTCGTCGATAGGATGTTCGGGCCGTGCCGATTCGCCTCCCCTTAGGGGATGCAAACATCGGGCAGTACGCGCCAAACGTAAGCTGTTGATTTTCCATGCCTGGAGACCTTGGGACTAAACCGGCCAAGTCCCCAGGTCCGGAGAGATTCCGCCGTTCAGAGAGAGAATTCAGCTCCTCTCCCGCCCTGGCACTCCCAAGGTCCTCGCGCGAACCCAGGCGGAATCTGCGGTTCCAGGCGCCCTCGGCGCAGCCGGAGAGCGAGTTCTCAAGAAGGAAATGGTGTCCGCGGCGGGATTCGAACCCACGACCCCAGGATTCATACCACTTCGGCTTTCGCCGCCGCCTGTCTGGGCGTTTGTGGTCTGGACTGTCCCTTCACCTTAGGCCGAAGCCGTTAGGTGCCACCCGTCCAGTCTCTACACCTTCCCAGGCTTAGGCCTGGACTTGGCTCGGGATTGGCAGGGCACAATGGCCTGAGCTTTCCCCGACTTTGAGTGGATCCATCGCGCCGTTTCCGAGCGCGACGCCCAGTTAAAAATTACAAGGAATCCTGTGCTCTATCCTGCTGAGCTACGCGGACGCTCGTAGCAGAAAAGCATATAGCATACTCCGATGGGAAGGGAAATGCCCTAGGCGGTGGTGACGATTTCAGCGGAGTAGGATGGCGATTGAGGCGAGCAGAACGAAGCCGCGGAAGTTGGCGAGGAGCTTGTCGTAGCGGGTTGCGACGCGACGGAACTGCTTGAGG
>NZ_JASIRT010000039.1 GCF_030063475.1 Roseomonas sp. E05
TTCGCCATCCACGCCGCCGATGGCTCCACCGACCACCTCACCCTCCACGGCGTCACCAGCCTCGCCACCACCGACTATCTCTTCGCCTGACAAACGCCCCCGCCCACTCAGGCGGGGGCTGCAGCCCCCCCGGAAGCGCTGGGAGCTTCCGGGGGGTTCGCTTTGATCACTGCGCCGCGCGGAGATTGCTGGCGGCGCGGAGGCACACGGGCCCGTCCCCCCCCCATGGCCGCGACGATGGCCCGCCTGCCCGGCTGTGGTCCCGGGGCGGACATGGCGCGGCGGACCGTCACATGCGCTGCTTTGCGCACTTCTCCTGCCGGTGCCGGGGCGAAGGAACTGCGTATCCGGCCCGCCCCAGGCACGCCCCGGCCGCTGGTGGTCAGACGCCGAGGCCGCCGACGCCGCGCCTCAGAAGAGGATCGCGCCGGGACGCGGGGCAGCCCCGAGCATCCGCAGTGGCGGACAGCGTCGCGCCCCGGGCGAGGCGGCTGCGCGAGAAGTCTTCCCGCTGCCTCCCGCAGCGCCATGGCCTGGGCATGGTGGGCCCCGCGTGCCGGCAGGGCTGCCCTCCCAGCCGAGGGGACGTCCAGGGAAGGCTGCGCCAGGACCTGCTCGGCCTCCTCGATCTGCCGGCAATGGCGGCCCCCGGCCTGCCAGGCGCTCCGCGTGATGAAGGGGGGCGCAAAGAGGGATGAGAGCAGGGGGGTATCTGCTCCCATCCCTCTGAGAGGGTCCTCATCGGAAGACGTGGAAATGTGGCCAACCGGGGGAGACGGCCATCCCTCGCAAAAGGTTTACGGGATGTCGCGACATCCCGGCAATCCCCTGCGCAAGGGTTCTATGCTGTCTGCAAATCCTCCGGATTTCTCATCTCTGCCGGGAGGCGGAACGCCGATTTGCACGTTGCAGCCTATAAGAATGGCGACGCTCTGTCGGACACTTCCCGGAAAAAGATATGTCCAGAATCCAATCACAACCTGAAATTGCGTATTCCTCAGGCCTGATGCTCGCGCAAGGCGCGTTGCAGCGCGGCCTTGTCCATGTGCGAGCGGCCGGGAATCTGCGCCTTCTGAGCGCGCCGATAGAGTTCCGCGCGCGTGGTATCGTCCAGCTGGCTCATCCCCTCCTTCTGGGCCTGCGCGGTGCGGCCTTCCCGTTCCTTCCGCTTCGTCTCCCGCAGCTTCTTGCGATTCTCCTTGGGCGACTGCTGGTTCGAGGCGCCGGCCTCGCTGAGCGCGATGGCAATCGCCTGCTTCGGGTTCCTGACCTTGCCGCCCTGGCCGCGCTCCAGCTCGCCCTGCTTGTACTCATGCATGACGCGCGCGACGGTTTCCTTCTGCGCCTTGCTTTGCCTGGCTGCCATCTGATGCCTTCCCCTCGGGCCTGCGAACGGACCATCGCCTTGAACGGCCCGCGCGCGCCGGAGTTCCCACGCCGGCTCCCGCAGGCCGGAATCGCCGCCGCCCTGCAACCCGAACTGGCGGACAGGTTTTCCCTGTCGCACGATCCCCGCACCCCTGCAGCCCAGGACGTCACAATGCCTGTCAATCCAGCCACGCCTGGAGTGGCCGCTGCCCCGTCGGCAGGGTCCTCTCCCGTCGCGCACCATACTATCACGCTGACCGTCAATGGCACGCAGCGGCGGATGGAGGTCGCGCCCTGGACCACCCTGCTCGACCTGCTGCGCGAACAGATGGAACTCACCGGAACCAAGAAGGGCTGCGACCACGGCCAATGCGGCGCCTGCACCGTGCTGGTGAACGGTCAGCGCATCAATTCCTGCCTTGCGCTCGCGGTGAGCAAGGACGGCGCCGAGGTGGTGACGGTGGAGGGCCTGGCGATGGATGGCACGCTGCATCCCGTGCAGGCCGCCTTCATCGAGCAGGACGCCTTCCAGTGCGGCTATTGCACGCCCGGGCAGATCTGCTCCGCCGTCGGGTTGCTGAAGGAGGGACACGCACGGAACGCCGACGAGATCCGCGAACTGATGAGCGGCAATATCTGCCGCTGCGGCGCCTATCCGAACATCGTCGCCGCCATCGAGCAGGCGATGCAGCAGGCCGGAGGTTCCGCGCGATGATCCGCTTCTCCTATTCACGCCCCGGCGCGGTGGGGGAGGCGGTGCAGGCGGTCCAGGCCGATGCGGGCGCCAAGTTCATTGCTGGCGGCACCAACCTCGTCGACCTGATGAAGTACGATGTCGAGCGCCCGCGCCGTCTGGTGGATGTCGGCGCCCTGCCGGGCCTCGACCGCATCGAGGAGGCTGATGGCGGGCTGCGCATCGGCGCGCTGGTCACCAATTCCGCGCTCGCCTACGATGCGCGCATCGAGCAGCGCTACCCGCTGCTGGCCCGCGCCATCCTCTCCGGCGCCTCGCCGCAGCTGCGCAACGCTGCGACCACCGGCGGCAATCTGCTGCAACGCACCCGCTGCTACTATTTCTATGACACCGGCACGCCCTGCAACAAGCGCGAGCCCGGCACCGGCTGCCCGGCGATCAACGGCGTCAACCGCATCCACGCCATCCTCGGCACCAGCGAGCACTGCATCGCCACCCATCCCTCCGACATGTGCGTGGCGCTGGCGGCGCTGGAGGCGACGGTCGAGGTCACCGGCCCGCAGGGCGAGCGCAGCATTGCCTTCGCCGATTTCCACCGCCTGCCCGGCGAGCATCCGGAGATCGACACCACCCTCGCCCCCGACGAGATCATCACCGCCGTCCGGCTGCCGCCCCAGGGCTTCGCGACGCACCACACCTATCTCAAGCTGCGCGACCGCCAGTCCTACGCCTTCGCGCTGGTTTCCGTCGCCGCGGTGCTGGAGATGGAGGGCGACACCATCCGCGAGGCGCGGCTCGCCCTCGGCGGCGTGGCGCACAAGCCCTGGCGCGATCCCGCGGCCGAGGCGCTGCTGCGCGGCGGCCCTGCCACGCGCGAGCGCTTCGCCGAGGCCGCGGCGCTGATCCTGCAGGCCGCCAGAGGCTATGGCGACAACAGCTTCAAGATCGAGTTGGCGCGCCGCGCCATCGTCCGCGCGCTGTCGCAGGCCGCCGCCGGCACGCCGCAGCCCGTTGCCGACAAGCGCATCGCCTGAAGGGGCCGTCATGCCGAACAACGAAACCCATTTCGGTGCCCCGCGCAGCCGCGTGGATGGCCGGCTGAAGGTCACCGGTGCCGCCAAATACGCCGGCGAGTTCATCGCCCCCGACCTCGCCCACGGCTATGTCGTCTCCGGCGCCATCGCCAAGGGCCGCATCGCCGCCATCGACACCGCCGAGGCCGAGAAGGTGCCCGGCGTGCTGCGCATCTTCACCCACCGGAACCGCCCGACGACCGCCTGGCTAAACCGCAGCTATCGTGACGCGGTGGCGCCGCCCGGCGCTCCCTTCCGCCCGCTCTACGACGAGAACATCGTCTACAGCGGACAGCCGGTGGCGCTGGTGGTGGCGGAAAGCTTCGAGGCGGCGCGTGACGCGGCGGCCCTGGTGCGCGTCACCTATGAGAGCGCACCGCACGAGACCAATCTGCGCAACAGGCTCGCCGAGGCCTATGTGCCGCCGAAGGAGCGCGCCGGCATCGACCCGCCTCCCAATCCGCGCGGCGATGCCGGTGCTGCCTATGCCGCCGCTCCGGCCAAGGTGGAGAGCGGCTATCACGTCGCGCCCGAGCACCACAACCCGATGGAGCCGCACGCCAGCACCGTGGTCTGGGAGGGTGACGGCAAGCTCATCATCCACGACAAGATCCAGGGTGCGCAGAACACCCACGACTATGTCACCAGCGTGTTCAGCCTGCCGCAGAAGGACGTGCGCGTCCTCTCGCCCTTCGTCGGCGGCGCCTTCGGCTCCGGCCTGCGCCCGCAGTACCAGCTCTTCCTCGCCGTCATGGCCAGCCTGGAGCTGAAGCGCTCGGTGCGCGTGGTGCTGACGCGCGACCAGATGTTCACCTTCGGCTACCGCCCCGACACGATCCAGACACTGGCGCTCGGCGCGAACCCGGACGGGCGCCTGCAGGCCATCCGCCATGAGGCCATCGCCGGCACCTCGCCCTTCGAGGACTACCAGGAAGTCGTGGTGAACTGGTCCGGCCTCGCCTACCACTGCGACAATGTGGACCTGAAGTACAGGCTGGCGAAGATCGACACCTATACGCCGCTCGACATGCGCGCGCCGGGCGCGCCGCTCGGCATGTTCGCGCTGGAGTCCGGCATGGACGAACTGGCCCATGCCCTGAAGCTGGACCCGCTGGAACTGCGCCTGCGCAACTATGCCGAGATGGACCAGAACACCGGCAAGCAGTTCAGCAGCAAGGAACTGCGCGCCGCCTACCAGCTTGGCGCCGAGCGCTTCGGCTGGGCGAGGCGGAACCCGGCGCCGCGCTCGATGCGTGAGGGCCATGAGCTGATCGGCTGGGGCATGGCGACCGGCGTCTGGGAAGCCGGGATGCAGCAGGCCAGCGCCCGCGCCACCCTGACCGCCGATGGCAGGCTGGAGGTGGCGACGGCCACCGCCGATATCGGCACCGGCACCTACACCATCCTGACGCAGATCGGCGCCGACGCGTTCGGCCTGCGCATGGAGGATGTCACGGCGCGGATCGGCGATTCCTCGCTGCCCGCCTCGCCGATCGAGGGCGGCTCCTGGACGGCGGCTTCCGCCGGCTCGGCGGTGCAGGCGGCCTGCTACGCCGTGCGCGAGACGCTGTTCAGATACGCGCGCCGGATGGAGAACTCGCCGCTGGCCAATGCCGATTCCGACCATGTCCTCTTTGCCGAGGGCCGCATCGCGCTGCTGAACGATCCCTCCCGCTTCGTCACCATCGCCGACGCCATGCGCGCCGGCGGGGTGGACCGCATCGAGCAGGAGGAAACCACCGCGCCGGACAAGGGCGCGCTGTCCAGGTTTTCGCCCTACACCCATGCCGCCGTCTTCGTGGAGGTGCGGGTGGACGAGGAACTCGGCGCTGTCCGCGTGACGCGCGTGGTGGATGCCATCGCGGCGGGCCGGATCATCAACCCCAAGACCGCGCGCTCCCAGATCATCGGCGGCGTGGTCTTCGGCCTCGGCATGGCGCTGACCGAGGAGAGCATGCTGGACCACCGCCTCGGCCGCTTCATGAACCACAATCTGGCCGAGTACCATGTGCCCGCGAATGCCGATATCCGCGAGATCGACGTTCTCTTCGTTGAGGAGGATGAGAACCGGACGAACCCGCTGGGCGTGAAGGGCCTCGGCGAGATCGGCATCGTCGGCACGGCGGCGGCGGTGGCCAATGCCGTGTTCCATGCCACCGGCAAGCGCATCCGGGAACTGCCGATCACCATTGATAAGCTGCTCGACTGAGGCGGGGGCAGCCGCGCTTCACAGACCCCGCGAGTCCTGGGGGAATTCATTCCCCGGGCCTTTGTCCCGGGCCGCCGGAACCTGGTGGCGGCACCGCTTTGCGGGGCCCCGCCGCGCGATGTCCTTCACAGATTCGGGAGTCGACCATCCCCTGCGCTGGCGGGCTGCCCCGCCCGAGGTCAGAATGGCCGCCCGAGGTCGATGAGGGGATGCGCGACGGACAACGAGCGGAGTTTTTCGTGGGAGCACGGTGCCCGCACTGCGCCTGGGGCGGCTTTCGCCCTGCGGCCGGGGGATTCCGTGCTGGTCACCGGTGGCTCGGGCTTCCTGGGCTCGGCGGTCGTGCGGGTGCTGGTCGTCCGCGGGCTCCGCGTGCGCGCGCTCGTCCGTTCCACCAGCCCCGTGGCCAACCTGACGGGGCTGCCCTGCGAGACCGTCCAGGGCGACCTTGAGGACCCTGCCTCATTACGGGCCGCACTGCGCGGCGTCCGCTGCCTCGTGCATGTCGCGGCCGATTACCGTCTCTGGGCGCCCGATCCCTCCGTGATCCTGCGCGTCAATGTCGAGGGCACGCGGGCCCTGATGCGCGCGGCGCTGGCGGCCGGCGTGGAGCGGATCGTCCACACCAGCAGCGTGGCCACCCTGAAGGTCGCCGGCGCCACCGCGCCCGTGGACGAGACCGCCAGCCAGGCGCCGGAGGAGGCGATCGGCGCCTACAAGCGCAGCAAGACCCTCGCCGAGCAGGTGGTGCGGGAGATGGTCGCGCGCGAAGGGCTGCCGGCCGTCATCGTCAATCCCTCCACGCCGATCGGCCCGCGCGACATCCGCCCGACGCCGACCGGCCGCATGATCCTGGACGCCGCACGCGGCCGCATCCCCGCCTTCGTGGACACCGGGCTGAACTTCGCCCATGTGGACGACATTGCGCAGGGTCACCTCCTGGCGCTGGAGCGCGGCCGTCCCGGCGAGCGCTACATCCTCGGCGGCCAGAACCTGCTGTTGCGGGACCTGCTGGCCGAGATCGCGCAGCGCACCGGCCGCCGCCCGCCGCGCGTCAGGCTGCCGCGCGCGCCGCTCTTCCCCCTGGCCTGGGGCGCCGAGGCGGTGGCGCGGCTCACCGGCAAGGAGCCGCTGCTGACGCGCGACGGGCTGCGCATGGCGCGCTACCGGATGTTCTTCACCTCGGCCAAGGCGGAGCGCGAGCTGGGCTACCGCGCGCGTCCCCATGAGGAGGGGGTGGCCGACGCCCTGGCCTGGTTCCGCAGCGCGGGCTACCTGACATGACCCTCGGCGCGCTCCCCGGCCTGCTGGCGCTGGCCATCTGGCTCTATCTGCTGCTCGGGCGCGGTGGCTTCTGGCGGACGCGCCAGCGGGACGACCGCGACAGGCCGCCGGCGCCGGCGCGCTGGCCCGCCGTGATGGCCGTAGTCCCGGCGCGCGACGAGGCGGAGGTGATCGCGCGCTCGGTCGGCAGCCTGCTGCGGCAGGACTATCCCGGCGCCTTCCGCGTCGTCCTGGTGGATGACGGCAGCACCGACGGCACGGCCGCGGCCGCGCGCGCCGCCGCCGAGTCCCTCGGCGCCGGCCACCGCCTCGACATCCTCCCCGGCGCCCCTCTTCCGCGGGGCTGGACCGGCAAGCTCTGGGCCATGCAGCAGGGCGTGCGCCACGCCGGCGCGGCGGGCGAGCCGCCCGAATACCTCCTGCTGACCGATGCCGATATCGGCCATGCCCCGGACAACCTGCGCGCCCTGGTGGCACGCGCGGAGCAGGGCGGCTGCGCGCTGGTCTCGCTGATGGCCGAACTCTCCTGCGCCACCCGCGCCGAGCGCTTCCTGATCCCCGCCTTCGTCTTCTTCTTCCAGATGCTCTACCCCTTCGCCTGGGTGGCGCGGCGGGACCGCGCCCTGGCGGCGGCGGCGGGCGGCTGCATGCTGGCGCGCCGCGCCGCGCTGGAGGCGGCGGGCGGCATCGCGTCCATCCGCGCCGAGATCATCGACGACTGCGCCCTGGCCCGCCGCCTGAAGGCGCAGGGCCCCATCTGGCTCGGCCTGACCCGGCGGGCGGTGAGCCTGCGCCCCTACCAGGGCGTCGCGGAGATCGGCCGGATGGTGTCGCGCTCGGCCTATGCCCAGCTCGGCTATTCGCCGCTGCTGCTGGCGGGTACGCTGGCCGGCATGGTGCTGACCTATCTCGTGCCGCCGGCCCTGGCGCTCTCCGGAACCGGTCTGGCCCGCCTCCTCGGCCTCGCCGCCTGGGCGCTGATGGCGCTGGCCTTCCAGCCGATGCTCCGTTTCTACCGCGTCTCGCCGCTCTGGGGGCCCGCCCTGCCGGTGATCGGCGCGGCCTATGCGCTGTTCACCCTGCACTCCGCGCTGCAGGTCTGGCGCGGGCGCGGCGGCCAGTGGAAGGGCCGCGCACAGGCCATGGCGGGCCGCGCATGAGCCTCGCGACCCTCCCCGTGGCCCCTCCTGCGGCCGAGGCCGCCGCCCTCCAGGCGCGGCAATCCGGCAGTTCCTTCTACACGGCGATGCGGCTGATGCCGAAGGCCGAGCGGGCGGCGATGTTCGCCGTCTATGCCTTCTGCCGGCAGGTGGACGACATCGCCGACGACGCCGCGCGCCCGCGCCCCGAGCGCGCGGCGGCGCTGGACGCCTGGCGGGCCGACCTCGCCGCCCTCTATGCCGGCCATCCCGCTGACCGTCCTTTTGGCCGCGCCGCCTTCCTGGCGGAGGCGGTGCATCGCTTCGGGCTGCGGCTGGCGGATTTCCTGGCGGTGATCGATGGCATGGCGATGGACGTGGCGGCCGACATCCGCGCGCCGGACCGTGCGACGCTCGACCTCTACTGCGACCGCGTGGCCAGCGCCGTCGGCCGCCTCTCCACCCGCATCTTCGGCATGGACCCCGCGCCGGGCGAGGAACTGGCCCACGAGCTCGGCCGCGCGCTGCAACTGACCAACATCCTGCGCGACCTCGACGAGGACGCCGCCATCGGCCGTCTCTACCTGCCGCGCGAGCCGTTGCTGGAAACCGGCATCGCCACCACCGAGCCGCAGGCCGTCATCGCCGACCCGCGCGTGGACCTCGCCTGCCGCCCGCTGGCGGCGCAGGCGCGTGCGCATTTCGCCGCGGCGGAGCGCCTGCTGCGCGCGCGGCCGCGCGGCCGCCTGCTGGCGCCGCGGCTGATGGCCGCCGTCTACCAGGCCCTGCTGCGGGACATGGAGGCACAGGGCTGGGCACCGCCGCGGCAGCGCGTGCGGCTTACCAAGCGCCGCCTGCTCTGGATCGTCGCGCAGCGCGGCGTGCTGGGCTGACCATGCGGGTGCACGTCATTGGTGCCGGCCTCGCCGGGCTTTCGGCCGCCGTCGCGCTGGCCGCGCGGGGCATCCCGGTGGAACTCTCGGAGGCGGCGGCGCAGGCCGGCGGCCGCTGCCGCTCCTATCACGACGCCCGCCTCGGCATGGTGATCGACAACGGCAACCATCTCGTTCTCTCCGGCAACGCCGCCGTCGGCCGCTATTTGCGCGCCATCGGCGCCGAGGACCGGCTGACCGGCCCCGCCCGCCCGGACTTCGCCTTCCTGGACCTGCGCAGCGGCGAGGACTGGACACTCCGCCCGAATGCCGGACCGCTGCCCTGGTGGGTGCTGCATCCCGGCCGCCGCGTGCCCGGCACCCAGCCGCGCGACTACCTGGCGCTCGCCGCCCTGACCCGGCGGCACCCCGGCCAGCGGATCGGCGAGGTCCTGGCCTGCCGCGGCCCGCTCTGGGAGCGGCTGCTGCAACCCTTCCTGCTCGCCGCCCTCAACACCGAGCCGGAGGAGGGCGCCGCCGACCTCGCCGGCGCGGTGATCCGCGAGACCCTGGCGCGCGGGGGCGGTGCCAGCCTGCCGCGCATCGCCCATCCCAGCCTGGCCGCCGCCTTCGTCGATCCCGCCCTGGCGCGGCTGCGCCAGGCGGGCGCCACGATCCGCCTCGGCCGCCGCCTGCGCGGCCTGGACCTGGACGGGGAGCGCGTGGTGGCGCTCGCCTTCGCCGACGGCACCGTGCCGCTCGCGCCGGAGGATGCGCTGGTGCTGGCGGTGCCGCCCTGGGTAGCCCAGGACCTGCTGCCCGGCCTGACCGCGCCGGACACCTTCCGCGCCATCCTCAACGGCCATTTCCGCCTCGCCCCGCCGCCCGGCGCGCCGCGCATGCTCGGCCTGATCGGCGGCACGGCGGAATGGGTCTTCGCCTTCCCCGACCGCCTCTCGGTCACCGTCAGCGCCGCCGATTCCCTGCTGGACATGGAGACGGAAACCCTCACCGCCCGCCTCTGGCGCGACGTCGCCACCGCCCACCATCTGCCGGGCCCGCCGCCGCCCTGCCGTATCGTCAAGGAGAAGCGCGCCACCTTCGCCGCCACGCCGGCGCAGGAGGCGCGCCGCCCGCCCGCGCGCACGCGCTGGCGCAACCTGTTCCTCGCCGGCGACTGGACCGCGACCGGCCTGCCCGCCACCATCGAGGGCGCGCTGCGCTCCGGCGAGACGGCGGCGGCGCTCGCCCAGGCCCTGCCGCAGCGCGCGCGGGAGGCGGTGCCGGCATGACGGAGGCGCTGCTCCACCCCTCCGCCGACGAGGCGGGCATCACGCTGGACGAAGCGGAGGCCGGCCTGCGCCGCGCCACCGAGGCGCTGCTCGGCCTGCAGCGGGAGGACGGCCATTGGGTCTTCGAGCTGGAGGCCGACGCCACCATTCCCGCCGAATACGTCCTGCTGCGCCACCATCTCGGCGAGCCGGACGACCTCGCGCTGGAGCGCCGCATCGGTGCCTATCTCCGCCGCATCCAGGGCGCGCATGGCGGCTGGCCGCTGTTCCATGGCGGCGACTTCGACCTCAGCGCCTCGGTGAAGGCCTATTTCTGCCTGAAGATGACCGGCGACGATCCGGAGGCGCCGCATATGCGCCGGGCGCGCGCGGCCATCCTGGCGGCGGGCGGCGCGGGGCGCGCCAATGTCTTCACCCGCATCCTGCTGGCTCTCTATGGCGAGCTGCCCTGGCGCCGCGTGCCGACCATCCCTGTGGAGATGATGCTGCTGCCGCGCTGGTTCCCCGTGCACGTCTCGAAAATGTCCTACTGGGCGCGCACGGTGCTGGTCCCGCTGCTGGTGCTGCATGCCGTCCGCGCACGGGCGCGCAACCCGCGGGGCGTCCGCATCCCGGAGCTCTTCGCCCCCCCGCGCCGCGCTCCGCGCCGGAAGGCGCCGAGCCACCGCAAGCCCGGCTGGGCCGCCTTCTTCAACACGCTGGACGTGCTGCTGAAGCTGTTCGAGCCCTGCTGGCCGAAGGCGCTGCGCCGCCGCGCGATCGCCCGCTGCGTGCAGTTCGTCACCGAACGGCTGAACGGCGAGGACGGGCTGGGCGCGATCTACCCGGCCATGGCCAATGCCGTGATGATGTATGACGCGCTCGGCTATCCGCCGGAGCACCCGGACCGTGCCATCGCCCGCCGCTCGGTGGAGAAGCTGCTCGTCCTGCGCGAGGATGAGGCCTATTGCCAGCCCTGCGTCTCGCCGGTCTGGGACACCGCGCTGGTCTGCCACGCGTTGCTGGAAGTCGGCGGCGAGCGGGCCGGGGCGGCGGCGGCGCGTGGCCTCGGCTGGCTGAAGCCCTTGCAGGAGCTGGAGCTGAAGGGCGACTGGGCCACCCGCCGCCCCGAGGTGCGTCCGGGCGGCTGGGCCTTCCAGTACCGCAACGCGCATTATCCCGATCTCGACGACACCGCCGTGGTCGTCATGGCGATGGACCGCGCCCGCGATCAGCTCCGCCTCGGCCGGGACTATGACGAGGCGATCGCCCGCGGCGCCGAATGGACGGCCGGCCTGCAAAGCCGCAACGGCGGCTGGGGCGCCTTCGACGCCGACAACACCCAGCACTACCTCAACAACATCCCCTTCGCCGACCATGGCGCGCTGCTCGACCCGCCGACCGCTGATGTCAGCGCCCGCTGCATCAGCATGCTGGCGCAGCTTGGCGAGGCGCCGGACAGCCCGCGCATGCGCGCCGCGCTCGCCTATCTGGAGCGCGAGCAGGAGGCCGATGGAAGCTGGTTCGGCCGCTGGGGCGTGAACTACATCTACGGCACCTGGTCGGCGCTCTGCGCGCTGAACGCAGCCGGCTTCGACGGCGCCACCCCCTGCATCCGCCGCGCGGCGGACTGGCTGCTCGCCATCCAGAACCCCGATGGCGGCTGGGGCGAGGGCTGCGAAAGCTACCGGCTGGACTACAGCGGCTACGAACCGGCGCCCTCCACCGCCTCGCAGACGGCCTGGGCGCTGCTCGGCCTGATGGCGGCGGGCGAGGTGGACCACCCCGCCGTGGCGCGCGGCATCGCCTGGCTGCTGCGCATGCAGGACGAGACCGGCCTCTGGCCGCAGGAGGCCTATACCGGCGGCGGCTTCCCGCGCGTCTTCTATCTTCGCTACCACGGCTATCCGAAGTTCTTCCCGCTCTGGGCTCTGGCGCGCTACCGCAACCTGCGCTGCGCCAACCACACCCGCCCGGTGCACGGCATGTGAGGGTCCTGGTCGCAACCGGCCTGCGGCGGGAGGCGCGCATCCTCGCCGGGCCGGAGATCGAGGCGGTGGCGGGCGGTGGCGACGCGGGGCGGCTGGAGGCGGCGCTCGAAAGGCTGGCGGGGGAGGGGGCCTGCGGCCTCATCAGCATCGGCATCGCCGGCGCCCTGGCGCCCGGCCTTCACCCCGGCGACTGGCTGGTGGCCAGCGCCGTCCTGGATGGCGAGGCAGTCCTCCTCACCGACCCGGCCTGGACCGCGCGCCTCGCCGCCCGGCTGTCCGCCCGGCAGGGCACCTTCCTGGGCAGCGATGCGGTGGTCGCCGGGGCGGCGGAGAAGGTGGCGCTGCACGCGCGCACGGGCGCGGCGGCGGTGGACATGGAATCGCACATCGCCGCGCGGGTGGCGCGCCGCCACGGCCTGCCTTTCGCCGCCGCGCGCGTCATCTCGGATGCCGCGGATCGCAGCCTGCCGCCCGCCGCCCGCGTGGGGATGCGGCCCGACGGCGGGATGGACCTCGCTGGCGTGCTGCGTGCCCTCGCCGCGAGGCCGGGCCAGCTTCCGGCCCTGATCCGCACCGGCTGGGAGGCGGAGCGCGCCTTCCGGGCGCTACTCCGCGGCCATCGTCTTCTTGGAAGCCGCCTTGGCGCTGTGGACCTCGGCGAGCTTCCGCTCGACATGGCCTGAAAAGACGTATTCCGCCGGGCGCTGCCGGTCGAGCGGGATGTCCTCCGCCATCGGCCCCTCGGTGCGCACGCCGCGCATCGTCACGGCGAGTGCCTTCAGCGGGTGGCGCAGCGTGTCCTGCACGGCGGTCGCCTCGAAGCCGGAATGCACCATGCAGTCGGCGCATTTCTCATAGTTGCCGACGCCGTACTTGTCCCACTCGGTGTCCTCCATCAGCTCCCTGAAGGTCTTGGCATAGCCTTCGCCGAGCAGGTAGCAGGGCTTCTGCCAGCCGAACACGGTGCGCGTCGGGTTGCCCCAGGGCGTGCAGTGATAGGCCTCATTGCCCGCCAGGAAGTTCAGGAACATGGTGGACTGGCTGAACGGCCAGGCCCTGCCGCCCTTGCCGCGCGCGAGGATGCCGCGGAACAGCTCCTTGGTCCTGGTGCGGTTCAGGAAGTGCTGCTGGTCCGGCGCGCGCTCATAGGCGTAGCCGGGCGAGACGGTGATGCCATCCAGCCCCAGCGCCTTCATGTCGTCGAGGAAGCCGGCCACCTGCGCCGGGTCGGCGTCGTTGAACAGCGTGCAGTTGATGCTGACGCGGAAGCCCTTCGACTTCGCCAGCCGGATCGCCTCCACCGCCTTCTCATAGACGCCGCGCTGGCAGACCGACTTGTCGTGCATCGCCTGGTTGCCGTCGAGATGGATGGACCAGGTGAAGGCCGGGTGCGGCTTGTAGTCGCCGATCTTCTTGGCCAGCAGCAGCGCGTTGGTGCAGAGGATGACGAACTTCTTCCGCTCCAGGTAGCCCTGGACGATCTGCGGCATCTCCTTGTGCAGCAGCGGCTCGCCGCCGGCGATGGAGACCACGGGCGCGCCGCATTCGTCGATCGCCTGCATGCAGTCGTCATAGGAGAGGCGCTGGTTCAGGATCGGGTCGGGATAGTCGATCTTGCCGCAGCCGGCGCAGGCCAGGTTGCAGCGGAACAATGGCTCCAGCATCAGCACCAGCGGGTAGCGCTTGCGCCGCCGGAGATGCTGCCCAACCACATAGGCCCCGATCCGGGCCGCCTGCAGCAGCGGAATTCCCAAAACTGGCTTCCTTCTCTCAATCCGGCCGCATGGCCACCGCGGCGGGCATGGCCTGCTCGGCCTCATGGCTCCGCAGCTCGCCCGGCAGGCGGAACTCGATCTCTTCCCGCACGCCGCTCATCTGCGCAACCTCCACCTCGGCATGGCGGCGCAGCGCTGCGATCACGTCGAGGATCAGCTCCTCGGGCGCCGAGGCGCCGGCGGTCAGGCCGACCGTCCGTACTCCTTCGAGCCAGGCCGGGTCCAGCTCGCTGCCATCGGCGATCAGGTGACTCGGCAGGCCCTGCTCCAGCCCGATCTCGCGCAGGCGGTTGGAGTTCGAACTCTTGCGGCTCCCCACCACCAGCAGCAGGTCCACCGCCCCGCACAGCTCGCGCACAGCGGATTGCCGGTGCTGGGTGGCGTAGCAGATATCCGACACGTCCGGCCCCTGCAGGTCGCGGAAGCGCGCCTTCAGCGCCGCGATCACACCGCGCGTGTCGTCCACGCTCAGCGTCGTCTGCGTCACATAGGCCATCGGCATGTCATCCGGCAGGTCGAGCCGCGCGACATCCTCGGCGGTGGAGAGGAGGTGCACCGGCGCGCCGACCTGCCCGATGGTGCCTTCCACCTCCGGGTGCCCGGCATGGCCGATCAGCACCAGCGCGCGGCCGCGCGCCACATACTGCTTGCCCTGCGCATGCACCTTGGAGACGAGCGGACAGGTGGCGTCCAGCACCGGCAGGCCGCGCTGCCGGGCCTCGTCCACCACGCCCTGGGCGACGCCATGCGCGCTGAAGATCGTCACCGCGCCGTCCGGGATCTCCGTCAGCTCCTCGACGAAGATGGCGCCCTTCTGCTTCAGCTTCTCGACCACGTGCCGGTTGTGCACGATCTCGTGGCGAACATAAACCGGCGCGCCGAACTTCTCGAGCGAACGTTCAACGATCTCGATTGCCCGCACGACCCCGGCGCAGAAGCCTCGGGGCTGAGCTAGAAGAACCCGCATGCAGGCCTTTCCTCCGTCTTGGCGTGCCGCCGCCGAACAGCGGCATCCAAGCATTGCTGAGGACGGGAGGCGAGGAAAACCCGTCCGTATATGCCGTCGCGCCGTGCAGACTGGACTACCACGTCGCGCGCCGCGATGCTGCCCACCTTCACAGTTTCGCGTGCACCCTGCCGGCGGCGGCCGAGCGTTCCGCCTGGAACTGCTGTGCACAGGCGGTTCGGAACGCGCCCGGGCCCTGCGGGTTGCGTTCCGCCCTGTTCCCGCGCATCGCGCTCTTTTCTTTTCCCGCCCTGTGCTAAGCACGGGCCGATGAGCACTCCGCGCCGCCTCCTTCTCGCCCTTGCCCTGTCGCTGGCCGCGGCTCCGGCCGTCGCGCAGCCGGCGGACCCGGCCGCGGCGCAGATCGAGCAGTTCCACCGCAAGTTGCTGGAGGTGATGCGGCAGGCGAAAAGCCTGGGAATCGAGGGCCGCTATCGCGAGCTCGCGCCTGCCGTGCGCCAGGCCTTCGACCTGCCGGCCATGGCGCGGCTGGCGGTCGGCTCCCGCTGGTCCGGCTTCTCGCCGGCAGAGCAGGCGGCGGTGGCGGAAGCCTTCGCGCGCATGAGCATCGCCAGCTATGCGCGCAACTTCAGCGGCTTCAGCGGGCAGAGCTTCGTCATTGATCGCGTCGATGCGCATGGCGACGAGAAGGTGGTGGCGAGCCGGCTGATCAACCCCGGCGAATCCCCCGTGGACCTCACCTACCGCATGCGGAACGCCGGCGACGGCTGGAAGGCCGTCGATGTCCTGCACGATTCCATCAGCGAGCTCGCCATGCGCCGCTCGGAATTCTCCACCTCGGTGCGGCAGGGCGGCGCCGCCCTGCTGGTGCAGCGCCTGAACGAGCTGTCCGACCGCCTGATGCAGGGCTGAGCGCTCCCGGGCTCCGCTCTCTGCTCAGTCCTGCTTCGGCGGCCGCGCCAGCAGCGCCGGCTGCAGCAGCAGCGTGGCGGCCAGCACCCAGGCCAGCGAGAGCGCCAGCAGCTGCCCCATGCTCGCCGTGCCGGGATGGCGCGAGAGCCAGAGGCTGCCGAAGGCGGTCGCCGTGGTCAGGGCGCTGAACAGGATGGCGCGCGCCAGGCTGGAGGCCAGCAGCCCGCTCTCGCCCTGCCGCCAGGCCATGACGAAGTAGATGTTGAAGGCCACGCCGATGCCGAACAGCAGCGGCAGGGCGATGATGTTGGCGAAGTTCAGCGGCAGGCCCAGCAGCACGCAGGAGCCGAGGGTGAGCAGGCCGCTGAGCAGCACCGGCGCCACGGTCAGCAGCACGTCCCGCAGGCGCCGCAGCACCAGGGCCAGCAGCGCCGCGATGGCGAGGCCGGAGAGCAGCCCCGCCTCCAGGAAGGCGGCCACGATGCTGTCGGCCGCGCCCTGGATGGAGATCGGCGCCCCGGTGGCCTGCGGCGCCACCGCCTGCACCGCCGCCGAGAAGCGGCGCAGCACCGCGTTGTCGTTCGAATCGCCGCGCGGAAAGACCTGGATGCGGGCGCGCCCGTCGGGCGCCATCCAGTCCGCCACCAGCGTGTCCGGCAGCGTCGCCCGCGTCACCGGCCCGGCCTGCAGCAGCTCGCGCACCTGGCCGAGCAGGGTGCGCAGCGGCGGCACCAGCGCCGCCTCGGCGGCGGCGCGCGGGGCGGGCGGCCCGGCGGCGAGCTGCGCCAGCGCCCCGGCCAGCCGGCGCGCCGCCTGCGCCGGCTCCTCCGCCGCCTCGCCCGCCGCCTGGCGCAGCGCGGCGGCGGTGTCCGCCATGCTCCGCGCCACCTCGGCGTCGGTGGGCGGCGGCCGCACCGTGAGGGGGTCGAGCGTCAGCGAGAGCAGGTCCGCCGCGTCATGGACCGCCGCCAGCTTCGCCTCCTGGTCGGCCGGGATGAAGCTGCCCAGCGTCACCACCTGCGACACCTCGGGCAGGCGCGCCAGCCGTGCCGCCAGGGACTCGGCCTCGGGCAGGGAAGGGGCGAGCACGTCGATCGTGTTCGGCGTCCGGTCCGGGTCCTGCATCAGGTCGTGCAGGGTGGCCATCGACTCCGCCTCCGCGCTGCGCAGGTGCAGCGGGTTGAAGTCGAAGCGCAGCAACGGCATCAGCGCCAGGGCGATCAGGCCCAGCGCGGCCCCGCCGGCGATCACCGCGCGGCGGCGGCGGCGCAGCCAGGCGTCCAGCGGCGCCAGCGCCTTCCAGCCCACCTCCGCGCGCTCGCCCCGCGGGCGCAGCACCGCCACCAGCGCCGGCAGCAGCGTGATGCTGAGCAGGAAGGCGACGATCATGCCGGCGCCGGCGATGGCGCCCAGTTCCGAGACGCCGAGATAGCTGGTCGGCAGGAAGGCGAGGAAGCCCACCGCCGTCGCCACCGCCGCCAGGGCCAGCGAGCCGCCCACCGCACCCCCGGCAGCCCCCAGCGCCTCCCGCAGCCCGGGATGCCGGAGCCGCTCGGCCCGGAAGCGGACGCAGAGCTGGATGCCGAAATCCACCCCCAGGCCCAGGAACAGCGGAATGAAGGCCACCGAGATCAGGTTGAACCGGCCGGCGACCAGCAGTCCCAGCCCGGCCGTCACCACCAGCCCGAGCAGCGCCGTCGCCAGGATCGCCGCCACCAGCCGGGCGGAGCGCACCGCCAGCCAGAGCATCGCCACCAGCGCCAGCAGCATGGCGGAGGCCATGATCTCCGCGCGGTCGGCGAGCGAGGCGAACTCCTCATCCGCCATCGGCACCGGCCCGGTCAGGCGCACCGTCACGCCATGCGCCGGGTCCAGCGCCAGCGCCCGCGCCGCCGCCCGCAGCGCGTCGCTCGCCGCCTTGCCCGGCTGCAGGGCGGAATAGTCCATCACCGGCTGCACCAGGATGAAGCGCCGCGTCTGCCGTGGCCCCGGCTGGTCGCCGCTGACCAGCGCCTGCCAGGAGAAGAAGGCCGGCCGCCCTTCCAGCACCGCCGTGAAGGCATCCCCCAGCTTCGCCAGCGGGCGCTCGACCTGCGCCAGCCGCGCCTGGCCGCGATTCACCCCCTCCAGCACCGTGCCGAGCGCGCCCATGATGCCGCGCAGGCTCGGATCGGCCGCCAGCGGCCCGAGGAAGGGCTGCGCGGCGATCAACTGATCGAGCGTGGACTGCACCTCGTCCGGCGGCAGCAGCAGCAGCCCGTTGCGCGCGAAGAAGGGGCCGCCCTCCGGCCGCCGCACGCTGCGGAACAGCCCAGGCTCCGCCTGCAGCCGTTCGGAAAGGCGCGCCGCCGCCTGTTCCGCCAGTTCCGGCGTCGCGCCATCCACCACCGCCACGATCAGGTCCTGCTGCTGCGGGAAGGCGGCGTCGAAGTCCAGCTCGCCGCGCCGCCAGTCCAGCTCGGGCGAGATCAGCTCGGCGGTGTCCGTCGTCATGGCGAAGTTGCGGCTGGCATAGAGCCCCGCCGCGGCCGCCAGCACCAGCGCCAGCAGGATCGTGACCCAGGGATGGCGCGCGCTGGCGCTGACGATGCGGGCAGTCAGGGGCGTCCTGGTGGTCACATCGGCACCTTGCTGGCAGGGCGGGAAGCGCCAGGGGAGGGAACGGCGCCGCGCGGTCGGAAGCGGGGCCTCCGCTCCGGGCGGGTTGCGCTTCCCGGAAGGAGGGTCGCTAATAGGGCCCAAGGAATGGCCTTCGCCTGATCATCGGGTTCCCGCATGTCGTCAAGCCCTCCCCCGGAGTCCGTCGCCCTCGACAGCCCCACGGTCGCCAGGGCCGACCACACCGCGCGCCACTGGACCTTCGACCGGCCGGGGCCGGTGCGCGTCGGCAGCGATGCGCACGGCGCGATGTTCGCGCGGATGCTGCTGGAGACGCACAACCCCTACAAGCCGCGCGTGCTCGACTGGCCCAAGCTCGACCCCGAGGCGCACACCCGCCTGACCAGCCTGCCGATCTGGGACATCGCGGTGCAGACCGAGGGCCGCGCCTCGCTGCGCGTGCTCGACTATGCCGCCACCGTCGAGGACCCGCTGCTGCGCGAGGCCATGGTGATGGACGGCAACGAGGAGGCGCGCCACAAGAAGGTGCTCTCCAACCTCGTCGAGGCCTATGGCGTCATCCTGGAGCCGGAGCCGGAATACACCGGCTACCGCGACACCGAATGGGGCTGGATGCGCACCGGCTACAGCGAGTGCATCGACAGTTTCTTCGCCTTCGGCCTGTTCGAGGCGGCGCGCCGCTCCGGCTTCTTCCCGCCCGACCTCGTCGGCACCTTCGAGCCGGTGATCCAGGAGGAGGCGCGGCACATCCTCTTCTTCGCCAACTGGGCGGCCTGGCAGCGCGCGCGCCAGCCCTGGTGGCGCAAGCCCTGGTTCCTGGCCAAGACCGCCGCCGTCTGGGCGGTGCTGATCTGGGACCGGCTGGTGCTCGCCCGCAGCCTGGGCGGCGAGTCGAAGAACACCAACTTCACCGCCTCCTCCGACTCCATCGGCGTGGAGATGAGCGCGGCGGCGCTGATCGACATCTGCCTGGCCGAGAACGACCGCCGCCTCGCCGGCTACGACCCGCGCCTGCTGCGTCCGACCACCGTGCCCTTCTTCATCCGCATCGCCCGCCGCTTCATGCGGGACCCGAAGCCGAAAGCGTGAGCCCGACTTGAGCGCCAACACCGTCATCCATCGCATCGTCCGCCCTGCCGTGCGGCGCGTCGCGCCCAGCGGCGTCACGCCCAACCAGATCACCACGCTGCGCCTCGTGACCGGCCTCGCCGCCGCGCTGGCCTTCGCCGCCGCGCCGCCCTGGCCGGCCATCGGCGGCGTGATCTTCCTCCTCTCCATGCTGCTCGACCGCGCCGATGGCGAGCTGGCGCGGCAGACCGGCCAGTCCAGCCCTGACGGCCATGTCTATGACCTGCTCGCCGACTGCACCTCCAACGCCATCGCCTTCCTCGGCCTCGGCGTCGGGCAGGTGGCCGTGCTCGGCGCCTGGGGGCCGATCCTGGGCGCCCTGGCGGGGCTCGGCATCGGCGCGCTGTTCTGGCAGCTCCACGTCCTGAAGCTCGGCGAGGTGCGCGGCTGGAATCTCGCCCCCGGCATCCTGGTGGACCCGGACGACCTGATGGTCTTCGTCCCCCTCCTGCTCTGGATCGGCGCGACGGTGCCGATGCTCTTCGCCGCCGCGATCATCACGCCGGTGCTGGCCATCCTGCTCGGCCTTGCCGGGCGGCGGAAGCTGGGGGCGGGATAGAGCAGATCCCGTCCCGATGGCATCACCGGAACGGGCGAAGATGCTCGCAAAAACAAAATGGCTAGGGCGTTCCGCCTGCCGGCCGCGCCGGGGGGAGCCGGGCTCCCCTTTCGGCCTCCCCGCGGCCCGGAAGGATGAGGTGCCGGGTATCAGGGCGCCATCCGTCGAGGCTTGTCGGTTGAAAAGGCTCAATTCAGGCAGCCGCAAAAAGTAAATCTGAGAATTTCCTTGAAGAGAGGCGGGTGGGCGTCCATATTGGCGAAGTCAGTTTTTGGTTGGTTCGGTTTGCTTTCCGGCACGCGGTTCGTTTGCTAGGTTTGTTTCCGTCTCCCATTGAAGATGACCCGCTGCGCAATATTGTGCAGTGGTTTTCCGTTTTGGATCGGAAACACATCATGGCTATCGGCACCGTCAAGTGGTTCAACGCGACCAAGGGCTACGGCTTCATCCAGCCCCAGGACGGCTCGAGCGACGTCTTCCTGCACATCTCCGACGTTCAGCGCGCCGGCATGGACGTGCGTGAGGGCGACAAGATCGAGTACGACGTCCAGCGTGGCCAGCAGGGCAAGCTCTCTGCCGGCAATCTGCGCCAGGCGTAACCGGCTGGGCGGCGGCTCCGCCGCCCGCAGGAATATGCCGCAACGCAGCATGCTGCGTTAGGCCTCAAGCCCCGGCCGGGATAATTCCCCGGCCGGGGTTTTTGCGTTGCTGCCACGCCCCTCAGGCGAACTCCCCGCGCAGGAAGCCCAGTGCCGGCAGCGGCCGCCATCCCCTTGGCAGGTCGGCGCGGCGCACGGGGGAGACGCTGTAATGGGGCAGCGGCATGTTGGAACTGAGCAGGAAGCTGGAATAGGCCCGCACCTGCTGCTCCCGCCAGTGGCAGTCCGCGTCGGCGGCGGCGCGGCTCGGATAGATGTTGGCGATCCGCCGCTTTCGGCCCATGGCGACGATGACCGCCCAGAGCTTGTCATCGCGCACCCGGCTGAGGCTGACCACGTGCTCAGGGAGCGGTCCCTGGACTGGCTGGCTCATGCGCGCGGCCTCATCCATCCAGCGCCACCGGGGTGGCGTTCGGCTTCGGGCATGCATCGGCCCCATCTGTGGCTTGCCGGTGCGGCGCGCGGGGCCCGCCGCACCAGGCTTGTGGTGGGAGCATAGTGCTTCAAGGGATCAGCCAGGAACAGCCGTTTGGGTTCCCCACAGGCAGGTCAGACGCTCTCAAGCCGGCTCCAGCACCTCGGCCACCGCCACCAGCAGCCGCTCGAAATCCCCCCGCCCGATCGCCCCGATGCAGCCGATGCGGAAACTCTCCCCCTGCGTCAGCTTCCCCGGGTAGATCAGGAAGCCCCGCGCCGCCAGCGCCTCGTAGAAGGGCCGGAACGCCAGTTTCCGGTGGGCCGGCATGCGGAAGGTGGCGATGATCGGCGCCTGCACGGCCTCGTCGAGATAGAGTTCGAAGCCCAGCCGGCGCATCCCTGCCCAGAGCGTGTCGAAATTCTCCTGGTAGCGCGCGCGCCGCGCCTTCGGCCCGCCCGCGGCCTCCAGCCGGCGCAGCGCCTCCACCAGCGCGGCCACCACCTGCACCGGGGGCGTGAAGCGCCATTGCCCGTCCTTCTCGAAGCCTCGCCACTGCGCGTGCAGGTCGAGGCTGGTCGAGGGGCTGTTCCCCGCTGCCGCCGCCAGCGCCTCGCGCGCGACCAGTGCGAAGCCGATCCCCGGCACCCCCTCCAGGCATTTGTTGGAGGAGGCCAGCACGGCCGCCACCGGCACCGCCGTCAGGTCGATCTCCAAGGCGCCGAAGCTGCTCATCGCATCCAGCAGGAGGTGCCGCCCGGCCGCCGCGACCACGGCGGCGATCTCGGCGAGCGGGTTCAGGATGCCCGTGGTGGTCTCGCAATGCACCAGCGCGACATGCGTGATGGCCGGATCGGCCCGCAGCGCCTCGGCGAGGCGCGCCGGCTCCACCGCCCGGTCCTCCGGCCAGCGCAGCGCCACGACCTCGCGCCCCATGCGTTGCGCGATGCCCACCATCCGCTCGCCATAGGCGCCATTGACCAGCACCAGCAGCTTCTGCCCCGGCCCCACCAGCGTGGCGATGGCGGCCTCGACGATGAAGGTGCCCGAGCCCTGCAGCGGCACCGCCACATGGCGCCCCGCGCCGTTCGCGACGGCCAGCAGCCGCTGCCGCAACTCGGCGGTGAGCGCGATGAAGGCCGGATCGCGCGAGCCCCAGTCGCGCAGCATGGCGCGGCGGGTGTCGGGGTGGGTGGTCAGCGGCCCCGGGGTCAGCAGGATCGGCTCATCGCTCATGCAGCGGCTCCGTCGGGGTTGGCTCGGTTGCGGGCCGGGGCGCCATGACGTCCCAGCGCCAGGCGATCACCCCGGGGATGCCCAGCAGCACGTCGCGCAGCCGCCGCACCAGCACCAGCGCGATGGCGCGCTCCGGCGGGATGCCGAACAGGGCGCAGATCAGCACATAGCCGCCCTCCTGCACACCCAGCGCGCCGGGGATGAAGAAGCCGGCGCTGCGCACCGCCTGGCCCAGGCTCTCGATCACCAGCGCCTCGGCCAGGCCGGCCTCGATGCCGAGGATGCGCAGCGCCGCCCAGGTTTCCAGCACGCCGAGCAGCCAGGAGGCGAAATGCCACCCCCCGCTGCGCCAGAAACGCCAGGGCTGCCGGTAAAGCCGCACCACCGTGTCATGCAGCCCGGACAGCTCGCCCACCGAGGTCCAGCCGACCCGCGCCGCCAGCCCCGGCAGCAGCCGCTCGACCACCCGGAACAGTCCCCAGCGCTGCGCCGCGATGAACACCCCCGTCACCGCCGCCCCCAGCAGCGTGCCGATGACCGCCCATTGCAGCGTCGAGCCGCCGCCGCCATGCGGAATCAGCAGCAGCGTGGCCAGCCCGAGCAGGGAGAAGGCGATCTGCGTCGCCATCTCGGTGCCGAGATCGGTGGCGATGCTGGCGATCACCTTCACCTTGGCCACGCCCTTGCGAATCAGCAGCTGCGCCCGCACCAGCTCGCCCGCCGCCTGCACCACCGGCAGCAGCGCGTTGGTGGCGCCGCGAATCCAGCGCATCCGCACCAGCGCCAGCGCGCCAGGCCGGCGCGGATCGTCGATCAGCGGCGCCCAGCCGAGCGCCGAGGCGACGATCTGCGTCCCGTGCAGCGCCAGGACGGCCAGCAGCCCCCAGCCCGTCTCCAGCAGCAGGCGCAGGATCTCCGCCGGTTCATTGGCGGCGATCAGCGCGCCGGCGATGGAGAGCCCAACCAGCAGGCTGAGCCCGGTGGACCAGATCACGCGGCGGCCGGCGCCTGCGCGGCGAGGGGGCTCGCCAGGAAATCCTTGAAGCGCCGCGCCACCTCGGCCGGGCCCACGGTCGGGCGGCCGAGCCTGGCCATCGAGCCCGGCGCGATGCGCAGATGGATCAGCGCCGGCCCGCCCTGCGCCAGCGCCGCACGGAAGGCGGCGGCGAAACCCTCCAGCGAGGCGCAGCCGGCGGCATACTGATAGCCGCAGGCCAGGGCGATGGCGGCGAAGTCCACCGAGGCCGAGACCGTCGCCTGCCCGCCGGTGGAGTCATGCACGCCGTTGTCCAGCACCACATGGACGAGGTTGCGCGGCCCCTGGGCGCCGATGGTGGCGAAGGTGCCGAGCTTCATCAGCGCCGCGCCATCGCCATCCAGCACCACCACCGGGCGCTCGCTGTGCAGCGCGACGCCCAGCCCCATGCCGCTGGCCCCGCCCATGGAGCCCACCTGGTAGAGGTGCTGCGGCCGGTCGGCCAGGGTGAACAGCTCCCGCCCGCATTTGCCTGTCGTGGCGATCACCGCCGCCTCCTCGGGCACGACTTCCAGGAAGCGTTCCAGCACCGCCGCCCGCGTGGGGCGCGGCCCCTCGGCCGGGAAGTCGGCACGCCGGCCGGGGCGGGGCAGGGGGAGCGGACTCGGCTCCAGCGCCGCTTCCGCCACATCGTCCTTGCGCACCACGAAGGCGTAGGGAAGCTCCGTCGCCGCCATCCGCTCCACGGCATGGCGCAGCGCCGGGGCCAGGGCGCCGCGTTCGGCGGGGAAGGGGGCCTGCTCCAGCCCGATCAGCCGGATCAGGTCCTGGGTGATCTCCCCCATCACCACATGCTGCGGCTCGTCCGGGATGCCGGGCTCGCCGCGCCAGGTGGTCAGCAGCAGGGTCGGGATGCGGAAGGGCGCGTTCAGCGAGGTCAGCGGGTTCACCGCATTGCCGAGCCCGGAGTTCTGGCACAGCACCACCGTCCGCCGCCCGGCCAGCCAGGCGCCGGAGGCGATCGCCACCGCCTCGCCCTCGCTCGCCGCCCCCACATAGGCCAACGCGGGGTCGGAGAGCACGCCGTTGATCAGCGGCGTCAGGAAGCTGCAGGGGACGCCGGTGTAGAAGTCGAAGCCGGCGCCGACCGCCTCGCGGATGAAGTCCTCGGCCGTGATCATGCTCGCTCGCTCAGGTGAAGTTGCGTGCCTCGGCCAGGTCGGTCAGCGTGTCCACGTCGAGCCAGTGGCCGGTGAAGTATTTGACGCGCACCGGGTGCCGCGCCGCAAGCCGGGTCAGCAGCAGCGGCATGTCGGCGCGCTCCAGCAGCCCTTCCGCCTCCAGCGCGGCGATCTCCTCCCGCAGCCACGCCGCGCCGCGCGCGCTGAAGCGGGCGAGGCCCATCCACTCGCCGCAGACCTCCCCGGGCGCGAGATCGGCACCCATCCGCCGCAGATGCGCCGGCTGATCATCGAGATAGTCGCCGGAGAAGCGGTGGTCGGCCGCCACCAGGTCGCGCGGGCCGGGTGTCGGATGCGTCGCCGCCAGCGTGTCCACCGCGATCACCACATCGGCGCTGCTGGTCAGCAGGCTGTCCAGGATGTAGCGGCGGAACAGCACGTCGCCATAGACCACCACCGTCTCGCCACGGATCGCCTCGCGCGCGCAGGCCAGCGACCAGGCCTCGCCGGTCTCGGCGTGGCGGTCGTTGTCGAGCAGGCGGGCGCCCTGCAGCGCCACGGCCTCCTTGCGGTCGCCGCGCACCACGGTGATGTCGCGCACGCCGCTCTCGCGCAGCGTGCCGGCGAGCCGCTTCAGCAGCGACTGGCCGCGGATGTCCACCATGCATTTGGGCTGGTCCGGCGCCTGCCCGCCCAGCGCGCCGCCGGCGGCCGCCAGCACCACGGCGCCGGCGGCGGGCCGCGCCGGCAGGTAGCGGCGCTCCGCCTCCTCCAGCTCGGCATTGCCGGTGATGCGGAAGATGTCCTTCACCGTCGCCACGCTGCCCTCGACGCGCACCAGCGACTCGTCCTCGTGGATGCGCTGCGCCGTCTCGCGCATCGCCGCGATGGAGGACCGCATCAGGTGGTTGGCCCAGATGATGGTGGAGATGCCGGCCTGGCGGAACAGCTCCGTCGGCGTCGAATAGTACATGGTCGGCACGATCACCACCGGCGCGCGGCTGCCCCAGCGCTCGGTGAAGGCGAAGATCTCCTCGGCCGTGGACTTCTTCGAATGGATCAGGATCGCATCCGCCCCGGCCGCGTGATAGGCCTCGGCGCGGCGCAGCGCCTCCTCCATGCTGTGCCCGGAGATCAGCGCCTCGACGCGCGCGACCAGCACGAAGTCGTCGTCGGTCTGGCTGTCCTTGCCCGCCTTGATGCGGCCGCAGAACTCGTCCACATCGGCCAGCGGCTGCGCCTCGCCGAGGAAGGAGTTGGTCTTCGGGAAGAGCTTGTCCTCGATGCAGACGCCGGCGATGCCGCGCTCGCCGAGCTTGCGCACGAAGCGTCGCACATTGTTGAAGTTGCCATGGCCGGTGTCGCCATCCACCAGGATCGGCAGGCTGGTGGCGTCGGCCATGTATTCCAGCACGTCGAGCACCTGCGTCCAGGAGGCCTCGTTGCTGTCGCGCAGCCCGAGCGCCGCCGAGGTGGTGAGCCCCGAGGCCCAGACGCCACGGAACCCCGCCTCCTGCACGATCTTCGCGGACATGCCGTCATGCGCCTCCATCAGGAAGGAGAGCGAGGGCGACATGATCTCGCGCCGGAGGGCGGCGAAGCGCGTGTCGCGCGCGGGAATGGACGCGCCATCGCGCGCCGCCAGGGGCCCTGCACTGCTCAAGGCGGCTCCTCCATGCTGAACACACCGTGCGCAGAGCTAGCAGGCTGGCCGCCCTTGCCAAGGGCGGAACTGTCACCCTAGCTTCACGGAACACGGAGACCAGCATCGGGATATTTCCGGCTTGACGGCATTGCGCCCCGCTTCCGCGATCATCCTGGCGGCCGGCATCGGCCGCCGCCTCGGCGCCGCCGACGACCGGCCGAAGATCCTGCTGGAGTTCGGCGGGCAGACCCTGCTCGCGCGGCACCTGGCGGCGCTCGGCCTGCACGGCGTGGCGGAGGTGAGCATCACCGTCGGCCATCAGCGCGCGCTGATCGAGGCGGAGGTGGCGCGGCTGAACTGGCCGGGCCGCGTGCGCTTCGTCGAGAACCCGCACTACCGCGAGGGCAGCCTGGTTTCCCTCGCGGTTCAGGCGGAGACGCTGCGCGCCGGTCATCCGCTGCTGCTGATGGATGGCGACGTGCTCTACGACCCGCGCATCCTCGCGCCGCTGGCGGAGGGGCCGGACGAGAACCTCCTGCTGCTCGACCGCGAGATCGAGCCGGGCGACGAGCCGGTGAAGATCTGCCTGCGCGGCGACACCATCGTCGATTTCCGCAAGCAGCCGGAGCATGCGCATGACCGGCACGGCGAGTCGGTCGGCTTCTTCCGTTTCACCGCCGCGACGGCGGCCGCCCTGGCCGACCGCTGCGAGGCCTATCTCGCGGCCGGGCGCCGGCAGGTGGAATACGAGGAGGCCATCCGCGACCTGATCCTCGCCGAGCCGGCGCGCTTCCGCGCGGTGGACATCACCGCGCTGCCCTGGACGGAGATCGACTTCCCTGAGGACGTCACCCGCGCGCGGGAGGAGATCCTGCCGCGGCTGGCGGAGGCCGCTCCGCCCTGAGGCGCCGCCGCCGCGCGCACCGTCCCGCCGAAGTGAGGGATGCCGCAGCCCTTCCCCTTGCCGGGGGCGGGCCGCATCCCCGAGAGTGCAGCCCATCATTGATGGAGGGCGGCATGAGCGTCGAGAACGACCCTGCGGATGCGCTGGTGCCGATGCCGGAGGGCCTGGAGCAGGTGATCCTCCCCCGGGCGCACGACGTCGGCGGCTTCGAGGTGCGGCGGGCCCTGCCGGCGCGGGGGCGGCAGATGGTCGGCCCCTTCATCTTCTTCGACCAGATGGGGCCGGGCGAGTTCCTGGCCGGCAAGGGCCTGGACGTGCGGCCGCACCCGCATATCGGCCTCTCCACCGTCACCTACCTGTTCGAGGGCGCCATCCAGCACCGCGACAGCCTCGGCTCCGACCAGCCGATCGTGCCGGGCGACGTCAACTGGATGACGGCGGGGCGCGGCATCGCGCATTCCGAGCGCACCGGCGCCGAACTCCGCCAGAGCGGCAGCCGCCTCTTCGGCATCCAGTCCTGGGTGGCGCTGCCGAAGCGCACCGAGGAGACCGCTCCTGCCTTCGCCCACCACGCGGCGGCCAGCCTGCCGGTGCTGGAGGATGGCGGCACCCGGCTGCGCCTGATCGCCGGCGAGGGCTGGGGCGCCCGCGCGCCCGTCGCCACCTCCTCCGACCTGTTCTACGCCGACGCCACCCTCGCCCCCGGCGCCGCCCTGCCTTTGCCGGACCACCACGAGGAGCGGGCGGCCTATGTGCTGGAGGGGGAGGTGGAGGTCGCCGGCGAGCGCTTCGCCCCCGGCCGCATGCTGGTCTTCCGCGCCGGCGACGCCCTGGCGCTGCGGGCCGGCCCCTGGGGCGCGCGGCTGCTGCTGCTCGGCGGCGCGGTGATGGACGGGCCGCGCTACCTGTTCTGGAACTTCGTCGCCTCCTCGCGCGAGCGCATCGAGCAGGCCAAGGCGGACTGGAAGGCCGGCCGCTTCGCCCTGGTCCCGGGCGACGACAAGGAGTTCATCCCGCTGCCGGAGGAGCGCATCCGCCTCCGCGCCGGCACCCAGGCCACCGCGGCAGGCTCGCCGACGAGCTGAGCCGCCGTGCCGCGGCCAGGAGGGGCGCTGCCCCTCCGGACTCCCTCCTTCTTCTCTCGGTTTCCGGGTTCTGCCTGAGGCGACGTCATCCTGGGCTGCTCTGGCGGTGGTCGCCGCCGGGGCTGCTTCAGCCCCGGCGTGAGCGCATGCAGCCCGCACAACGAACTGATAGAAAAGAAAGAAGAGGGGGCTCCGGGGGAGAATTCATTCTCCCCCGGTCCTGTCCCGGGGCAGAAGTGAGGACAGGCCTCAGGCGGCGGCCTCCAGAAAGTCCCGCATCGGCGCGAGCACCGCCTCCGGCCGCTCCGCCAGGGGCAGATGCGCCAGCCCCGGCAGCACCACCAGCCGGGCGCCGGGGATGGCGTCGCGCAGCGCCTCGGCGGCGGCCACCGGCGTCGCCTGGTCCTCTTCGCCCACCAGCACCAGTGCCGGGCAGCGAATGCCGGGCGTCACGCCCGAAAGGTCGCAGGCGGCAATCGCCTCGGCGGCGCCGGCATAGCCCTCGGGCGCCGTGCGGCGCAGCATGGCGCGCAGCCCGGCCGCTTCCGGCGTGCCCTGGAAGCCCGGCGTCACCCAGCGGGCGCAGACCGGCTCCACCAGCGGCTCCATCCCCTCCCGCCGGGCCAGCGCCGCGCGCTGGTGCCAGAGCTCGACGGGCGGAATCGCCAGGGCGGTATCGCAGAGCACCAGGCTCGTCACCCGCTCCGGCGCCTGCGCCGCCATCGTCTGCGCCACCAGCCCGCCGATCGAGAGCCCGGCCACATGCGCCGCCCCGATGCGGAGGTCGTCGAGCAGCGCCAGCACGTCCGCCGCCATCTGCTCGATGCGGTAGGGGCCGGGCGGCACCGAGGTCAGCCCGTGCCCGCGCAGGTCGGGCCGCAGCACGCGGAAGCGGCCGGCCAGCGCCGCCGCCGGCGCGTCCCACACCTGCAGCCCGGTGCCGAGCGAGTGCAGCATCAGCAGCACGGGCGCCTCCTCCGGCCCGGCGACCTGGAAATGCATGTCGAGATCGCGGATGCGTCGGAACATCGGCCGTCCTTCCCTTACAGCGCCAGCGTCTCGCGGATGCGGGCGCGGATCTGCGTCCGCTCCGCCTCGCCGGCGCCGGCCATGGTCGCCTCGTAGGCGATGCGCGCCGGCCGTTGCAGCACCACGATGCGGCTGCCGATCTCCAGCGCCTCGCCGATCGAATGGGTGATGAACACCGCCGTCCGCCCGGTCTCGCGCACCAGCTCGGAGAACTCGCCGCGCAGCCGCGAGGCGGTGATCTCGTCCAGCGCCGAGAAGGGCTCGTCGCAGAGCATGATCGGCGCCTCGGTGGCGAAGGCGCGGGCGATGGCGACGCGCTGCCGCATGCCGCCGGAGAGCGCGTGCGGATAGTCCGCCTCGTGCCCGTGCAGGCCGAGCCGCGCCAGCCAGTGCCGCGCCTTCGCGTGCCGTTCGGCCTTCGGCACGTCCATCATCTCCAGGCCGAAGGCGGCGTTGTCCAGCGCGTTGCGCCAGGGCAGCAGCCGGTCGTTCTGGAAGACGATGGAGATGTGCCCGCGCAGCGCGGCGAAGTCGCGGAACGGGTCGTGCCCCTGCACCCGCAGCGTGCCGGCCGAGGGCGCCTGCAGCCCGGCGATCATGTTGAACAGCGTGGACTTGCCGCAGCCGGTCTTGCCGAGCAGCGCCACCAGCTCGCCGCGCCGCACCTCCAGGTCCACCGCGTCCACCGCCAGGAAGCCGCTCTCGCGGCTGCCGCCATACCATTTCGAGACACCCTCGAAGCGGATCTCCGCCGGGCCTGCCTGCCTCGCAGGCGGCGCCTGGTCGAACACCTCCGGCATGGCCACTCCCCCCGCGCTCACAGCGCGCGCTCCGACACGGCACGGTAGCGGAAGGCGGCGGCCTCGATGGCGCTGATCGCCCATTGCACCAGCAGCACGAACAGCACGAGCTGCAGCGTCCAGGCCATGGCGCCCGCCATGTCGAACAACTGCTGCTGTTGCAGCAGCTCGTAGCCGACGCCGCCCGTCGCCCCCACCAGCTCGGCCACCACGACGACGCGCGAGGCATTGCCCAGATTCACCTTCCAGGCCGTCAGGATGCCCGGCAGCACCGCCGGCCAGACCAGCCGGGAGAACATCTGCCAGCGGCGCGGCCGGAAGGAGGCGACCATCTCCGCGAGGTCGCGCGGGATCGAGCGGTAGGCGTCGAGCAGCTGGAAGGTGAAGGCCGGCAGCGTCGTCACCAGCATGATGAAGAAGATCCGCACCTCGGTGCCGCGGAACCAGATCACCGCGAAGACCACCCAGGAGAGCGCCGGGATGCCCTGCAGGAAGGTCAGCAGCGGCGAGAGCAGCCGCGCCGTCAGGCGCGAGCGGCCCATCAGCGCCGCCAGCAGGCCACCGAGCAGGAAGGCCCCGGCCAGCCCGCCCAGGGTGCGCGCCACGGTGGCCAGCACCTCGCCGAGCAGCTCGCCGGTGGTGAGGATGGTCGCCGCCCGGCCGAGGATCTCCGTCACCGGCGGCAGCAGGTAGGGCGGCAGCACCGTCGAGCCGGCCTGCCAGAGCGCGGCGAGCGTCAGGAAGGGCAGCACCGTCAGCGCGGCGCGGCCGAAGGACCCCGCCGCCGACAGGCCGGGCAGGCGAGGGGCGGGGGCGGTTCCGCTGGCCATCGTCTCAGCTCTCCTGACCGTCATGGATGGTGGCGCCCGAGGGCAGGCCGGGCAGCAGACCGACCTCCTGGCCGGCGCGGTAGACCGCCTCGATCTCCTTGCGGATGCTGCCGGCCATGCGGACGTTGAGGCCGAGCCGCTCGTTGTTGCGGATCAGATCCGCCAGCGCCTTCTGCTCGTCGGCGCCGCCGCGCCCGGCGGCGAGCCGCGCGCCCTCGTCCGGGTTGGCCAGCAGCCATTCGGCGGCCTCGCGGTACATCGCGTGCAGCTTCGGCACCAGCGGCTTGTTGGAGGCCACCCACTCCTGGTGCGCGGCGAGGCCGAGATAGGGGATCTGCGCGCTGCCGGCGAAGTCCTGCCAGTTCTTCGCGATGCCGAGGTCGAGCATGCGGATCGAGGGCTTGCGCGCCTTCAGCAGCGTATAGGCCGGCTCCCAGAGCTGCACCGCCGCGGCGCGGTCGGCCATGGCATAGGCGACGAGCCCCGGCGGCGCGGTATTGACCACGCGGAACTTGTCGGGGTCGGCGCCCTGGCGGCGGGCGAACCAGGCGAACATCGCGTAGTTCGTGGTGCCGCGCGCGGCGGCGAGGTCCTGCCCCTCCAGGTCCTTCAGCGTCCGGATGGCCTCGCGGTTGGTCACCGCGGCGCCCCAGTAGTCGAACAGGTTCAGCAGATAGACCGGCTTGATGCCGCGCTGCTCGGCGAGCCCGATGGTCAGCGGCGCCGCCGAGCCGCCGAGCTGGAACTCGCCGGTGTTGAACTGCGTGGCATAGGCGTCCGGCGTGCGCTCGACGAAGTCGATGTCGAGCCCCTGTTTCGCGTCCAGCCCGCGTTCCTTGATCACCGGCGGCAGGAAGGCGCCGAGCGAGGGCGCGCCGAAGACGGCGATGCGCAGCTTCCGCGCCGCCCCCTGGCCTCCCCCTTGGCCTCCCCCCTGGGCCAGCGCCGGCCGCGCCAGGGACCCGAGCAGCGCGAGCCCCGCGCCGCCGGCGATGACACCACGCCTGGAAAACCTGTTTGCGTCCATGGACGCGCCCTCCTCGTTCCGTTTCCAACCCGCCGCGGCCGTGCCCCCTCTGCGCGGGGCTTCGGCGCGGCGGCCTCAGCCGATGCGGAACAGCGCCGCCGCCGTGCCCGTCTCCATCGCCGCGCGCTCCGCGCCCTCGAAGCCCGCCGCCGCGATGATCGCGCGCGGCGCCAGGTCGCCGATCGGGAAGGGCATGTCGGAGCCCAGCATCAGCCGCTCCGCCCCCACCACCTCGGCGGCGAAGCGCAGCGCGCGCGGGTCGTGCAGGATGGTGTCGAACCACAGCGCGCGCAGGTTCGCCTCCGGATCGGCCAGCGAGGCGTCCAGCGCGTGGTTGCGCTTCAGCCGCCCCAGCACCATCGGCAGCCCGGCGCCGCCCACCGAGGCGACGATGCGCGCCCTCGCGTAGCGCAGCGGGTGCCCGGCATAGAGCAGCCGCGCCACGGCGATCATCGTGTCGGTCACGCGGCCGACCGCATTGGCCATGCCGTAGTCATGCACGCGGTCGTCGCCGCTCTCGAAGACCGGATGGATGAAGACCACCGCCTTCAGCCGGTCCGCCGCCTCCCAGAAGGGCGCGAGTGCGGGGTCGTCCAGCACGCCGCCGGTGCCCTTGGGCTGGGTGCCGATCATCACGCCCGGGCAGCCGGCGGCCATGGCCTCCTCCAGCACCTCGGCGGCGGCGGCGCCGTCCTGCAGCGGCACGGTGCCGAGCGGCACGAAGTGGCGGTCGGCCTCGGCGGCGGCGACGAGATGGCGGTTGATCAGCCGCGACCAGGCGGCGCCTTCCTTGGCTGGCAGCTCATAGCCGTACATGTCGAGCCAGCCGCCGACCACCTGCCGGTCGATGCCCTGCTTCGCCATCCACTCGCGCCGCGCGGCGATGTCGAGCAGCGGCTTGCCCACCGGCCGCGTCGGCTTGCTGCCGGCGAAGGAGAAGCCGAAGCCGGGCCCGGATTCCACCAGCCGCAGGCTGGGGAACTCGGCGGCGCGGCCGCGCACCTCCTCCAGCAGCGGGGGCGGCACCAGATGGGCGTGGCAGTCGATGATCATGCTGTCTCCTGCGTGGTCGTGTCGGCGATGGCGTCGGAGATCGCGGCCGGCCGCATCGGCAGCCGGTCGATATGCAGGCCGAGCGGCCGCAGCGCGTCGTTCACCGCCGAGGCGAGGGCGGCCGGGCCGCCGAGATAGCCGCTCTCGCCGCTGCCCTTCTGGCCGAAGACGGTGAGCGGCGAGGGCGTGCACTGGTGGACGATCTCCACCTCCGGCACCTCATGCGCCGAGGGCATCGGGTAATCCATGAAGCTGGCGGCGGTCGGCTGGCCGGTCTCGCGGTCGTAGGTGAACTCCTCCAGCAGCGCCGCGCCGATGCCGTGGGCGATGCCGCCCAGCGTCATGCCGCGCACCACGTCCGGGCTGATCACCGTGCCGCAGTCATGCCCGGTGATCCATCGGCGGATCTCCGGCTTGCCCAGCACCGGGTCGATCGCCACCAGCACCAGGTGGCACTCGGCGGAGTGGCAGGGGTACATGTGCACCCGCCCGTCCGCGGTCGGCAACTGCCCGCCGGTGGGCACCTGGTAGATGGCGCTGGCGGCCAGGCCGGGCTCGCTGCCCGGCGGCAGGCGGAAGAACTCGCGATGCGCGATCTGCACCAGCTCGGCCCAGTCCAGCGCCCGCCTGTCCGGCGCGGCGACGCGGCCGCCCTCATAGGCCAACGCCCCCTCCGCCACCCCGAGGTCATGCGCGGCGATGGCCATCAGCTGCGCCTTCAGCCGCCGCGCCGCCTCCACCGCCGCGCCACCCAGCATGATCGCCATGCGGCTGCCGACCGGCGAGTTGCTGGGCAGGCTGCCCAGGCTGTCCGGTCGCACCACGCGGATGCGCTCGGGGTCGATCTCCAGCACCTCGGCCACCGCCACCGCCACCAGCGTCTCATGCGCCTGCCCGGCGCTGGTGGTGTGCAGCGTGGCGGTGACGGCGCCGGTCGCGTCCACCGTCACGCGGCAGGAATCCATCCAGGTGGTGGTGCGGTTGTGCGGGTTGAGCAGCGGCTCGAAGGAGGAGTTGCCGCCCGAGGGTTCCAGCACGGTCGCGACGCCGATGCCCGCCAGCATCCCCGCGGCCCGCAGCCGGTCGCGCTCGGCGAAGATGCCGGCCGCCTCGGCCGCCGCCACCGCCTTGCCGAGCAGCGCATGGTAGTCGCCGCTGTCATAGGTGGTGCCGGAGGGAATGGTGTAGGGGAACTGCTCGGCCCGGATGAAATTGCGCCGTCGCACCTCCAGCCGGTCCAGCCCCAGCGCCTCGGCGACGCGGTCGATGCCGGTCTCCAGCGCGTAGTTGGTCGGCGCCTGGCCGAAGCCGCGCACCGCCTCCTGCGGCGTCTTGTTCGAGGTGACGGCGAGCGCGTGATAGGCCACCGCCCCGATCGCATAGGGGCCGACGATGGCGCCGATCGGCTTGCCGAGCTGGAAGGGCGAGCGCCCGGCATAGGCGCCGACATTGTCGAGCGCGCGCATCCGCATCGCCCGCACGCGCCCGTCCTCCTCGAAGGCCAGCTGCACGTCGAAGATGCGTTCCGGCCCCTGCATGTCGCCGCCGGTCATGTTCTCCAGCCGGTCCTCCAGCAGCCGCACCGGCGCATCCAGCAGCCGCGCCAGATGCCCGACCAGCACCGCATGCTTGATGCCGCGCTTCACGCCGTAGCTGCCGCCCACGTCGATGTCGTGGTGCACGCGCACGGCATTGCCGGGCAGGCGCAGCGCGCGGGCGATCTGGTCGGGGAATTTCGGCATCTGGATCGACGCCCAGACGTCCAGCAGTTCCAGCCCGTGGTCCCAGCGCGCGGTGACGCCGAAGGTCTCCAGCGGCACGGTGGAGCTGCGCCCCCAGACCACGCGGTAGGCGAGGCGGCGCGGCGCCGCGGCGAAGGCCGCATCCACCTCGCCCCAGACGAAATGGCGGTCGAGCAAAACGTTCGAGCCATGGTCCGGATGCACCGGCGGCGAGGCCGGGTCGAGCGCCGCCTCGCCATCCAGCACGAAGGGCAGCGGTGCGTACTCCACCGCGATCAGCTCGCGCGCATCCTCGGCGATGGCGCGGCTCTCGGCGACGACCACCGCCACCCACTCGCCGGCATAGCGCACCTGGCCGACCGCCAGCGGATAGCGGCGCACCAGCGGCGCATGGGCACCGTTCATCAGCGGCTCGATGGCGGCGGCCAGCTCGGCGCCGGTCAGCACCGCGCGCACGCCCGGCAGGGCGAGGGCGGCGGAGGCGTCGATCGCGACGATGCGTGCCGCCGGATACTCGGATTGCAGCGGCACCGCATGCAGCATGCCGGGCAGCGCGACATCGGCGGCGTAGTGGCCGTCGCCGGTGGCGAAGCGGCGGTCCTCGCGCACGCGCCGCTTCTTGCCGACATAGCGGAAGGGGCCGCGCAGGGGGGCGGTGGCGGGCGCGTTCACTTCGCCGGCTCCATCCGTGCCGCCGCGGGCCGCGTATTGGCGCTGCGCAGCCGCACCGCCGCCAGCTCGACCGCCTCGACGATCTGCCCATAGCCGGTGCAGCGGCAGAGATTGCCGGAGATCGCCTCGACGATCTCCTCGCGCGTCGGCGCCGGGTTGCCGGCCAGCAGCGCCTCGGCGGTCAGCACCATGCCCGGCGTGCAGTAGCCGCACTGCATGCCATGCGCCTCGCAGAAGGCGTCCTGCACCACGGAAAGCTCGCCCGGCGCCGGCGCCACCCCCTCGATGGTGGTGACGGCCGAGCCCTCGGCCTGCGCCGCCAGCACCAGGCAGGAGCGCACCGGCTCGCCGTCCAGCAGCACCGTGCAGGTGCCGCAGACGCCATGCTCGCAGCCGGCGCGGGTGCCGGTCAGCCGCAGCGTCTCGCGCAGGCAGTCGAGCAGGGTGCAGCGGTCCTCGACCTGCACCCGCCGGGCGCGGCCGTTCACCGTCAGAGTCAGTTCCATCGCTTCACCTCCCCGGTCGGGGCATTCGCCCAGGCGTCGCGCCGCGCGCCCTCCGCCGCCTCGGCCAGCGCGCGGCAGGCCAGGGCGGCGGCGGCGCGGCGGCGATAGGCGCCGCTGGTCCGGGCATCCTCCAGCGCCGGCAGCGGCGCCAGCGCCGCCTCCACCGCCATGCGCAGCACCTCCGGCTCCGGCGCCCGGCCGAGCAATCCCTCCAGCCGCACCCGCACCGGCACCTCGCCCATCCCGCCGATGCCAAGGGCGATCTCGGCGCAGTTCCCTTCCGCATCCAGCCGCAGCAGCGCGGCGGCGGCGGCGAGCGCATAGTCGCTGCGGCGGGCGCTGATCTCCTGGAAGCCGAAGCCGGTGCGCGCGCGCTCCGTGCGGCGGGGAAAGCGCAACCCGGTGACCATCGCCCCCGCCGGCAGTGCCGTGACCATGGCGGAGAGGAAGAACGCCCCCGCCGGAATGGCCTCCGCCGGCCCGCCGGCCACCAGCACCTCGGCGTCCAGCGTCACCGCCACCAGCCCGATCTCGGCCGAAGGGTCGGCATTGGCGATCGAGCCGCCGATGGTGCCGCGCCGCCGCGTCGGCGCATGGCCGACCCAGGGCAGGGCGCGGGCCAGCAGCGGCAGTTCCTCGGCCACCAGCGCGCTGCGCTCCACCGCCGCCTGCCGCGCCGTGGCGCCGAGCCGGATCTGCCCGTCGGCGCGCGCGATGGCGTCGAGCCCCGGCACGCGCAGGATGTCGATCAGCCGCGTCGGCCGCGCCAGCCGCATGGCCAGCATCGGGATCAGCGTCTGCCCGCCGGCCAGCAGCCGCGCCTCGGGGTCCTCGGCCAGCAGGGCGCAGGCCTCCTCGACCGAGCCGGCGCGGCGGTATTCGAAGGGCGCCGCCTTCATCGGCTCAGCCCAGCGCCAGCTCGGGGCGCAGCGCGGCGAGCACCGTCACGCTCTGCGCCTTCATCAGCGGCCCGCCGGCCTCGCGCTCGCTGGCGGCCTTGATGTCGCGCCACTCGGCATCGGCGTTGAAGCGGGCCCAGGCGGCCTCGCTGGCGGCCCCATCGGGGAAGCGGGTGAGATAGCAGAGCCGCCCGTCGGCCGGCTCGGGCGCGAAGACGCCCACCACCTCGATGCCATGGCGCGGGAAGATGCGCAGCACATGCTGCTCGAAGCGCTGGCGCAGGGCCTCGGCGCGGCCCTCCTGCGGCTCATAGATGCGGAGTTCGTAGCGCATGGTCCTCCTTGGTCCCGGCTCGGCCGGGCGACCCGCCCTTGCCGGGCGATGTTCGACGTTCCCGGGCTGAGGCTGGCGGAATGACCCATGCCTGTCAATGATCGAACTATGCCAATCATCAATCTTGTCACAGTCTGGATTGGTGCAATGCATCATTGTTGCACGCTGCGGCACGGCCGTTTAGACCGTCCGCATGGTGCAATCCGCCTCCTCCGCCCGCGCTCCCCATCTCGCCGAACCTCTCCCCATGCCCGCCGAGGCGCCGCACTGGATGCCGCGCCTGCTGCCCCAGCAGGGGCCGCACTACCTCGCCATCGTCGAGGCGCTGGCGCAGGACATCGCCGCCGGCCACGTGCCGCAGGGCAGCCGGCTGCTGCCGCAGCGCGAGATGGCGCAGCGCCTGGGCCTGGCGGTCGGCACGGTCGCCAAGGCCTATGCCGAGGCGGAGCGGCGCGGCCTCGTCACTGGCGCGGTCGGGCGCGGCACCTTCGTCAACCTGCCGCCCGCGGCATCCTCACGCGGCACCGTGGCGCAACTTCCCGCGCGCCTGCCGCTGCGGCCGCTGGACATGGGGCTGAACGCGCCGCCGCTGGAGGATGAGGCCGCCGTGCTGGCCGAGGCGATGGCGGCCGTGGCGCGCAGCGGCGCCATCGCGGCACTGACCGGCTACCTCCCCCATGCCGGCCTGCCCGCCCACCGCGCCGACTTCGCCGCCTGGATCGCCGCCGTGAGCGGGCTGGCGCTGCCGGTGGAGCAGGTGATGCTCTGCAACGGCGCGCAGCATGCCATCGCCGTCGCGATGATGGCGGCGCAGCCGCAGGGAGTGCAGAGCCTGGGCGTTCAGGCGCCGGGCGGCGTGCTGCTCACCGAGGCCGTCACCTTCCCCGGCATCGTCGGCCTTGCGGAGAAACTCGGCCACCGCCTGCACGGCGTCGCCATCGACGCCGAAGGGCTGGTGCCGGAGGCGCTGGACGCCGCCTTCACCGAGACCGGCGCGCGCCTGCTCTACTGCATGCCGACGCTGCAGACGCCGACCGGCACGGTGATGCCGCTGGCGCGGCGTCGTGCCATCGCCGCCGTGCTGCGCCGGCATGAGGCGCTGGCCATCGAGGACGACGTCTATGCCTTCCTTGCTCCCGGCACGCCGCCGCTGGCGGCCCTGGCGCCGGAGCGGGTGTTCTATGTCGACAGCCTGGCCAAATGCGTCGCGCCCGGGTTGCGGATCGGCGCGCTCGGGGTGCCGCCGGCCTTCTGCGCCCGTGCCAGCGCGGCACTGCGCAGCACCGGCTGGATGGCCTCGCCACTGACCGCCGCCATCGGCTCCCACCTGTTGCGCGGCGGCGAGGTGGCGCGCCTCGCCGCGCGCAAGCGGGAGATTGCCGCCGAGCGCTGGAACCTGGCGCGCGAGGTGCTCGGCTCCGTGCTGCCGCCGCCAACGCCGCCGGCCTTCCACCTCTGGCTGCCGCTGGCCCGCCCGCCGGCCGAGCTGGTGGCCGAGGCGGCGGGCCGCGGCGTCGTCCTCGCCCTGCCCACCGAGGCGCCCGGTGCGCCGCCGCCGCGCGGCCTGCGCCTCTGCCTCGGCGCGCTGGAACGCACCGCCGACCTGCGCGAGGCGCTGGCCGTGCTGGCCGCCATTCTCGACCGCGGCAGCGAGCGGGCGCTGGTCTGACGGATCTCAGCCCAGCGCCTGCGCGAGGTCGGCGATCAGGTCATCGGCATCCTCCAGCCCGGCCGAGAAGCGGAACACGCCTTCGCCCGCCCAGTCCCGGTAGGCCGCCTCCTGCGCGCCGCGCAGGCGGAAGGAGGCGCGCAGCAGGTCGTCGGTCGGGATGTAGAACAGCAGGCTCTTCGTCTTGCCGAGCGAGACGGCGTAGGAGATGACCCTGAGCCGCTCCGCCAGCCGCGCCGCGAGCGCCCCGCTGCCGCTGCGCGCGGAGAAGGCCAGCAGCCCCGAGAAGTTCCGCATCTGCCGCCGCGCCAGCGCATGCTGCGGGTGGCGTGGCGAGCCCGGCCAGAGCACCGAGCGGACCTTCGGGTGCTCCGCCAGGAAGGCTTCGAGCCTGCGTGCGTTCGCCTCGTGCAGCGCCATGCGCGGCGCCAGCGTCTCCAGCCCGCGGAGGGAGAGCCAGGCGTTGAAGGGCGCGAGCGCACCGCCGAGATGGATCAGCCCCTGCCGGCGCAGCGCCGCCATCCGCGCCGCGCCGCCGATGACGGCACCCCCCAGCGCATCGCCATGGCCGGAGATGTATTTCGTCAGCGAGTGCACGACATAGTCGGCGCCGAGCGCCAGCGGCCGGGTGCCAAACGGCGTGGCGATGGTGGAATCAACCGACAACTCCGCCCCGCCCGCATGTGCGATGGCGGCGACGGCGGCGATGTCGGTCAGCTTCAGGATCGGGTTGGCCGGCGTCTCGACATGCACCAGCCGCGTGTTCGGCCGCAGGGCGGCCTCCACCGCCGCGGGGTCGGCGGTGTCCACCAGCGTGGCGGCGATGCCGTGCCGCGGCAGGATGTCCTGCGCCAGCTCGGCCACGCCGGCGTAGCAGACATCCGACAGCAGCAGGTGGTCGCCGGCGGCGAGCCGGTCCAGGAACAGTGCGCTGACCGCCGCCATGCCGCTGGCGAAGCTGACCGCCGCCTCGCCGCCCTCCAGCGCCGCGAGGGTGCGCTCCAGGCTGTCGGCCGTCGGATTGCTCCAGCGGGTGTAGAAGTGCGGGGCATTCTCCGCGAGGTCGTTGGCCGAGAAGCCGATGGCGTCCGGATGCGTGAAGAAGCTGGCGGCGAGTTGCGGCGACGCGGTGACAGGCGCGCCAGGGCGCCGTTCCGTCTCGCCGGCATGGAGCGCCAGGGTCGCGGGGGCCAGTTTTTCTGCCATGGATCCTCCTTGCCTTTGCGGCATCCAACAAGGCCGGGGGAAGGAATTCCCCCAGACCCCCATCTTTTTTCTTCGAGTTTTGCCAACAGGCAGAAAGAAGATGGGGGGCTCGGGGGGAATTCTTTCCCCCCGATCTTTTTCGCCGCCGATTGGCAGGGGCCGGCAATCCGCCTAGCCTTGCGGCGCAGAAGAACCAGCGCCGCGACGCCCCGGCCAGCCGGGGCCGGCGCCGAGCCGAGGAGCGTCCTGCGTGATCCATGTCATCGCCATCATCACCGCCAAGCCGGGCATGCGGGAGGCCGTGCTGAAGGAGTTCCGCGCCAACATGCCGGCCGTCCATGCGGAGCAGGGCTGCATCGAATACGGCCCCGCGACCGATGCTGAGGGCATGGGCCGCATTCAGACCCCCTTCGGCCCCGACACCTTCGTGGTGATCGAGAAGTGGGAAAGCCCGGAGGCGCTGAAGGCGCATGGCGCCGCCCCGCACATGGCCGCCTATGCCGAGAAGACGAAGGAGATGATCGCGAGCCGCGTCATTCACGTGCTCTCCCCCGCGGCCTGAGGCACAGGCGCGCGCCACCGCGCTTGATAAGTTTTTATTCCTATGATATGCCTTGCTCGTCAGCGGGAAAGCTGCGGGCGGGCCGCTACACAGGGGGGGCGGTGCGCGGCGTGGCCGAAGGGGCGCGCATCCGCTGCCAGGCCATGGCCAGCACGACGATCATCAGCCCCCCCGCGACCACCGCAACGGCCGGGTTGAAGCCCCGCCCCAGGGTATTGGCGTAAAGGATCGCCAGCAGCGCCCAGGCGACCGCGCCGGCATACCAGGGCGAGCCATGCGCGGCCCAGAGCACGCCGAGCGTGAAGCCGCCGGCCGCGAGGAGGATCAGCACCGCCGCCAGGGTGCCCGCCGCGCCATCCACCTGGATGGCACCGCTGACCAGCGCCGCCCCGGCGATGTTGGCGAAGGCGGCGACCGAGACCCAGCCCGCCAGCATGCCCACCAGTGGCTGCACGATCCAGCGCTCGGGCCAGCCCCGGGCGGTGCCGCTGTGGACCAGGTTGCGGTTGATGAAGAAGGCGGTGAGGCTGGCGCCCAGCACCGCCAGGATGACCAGCACGAGGTGCCAGCCGTTCTCGGTGAGCTGGGCAAGCAGCATCCAGAGGATGGAGGCGGCGAAGGCGACGGCCAGCGGCCAGCCGAGGCGCCGCGCCGCCGGGCTGTCCTTGCCGCCATCGGGCAGCACCTGCCAGATGCCCCAGGCGATGGAGAGGGCGAAGAGCAGGCCCCAGATCGAGAAGGCATAGCCCTGCGGCACCACCGCCGTCTCGCTGCGGGCGGACATTTCCGCCTGGGTGTGGCCGATGCCGAAGACCGGCGCCATGGCTCCGACCAGCGGCTGCGCCAGCGGCAGCACAAGGTTGAGCAGGGTGCGAAGATCGTTGCGTGTCATCAGGCCCTTCCCGGAGCGAGGCGTGGCATAGGGCCGCCCCGGGGAGGGGCGCCGGCTGAGCAACGCACCAGCTCCGCCAGGGTTGGGCAGGACGCCCGGCGCCGCAAGGGGGAAGGCAAATTCCCCCCGGAAGCGAAAAGGGCCCCCTAAGGCTTTAAGCCGCCGCCTCGTGCGGAATGCCCTTCTCGTCCAGCAGGGCGGTCAGCTCGCCGTTCTGGAACATCTCCATGATGATGTCGCAGCCGCCAACGAACTCGCCCTTGACGTAGAGCTGCGGGATGGTCGGCCAGTTGGTGTAGGCCTTGATACCCTCGCGCAGCTCCATGTCCTCCAGCACGTTCACGCCCTTGAAGGGCACGCCCACGTGGCTGAGGATCTGCACGACGCGCGCGGAGAAGCCGCACTGCGGGAAGACCGGGGTGCCCTTCATGTAGAGGACGACCGGGTTCTCGGTGACCTCGGCCTGGATGCGCTCGAAGGTGGGATTGCTCATGGGTGCCTGTCCTTAGCCTTGAAAGGGCTATTGTGGGGGAGCGGAAGTCTGCAGGGCGAGGGCGTGCAGCGCGCCGCCCATGCGGCCCTGCAGGGCCGCGTAGACGAGCTGGTGCTGCTGCACGCGGGAGCGGCCGCGGAACGCCTCGGAAATGACGGTCGCGGCATAGTGGTCGCCGTCCCCGGCCAGGTCCTCGATGGTGACCCTGGCATCGGGGAAGGCCGCCTTGATGAGGGCCTCGATCTCCGCAGCCGACATGGCCATGCGCGCTTGCTCCTTGCTCCGGTTTCCGTCGGCGCCAGCCTAGCGGGCCATCAGCGCCGGCAGGAAGCGCTCGTGCGCCGCCCGCAGGTCGTCCACCGATATGGACCCGGCCCCCGGCAGAACCAAGGCCCCGCCGCCGGTCCGGCCGATGCGCCCCGCAGGGACGCCGGCCTCCCTGGCGGCGGCGAGCAGGGCGGCGGCATCGCGCACGCCGAGGACATAGCGGCCCTGGTCCTCGCCGAACCAGTAGGCATGGGCGGGGAGGGTGCCGGGCGCGGCCTCCAGGGTGGCGCCGGTGCCGCCCTCCATCGCCATCTCGGCCAGGGCGACGAGCAGGCCGCCATCGGCGACGTCATGGCTGGCGGCCACGGCGCCGGCCAGGATCTGGGCGCGGACGAAGTCGCCGTTGCGGCGCTCGGCGGCGAGGTCCACCGGCGGGGGGGCGCCCTCCTCGCGGCCGGCGATCTCGCGCAGCCAGAGGGACTGGCCGAGATGGCCGGCCGTCTCGCCGATCAGGACCAGGTCCAGGCCGGAGGCGAGGGCGTAGCCGACCGCCTGGCGCGCATCCTCCAGCACGCCGACGCCGCCGATGGCGGGGGTGGGGAGAATGCCCTTGCCCTCCGTCTCGTTGTAGAGCGAGACGTTGCCGGAGACGACGGGGAAGTCCAGCGCCGTGCAGGCGGCCGCCATGCCGCGCACGGCGGCGGCGAACTGGCCCATGATCTCGGGCTTCTCGGGGTTGCCGAAGTTCATGTTGTCGGTGATGGCGAGGGGCTTGGCGCCGGTGGCGGTGATGTTGCGCCAGGCCTCAGCCACCGCCTGCTTGCCGCCTTCCTCCGGGTCCGCCGCGCAGTAGCGGGGGGTGACGTCGGTGGTCATGGCCAGGGCGCGGGGGCTGTCCTCCAGCTTGACGATGGCGGCGTCCGCCGCGCCGGGGCGCTTCACGGTCTGGCCGCCCACCGTGCTGTCATACTGGTCCCAGATCCAGCGGCGGGAGCAGAGGTCGGGGCTGGCGATCAGGGTTTGCAGCGCCTCGGCGAGGCCCATCGGGCTCGGGACGGAGTCCGGGGGGAGGAGGGGCTGCTTCGGGGTTTCCGCCGTGGGGCGGTGGTAGAGGGGGGCCTCGGATTCCAGGGGGGCGAGGGGGATGTCGGCCTCGACGGCGCCCTGGTGGCGGATGACGATGTGGCCGGTGTCGGTCAGGCGGCCGATGACGGCGAAATCCAGCTCCCACTTGCGGAAGATGGCCTCGGCCACGGCCTCGCGGCCGGGCTTGAGGATGAGCAGCATGCGCTCCTGGCTCTCGGAGAGCATCATCTCATAGGCGGACATGCCGGTCTCGCGCTGGGGGACGGTGTCCAGCTCCAGCTCGATGCCGACGCCGCCCTTGCCGGCCATCTCGACGCTGGAGGAGGTCAGGCCGGCGGCGCCCATGTCCTGGATGGCGACGATGGCGTCGGTCGCCATCAGCTCCAGGCAGGCCTCGATGAGGAGCTTCTCCGCATAGGGGTCGCCGACCTGGACGGTGGGGCGCTTCTCCTCGGAATCCGCGGTGAACTCGGTGCTGGCCATGGTGGCGCCGTGGATGCCGTCCCGCCCGGTCTTGGAGCCGACATAGACCACGGGGTTGCCGATGCCGGCGGCCGCGCTGAGGAAGATGCGGTCCTTCGGGGCGATGCCGACGGTCATGGCGTTGACCAGCGGGTTGCCGTTGTAGCTCGGGTGGAAGTTGACCTCGCCGCCCACGGTGGGGACGCCCACGCAGTTGCCGTAGCCGCCGATGCCGCGCACCACGCCATCCAGGATGTGCTTTGTTCGGGGATGGTCGGGCGAGCCGAAGCGCAGGGCGTTCAGGTTGGCGATGGGGCGGGCGCCCATGGTGAAGACATCCCGCAGGATGCCGCCGACGCCGGTGGCGGCGCCCTGGTAGGGCTCAATGAAGCTCGGGTGGTTGTGGCTCTCCATCTTGAAGATGGCGGCCAGGCCATCGCCGATATCGATCACGCCGGCATTCTCGCCCGGGCCGTGGATGACCCAGGGGGCCTTGGTGGGGAGCTGGCGGAGCCAGACGCGGCTCGACTTGTAGGAGCAGTGCTCGGACCACATCACCGAGAAGATGCCGAGCTCGGTGAGGGAAGGTTCGCGGCCGAGGATGGCGAGCACGCGCTCGAACTCATCCGGCTTCAGGCCGAACTCGGCGGCGAGCTGGGCGGCGCGTTCCGGGGCCAGCGGGGTGGGGGCGAGGCGTGCGGGGGCGGACATGCCGGGCTTTTCGGCATCCGGCGCGCGCTTGTCCAGGGGTGGAATGGTCATGCCCAGCTCAGCCGCACAACACGAGGGATGCGGGCGCGGCCGCCGGCATCCCGCAAGAGGCGGGAGAGGCTGGAAAACCAGGCCTTGCAGCGGGACTTCGGGGCGCGGCCGGCGAGCAGGCCCAGGGGGAAGGGCAGGCGGGCGAGGGTTTCGGACAAAAGGGGATCGGGCAGGAGCCAGGGCGGGCCGGGCAAGGCCGAGCGCAGGCCGATGCGGCGGATGAGCAGCAGAAAACGATGGCCGAGGATGCGGTGCGCGCGGCGGGCGGCGCGGAGGATGAAATACTCGATGGCGCGCAGGGGATGGGCGGGGGCGGCCTCGGCCAGGGCCTCCAGCAGGCGCTGCCAGAGGCCGGCATGGGTGAGACGGCGGAAATAGCGCGCGATGGTGTCGGGCTTGCCATAGGCGCCCGGAACCTCCCGCCAGGGGGCATGGGTGCAGGCGATGTGGAAGATGGCATCCATCCGCGCGCGCAACTCCGGGATGGGGCGGCCCTGGGGGGAGCGGTGCAGGAGATAAGGCAGGAGCGCCGCCCATTCCGAGTCGGAGAGCCTGGACCAGGGACGGGGCGGCGTCAGACGGGGGGAATGGGGGAGAGGGCGCATAGGAGGGAGTGTAGCAGGGCGGGAGGGAATAGGCAAGTTTTCCTACAAAATGGCTTTACTTTTGTGCCCCTAACCTTTCCCGCAAGAAGGCTACTGCAAGAGAAACGTGAGTGGGCTGACAGGGAAGTTAAAGTTGCTTACGGTTCTAAAGCTGCCCTCGAGGATAATGCCTTGCCGGTCCCAGATTACCAGACGCTCATGTTGCCTGTCCTGCGCATAGCGGCAGAGGGTGAAACACGAGTACCTCAGATGGCAGAGCGGATCGCGAATGATTTTGCACTTACGGATACTGAGCGTGACGAGATGCTGCCAAGCGGACGGCAGCGGCTTCTGCATAATCGAATCCATTGGGCGAAATTCTACCTGACGAAGGCTGGGCTGATCGAAAGTCCCGGCCGTGGCCGCTTTCTGGCCAGCGGTTCCGGCTACGCGCTCCTGGCTCGCAACCCAGCCGCGATAGATGTTGATCTCCTCAAGACCTACCCTGCGTTTCTTGCGTTCTACAACGGTAACGGTGGAGGGGTTGGTCAGGAGGAACAACCAGTGGCCAAGGCTGCAACCGCCTCGGAAGCAACGCCTGAAGAGCAAATAGATGCTGCCCACTCGTTGATCCATTCAGCGCTTAAAGCCGACCTTCTTCAGCGAGTACTAGGCGGTGGTGACGATTTCCTGATCTGAGGGATTCCGCTGCTGAGCGGGGCGTGATTCAAGGCTGGCTTTTGGAGGCTGGCCTGGATGAGCGCGGACCCGGATGCGTTGCGCGATG
>NZ_JASIRT010000040.1 GCF_030063475.1 Roseomonas sp. E05
ACGCCAGGCGCCTCCACTCGGCGCTTGGCTACCGGTCACCCGAAGAGTTCGAACACCAACTGGTCCGGCAGGTGGCTTAGTTCTGACCCATCGTGGTCCAGCCTCAGGGGTTCACTCCATTCCCGGGTCAGGTCTCAGCGAAAATCAACAGTGCGACGCGGCAGAGGAGGCGTGGCGCCGCAGTTCCCGCTGTCAGGACGCAAGCATGCAAAGGGGCCGGGGTGCAGACGGCGGTGACATCATTCCCGCGGGAGGTGTTCGCATCCACACCTGTGCGTAGCCACCGGATGCCGTCAGGGTCCTGCCGCCCGCACCTGGTCCGCGTTGGCCTTTAGCCAATCCTGGATCGGCTTCCACGGCCCGAGCTTGTGCTGCTCGGGCGAGAACGGCCCGACGAAGGGCGCGTATCCCGCGTCGACCGGCTTCTTCGAACGGTCCGGGTAGTCGGCCTCCAGATTTGCGCGATGCGGCCGCGGCTGCGCGTTCACGAAGGCCATGACGTCGTAGGCGTCCTCGGCCGAGATCTGCGGCTGCTCCCAGGTGGTGCCGAGGGGCATGTTGGCGTGCACGAAGCGCGCCGCCGTCATGGTGCGCCCCATGCCGGCGCCGTCGTTGTAGCTGTCCGGTCCCCAGAGCGGCGGGAACTGGTAGCGCCTGCCCTGTTCCGCGGCGTCGGCCGCTTCAAGCCGCTGGCCCTGCCCGTCGGCGCCATGGCAGACCGCACAGGTCTCGGCGAAGACTTTCCGGCCGCGCTCCGGGTCGGCGGCGCGGTCCAGCAGCGGCAGGGCAGGCGCGCCGCGCCCCTGCAAGGACTTACCGACCTGCTGCGGTCCGCTGATGTAGCGGATGTAGGTGATGATCGCCTTCATCTCCGGCCCGTCCGCCGGCAGCGCATGGCCGTTCATGCTGCGCTCCATGCAGCCGTTGACGCGCTCCTCCAGGGTGCGGACCTCGTTCTCGCGGCCGATATACTGCGGGAAGACGCCCCAGACCCCGGCCAGCGGCAGGCCGTACTGCTGCGTGCCCGCCTGCAGGTGGCAGGACTGGCAGGTGAGCCCGTTCCCGGCGAAGCGCATCGCGGGGTCCGGCGCATCCGGCCCGATGAGGGACGAGGTCTTCGCGATCAGATCGCGGCCGCGGCGCACCGTCTGGGCGAAGATGTCGTCGGCGGGCAACGTGTCCGGATCGGGGACCGCCCAGGCGGACGCCGCGGGCGGGGTGACCGGCGCGAGGGGCCGGGCTGCCGTCTGGGCGCGCGGCTGGGCCTGGGTGCGCGGCGCAGCCGGGGTTGCCGCCGGGGAGGGCGCCGGGGAGGGTGCCGGGGAGGGCGCCCCCTGGCGCAGGGCGCTCGGCACCTCGATGTGCCGCCCGGGCGTCGGCGGGCGAACGGCAAGCACGGCCGCGCCAGCGACGATGGCGCCGACGGAGATCGTGATGAGGGAAGGCGTGCGCATCGGGTGTTTCCTCGGCTTCTGAGTCCGTGCGGGCGGATGCCCGATTGCGCCTCAGGGGGCGAACCCGAAGGCGGAGGCGTTGCGGTAGAGCATGTAGGCGGCGACGACGAAGACCAGTGCGGCGAAGATCCGGTTCAACGCGGCCTTGCGGGAGCCGAGACGGCAGGCCAGCTGCATGCCGAGATAGCCGCCCGCGAGGCCCCCGGCGATGTACTCCGCCGCGACGACCCAATCGACCAGCCCGGAGAAGGCGTAGCTGACCGCCGTGGTCAGGCCGAAGGCGCCAACCGCGAGCAGGGAGGAGCCGACGGCGGAGAGCATCGGCATGCCCGTCGAGAACAGCAGCCCCGGCACGATCAGGAAGCCGCCGCCGATGCCGAAGAAGCCGGAGAGCAGGCCGACGCCGAGCGCGCTGGCCACGACAAGCGCCGCCCGGCGCCCCGCGCCCTGGCCTTCCTGCGCGCCGGATGAGGCAGGCCTCCCGTGCCCCCGGCGGAGCATCAGCACGCCGACGGCGACCATCAGCACGGCAAACAGAAAAAGCAGGCGCTGGCCATCGAAGCTCTTGCCGAACCAGGCGCCGACCGCGGCCCCCGCCACGCCGACGGCGGCGAACAGGACGGCGTCGCGCCAGCGGACATTGCCGGCGCGCGCGTGGCCCGCGAAATTGATGAAGGCGTTGGCCGACACCGCGAGCGCGCCGGTGCCGATGGCCATGTGGGGCTGCAACCCGACGACATAGAGCAGCAGCGGCGTCGCCATGATGGAGCCGCCGCCGCCGATCAGGCCGAGGGTGAAGCCCACCAGGCTGCCGGAGAGCACGGCCAGGACGGATTGCAGCAGCATGGTCAGGCTCCAGTGGCCGCCCGAGGCGCGGCTGGCTCTATGAGGATGCGCGGCCGCTTCCCCGCACCCGCCGCGGCGCCAGGCGAGGGCGCGGCCAGCGGCCCAGGGAAGCGGGTGGGCCGGGCGCTCATCGCGCCACCCGGACCACGGCGAAGCTGGCCGCCGCCACGGGGTGACGGGGCGGCCGCGGCGCCGGGGGCACAGGCGCCGGGGCGGCGCCGCCCAGACCGTGCAGGAGGCTCGCCAGCAGGTGCCGCGGCCGCCCCGGCGCGACCTGGTAGAACACCGCGCGGGATTCCCGGCGCGCGACAAGCAGCCCGGCATCCCGCAATTCGCCAAGATGCTGCGAGAGGTTGGGCTGCTTGAGCTCCAGCTCCTCCTCGAGCTGCCCGACCGAGCGCTCCCCGCCGAGCAGGTGGAGGGCGATGCGCAGACGGGCCGGGTTGGCGAGCACCCGCAGCAGGGCGGCGGCCTCGGCGATGCCGGTGGTGTCGGGGATCATCGGCCGCGCCCCCTCGCCTTCTTCGGCAGCGGCCCTGTCCGGAAGTACCAGTCGCCCCCCTGCTCCTGGGGGCCGAAGGCTGCCTCGGGGGTCAGCTCGGTCGGCAGGATGACGTCGTCGCCCGGCTGCCAGCCCTCGGGCGTCGAGACGTCATGCGCGTCCGTGGTCTGCAGCGCCGCCACCAGGCGCAGAAGCTCCGCCACGTTCCGCCCCGTGGTCATCGGATACCAGCTGATGGCGCGGATGGTGCCGGCGGGGTCGATCACGAAGGCGGCGCGCACCATCGCGGCGTCGGGCGCCTGCGGGGCGATCATGCCGTAGGCACGGGCGATCGCCATCGAGGGGTCCTCGACGATCGGGAACGGCACCTTGACGCCGAACTGCGCGTGGATGCTGCGGATCCAGGCGAAATGGGAGAACAGGCTGTCGACGGACAGGGCCAGCAGCGCGCAGCCCAGCGCCTCGAAGCGGTCGGCGGCGCGGGAGAAGGCGATGAATTCGCTGGTGCAGACCGGCGTGAAGTCGGCCGGATGGGAGAACAGCAGCAGCCAGCCGCCGCGATAATCGGCCAGGCTGCGATCGCCCATGGTGGTGCGCGCATGGAAGTCCGGCGCAGGGTCGTGGAGCAGCGGCGGTCCGGCATGCTGTGGAATTGACTCGCTCATGTCCTGTCCTTGGCCTGGAGGAAGGCGGGAGCGACCGGCAGCCCGCCGCACCCCAGACACAACCTTTCCCCGCGCACCTCAAGCCCGGCGGCCCCGCCCCCGGCGGCAGCGTGCCGGGGCGTCGCACCGTCAGGGGCGCCACCAGATAATAAGTCAGTTAAGCTATATAACAAGTATTGAACTCCTAACTATTGCCTCCAGGTAAGCGCCCGGCATTGCCCGCAACGGACCAGGAGGACGGCATGGACACCATCCAGGGGCTGGAAGCCCGCTCCGGCGCGAATGGAAGCCCGTCAGGCGCGACGGAGAGAGCCGCTGCCGTGCTGATCGTCGGCGGCGGCGCTGCCGGGATCACCGTGGCCGCCGCGTTGCGCCGCCACCGCCCCCAGCTGCCGGTGACGCTCGTCGAGCCCTCCGGCACCCATGCCTATCAGCCGGGCTGGACCCTGGTGGGCGCGGGCGTGTTCAGCCTGGCCCAGACGCTCCGGCGCGAGGAAACGCTGATCCCGAAGGGCATCACCTGGATCAGGGCGGCCGTGGCCGCCTTCCATCCGGACGAGAACCAGGTGGAGTTCGCGGACGGACGCCGCCTCGCCTACCGCCATCTGGTCGTCTGCCCTGGCCTGCAGCTCGACTGGGACAAGGTCGAGGGGCTGCGCGCGACGCTCGGCAGCCACGGCGTGTGCAGCAACTATTCCGCCGCCTCGGCCGAATACACCTGGAAGTGCCTCCAGGAGTTCCGCGGCGGGACTGCCCTGTTCACGCAGCCGCCCATGCCCATCAAGTGCGCGGGCGCGCCGCAGAAGATCATGTACCTCGCCGCCGACCGCTGGCGCCGCCACGGCCTCCCGCGCCCGGCCGAGATCGAGTTCTGCCTGGCGGGGGATGCCCTATTCGGCGTGCCGTTCTTCGTGCCGCCCCTGCAGCGGGCGGTCGACGACTACGGCATCGGGCTTCGCTACCGCCACACGCTCAAGGCGGTGCACGGCCCCAGCCGGACGGCCCATTTCACGCTGACCGACGCCGAAGGGAGGACGCGCGAGGTCGAGAAGCGCTTCGACCTGATGCACGTGACCCCGCCGCAGAGCGCGCCGGACTTCGTCAAGGCAAGCCCGCTGGCGAACGGCGCCGGCTGGGTCGAGGTGGACCCGGCGACGCTGCGGCACGCGCGCTACGCGAACGTGTTCTCCCTCGGCGACGCAGCCGGAACCTCCAATGCCAAGACGGCGGCCGCGGTGCGCCTGCAGGCGCCTGTCGTCGTGCGGAACCTGCTCGCGGCGATCGACGGCAGGCCGCCCGAGGCGTCCTACGACGGCTACGGCTCCTGCCCTCTCATCACCGGCTATGGCAAGGTGGTGCTGGCCGAGTTCACCTACGGCGGCGAGGTCACGCCGAGCTTCCCGCTCGACCCGCGCAAGCCGCGCCGCAGCGCCTGGCTGCTGAAGACGAAGCTCCTGCCCTTCCTGTACTGGAACATGATGCTGCGCGGCAGCGAGTTCGGCGTGAAGCACCGAGCGCGGCGCTTCGCGGAGGCACACCCGGCATGAGGGACGCGCCCGCAAGCCCAGCCACCGGCCAGGCGGCCGCGGCTCCCGGCAGGCCGGAGGTGACCGCCTTCTTCGACAGCCGCACCTTCAGCCTGCAATATGTCGTGGCCGACCCGCGGACCGGCGCCTGCGCCGTCGTGGACCCCGTGCTGGACTTCGACGAGAAGTCCGGCGCCACCGCGACGCGCTCGGCGGACGCCATCCTCGCCTTCATCCAGGAGCGCGGCCTCAGCCTGGAGTGGATCCTCGACACCCACCCGCACGCCGACCACTTCTCGGCGGCGGGCTACCTCAAGGACGTGACGGGGGTGCCGACGGCGATCGGCGAGCACGTCGTCAAGGTCCAGCGGCTCTGGAAGGCGCTCTACAACCTCCCCGACAGCTTCCAGGCCGACGGCTCCCAGTGGGACCGCCTGTTCGCGGACGGCGACCGGTTCCGGATCGGCGCGCTGGACGCCGCGGTGATGTTCTCGCCGGGGCACACCATGGCCTCGGTCACCTACCTCGTCGGCGACGCCGCCTTCGTCCACGACACCCTCTTCATGCCGGACAGCGGCAGCGCGCGGGCCGACTTCCCCGGCGGCGACGCCCACACCCTGTGGCGCAGCATCCAACGCATCCTTTCGCTCCCCGAGGCAACGCGGCTCTTCACCGGGCACGACTACCAGCCGGGCGGGCGCCCAGTCGCATGGGAGAGCACCGTCGCCCGGCAGAAGGCGGAGAACGCCCATGCCCGCGGCCAGGACGAGGCGGCCTTCGTGAAGCTCCGCACGGAGCGGGACCGGACACTGCCGATGCCCAGGCTGATCCTCCAGTCGCTCCAGGTGAACATCGCGGGCGGCAGACTCCCGGGACCCGAGGACAACGGGCGCCGCTACCTCAAGATCCCGCTGGACGCCCTGGGCGATGCGCCCTGGGACTGACCGCGACATCAACGACGACACAGAGAAAGCCATGGCCTCCGGAAGCGTCACCCTCCTCCAGCTCAACGACGTCCACGGCTATCTGGAACCGCATCCCGAGCTGGTCTGGCAGGGCGACGCGGCCACCTTCCCGCGCCTCGGCGGCTATGCCCGCATCGCCACGCTCCTGCGCCGCCTCCGCGAGGAGCGCCCAGGGGCGGTCGTCGCGCTGGACAACGGCGACACTTTCCACGGAACCTATCCCGTGGTCCTGAGCAAGGGGCAGGCCCTCGTCCCCATCCTGAACGCCCTCGGGCTGGACGGCATGACCGCGCACTGGGACTTCGCCTACGGGCCACAACGGCTCAAGGCCCTGGCTGGGCAACTCTCCTATCCGCTCCTCGCCATCAACTGCTTCGACGAGGCGACGGGGGAGTTGGCGTTCCAGCCGACGCGGATGGTCGAGCGCGGCGGGCTGCGGGTCGGCATCGTCGGCATCGCGGCGACCATCGTCGACAAGACCATGCCGCCGCACTTCAGCACGGGCGTCCGGCTGACGCTGGGCCAGGACGAGCTGCCCGGCCACATCGCCCGCCTGCGCCAGCAGGAAGGGGCGGACCTCGTCGTTGTCCTGTCCCATCTCGGCTTCCCGCAGGACATGAAGCTGGCGGCCGCCGTGCCCGGCATCGATGCGCTGCTGAGCGGGCACACCCACAATCGCATGGAGCGCCCGGCCTGGGTGAACGGCACACCCGTCATCCAGTCCGGCTGCCACGGCGCCTTCGCCGGGCGGCTCGACCTCCAGGTCGTGGACGGGAAGGTCACCGAGGTGGAGCACCGGCTCGTCGCCCTCGACGACACGCTTCCCGAGGACCCCGCGGTGAAGGCGCTGGTGGACGCGGCCCTGGCCCCGCACCGCGCCTTGCTGGACGAGGTGGTTGGCCACACCGAGGAGGCCCTGCACCGCGCCACGATGTTCCGCACGCCAATGGACGACCTGCTGCTGGACGCCATTGCCGAGGCAGCGGGAACGGACCTCGCCTTCTCGAACGGCTGGCGCTACGGCGCCGCCGTGCCGCCCGGCCCCATCACGGTCGGCGACCTCTGGAACATCATCCCGCCCAACCCACCGGTTTCCGTGGTCGAACTCACCGGTGCGGAACTCCTCGCGATCCTGGAAGAGAACCTCGAGCGCACCTTCGCCGCCGATCCCTACGCGCAGATGGGCGGCTACGTGAAGCGCTGCCGCGGCCTGCTGCTCCACGCGAAGCTGGAGAACCCGGCCGGGCAGCGGGTGGAGCGGCTCTTCGTGGGCGGTGAGCCGGTCGATCCCGGGCGGACCTACACCGCCGCCTTCGTCACCGCACAGGGCGTCCCGGGGAAGTACGGCCGCGGGCGGCGGAACCTCGGCATCCACGCCGTCGAGGCACTGCGCCGCCACCTCGGCGCCCGCGCCTCCATCGCGCCGGGCGGCAGGCAAAGCGTCATTCCGGTCTGACGGCGCCCGGCGCACGGCATCAGGAGAAACACGATGAACAGCACACAGACCCGCCGCCACGTCCTGGCCGGGATCGGGTTCGCCGCCGCCGCGGCGGCTGCCCCGTCCTTCGGCGCGCGAGCCGAGGCGCCGTCCGCGCGCTGGCTCCCGGACGGGGCCGGGGCGCTGCGGGAATTGACGGAGCGCCTCGCCTCACTTCCGCGGCGACGCGACTTCCGCTCAGTGCCCATGATCCTCGACGATCCCTCGCAATGGGACCACGAGGCGCTGCAGGCGGTGATCGCCTACCGAGGCGGACCGAAGCAGGCCTGGGACAACACCGATCTCGGCGGCGCCTGGCTGAACCTGATGCGCAACGCGCTGAACGCGCAGGTCTGGTCCTTCCGGCACCCGGACTTCCTCGCCGTCTCGGTCACCCACGGCAGCGCGGACCTCGCCCTGCTGGACCAGGCGATGTGGGACAAGTACCAGCTCGCCAAGCTGGCGGGCGGCGGGTTCCAGTCGAACACGCTCATCGCCGAGCCGCAGGGGCCCGCGCCGGACCTCCGCGACCACCAGAACCCGCAGGGCGCATATTCGAGCCGCTTCACCTCGATCCCCGCACTGCAGCGCCGGGGCGTGGTGTTCATGGCCTGCCACAACGCGCTCTGGGAAACCGCCTCCAAGCTGGCCACCATGGGGACGAACCCCGACACGGCCGACGTGCCGGCCTTGGCCGCGGAACTCACCAATCACCTGGTGCCAGGAGTCATCCTGACGCCGGGTGCCGTCGGCACGCTGCCGGAACTGCAGCAGGCGGGGTTCCACTACGCCAAGTAGGAGCTGGGACGGCCGCTTCAGGGCTCCTGCAGGATCGAGGCGGTGTAGCCGGCGAGGAGTTCCCGCGAGACCTCGCCCAGGTGCAGGTGACGCATGCGGCCGTCGCCGCCGAAGAACAGCGTGACCGGGATGCCGCGCACCTCGAAGTGACGGGAGACCTCGGAGGTGGAGTCCAGCACCACGTGCCGCAGGTCCAGCTTGGCGCTCGCGAGATATTCGCTGATCCTGTCGCGGGCCTCCCCCTGGTTGACGAAGAGGAAGTCCACGCCCGGCGTCGCGCGCGCGGTCTCCGCCAGCAGCGGCATCTCGCGGCGGCAGGGCGGGCACCAGGTGGCCCAGAGGTTCAGGACGCGTGGCCTCCCGTTGGTGGCGGAGAGCACGATGGGAGGCCCGCCGAGTTGCTCCAGGGTGAGCGCTGGCAGGGGGCGCGCATCCCCGGCGCTGGCATTGGCGAGTTGCAGCGTCACCGTCCAGACAAGAAGCCCGATGGCGGCCGGCAGCACCGCCCAGCCCCTGTCGCTGACGCCCGGCAGCCGCCGCAGGGTGAGCGCGACGACGACAGGGATGGCCCAGAGGAAGGAGAACCCGCCCTGCCAGGCGGCGAAGGCGCGCAAGGGTTCCTGCGCGAAGCTGCCGAGATGCTCGATGACATGCCCGAGCCGCGCGGCGGCAACCCCGCCCAATGCGGAGGCGCCGGCCCAGGCGGCGATATGCTCGCCTTTGCGCCTCGCGATGACCGAGGCCACCAGCAGGAAGGCGCCGATCCCTAGGAGGGCGGCAAACCGGTCTGCCGCCATGACGAGGGGCCCAAGGGAAACGATCCCCATCCCTCAGCTCCCCTGCATCCGGTGCCGGATGGCTGCGGCTTTCCCATCCGCGCGCAGGAATGCCCTGGCGCAAGCGTCACGCAGAAACTGCCGCAAGCCTTGATCCTCCGATGCCATCCGCGCGCCACGTCCGCCATGGCCCGCCGCCCGGCAAGTGGGGGGCCGACCTTAAGGTGGCCTTAAGCCAAGCCCCCCATCCACCCCCCAACGAGAGAGGACCCGACCGTGCGCATCCTGCTGGTCGAAGACGACGAGCTGTTGCTGGACGGCATCAAGGCCGGATTGTCGCTGCATGGCCTTGAGGCCGAGGCGGTCGGCACCTGCGAGGATGCGCGCGCCGCGCTGCGCGCCAGCCGCTTCGAGGCCGTGGTCCTTGACCTGATGCTGCCGGACGGCTCGGGCCTTTCGGTCCTGCGCGAGATGCGCGGGCGCGGCGACACCACCCCCGTGCTCCTGCTGACCGCGCGGGACGCCGTGGACGACCGGATCGCCGGGCTCGACACCGGCGCGGACGACTATCTCGGTAAGCCTTTCGATCTCGACGAAGTCGCCGCGCGGCTGCGCGCCATCACTCGCCGTGCCCAGGGGCGTTCCACCCCCCTGCTCACCTGGCGCGATCTCACGCTCGACCCAGCCCGCCGCTCGCTGGAGCGGGAGGGCCGGCCCGTCGCTCTCTCCCGCCGGGAGTTCGCCATCCTGGAGGCGCTGATGGAACGTCCCGGCGTTATCCTGTCCAAGGACCGGCTGCAGGAACGGCTCTATGGCTGGCAGGAGGAGGTGGAGAGCAATGCTCTGGAGGTGCACGTCCACAACCTCCGCGCCAAGGTTGGGCGGGACGTCGTCCAGACCGTGCGCGGCCTCGGCTACCGGCTTGGGGGCGAAGTCCTGTGAGCTCGATCAGGGCTCGGCTCTTCCTGCTCCTCACCGCGGCGACCGGCCTGGTCTGGCTGTTGGCGGCGGCCTGGATCTTCATCAGCACGCAACGGGAACTCGGGCGCACGCTCGACGCCCGCCTGGTCGAGGCGGGTCGCATGGTCGCCTCCCTTGTGGCGGGGCAGCAGATCGATCCCGGCACCGCGGCGCAGGTCTCGCCGCCGCCGCAGAGCGGCTACGCGCGGCAGCTCTCCTGCCAGATCTGGTCGCTCGACGGCCGCCTGCTCGGGCGCTCCTCGGGCGCCCCGGACGCGGAGCTCACGACCTCCGGTAGCGGCCTTTCCGAGACCGTCATCGACGGCGAACGCTGGCGGGTCTTCGCGGTCGAGGATCCGGCGCAGCGCGTGCGGATCCTGGTGGGCGACAACCTCAAGGTCCGCGACCGCCTGGTCCGCGACGTGATCCTCGGCCTGCTGCTTCCCGCCGCGCTGGTTCTCCCGGTGCTCGCCGGTCTGATCTGGCTCGGCGTTGGCCGTGGCTTGGCGCCCCTGCGCCGCCTCGCGGACGCCCTGGGCAGCCGCGACGCCGAGGACTTCGGCCCCGTCCGGGTCGCCGCGGACGCTCCCGAGATCCGTCCCGTGCTGCACGCGCTGGACGGGCTCTTCGGGCGGGTGACGGAGGCGCGGGAGCGGGAGCGGCAGTTCATCGCCTTCGCCGCCCACGAACTGCGGACGCCACTCGCAGGGCTGCGGACGCAGGCGCAGGTCGCCCTGGCCGCGCGGGACGAGGCCATGCGGACGCAGGCCCTCCGGCAGATCCTGGTGGCGGTGGACCGGACCTCCCGACTGGTGCGGCAACTGCTCGACCTCTCACGGCTCGAAGCCGAGAGCACGACCCCGCCGGCCGAATGGGTGGATCTCGGCGCGCTTCTGGCCGCGCTCGGCCAGGAGCTGGCGTCCCCGTGCAAGGTTCGCGACGTCACGCTGGCGATGGAGCCGGACCTGGGCGGCGTGCAGGTGCTGGCGAACGAGGCGCTGCTCTTCACCGCGCTGCGCAATCTCGCGGAGAACGCCGTGCAGCACAGCCCCTCCGGGGGGCGCGTGACCTGGTCGCTGCGCGTGGAAGGAGCGGAGGCCGCGCTCGCGATCGAGGACGAGGGACCGGGCATCCCCGCCGACGAGCTTGAGATGGTGCGGCGGCGCTTCTTCCGGGGACGGCAGCGCAACGGGACGGGCACCGGCCTGGGCCTCTCCATCGCGGAGCTCGCGCTGCGGCGCTGCGGGGCGGCGTTGCGGCTGCGCAACCGCCCGGGAGGCGGGTTGCGGGCGGAGGTCGTGATCGAGGCGGCGCGCCTGCAACTGTCCGCAGTGGCACCGGAGCCGGAGAAATCCATCAAAGGTTGGCAGGAATCATGAAGCTTCTATCTGGCGCCGGTAGGCCGCCCGCCACGCGACCCGCCCCGGGGCGCCGCGAAGGCCGCGTTTGGCCCTCATGGGCCGTTGCGCTGGCGCTGTCCGCCCTGCTGGGCTGCGTGTCCTCCCTCGTGCCGCAAGCCGCCACAGCCGCCGAGCCGGTGGTTTCGCCGGGCGCCACGGTCCGACTGCTTGAGGGCGGGGCGGACACGTCCGGCACGGCGCGGTTTGGCCTGGAGATCGACCTTGAGCCGGGCTGGAAGACCTATTGGCGCTCGCCCGGCGAGGGCGGCTTCCCTCCCGAGATCGACTTCACTGGATCGACAAACCTGACCGACGCAACGGTGCTGTGGCCCGCGCCCCACCGACAGACCTTCCTTGGTTTCGAGACGATCGGCTACGGCGGCAAGCTCGTCCTGCCCATCGACGCCCGCCTTGCTGACCCGGCCGCCCCCGCCCGCCTGGACCTGAAGGGCGCACTCTACGTCTGCAGCGACATCTGCACCCGCGTGGACATCGCCTTCGACGCCGTCGTCCGGGCAGGCGTGGCGGGTGAGCCAAGCGCCGCAGAGCGCATCGCGGCGTTCCGCAGCAAGGTGCCGGATGACGGCGCCGCCAGTGGGATGGCCATCGCGGGAGCGGGTTTCGTGCAGACCCCTGCCGGACCGGCGCTCCAGGCCGTGGCGACAGCGCGGGACGCCTTCAGGGCGCCGGACCTCCTCGTGGAAACCGACCCGCCGCTGGCCTTCGGCGCGCCCCAGGCGCGCTTCGCGGATGACCGGCGCCGCGTCGAGCTCACCCTGCTCCTGGCGCAGCCGCTTCCGGCCGGAGCGACACTGGCCGGGACGTCCGCCCGCCTGACGCTCCTCGACGGCGAGCGGGCCATGGAAGCGAGGGAACCCATCTCCGACGGGCCGATGGTCGGAGGCGATGCGGGAGGCTGGCAGCCGGAGGGGGGGCCTGGCCTCGTGGCTCTGGCCGGCATGCTGGCCACCGCGCTGCTCGGCGGCCTGATCCTGAACCTCATGCCCTGCGTGCTGCCGGTCCTGTCGCTCAAGCTGATCTCCGTCGCGCGGCACGGCGGGACGGCGCCGCGCGAGGTCCGCCTCGGCTTCCTCGCCTCAGCGGCGGGAATCCTCGCCTCCTTCCTCGTCCTCGCCACGGCCATGGCGGGCCTGAAGGCGGCGGGCGCCGCCGTCGGCTGGGGCATCCAGTTCCAGCAGCCGCTGTTCCTTGTCCTATTGGTGCTGCTCCTCACACTGTTCGCGCTGAACCTGCTCGGGGCCTTCGAGATCCCTCTGCCCCGCCGTCTGGCGGACCTGATCGGCGGGCGGGGCTTTGGCGCAGGCGGATCGCTCGCCGGTCACTTCGCGACCGGCGCCTTCGCTACGCTCCTGGCGACGCCCTGCTCGGCTCCCTTCCTCGGCACCGCCGTGGGCTTCGCTCTGGCCCGGGGACCGGTGGAGATCTACGCGGTCTTCGCCGCCCTCGGCCTGGGGCTCGCCCTGCCCTACCTGCTGGTCGCCGCCCTTCCCCGCCTGGCCGCGCGGCTGCCGAAGCCCGGCCGATGGATGCTGGCCCTGCGCAGGCTCCTCTCCGTTCCGCTGGCGCTCACGGCGGCCTGGCTGCTTTCGGTCCTCGCCGCGCAGGTCGGGTCTGCCGCGGCTTTCCTTGTCGTGGCGCTGATGGTGGCACTGGCCCTGACCCTCTGGGGCGCGGGCGGCGGCCAGGCGCGGAGCGGCCGCCTCGCCGCCCTGACGGTGGCCGCCCTCGCCGCGGCCGCCTTCCTGACCCCGCTCGCAGCCAGCCGCGGCCCTGCCGCCGCCGACGCGGCGCCGCGGGCCGCCGCGGGGTTAGACTGGGTCCGCTTCGACACGGGCGAGATCGGCCGCCGGGTCGGGGCGGGCGAGGTGGTGTTCGTGGACGTCACCGCGGACTGGTGCATCACCTGCAAGGTCAACGAGCGCGTCGTCCTCGCCGACGCGGCGGTGGGCCGCCGCCTCGCGGCCGGGGATGTCACCCCCATGCTCGCCGACTGGACCCGGCCGGACCCCGCGATCACCGCCTACCTCCAGGGCTTCGGCCGCTACGGCATCCCGTTCACCGCCGTGTACGGGCCAGCGGCGCCGGACGGCATCGTCCTGCCGGAGCTGCTGACGAAGGAGCGCGTCCTCGAGGCACTGGATGCCGCCGCTGGCCGCCCGTCCTGATTCCATCACCACCGACAACAGGAGGACGCACCGCATGAAGCGTCGCACCATCGTCTCCACCGCCCTGGGCGGCACCGCGCTCCTCGGCGCATCGGCCGCCTGGCTTTTCAGCCGCCCCGGGGCGCCCGCCGCCGAGGCGGCCACGCCCCCGCCGCAGGGCGGGGAGATGGGCCTGGGGGACCTGGTCCGCGGCCCGGGCGCCGTCGTGCTCGGCAATCCGGCGGGGGACGTCACCATCATCGAGTTCTTCGACTACCGCTGCCCCTACTGCCGCCGGATGCATCCCATGCTCAAGCGCCTCCTTGCGGAGGATCACGGCATCCGCTTCGTCGCGAAGGAATGGCCGGTCTTCGGCGGGCCGTCGGTGACCGCCGCGAAGATCGCCTTAGCGGCGGATTGGCAGGGCAACTACGCGGCGGTGCACCAGGCGCTGATGGAGCATGAGGGCACGCTCGACGAGGCGAAGGTGCGGGCGCTGGCGGAACAGGCGGGCGCGGACATGGCGCGGATGGATGCCGACCTGTCCGGGCGCGGCGCCGAGCTGGACGCCATGCTCGGGCAGGTGGCGGCGCAGGCGCATGCCCTGGGCCTGCGGGGGACGCCCTCCTTCATCATCGGCACCTACCTGGTGCCGGGCGCGCTGGCCTACGACGACCTCGTGCAGGTCGTCGGCGAGGCACGGACGAAGGCGCCGTCGCGGGGGTAAGAGGGGGGTGGCCCCGGGATGCCGGGGCCCGTGGGCGCGGCCGCAGGCCGCCCCTCCTCCCAGGCTGTCATGGCGAGGCCTCCCGTGGTGGCCTTCTTGGGGATTCCTTTGATGCGATCCGTAGCTTACGAGCGCGGCGAAGGACCGCCCTCCCTGAGATCCTGGCGCGGAATGCCGTGCCCGATGTACGGAGCCAAGCAGCGCTGTACGGCCAAGATGGTTGTGAAGCAGGCGTGCCGAACTTGTCGCGTAAAACCGCCAACTCCTATAGACCAGCCATGGGCATGACCCTTCTCCGGCGCCTGCTGCTCGTGCTGACCGCCCTGGCCTTCGTGCTGGGAGTGGCGCTGCCGGGCGTTGCGCTGGCGGTACCTGAAAAGGTCGCGGCGGGTGGCCTGACATCGGCCGGAAGCGCTGCTCAGCCTCACGATCCCTGTTGCGGCGAGGCTCCCTCCGGTCCGGCCGGGAGCAAGATGATGTCCTGCGGCGGCGCGGCCTACGCGGGCGCCATGGCTGACGTCGCCTTCCCGCCGCTCCCCGACCGCCGGTCCTTTGCCGTGCTTGAGTATCCGACACAGGCCTATCCGGGCTTGGCGGGCCTGATTCTTCCGCCAGATCCGTTCCCACCCCGGCTGAACATCCTCGTCTAACCGCACCCGACTGAGCGGGCGCGGCAGGATTTCCATGCCCGCAGGCGCCGTCCTTGGCCTGCCACGCGGGCACGACGAGGACGGATCATGCCTACAATTCCCTCCCCTGCGCTGCGCCGCCGGGACCCCCTCACCGCGGGCGGCACGTTCGCCGTCGTGACGCCCCTTCGGCGCACGAAGGCCGCGGCACCTACTGATACCCTCCAACCGAAGCCCACGCCGGGCTGCGCGGCTGCCCTTGGCGGCGGTGCTTCCGGGACGGTGGTCGGGACTGATGCGGCGACGGCTCCCGCCCTCGCGTTCCGCGCCGCGGTGCGGAACAGCCTGGACCAGGACGTGAGGAGGCATGTCCGATGAAGGGATGGGCTGCCGAGCCGGAGCGACCTTCCGGCACCGTCGCGGTCGCGTCCCAAGAACCGGGTAGCCGGAGATGGGACGACCTGGACCAGCTTCGGGCCATCCTGATGCTGGCGGGCATCCCGTACCATGTGGGTCTCGTCTACGCGTCCCACGCCACCTGGATCGTTGATTCGCCGGACGAATCGCAGGCCATGACCTGGCTCGTCCAGTTCAGCCACACTTTCCGGATGCCCGCCTTCTTCCTGCTCGCGGGCCTCTTCGCCATGCTGCTCGTCCGCCGCCGTGGCCCGGGGCCATGGCTCGCGGGCCGCATGAAGCGGATCGGCATTCCGCTGGCCACGTCCCTGGTGCTGGTCAGCCCCCTCATGGTCATGGCGAGCGCCGTCTCCCAGGGAGGCTTCGGGAACGCCGTTCCCGCTCTCCTGGCAGAACTCCGAAACCCCTCGGCCAACTGGACCGTCCACCTCTGGTTCCTGATCTACCTGCTGCCTTACTGCGGCCTGTTCGCGGGCCTCTACGCGCTCACCGGTCCCGCGCGGGTCGAGCGGGCCACGGCCGCCATCCACAGTGTCCTGGCCCGGCGCCCGCTGCTGGCCTGGGCGGCGCTCATCGGCATGGGCCTGGCAACCGTCGCGGCCGCGGCCGCCGCGAAGCTCGTGGATGCCGCCTACCTGATGGGCGGCATCGTCGTCCCGGCCCAGTTTGTCGCCTGTGGGCTGATGTTCCTCGCGGGCGCCCTGATCGCATCGCGTCCGGCCTGGCTGGAGAGCTTCAGGCAGCCGAACTGGAGCGTCTGGGCTCTGGCCTTCGCCTCGGCAGCCACCATGGCGGCATTCCAGGACGATGACGGTGACCTCGGCCGGGCGGCCACCTACTTCCTCATGCCGATTGTCGGCGTCCTGTTCTCGCACGTGCTGCTCTCCGCTGCCCGCCGATGGCTCGACCGCCGGACGCGCTTCTCACGCGCCATGGTGGACGTCGCCATGACCATGTACCTCGTCCACGTCGCCTTCGTACTCTGGCTATCGGTGGCCTTCCTGGCGGTGCCATGGCCTGCCGAGGTCGAGATCGTGCTGATCATCCTGCTCTCGGCGGGAGGCTCCTACGGCTTTTGCCGTGTGGTCGCCGCCAGCCCGCTCCTGACCTACCTGTTCAATGGCACCACGCCCGGCAGCGGCAATGACCAGCCAATCGTCGGTGCGGGTGCTTCTCCTCTCCTCCGCTGAGCCGGGAGGCCGATGCGGGCACCAGCACGGGCAGGGCCCGGCATGCAGAGTGTGCCGGACCCTGCCTTGCGGATCAGGCTGCCAGGCGCTCGCTCTTCCAGCCCGCCTCGCGGAGGGCACGGTCCAGAGTGTCAGCGTCGGGGGTCTTGCCCTCCACGGCGACCTCACGTAGGTCACCTGCTGGCGCTGAATCACCCTGGCCGATCAACAGGACCGAGCCCAGGTCGGTCGGTGCGCCGCTACCATCAAGGACGCATCCGGCGAGAGGGTCGACCTTGCCTGTGGCGACCAGGGCTGCACGGGCGAGGAACCGGCCGAGGCCTGCGGCATGGCCCTGCATGCCGTCCGTACGCCGGAGGCCAGGCGCAGTTTCGTCGTCCTGCCCCGTAGGCGGGGAGTGGAGCGTGGCTTCGCCTGGGCCACCCACTTCCGGCGCCTCGCCCGCGCCTACGAACGGCTGCCCCTGACCGTCGCAGGCCTGCACTTCGTCGCCTTCGTCACCCTCATGCTCGCAAGGCCATCGCTACCTTCGACCTGGTCCACAACACGCTCTAGGCGCGGCGGTCCAGCTGGCGCTGCACGAAGCCCTCCAGTTCGGGGCTCTGCCAGTCGAAGCCGAGCGCCCGCGCCTTGGCGAGAGCCTCCTCCCCCGACAGCCCTTGCTCGCGGGCGGCATGCAGGATCGCGAAGGCACCGGAGCGCTTCCCGGAGGCGCAGTGAACGAGTACCGGCCCCGGCAACTCGGTCAGCTTCTGCTGGAAGGCGTCCACCTGCTCGGGCTGCGGACCCGTGGGAGCGACCGGGATGTGGGCGTAGTCCAGGCCCGCCGCGCGGGCGACCTCCCCTTCAGCCTCGGGCGGCAGGGGCTGGTTCTGCTCTCCGGCGGTCCGCAGGTTGACCACCGCCCTGAACCCCTCCTGCGAGAGGCGCTCCAACTCCCCCCGGGTCGGCTGTCCGGTGTCCACCGTCAGGCCGTCGCTGATCCTGATTCGCTGCGCCATGAGCGCCTTCCTTCTGTCGTTGAGCCTTGAAGACATATTCGTGCTCTATATATAAATGAACATGAATATATCGGAGATGCGCAGCCGGGCGGCGGAAGCGGAACGCTTCCTGAAGTCCATCGGCAACGGCCACCGGCTGCTGATCCTCTGCTCCCTGGTCGAGGGCGAGAAATCGGTCGGGGAACTCGAACGGGCTCTGGAGATGCGGCAGCCCCACCTGTCGCAGCACCTGACCCGGCTGCGCGAGGACGGCCTAGTGAAGACCCGCCGTGTCTCGCGAACAGTGTTCTACAGCCTGGGCAGCAAGCCCGCGGAGCGGACGATCGGCCTCCTCTACGAGTTGTTTTGCGCCAAGGACGAGACATCCGTTCCGGAGACGGGGGAACCCGCTCCGACAGAGGCCACAGCGCCGGAGGCCTGACAGCCCCTGACCAGGGGCGACCCGCCCGCTCCCAACAACGCGGCCAGACCTGAAAGGAAACAGCGATGTCCAGAAATCACCCGGTGGTCACCGGCTTCTACCACGAGGACACCAACAGCATTGCCTACGTCGTGGCGGACCTGGCAACGAGGCGCTGCGCCATCATCGACCCGGTGCTCGACTTCGACCGCGCCTGCCGCGGCACCCACACCACCTTCGCCGACCGGATGGCAACCTTTGTGCGAGAGCAGGGGCTGACGGTGGAGTGGATTCTCGACACCCATCCGCACGCCGACCATTTCTCCGCCGCGCCCTATCTCAAGGAGGTGTTCGGCGCACCGGCGGCGATCGGCGAGCAGGTCATCCGGGTGCAGAAGATCTGGAAGGAGATCTACAACCTCCCGGACTTCCCCGCCGACGGCTCGCAATGGGACCGCCTGTTCAAGGACGGCGAGCGCTTCCGCGTCGGCGCGCTGGAGGCGGAGGTTCTCTTCTCGCCCGGCCACACCGCGGCTTCCATCACCTACGTCATCGGCGACGCCGCCTTCGTGCACGACACGCTGTTCATGCCGGACGGCGGCACCGCGCGGGCCGACTTCCCCGGCGGTGACGCCCGCGCGCTCTACCGCAGCATCCAGCGCATCCTCGCGCTGCCGCCGGAGACGCGCGTCTTCACCGGCCACGACTACCAGCCGGGCGGGCGCGAGCCGCGGTGGGAGTCCACCGTCGCCGAGCAGCGCGCGCACAACACCCATCTGCGGGATGGCGTGACCGAGGGAGCCTTCGTCCAGGCGCGCGAGGCGCGTGACCGCACGCTGCCCTTCCCGGCCCTGCTGCTCGATGCGCTGCAGGTCAACATCCGGGGCGGGCGGCTGCCCGAGCCGGAGGCGAACGGCGTCGCCTACCTGAAGATCCCGCTGAACCAGTTCCGCGAGACCGGCTGCACCGCCGTCCGCGCATCGAAGGGCTGAGTTGCCGTGGAGAACTTCACCCCTGTCTCCGCCGCGCTGGGCGGCGCACTGATCGGCCTGTCCGTGCTGATCCTCTGGCTCGGCAACGGCCGCATCGCCGGGATCAGCGGCGCGGTCGGCGGTCTCATCAAGCCGCAGGCGGGCGAGGTCGCCTGGCGCGTCGCCTTCCTGGCGGGGCTCATCGGCGCTCCCCTCGCCTACACGCTGCTCCTCGGCGCGCCGGAGGTCACCATCCGCTCCACCTATCCCACCCTGGTGGTGGCCGGGCTGCTCGTCGGCTTCGGCAGCCGTCTCGGCAGCGGCTGCACCAGCGGGCACGGGGTCGCGGGCATCGCCCGGCTGTCGCGCCGTTCCATCACGGCCACCGGCCTGTTCATGCTCGCCGCCGCCGTGACCGTCTTCATCGCCCGCCACGTTGTCGGAGGCTGACCGCCATGGGCCGCATTCTCGTCTCGCTCGCCTCGGGCTTGATCTTCGGCCTGGGACTGGTCGTCTCGCAGATGATCAACCCGCAGAAGGTGCTCGCCTTCCTCGACGTCGCCGGGGACTGGGACCCGAGCCTGGCCTTCGTCATGGGGGCCGCCATCCCGGTGGCCGCCCTGGGCTTCGCCCTCGCCAAGCGACGGCGGGCGCCGCTCTGCGCTGCCTCCTTCTCCGGCCCGACCAAGACGGCGGTGGACAGCCGCCTGGTCGTCGGCTCGCTCATCTTCGGCGCCGGCTGGGGCCTGGCCGGATTCTGCCCCGGCCCCGTGCTGGCCGCCGCCCTCCTGGCCGGTGCGCCCGCACTCGTGTTCCTGGCGGCGATGCTGGTGGGTATGGGGGCCTTCACACTGACTGACCGACGCCTGTCCAGACGCGCCCAGCTGGCCTGAGGGAGAACGCCTCCGGGCCCCGCCGCGACCGTCGGTTGGAGCGCTCTGCCCATGGCGGGCAGCGCAAGTGGCGCTGCGGGCGGTCGTTGCCTGATGCCGCATGGTTGCGCGGCTCCCGCGGTACCCACGATGGCACAGGAGTGGCTGGGCCACTTCGACTGCTCGGGGCGCTGCGGGGCCGCCGCCTGCTAGAGCGTGTTGCGGACCTTGTGCGTCCCCAGATGAGAGGGGAGGATCTCCTGATCCCCACTGCTACCGTTATCCGACCGACAGCATGGAGGAGGAGTGGGCGTTCGCCGCGCCCTACTTGACGCTGCTGCCGGAGGATGCCGGACAGCGCCGTCATGCGTTGCGCGCCTCCTACGATGCGCTGCGCTGGATTATCCGCGCTGGGGCGGCCTGGCGGATGCTGCCGGGTGACTTTCCGCCCTGGCACATGGTCTACGATCAGGCGCGGCACTGGCTGGCGGCGGACTGCTTCGAGGCCATGGCGCACGACCTGTGGGCCTTGCTGCGGCTGGCCGAGGGGCGCGCCGCCGCGCCAAGTGCCACCATCCTCGACAGCCGGACGCTGCGGTCCACGCCCGAGAGCGGTTCCCGGGCCGGGTATGACGGCGCCAAACGGCAGAAGGGCTCCAAGCTGCACGCCGCCGTCGACACCTTGGGCCATCTGCTGGCGCTGCACGTCACCCCGGCCGACCAGCAGGACCGTGCCCAGGTTGGCCAGCTCGCCGCCGCCATTCAGGAAGTCACCGGCGAGACGGTCGAGCTCGCCTATGTCGAGCAGGGCTACACGGGAGAGAAACCGGCCAAGGCCGCCCAGGCCTGCCGCATGGCCCTGCATGTCGTCCGCACCCCGGAGGCCAAGCGCGGCTTCGTCCTTCTGCCCCGCAGGTGGGTCGTCGAACGGAGCTTCGCCTGGGCGGCCCGTTTCCGGCGCCTCGCCCGTGACTACGAGCGACTGCCCCAGACCGTCGCAGGCCTGCACTTCGTCGCCTTCGCCACCCTCATGCTCACAAAAGCCATCGCCGCCTTCGACTTGGTCCGCAACACGCTCTAGCCGTTTCTGACGCGTTGCAGCTGCCCCTTCCTCCTCCATGACCGGAAACCGGAGCATGACCAAGACGCGCGAGCGCATGGAAGCCCACCACTACTGCAAGCAGGTCAACTCGGATTTCCTGCAGTGCGCGTCGTTCGACGGCAACACCGAGAATGCCAATTTGATCGGGATCTAGTACATCATCTCCGAGAAGCTGTTCGAGAGCCTGCCGGAGGACGAAAAGGGTGCTTTGCGGATAGAATTTCTGCAACTGGGTGCTTCTCTCCGCGGCAGAGATGGAGGGCGGGCCACCGTTGAGGCGCACGATCTGGACTGGAAGTTCAGGCCGGGGGCGAGCACTCGCGTCACCATCCTGCCCTGACCCGCAGCCTGGGCGGCGCTCGTCAGAACACTGGCCGTGATGCACTCCAGCAGCTGAGAGGCAGTCACCTTTCTGCCTGAAAGTCTACTATTTGGTTTTTCTGCCTGTTACGGTTTCATCCTCCCAAGGAGAAACCGATGCGGATTCTTGCTATTTTGGCGCTTCTCACCCTCGCGAACTGCGCCTTCACAACGGACTATATAGACGTCACCTACGGCGCAGCTCGGTCTCAGCCGCAGCTTCCGGGCGCGTCGGCAGTGGGTCTTACCGTCACGGCGGAGGATGCTCGGACCGACCATCGGGACCGCGTCTCCAGCAAGCGGAACGGCTTCGGCATGGACACGGCCCCCATCCTGTCCACTACCGACGTGGTCGCCGAAACCAGCCGCGCGATCGGCGCGGAACTGATGGCCAAGGGCTTCCGGCTCGGCGGCAATGATGCACGAGTCGAAGTGGACGTCCTTCGGTTCTACAATGAGTTCCGAATGGGCTTTTTCGCCGGGGATGCTGTGTCCGAGATCACACTGAACGTCCAGGTGCTCGACCGGCTTGGACGGCCGGTCTACTCGCGCATCTACTCGGCCAAGGGGCTAGAGCCCAATATCCAGGTCATGGTCGGGCACAACGCCGAGGCATCTCTGAATAATGCCCTAAAGAAGGTCGTCCCCCTGGTGGTGGACGATCCTGCGTTCCTGAACGTGCTGCTATCGCAAGGCGCCTATTCGATACCCGGTTCAATCTCACCGACCAGCTGATCAGACCTGCGCCTCCTCAAACCGGAACGTGGTCTCGCCGAAGGCTGGTGCGCGGGCAGCGATCTGGGAGTGACTGCTCCTAAACCTGCAGAGAGGGGCCGTTCAGCGGATCAGCCTCCCTGAGCCGCCTGCCGCTTCCGGTGCTGCTGCCGGCGCCAGTCCCAGGGCGGCACGCGCTCGGCCTCGGGCAGCGCCCAGAGCCCCCGCCGATCGTTCCGCGCCGCCTGCTCCAGTACCAACAGTGCCGGGTCATGCGCGTACTGCCGGTACACCCAGGCGGCGCCCTGCCGCACCAGCGCGGCGTTGACGTCCGTCCGGCCGACGAACACGCGGCCGATCGTGCGGCCGTAGCGGTCGGTGTCCACCACCACCACGCGGGCTTCCTGGCGGAAGGCCATCTCGGCCAGCGCCTGCCGGGCGCGGGTGCCGTAGGGCTGCCGGCTTTCCGGGGTGTCGATCTCGGCCAGGCGGACCCTCACCTGGCGCTTCTCCGGCGTCAGCAGGGTCAGGGTGTCGCCGTCGTGCACGCCGACCACCCGGCCGCGCAACTCGGCGGCGAGGGCGGGGTGGACGAAGAGGGAGAGGGCGAGGAGGAGCGGCGCGAGCAGCCGGCGGGAAAGACGCATGCGGCAGGATAGGCCGCGGCGGCGATTGCCGCTATGCGAGCAAGACCATGGCGTATTTCCTTGTCGCGGATCTCACCACCCTCTGGGGCTGGGGTCGCACGCTGCAGGCCGCGGAGGCGCTGGCCTGGTGGAACGCTGAGGCGATGGACATGCTCCACGAGGGGCCGCGCCTGAGCCTGTCCGATCACCGGGTGCCCCGCTCCGTCTGGGCCGACCAAGTCGACCTCTATGAGGGCACCGAAGCGCTGTACCGGCTGGCCCTCGCGCAGGGCCACGCGGCGCCCTTCCGGCTGCTCACCAACGGCCGGCTGGGAGAGGTCGCCGCGCCGCAGGAGGGGAGGAGTTCTGAGCGGCACGGTCGCCGAGTTGACGAACTTGACGAAATCGCGGCGGCAGGCGAGATTGGGGGCATGCCGCCCGCCGCCCGCTCCTCCACGCCCCGCAAGCCGACCGGAACCGGCGCCTCCCGCCCGCGCGCCGCACGCCCGGCCCAGGTCAAGGTGCCGCCTGGCCTCTCGGCCGAGGAGGCGCGGCGGGCCCTGGCGGCCGTCGCCCAGGGCGCCGCGGCCGTGCAGCGGACCCACCGGGGGGTGACGCTGGGCCTGGAGCCCACCTCGGGCCGCAGCGCCAGCCGCTTCCGGATCGTCCGGCTGCCGCAGCGCGCGCCTGTAGCGCCCCCGGACAGTGCCGAGGCAGCGGAACTGCCCCCCGAGGCCGCGCGCGCCGCCCTGCAGCGCGCCTATGCTCGTGGCGCCGAGGCCGCCGCCGGGCTGCTGGCGGGACCGGACATGCTTTCCTCCGATGCGCTGGCGGCGCGGCTCCACCTGTCGCGCGAGGCGGTCCACCAGAAGCGCCGCCGCGGCGAGTTGCTCGGGCTCGAGGGCGCCAAGCGGGGCGTCCGCTTCCCGGCCTGGCAGCTGGATGCCGACGGCCGGCCGCTGGCCGCGCTGCCGGCGCTGCACGCGGTGCTGGGCGAGCCCTGGGCGGTGTTCCGCTTCCTCCGCCAGCGTCATCCGGAACTCGGCCTGCGCACGGGCCTGGAGGCCGCCAGCGATCCGCGGCAAGCCGCCGCGGCGGTTGCGCTCGCGCGTCGCGTCGGCGGCGCCTTCAGCCCGGCGGGGGCGTGACCGACCGGCGGGCTCGGGCCCATCCGCCGCGCCGCACGACCGACCTGCGCCCGGCCACGGCAACCATTGCGCCGGGCGCACGCTGGGTCCGGCTGGTGCGGGCAGCGCACCCGGAGGCGCTCGGGGTGGGGCCCGGCCCTTCGCGCTTCTCCGATCCGCGGCTCGCTCGGAGACGTCCGCCCCGCTGGCTGCCGCTCTACCTCGGCCAGTCCTTCACCCTCTGCCTACAGGAAGCGCTGCTGCGCGACCGCGCCAATGCCGCGCCGCCCGGCCCCTTTCTGGTCGCGGAGACAGAACTGGCGCTTTGGGACTGGGCCGCGATCGAGGTGGTGCGGCCGCTGCGGGTGGTCGATCTCCGGGGCGCGGCCCTTGCCCGCTCGCGGGTGCCGACCGACGTGGTGGGGGCGGCCGATCATCGCCTCGCCCGCGCCTGGGCGGCCGCCTTCCACCGGCATCCAGCCGGCTTTGACGGCATCGCCTTTCCCTCGCGCTTCCGCACCGGTGACAACCTGGCGCTCTTCCATGACCGTGTGGTGGATGCGCTGCGGGTCGTCTCACGTCGGCCCGTGCTCGACAGCCCGGTCGAGCTGGGCCGTGCCTGTGAGGCGCTCGATCTGGCCATTGTCGCAAGACCGTCCAATCCTGACGCCTGAGGCCGAAATCATCGTCACGGCCGCCGCGGCGATGCTGCTCATCCGGCCTTGGCCCAACCTGCGGAACGGCTTGGGACCCCACCGCCGCTCCACCAGGGCCGCCCGCTCATACCGGCGAGCGGAAGTTCTGACACATCGCCATAGGCTCAGCCCGTGGCACCTTCGGTAGGAGCCGGTTACCCACACCCCAGGTAGACGGGTCAGTATCTCGGCTCGCTGGTATGACCTCAACTTGGCCTGGGTTGCGAGCCCACCCTAGCCAAGCGAGGGCCGGGGCGGTGCTGGCGGAGGCCTGAGCAAGGCCTCTGGCTTGCTGCGGGCGAAGTTCAGCGGTAAAATCAACCGAGAGGGGAGAGACTGAACAGGCATCTCAGATCATTCGTGCCGTTGCTCGCCCTGCAGGCCAGCTGAATGGCGCATCGCTTGCCGGGTAGTCAGGTGTCTCAGTTACAATCCTTGCCCAAAGCTGGCCTCTTTCGCCGTGCGGCATCCCTCCTTGGACGCCTTGTAAGACGGAAAAGCACCCCTGAGGCGCCAGCAGCGGAAGCGCCTCCGGCTTCTCCACCAGAACTCGGACGCCAGCACCCCGTCAGTCCGGTCAAAGCTCCACTTGCGACCGCAGCGTCCCTTAAAGCGGCACCCCGGGAAGCCCCACTGGCCGCAACGTCGCCCAGTCCAACGTCAAGGCTCCCCGAGGCCACGCCGCCCGCCCCTCTAGCGGCAGACCTGGCCCAGGCTGCCTCGCCCAGCGGCACCGCCGATCCTGACGCCATCATCGCCGGGCCCGCAGACAATGGCGGTCCGGAGGAGCCCGCCCAACCCCATGAGCGGCAACGACACGTCACCGAGCCAACCTGCCCTGCTCCAGCCGACTGCACCCCGGCTGACCTCGTCGTGGAGGCGGTGGCCCAGGAGCAGCCGCGTTGGCCGGAGATGGTCGGCCTCGACGTGCTGGGCGGGCTCGACGCCGATGCGACCCCTGATGCCATTGCGGGCGAGCCGGGCGGCGAGGAGTTGCCGCTTCGCCTGGTAGAGGATGTCTGGGCCGAGCCTACCGCCCGCAAGCTGCTCCGACCTCTGCTCGTCGGGCGTCTGGCCCCGGCTGGCACGCCGGATCTGGGCATCCACAGGGCCGGGCTGATGGCGGCGGTGCCGAGCTTGGCTCCTGACACCCGGTCCATCCTCTGGACCGTCGAGGTACCGCAGCCCGAGTTCGACGACTGGCGGCGCACCACGCCCCATGCCGAACCGGCGCTGCGGGCCATCGGCCGCTGGCTGCTCGACGGCGGCAAGAGCCTGGGTGCCGCCTACGCAGCGGAGTTCACGGCCGAGGCGCTCATGGATGTCTTCCTCGCCCGGTTCGAGGGGCGCCAGAAGCAGCTCCTTCTCGCGCGGGCGGACGGACGGACGCTGCAGGAGCTTGCCGACAAGCAGGGAGTGACACGCGAGCGCATCCGCCAGATCAGCACCAAGACGCTGCGCATCCTGGCGGCCGATCTGGCGAGGGCACAGGGGGTCTTCATGCCCGCCGTCCAGGCGCTGGCCCACCACGCCGAGGCGCTGGCGGGGCGGGTTCTCACCGCCGCGTCCGAGGCGGAGAGCATCCTTCGGTCAGGCACGGAGCGCCGCTGGATCTGTCGCGCGCTGCCGCCGTCGGAGGCGCGGGTTCTGCTGATCCTGGACGATGCCGCGGCGGAGATGCCGCCCGAGGAGGCCGCCGCCTTCGATCCCCTGTCTCGGATCGGCCGCCCGCTTGCCGGGGGCAGGACATCGCTCCCCTGGTCGGACGACGACATCGCGCGGTTGCGGGACGCCTTTGCCTCGGCCTGCGGCGAGCGGCGGTTCTCCTCCCTTTCGGATGTCGCGCACGAGGCTGCATTGCCGGAGGCCGCCGTCAGGGATCTCGCGGCGCTGGCGGGGCTCAGCATTCACGGTCCCGCCGTCCTCGACTCCAACTGGAAGGCTGCGGACCTCCGCGGCGCCTTCGCGGCATCCGTCCTGGCGAAGGCGGGCCGCCCGCTGCACCAAGCCGAGATTTTCATGGCGGGCCTCGGGGACACCGCCTTCCCGGAGTGGTCGTACCGTGGCCTGATCCAGGCCCTGCAAGCGGCGCCGGAGGCGTTCCGCTCGGACGGCAGCAGCCTGTGGGCTCTCCGGGAAGGCCTTGAAGGCGGCGCCGACGTCGTGGACCTGCGTCCGGATTGCCCGCGCATGCGGGCTGGACCGGATGCGCGCACTCCGCCTTTCAGCCCCCGGCAGCGCCTGCTGGCAGGCCTCGACCCGGCCGGCCCCGCGTTCGTCGCGGAGGCGGCGGCTCGCATCGGCGCCGCGCTGCGGCACCTGCCGGGCGACGGCCCCCGCTCGCTCGCGGAGGTGGTCGGCGATCCGGCCGATCTGGACACCCTGCTCGCCTGGCTTCACGCTCCATGGCCGCAGGGTGGCAGCATCGACAGTGCCCCGGTGGGCCTCTGCCTCCTAGCGGCTTCGGTCGCCGCGACCCGGCGGACGGCGACCGAAGGCTGGGGAACATGGGAGACCCTGCGGAACGCGTGCGGCATGGATGCCCGTCGCGCCCTCTTCAACACCCAGGATGCCCCGGAGCACCGCACGCTCTCGGCCATCCTGCGCGCGGTCGCCACCCACCGGCTCCGCCACGCGCTGGACCATCAGGGCGATCCCTGGGTCACGCTGCTGAGGCTCCAGTGGGGGTTCCGGCGCGCCGACCTCGCCTCCCTGCCACACTGGCTGCGCGACAATGAGGAGCCCCCTCCAGCCATCCGCCACCTTGCCGCCGCCCCGGAGACCGGCGTGGCGGAACTCTGGTCGGCGCTGAAGGCGGCGGCCTCGGGCAGGCCCAACGCCGAGGCGCTGATGGCAGCCGAGACCCTGCCCTGGTGGCCGGACTGGTCCGTGCGGGAGGTTCTTGACCGGCTGGCCGACCCGGCTCCGGTGCGCCCGCGCGGTGGCAGATGCCCGGATGACGCGACGCCGGGCGACGACCGCGCCGCCACGGGCGAGGGCACGCTCAAGCAGGCGCTGCCACAGCTTGCGACACGCCTCAGCGAGGCGGGGGATCGCTTCGAGGTCCACCTCCCGCCCCGTCTCTCCCTGCCGCCGGGCCCTGTCGTCGCTTCCGGGGAGGGCTTTCGCGTGGGCGGCGTCGTCGGAGCGACCGGGGAAGTCGCCTGGCACCACGGAACCGGCTGGCTCGCCTTGCCGCTGCGCGGCCCAGGCGCGCGCGACCTTCGGATCGAGGCGGCCGCGGCGGATGATCCGCTGTTGCTGCACGTCCGCCTCTGGGACCCGGAGGCGTTCCTGGCTGTCTTCGACCTCGCTCGGGCGGGCCGGACCGCGCTCGACCCCTATGCCGCGAATCTCTCCCCGGCAGGACCCCATGCCCTGCTGCTGCACGAGGGCCTCGCCGCCTCGGCGGCGGCCGACGAGGAGGCGGCGCTGGATGGCGGCTACCGCCTGCTCGTCTACCGCAAGGGCCTGCCGGACAGGTTCGAGGTCGCCTGCGACGGCCAGGCGGTCTGGCAGTCCCAGCGGCAGGAGGCGCGACCCGTCCTCGACATGCCCCCGGCCACGCTCTCCGGCGACGGCGGCAAGCTCGGCTGGGGGCAGACCTGCGCCATCGAGGCGAGCGGCCTGCCGGACGGCTTCGTGCCGTCCAGGGCCCATGTCGGCGGCCAGACGCTGCGGCCGAGCGGCGGCGGACCGCCCTGGAAGTTCGAGGGGTACGTCCTGCTCCCTGGCGCCGATCCGGCACACCTGAAAGCACGCATCGAGGGCAGGCTGGACGGCGTGCGCGCAGCCGTGCCCGCCGTGGTCCATGTCCGGCGCCCGGAACGTGGCGCGGCGCTTCGGCGCGACGGCACCGTCAGGCACCTCCTGTCCTCCTCGGTCGTGGACCGGACGCGTGATGCGGGCAGCCGCCTCTGGGTGTCGCGGCCTGCCGACGAGGCTTCGGCAGATTATGTGGTGCTGGAGGGCGTTCGTCCCGCCGCGCGCCACGGATATCACGGCGCCCTGCTCTCCGGCGTGCTGGTCGCGCTCGGTGAGCCTCTGACGGTCGCGCCGGGCAGCTTCAACCGGAACGGCCGCTCCTTCCCGGTCGCCGCGGCGGTCCTGGACCGGGTCGTGATCGCCTCCGCGTCACCAGAGGGCGGCACGCTGCGGCTGACCTTCTCCGCCCCGCTGTCCTGGAGCGAGGGCCACCGCGTGCATGGATGGGGACGCTGGGGCTCCGCCGAACTGGCTGTCGGGAGGGCCTCGCCGGACGGGATGCACCTGGATGTCGAGCCGCCCCGGGACGACTTGGCCGGGATCGTGGTCTCGCACGGGAGCGCGTGGCTGGGCTCCGCCTATCTGCGTCCTGACCCGATTGCCGAAACGGCGGAATTCCTTGCCGACGGCGACCTCGAGGAGCGTCTGGGCTTTGCGCTCTCGGCCAGGCTGCCCCTGCTCGGCGGGGCGGCCTTGAAGGCCGCAGGCCAAAGATTGCTCGGCGCGGACCGGGCCACCCTTGCCGTCCTCCTGCGCGGCATCCCTGACACGCAACGGGAGTACGTCGCGGGCCGCCTCCTCGCGCGGTGGGTCCACCGCAGCGACGAGGCAGCAGCCCTCGTGCGCGATTTCGAATCTGCGCTCGAGCATTCGCGTCCCGCAGCGCCCCTTCTGGAACGCCTGGTCCGGGCTGCCCCCTGCGCGGCCGCACGCATCCTCCGCGACGGCATGGAGGGCATGGCGCGCGCCCGGCAGAAGCGTCTGCTCACCGCACTCATGATCCGGACCTGGCCCCCGGGCCTCCCGGACGGCTGCGGGATGCCCTCGCCCGGCGATCCCGACCGCTGCGCCGCCGAGGCGGACGCCACGCTGCTCGAGGTGGCGTGCCGCGCGACGCGGACCGACCGCCAGTTCCTCGCCTCGCGCGCCGAGGCGAGCATCGCGTCCCTTGCCTGGGCGGCGTCTCAGCAGGTCCAGCCTCAGGAACAGCCCGAAAACCTCGCGACGGCGCTGGCGCTGCCGCCCGTCCGCCGCTGGATCGCCGCGCACCTCCTGGCGCGGCTGATCCTGACCGGCCGCTGAAGGAGCCCCTGCGTGGAAGCCGAAAAGTCGCTCCAGATCGACGCCATCCGCACGCGCGGGTTCATGCAGGAGCGGCTCGTGGAGAGCGCCGCGTCCACCGCCTTCCTCCGCGACCCCGACCTCCAGGCGCGCGTGCGGGACATCTGGCTCGGCTCCGACGAGGACGGCGGCTGCGCCAGCGAGCTCTTCGTCGAGGGCACCTTCCCGGCGGAGGACGGAGGTGCCAGCGTGGACGACCTCGTCGCCGCAGGTACCTTCTCAGGCGCGCTGCGCGACCAGCTCGCCCGCTCGGGCCGCTTCCCGACATCCCGACCGCTCTACAGGCACCAGCGCGAGGCGGTCGAGATCGGGAACCGCCGCGACGGCCCCCGGCCGGTGATCGTGGTCAGCGCGGGCACCGGCATGGGCAAGACTGAGGCCTTCCTGCTGCCGCTGCTGAACGAGCTGCACTCGCGACCGCCATCGCGGCCGCGGGACGGCGTCCGCGCCATCGTGCTCTACCCGATGAACGCCCTGGTGAACGACCAGGTCGAGCGCCTGCACGGCTGGCTGAAGGGCCAGTCCGACTGCCGCCTCTTCCACTTCACGGGCGAGACCCCCGAGGACGACCGGGCGGCCGACAAGGCGAACTACCCGAGGTTCGACGACGGCTCCCGCCTGCGGACCCGGCAGGAGGCGCGGGCGAACCCGCCGGACGTGCTGATCACGAACTACTCCATGCTGGAGTACATGCTGATCCGGCCGCAGGACGCCCCGTTCTTCGGGAAGGATCTCAGCGTCTTCGTCCTCGACGAGATGCATCTCTACTCGGGGACGCTCGCCGCCGAGATCGCCCTGCTGCTCCGGCGCGTGCTGCTGCGTTGCGGGCGCAGGCCGGAGGAGGTGCTCTTCCTCGGCGCCTCGGCGACGCTGGGCGGCAGGCTCGAGGATTTCAGCGCGGCGCTGTTCTCGCGGTCGGCCGAAGATGTCCGCGTCATCGAGGGCAGGCGCGCCAGGCCCACGCTCCTGCCGCCCGATCCGCCCATCGCGCCGGTCGCGGCGGAGGACGTTCCCGACCCGCTGCCGGACACCCCGTTCCTGGATCAGGATGGGCTGGTGGACGACCCGGAGACGGCAGCGGCGGTCGCGGCTGAGTGCGCCCGGCTGGCGGGCGCGGCGGCCCAGGAGGCCGCCGCGCGCCACCGGCGCCCCGCGCAGGCGCTCGCCGAGATCCTCAGCCGCGCGCCCCTCATGCGCCGGGTTCAGGATCTGCTGTGGGACGCGACATCGCGCCGTGACATCCTGCCGCTCGACAGGATGTCGCGGGACCTCTGGGGACGGGCCGACCAGGCCGCCCGGCGTGCCACGGAGCGGGTCCTCCGCCTCGGCGCCCGGGCCCGCTGGCGCTGGGACGAGCTGCCGCTGTTCCCGCACAAGATCCATTTCCTTGTCCGCAGCCCGGTCGCGCCGATGGCCTGCGTGAACCCCGACTGCTCCCACGCGTCCGGCCACCGCCTGCCCGGCGCGGGCCCGGTGCTGTCGGGCAGCCGGGAAACCTGCCCGGCCTGCGCGTCGCAGACCCTGCCGCTGGCCCGATGCCGGTCCTGCGGCGAGTGGTTCCTTGCGGCCACCCACAGCGGCAAGGACAACCGATTCCGACCACTGCGGGACTGGGACGAACGGGACCAGCCGGAGGACGACGAAGAACGCGCGGGCGATCTGAGGTCGCGCCTGTTCCTGCGCCCCGCGGCACCGGACGCCGAGAGCTGGGTGCCCTACCAACTCTCGGACGGCAGGCGCGAGATCCTGGGGCCGCATGTTCGCCTTGCGGATCACAGCGCCTGTCCTTGCTGCGGCGAGGCCGAGTTCGGCCTCGTCCAGTTCGCCGACGAGCAGGGCATCGGGCTTGCCGCGGAGACGATGCTCGCCGCCATGCCGCCCTGGCCGGACGGCGGGCGGGCCTGTCGCCCGGCCGCCGGGCGGCGCCTCATCGCCTTCAGCGACACCCGGCAGTCCGCCGCACGGCTCGGCCCGTCGCTGACGGCGACGCATGAGGCGCAGATGTGCCGCGCCATGATCGCGGACTGCCTTCGCGAGGGCGCGGTCAACGAGGCGCGCCTGCGGCGGCTCCGTCGGCAGGAGGCGTCGCTCGCGGCGGAGCTCGAGGAGGCCGAGGGCGACGAGCGCGAGGCCATCCGCATCGACCTGGAGCGCTGCCGCGCCGACCTGCGGGCGGCGCTCTCGGGCGGCGACATGGGCTTCTGGCTGGAGCGCCTCAGGTCGCACCCCCTCGTGGCCGAGCTGTTCGACCGCGAGCGCGGCCAGAGCCACAAGGCCGAGGAGTGGGGGGACGAGGCGTGGGACGCGAACCGCGAGGGCGCGAAGCGGCGCCTCAGCGCCGTCCTGGCCCGCGAGTTCGCCGTGCCCTTCCCGACGGGCCTCGGCCTGGAGACCGTCGGACTCGCCGAGATCGTCTATCCCGGGCTCGACGAGCTCCGGCTGCCCGACGCCGTTGCCGGGCGCCTGCCCTCGGCCGGGGCCCGGGCTTCCCTCGCGGAAGCCTGGCCGGGGGTCCTGGTGGGGCTGCTCGACACGGTCCGTCTGAACCGCTGCGTGACCTTCGGGGACGAGGAGCTCGACCGCTCGGCGGCGAACTACCCGGTCGGCCGGTGGATGTCGCTGTCCGCCACCGCGCCCAACCTCAGCTCGTTCCTCCCGTCGCGGAGCGGGGGCTCGCGCCGGACCCTGTTCGTCGCGGACATCCTCCGCGCGGCGGGATGCGGCGAGGGCGAGGCGGCGGCGCTCGAGGCGCCCCTTCTCGAGGCCGCCTTCGGGCAGCTGCTTGGCGCGGCGAGGAACCGCACCCTCGCCTGGCTCGAGCTTGGCGACCGCCAGGCGGAAGGACGGGCGACCGTCGAGGCGCTGCGCATCCGGTTCTTCGGGCTGTCGCTGCGCGCGCCGCTCCAGGTCTTCCGTTGCCCCCGGACAGGCAACATCTGGCCGAGGACGGTCCTCGGCTGCGCCCCCATCCGGGGCTCGCGGGGCGGCCTCGAGCCCATCTCCCAGGAGGATCTCGACCGGCATCCCCGGGTCGCCCGCGCGCGGCGCGCCTACCGGGAGGAGGGCGCGCTTCGCATCGGCCTCTGGGCCGACGAGCACTCGGCGCAGCTCTCGGCCGAGGAGAACCGCAGGCTCCAGGAACTCTTCGTCAGGGGCGCGCGGAACATCCTGAGTGCCACGACGACGATGGAGGTCGGCATCGACATCGGCGGCCTCTGCGGCGTGCTGATGGCGAACATGCCGCCCGGCCTCGCGAACTACCTGCAGCGGGGCGGGCGCGCGGGGCGGCGCACCGACGGCTCATCCATCGTCTGCACCTTCGCCCGACGCCAGCCCTACGACCAGGCGGCGTTCGACGACTTCCAGTCCTTCTTCACGCGCAGGCTCCGCCAGGCCAACGTCATGCTGGAGCGCCCGGGCATCGCCCGCAGGCACCTCCAGGCCTTCCTGCTCGGCGAGTTCTTCCAGGCCATCCGCCCCCTGCAGGCGCGGTCGGGGGCGATGGACGCCTTCGGGCGCATCGGCGCCTTCTGCGGCGTGCGGCGCCTGCCCTACGCCCGGGAAGACTATGTCGGGACGCTCGAGCCCGAGCAGCCCATCGCCCTCGATGTCGGCGTCCGGCGGCCACGGCCCTGGTGGCAGGACGGGGCCGAGCCCGACCTTGCCGCGCAGTTCATGGCCTTTCTCGACCACGCGGCCGCCGAGCCCGGGGGGATCGACCGCATGGCGCGCATCCTCGTCGCCGGAACTGGCTTCGCGGACGAGGCGGCCAACTGGGCACCGTGCCTGCTCGGCGTGCGCGAGCGCCTCCGCGACGCCGTCGGCAAGTGGCGCGACGGCCACGCCAGGATCCTGGAGGCGTGGCTGGAGGAGAGCCGGTCCGGTGCCCGCGGGCAGCGGTCGCGCATGAACGCGCTTTCTCGGCAGGACCGCGAGATGCGCAAGACCACCGTCGTGGAGGAACTCGGCAACCGCAAGTTCCTGCCGCGCTACGGCTTCCCCATCGGCCTGCACACCCTTCTCGTGAACACCGAGAAGGACGACGCCGGGCGCTACAAGCTCCAGCGCGACGGCGCCATCGCCATCTCCGAATACGTGCCGGGCTCCGTCATCGTGGTCGGCGGCCAGTACGTCCGCTCCCGCGGCGTGCAGCGGGGCTTTGGCAACAGCCGCGAGGACACGGTCGGCATGACGCGCTGGCGCTTCCAGTGCGACGACGGGCACTCCCACTGCCTGCCTGTCATGGACGCCCCCGAGCGCCGGTGCGGGGTCGAAGGGTGCGTCGCCAGGATCAAAGCCAAGCCCGAGCGCTTCCTCGTCCCGCGGTTCGGCTTCGCCAGCGCGGCGTCCGACCCGCCGTCCTGGCACGGCCAGCGCCAGCGCGTCGGAACCGTGGACCTCGTGATCAACCACCGGGAGGGCGCCCGCAAGCGCGGCGAGATGGACTTCGGCCGCCTGACCGGGCTCCGGGCCGACTTCGTGGAGAACGTGGAGCTCCTCGCCGCCAATGCGGGCGCGGCCGGGTTCGGCTTTGCGGTCTGCACGGCCTGCGGGTACGCCGAGTCCGAGTCGAATGCGGGTGCCCAGGGCGCGGTGGACCTGCCGCCGGGCTTCTCGCGCCACCTCCCGCTGTTCCGTGCCTCCGGCCAGCTCTGCCCGGGCGCGACCAGCAAGGCGGCCGTGCTCCGGAACGTGAGCTTCGCGGCGAACCAGTTCACCGATCTCGTCCGCTTCGACTTCACCTCGGTTCCCGGCGTGGACGAGACGGCGCTCGTGACGCTCGGCCATGCCCTGGCGCTTGGTGCGGCCGAGGTGCTCGAGCTGGACCAGCGGGAGATCCGCATGGCCGCGGACCCTCTGGTGGACGATCGCCGGGTGGCGCGGGTGTTCGATGCCGTCGGGCATGGCGGGGGACACATGGCCGAGCTGTTCAGCCGGGCCGACGAGTGGCTCGACGCGGCGAGGACGGTGCTGTGGCGCTCCGACGCGCACCACGCCAAGTGCCGGACGGCATGCATCAGCTGCGTCCTGTCGTCGGCCAGCCAAACCGATGCCAAGAACGGCAGGCTCGACCGACGCCTCGCCCTCAATGTGCTGCAAGGGATGCGTGTGGGCGTCGGGGAAGGACCGCAACGGGAGGCGACCCGGCCCGCACCTTTCTCTGCAGCGCAAGGAGATATGCTGCAGGCACTCCTTGGAAGAAAACAGGCAGCCTCGTCGCGGCGCCCGGCAGGCCGATGACGCAGGCAAACGGGGAGTCGTCTGGCTCTTGGCTTGTCCGCATGCTTGCCGCCTGCGAGCGCAGCCACGTTCTTCAGGTCCGCCTGCGTCAACTTCGTACCGTGCGCCGCCATGGTGCCGGGTTATGCAGGTGAACGAGGCCCATGTCCTGGGACTGTACGAAGCGAACGCTGGCGCGGTTGTACCGCAATACGAGTCGGTCAGTCCCGCGACCCTGCACCTCTGGCTCCGGGACCTGCTGCCGGGGAGACCTGCAGCGGTGCTCGACGTGGGTGCGGGCACCGGGCGCGATGCTGCCTGGCTGGCCTCGCTCGGTCATGAGGTGGTCGCCGCCGAGCCTGCTGCCGCCATGCGTCGCGAGGCGGCCCGCCTCCATCCGGATCCGCGGATCCGATGGACCGAGGACGCCCTACCCGATCTCTCCGGCGTGCTGCGCTGCGGCCTGAGTTTCGACTTTGTGCTGGCGAGCGCGGTTTGGCAGCACGTTCATCCCTCGCAGCGCGCCCGTGCCTTCCGCAAGATGGTCTCTGTCCTGAAGCCGGGTGGTGTCCTTGCAGTCACCCTCCGGCATGGTCCTGGCACGGACGGGCGCGGCATGCACGCCGTATCCGCGGCGCGTAACTGGGCACCGAGTCCTGGCAAACGATTCTTGCTCATGCGGCAAACGATTCCTTCGCATCGACCAGGGGCGATCCGGCACCCGCGCGTCCCTGCTATACAGGCGCCGGACCGTATCCATACGGCCAAGGCCGCGGATGCCGAGGTCAGGTGGTGGGCGGCATTCGCCGCTACCGGTCAGGGCTGAGCTCCTCGGGGGTGCCGATCCTGGGAGGGCCTTGATCAGCTTGCTGGCTTGCGCCTGGTGGCTGGCTTGCGCGACCACGCCTTGGCGAGGTCTTCGACGGCCTTTGCATGCTCATCGAGATCGATTGTGTTGGGATCAAAAGGCGCCCCGACCCATTGGACCATCTCGGTATGGCTCTCGTGCTTCGGGTCGCCGATCGCCGCGAGGAGCTCGGCGTAGCCCCAAGGTCCGCCGACATCCTCGGGCGGGCAGCGCCCGGTGGCGTCGATCAGGAACGGGTATATGAGGCCGGGCATGGAATCGGTGATACGCTCGACCTTGACGGTGTGTTCCCAGCCGTCGCCGAAGTCGTAGAGGTACTTCAGCGTCTTCGCGCCGGTGTCCTCGAGGACGTCGAGGAGACGCGTCTTGCGCGCATCGAGCGGGCCGTCTCCCCAGTCCGGGTCGGGCACGCCCCAGCCCACGTCGCGGGCTCGGATCTCGTAGAGATGGCTGTTGGTCCAGCCCATGGCGGCCTGGAGCACCAGGTGCAGGCGATCGAGCCGGATGGTCAGCGGCACCTCGACGCGGCGCACCACTGCGGGCTTGACGTCATCGAGGGTGATCTTGAGCCGGGCGATGCTGGTGCTGGTCATGCGGCCGCCTTTCCCTCCCTTGCCTGGGCCCAGTCCAGGGCAGCAGCTCGTGCAGCCGCGAGGCGGGGTGGTCGGCGATGCGGGCCAGGACATCAGCCAGCCAGGTGCGCGGATCGACGTCGTTCAGCTTGGCGGTGTAGATGAGTGAGACCATCGCCGCGGCCCGGTCGCCGCCGCGGTCGCTACCCGCGAACAGCCACGATTTTCTTCCGAGGGCGATACCACGCAGCGCCCGCTCGGCCGCGTTGTTCGTCAGGCAGATCCGGCCGTCGCCGAGGAACCGGGCGAAGGCCGACCAGCGCGTCAGCATGTAGTCCATCGCCTTGGCGACCGGGTTGTGACGGGACAGCTTGCCGCGGTTCTCGCGCATCCAGGCCTCGAGTTCGGTGACCAGCGACGCGAGATGCTGCTGGCGAACGGCCAGGCGCTCTGCGGCAGGCAGGCCGTTGATGGCGCGCTCGGCATCAAAGATGGCGTCGATCCGCCGCACCGCCTCGATGGCGAGCGGCGCCCGCGACAACTCGGCCAGTTCGAATAGTTTGCGCCTGCCATGCGCCCAACACGCGGCCTCAGTGATCGGCCCCGGTTGTCGGTCGGCCTCGTAGAGCGCGTTGTATCCGGCATAGGCATCCGCCTGCAGGATGCCGGCATAGCCGGCCGGGTGCCGGTTCGGATGCTCAGCCGTTCGGTCGCGCGAGTAGCGGAACATCGCCGCCGGGGGTGCCCGGCCGCCAAAGGGCCGGTCGTCGCGGACATAGGTCCAGACCCGGCCGGTGATTGTCTTGCCCCGGGCCAGCACCGGGACGGTGGTGTCGTCGCCATGCAGTCGCTCGGCAGCGAGGACATGGCCGTCGATGAGCGTCATGAGCGGGGCGAGGTTAGCAGTGCAGGCGCCGACCTAGTCGGCGATGGTGGAGACGCTGAGCTCGATGCCCTGAAAGGCATAGGCCTCGCTCTGGCGGTTCAGCGGCAGGTGCTGACCGAACTTGGCCTCGAGGATCATGGCCAGCAGATTGGGGCCGGCCCGGCCGCGGGCGATGGGGTGGAAGGGTGCCGGCGGCTGGGTGACGGTCTCGCAGGAGCGGCAGGAGAACCGCTCGCGGACGGTCTGGACCACCTTCCACCGGATCGGCTCGACCTCAAGCGTCTCCGTCACGTCCTCGCCCAGCTTGGACAGCTTGCCACCGCAGCAGGGGCAGGCGGTCGGGCCCGGGATGACGACCCGCTCGCGCGGCAGGTGGGCCGGCAGGGGCGCCCGCACTGGCTGGCCGCGGGGCGGGCTGTCGGGGCGGCGGGTGCGGCCCTCCTTGTCGGTGGCCTTCTCCAGCTTGGTGGCGTCCTCGCCGGCAGCCGCCACCAGCTCGCCGAGTTCGAGCTCCAGCTGGTCGATCAGCTTGCGGCCGCGCTCGGAGGAGGCGCCGTACTTGTCCCGCTTCAGCCGGGCGATGAGCAGCTTGAGATGCGCCACCATCGCCTCGGCGCCGGAGGCGCGTGCCTCGGCCTCGCGCCGCGCCAGCTGCTCGGCCGCGAGTGCGGCACGCAGTGCGGCGATATCGTCGGGCAGGTTGTCCGGCGCGGCTGTCACGCCGGCGATGGAATCACACCTGCCCTACGGTGAGTAGCGCCGATCTGCCCGTGCGGCGCATTATCCTGCCAGTTCAGGCCGCCAAGTTCGTTGCGGATTCCTCCAATCGATTCCGTCGAGCATGTAAGCCAGTTGCGAACCCGAGATCTGCAGGCAGCCGTCGGCCGGCGAGGGCCAGATGAAGCGCCCTTTCTCCAACCTTTTGGTGTAAAGGGACATGCCAATCCCGTCGTGCCAGATGATCTTGACCATGTCCGCACGACGGCCACGGAAGACGTAGAGATCACCGCAATGCGGGTCACGGCCCAGCGCCTGCTGCACCTGCAGCGCCAGGCTGTTCATGCCGCGCCGCATGTCCGTATGGCCGACCGCCAGCCAGACCCGGACGCCAGACGGTGTCGGGATCATCCGCGCAGCGCCGCCAGCACGCGTCGCAGAGCGGCGGCGCTGATCGCCTGGGTGACCCGCACCGCGGTGCCGTCGGGCAGCACAATCTCGATCCGACCAGCCGGCTCGTCCTCCGGATCGGAAGTGGGTATGGATGCCGTCGGACCTGACCGTCCCTGCGATTCCGGCGCCGACAGTTCGGGCACGACCCGCACCGGCACGAAGCCTGGCGCCTCGGCGAGGAGCTTGCCGCGCCGCTGCGCGTCCCGCCATTGCCAGAGCAGGCCGCGGCTCACGTCGTGGCGGCGCGCCACCTCGCTGAACTTGACCCCGGGCTCGTCGAGCTCAGCCAGGATCCGCAGCTTCTCCTCGTCCCGCCAGCAGCGTCGCCGCTCAACCCCGGTGATGATCTCCATCCTGCATCCCGCCCTCTGTCCTTACCGGCGCTCGAAAGAACGCCCGTAAGATCAGAAGACAGATCCAGCACGGGACTGGTAGGCGGCCTCCACCGGATGGACACCCTTCTCACGCCGGCCGAACAGGATCAGCCGCGTCACCACCAGGGGCACGACGAGAAGGACAATTCCGGCCAACTTGACGCTGGTGGCGATTAGCAGGAGGAAGGCACCGGCCGCCATAAGGGCGCTGCGCAGCCCCTGGGAGACCGCGCTGCCGATCAGCGACTGCAGCACGCCGATGTCGGCGGTGAGGCGGGAGAGGATGTCGCCCGTGCGCGCCGTCTCAAAGAAGGCGGGGGAGAGGGTCAGGGCGTGGTCGAACACTGCGCGGCGGAGATCGGCCGCGACGCGCTCGCCAAGGGAGGAGACCAGAAAGAAGCGCAGCGCGGTGACCCCGGCGAGCGCCGCGACCACGGCGAACATGCCCAGTGCCGCGGTGTCCAGTGCCCCCACACCCTCGCCGCCGAAGCCAGAGTCGATCAGGTGCCGCAAGCCCTGGCCGAGCCCCAGCGTCAGGCCGGCCGCCGCCAGCATCGCGCCCGCTGCTGCTCCGGTCCGCCAGCAGTAGGGCTGCACGTAGGGCAGCAACAGCCGCAGCGAGGTCAGGCGGGCGGGCGGGCGCGGCACGCCGTCACGAGACCGGCGAATGGGGCACCTGTGTCGGGTCCAGAGTCTGCCACCGTGGGACCACAGCCATTCCCAGCGCCAAAGCCCTTTCCGGCACTCCGCTGCCGCATGGAGGCTCATGGGTCGGCATCATGTCGATCTCCTCCTGAAGAGCCGTTCGCACCCTGGCTCAAGAATGACCCTGCCGTCGAAGCGGTCGCGCAGGACCGACCCGGCCGCGCGGTTCCCCTGCGGCGGGAGATCCTCTGACTCGATCCGTGGATCAACCCGGCCGCCGATCAGTAGGCCGGTGACAGGGCGGACGGCCGGCTGGGCCAGGGAGCGGTGCAGCGGGTGGATCTCGGTGGGGCGGATCGCGGCCTTCTTGAGATCGGGCAGGACGATTCGGTCGGCGCCCTCCACCACGAGGTCCGGGATGTTCCGCCCGGCACGGAGGAAAGCGCCGTCCGCGGCATGCTGCCCAGGACGTTCTGCGTATCCGAGAGCGACGGCGCCACAATCCGCGCCGCCTTCCTGGAAGGGAGATGAGACAAGGTGGCGGCACTCCGTTGTTCAGGCGCTGCACCGGCAAAATGCGACGAGTATGAGAAGTTCCGCCGAAAATCCCCCTCCTTCTCCCCGCTTTGTCTCATTCGCCTTGTGCAGGGGCGCCTTCAGAAGCCGTCAACAGACAGGGGCCGAGCAGGCGCCGTCGCATCACGGGCGCGGAAACGGGCAGGATTCTGTGACGGCCTATTCTGAAGCTTTCCGCCGCTGACCGCACCGGCTGCGGAACGGCGCCTCCGGTCTTCGAGCGGTACGGCGGTCCTGCAGCCGCGGAGCTCTGGCAGCACCACCAGCAGCACGGCCTTCGGCAACGCCATGACGCTTCCCTGGGCATCAGGGAAGCAAAATCCTTCCCGCATTCCGGCATGGTAAGACAATGCAGGACAATACCTCAGTCAAATATAGGAAAAGGAAATTTCCTTTTCCCCTAGGATACTTCCTATATAGGAAATTTCCTCTAAAAATTTCTATTTACGGACTATTCGTTAGCTGCTTACAGGGCATGGTTCATTGATTTCTTCTCGGATAACATGCACAGATCCTTGTATTTACGCTCCACCTCGCCGCAACGCTCCCGTGACGAACGGGATTCGGCCGAGACGGCCGCAGCGGCCCTGGCGGAGGCTCCGGCCCGGGCGCGCGGCGCGATCTTCACCCAGCCCGCCGTGGCGGGGCTTCTGCTCGATCTGACCGGCTATACGACCGACCGGCCGCTGCACCGGATGCGGCTGCTGGAGCCCGGCTTCGGCGCGGGCGATTTCCTGCTGCCGGTGATCGACCGGCTGCTGGCGGCGTGGCGCGCCTCGGGCGACCGCACGGACCATCCCGTGGCCAGCTTGGCGGGCTGCCTGCGCGCGGTTGAGCTGCACGCAGCGAGCTTCGTGCAGACCCGGCAGGCGGTCCTGGCGCGGCTGCGCCAACAGGGGCTCACGGCGGAGGCGGCCACCATCCTGGCCGAGTGCTGGCTGATCGAAGGCGATTTCCTGCAGGTCGCCCTGCCGCAGGACTTCGACATCGTCCTCGGCAACCCGCCCTATCTGCGCCAGGAGCGCATCCCCCCTGCCCTTCTGGCGGAGTACCGCCGCCGTTACCCGACGATTGCCGGCCGCGCCGATCTCTACATCCCCTTCCTCGAACGGGGGCTGCGGCTCCTCAGCGAAGGGGGCCAGCTCGGCTTTCTCTGCCCCGACCGCTGGATGAAGAACAGCTACGGCGCCCTGCTCCGCCAGTTCGTGGCCACGCAGTTCCACCTCAAGACTTACGTCGACCTGGTCGGCACGGCGGCGTTCCAGAGCCCGGTGACCGCCTATCCGGCCATCACCGTCATCGCGCGGCCGCCGACCGGCGGGGCGGCCGCGGCGGCGCGACTGACCCGCGTCGCCCGTCCGCCCGACCTCACCCGGGCCAGCCTGACCCGGCTCGCTGCCACACTCACGGCGGTCGCGCTGCCTCCGGGCAGCAGCCCCGTGCAGGAGATCGGGGGTGTGGCGGCCGGCAGGGCGCCCTGGATCCTGGAGGCTTCGGACCAGATCGCCCTGCTGCGCCGCCTGGAGGCGGACTTTCCCGCGCTGGAGGCGGCGGGTTGCAGCGTCGGGATCGGCGTGGCCACCGGTGCTGATCGGGCTTTCATCGGCCCCTACGCGGCACTGGACGTCGAGCCCGATCGCAAGCTGCCCCTGGTGATGCGGCAGGACCTGGCGGCCGGCATGGTGCAGTGGCGCGGCCTCGGCGTCATCAACCCCTTTGGTCCCGCGGGCGAGCTGGTCCGGCTCGACGACTATCCGCGGCTCCGCCGCTATCTCGACGCGCGGCGCGACGCGATCGCCGGCCGGCACATCGCCCGCCAAGCGCCGGACCGCTGGTACCGCACGATCGACCGGATCGATCCCGCCCTCCAGGTCCGGCCGAAACTGCTGATCCCCGACATCCAGTGCGAGGCGGCGATCGTCTACGAGCCGGGCGGGCTCTACCCGCACCACAATCTCTACGTCGTCACCTCCGACAGCTGGGATCTGCAGCTGCTCGGGGCCGTGCTGCGCGCCGGCATCGCCCGGCTCTTTGTCGCGGCCTACGCCACCCGGCTGCGCGGCGGTGCCCTGCGCTTTCAGGCACAGTATCTCCGTCGCATTCGCCTGCCGCCGTGGTCCGCGGTGCCGGAGACGAGCCGGCGCGCGCTCATCACGGCGGTCGCGCAGCATGACCGAGCGGCTGTCAGCCAGGCTGTGGCAGAGCTCTATGGCCTGAGCGCCGGAGAACGGGAGGTCCTGGAGCAGGTGGCGCCAGACAGCCTGCCGCACAGCCAGCGCGGGCCGGCCGCACCGCTAGACGGCCAGGCCCCGTCCGTCCTGGCCTGCCTCGCGCAATCGGAGCGGTGACTGTGGCGCCGAGGGACCCACAAATCGCGGCAGCCATCCAGCGACGGCTGCGGCGTTCCTCCATCCAACCGCACTATTCGCTGCCGGTCTTCTCGGCGGAGGAGGCCCGCGCCGAGATCTGGCGCGAGATCGCCGGCTTCTATGCCCGTGCCCTGGACTGGCACACCTTGCCGGCGGAGGAGCGCGCGGAGGCGGAGCATTCCGGCCTTGCCGTGGAAGTGGGTGCGGGCAAAACGACCTTTGCCTGTGCCGGACTGGCCTCCGAGGCGAGGAGGCAAGCAGCCGGCTTCATCGCTACGGCCAAGGCACGCGCCCTGCCGCACCGCGTCCTCTACACCGTGCCTTATCACAAGCTTGGCCAAGAAGTTTGCGCTCGCATGACCGGCCTCGGTCTGCAGGTCGCGATGTGGCGCGGGCGCGGTGCGGAGGACCCGAACGCGCCGGGCCAGCCCATGTGCCGGAATGGTGCGGCGGTGAAAGACGCTCTGGCCGCCGGGGATGACGTAGAGGCGGCGGTCTGCGGCCGGGCTGGCGGTGCTCGCTGTCCGTTCTTCGACACCTGCGCCTATCAGCGACAGAAGCTGGCCACTCAGAGGGCGGATGTGGTGGTGGCCGCGCATGAGGTGATGCTGGGTGGAATGCCGGCCGGGATCGGCAACGGCTTCGGCCTGGTGGTGGCGGATGAAAGCTGGTGGCAGGACGGCATCGGCCGGACGCAGGTCGGCGTCGAGACGTTGGCTGCCGGACCAGGGGCACACTGGGTGCCACGCCAGGATGACCCGGAGCGCATGGACGAGGGCGCGACGAATGACCTGCACGCCCTGCGGGCGCGGCTGGCCGCGGCGGTGCAAGCCTCGCCGGACGGCTATCTGACCCGCGCGGCGTTGCTCACGGCCCGCCTTGATGCGAAGGGCTGCGGCATGGCGCATCGGCTGGAGTGGCGCCGGAAGGTGTCGGGCCTGCTGCACCCCGGCCTGCCCGAGGAAGCCCGGCAGGACGCGCTCCGGCGTTGCCGAGGCAATGCGGCCATTCCTGCCCTAGCCGCCGTCTGGAAGGCGGCAGAGGAACTGCTGGACGGCGGGGGCGAGGCCACTGGGCGCGTGGAGCTAGCCACGGTGGAGGGCAGCCAAGGTCGGCGCCGCGTCCTGCGGCTCAACACCATCCAAGCGGTGGCGGAGAAGGTCTTAGGCTTGCCGTTACTGCTGCTGGACGCCACCCTCCCAGCAGAGCTGCTGCGCCATCGCCTGCCGCGCCTGCGCGTCCTGGCGAAGGTTCGGGCCCAAGCGCCGCATATGCAGGTGCATCAGGTGCTCGGCGGCTTCGGAAAGACATCTCTCACCCCGAATCCGGCCACGCACCCAGCGGAGAACGCGCGTCGGGGAAACCGTATCGCGGAGCTGCGCGACTTCATTGTCCTGCGGACGGGCTGCGCGCGCGCCTTGGTCATCACCTATCAGCAGCTAGAGGCGCATTTCGCGGGCCTCCCCAGGGTAGAGACGGCCCATTTCAACGCAGTGGCTGGGCGGGACGAATGGCGCGACGTGCGGCACCTGTTCGTCATCGGCCGGCCAATGCCGGCGGCGGGGGACACGCGCCGGCTGGCCGCCGCTTTGAGCGGCCGCCCCGTGCCGGTGGCCCTGCCGCCGCCGGTGACCTGCGGTGCCACGATGCGAGACGGCACCGCCGCCCCGGTGCTGGTGCACGCTTATGCGGATCCGGATCTGGAGGCAGTCCGCGAGGCTATCATGGAGGTGGAGCTGGTGCAGGGCATCGGCCGTGGACGCGGTATCAACCGGACGGCAGAGAACCCGCTGGACGTGTGGGTACTGGCCGGCGACGTCGTGCTGCCCTTGCCATTGGATAGCCTCTGCTCCTGGCAGGACGTGGCGCCCGGCCCGCTGGAGCGTATGGCGGCGCGAGGTGTGATCCTCACCAGCCCGCGCGATGCGGCGCGAGCCTATTCGGATCTGTTCCCAACCGTGGAGGCGGCGAAAAAGGCTCTGCAGCGGGACCAAGGAGCCAGAGATTTCGGGGATATTCCCCTATGGAAGCTTTCTATAGGGGAATGTCCCCGAAATAGCGGCTTCATCCGGGTGACTTACCGGCCCTCCGGCCGGGGGCAGCAGACCCGCACCGCCTGGGCACGGTTGGATCGCCTGCCAAAGTTGCGCGCATGGCTGGAGACCGTCACAGGCGCGACGCTGGTGCTGTTCGAGCCGGATAACCCGTCGCCGCCCCCTCCTTCACCACCGGAGCCGCCGCTGCCTGACCTGCAGGATCAGGTGAGCCTGCCGCCTGCTGTCCTCGACCTCCGCCGCGGCGGCTCTGGCAGTGGCACCATGCCTCTGGTCGGGGCGTGGCAATCCGCTTGCCTGCCGCGAGGTGGGTGGCGTTGAAGGGTTGAATGGCACGGCCGCTCGCTGATCCTGCCGGTCGGCCGCCGCAAACCTGACGAGCGGGCGCATGTCCAATCCCGGCCTCGCTCTCTTTCCTGATGGCCGCGAGTTCTTCCGCGTCCTCATCAAGGCCGAGAAGGACGACATGGACGTCGACCTCGCCGAGCAGGACATGGTCGAAGCCGCCCAGCGCCTCGTCGCCCGTCACCCGGAGGTCGGCGCCATCGTGCTGGAATGCGCGAACATGCCGCCTTACACCGCCGCCGTGCAGCGCACCACTGGCGGTGTAGCACGTCGATTGGGATGAGCGCTGGGCGTCAACTATGATGAGCGCCGCGGATGCGGTGGTGAAGGTTGTCCAGATGTCGCGCTGCGACAAGAGGGGACGGTAATTGACGTTGCGC
>NZ_JASIRT010000041.1 GCF_030063475.1 Roseomonas sp. E05
TCAAGCAGTTCCGTCGCGTCGCAACCCGCTACGACAAGCTCCTCGCCAACTTCCGCGGCTTCGTTCTGCTCGCCTCAATCGCCATCCTACTCCGCTGAAATCGTCACCACCGCCTAGCCACGCTTACTGCACCCGGATGCCCCGGGCCCGCACGAAATCGCCCCACTTGTCGCTCTCGCGGCGGAAATAGGCGTCCCAGGCCTCCATCGGCTGCGCCTCGACCGTCACGGCCATGGATTGCAGGCGCGGCTGCATCTCCGCCGCGCGGAGCGCCGCCTCGCAGGCACGGTTGAGGCGCCGCAGGACCGGCTCCGGCGTGCCGGCGGGGGCCATCATGGCGACGTGCTCGACCACCTCGAAACCGGGATAGCCAAGCTCCTGAAAGGTCGGCACCTCGGGCGTCAGGGGGCTGCGCGTGGCGGTCGTTGCGGCCAGGGCGCGCAGGTCGCCGGACTGGATGTAGGGCATCACCGCCGCTGCCGGCATGAACAGCATGCCCGCCTCCCCTGCCAGCACCGCCTGGATGGCCGGCCCGCCGCCCCGGTAGCCGATCTCGTTGACCTCGATGCCCGCCATCTGCAGGAACATCTCGGTCGCCAGGTGCGAGGTGGCGCCGACGCCGGCATTCGCATAGTCCAGCCGGTTTCCGGGCTTCTTCGCCAGGGCGATGTAGTCCGCGACAGAATGCGCGGGCGAGTTGCGGGGCACCATCATGAAGAGGGGACTGGAGACCAGCAGGCCGGCGCCGATGAAGGCGCGCCGCGGATCATAGGACAGCTGGTAGAGATGCGGCGCGATCGCATAGGTGCTGTTGGGGACGATGATGACGGTGTAGCCGTCCGGCCTGGCGCGCGCAGCCGCGGCCATGCCGATCGTGCCATTGGCCCCGCCCCGGTTGTCGACGACGAAGGCCTGGCCGAGATCGGCGGTCAGGCGCTGCGAGATGACGCGCGCGAAGGCGTCTGTCGGGCCGCCGGGCGGCCAGGGAACAATCACGGTGACGGCGCGGTTTGGCCAATCCTGCGCCTCCGCCATGGCGGGCGCGGCGAGCGCCATCGAGGCCATGACCAGTTGTCTCCTGCGGAGCATGTCCAGTTTCCTTCCCCGATGCGCCGCGCCCTTTCCCGGCCGGGCGGGGCGGCATTCCTCTGATGGGCGGTTTCGCCCGGTCGGCGCCGCAGGCCGGCCCGGATCACCGGTCAGCCACGGCCCTGCGGAAGTTGCAGCAAATGGCGCTCGCAGTCGTCCCGGCCGCGGGGGTAAACGCTGTCGCCGCACCGGCCGCCTCCGGTCATGCCATGACATCGACGAAGAAGCGGAGCGATTCCTCGGGGCGGGGGGTCAGAAGCTGGACATGGCCCGGATAGGCCACGTCCATCGGGGGCACCGCCGATCAGGCCTCGTCGAGCGAGGCGATGTAGCGCAACCCGGCCTTCTCCAGCGCCGGGCGCATGTTGTAGAGGTCGAGCCCGAGCACGCCGGCGGCGAGCTTGGCGCGCTTCTCGCCCTCGTTCGCCTGGCGCTTTTCGGCAGCGGCCAGCACCGTCTCCGCCTCGGCGCGCGGGATGACCACCACGCCGTCGTCGTCGGCCACCACCAGGTCGCCTGGATGGACCGCAACGCCGGCGCAGACCACCGGCACGTTCACCGAGCCGAGGGTCGCCTTGACCGTGCCACGGGCCGAGATGGCGCGCGACCAGACGGGGAAGCCCATTTCCCGCAGTGTCGCCACGTCGCGCACGCCGGCATCGATGACCAGGCCGCGCACGCCGCGCGCCTTCAGCGAGGTGGCGAGCAGGTCGCCGAACATGCCATCGGTGTTGTCCGTGGTGCAGGCGACGACGAGGATATCGCCGGGCTGGCACTGCTCGACGGCGACATGGATCATCCAGTTGTCGCCGGGCTGCGCGAGCACCGTCACCGCGCTGCCCACCGCCGCCGCGCCGGCCCAGGCCGGGCGCATATAGGTCTTCATCAGGTTGGGCGCGCGGCCCGAGGCCTCATGCGCGGTGGAGACGCCGAGCGGCAGGAAGCGGTCGATGGTCGTGACCGGCAGGCGCGCGACCCGGGTGACGACGACGGGCGTCATGCCAGCACCTCGGCGGCGTCGGGGAAGATGGTCTGGTAGGCCTCGCCGTAGGTCATGGCCTTGCCCGAGTTGCGGCCGCCCTGCATGCCGCGGTTCAGCGCGACGCGCTCATAGTAGTGCCAGAGGTGCTTCTGCGCGGGAAGCTGCTCGAAGGCCTTCCACTTGGTCTCCCACACCTCGGTGATGTTGAGGATGCGGTTGGGCTTGAAGCCGCACTGTTCGGGCTGGTGCGGCTCGAACTGGAAGACCTGCGGCGCGGAATAGCTGACGCCTTGCTCCGGCTTGTGGCCGGCGGCCTGGGCGATGATGCGCGCCTCCTGCGCGAAACGGGAGGCCTCCGGATGGTCCACGTTGTAGGGATCGGCCACCGCATGGGTCAGGACGAAGGAGGGCTTCACCTCGCGATAGACGTCGATCAGCCGGTCGAGCATGGCCTCGGTGAGGCGCAGCGGATAGTCGCCGGCGTCGAAGAACTCGATCTCGGCGCCCAGCACCTCGGCGGCGGCTTCGGCTTCAGCGCGGCGGGCGGCCTTGCACTTCTCCAGCGTCATGCCCTCCTGCTTCCAGGCGCCCTGGCTCTCGCCACGCTCGCCATAGGACAGGCAGACGATCTTCATGCGGTAACCCAGTTTCGCGTGCAGCGCGATGGCGCCGCCCGCCCGCCAGACGAAGTCGCCGGGATGCGCGGTGACGACGAGGCCCGATTTCTGCGTGCCGGACATGGTGCTCTCCCCTCTCAGCGTGCCCAGTAGAGGCGGTCGGGATTGTCGATCAGGATCTTGCGGCGGGCCGCCTCGTCCTCCACGGCGAGGGCCAGGAGGTCCACGAGGTCGCCGTCATTCGGCATGTCGCCGCTGATGTTGGGGTGCGGGAAGTCGGTGCCCCAGAGGGTGCGGTCCGGCGCCACCTCGGCGAGCCTGCGCGCGAAGGGCACGGCGTCGTGGAAGGGGGCGCCGGCGGAGGAGACGCGCTCCGGCCCGCAGATCTTCACCCAGGCCAGCTCGTTCCGCATCAGCTCCAGCAGGCGGCGGAAGGGCTCCTGCTCCAGCCCGTTCTTCGCCTGCACCCGGCCCATGTGGTCAATCACGAAGGGCACCCTGATGCGCGCGATGCGCTCGGCATGCTCCAGGATGTCACCGGCATCGAGGTGCAGCACCACGTGCCAGCCCAGCGGCTGGATCCTGTCCAGCACACGGTCGAACACGTCGAGGTCCGGCGTGCCGCCCAGGTGCTTGACGAAGTTGAAGCGCACGCCGCGCACGCCGCCCGCGTCCAGCTCTTCCAGGCCCTTGTCGGTGATGCTGCCATCCACGATGGCGACGCCGCGATAGGCGCCCCCGCTCTTCTGGATGGCGTCGATCATCGCCGTGTTGTCGGTGCCGTGGCAGCTCGCCTGCACGATCACCGCGCGGTCCACGCCGATGGCGGCATGGACGCGGCGGAGATCCTCCACCGGCGCGTCGGGCGGGGTATAGGCTCGGTCGGGCGCGTAGGGGAACCTGTCCGCCGGGCCGAAGACATGGCAGTGCGCGTCGCAGGCGCCGGCGGGCAGCTTGTAGGAGGGCGTCCTCGGGTTGGGGTCCGGGGCCTTGCAGGTCTTGGTGCTCATTGCTTCTCGATTCCCGCCTTCTCGATCACGTCGCGCCACTTCGCGGTCTCGGTGCGCAGGAGCTGGCTCATCGCGGCCGGCGTGCCGCCACGGGCCTCCACGCCGGCGTCGAGCAGCTTCTTGCGCACCTCGGACTCCGCCAGCGCGGCGTTCATCGCGGTGTTGAGCTTGTCGATGACGGGCTGCGGCGTCTTTCCCGGCGCGACGAGGGCGTTCCAGGAGGTCACGTCGAAGTCCTTCAGCCCCTGCTGCTGCAGGGTCGGCACATCAGGCAGGTTGGCCGCGCGCTCGGCCGAGGTGACGGCGATGGCGCGCAGCGATCCGCCGCGGATCTGCCCCATCAGCGGCGCCACGATCTCGAAGGCCACCGTCACGTCGCCGCGCAGCAGGGCGGTCAGCAACTCGGGCGTGCTGCTGAAGGGCACCGTCACCGTCTCGATGCCGGTCGCCGTCTTGAACAGCTCGGCCGCCAGGTTCTGCGTGCTGCCGACGCTGATGGTGCCGATATTGGCGTTGGGGTCCTGCTTCAGCTTCGCCAGCAGGTCCTGCACGGTCTGCACCGGCGACTTGGGCGAGACCAGCAGGGCGATGGCGAAGCTGCCCATCAGCCCGACGGGGGCGAAGTCGCGCAGCGGGTCAAAGGGCAGGGTGCGGAACAGCGAGGGGCTGATGGCATGGGCGTTGGTCGCCACCATCAGGGTGTAGCCGTCGGCGGGGGCGGTCATCAGCGCCTGGCCGGCGACGATGCCGCCGGCGCCGGGGCGGTTCTCCACCACGACGGGCTGGCCGAGCCGGTCCGACATCGCCTGGCCCACGGTGCGGGCGGTCAGGTCGGCCACGCCGCCGGCGCCGTTCGGCACCAGCAGGCGGATCGGCTGACTGGGATAGGTGCCCTGGGCGGTGGCGGCCCAGGGGATAAGGCCGGGGGCGAGTCCGGCGGCGCCGGCCAGGGCGGCCAGCCGCAGGGCCTCGCGACGTCCGAGAGACATGGATGATCCTCCTTGTTGGGCCGCATCCTCGCGGGATGCGGCCGGCCGCCTATTCGGCGGCGGCCTTGCGCTGCGTCGTGGCGGCCAGGGCGGCGAGCAGCGCGTCGAGATCGGTGGTGCGCAGCGCCTCGGCGCCCATCTCGCGGCCGCGTGCGGCGGCCCAGTCCTGCCGCTCGGCGATGGGGGCGCTCAGCAGCGGGTCCACCCCCGCCTCCTGCACCGTGCGGGCGACCTCGCGCATCTCCTCCGCCCGCCGCCTGCCATGGATGAGGGCGCGGCTGATCACGTAGCGGGCCAGGCCCCGCCAGTCCTCGTGCGGCAGGGTATCGGAGAGCGAGCGCAGCACCTCCTGCTCCACGCCATAGTGGCGCGCGGCGAGCATGCATTCGGTGGTCAGCGCCTCCAGCCCCTTCACCATGACGCTGCGGCACATCTTCACCGAGGAGGCCTTGCCGATGGGGCCGGGGAAGGGGGTCAGGTTCATGCCGAAGGGCGCCATCAGCGCCTGGAAGGCCGCGGCGTGCGGGCCGCCCAGCAGGATGGGCGAGCGCAGGCCCTTGGGCGGCACGCTGGCCATCACCGCCGCCTCGACATAGCGGCCGCCGGCCTTCTCCACCGCCTCCGCCGCCGCCTGCTTGGTGGCGGGGGAGACGGAGTTCACGTCCACCACGAAGGGCGCGTGGTCCAGCCCGCCGGCCAGCGACTGCGCCGCCGCCAGCGCCGAGCCGGCGGTGACGGGTACGAAAACCACCTCGGCCTGCGCCGCCGCCGCGGCCGCGCTGTCATGCACCGTGGCGCCGGCCGCCGCCGCCCGCTGCCGCGCCGCCGGGGCGATGTCGAAGGCGTGGATGGCCTCGGCGCCGCCGGCGCGCAGGTCACGGGCGAAGATGCCGCCCACCTCGCCGAAGCCGATGATGGCGAAGCGCGTCATGGCTGTTCCTCTCTCGCTGCTCATTCGATGCCCGGCGGCAGGCCGTCCCAGACCTCGTCCACCGTCAGCGGCCGCGGCAGCATCGCCTGCCCGTCCATGTAGCGGAGCGCCAGCTCCAGCACCGGGCGCAACGCTGCGCGGCTGGCGGGCGGCGCGCCGGGCGCGCCGGGGGGCACGGGGGCGGCGGCGGCGCGCGCCAGCCGCACCACCTCGGCCACCAGCTCGGGGCGCCGCTCCGCCAGATCCCGGGTCACGGTCAACATGTGGTTGACGGGCACCAGGTGGTGGCGCTGCCAGAAGGCCTCGGCCGCCGCCGCCGGGTCCGGGAAGACCGTGCGCAGGGCGGGGTCCTCCGGCATGTCGTTGCCGACGATCACCGCATCCAGCTCGCCGGCGCGCAGCATGGCCAGCATCTCCTGGCCAGGCTGGGCGCGCTCGGCGAAGGGCGGGTCGGCGAGGCCGGCGACATGCGCGTCCTCGAAGGTGATCCAGCGGCTCTCCTCCGGACGCGGGCCGCCGTCCTCGGCGATGATGCCGCGCAGCCACATGCCGGTGGTCTGGCTGTAGGCGCGCACGCCGATGCGCCGGCCGGCGAGGCCCGCCGGGGAGCGGATGTCGCTCTCCCTGCGGCAGAGCAGCGCCGACTGCTGGAAACGCGCCGCCAGCACCACCGGCAGCAGCACCAGCGGCCGCCCGGCTGCGCGCGCCTGCAGGAAGGTGGCGATCGCCATCTCCGAGACGTCGAAGCGCAGCTCCCGCACCATGGGCGCGAAGGCGCGGCTGATCACCGGGATGTCGGCGAAGTCGAGGCGCAGCAAAGGGGAGGCGAGGCTGCCGTCCTTCAGCGCCTTGGTGCGGGGATAGGTACCGATCGCCGCGCGCAGCACGGCGGGAACTGAGGGGTCCGGGCCGGTCATGGATCTCAGCCCGGCAGCGGGGCGTTTGCCGCCCGGTCTTGCGATGCGGTCATGGGGCGTTTCCTTCGGCTCTGCCCCAGGGCGCGCTGCGCCACCGGAGCGGAGGTCACCGCTTCCCTAACGCTGTTTCCGGCGGGGCGTCCTATTGCTTTTCTCGCGCCTCTTATCAGCACTGGTTATATCGGCGAGGCCCCGCTGCCCGATTTCGGCGACATGGGCACGCAGGCAGGCGACGAAGGCCTGGCCGGCCGCCGAGAGTGGCCGGTCGCGCGGCAGGATCAGCCCGGCCGGCCGGGGCGGCGCCGGGATGGGCAGCGGCACCACCCGCAGCGTGCCGCGCAGCAGGTCGCCCGCCATCATCAGCCGCGGCATCACCGAGATCAGGTCGGTGGCGTGCAGCATCTCCCGGATGAAGCCATAGGAGCTGGAGCGGAGGGAAGGCGTGGGCTCCAGGGCCAGCATGTCCAGCAGCATGTCGATCTCCTGGCCGACGCGCTGGCTGACGGTCGGCAGCACCAGGTCGTAGCGGCGCAGCTCCTCCAGCTTCGGGGAACCATCCCCGAAGACGGGATGGTCGGCCCGGGCGAGGATGGAGATCGGCTCCTCCCAGAGCGGCTCGCGCGAGAAGCCATCGGGCACCGCAGGCTCGTAGAGGCGGCCGACGATCAGGTCGATCTCGCCGGCCGCCAGCTTGGGCAGCAGCTCCTCCGTGCGGCCCTGCTCCAGCCGCACGCCGATGCTCGGGTGCTCCGCCTTCAGCCGCGTCAGCGCGCCGGGCAGGACAGCCGTCGCCGCCACGGGAAGGGTGCCCAGCGCCACCGTGCCGCCCTCGGGGTCGGCGACGTGATCCAGGGCCTCGTCCAGCCGGCGCAACTCGGCCAGGATGCGGCGGGCGGACTGCGCCAGGAGCGTGCCGGCCTCGGTCGGTCGCACCCCGCGCGGCAGGCGGTCGAAGAGCCGCTGCTGCAGGATGTCCTCCAGCTCGCGCAGCGTCTTGGTCAGCGCCGGCTGGCTGACGCCGATCACCGCCGCGGCCCTGAGGATGCTGCGTTGGGCGACAATCGCCTCCACCGCGCGCAGGTGGTTCAGCTTCAGGCGCTGGTCAAGGTAACGGCGGACCGTCATGGGTGCGCTCCGGGGGGGTAGCTATTCCGCCGGATTATAGCTCGGGCGGAAGAAAGAATGCGATGGCCGCGCCGCGCCGCGCATAGGCTGCCCGCGACCCGGGCAAGACCGGGCAGGAGGAAGCGAAATGAAAGCCCCTGGTCGTGCGGCGGTGACCGCATCCTTGTCGCGCCGCGCCGCGCTGGGCGGGCTGCTCACAGTGCCGGCGGCCATCGCGCTGCCGCGCCCGACGCGTGCGCAGGGCGCCTGGCCGGATCGGCCGGTGCGCATCATCGTCCCCTTCACGCCGGGCGGCTCCACCGACATCATCGCCCGCGCCCTGGCCGCCGAGCTGCAGGCGGCCTTCGGCCAGCCCTTCGTGGTGGAGAACCGCGGCGGCGCCGGCGGCACGATCGGCACCGAGGTGGCGGCCCATGCGACGCCCGACGGCTATACGCTCCTGCTCGGGCATATCGGCACGCTCGCCGTCAACCCATCCCTCTACCCGAACCTGACCTTCGACACGGTGGAGTCCTTCGCGCCCGTCACGCTGGCCGCCGTGGTGCCGAACGTGATGGTGGTGAACCCGAAGAAGGTGCCGGTCAGCAGCATCGGCGAGCTGATCGCGCTGGCGAAGCAGAAGCCGCGCGCGCTCTCCTACGGTTCCGGCGGCAATGGCTCGGCGGCGCATATCGCCATGGCCGCCTTCAACCTGGCCACCGGCGCCGAGATGGAGCACGTGCCCTATCGCGGCACCGGGCCGATGATGAACGACCTGATCAGCGGCACCATCGATCTGACCTTCACCGGCGGCCCGCCCGCCCTGCCGCCGGTGCGGGCGGGGCTGCTGCGTGCGCTCGGCGTCTCCTCGCTGCATCGCCTCGCCGGCGCGCCGGAGATCCCGACCGTTGCCGAGCAGGGCGTCCCCGGCTTCGAGGCGAACCAGTGGTACGGGCTGCTCGCGCCCGCCGGGACGCCGCGCCCGGTCATCGAGCGCCTGAATGAAGCCTCCGCCCGCGCGCTGAGCAGCGAGACGCTGCGGAAGCGCCTGGAGACCGAGGGCGCGGAGGCCTCACCCGGCACGCCGGAGGCCTTCCGCGACTTCATCATCGCGGAGCGCAAGCGCTGGGCCGAGGTGGTCCGCCGCGCCGGCCTGCGTCTGGATTGAAAAGGAGAGAACCCATGGACGTGACGGACGGCGCTGCGCCGCAGCAGCATGGCGGGCCGGCCTTCGGCCGCCGTGCGGCGCTTGGCCTGACCGGCGCGCTCGGCCTGCCCGCCGCCGCCTGGGCGGCTTTCCCGGACCCCGACAGCCCTTTACTGGTCAGAGGATGGCGGGCCGCTGTCTCTGTCCCGTCCAGCGCCGCACAACGCCGGGGTCGATGTCGAAGAGGTCAAGCATGCGGCCCAGGGTGTGGTCCACCATGTCCTCCAGCGAGCCGGGATGGGTGTAGAAGGCCGGCACCGGCGGGTAGAGGACACCGCCTGCCTCTGTGACGGCCGCCATGTTCCGGATATGGCCGAGATGGAGCGGCGTCTCGCGCAGCATCAGCACCAGACGGCGCCGCTCCTTCAGCACCACGTCGGCGGCGCGCGAGAGGAGGTTGGGCGTGACGCCGGTGGCAATCTCGGCGAGCGTCTTCACCGAGCAGGGCGCCACCACCATGCCGAGCGTGCGGAAGGAGCCGCTGGCGCAGGCGGCGCCGATGTCGTTGTAGGGATGCACCACATCCGCCAGCGCTTCGACATCGGCCTGCTTGAAGCGGGTTTCCTGCGCCAGGGTGATGAGCGCGGCCGGAGAGAGCACGAGATGCGTGCGCACCGGCGTCTCGCGCAGCAATTGCAGCAGGCGGACGCCGTAGATGGCGCCGGAGGCACCGGTGATGCCGATGATGAGGCGCGGTTCGGCGCTGCTGCTTTTCATGGCGCCTTTCCGGGCGGGATGCGGCAGGATGGGGGCATGGAGGCCCCGCTCGACCTGGAGAATGCGTTCTGGCGCTTCTGCCTGACGCTGTACGCACAGCCCGGTGTGGCACGGGACTGCCTGGCCTTGCAGGAGCGCGCGGCGGCCGATGTGCTGCTGCTGCTCTGCGCGGCCTGGCTGGGGATGCGGCGCGGGGTGGCGCTAAGGCCGGAGGATGCCGCGCGGCTGGCAATGCGGGTGGCGCCCTGGCGCGGGGCAGCGGTGCTGCCGCTGCGCAGCGTGCGCCGCGCCCTCAAGGCCTCCCCGCTGCTGGCGGAGCCGCCCGTCGCCAGCCTGCGCGCGGCGGTGGCCGAGCAGGAACTGCGGGCGGAGCAGGTGGAGGCTGCGCTGCTGTTCCAGGCCGTCCCGGCGATGCCGGCGGGCGAGGCTGGACCGGCGCTGGCACATGCCAACATGGCCGCAGCCCTGGGCCAGGATGCGCCGGAACTGGCCCGCATCGCCGCGGCGGCCGTCAGCGGCCGATGAAGCGCGGCGCGCGCTTCTCGTGGAAGGCGGCAACACCCTCGGCAAAGTCCTCCGAGGTGCGCAGGCGCGAGTAGCAATGCCCCTCCAGCTCGATGGCGGTGGCGAGGCTGGCGTCCTCGGTATCGTTCAGCAGCTTCTTGGCGGTGCGCTGGGCGAGAGGGGAGAATTCCAGCAGCTCAGCCACCAGCGCGTCCGTCGCAGCCTCCAACTCGCCGTCTGGTACCAGATCGGTGGCAATGCCCCAGTCCAGCGCCTGCTGCGCCCTGATGCGGCGCGAGCGCATGACGATGTCCTTGGTGCGGGTGATGCCGACGATCTTCTGCAGCCGCGCCGAGCCGCCGGAACCCGGAATCTGCCCGAGCTTCTGCTCCGGCAGGGCATATTCGCAGGTCTCGGAGACCAGGCGGAAATCGCAGGCCAGCGAGATTTCGAAGCCGACGCCGAAGGTGTAGCCGCGGTTGGCGACGATCACCGGCTTCGAGCAGCGCGCCGGCGCGGCGATGTTCCAGGCGAGCTTCGAGACATGCTCCGGCGAGGCCTCCATGAAGCCCTTGATGTAGCCGCCGGAAGAGAAATGCTTGCCGAGGGCGCGCAGGACGATGATGCGCACCGTCGCGTTCTCGTCCAGCGCCTCGAAGGCGTGGCGGAGCTGGTCGCGCTGCGGCATGGAGATGGTGTTGTAGGGCGGCCGGTCGAGGATGATGTCGGCGCGCGGACCATCGATCACGACACGGAAGCCGTCGAGATCGGTGAGGCGGGGATCGGTCGCGCTCATGCGGTGGGTTCCTTTGCGGCGGGGTTCGGGGCGCCGGCGGGCGTGTAGTCGCCCTCCGTCAGCTTGCGGCGCAGCAGCTTGCCGACTGGCGATCGCGGCAGTGTCTCGACGAGGACGAAGGCGCGCGGGCGCTTGAAGTTGGCGAGGCCGGATTCGCGGCAGTGCCGGTCCAGCTCGGCGGAATCGACCGGCGCGGCGCAGCGGATGAAGGCGGTGACCACCTTGCCCCAGCGCTCGTCCGGCAGGCCGACCACGGCGACCTCGGCGACGGCAGGGTGCAGCGAGAGGCAGCTCTCCACCTCGACCGGCGAGACGTTCTCGCCGCCGGTGATGATCATGTCGTCCACCCGGCCGGTGACGAAGAGATCGCCCTCAGCGTCGAAAAAGCCGGTGTCGCCGGTCATGTACCAGCCCTGGCGCAGCGCCTTGGCATCGGCGTCCGGGCGGCGCCAGTAGCCCTCGAAGGCCTCGTCGCCGGCCAACAGCGCGGCGATCTCGCCTTCCTCGCCGGGCGCGGCGGTCTCGTCGGGCGAGAGGGCGCCCAGCTTCACCACGCGCAGGTTCTGGTTCAACCCGGCGCGGCCGGCGCTGCCGGGCTTGCGCGGCGCGTCCTGGTCGATGGCGCAGGTATAGACCTCCGAACTGCCGTAGTGGTTGACGAACAGCTCGGGTTTGAACGCCTCCTGCAAGCGCTTCAGCAGCCCGTCGGTCATCGAGGCGCCGGCGAAGCCGAGCTTGCGCACCGAGGAGATGTCGGTCTGCGCAAAACGCGGATGCGCCAGCATGTCGTGGTAGAGCGTCGGCACCAGATAGAGGTTGGTGATGCGCTCGGCCTCGATCAGCGCCAGCGCGGTGGCGACGTCGAAGCGCGGCAGGCAGATGAAGGCGCCGTTGAGCAGCGCCATGGCGAGCAGCGAGCGCACGCCCATGGTGTGGTAGAGCGGCATGACGCCAAGGGTGCGCTCGCCGCGGCGATAGAGGTTCTGCGCCACATGCGCGATGGCAGCGGCGCGCTCCGCCCGGTGCCGGCGCGGCACGCCCTTGGGGCGCGAAGTGGTGCCGGAGGTGTAGAGCATCAGCGACCAGTCCTCGGCGCCCGCGCGCGGCGTGGCGTCGGGGGCGCTGGCGTCCTGGAGCTCGGCGAAGGCCAGCTCGCCCGGCAGCGCCGTGCCGAGGGTGATGCGCGGCACCGCCGGCGCGCCCTCCGCCGCACGGACGGCGGCCGCCGAGACATCCTCGAAGATAACGGCACGGATCTCGGCGTCGCGCAGACAGTAGGCGACGTCGTCGGCGGTGGCGCGCCAGTTCAGCGGCGTCAGGATCACGCCCGTGAGCTGGCAGGCCCAGTGCAGCGTCGCCGCCTCCCAGCGGTTCTGCAACAGCGTCAGCAGGCGATCGCCGTGCCGCAGTCCGAGCCGGTCCAGCGCCGCGACCAGTGCCGAAACCTGCCGGTACCAGGCGCCGTAGCTCAGGCGGGTCGGGCCATCCACGATGGCGAGCGCGCCGGGATCGCGCGTGACACTGGCGATCAGGCTGGTGCCGAGGTCAAGCATGCTCCGCGTCCTTCAGGCGTTCGGCCGCGCGCCGCGCGGCGCGCAGGATGGGGGCGTAGCCGGTGCAGCGGCAGAGATGGCCGGAAAGGTTTTCCTTGAGGTCCTGCTCGCTGGGGGAGGGGTTCTCGCGCAGCAGCGCGTCCAGGCTCATCAGGATGCCCGGCGTGCAGAAGCCGCATTGCAGCCCGTGCTCCTCGCGGAAGCATTGCTGCAGGATGGAAAGGCGGTCAGGCGTGCCGAGCCCTTCCACCGTGCGCAGCGCCGCGCCTTCCACCTGCACCGCCAGCGTCAGGCAGGCGCGCGCCGGCACGCCATCGATCTGCACGGTGCAGGCGCCGCAGACGCCGTGCTCGCAGCCGACATGCGTGCCCGTCGCGGCAAGGCTGTGGCGCAGCACGTCGGAGAGCAGCGCGCGCGGCTCGCAATCCGCCTCCACCGCCACGCCGTTCAGGATGAAGGCGACGCGGTGGCGCCGCCCGGCTGGGAGGAGTGGCATGTCAGCGCACCTCCGCGGCGGCGCGGGCAATGACGGCGCGCCCGAGGCGCCGCAGCATGGCGCGGCGATAGGCGGCGGAGGCGTGCAGGTCGTCCCGCGCCTCCAGCTCCCAGCCCAGCGCTTCCAGCGCCGCGTCCAGCTCCGGGCTGTCCAGGCCGGGCATGGCGCGGGCCACGGGCCGGTCGGCCACCCCACCCACCGCCAGCCGCACCGCGCCCTCCCGCACCCGCGCGGCGCAGGCGATGATGGCGAAGTCGCCGTGCCGCCGGCCGATCTCGGCGAAGGCATGGCCCTCGCCCGGGTGGGCGAGCGGGATGTGGATGGCCTCGATCATCTCGTCCTCCTCGCGCGCGGTGCTCATCAGGCCGGTGAAGAAGTCCTGCGCCGCGACGCGCCGGGCGCGGCGGCGCGAGCGCAGCGCCACCTCGCCCTCCAGCGCCAGCAGCAGCAGCGGCAGTTCCGCGCTGGGGTCGGCATGGGCGATGGAGCCGCAGAGCGTGCCGCGGCTGCGGGTTTGGGCATGGCCGATCCAGGGCATGGCCTCGGCCAGCAGCGGCTGCTCGGCGGCGAGCCCGGGGCGCGCCAGCAGCGCCGCCTGCCGCGCCGCGGCGCCGATGCGGAGGCTGCCCTTCTCCACGGCGACGCCGTCCAGGCCGGGGATGCGCATGATGTCCACCAGTACGCGCGGCCGGGCCAGGCGCATGTTCAGCATCGGCAGCAGCGACTGCCCGCCGGCCAGGATGCGCGCCTCCCCGCCGGCGCGGGCCAGCGCCTCCAGCGCCTCCTCCTGCGTGGCGGCGCGCAGATAGTCGAAGGCGGCGGGCTTCATGCGCGCCACCCCAGCAGGCGCCGCAACCAGGCCCGGAACCCGCGCCGCGCCGGTGCCGCGCCGCCCGCCGCATGGCGCGCCAGTGCGGCGAAGAACTGGCCGATCACCACCCGCGCCGCGCCGTCCAGCAGCCGCCCGCCGATCGCCGCGACCTTGCCGCCCACCGCCGCCTCGTAGCGATAGGCGATGCGCGTCCCGCCATCCGGCAGCGGCTCCAGCGTGACGTGCCCCTCGCCGCCGCCGCCGCCGAGCGCGCCCTCCGCCGTGCCACGCAGCGTCACGGCGCGCGGCGGCTCGGGGTCCAGCAGTTCCAGCGCGACGGTGTAGCGCCCCTTCACCGGACCGACGCCCAGCGTCACCTCGGCGCGGAAATGCGTGTCGCTCACGCGCTCCACGCTGTGCGCGCCGGGGACGATGGCGCGCAGCGTCTCCGGGTCGAAGAGGATGGCCCAGAGCTTCTCGGGGGGCGCCGCCACCTCGGCCATGCCCTCGCCGAACAGGCCGCGCTCGCCGGGCTTCGCCGCCGGGCGCGCGGCGCGGCCGGCGGGCGGCGCCTCGGCCGGCAGCAGGTGCGCGGCGAGGCGGGAGGGCGTGACAGGCAGGGTGACGTCGGCCAGCCCCAGCGCGTCGGCCACCGCATTGCCGATACAGGCCGGCGTGGACATGCAGTTGCCCTCACCGACGCCCTTGGCGCCGAGCGGCGTGAAAGGCGAGGGCGTCTCGTGATGCAGGATCACCAACTCAGGCATTTCCGTCGGCGTGGGTACGAGGTAGTCGGCGAAGGTGCCGGTCTCCAGGCTGCCGTCGCCGGCGTAGCGGTGCTCCTCGTAGAGCGCGGCGCCCAGCGCGTGAGCGAAGCCGCCGCTGACCTGCCCCTCCACCATGCCGGGATGCAGGATGCGCCCGCAGTCATGCATGGTGACGTAGCGGTCCACGCGGATGGCCAGAGTCTCCGGGTCGATCTCGACACCGCAGAAATCGAAGATGAAGCCGTGGCAGAGCGAGGAGTTCACCTCGTCCGCCTCGTTGGGCGCGGTCAGTTCCGGCGGGGTCCAGAAGGCGGTCTCGCGGATGCCGTGCTCCAGCCCCTCGGGCAGCGTGCCCGGCGCCCAATGGCTGGCCGAGGCGACGCGGGCGAAGGGCAGCGCGTTCTCCGGGTTGCCGCGCGCGCGGATCTTCCCTTCCGCGAACTCCAGCGCCCCGGCCGGCAGGTTCATCTGCGTGGCGGCGATGCGCGCCAGCTTGTCCCGCAGGCGCGTGGCGGCGATCTGCGCCGCGCCGGCCACGGCGGGGGCGAAGCGGCTGGCATAGTTGCCCGAGGCGATGGACCAGGCATCCCGCGCCGTGTCCAACTCGGTGACGACGCGCACATCCTGCGGCCGCAGCCCGAGCGCGTCGGCCACCACCTGCGCCAGCACGGTGCGGTGGCCCTGGCCCTGCGGCACCGAGGCCACCTGCACGGTGATGCCGCCCAGCGGATCGGCGCTGACCGTCGCGGTGGCCTGGGCGCCGTTCTTCGGCCCGGCGCGGCGGCGCTCGGCAGGCGTCAGCACGGTGGAGATGTAGCCCATGTTGGAGACCGAGGGCTCCACCACCGCCGCGTAGCCGATGCCGTAGTGCTTTCCCGCCGCGCGCGCGGCCTCGCGCCGGCGCAGCAGCGCGTCATGCCCGCCCTCGCGCAGGGCGCGCTCCATGGCGGTGGCGTAGTCCCCGGAATCCAGCAGCGCGCCCGTCGCGGTGCGGTAGGGGAAGGCTTCGGCGGGGACAAGGTTGCGGCGGATCACCGCCAGCGGATCGAGCCCGAGCGTGACGGCGATGCGCTGCATCAGCCGCTCCAGCGCGAAATAGACCTGCGGCCCGCCAAAGCCCCGGTTGAGCCCGGTGGGCGCCTTGTTGGTCAGCACCACGCGGTTGCGCAGGGCGACGTGGCGGATGGCATAGGCCCCCGTCATGTTGCCGTGCATGCGGTAGAGCGTGGCGGGCTCCGGCGCGCGCAGATGAGCGCCGCAATCCTCGACCTGGTCCCAGTCCAGCGCGGTGACGCGGCCATCCGCCTCCACCGCCGCCTCCAGCCGGGTGACGCGGTTGGTGGCGCAGGAGGAGGCGGCAAGATGCTCCAGCCGGTCCTCCACCCATTTCACCGGGCGGCCGGTGGCGCGCGCGGCGGCGGCCATCAGCACCATGTAGGGAAACACGCCCTGCTTGACGCCGAAGCTGCCGCCGGAATCGGGCGGCGTGCGCAGCCGCAGCCGGTTGCCCGGCACCTTCAGCGCGCGCGCGATCACCGCATGAATGCTGAAGGGGCCCTGGAAGTTGGCGAGGATGTCGTAGCCGCTCTCGGCCGCGTCGTACTGCGCCAGCACGCCATAGGTCTCGATCGGCGTGCAGGCGTTGCGGGGATAGGCGATCGCGATGCCGATGCGGTGTGGCGCGGCGGCGAAGGCGGCCTCGGGATCGCCGTAGCGGAAGCGCCGGTCGCTGGCGAGGTTGCCGCCCAGCCCCTCATGCAGCACCGGGGCCTCCGCCGCCAGCGCGGCCAGGGGGTCGAGCACCGGCGGCAGCGGCGTGACGCGCAACTCGATCAGGTCCAGCGCATCCTCGGCCACGTAGCGGTCAACCGCCACCACCACCGCGACCGGCTCGCCCATGTAGCGCAGCCGGTCGGTGGCGATCGGCCAGCACTCGACGGGCGCCCTCACGCCGACCACCAGGCTGGCGGTCATCGCCTGGATCTCGGCGCCGGTCAGCACCGCCGCGACGCCGGGCAGGGCGCGTGCCTTGCTGGTGTCGATGCTCTCGATCCGCGCATGGCCATGGCCGGAGCGCAGGATGGCGGCGTGCAGCGTGCCGGGCGGGGTGCCGAGGTCGTCGATGTAGCGGCCGCGCCCGGTGAGCAGCGCGGCATCCTCCACGCGGGGCAGGGATCGGCCGGTCCAGCCGGCGGCTTCTGCGGTGGTGTCGGGCATGTGCGCCTCAGGCCGTCTCGGCCAGCGCCGGGCGTGGCGCGGCGGGGAAGCGGATGGCGCCGGGGTGCAGCGCCAGCGTCTCGCGCAGCGCCGCCGGCTCGGTGACGCCGCCCAGCGCCATGGCGCCGCGGATCTCCTCGCGGAACAGCGCGGCCACATGGTCTGCCCCCGGCGCGCCGAGCGCCGCGCCGCCATAGAGGAAGGCGCGTCCGGCCAGCACGGCATCGGCGCCCAGCGCCAGGGCGCGCAGCACGTCGAGCCCGCAGCGCACGCCGCTGTCCAGCAGCAGCGTGGCGCGTCCGGCGACCCGGGCGGCGATGGCCGGCAGCGCGTCGATGCTGGCCGGCGCCGCGTCCGACTGCCGCCCGCCATGGTTGGAGACCAGCACGCCATCCACGCCCAGCCGCACGGCGCGCTCGGCATCCTCCGGGTGCAGGATGCCCTTGACCACCAGTGCGCGCGGCCAGGCCTCGCGGAGGCGGGCCACCGCCTCCCAGGTCAGCGGCCCGGCCATCTTGTGGTAGGTGTAGCCGGCCAGCGACGCCGTGCTGGCCGGCGCCGGGACATACGAACAGAAGTTCTCGAAGCGTGGCTGGCCGCGGCGCAGCACCTCCAGCCCCCAGCGCGGCGCACGCAGCACGTCCAGCACCGTGCGCAGGCGCGGGCGGAAGGGCACGGCGAGGCCGTTGCGCACATCGCCCTCGCGCTTCTGCCGCGCCGGCACGTCCATGGTCAGCACCAGCACATGCGCGCCGGCCCGCTCCGCCCGCCGCACCAGCTCCAGCGAGACGGCGTGGTCGTCGCCGGGCAGGCCGTAGAGCTGGAACCAGAAGACGTCCGGCGCCAGCGCCGCCAGCCGCTCGATCGGCGCGTTCGCCACGGTGGAGCTGACATAGGGAATGCGGGCGCGCTGCGCGGCGGCGGCGAGGATCTCGTCGATGCCCGGCCAGGCGAGGCCGGCGAGCCCCATCGGCGCCACGCCGACCGGCAGGGCATAGTCGCGGCCGAACAGCGTGACGCCGGTCTCGATCCGCGTGACGTCGCGCCCGTAGCGCGGCACCAGTTGCACCGCGTCCAGCGCCGCACGGTTGCGGCGCAGGCCGTGGTCGCCGCCGACGCCGCCGGCGACGAAGTCATAGGCAAAGCGCGGTATGCGGCGACGCGCCAGTTGCTCCAGGTCGGCCACGCAGGGATAGCGGCGGCGCAGCTCTGCCGCGCGACCATCCAGCCCGCCGCTGCCCCAGCTCTGCGCCGCGCCCGCCATCGCCTCAGTACTCGCAGACGACGTTGAGCAGCGCCTGCCGGCCCTCGGCCAGCGCCGCCAGGGCGCGGCGCAGGGCGGAGGGCAGCTCGGCGGCCTGCTCGACGCGCTCACCATGGCCGCCGCTGGCCTCGGCGAGCTTCTCGAAGGCGGGGGAGGGGCCAAGCTCGGCCAGGATGCGCCCGCCGTCACGCGCCGCCAGCCCGTCGCGGTACATGGCGAGGGTGGAATTGCGCACCGCGCCGTAGAGCGCGTTGTTGAACACCACGGTCAGCACCGGCAGGCCATGCGCCTGCGCCACCCAGTGGCAGGCGGTCGGGTTGGCGAAGACATAGGCGCCGTCGCCCAGCGTGGCGACGACGGTGCGCTCCGGGGCCGCCAGCTTGGCGCCCAGCGCGGCACCGAAGCCCCAGCCGAGGCCCCCGGCCGGGCTCAGCCCGAAATAGGTGCCGGGCCTGCGGCGCAGGCAGTGCTCCTGCCGCAGCGGGTATTCGTTGACGATGATGGCCTCGTCATCCACCGCCTCGGCGATGCAGCGGCTGATCCATTCCGGGGTGATGGCGCCCTCGGGCGGGCGGGCTGGGGCGCGGGCGGCCTCGCGCCGGGCGGCACGCGCGGTGAGCGCCGCCCGGCGGGCATCGAGCCGCGCCGGCTCCGGCGCCGCGGCCTCCAGCGCCGCGATCAGGCCGCGCAGCCCGGCGCCCACCTCGGCGGTGATGGCGAGGTCCATGCGGAAGCTGCGCATGGGGTAGCGCTGGAAGGCCGGGTCCTCGCCCAGATGCACCACACGGCAGGTCTCGGGTGGCGCTTCCTGGTGCGGGATCCAGGGCACATCGCATTCCACCACCAGCACGAGGTCGGCCTCCTCCAGCAGCGGGCGCGGCTGGAAGCCGAAATGCATGGGATGGTCGCCGGGCAGGTTGGCGAAGCGGGGATGGAATTCCACGACGGGAATGGCGAAGCGTTCGGCCAGCTCGGCGAGGGCGGCGAAACCCTCCGCCCTGCGCCCGGCGCTGGCGGTGACGATCATCGGCCGCTCGGCGGCGGCGATCCAGCGCGCGGCCTCCGCCAGGGCGGTGGGGTCCGGGTGCGGCAGGCTGGGCGGGCGGCGGGTGCCGGCCTCCACGAGGGCGCTGCCAGCGGGGGCGGCCAGGATGTCGCGCGGCAGGGTGGCATAGACCGGGCCGCGCGGCGAGGTCATCGCCACCTGCGCGGCGCGCGCCACCAGGTCGGCGGCCTGCTCGGGCAGGCGCAGCTCGCCGTCCCATTTCACCGCCTCGCGCAGCATGCCGGCCTGGTCGAACATCTCCTGCGCCCAGTGGATGTAGCGCGTGCGGGCACCGTGCCGGCCACCCTCGGAATAGGGCGTCTTGCCGGCGAAGAGCAGCACCGGCGTCTGGTCGCGCCCGGCATCGAGCAGCGCGTTGATGGCATTGGCGGTGCCGACATTGACGTGCAGCATCACCGCCTGCGGCTGGCCGGTGACCATGTAGACGCCATGCGCCATGGCGACGGCGGCGTTCTCATGCGTCACCACCATCGGCTTCGGCACCGGGCGGTTGCTGCCGGCGGCGCGGGCGAAGGCCTCGGCGATGGGCGGGAAGTCGGTGCCGCCATTGGCGAAGAAGTAGCGCACGCCGCTGGCGGCAAGCTGCTGCAGGAAAAGGTCGGCGGCGCTCTGCGGAGTGCTGTCGGTGACGGCGTTCATGCCCGTTTCCTCGGTTGTTGCCACGGGCGATGATCAGCCGCCGAGCTGCGCTGTCCAGCGCGCCGGATCGGTCCGTTGCAGCACCGCGCCGAGCTCGATCTCGCGCTCCCCCGGCACGGCGATGCGGGTGAAGCGCATGGGCGGCGCGTCGAGCGGCACGGTGGCGTCCAGCCCCATCTTGGCGCCCAGCCCGTCCCGGGTGGAGGGGTCAAGCTTGGAGCCCTGCGCCTCGCGGATGACGACGAGGTCGCGATCGGCCTGGAAGCGCGTGGCGATGGCCCACTCGACCTCGCGCGGATCGTGGATGTCCACGTCCGTGTCCACCACCACCACCTGCTTGATGTCGTAGTGCCCGCCGAAGGCGCCCAGGATGACGTTCTTCGCCTCGCCCTCGCTGCGCTTGTCGAGCTGGACATGCAGGTGGTAGCGGCAGACGCCGCCCTTCGAGAGATGCACGTCCCGCACATGGGGGAAGGAGCGTTGCAGGTGGCTCAGCAGCGTCGCCTCGCGCGGGATGCCGCCGAGCAGCAGGTGCTCCAGCCCGCCGCCGACGATGGTGTGGAAGAGCGGGTTCCGCCGGTGGGTGACGGCCTCCACCTGGATGACGTGGCGCGGCGCGCGCTCGCCGTAGTATTGCGGGAACTCGCCGAAGGGGCCTTCCGGTTCGCGCGCCTCGCGCAGCACCCGCCCCTCGATGACGATCTCCGCCTCGGCCGGCACGCGCACGCGGTTGCTGCGGCAGCGCACGACGGGCAGCGGCGCACCGTGCAGCGCGCCGGCGATCTCCAGCTCGTCCTGGTCGAGCGGCGCGATGGCCTGGGAGGCCAGCAGCGTCAGCGGGTCCACCCCGATGGCGATGGCCACCTCCAGGTCGGCCTCCGCCTCCTCGGCCATCTGCAGATAGGCCATGGCGTGGCGCGGCAGCAGCAGCACGCCGAGCCGGTCCGGCCCGCTCACCTGCAGCCGGTGGATGGAAACGTTCTGCACGCCGGTGCGCGGGTTGCGCGCGATCAGCAGCCCGGCGGTGATGTAGGCGCCGCTGTCATGCTCGTTGTGCGTGGGGATCGGCAGCAGGGCCTGGAGGTCGATGCCGCTTGTATGCACCACCTGCTGGGCCGGCGCCTCCGAGGGCGAAACCTCGCGCCAGGGCAGGGGACTGGCGGCGGCGGCCTGGAAGCGCGCCAGCAGGGCCGAGGGGGCGACGCCCATCGCCTCCGCCATCCAGCCGCGGTCCGAGGTGAGGCCGGAGACGACACTGCCGGGATGGCCGTCCGGATGGGGAAAGAGGCTGGCCTGCCGCCCGTCCAGCCGGTTGGCGATGCCTGCCAGCTCGAAGCGCAGTGCCCGGCCGGGCTCGGCGATGGCGAGGCGGCCGCTCCGCGCCAGCCGGTCGATCCAGTCGCGCAGGCTGCGGCATGGGGCCGTGACGGGCGCCTCGCTGGCGGACATCGGGGTCTCCTCCTCCACGGCCACTGCGCTTCGGCCTTGACCCGGAGCCTAGGAGGGCGCGTTATCATGGAGAAATATGGATTCCTGATAGGGCGATCACCAACCGAGATGACCCCGCCGAGCAAGAGCCTCGATGCCAGCATGGACCTGCGGCAGCTCGAATGCTTCCTCTGCCTCTACGAGGAAGGCTCGGTGACGCGCGCGGCCCGCCGGCTCAACATCGTGCAGCCGGCGCTCTCCATGCGCATCGCCCGGCTGGAGACGGAGCTGGACCAGAAGCTTTTCGAGCGCAGCCCCCAGGGGATGCGCCCGACGCCGGACGGGCATCGCGCCTACGAGCTTTTCGCCCCCGTGCTGGCCAGCTTCCGCGAGGCGCAGAGCAAGCTGGCGCGGCGCGGGCCAGGCGGCACCGGACGGCTGGCGGCAGGCTTCGTCTCCACCGCGGCGGACAGCGTGCTGGCCTCCTCCATGGCGCGCTTCATCGCCCGCTTCCCGGATGCCGAGATCACCGCCTTCGAGGGCTACAGCACCCTGCTCTATGACTGGGTGCGCGCCGGGCTGCTCGACTTCGCCGTGGTCAACGATATCGCCGAGGATCCCGAGCTGCAGAGCCTGCCGCTGATCGACGAGCCCTTCCTGCTGATCGGCGCCGCCGGCACCGCGCTCGGCGAGGGGCCGCTGCCGCCGCACGCGCTGCAGGAGCTGCGCCTGGTGCTGCCGACCAAGCGGCACGGGCTGCGCGTCACCATCGACCGCGCGCTGGAACGGGAGAAGCTCGGCCTCGCCATCCGCCTGGAGGTGGACGCGCTGGGCGCCATCGGCCAGCTGGTGGCGGAGCCGGGCTGGTTCACCCTGCTGCCGGCCACCGCATTGAGCGAAGGGCTGCGCGCCGGCCGGCTGCGCTCCTGGCGGGTGGCGATGCCCGGGCTGCGGCGGCGGCTGGTCTGCGCCTATGGCGTGCGCCGCCCGCTGCGGCCGGCCGGGCATCGCTTCATCGAGCTGCTGCGCGAGGAATTGCAGAATCTCGCAAAACATCTGGTGCCGGGTGAAGCGGCGTCGCCCAAGGGAGGAGAGACCCATCCATGAGCGCTGAAGATGGCCTGCCGACGGGCCTGCGGGAGCAACTGCGCGCGCGGCTCGGCCCCAAAGGCATGGTGGAGGAGGCGGGCGACATCGTGCCGCATCTCAGCGACTGGCGCGGGCTCTATCATGGCCGGACGCCCTGCGTGCTGCGCCCGGCCAGCACGGTGGAACTCGCCGCGGCGGTGGCGCTGTGCCATGCGGCAGGCGTGCCGATGGTGCCGCAGGGCGGCAACACCTCCATGTCCGGCGGCTCGGTGCCCGATGCCTCGGGCCGGCAGGTGGTGGTCTCGCTGGCGCGGATGAACCGGCTGCGCGCGCTCGACCCGGTGGACATGACCATGACCGTGGAGGCCGGCATGGTGGTGCGCACCGTGCAGGACCTCGCGGTGGAGGCCGGCTGCCAGTTCCCGCTGGCCTTTGGCGGCGACGGCACGGCGATGGTGGGCGGCATGCTCTCCACCAATGCCGGCGGCAATACCACCGTGCGCTACGGCAATGCGCGCGAGCTGACGCTGGGCCTGGAGGTGGTGCTGCCGGACGGCCGGGTGATCGATGCGCTGCGCCGGCTGCGCAAGGACAACACGGGCTACGCGCTGCGCCAGCTCTTCATCGGCGCCGAGGGTACGCTCGGCTTCATCACCGCCGCCGTGCTGCGCCTCTTCCCGCCAGTGCGCGACAAGGCGCTGGCGCTCTGCGCCGTCGAGGCACCGGAGGCGGCGCTCGCCCTGTTCCGCCGCTTCCGCGACCGCGACGAGACGGCCTTGCGCGCCTTTGAATACATCAGCGGCTCCGCCATGCGGCTGGTGCTGGAACGGATCGAGGGCACCAGCCTGCCGCTCGCGGGCCCTGCGCCGCACTACGTGCTGATCGATCTCGCCGCATCCCACCCGCAGGCCGGGCTGCGCGGGTTTCTGGAAGCCGTGCTGGAGGAGGCGCTGGACGCCGGCGAGGTGACGGATGCGGTGGTCGCCGAGAGCGAGGCGCAGCGCCAGGCGATCTGGCGCCTGCGCGAAGAGACGCCGGAGGCGCAGCGTCGCGCCGGCGCCAGCATCAAGAGCGACGTCTCCGTGCCCGTCTCCCGCGTGCCGGAGCTGATCCGCCGCTGCTTCGAGGCCATGCCGGCCATCGTGCCGGGTGCCGAGCCGGTGGCCATCGGCCATCTCGGCGACGGCAACATCCACATGAACCTGCAGCAGCCCCCGCATCTCTCGGCCGAGGCCTTCATGGCGCATGCGGAGGCGGTGATGAATGCGGTGAACGAGATCACCGGCTCACTGGGCGGTTCCTTCTCCGCGGAGCATGGTGTCGGCCGCATCAAGGTGAAGACGATGGCGAAGTGGCGCGGCGGCGCCGAGCTGGAGACAATGCGGCGCATCCGCGCGGCGCTCGACCCGGAGGGGCTGATGAACCCCGACGTGCTCTTCCCGCCGGCCACAGGGCATCGCGCTCCCTGATAAGCTTGATCATGCCTCACGATTTGCCGTGATGGACCGTCGCCGATAGCGTCACCGCCACAACGACAAGGCCTGCTGCCCTGGGTTCCGGCGGGGCCGAGGGGACAGCGTCCGCCATCGCAGGAGGCAGGCGGCGCGCATTCGCGCGAGGCATGCGCGCCGATGCATGCCATCCCCCCAGCCCGGCCGGCGCCGCCCGGTGACGCCGCGCGTGGCGCACCGGAACCCCGGCCGGCCGCAAGGGAGGATGCGCATGATTTCTCGCCGGCTCGTCACCACAGGCCTGCTCGCGGCGCCACTCATCGGCCGTGCGCGGGCGGCGGAACGTTTCCCCAGCCGCTCGATCCGCTTCGTCTGCGGCTATCTGCCCGGCGGTACCACCGACATCATCTGCCGCATCGTCGCAGAGCGTCTGGGGCCGATCATGGGGCAGAATATCGTGGTGGAGAACCGCACCGGCGCCTCCGGCCTGATCGGCGCCGAGGCGGTGGCGAGGTCGGCGCCCGACGGCTACACGGTGTTCCAGAACTCCCTGGCCATGCAGACCATCATGCCGCAGCTGCCCGGCCAGGTGATGACCATCGACACCACCAAGGAGCTGTTCCCGCTCGCCAACCTCGGCGGCGTCTACAACACGCTCGTGGTGTCCTCGAAGGCGCCCTTCAAGGATGTGCCGGCGCTGATCGCTCATGCGAAGAAGCATCCGGGCCAGCTCACCTTCGGATCCGCCGGCATCGGCACCACGCACCACCTGGCGGGCGAGTTGTTCATGCATCTCGCGGGCGTGGAGATGCTGCATGTGCCCTACCGCGGTGGGCCCGCCGCCATCCTCGACATCACCGGCGGGCGCTGCGACATGATGTTCGGCAACCTGCCCGAGTTGATCGGCTTCATCCGCGAGGGTGCGCTGAAGCCGCTGGCCTTCGGTTCGATGCGCGCCAGCCCGCTCTTTCCGGACGTGCCGCTGATGTCCAGCTACCTGCCGGAATTCCAGTTCTCCAACTGGTTTGGCATGGCCGGCCCACAGGGGATGCCGCCGGAGGTTGTCTCCGCCTGGAGCAAGGCGCTGCTGGCGCTCGCCAAGGACGAGGAACTGGACCGGCGCTTCACCGAGAGCGGGATCGAGAACCTGATCGGTACGCGCGAAGCCTTCCAGGCGACGATCCGGAAGGACTGGGAGCGCTGGGGTGAACTCATTCGCAACGCCAAGATCCAGGCGGGATGAGAAAGAGCGGGGGGAAGGCGTTCCCCCCGAGCTACCCATCTTTTTCTGCTTGTGGGGGGAGGAACGGGAGACGCGGCGCGCCGTCAGGCGACGGGCGGCGGCAATTCCTGCGGGCTGGGCGGCGCCAGCGGCGGCACGTCGGGACCCGGCGCGGGGCTCGGAATGCCCGGCTCGGGCGGCGGGATGTCAGGGCCGGGCGGGCGCGGCTGTGGGATGTCCGGCCCTGGGCCGGGCATCGGCCCCCCCGGGTTGGGGGGGGTGATGTCGGGCCCCGGCGGGCGCGGCTGCGGAATGTCCGGCCCCGGTTCGGGCGGGCGGGGCGTTGGAGGCTGCGGCCGCGGCGGCCCCGGCGGCGCCGTGGGGTCCTGCGCGAGCGGTGCCGGGCTTTGTCGGATCATGGCGTGGCTTCCTTTCGATGAGGCGGACCCGGCGTCAGCGGATGAAGCGGTCCGGAAACCGCAGCCGGGCGGGCCCGTGAATGGACATCGCGTTAGCGCGGCTGCACGCGGGGGTCGCCGCCCGGCGAGCCAGGCGGCGGAATCACCGGCGTGGTGTTCGGTTGCGGGTCCGGCGCGGGCACATGGATCTGCGGATCAATCCCGGGCGGCGGCGGGATGACGCTGTCGCCCTGCGGGCCGGGGCCGCTGCGCGGCGGCTCGATGCGTTCCGGAATGGTCGGGCCAGGAGTGTTGGGGGGCGCAGCGGGCTGCGCCGCCGCGCCGCCGGCGAGCAGCGCCATCGTCAAGCCTCCGAGAAAGCCGCGGATCTGTCTCATGCCGGATGCACCATCCCGTTCGTCTCCTGTTGCACCGCAGCCTCGCGCCTGAGCGGCGCGGCGCGCGATCCGGAGGAAAGGAAAAACGCCTTGCGGTGCGGGGCGGTTGCAGGCGAGGGCAGCCCCCGGGGGCGTACACAGGGCGGAGAGGGTGGATTGCGAGGGTGAAGGCATACTAGTATACAAGTAGCCAAATAACCCTGTCCCGGAGGAAACGTGCCCCCAGTCTCCGCCGAGCTGCGCCTGCACCGTCGCGCCCCGATCGGGCGCGAGTTGTACGGCATGCTGCGCCGGCAGATCCTGACGGGGGTGCTGCGCCCCGGCGAATCCATCCCCGAGGCCACCCTGGCGGAGCGTGCCGGCGTCAGCCGCACCCCGGTGCGCGAAGTGCTGCGCCGCTTGGCTGATGAGGGCTTCGTCACCATCATCCCGCAGGTCGGCACCTATGTGGCGCCGATCCGTCTCGCCGCCGTCTACGACAGCCAATTCATCCGTGAGACGCTGGAATGTCGCACCATCCGTCTCGCCGCCGAGAACCTGACGGAGGCGGATGCGGCGGTGCTGCGCACCAACCTTGCGGCGCAGCAGGCCAGCCTGGAGGCCGGCGAGTCCGATGCCTTCTTCGATCAGGACGACGCGCTGCACGCCTGCCTCGTGCGCATCGCCGGGCGACCGGCCATCTGGGAGGTGATCCAGGGCGTCAAGTCACAGCTCGACCGCGTTCGCTACCTTTCCCTGCAGAGCGGCGACTGGCCGCCGGTTCTGGTCGAGGAGCACGCCACGCTGGTCGGCCACGTGCTGGCGGGGGATGCGGAGGGAGCCGAGGCGGCGATGCGCGCGCATCTGCGCACCGTCTTTGCCACCATCGAGCGGATCAGCCGCGTCAACGCCGATTTCTTCGAAAAGCCCGCGCCATGACGCGCATGCAGGCCGCCAGGCGCGGCTGAAGCCTGAAATCACACCCCGGAGCTGGAACGAGAGCATGGTCGCCATTGCGGTGAAAACGCCACATGTCCTGGAGCTGTTCGAGGCCGGGCCGGCCGCGCCGAAGGCGGGCGAGGTCGTCGTGCGTGTCGAGCGCGCCGGGATCTGCGGCTCCGACCTGCACATCTACCACGGCACCAATCCCTTCGCGAAATATCCCCGCATCATCGGCCATGAATTCGCCGGCACGGTGGAGGCGGTGGGCGAGGGTGTGAATGACCTCGCCGCCGGTGACCATGTGGTGGTGGACCCGGTGGTGAGCTGCGGCCACTGCTATCCCTGCCGCGTCGGCCGGCCGAACGTGTGCAGCAACCTTGAAGTTTTCGGCGTGCACCGTGATGGCGGCTTCCGTGACCGGCTCTCCGTACCCAGTCTCAATGCGGTGAAGGTGCGCTCGGACCTGCCCTTTGCGCTGGCCGCGCTGGCCGAACCCTTCTCGATCGCCGCCAATGTTCTCTCCCGCACTGGCATCGAGGCGCATGACACCGTGCTGGTCTATGGCGCCGGCCCGATCGGGCTGACCGTGCTGCAGGTGGCGAAGTTGCATGGCGCGCGCTGCATCGTCGCCGACATTGATGACGCGCGGCTGGAACGCGCCCGCGGTTTCGGCGCCGACGTGGTGGTGAACTCGCGCAGCACGCCGGTGCCGCAGGCGGTGGCGGGCGAGACCGACGGCCTCGGCCCGACCCTGGTGATCGACGCCGCCGGCGTGCCGGCGCTGCTGGAGGAGGCCTGCCGCCTCGCCAGCCCCGCCGGCCGCATCGGCCTGCTCGGCTTCTCGCCCGAGCCCTGCAACATCAGCCAGCAGGAGATCGTGAAGAAGGAGCTGACCCTGGTGGGCTCGCGCCTGAACCGCAAGCTGCTGCCGCAGGTCGTGCAGTGGCTGGAGAGCGGGCAGCTGCGCCCCGAGGCCATGATCACCCAGACCTTCGCCGCCGCCGACGCGCGGGAGGCCTTTGACCTCATCGAGAAGGACCCCGGCCGCACCGTGAAGGTGCAGCTGGCCTTCGGCGGCTGAACCGAACCCGAGGAGGAACCAGAACCATGACCATCATCACCCGCCGCGGCGCCACCCAGGGCCTCGCCGCCATCCTGGCGCTGGGCGCCGCGCCGCCGGTGCTCGCGCAGTCCAAGACCGTGCTGAAGCTCGGCCACCTCGCGAACGAGGACAACACCTGGCACAAGGCCAGCCTGAAGTTCGCCGAGGAGGTCGTGAAGCGAACCAACGGCGCCATCGAGATCCGCGTCTTCCCGAACGAGCAGCTTGGCAAGGAAACCGACCTGATCAAGGGCATCCAGCTCGGCACGGTGGATTTCACCATCACCGGTGAGTCGCTGCAGAACTGGGCGCCCTCCGCCGCGCTGCTGGCCGTGCCCTATGCGGTGAAGGACGTCGCGCATCTCGACAAGGTGGTACAGGGCAAGGTCGGCGAGGCCATTGCCGGCAATATCGAGGACAAGACCCGGCTGCGCACGCTCTGCTACTTCGCCCGGGGCCCGCGCAACCTCACGGCCAACCGCGTGATCGCCAAGCCGGAGGAGCTGAACGGGCTGAAGCTGCGCGTGCCGAACGTGCCGCTCTTCGTGAAGTTCTGGGACACGCTCGGCGCCAAGCCGACGCCGATGGCCTTCTCCGAGGTCTTCACCTCGTTGCAGAACCACACCATCGACGCGCAGGAGAACCCGCTGGCGCTGATCAAGTCGGCGAGCTTCTACGAGGTGCAGAGCGTGCTGAACCGCACCGAGCACGTGGTGAGCTGGATCTATCTGGTCGGCGGCAGCCGCAAGCTCGGCCGCCTGCCGGAGGCGCAGCAGAAGGCGATTGCCGAGGCGGCGAAGCTGGCGCAGGAGTATGAGCGCGAGCTGTTCCTGGCCGATGAGAAGAAGCTGGCCGAGGAACTGCAGGCGAAGGGCATGAAGTTCGCCGAGGTGGACAAGGAGGCCTATGCGGCGAAGGGCCGCCCGGCGGTGGCCGCGGCGCTCCCCGACGAGGTCCGCCCGCTCTACGAGCAGATCCTGGCCACGGCCTGATCCGCCGGCCCGGGGGCGCGCTTCGGCCGTCCCCGCCTTCCGCCCGCGGGGTGGCAGCAGTTCGAGGACAACACAATGCGCGCTCTCATCGGGGCGGTGCTGCTGGCGGTGCGGACGGTGTGCCGCATCGGCACGCTGACCGCCTTTGCCGTTCTGGTCGGCGTCGTCGTCGTCCAGGTGCTGGGCCGCGTGCCCGGCGTGCCCACCGTTCCCTGGACGGAGGAGGTCGCGCGCTTCGCGCTGGTCTACCTCGTGGGCTTCTCCTGCGGCCTCGCGGTGCTGCGCGGCGAGATGGTCAATGTGGACCTCTTCGTCGCACCGCTGCCGCCGCGCGGGCGCCGGGTGGCCGAGCGGCTGTCGGACATCGTCGTCCTCGGCTTCTCGCTGGCCATCCTGCCCGGCGCCTGGGACTATGTGGCCTTCAGCGCCGGCGAGCGGGCGCGCTCGCTGGATGTGCCGATGCTGCCGGTCTACGCGGTGATGCTGCTGATCCCGGGCGCGCTCGCCTTCTTCTCCTTGGTGCGCCTGCTCGGCTTCGGCCAGCAGGGCTCGCCTGCGCATGGTGAGACCACCTGATGCTTGTCGGTCTGCTCTTCGGGACCTTCGCGGTCTGCCTCATCCTGGGCGTGCCGGTCGGCATCGCGCTCGCCCTCGCCTCCACGGCCTATCTCTATGCCGCCGATATCGACCTCTCGGTGGTGGCGCAGTTCACCTATGCCGGAATGGACAGCTTCGTGCTGCTCTGCATCCCTGGCTTCGTGCTGGCCGGCAACCTGATGAACGGCGGCGGCATCACCGATCAGATCGTGCGCTTCGGCAACTCCCTGGTCGGCCATGTTCGCGGCGGGCTCGGCCTCGCCAACGTCACGGGTTCGATGATCTTCGCCGGCATCTCCGGCACGGCCGTCGCCGAGACCGCCTCGATCGGCGCGGTGATGATCCCGGCGATGCGCAAGTCCGGCTATGACGCGCCCTTCGCCGCGGCGGTGACTGCGGCGGCCTCCACGGTCGGCCCGATCATCCCGCCCTCGGTGCCGATGATCATCGTCGGCACGCTGACCGGCCTCTCGGTCGGCAAGATGTTCCTGGCCGGTGCCGTGCCCGGGCTGCTGCTCGGCGCCGGCATGATGCTCACGGTCTATCTCCTCTCGCGCAGGCGGGGCTACCCGAAAGGCACCTGGCAGGGCTTCGGCGAGGTGCTGCGCTCCTCCCGTGCCGCCTTCTGGGCGCTGCTGATGACGGCGCTGATCCTCTACGGCATCGTCGGTGGCGTCTTCACCCCCACCGAAGCCTCGATCGTCGCCGCGATCTATGCCTTTGTGGTGGGCCTCTTCGTCTACAAGGGCTTCGGCCTGCGCGACCTGCCGGGCATCGTGCTGGAGAGCGCCATCGGCTCCGGCGCGCTGATCCTGCTGGTCGGCTTCGCCAACGTCTTCGGCTGGATCCTGACCAGCGAGCAGATCCCGCAGGCCATCGCCCAGGCCATGCTGTCGGTCACCGACAACAAGTACCTGATCCTGCTGATGGTCAACGTGCTGCTGCTGATCGTCGGCACCTTCATGGAGACGATCGCGGCGCTGATCATCCTCTTCCCGCCGCTGCTGGCGGTGGCGCAGGCGGTGGGCATCGATCCCATCCACTTCGCCATCGTCGTTGTGCTGAATCTGATGATCGGCCTGACCACGCCGCCGGTGGGCGTCTGCCTCTTCGTCGCGGCCAACATCGCCAACGTGCCGCTCGGCGCCATCAGCCGCGCCATCGTGCCCTTCCTGATCTGCAACCTGCTGGTGCTGGCGCTGGTCTCCTACGTGCCCTGGATCTCCCTGTGGCTGCCCAGCCTGTATTTCAACTGAGCGGAGGCCCGAGATGAGCGAAACCCTGCCCCGCCTCGCCCCCGGGCGCCTCGCCGCCCTGCCGGCGGACGTCGCCCGCCCCGGCTACGACCGCGCCGCGCTGCGGCCGCGCATCGTCCATCTCGGCCTCGGCGCCTTCTTCCGCGCGCATGGCGCCCACTACACCGAGGACGTGCTGCAGAAGTCCGGTGGGGACTGGGGCGTGGTCGGCGTCAGCCTGCAGCGGCCGGACCAGCGCGACCGGCTGGCGCCGCAGGGCGGCCTCTACACCACCATCAGCCGTGACGCTTCGGGTGATGCTGCGCGCGTCGTCGGCTGCGTGCTGGAGGTGCTGGTGGCGCCGGAGGATCCGCAGGTCGTCCTGGCACGCATGGCCGCGCCGGAGGCGGCCGTGGTCAGCCTGACCATCACCGAAAAGGGCTATTGCCACGACCCGGCGAGCGGGCGGCTGAACCGCGAGCACCCGGACATCCGCCACGACCTCGCGCAGCCCCAGGCCCCGCGCTCGGCGGTGGGCTTCCTGGTCGAGGCGCTGCGGCTGCGGCGCGAGCGCGGGCTGCGCCCCTTCACCGTGCTCTGCTGCGACAACCTGCCGCAGAACGGCCGCCTGCTGGCCGGGCTGGTGCGCGACTTCGCCGCCGCGCAGGATGCGGATCTGGCGGCCTGGATCGCCGCCGAGGTGCAGTTCCCCTGCAGCATGGTGGACCGCATCGTGCCCGCCATGGTGCCGGAGGATCTGGAGGCGGCATCCCGCGCCATCGGCTGTTACGATGCTGCCCCGGTGGTGCACGAGCCGTTCCGGCAATGGGTGATCGAGGACCGCTTCGTGGACGGGCTGCGCCCGCGCTGGGAGGGGGTGGGCGCACAGCTCGTCGCCGAGGTCGAGCCCTTCGAGCACATGAAGCTGCGCCTGCTGAACGGCGCGCATTCGGCACTGGCCTATCTCGGCTACCTCGCCGGGCACGAGACCATCGTGGACACCGTCTCCGACCCGGCCTTCCGCGCTTTCGTGCAGCGGCTCTGGGCGGAGGAGATCATCCCCGAGGTGCCGCCGCCACCCGGCGTGGACCTCGCCGCCTATGCCGCCGAGCTGCTGGAGCGCTTCAGCAACCCGGCGATCCGCCACCGCACCTGGCAGATCGCCATGGACGGCTCGCAGAAGCTGCCGCAGCGCCTGCTTGGCACGCTGCGCGAGCGGCTGGCGCAGGGCCGCCCCATCCCGCTGCTGGCGCTGACCGTGGCGGGCTGGGTCCGTTATGTCGGCGGTGTGGACGAACGCGGCAACGCGATCGACGTGCGCGACCCCCTTGCGGCGAAGCTGAGCGCGGCGCTGGACACGGCCGGCGCGGACCCGGCGGCGCGGGTGCGTGCGGCGCTCGGCTTCACCGCCATCTTCGGCGACGACCTGCCGCGCAATGCGGCCTTCGTGCAGGCCGTCACCACCGCTTATGCCCGGCTGCTGACGGATGGCGCGCGCCAGCCTCGCCGCCTGACCGCCCCGACTTTCGATCCTGCGGAGAGCACCATGGAAGAAACCTGGCGTTGGTTCGGCCCCGACGACCGCGTCACCCTGCCGCATATCCGGCAGACGGGTGCGCGCGGCATTGTCAACGCCCTGCACCAGATCCCCTACGGCGTCGTCTGGAGCGAGGAGGAGATCCGCGCCCGGCAGGCGATCATCACCGCCGACCCTTCGCTCGGCCTGTACTGGCGCGTGGTGGAAAGCCTGCCGGTGCACGAGGCGATCCGCCGTGGCAAGGGCGACCTGGAGCCGCTGTTCGAGAACTACCGCATCTCGCTGCGCAACCTCGCGGCCTGCGGCATCAGGACGGTCTGCTACAACTTCATGCCGGTGCTGGACTGGACGCGCACGGAGCTTGCGCACCCCTTGCCCGGCGGCGCCACCTCGCTCCGCTTCAACTACCATGAGTATGTCGCGCTTGACGTCTTCATGCTGCGGCGGAAGGGCGCCGAGGACGGCGTGCCGGAGACTGTGCTGGCGCGCGCCAGGGCCTGGTACGATGCCGCCTCGGAGAGCGACAAGGCGAAGCTGCTGGCCAACGTCATGGCCGGCCTGCCCGGCGCCTATGACCGCTATGATATCCCCGGCCTGCGCGCCATCCTGGAGAGCTACGGCGAGACCCCGCCCGAGGCGCTGCGCGAGAACCTGGCGCGCTTTCTGCGCGCGGTGATCCCGGCCGCCGAGGAAGCCGGCGTGCGGATGTGCATCCACCCGGATGATCCGCCGCGCCCGCTCTTCGGCCTGCCGCGCGTCGTCTCCACGGAGGAGGACATCGCCGCCGTCTTCGCGATGGTGAACTCTCCCTCCAATGGCCTGACGCTTTGCACCGGTTCGCTCGGCGCTGGGCCGGCCAACGACCTGCCGCGCATCGCCCGCCGCTTCGCCGACCGCATCTGGTTCGCCCATCTGCGCAACGTGGCGAAGGAACCCGACGGCTCCTTCATGGAAGCCGAGCACCTCAGCGGGGATACGGATATGGTGGCCGTCGTGCAGATCCTCCTGGAGGAGCAGCAGCGCCGCAAGCAGGCCGGCAGCGACGAGTGGCGCATTCCCTTCCGGCCGGACCATGGGCACGAGATCGCCTATGACATTGGCCAGGGCACCTTCCCGGGCTATCCGCTGATCGGCCGCCTGCGCGGGCTGGCCGAGATCCGCGGCGTCATGGCCGCCCTGGCGAAGGTGAAGGGTCTGCCGCTGTAGGAAAAAGCCCCGACCGACAATCTTCTTTTTGCCGGCTCGCGCTGCACGGGCTGTCCGCCTGGGAAACCCGAAGCGGAAAGGTGGGAGGCCGGGGAATTCATTCCCCTCCCACCTTGGCACCTGACGAAACCCGCTCGGGGGCCTGGCTGAGGCATGGCAAAGCCTCTTGCCCCTGCCACCCGGCCCACTCCGGCACCGGGCTCCGGGCGATGCTCTGCGCGCGGGCTTTCAGCACCTCAACAAAGCCGGCCCGCCCCTTCCGTCGGACTGCTTGTGCGGACCTGCGCTCAGGGCTCCCGGGCAGGCGGAAGCGCGGCTGCCAGCAGGATCTGGCCGGCACGCTCCAGGGAACTGGCCGCCTCCTCGTTGCCGAGATAGGCCGCCGAGGCGGAGGCACCCTCCATCAGCAGGAGGACCGAGTCGCCCAGCTTCTCCGGTTCCGCTGCGCCAGCCTCGGCGCAGATCTGCCGGATGAAGTCCCGCACCTTCCGCTTGTGCGCGTCAGCGACCTTGCGGGCGGGGTGCTCGGGATCCGGGAATTCGGCGATGGCGAGGCCCAGGGCGCAGCCGCGGAAACCCGGCCTGCGCAGTCCGGCGGCGGCACGCGCCAGGAAGGCGGCGGGCCGCTCGCGTGGCGGCAGCTCGGCGGCCTTCGCCTGCTCGTACCAGCAGGCCATCTCCTGGCAGTCGTCCCGCAGGATGGAGGCGACCAGCGCATCCTTCGAAGGGAAGGCCCGGTACAGGCCGATCTTCGTCGTGCCGGCCACCCGGCACAGTTCCTCAACGCCCGTCGCCCGGATGCCCTGCCGATAGAACAGATCCTTCGCCACCTCGCGCAGACGCTGGGCCACGGGGCGACGCGGCGTGGTGGTCGGGGCATCGCTCACGATCGGGTCTCCTTCTGCTCGCCGGAATACAGCCTCTGGTGAAGGCCCTTGCAATGATACCGACCGGTTCGTATCAATGGTACGAACCGGTCGGTATCATCCGGCCTCTGGAGATTGGTCATGCCGACCCTGAAGCGCAAGACCCTTGCCCCCCTGGCCCTTTCCCTCATCCTCCCCATCCTGCCGCTGCAGGCGCAGCCCGCCCCGCCCGCCGTGACCGTCGCCGAGCCCCTGCGGCGCCACATCACGGAATGGGAGGAGCACATCGCCCGCCTGGAGCCTTCCGCCCGGGTGGAGCTGCGCGCCCGCATCTCCGGCCAGGTGGACCAGGTGCATTTCCAGGACGGGCAGATCGTCCGCGCGGGCGATCTGCTCTTCACCATCGATCCCCGCCCCTTCGACATCGCCATCGACAGTGCCCGGGCCGAGCTGGCGCGCGCCGAGGCCCGGCTTGAGCTGGCCCGGCAGGAGATCGACCGGACCGCCTCGCTGGTGCGCGACCGCTACGCGCCCCAGGCCCAGCTCGACACCCGCCGCGCCGCGCAGCGGGATGCCGAGGCCGGGATCGCCGATGCGCGCGCGAAGCTGCGCCAGGCCGAGCTGGAGCGGAGCTGGGCCGAGATTCGCGCGCCGCAATCCGGCCGCGTCTCCGACCGCCGGGTGGATCCGGGCAACCTCGTGCAGGCCGGCGCCACGCTGCTGACCACCATCGTGGCGCTGGACCCGATCTATGCCAGCTTCGACATGAGCGAGGCCGACTATCTCCGCCTCACCCGCAGCGGCGCGGTACGCCAGGGAGCCGGGGAGGACGATCCCGCCGTGCAGCTGCGCCTGGCCGATGAGACGGGCTGGGGTCGCCGCGGGCGGCTGGACTTCGTGGACACCGGCATCGATGCCCGCTCCGGCACCATCCGGGCCCGCGCCATGCTTGCCAACCCGGACCTGTTCCTGACGCCCGGCGTCTTTGCCCGCCTGCGCCTGCGAACCGGCGAGGGAGAGGTGCTGATGGTGCCCGATGCCGCCATCGCCGCCGACCAGGCGAGGCGGGTGGTGATGACCGTCGCCGCGGACGGCACGGTGGTCGCCAAACCCGTGGTGCTCGGCCCCGTGGTGGAAGGGCTGCGCGTGGTGCGCGACGGGCTGGAGCAGCGGGACCAGGTGATCATCGCCGGCCTGCATCTCGCGCGGCCGGGCAGCCGGGTCACGGCGGAGGCGGAGCCTTTGCCGTCACCGGCCCGCCTCGCAGAGACGCGCTGAAGGAGGGCCGCGCCATGCGCTTCGCCCAGTTCTTCATCTCGAGGCCGGTCTTCGCCTCGGTCATCTCCATCGCCATCGTGCTGATCGGCGCCATCGCCGGGTTCCGTCTGCCGATCAGCGAATATCCGGAGATCGCGCCGCCCACCGTCACCATCGCCGCGAGCTATCCCGGCGCCTCCGCCGCCGTGATCGCTGAAACCGTCGCCGCGCCGATCGAGCAGGAGATCAATGGCGTGGAGGGCATGCTCTACGTCTCCTCCCAGGCCACCGGCGACGGGCGGCTGACGGTCAACGTCGTGTTCCGCCAGGGCACCGATGTCGATCAGGCGCAGGTTCTCGTGCAGAACCGCATGGCGGTGGCCGAGCCGCGCCTGCCGGAGGAGGTGCGGCGCCTCGGCATCACCGTGCGCAAGGCCTCGCCGGACATCATGATGGTGATCCACCTCACCTCGCCCGATGGCTCGCGCGACGAGCAGTACATCTCCAACTACGCCATGCTGAACGTGAAGGACCGCCTCGCGCGGCTGGATGGCGTGGGCGACGTGCAGGTCTTCGGCGCGCGCGACTACGCCATGCGGATCTGGCTCGATCCCGACAGGGTCGCGGCGCGCGGGCTGACGCCGGGCGAGGTGGTGGAGGCACTGCGCCGCGCCAATGTGCAGGTGGCGGCGGGCGGGCTGAACCAGCCGCCCACCGGCGCCGGGAGCGGCGCCTTCCAGATCAACATCCAGGCACTCGGCCGGCTGCGCAGCGTGGAGGAGTTCTCCGACATCGTCGTGGCCACCGGCGAGGGCGGCGCGCCGCTGCGCCTGCGTGACATCGCCAGGGTGGAGCTGGGCGCCCAGGACTACACGCTCAGCGCCTATCTCGACACCGACAAGGCGATCGCCATCCCGGTCTTTCAGCGCCCGGGCTCCAATGCCCTCGACACCGCCAGGCGGCTGCGCGCCACGCTGGAGGAGCTGAAGCGCGACTTCCCGCCGGGGCTGGCCTACCACACGGTCTATGACACCACGCAGTTCATCGAGCAGTCGATGGAGGCGGTAGTCCACACCTTCGTCGAGGCGATCATCCTCGTGGTGCTGGTGGTGATCCTCTTCCTGCAGTCCTGGCGCGCCTCGATCATTCCGCTGGCGGCCATCCCGGTCTCCATCATCGGCACGCTGGCGCTGATGGGCGCGCTCGGCATCTCGCTGAACAGCCTCTCGATGTTCGGCCTGATCCTGGCCATCGGCATCGTGGTGGACGACGCCATCGTGGTGGTGGAGAACGTGGAGCGGCACATGGCCAACGGGCTCGACCCCGTGACCGCCACGCGCCGCACCATGGACGAGGTGGGCTTCGCGCTGCTGGCCATCGCGCTCGTGCTCTGCGCGGTCTTCGTGCCCACGGCCTTCATCGAGGGGCTGTCCGGCGCCTTCTACCGGCAGTTCGCCGTGACCATCGCGGTGGCGACGCTGCTCTCCGCGCTGGTTTCGCTCACCCTTTCCCCCGCGCTGGCGGCGCTGCTGCTGCGGCCGCACGGCCATGCGCCCGCGACGGGCTGGCGGGCCTGGATCGGGGCGCCTTTCGGCCTGTTCTTCCGCGGCTTCAACCGGCTCTTCGACCGGCTCTCCATCGGCTACGGCGCGCTGACGCGGCGGCTGGTGCGGCTCTCCGCGCTGCTGCTCGTCCTCTATGCCGGGCTCCTGGCCTTCACCGGCTACACGGTGGGGACCACGCCCACGGGGCTGATCCCGCCGCTGGACCGCGGCTATCTCATCGCCGCCTTCCAGCTTCCGCCCGGCGCGGCGCTGGCGCGGACCGATGCGGTGATCCGCCAGGCGTCGCGTGACGTGATGGCGGTGCCGGGCGTGTCGCATGCCGTGGCATTCACCGGCTTCGACGGCGCCACCTTCACCAATGCGCCGAACTCCGGCGTGATCTTTGTCACGCTGAAATCCTTCGAGGAACGCGAGGCGGAGCATCTGAGCTTCGCCGGCATCACCCAGGCGGTGCAGGCGAAGCTGATGCAGCAGCGCGATGCCCTCGCCCTGGTCATTCCGCCGCCTTCCGTGCCCGGCATCGGTACCGGCGGTGGTTTCAAGCTCTATGTCCAGGATCGTGCGGACCGCGGCCCACGGGCGCTGGAGGAGGTGACGAACCGCGTGGTCGCCGCCGCCAACCAGCGGCCCGAGATCGCCATGGCCTTCACCCTGTTCAACACCGCCACGCCAACGCTGCGGGCCGAGGTGGACCGGACCAAGGCCGAAATGCTGGGCGTGCCCCTCTCCCGCGTATCGGAGGCGCTCTCGGTCTATCTCGGCTCCGCCTTCGTCAACGACTTCAACATTCTCGGCCGAACCTACCGCGTCACGGCCCAGGCGGAGGAAGCCCAGCGCCTGACGCCGCGCGACGTCGCCCTGCTGCGGACGAGGAATGATAGCGGCGCCATGGTGCCGATCGGCTCCCTCGCCACGCTGGAGGAGGACACGGCCGCCTATCGCGTGCCGCGCTACAATCTCTATCCCGCGGCGGAGATTCAGGGCGCGGCGCGGCCGGGTGTCTCGACCGGGCAGGCCATCGCGGCCATGCAGCAGGTGCTGGCGCGGGAACTGCCGCCGGGCTTCGGCTTCGAGTGGACGGAGATCGCCCTGCAGGAGACGACGCAGGGCAACACCGCCCCGATTGCCTTCGGCCTGGCTGTGGTCTTCGTCATTCTCCTCCTGGCAGCACTCTATGAGAGCTGGCTGCTGCCTCTGGCGGTCGTGCTGATCGCGCCGATGTCGGTGCTGGCGGCCATGGCGGGCGTGACCTGGCGGGGCCTCGACAACAACGTGCTGGTGCAGGTCGGGCTGGTGGTGCTGATCGGCCTGGCGGCGAAGAACGCCATCCTGATCGTCGAGTTCGCCCGCGCGGCGGAGGCGGAAGGAATGAGCCGCTGGCAGGCGGCCGAGGCCGCGGCGCGCACCCGGCTGCGGCCGATCCTCATGACCTCGCTGGCCTTCATCCTGGGTGTGCTGCCGCTGGCGGTGGCAACCGGTGCGGGGGCGGAGATGCGGCAGAGCCTGGGCACCGCCGTCTTTGCGGGCATGCTTGGCGTCACCGCCTTCGGCCTGATCTTCACGCCGGTCTTCTACGTGGTCGCGCGCGCCATGGCCCGGCGCCAGCGCCACGAGCAGGCGGTTGTCCCGCTCTCGGAACCCGCGGCATAGCGGCCGGGGACGGTATGCCGCCCACCGCATCGGTGCTTGCGGAGGAAGGCGAGCACCGCGGTATTGAAGATCTCCGGCTGCTCCATCGGCACGGAGTGGCCGGCATCGGCGATGGTGAGCCACTCAGTCTGCGGCAGGCGCCGCACCCAGCGCCGCATCAGGGCGGGTGGCGCGAGCAGATCGGCGCTGGCGGCGATCGCCAGGGGTTCCCTCCTGCAAAGGCTGGGGGAACAGAGTTCCCCCAGGCCCCCTTACCTTTTGCAAGGTCTCGGGCACGCCCGTCGGTGTGCCCTCCGTGGCGGCTGCACGGACGGAAAAAAGAAGGGGTGGGCGCTGTGGAAGCGGTCGGCCATCCGCAGGGCCATGCGGCCGCCGGAGAAGGAAACGCCGGTGCACATGCTGCGATGCGTCAGCAGCACGTCGTCCGGCGTGCAGCAAGGTGCGGCGGGGCCCTGCGCGGCCGCGAGAAGGCCTCCCCAGCCTGGCCTTTGCGGCACGCCGGCACCTGCCTGCAGCGGAAAAGGGAGACCTTCACCATGCCCAGATAGTCATTAGGGCGCGGGTCCGGGTTGCCGGCCTGATCGATGCCATCCCTGCCCGCAATCTCGTGATCCTCAGATCGCGTGCCCAGAAGATGCCGGCAAAGCGCCATAGCTTCCGAAGCTCTTGCTGCGCCGCACAATCTCGTTGCACTGCCGCTTTGCAAACTCTAAACCGCAGGAATGCTGCACTGCAGCAACTTGGCGTCGGTCCTGGCGCCGAGCGGATTTTCGGGAGGGAATTGTGATGATGTCGACCCAAATCACGGCCTGGCAGCCGACGGCTGAAGCCATGTCCAAGACAACCCATGCTGTCACCGAGTTGGGCCGAGGCAACCTCGAGGCTCTGACGCGGTCTACCCAGGCCTATGTGACCGGCATGCAGGACCTCAACCGCCTTTATGTCACGGCGGTCCAGGGTCTGATGCAGCAGGCTGTGGAGAGCACCAAAGCCTTTGCCGCTGCGAAGACCCCGCAGGATGTTCTGGCCGTCCAGGCGGAGCTTACCCGCGCTTCCATCGGGCGCATCCTTAGTGAGGGTACGAAGCTGCAGCAGGCGGCCCAGAAGATGGCTGAGCAGATTTCTGCTCCGCTGACGCAGCGGGCGGCAGCGGCTGTCGAGCAGCGCAAGCTCGCGCAAGCGGCGTGAACGTCGGTGGCGCAGGGTGATACAACCCCTCGCCACAATGAGCGGCCGGGCTGAAGCGCCCCATCATCCCGGCCGTGCCGCGACCCGCGGGTTACTCACCCGCCACGCCGCACTTGGCGAGACGCGAGAACCTGACGGTCAGCCGAGCTTGCTCTGTCGGACACCAACGCCAAAGCATGGAGCAACAGAATGGGTCGCCTGCTCGTGGTCTCGTTCCAGCAGTACCGGACCTACCACCTCGAACTTCGAGACGCTGGCGGCGCGCAATGCGCCGTGATCATCCACCCGCCGGCTGGCAGAGGCGATGCGCACGCGGTTCCGCCGGGTCCAAAAGGCGTGGGGTTGGTGGAACTGATTGGCCGGGCCAAGGGGATGATCGACGGGATCCTCGGTCCCCGCCCGCCGCCCCGCGCCTTCGGGCAGCGCTACCAGCAGATTTCTCAGGGCTCGCGCCAGACCTGACGGCTGCGGCTGGAAGTAAGTTCAGCCGGCATCGTCAAGTTGTTGTTGCTGAGGACGGCGGGTGGCGTGCAGGAGGACGGAGGCGAGAAAAAGGTTAGGCCACGGCGGCGCAAGCCGTGGTCTCGGCCCAGGTCTCAAATGCGTGCATCCTGGCTCCAGGCAGCCTGCAGATGCGGAAAGGCTTCGAAGCCGCGCGGCATCCGCCTCGGTGTAGATCCCGAGCGCACGGCCTCGATCGCCTCCACGCTCTGGAGAAGGGCGCACATTTCATAGGGCTTCCGGAGATACCCGAGGGCGATGCCCTGCGCCTGGCGAGCGGCCAGCATCTCGCCACTTGCGAAGATCGCGACCAGCCCCCAGCGGGAGAACAACTCCCGCGCCACCTCGATCCCGGAGCTGCCATCCTGCAGATTGATGTCCAGAATAGCCAAGTCAGGGGTATGCGCCCGACACAGATCCAGCGCCACACTTGCAGTGGCGGCAGGTCCTATGACCGTGTGCCCTGCATCCTCCAGGTGCTCAACCATAAGTGAAGATATTAGGCAATCATCTTCAGCGATCAGGATCTGCATGGATTCCGACTCCTCCGTTTCTCCCCAGAACCGAAAAAGACAGGAGTCGTTCTGTGTCGCAATGCTCGAATTATTGTGAGTAACCACAACCTCTGATAGCGGCACTGCTCCCGCCGCCCTGCCGGCTCCCCGATCCCGGAAGAGTGCAACTGGGCCTCTCAGGCCGGCAGCCGGACCACAGCTGATTTCGCCCCCCACCGCGACGCTTGAGAGCACCAATTGGCGTCGCCATCGGGCGCGTCGTGTCAGGCCGGGATGGTGCATGACGGGGGCTCAACCCGGTCCAACAAACCGTCGCCAAAGATGGGTCCCACCACCCGGAGCGGGTCTGCCCCGAATGAGGCATCCTGGTGGGAACACCATGTTCCGCCGGATACGAGCGACGCCGCGGATCGCGGCCTTTGCCCGGCTCACCCCCCCCCGCTCCACTGGCAGTTGGAATGGCGACGGCACTGACCCAGGGCGCCTCATGCGAGGTGAGCAAGGCTCGGCCAGTGGCTCGGCAGTCCGTCGCAGCTGGTGCGCAGGATCCCGCTTCGGCCGAGGCTCAGGGCAGCCCGGATTGGCACGAATGGCGCTCCGCTCCTGAAGGAGAGGAGTGCGCCTTGCTCCGTCCTGCCCTGTCCTCGTGGCCCGGATCAGTTGATCTGAAGCAGGCCGGCTTCCGGGCCCTTGGGGCCCTGCACCACTTGCATCCGGACGGTCTGGCCTTCCTGGAGCGCGGAGAGGCCAGCCCGCTCCAGGGCCGTCGCATGGACGAAGACGTCCTTGCTGCCGTCCTGTGGGCTGATGAAGCCGAACCCCTTGTCGGGATTGTACCACTTCACGGTGCCCATCATCTCAACCGCAGAACTCAGATCGACGGACCGCCGCGCTTCCCGCGGCCGGGCCGGCCGGGTGCGGAACGCATCGCGCTGCGGCGCCGCTGGGCCGGCCGTGCTCTCGTCCACGGATAGGACCTGATCGACTTGTCGCCCTTTCTGTCCCTGCCCCACCCGCACCTGCATCGTCGCACCGGGGCTGACGGCCTGGATGCCGGAAGCCTGCAGGGTGTTGGCGTGGAGAAAGGCGTCACCCGATCCATCGGCCAGCTCGACGAAGCCGAAGCCTTTCTCGGCATTGTACCACTTCACCGTGGCCGCAAGCTCAGGCGCGGCAAACCCGCCGCCGAAGCTTGGCAGGGAGGGGAAGCTCGGGCGACCGGAGTAATCGTCATCATCGAAGCCTCGGCGGCGGGAAGGTCGCTGACGGTCGTTCCTGGGAGGTGACACGGGAGGCACTTTCAGCTGTTGAAAGGAAACGCGGGTATCGCCTCACTATAGCCCATCTGCCTGGCCACATCGATGCCGGTGGACTGGTGTCGAGGTCGTGTCCCGGGTGGTGGTGTAGGAGAGCCAGCACGGGGTGCGTAGCGAAGCCCCCTGGCTGAGCGGAGAGCGGAGCGCCCCGTGGACTTGCTTCGGTTTATTGGAGGGGCGTTGGATCAGTTTGCGGCCATCTTCTCGAACAGGGCCGGGCTTGTGAAGTCGGGCGCGGAGTGGCGCCGGACGGGGTTGTAGAAACCATCG
>NZ_JASIRT010000042.1 GCF_030063475.1 Roseomonas sp. E05
CTCCGCCGCACTCAGATCACCTCGGATCGGTAGTCCCGCGCCATCACCAAGCTCCCGAACGCCAGGAGCCCAGCGAACCATGACCGCTGTGCCCACCGCCGTCACAGGTGAGTCAACTCCTCGCCTCGGCGGTATGACACCTGTTCCCCCTGGCAAAGTACTTTCCTCGAGCTTCTTGAGAAAAGCACCAATTGATGCAGGGGGCCGGGGAGGCTGAGCCTCTCCGGCGGGGGTGCGGGGGCAGCGCCCCCGTGCGCGGCCTCAGTGCCCGCGCAGGATCTGGGAGAGAAAGGTCTTCAGCCGGTCCGTCTTGGGATCGTTGAAGACCTGCTCGGGCACGCCGGCCTCGACCACCTCGCCGCGGTCCATGAACACCACGCGGTCGGCCACCTGCCGGGCGAAGCCCATCTCGTGCGTCACGCAGATCATGGTCATGCCGGTGTCGGCCAGCATCACCATGGTGTCGAGCACCTCCTTGATCATCTCCGGATCGAGCGCCGAGGTCGGCTCGTCGAACAGCATGATCTTGGGCTTCATGCAGAGCGCGCGCGCGATCGCCACGCGCTGCTGCTGGCCGCCCGAGAGCTGGCCGGGGTACTTCATCGCCTGTTCCGGGATCTTCACCCGCTCCAGGTAGTCCATCGCCAGTTCCTCCGCCTGCTTCTTCGGCATGCGGCGGACCCAGATCGGCGCCAGGGTGCAGTTGTCCAGCACCGTCAGGTGCGGGAACAGGTTGAAGCTCTGGAACACCATGCCGACCTCGCGCCGGATGGCGTCAAGGCTGCGCAGGTCATCGGACAGCTCGATGCCGTCCACCACGATGCGCCCCTCCTGGTGCTGCTCCAGGCGATTGATGCAGCGGATCATGGTGGACTTGCCGGAGCCCGAGGGGCCGCAGACCACCACGCGCTCGCTCTGCGCGACATTCAGCGTGACGTCGCGCAGCACGTGCATGCTGCCGTACCACTTGTTCACCTTGTCCAGCAGGATGGCCGGCGGGCCATCGGTGCGGGCGGCGGAGGCAAGCTGCGAGCTCTGGCCCGCCATGTCCGTCGTGGCGCTCATGCGGCGTGGGCTCCGTGGGAGGAAGGGTTGCGGGTCATGCGCGGCCTCAACGGACGCGGTGGCGGTTCAGCTCCGCCTCCAGGGACTGGCTGTAGCGCGACATGGCGAAGCAGAAGACGAAGTAGATGAGGGCGACGGTGATGTAGACCTCGACGCCGAAGCCCTGCCAGGCCGGCTCGATGATCGCGGTCTTGCCGGCGGTCAGCAGGTCGAAGATGCCGATGATCAGCACCAGCGAGGTGTCCTTGAACATGCCGATGAAGGTGTTCACCAGCGGTGGGATCACCAGCCGCAGCGCCTGGGGGAGGATGATGAAGCCGGTCTTCTGCCAGAAGGAGAGGCCGAGCGCCTCGGCCGCCTCGTACTGGCCCTTGGGCAGTGCCTGCAGGCCGCCGCGCACCACCTCGGCAAGATAGGCCGCGGCAAACAGGATGATGGCCACCTGCGCGCGCAGCAGCTTGTCGAAATTCACGCCCTCCGGGAGGAAGAGCGGGAACATCACGCTTGCCATGAACAGCAGGCTGATCAGCGGCACGCCGCGGATCAGCTCCACATAGACCACGCAGAGCATCTTGATCGCCGGCATCCGCGAGCGGCGCCCGAGCGCCACCAGGATGGAGAGCGGGAAGGCCAGCGCGATGCCGAAGGTGGAGAGGATCAGGGTGATGACCAGCCCGCCCCAGCGCTCCTGCGGCACATAGGGCAGGCCGAGCACGCCGCCCCACATCAGCCCGCCGATGACGACGAGCGTCCCCAGCCAGATCAGCCCCAGCGCCGGCCGCCAGAAGCGGCGCATGGCGGAGACGATGTAGAGACCGATGAACAGCAGGATGCAGAGCGCCGGCCGCCAGTGCTCCTCATAGGGATAGGTGCCGAACAGGATGAAGCGGTGCTTCTCCGTGATGACGGCCCAGCAGGCGCCGGCATGGTCGAGGGCGCGGCAGGCCTGGGTCTGCGCGCCCTGCTCCGTCACCGGCACCGACCAGATGGCGTTGACGAAGGCCCAGTCCACGAAGCCGATCGCCCAGCGGATGATCAGGTAGGCCAGCGCCAGGGTGACGGCGGTGGAGATCCAGGAGGAGAACAGGTTGGCCCGCATCCAGGCGACCGGCCCGACGGCCAGCATCGGCGGGCGGCGCGGCTCGGCCGGGCTTTCCGGCACGTCGCGGGGGGTGGTGGCTTCGGCGGTGATCTCGGCCATGGCTCAGCGCTCCACCAGCGCGATCCGCGCCGCATGGCTGGCCCTTGGGCCAGCGACGCCGGAAAAGCCCACAATGCGCGGGCCAGGGCCCGTTGCGTTCATGCTCATGGCTCAGCGTTCCACCAGCGCGATCCGCGCGTTGTACCAGTTCATGAACAGGCTGATCGACAGGCTGATCGTCAGGTACACGACCATGATGATGGTGATGCCCTCGATGGCCTGGCCCGTCTGGTTCAGCGTGGTGTTGGCGATCGAGACGATGTCCTGGTAGCCGATGGCGACCGCCAGGGAGGAGTTCTTGGTCAGGTTGAGATACTGGCTGGTCATCGGCGGCACGATCACCCGCAGCGCCTGCGGCAGCACGATCTTGCGCATGATCAGCCCGCGCGGCAGGCCGAGCGCCTCGGCCGCCTCCCACTGCCCCTTGGCCACCGCCTGGATGCCGGCGCGGACGATCTCCGCGATGAAGGCGGCGGTGTAGGTCACGAGGCCCAGCAGCAGCGCGAAGTATTCCGGCGTGACGGCCATGCCACCGGCGAAGTTGAAGCCGCGCAACGCCGGGATGTCGCCGGTGAAGGGGGCGCCGAAGCCCAGCCAGATCAGCACGGGCAGGCCGATGATCAGCCCCAGCGCCGCCGGCCAGATCTTGCGCGGCTGGCCGTCGGCCATCTGTTTCGCGCGGGCGCTGCGGGCATAGAAGAAGGTGATCACCGCGCCCAGGACCAGCCCGAGCAGCGCGAAGCTGTGCGCGTCCTGCCACTCGATCCAGGGCAGCCGCAGCCCGCGGTTGGAGAGGAACACGCCTTCCACCGGGTGCAGCGCCTGGCGGGGCGAGGGCAGCGCCTGCAGCAGGGTGTACCAGAACAGCAGCTGCAGCAGCAGCGGCACGTCGCGGATCAGCTCGATATAGGCACCGGCGATGCGGGAGAGCAGCCAGTTCTTCGACAGGCGGGCGATGCCGAGCAGCGTGCCGATGATGGTGGCGAGAATGATGCCCACCACCGCCACCTTCAGCGTGTTCAGCACGCCGACGAGCAGGGCGCGGGCATAGGTGCTGGCGGGGGTATAGGGGATCACGTACTCGGCGATGGGCAGGCCGGCCTCGCGCGAGAGGAAGTCCCAGCCGGTGGCGATGCGCCGCACTTCCAGGTTGTGCTGGGTGTTGCGGACGAGCCACCAGACGATGCCGCCCACAACCCCCAGCACCAGCACCTGCCAGACGATGGCGCGAAGCCGTTCATCGGCCCAGGAGAGGCGGATACCGCGCTTCGGCGGTGCGCGCAGCAGCCTGGGATCGGCGGCGGTATCAGACATGTTGAAGCCCCGTTCTTGTCTTTGACCAGGCTCCGCCCCGCCGCGGCGTCTTGTGCGCCCGTCGGCGGGGAGGGAGGTGCGGGGCCGGCGGGCCGGCCCCGCGATCGCTCGGCCCGCGCCTTACCGGAAGGGCGGCGCGTACTGCAGCCCGCCCTGCGTCCAGAGCGCGTTCGGGCCGCGCTGGATGCCAAGCGGCTTCAGGTGGCGGTCGAACATCTCGCCATAGTTGCCGACCGCCTTGATGACACGGACGGCCCAGGCATTGTCCACGCCCAGCATCTCGCCCAGGCCGCCGGTCTTGCCGAGCAGGCGCTGCGCCTCGGGACGGGAGTCGCTGGCGGCCACCTGCTCCACGTTCTTGCTGGTGATGCCGAGCTCCTCGGCGGCCAGCAGGGCGTTGTGGGTCCAGCGCACCAGGTCGGCCCAGCGCTGGTCGCCATGGCGCACGGCCGGGCCCAGCGGCTCCTTGCTGATCACCTCGGGCAGGATCTGGTGCTCGCCCGGGTTCGGCTGCGCCGACCGGGTGGCGGCCAGGCCCGAGACGTCGGTGGTGTAGGCGTCGCAGCGGCCGGAGGTATAGGCGCCGACCACTTCCTCAACCCGCTCGATCACCACCGGGGTGAACTGGATGCTGTTGCTGCGGGCCCAGTCCGTCAGGTTCTGCTCGGTCGTGGTGCCGGGCTGCACGCAGATGGTGGCGCCGTTCAGCTCCTTGGCCGACTTCAGGCCGAGGCTGGCCTTCACCATGAAGCCCTGGCCGTCGTAGAAATTGATGGCCGGGAAGTCGAGGCCGAGCGAGGTGTCGCGCGACAGCGTCATGGTGGTGTTGCGCGCCATCATGTCGATCTCGCCGGACTGCAGCGCCGTGAAGCGGTTCTGCGCCGTGAGCGGCACGTAGCGGACCTTGCTGGCATCGTTGAACAGCGCGACCGCAACGGCGCGGCAGTAGTCCACGTCGAAGCCGGTCCAGCGGCCCTGGCTGTCCGGCTGGGCGAAGCCGGCGAGACCGGTGTTCACGCCGCAGCTCAGCGTGCCGCGGGACTTGATGGCGTCCATCGTGGCCGCGTTCTGCTGCGCCGGCTGTTGTTGCGCCAGGGCAGGAGCCGCCATGGCGGTGGCCAGGACGGCGACACCGAGTGTGCGAAGGGTGGCAAGCCGCATCGGCTTCATCAATCTCTCACTCCCATTCTTTGCGCCATCGGCCCAGCGGCCGGCGGCTCCTCCCGTGTGCTGGCGGCTCTGCGCCAGGAGCAGGGCAGCCCTGCAAGGGCCTGCCTTTTGCCCGTTAACCGCCCGGGAAGATCGGTGCAATCGTGGCGCATTCATTTCTCCCGTGGGAGCGATGCATCACGCCGGAGCAAGCAAGGCATGTGCCACAAAACGGCACCTGCTGCATCTGCGGAATGGGAGGGGAAGTGGCGGCAAGCTGAGGCGCTGCCGAAGGCGCGGGCAGATCATGGGCGGTGCAGCGCAAGGCGGCGGCGCCCGTTGCCCAGGGGCCGGGGGAATGTGCTTCCCCCGGCAGGCAGCTCAGCGGCGCAGGCCGAGGCGCTCGATCAGGGAGGCGTAGCGGCCCTGGTTCTTGCGCTTCAGGTAGTCCAGCAGGCCACGGCGCTGGCCGACCAGCACCAGCAGGCCACGGCGGCTGTGGAAGTCCTTCGGATGCGCCTTCAGATGCTCGGTCAGCGAGGAGATGCGCTCGGAGAGCAGCGCCACCTGGACTTCCGGGCTGCCGGTGTCGCCGGCCTTGGTGGCATACTGCTGGATCACTTCCGCGCGGCGCTCGGCGGTAATCGTCGACATCGGCTTCAGCCTTTCATTCTGTGTCGCCGTCCGCGCCCGCGGGCGGCGGGGCGACGAGGGTCGTTTCGCCCGGACCCAGCCAGCGTTCCGGCCTGAGCAGGCCGGATTCGAGCCTGGCGAGGCCCTTCAGGCGCTCCCCCGCCATGGCGCGCACCAGCCCACCATCGGGGCTGGCATCGCCTGGGATCCGCCCCATCAGCTCGACCAGGGATATCGCCTGGCCGAAGGAAAGGCGGGCAATCTCGGCTTCCGTGAGGGCCAGTGCCGGGATGTCGGCCAGCGCGGTCGTCACGGGAAGCAGAAGATCCGGGGAAGGGGGCGGGATATCCTCCATCCCGACCAGCTTGTCCAGCGGAATCGCGGCTTCCTCCAGGAAGGGGCCGACCCGCATCCGCCGCAGCGTGGCGATATGCCCGACCGTGCCCACCGCCCGTGCGATGTCGCGCGCCAGGGAGCGCATATAGACGCCCTTGCCGGACTGCACGAAGAACACCGCCGTATCGGCATCGGCGCGGGATTCCAGCTCGAAGCGGTCCACCCGCGCCGGGCGGGCCGCCAGCTCGGGAAGCTGCCCCTCGCGCGCCAGGTCATAGGCGCGCTCGCCATTCACCTTGATGGCCGAGTAGATCGGCGGGATCTGCATGATGTCGCCGATGAAGGCGGGCAGCGCAGCGCGGATCGCCTCGTCCGTCGGGCGCGCCTCGGAGGTGGCGATCACCTGGCCGTCGGCGTCGTCGGTGTCGCGCGCCTCGCCGAACTTCAGGGTGAAGCGGTAGGTCTTGGTGCCGTCCATCACGTAAGGCACCATCTTGGTCGCGGCGCCGAAGGCCAGCGGCAGCACGCCCGTCGCCAGCGGGTCCAGCGTGCCGCCATGGCCCACCTTCTGCGCCTGGAAGGCACGCTTCAGCTTGTTCACCACATCGGTCGAGCCGATGCCGGAGGGCTTGTCCACGATCAGCCAGCCATCCAGCGGGCGGCCCTTCGGTTTGCGGTAGGGGCGAGGCATGAGATCTCTTTTGTGACTGGGCGTGTCTGCGAGAGGGCTCCGCCCTCTCGCGCTCTCCCGCCAGGAAACTGAGTTTCCTGGACCTTCCATCCGGGGGCTGGGGGGATACTACCCCCGCCGCTCGCACGCAAACGGACAGAAAAAAGAAGGGGGTCCGGGGGAATTCATTCCCCCGGCCTTTACGCGGCCGGCAACGGGCGCGGCCGCCCGGTGGCATCCAGCGCCACGAAGGTGAACACCGCCTCGGTCACGCGGTTCGTGTGTTCGCCCTCGCGCTCACGCCGCCACGCCTCGACGCGGATGCGCAGCGAGGTGCGCCCTGTGGCCAGGATCTCGGCATAGAGGCTGACCTCGTCGCCCACCCGCACCGGGGAGAGGAAGCTCATCGCCTCCACCGCGACCGTGGCGCAGCGGCCGCGCGCGCGGCGGGCTGCGGCATTGCCCGCCGCCAGATCCATCTGCGCCATCAGCCAGCCGCCGAAGATGTCGCCCGCCGGGTTGGTATCCGCCGGCATGGCGATGGTGCGGATGACCGGCGCGGCATCCGGCGGCGCCTCGGAGCCGCTCAAGGCGCCTCGTCCTCCTCCGGGCGCGGCGCGAGATCCTGCTGCACCTCGGGGCGGCGCATCACGGCATCGATCTTCATCGCGTAGTCCAGTGCCGTGTCGGACTGGAAATGCAGCTCGGGCGCGAATTTCAGCCGGACCGCGCGGGCCACCTGCGTGCGCAGGAAGGGCTGCACCCGCTTGAGGCCCTTCAGCTCCTCCGGCGTCACCGGCCGGCCCAGCGCGGCGACGAAGCAGGTCATGTGCTTGAGGTCGGGCGAGGCGCGCACCTCGGTGACGGTGATGTGCCGCCCGTCCAGGTCGGGATCGTGCATCTCGCCGCGCAGGAAGACGGCGGAAAGCGCGTGCCGCACCTCCTCGGCGACGCGGAGCATGCGCTGGCTGGGGGCGCCGGGGGTGGCAGGCTTCTTGGCCATGACGAACTACTCTTCACCAAACGAAGAAAGGCCGGGGGAATGAATTCCCCCAGGCCCCCTTCTTTTTTCTGTCAGTGGGCGGCCGGGCCGTCGGGCCCGGCCGCAGGCATCAGACCGCGGCGACGGTCTCGGTCTCGTAGCACTCGATCTGGTCGCCGACCTTGATGGCGTCGTAGTTGGCGAAGCTCATGCCGCACTCGTAGCCGTTCGTGACTTCCTTCACGTCGTCCTTGAAGCGGCGGAGCGTCGCCAGCTCGCCCTGGTGGATGACCACGCCATCGCGCAGCAGGCGGACACCGCAACCACGGCGGACCACACCCTCGGTGACGCGGCAGCCGGCGATGTTGCCCAGGCGCTTGACCTCGAAGACCTCGAGGATCTGCGCATAGCCCAGGAACTTCTCGCGCTGGATCGGGGCAAGCTTGCCGCGCACCAGCTTCTCCACGTCATCCGCCACCTCGTAGATGATCGAGTAGTAGCGGATGTCCACGCCGTCCCGCTGCGCCATCTCCCGTGCCTGACCGGTGGCCCGCACGTTGAAGGCCACCACGATGGCATTGGACGCCTTGGCGAGCTGGATGTCGCTCTCGGTGATCTGGCCGACGGCGCTGTGCAGCACCCGCACCTTCACCTCGTCGCGCGACAGCTTCGCCAGGGTGACGCCGAGCGCCTCGGCCGAGCCCTGGACGTCGGCCTTCACGACGACGGCGACCTCCTTCTGCTCGCCCGCCTGGATGCGCGCCATCATCTCGGACAGCGTACCCCGGGCGGCCCCGGCGGCGGCGGCCTGCTTGTCCCGCAGCTTGCGCTGGCGGAACTCGCTGATCTCGCGCGCCCGGCCCTCGTCCTCGACGGCGGTGAGCGGCTCGCCGGCGGCCGGCACGCCCGACAGGCCGAGGATCTCGACCGGCAGGCTGGGACCGGCCTCCTTCAGCTGGCGGCCCTTGTCGTCGAGCATGGCGCGCACGCGGCCCCACTCGGCGCCGACCACCACCATGTCGCCCTGGTGCAGCGTACCCTTCTGCACCAGCACCGTGGCCACCGCGCCGCGGCCCTTGTCGAGCTTCGACTCGATGACGGTGCCCTCGGCGCCGCGCTCCGGGTTGGCGCGCAGGTCCAGCACCTCGGCCTGCAGCACGATGGCTTCGAGCAGCTTGTCGAGGTTGATGCCCTTGGTCGCCGAGACCTGGATCTCCTGCGTGTCGCCGCCCAGGGATTCCACCACCACCTCGTGCTGCAGCAGCTCCTGCCGCACGCGGTCGAGGTTGACGCCCTGCTTGTCGATCTTGTTGACCGCCACGATCAGCGGCACGCCGGCCGCCTTCGCGTGGTGGATCGCCTCGATCGTCTGCGGCATCACGCCGTCATCGGCGGCCACCACCAGCACCACCATGTCCGTCACGGAGGCGCCGCGGGCACGCATGGCGGTGAAGGCCTCGTGGCCCGGGGTGTCGATGAAGGTGATCTTCTGACCGCTCTCCACCGTCACCTGGTAGGCGCCGATATGCTGGGTGATGCCACCCGCCTCGCGCGCCGCCACGTCGGTCTTGCGCAGCGCGTCCAGCAGGCTGGTCTTGCCGTGATCGACATGGCCCATGATGGTGACGACCGGCGGGCGCGGCAGCAGGTCCGCCTCCACGTCCACCGCGCCTTCCAGGCCCAGCTCGACGTCGGATTCGGAGACGCGCTTCACCCGGTGGCCGAACTCGTTCACCACCAGCTCGGCGGTGTCGGCGTCGATCGTCTGGGTCAGCGTCGCCATGACGCCCATGCGGAAGAGGGCCTTCACCACCTCGCCGCCACGCGCGGCCATGCGGTTCGCCAGCTCCTGCACGGTGATCGCCTCGGGGACGACGACCTCACGCACCACCTTCACGCCCTCGGAGCGAAGGCGCTGCAGCTCCTGCTGCCGCCGCTCGCGCTCGCGGGCACGGCGGACGGAGGCCATGGAACGGCTGCGCTCGTCCTCGCCCTCGATGGCGGCGGCGACGTCGATCTTGCCCTCGCGGCGGCGTTCGCCACCCAGCGTGCTCTTCTTGGGCGGCGGGGCGACGGGCTTCTTCGCGGCGGGCGGCAGGCCGGGGCGGCGCGCCGGGCTCGGGCGCTCCTCCTCCTCCTCACGGCCACGCAGCGTCAGGCGCGGCGCGGCGGCACCCGGCGTGGCGGCACCCGGCCCGACCGGACGGCGCGGCGCGCCAGCGGCGGCGGGGCCACCGGCGGGACGCGGGCCACTCGCCGGGCGCGGGCCAGCACCGGCCGCACGCTGCGGCGCCGGAGGCGGCGGCGGCGCGTTCTTGCGCACCTCCTCCTCGGCCTTGCGGCGCGCTTCCTCTTCGGTCTTCAGGCGCGCTTCCTCGACCGCGCGCTGCGCGGCTTCCTCGGCCTCGCGGCGCTCCTCCTCGGCGCGGCGCGCGGCCTCCTCGGCGGCGCTGCGCAGCTGCAGGGCCTGGCGCTCACGTTCCTCGCGCTGGCGCTGCGCCTCGGCGCGGCGATGCTCCTCCAGCACGCGCAGGCGGGTGGCCTGCTCCGCCTGGTTCAGCGGGCGCCCGGGGGCGGAGCCGCTGCCGCCGCGCTGGGCGGGGCCGGTCGCGCTGCGCTGGGGGCCGCCGGCGGGGCGGGGGCCGCTGGCCTGCGAGCCGCCGGCGGGGCGTCCGCCGCCGGTCTGCGGGCCAGCGGCGCGCTTCTTCACCACCTCGACCTGCACGGTCTTGCCACGGCCGTGGCTGAAGGACTGCCGCACCGTACCGGCCGCTTCGGTCTTGCCAAGCTCCATCCGCCCACCCGGGCGGAGGCTCAACCGACCCTTTGCCGCATCCTGCTCATTGTGGTCGCTCATTCGTTCGCCTGAACCCGATCCGTCCTGTGCCATCGATCCTATCGCGAGCCGTTGCCGGACTCACGTCCCTGCTCCGCTCGCGATACCGGAGACAGCAGCCAGACGGCCCGCCTCCTGCACCAGTTTCTCCGCAATCGGCCCACGGCCGACCGCCACATGCACTGCCTGCTCTCGTCCGAACACCGCACCCAACTCCTCTGCTGTCAGCACGACCACGAGCGGCACCTTGTGCCGCCCGGCCAGCCTTGCCCGCTCGCTGGGGCTGCCGTCACACGCCTCGACCAGCACGGCAGCCCGTCCGGCCTGCAGCCATTCGCGCGCCTGCTGGAAACCGCACACCGCCTGACCGGCCCTGCGCGCAAACCCCAGCTGGTCGCGTAAGCGACCCCTGAGGCCAGTCTCGATCCGGGCGCGAAGGTCGGAGGGCAAATGCACCTGGCCGCGGGCCGCCCTCGGAAAGGCGCCCCGGCTCAATGCGCGTTCTAGCACATCGGCCCGCGCACTCAACCACATTCCCCGTCCGGGCAGCCTGCCCGTAAGGTCTGGCACGATCTCCCGCCCCGGCCCGATGACGAAGCGGATCATCGCTTCCTTCGGCAGGCTCTCCCGCGTCACGATGCAGCGGCGCAGGGGGCCTTTCGGTTCCGGCTCCGGGCCCTCCCCTTCCGGGAAGGGCTCAGGCATCAGCCCTGGATCAATGTTCGTCGTTCTTCTCCTGGGCGGCGCCACCTTCCTCCTGCGCGAACCAGTGCTCGCGCGCGGCCATGATGATGGCGTTCGCCGTTTCCTCGTCCACCGCCTCGGTGCCGAGGATCTCGATCAGCTCGTCGGCGGCGAGGTCGGCCAGGTCGTCGAGCGTCTTCACGCCCTTCTCACCCAGCGTCACCAGCATGGCGGGGCTGAAGCCGCCGGCCTCGGCCACCGCATCCTCGACGCCCAGCGCGCGGCGCTTCTCGTCCAATTCCTGGTCGCGCCGGTCGAGCCAGGTCTGGGCCCGGCGCTTCAGCTCGGCGGCGACGTTCTCGTCGAAGCCCTCGATGGCGGCCAGGTCATCGTCCGGCACTTCCAGCAGTTCCTCGACGGAGCTGAAGTCCTCGCTGACCAGCAGGCCGGCGATGACGTCGTCCACGTCCAGGGCCTCGACGAAGAGGCCGGTCCGCTTGCGGAACTCCTCCTGCCGCCGCTCGCTGGCCTCGGCTTCCGTCAGGATGTCGATGTCCCAGCGGGTAAGCTGGGAGGCGAGGCGGACATTCTGGCCGCGCCGCCCGATCGCCAGCGATAGCTGGTCATCGGGCACGACGACTTCAACCCGCTTGCTGTCGTCGTCCAGCACGACCTTGCTGACCTCGGCGGGAGCGAGGGCGTTCACCACGAAGGTCGGATTGTCGGCCGACCAGGGGATGATGTCGATCTTCTCGCCCTGCAGCTCGGCCACCACCGCCTGCACGCGCGAGCCGCGCATGCCGACGCAGGCGCCGACCGGGTCGATCGAGCTGTCGCGGCTGACGACCGCCATCTTGGCGCGGCTGCCAGGGTCGCGGGCCACCGCCTTGATCTCGATGATGCCGTCATAGATCTCGGGCACCTCCTGGGCGAAGAGCTTCGCCAGGAAGCCGGGATGCGTGCGGCTGAGGAAAACCTGCGGGCCGCGGGGCTCCTCGCGCACGTCGTAGATATAGGCCCGCACGCGGTCGCCGTTGCGGAAGGCCTCGCGCGGGATGCACTCATCGCGCCGCAGCAGGGCCTCGGCGCGGCCGAGATCGACCATCAGGTTGCCGTACTCGGTGCGCTTGACCACACCGTTGACGATCTCGCCCACGCGGTCCTTGTACTCGTTGAACTGCTTGCCGCGCTCGACCTCGCGCACCCGCTGCACGATCACCTGCTTGGCGGTCTGCGCGGCGATGCGGCCGAAGTCGATCGGCGGCAGCGGATCGACGATGAACTGGCCGACCTCGATGCCGGGCTGGATCTTCTGCGCGATGCGCAGAGGGATCTGCGTCGCCTCGTTCTCCACCGGCTCCTCGGCCACCACCTCGGTCCAGCGGGAGAGCTTCACCTCGCCGCTGCGGCGGTCGATGATGGCGCGGATGTCCTTCTCGTGCCCGTACTTGGCGCGGCCGGCCTTCTGGATGGCCTGCTCCATCGCCTCCAGCACCTCGTCGCGCTCGATCATCTTCTCGCGCGCGACGGCCTCGGCGACCTGCAGCAGCTCCGGGCGGGCAATGGCGACGTCTGCGGCCATGGTCCTCAGTTCCTCTTGGCGAAAGGCGAGTCGCCACCATCCGCGTCGGGAGCGTCCTCCTCCCCGCGCGCATGGGCGGCATCGGCCGCGGTTGCGGCGATCAGTTCATCGGTAAGCACCAGCTTGGCGCGGCGCATGTCGGCGCGCGGGAGGGCGACATCCGTGCCGTCCTCCAGCCGCAGCCGCGCCACCTCCTCGTCGGCACCGAGGATGATGCCGCGGAAGCGCCGCCGCCCCTCGAAGGGGATGCTCATCTCGGCGGTGGCCACCTGCCCGGCGAAGCGCAGCCAGTCCTTGGTGCGGGTGAGCGGGCGGTCGATGCCGGCGGAGGAAACCTCGAGGTTCCATTCGCCGGGGAAGGGGTCATCGACGTCGAGCACGGCACCGACGGCGTGGCTGATCGCCTCGCAATCCTCCACGCCGATCAGCCGGCCATCGGCGCGATCGGCCATGATCTGTACGGTCGGCGTCTGCTTGCCCTGGATCAGCACGCGCACGATCTCGTACCCCATCGCGGTGAGCGTGGGCTCGATGGCAGCGGCGATACGGGCCTCCAGGCCCCCATGAATGGGCGAGTCGTCTTCCAAAAACAAAAAAGGCGGCCTGTGAAGGCCACCCCCCTGGCTGTGCAGCGAAGATGTCGAGCGGATTATATAGAACAGCTTGGCAGAATTACAAGAAACTGCCCTCTGCGGGCGTCAACCGCCGGTGAGCCGCGCCAGATGCGTCACCCGGCAGAGGCCATGGGTGCGGCGCGAGAGCACGGTGCCGGAGAGGCGGTTGTCATGCACCTGCGCGAGCCCGAAGCCGTGCAGGCGCAGCAGCAGGAAATGCCCGGTGACGCGTACGAGGTAGAGGCCCGGTTCCAGCCGGCCGCGGCGCGCCACGGAGAGCAGGGTGGGGCGGCCCTCGACGCTGCAGGGGGCCGCCTTCACGCCGGCGCGCCCGAGGGCCGCCACCACGTCGCGCCAATAGGCGGTGACGACCTCCTCACCCGGCGCGTAGCGCGTGGGCGCAACTTCGTGCAGCAACGTGCAGGCGGCCGCGTAGGTGCTGCCGGAGGCGAGTGCGATGACGGCCGGGCCGCACCAGGGAACGCAGCCGCCACGCTCAGCCGCCAGCGTCTCGGCGCCGCGCCGTCCGGCTTCCTGTTCCGGGTTGGGAAGGCGGGGGAAGTCCATGCCGCGCACGGTGTCGTGATGAACCGGCAGGGTCAATCGCATTGTGGGATACCGCTTCAGTCGGAGGTGGCGCGTGGCCATTATGCCACGCCCGGCGTCAGCCTCGCCGGCGCCAGCTCCAGTAGAGCGGCTGCCGGCCTTCCCGCAGCGCCTTGGCTTCATAGCGCGTACCGGGCCAGCCTTCGGGGCGGCGGTCCGCCAGGAGTGCGCGCTCGAACAGGTCCTGCGCGCCCATCACCTCAGCCACCCAGGCCTGGTAGGTGGGGTCGTCGGTCGCGATGCGCCATTCGCCGCCCGGGCGGATGGCCCGCGCCAGCACCGGCAGGATCGACGGATGGACGAAGCGGCGTTTGGCGTGGCGCGCCTTCGGCCAGGGATCGGGGAACATCAGGAACAGGCGCGACAGGGCGCCTTCCGGCAACTCGCGCAACAGGCGGCGCGCATCCTCGGTCCAGAGCCGCAGGTTGGGCGGCAGGGGCGCGGTGGCCTCGCCGCCTTCCGGCACGAGCCGCGTCAGCAGGGAGCAGATGCCGTTCTCGAAGACCTCGCAGGCGATCAGGCCGGCCTCGGGGTTCGCCGCGATCTGCGCCAGGGTGTGCTCGCCGCCGCCAAAGCCGACCTCCAGCCACAGCTCGCGCGGGCGCACCGGGAAGGAGGCGAAGGGATCGGCCGGGTCGAAGGCGAGGCGGGGAGCCGTCTCTTCCAGCAGGAGCTGCTGGCGGGCGCGCAGCGGATGACCGCGGCGGCGGCCATAGAGGCGGTCAGGTACAGGGGGAGGGGGCGACTCGCTCATGGAGGGGACCGTTGGATGAGGGCGATACGCCGGGGCCAAAGGGGGCGCCGCCCCCTCTGGACACCCCTGCCGGGGTGACAGGGTCTCCCCGGACCCCGCCAACAGAAGGGAAGTCCGGGAGCCTCGGGTTCCCCGCGGGGAGAATGCGAGAGGGGCAGGGCCCCTCTCGCGGATCAGCGGCCGAAGGCGCGCTTCAGGTCCTCGGCGAGGTCGGTCTTTTCCCAGGTGAAGGTGCCCTTCTCCAGGTCCGGCGTGCGGCCGAAGTGACCATAGGCGGAGGTCGGCGCGTAGATCGGCCGGTTCAGGTGCAGGTGCTCCCGGATGCCGCGCGGCGAGAGATTGACCATCTCGTTGACCACGCGGGCCAGCTTCGCCTCGTCGATGTCACGGCCGGTGCCGTGCAGGTCGAAATAGACCGAGAGCGGCTTGGACACGCCGATCGCGTAGGAAACCTGGATGGTGCAGCGCTCGGCGAGGCCGGCGGCGACCACGTTCTTGGCCAGGTAACGGCAGGCATAGGCGGCGGAGCGGTCCACCTTGGTCGGGTCCTTGCCCGAGAAGGCGCCGCCGCCATGCGGAGCCGCGCCGCCATAGGTGTCCACGATGATCTTACGGCCGGTCAGGCCGCAGTCGCCGTCGGGGCCGCCGATCACGAAGGTGCCGGTCGGGTTCACGTAGAACTCGTCCTCCGGGACGGTCCAGCCGGCCGGCAGGCTCGACTCGACGATCGGCCGCACCAGGGCGCGGACCTGCTCCTGGGTCAGGCCTTCCTCGTGCTGGGTCGAGACGACAACGGAGCTGACGCCGACCGGCTTGCCGTCCACATAGCGGAGGGTGACCTGCGACTTGGCGTCCGGCAGCAGGCCGGCGACGGAGCGGTCGTTGTTGCGGCGCAGCTCGGAGATGCGGCGCAGGATCAGGTGCGCATAGTAGAGCGGCGCCGGCATCAGGTCGGGCGTCTCGGTGCAGGCATAGCCGAACATGATGCCCTGGTCGCCGGCGCCCTCGTCCTTGTTGCCGGCGGCATCCACACCCTGCGCGATATGCGCGGACTGGGCGTGCAGATGGCAGGCGATCTCGGCGTTCTTCCAGGAGAAGCCTTCCTGGTCGTAGCCGATGTCCTGCACCGCCATACGCGCGAGGTGCATCAGCAGCTCGGGCGTCACGCTCGCCGGGCCGCGGGTCTCGCCGGCCAGGATGATGCGGTTGGTGGTGACCAGTGTTTCGCAAGCCACCCGGGCATAGGGGTCGGCTTCGAGGAAGGCGTCCAGCACCGTGTCGCTGATGCGGTCCGCCACCTTGTCGGGATGGCCTTCGGAGACGGACTCCGAGGTGAACAGATACTCGCCCTTGTCGCGCATGGCCTAATTCGTCCTCTTGTCGCGCTGGCGACCGGTTCGCCCCGGCCTGGCTGGATCTCCGCAGAACGCGGCCCGGCTGTTTCGCAAGCGCGGAACAGAGGGTCAAGTGCGCAGGCGGCGTAGCAGGGGCGCGCCGGTGGACATCAGCGGCACCGCAGGCTGGCGGGGATGCGCCGGCGGCCGCGTGCCGCGCGCAGCAGGGCGCGGGCATGGCGCAGGGCCTCGGCCAGGCCAGGGCGTGGCGGGCGGCGCAGCAGGCGCGACCAGAGACCGGCATGGGCCAGGCGGCGGAACTGGCGGTGGATGGTGTCGGTACGGGCCTGCGGCGTGCTGAAGCGCGACCAGGGCAGGCCGGAGGTAACGGCCTGGAAGATGAGGTCCATGCGGGCGCGGAGGTTGACGATGGGGCGGCCGGGGCGGCGGGAAGCGCCGGGGGCGGGGTGGTCCAGAAAGGGCAGGAGGGCGGACCAGGCCGCATCGGAAAGGGGAGACCAGGGGCGGGAGGCGGCGCGGGATCGGGGGAGAGCGTACACAGAGAGGCCTCCGGAATGCGGAAGAGCCGGCAAGTTATAGGAATTTATTCAGGAATGCAAGCAGCCCGGAAGCCCGGGAAGGCCGCAGGAGCCGAACTGGCATCCGGGAGATCGAGGGCGCGCGGGCTCTGCGCGACCTGCCGGCGCAGCCGCGCCGCCCCGGCTGATCCGCCGGGCAGGAGGCATTTGCCGCAGCCCACAGGCGCCCACAAAGACGCACGGAAAAAAGAAGGGGGGTTCGGGGGGAATTCATTCCCCCCGACCTTGTTCACGCCTCGTGCGGCGGCCCGTGATCCGGGCGAGGAACATGGGCTGCGCCGTCGCCGCCGGTGCTGCGGCGGTTGAGGGCGGCGCGGACGCGGTCGGCCAGCTCGGAGCGGCGGTAGGGCTTGCCGAGAACGTCCATCGCGGGGGCGCGGGCCTCGGCGACGAGGTCCTCGTTGTAGCCGGTGGTGAGCAGCACGGCGACGCCGGGCAGGCGTGCGCGCACCCGCTCGGCCAGCACGAGGCCGTTCATGCTGCCGGGCATCAGGATGTCCGAGAAGAGCAGGTCAATCGGCGGGGTGGAGGGGTGGTCGAGCAGCCGCAGGGCCTCGTCGGCGTTGTTGGCGGCGAGGATGCGGTAGCCGAGCATCTGCAGGTGCTCGCGGGCGAGCGCCTGGACATCGTCGCTGTCCTCGACGAGGAGGATGGTCTCGGCCTGCTGGGCATGGATTTCGCACGGGGCGGTGCCGGCGGCCGCGAGCGGGGCGCGGGGCGCGGCCTCGGCGGCTTCGCTGGCGACGGGGAAGAGCATGCGGACGGTGGTGCCGCGGCCGGGTTCGCTCTCGATCTCCAGCTTGCCGCGCGACTGCTGCACGAAGCCCTGCACCATGGCGAGGCCGAGGCCGGTGCCGCGCCCGGTGCCCTTGGTGGTGAAGAAGGGCTCGGCGGCGCGCTCCAGCACGTGCGGCGGCATGCCGGCGCCGCTGTCGGTGACGGACAGGGTGACGTACTGGCCGCCGGGGAGGCCATTGGGCTCCAGGGTGGCGATGCCGGTGGCGATGGTCATGTCGCCGCCCGCGGGCATCGCGTCCCGCGCGTTGATGACCACGTTGAGCAGTGCCATTTCGAGATGAACGCGGTCCACCAGGACCGGCGGCAGGCGGCGGCGCTGGTTGAACCGCAGCGCGACATGGCTGCCGGCGGTGCTCTCCAGCATGTTGCCGAAGTCGTCGATCAGGCGGTTGATGTCGGCGCGCTGAGGGTCCAGGCGGGTCTTGCGGGCGAAGGCGAGGAGCTGCCGGGTCAGCTTGCTGCCGCGTTCGGCGGCGGTGCTGGCGCGCTCGACATGGCGGCGCAGCTTCTCGTCCTGCAACCGGGCATCGAGGAGCTCCAGGTTGCCGGCGATGACCTGCAGCAGGTTGTTGAAGTCATGCGCCAGGCCGGCGGTGAGCTGGCCGATGGCCTCCATCTTCTGCGCCTGGCGGAAGGCCTGCTCGGAGGTGCGGCGGCGGGTGACGTCGAGCTGCGAGGCGAAGAAGTAGAGCAGCGCGCCGTTCCTGTCATGGACCGGGGCGATGAAGACGGCGTTCCAGAAGGGCGTGCCGTCGCGCTTGTAGTTGAGCAGCTCGACCGAGACGGGGCGCTGGGCGGCGATGGCCTCGCGCAGCTCCGCGACGACCGCGCGGTCGGTCTGCGCGCCCTGCAGGAAGCGGCAGTTGCGGCCGCTGATCTCCTCCTCGCGGTAGCCGGTGAGGTCCAGGAAGGCGCGGTTGGCGAAGACGACCGGGTTGCCCGGCTGGTTGGGGTCGGTGAGGATCATCGGCATGCGGGTCATCTCGACCGCGGCGAAGAAGACGTTGCCGCGGCCGTCGAGGCCGGGCTCGGTGATGGCCGCTTCCTGCCAGGAATGAACGCTCCGGCCGCCGGTGGGCGAACAGGAGGTCTCTTCAAGCTGGCCGGCGGGGGTGCCGGCGCTCTGCCTGTCGCCGCTGCCCTGGACGTCGGGCCTCTCCCGCTGCCCGCTCGCCGCCGAATCCTGCTCACGCATGCTCGCCTCTGGTCCTGTCGGTGAGACTTAGGCTCAGGAAGAGGAACGCCAAGGCAGGCAAGTGGTTGAGCCTGCGGTCCGGCTCAGGCCATGCCAAGCACGTGCTTCATGTCGTAGAGGCCGGGCGGCTGGCGCACCGCCCAGCGCGCGGCCCGGACGGCGCCGGTGGCATAGACGCGGCGGTCGAAGGCGCGGTGGGTGAGGGCGATGTGCTCGCTGCCGGCGGCGAAGAGCAGGGTGTGCTCGCCCACCACCTGGCCGCCGCGCAGGGCGGCGAAGCCGATCGGGCCGGTGCCGCGCGGGCCGGTATGGCCGTCGCGGCCGCTTTCCATGCCGACCTCCTCCAGCGTCTTGCCGCGGCCGCGGGCAACGGCGCGGCCGAGGCCGACGGCGGTGCCGGAGGGGGCGTCCACCTTCTGGCGGTGGTGCATCTCGACGATCTCGGCATCGTACTGCTCGGGCGGCAGGGCGGCGGCCATGCGCTCGGCGAGCGCGAAGAGCAGGTTCACGCCGGGGGCGAAGTTGGCGGCATAGACCACCGGCACCCCCTCCGCGGCGCGCGCCACGGCGGCCTCCTGGGCGGCGGAAAGGCCTGAGGAGCCGAGGATGAGGGGCCGGCCGTGCTGCGCGGCGAGCGCGGCATGCGCGTCCGCCGAGGCGGCGTTGGTGAAGTCGATCACCACGTCGCTGGCGGCGAAGAGGGCGCCCGCGTCGCCTTCGCGGCCGATGCCGCCGGCGAGTTCCGCCCCGGCGGCGGCCACTTCCTCGGCGAGCAGCTTGCCCATGCGGCCGGAAATGCCGGCGATGCCGATGCGGAGCGTCATGGCGAAGGACCCCTTGGAAGCCAGAAAAAAGCCGGGGGGTCCGAGGCACTGCCTCGGACAGTCCCCCGGACCCCCATCTTCTTTTTATCCGACAAAAAGAAAAGAAGGGGGGTCCGGGGGGAATTCATTTCCCCCGGCACTTCCCCTCAGCGGCCGAGGCCGTCCCAGAACTCCTTCACCTTGGCGAAGAAGCCCTCGCTCTCCGGGCTGCTGTTGCCGCCCTGGCCGACTTCCTTCTCGAACTGCTCCAGCAGCTCGCGCTGGCGCGGCGAGAGATTCTGCGGCGTCTCCACCGCGACCTGGACGTACATGTCGCCCCGCGCGGCGGAGCGCAGCACGGAGAAGCCCTTGCCGCGCAGGCGGAACTGGTCGCCTGTCTGGGTGCCGGCGGGAATGGTGACGCGGGCGCGGCCGCCGTCGATGGTCGGCACCTCCACGGCGCCGCCCAGCGCCGCCTGGGTCATCCGCAAGGGCACGCGGACATAGATGTTGGCGCCGTCCCGCTGGAAGAGGGCATGCGGGCGGATGCTGATGTCCACGTAGAGGTCGCCCGCGGGGGCGCCGCGCAGGCCGGCCTCGCCCTCGCCGGTGAGGCGGATGCGGGTGCCGTCCTCCACGCCCGGCGGGATGGTGACGTTGAGCGTGCGCTCGCGCTGCACGCGGCCGGCGCCGCCGCAGACCTTGCAGGGGTTCTTCACCACGCGGCCGGTGCCGTTGCAGGTCGGGCAGGTGCGCTCGATCAGGAAGAAGCCCTGCTGCGCGCGCACCTTGCCGGCGCCGCCGCAGGTGGTGCAGGTCTGTGCCGCCTGGTTCTTGCCCTCGGCACCGGTGCCGTCGCAGGCATCGCACTGGACGGAGGTGGTGACGCGGATGGTCTTGCGGACGCCGGCGAAGGCCTCCTCCAGCGAGACCTCCATGGAGTAGCGCAGGTCGGCGCCACGGCCGGCCGCCGTGCCGGTGCTGCGCCCGCGGCCGCCGGCGCCGAACTGGCCGAACATCTCGGCGAAGATGTCCTCGAAGCCGCCGCCGCCGCCGCCGAAGCCGCCCCCGCCGAAGGGGCCGCCGCCGAAGCCGCCGGCGCCCGCACCGCCGCCGCCCTCGAAGGCGGCATGGCCGAAGCGGTCATAGGCGGCGCGCTTCTCGGCGTCCTTCAGCACGTCATAGGCTTCGTTCAGTTCCTTGAACTTCGCCTCGGCGCCCTTGTCGCCCGGATTGCGGTCCGGGTGGTACTTCATGGCGAGCTTGCGATAAGCCTTCTTCAGCTCATCCTCGCCCGCATCCCGGGCCACGCCCAGGGTCTCGTAAAAGTCCTTTTTGGCCATGACGCGGCCTGTCCCCCAAGCTCCGGAACGAAGATGCGCCCGGCTCCATCGCCGGAGCCGGGCGCCCGCAGGTCAGCGCGTGGAGCGGAACTCCACCGGACGCCTCACTCCGGCTTCTTCTTGGTGGGGTCGACCTCCTCGAACTCGGCGTCCACCACCTTCTCGCCGGGCTTGCCCTCGGCCTGGCCGGCCTCCGGCGCCGCACCCTCGGCGGGGTTGGCCTTGTAGATCGCCTCGCCGATCTTCATCGCCGCGGCGGAGAGGCGCTCGGTGGCGCTGCGGATCGCCTCCGCATCCTCGCCCTCCCGCGCGGTGCGGGCGGCGGCGAGGGCCGCCTCGGCCTCGCCCTTCTCGGCGGCGCCGATCTTGTCCCCGTTCTCCTTCAGCGACTTCTCGGTCGTGTGGATCAGGGCCTCCAGCTGGTTCCGGGCCTCGACCGCCTCGCGCCGCTTCTTGTCGGCCTCGGCATTGGCCTCGGCCTCCTTCACCATGCGCTCGATGTCGGCGTCGGACAGGCCGGACTTGGCCTGGATCTTGATCTGCTGCTCCTTGCCGGTGGCCTTGTCCTTCGCGCTGACGGAGACGATGCCGTTGGCGTCGATGTCGAAGGTCACCTCGATCTGCGGCACGCCGCGCGGGGCGGGCGGGATGCCCTGCAGGTCGAAGTTGCCGAGCAGCTTGTTGTCGGCCGCCATCTCGCGCTCGCCCTGGAACACCTTGATGGTGACCGCGGTCTGGTTGTCGTCGGCCGTCGAGAAGGTCTGCGACTTCTTGGTCGGGATCGTGGTGTTGCGGTCGATCAGGCGGGTGAACACGCCGCCCAGCGTCTCGATGCCGAGCGAGAGCGGGGTCACGTCGAGCAGCAGGACGTCCTTCACCTCGCCCTTCAGCACGCCGCCCTGGATGGCGGCGCCGATGGCGACGACCTCGTCCGGGTTGACGTTGCGGGCGGGCTCCTTGCCGAAGAACTGCTTCACCGCCTCGATGACCTTGGGCATGCGGGTCATGCCGCCGACCAGGATCACCTCGTCGATCTCGCCGGCGGACATGCCGGCATCCTTCAGCGCCTTGCGGCAGGGCTCGAGCGTCCGCTGCACGAGGTCATCGACCAGCGCCTCCAGCTTCGCGCGCGTCAGCTGCAGCACCAGGTGCTTCGGGCCGGTCGCGTCGGCGGTGATGAAGGGCAGGTTGATCTCGGTCTGCTTGGCGGAGGACAGCTCGATCTTCGCCTTCTCGGCGGCCTCCTTGAGGCGCTGCAGGGCGAGCTTGTCGCCGCGCAGGTCGATGCCGTTCTCCTTCTTGAACTCGTCGGCCAGGTAGTCGATGACGCGCTGGTCGAAGTCCTCGCCGCCCAGGAAGGTGTCGCCGTTGGTGGACTTCACCTCGAAGACGCCGTCGCCGATCTCCAGCACGGAGACGTCGAAGGTGCCGCCGCCGAGGTCATAGACCGCGATGGTGCCGGCGTGCTTCTTGTCCATGCCATAGGCGAGGGCGGCCGCCGTCGGCTCGTTGATGATGCGCAGCACCTCGAGGCCGGCGATCTGACCGGCTTCCTTGGTCGCCTGGCGCTGGCTGTCGTTGAAGTAGGCGGGGACGGTGATGACGGCCTGCGTCACCTTCTCGCCGAGATAGTTCTCGGCGGTTTCCTTCATCTTGCCCAGGACATAGGCGCTGATCTGCTGCGGGGCCATCTTCTGGCCGCCGGCCTCGACCCAGACGTCGCCGTTGTCGGCGCGCACGATCTTGTAGGGGGAGAGGCCGATATCCTTCTGCACCGTCGCGTCGTCGAAGCGGCGGCCGATCAGGCGCTTCACGGCATAGAGCGTGTCGGTCGGGTTGGTCACGGCCTGCCGCTTCGCGGCCTGGCCGACCAGGCGCTCGCCGGTCTTGGAGAAGGCGACCATCGACGGCGTGGTGCGCGCGCCCTCGGCGTTCTCCAGCACCTTCACGTCGCCGCCTTCCATGATGGCGACGCAGGAATTCGTCGTGCCGAGATCGATGCCGATGACTTTGCTCATGCGAGTTCTCCTCTGCGGCGGATGGAGGCGGCCCGGTCCTGTGGCGCCGCAACCATCCCCTTGCTCATCAGGCGGGTGAAAGGGGGTCGCCCGGGAGATGGGAGGCTCCGGGCGCTTGTGACAGCGATGTATTGAGCCGGGCGCCGCGCGACAAGGGCGGCGTTGCGGCGCTGCGCAAAAATTGTGCAGCGGAGCAGGCGAGATAAGCCACCCGTTTGCCGTTGCGCGGATCGGTGGCTTCGCCGAGCCGGCGGAAGCCGAGGCGGCTGTGGAAGGCCAGGCTCTCCGGATTGGGCGGGGCGAGGTTCACCTCGCAGCCCAGCCCGGCGAGGCCGGCGGCGGCGGCGCGCGCCGCCAGCGCGGCGTAGAGCGCCCGGCCAAGGCCGCGGCCCTGCGCGGGGCCGTCCACCACCAGGCGGTCCACATAGGCGGCTTCCGGGGCATGGGCGCGGATCCAGGCGTGGTTGGGGCCGCGCGCCGGACCCTCCGGCCCGAAGGCGAGCAGGAGGGCGCGGGCTGCCCCGCCCTCCCAGGCTGCCAGGGCCAGCAGCGCCCCCTCCACCAGCGCGGCCAGCTCCGGCAGGGCGAGCGCGTTCACCGCCGGGGTGTGGCGGTTGTTCAGCGCCAGCAGCGCGGGCAGCTCGGCCGGGAGGATGGCGCGCGCGGGGGTCATGCCGTCTCGGAGACGCCCTCGCCGGCCACCACCACCATGGCGGGCTTCAGCAGGCGGCCGTTCAGCGTCCAGGCCGGGGTCCAGGACTGCAGCACGGTGCCGGGGGCCACGCCCTCCGGCGGCGGCTGCTGCGCCATGGCCTGGTGCAGCTCGGGGTCGAAGGGCTTGCCGGTGGCGTCCTGCTTGGTGATGCCGTTGCGCTCCAGCAGGGCGATGAAGGCGCGCTCCACGCCCTCGAAGCCGCCGCGCAGCTTGGTCAGCAGCTCGGCCTCGCCCTCCTCCACGGGGGGCAGGGCGTCAAGGCCGCGGCGCAGGTTGTCGGCCGCCTCCACCACGTCGCGTGCGAATTTCTGCACGGCGTACTGGCGGGCATCCTCCACCTCGCGCTTGGTGCGCGTGCGCAGGTTCTGCATCTCCGCCTCCGAGCGCAGCCAGCGGTCCTTCATCTGGGCCAGCTCGGCCTCCAGCTCGGCGATGCGGGCCAGCGTGTCGGCCGGCTGCTCCGGCGTGGGCTGCGCCTGGGCGGCGTCGGCCGGGGTTTCCGGGGCGGGGGTCTGGTCGTTCATCGCAGGGTTGTTCTTTTCCGTCATGTCAGAGGTCTGCAAAGCCGTTCACGCCCCCACCTAGGCAGGCGCGGCCGGCAGGACAAGGAAAAGCGCGGAGGGCGTCGCGCCATCCTGCCATTCCGCGACGGGGGCCGAAAGACGCACCGGCGCGGGAATTCATCGGCGGGAGCCTTGACCACGGGCTTGTGCATGGCATCTCCGGAGGCATGTCCGACGCCCCCGCTCCCCGTGTTGCCATCGTGCTGTTCAACCTCGGGGGGCCCGACAGCCCCGCGGCGGTGCGGCCTTTCCTGGAGAACCTGTTCACCGACCCCGCCATCCTGCGGGTGCCGGGCTTCATCCGGCCCTGGCTCGGCAGGTTCATCGCGGCGCGGCGCACCAAGGCGGCCAGCGAGAACTACGCGATCCTCGGCGGCCGGTCGCCGCTGCTGGAGCTGACCCAGGCGCAGGGGGCGGCGCTGGAGGCGGCGCTGGCCGGCGACGAGATGGAGGCGCGCTGCTTCATCGCCATGCGCTACTGGCACCCCTTCGCCGAGGAGGCCGCGCGGCAGGTGAAGGAGTGGGGCGCCGACGAGATCCTGCTGCTGCCGCTCTATCCGCAGTATTCCACCACCACCACCGGCTCCTCGGTGGAGGACTGGGAGGCGGCCTGCGCGCGGATCGGGCTGCTGCGGCCGACCCGCGTGCTGTGCTGCTGGCATTCCGACGACGGCTTCGCCACGGCCACCGCCGCCCTGGTGCGCGCCGCCTACGAGAAGGCGCGCGCGGAACTGTCGCCCGCCGTGCCGCTGCGCATCCTGTTCTCGGCGCACGGGCTGCCGGAGAGCATCGTCAAGCGCGGCGATCCCTATCAGTGGCAGGTGGAACGCAGCGTGGCCGCGGTGATGGAGCGGATCGGCATCGAGGGGCTGGACCATTCGATCTGCTACCAGTCCCGCGTGACGCCGCAGAAATGGATCGGGCCCTCCACCGAGGCGGCGCTGGAGCAGGCGGCGCAGGACAGGACGGCGGTGCTGGTCTGCCCGATCGCCTTCGTCTCCGAGCATTCCGAGACGCTGGTGGAGCTGGATGTCGAATACGGCGAGCTGGCGCACAAGCTCGGGCTGCCCGGCTATTTCCGCGTGCCGGCGCAGAACAGCGATGCCGGCTTCATCGCCGCCCTGGCCGGGCTGGTCCGGCGGGTGCGGGAGAGCGACCGGCGGCTCTGCTCCTTCGCCGGGGGGCGGCAGTGCCCGAAGGCCTACGGGGACTGCCCGCATGCGCGGGCCCGCGCGCTGGCGGCCGGAGTGGGCGCGTGATGCGCCCGCCGCCCGCCCGCCCGGCCGCGGTGCTGTTCGACTGCGACGGCGTGCTGGCCGACAGCGAGGCGCTGGCCGCCATCGTGGTGGCGGAGGACCTGACCGGGCGCGGCTGGTTCATCACCCCCGAGGAGAGCCGCCGCATCTTCCTCGGCCGCGCCGTGCCGGACATGGTACCGGTGATCGAGGCGCAGTATGGCCGCCTGCCTGACAGCTGGCCGGCCGAGATGTCCCGCCGCCTGACCGAGCGCATGGCGGCGGAGGTGGTGGCGGTGGAAGGTGCCATCGAGGCGCTGCAGGCGGTCGTGAAGGCCGGGCTGCCCTGTGCCTGCGCCTCCAACTCCTCGCGCAGCGAGCTGGCCGCCAAGCTGGAGCGGCTGGGGCTGGTGGAGGCCTTCGCCGGGCGGACCTTCTCCTTCGAGGATGTGGACCGGCCCAAGCCCTACCCCGACCTCTACCTGACCGCCGCCGCCGCCTGCGGCGCGGCGCCGGAGGACTGCGTGGTGGTGGAGGACAGCCTGCCCGGCATCCGCGCCGGCCTGGCCGCCGGCTGCCGCGTGCTGGCCTATGCCGGGGAGGCGCACCCGGCGGTGCTGGCGGCGCAGGGCGCCCAGCCCTTCGGGCGGATGGCGGAGCTGCCGGGCCTGCTGGGGATCGGCTGATGACCTTCGATGTTCTGGGCGAATACTATCTCTGGACCAAGTCGCTCCACCTGCTCTCGGTCTTCGCCTGGATGGCGGGGCTGTTCTACTTGCCGCGGCTCTACGTCTATCATACGCCGGCCGCGCCCGGCTCGGCGCAGAGCGAGCTGTTCAAGGTGATGGAGCGCCGCCTGCTGCGCGGCATCATGAACCCGGCGATGATCGCCGCCTGGACCTTCGGCATTACCCTGGTGCTGACGCCCGGCGTGGTGGACTGGAGCGCCGGCTGGTGGCACGGGAAGATGACCGGCTTCCTCGGCATGACGCTGTTCCACCACCATCTCGGCTACGCCCGGAAGGACTTCCTGGCCGACCAGCGGCGGCATTCCGAACGCTACTGGCGGGCGATGAACGAGGTGCCTACCGTGTTGCTGATCCTGATCGTCATCATGGTGATCGTGAAGCCGTTCTGAAGGTGCCGGGGCAGGGAGCCGGGGGCGGGAGGAACTGCTGCCCGCTGCCTTTCCCTGCCATCCGCCGGCAAAAAAACTTCGGGAAAAGCTTGACGTGGTGCCCTGAAGCGCCATTTGCACCATTGACGGGAGGGGAAGGTTCCTCGTAGCGTCCCGCCACTTCCCGTCCTGGCGACAAGTGGGCTTCCGCCCAAGCTGGCGCCGAGACTCCCTCCTCCTTATCTGGGACATGGCCGGCCGCCCTGCGCGCGCCGCCCCGCCTTGCAGGCGGAATCTCCTGCGTGGCCTCGGAAATGTCCCCCTGCTCTCCGCCGGAACGGAACGCGTCCGACCCATGCATCTTTCTGAACTCAAGGCCAAAAGCCCCTCCGACCTGCTCACCTTCGCCGAGTCCCTGCAGATCGAGAACGCCTCCAGCCTGCGGAAGCAGGACATGATGTTCGCGATCCTGAAGCAGCTGGCGGAGAACGACCAGGCGATCCACGGCGATGGCACGCTGGAAATCCTGCCCGACGGCTTCGGCTTCCTGCGCTCGCCGCAGTCGAACTACCTGCCCGGCCCCGACGACATCTATGTCTCCCCCGCCCAGGTGCGCCGCTTCGGGCTGCGCACCGGCGACACCGTGGAAGGGCAGATCCGCGCGCCGAAGGACGGGGAGCGTTACTTCGCGCTGCTGAAGGTCAATACCGTCAACTTCGAGCCGCCCGAGGCGCTGCGCCACCGCATCAACTTCGACAATCTCACGCCGCTCTATCCGACGCGCCAGCTGAAGATGGAGAACCCGCAGGCGGAGAATGTCGGGAAGGGGGTGCAGAAGGACTACACCTCCCGGGTGATCGACCTCGTGGCGCCGATCGGCATGGGGCAGCGCGCGCTCGTCGTCGCGCCGCCGCGCACCGGCAAGACCGTGATGCTGCAGAACATCGCCCGCAGCCTCAGCGTCAATCACCCCGACGTCTTTCTCATCGTGCTGCTGATCGACGAGCGGCCGGAGGAAGTCACCGACATGGCGCGCACCGTGCGCGGCGAGGTGGTGGCCTCCACCTTCGACGAGCCGGCGACCCGCCATGTGCAGGTGACGGAGATGGTGCTGGAGAAGGCCAAGCGCCTGGTCGAGCACAAGCGGGACGTCGTCATCCTGCTCGACTCCATCACCCGTCTCGGCCGCGCCTACAACTCGGTCGTGCCCTCCTCGGGCAAGGTGCTGACCGGCGGCGTGGACGCCAACGCCCTGCAGCGGCCGAAGCGCTTCTTCGGCGCGGCGCGCAACATCGAGGAAGGCGGCTCGCTGACCATCATCGCGACCGCGCTGATCGATACCGGCAGCCGCATGGACGAGGTGATCTTCGAGGAGTTCAAGGGCACCGGCAACTCCGAGGTGATCCTCGACCGCAAGCTCTCGGACAAGCGCGTCTTCCCCGCGATCGACATCACCAAGTCCGGCACCCGCCGCGAGGAGGTGCTGATCGACCGGCCCACGCTGACCAAGATGTGGGTGCTGCGCCGCATCCTGAACCCGATGGGCACCCAGGATTCGATGGAGTTCCTGCTGGACAAGCTGAAGTACAGCAAGACCAACCAGGACTTCTTCGACGCGATGAATACCTGACGGAAGCCGCCGGCGGGCGCTGTCCGCCGGCAGCCGGGCGGCGTTGCTCACGGATTCGTGTGTAACGCCGTCAACCCTCCTGTAACCCGGGCAGCCCGACCTTCCCCCCCGCTCCGCAGGTGGAGGGGGGGGGGTCAGCATGCGCATCGCAAGGGTTTTCCTGATCGGCTTCGGGCTGGTGGCCGCCCCTTCACTGCTGGGAGCGGGCTGGCTCGCGCGAACGGCGTGGGTGCAGGCGGGGCGTGCCATCGAAGCGCGGGCCATGACCGGCACCCTGAGCGCCGCGATGCGCACGCAGACCGCCCTGGTGGTGGAAATCGGCGAGCTGAACGCCGCCAACCTGAGCCGCCGCGCCAATGCCCCCCTGTTGCGGGAGCGGGCGCAGACGGTGGACGGCCTGCTCGCCGCGACCAGCGCGGCGGCGGCCGAAGCGGGGCTGGACCTGGCCCCGCTCCGCTCCCTGGCGGAGCAACTGGCCACGATGCGGACACGCGTGGCGGAAAACCTGCAGGCCGCCACGGCCACCGACCCTGCCCTCACCACCGCGACCAATGCCCTGCGCAGCACCAGCGTGGACGTGCTGCAGCAGTTCAGCCGCCTGGCCGAGACGCGCCTGCGCACGCTGCGCCCCGACCTGGCGCCGATGGTCGAGATCGCCTTCCAGATCATGGACGCACGCGATGCGGCCGGGCGGCGCAGCCTGATGATCAACAGCTGGTTCGCCGGGCCGCCCTCCGCCGACGCGCTGCGCGATGCGCAGGTCTTCACCGGCAGGATCGAGACGGCCTTCGCCACGGCCGAGCGTCTGGCGCCGGCCGGCGGGCCGGCGGTGGTGGCAGCCTATGAGGCCCTGCGCCGTGGCTTCATCGGCCAGGCCGAGCCGCGCTACCGGGAGTACATGCGCCTCCTGCAGGCGCGGCTCGCCGGCACCACCTCCCCCTGGCCGGAGGACCTGGCCGGCTATCGCGCCTGGTCGGTGCCGGCGCTCGTCAGCATCCTGCCGATGCGCGACGCGGCGCTGGACAGCGCGGCCGCGCAGAGCGCCGCCGGGGCGGAGGCCGCCTGGCGGGAGTTCCTGCTGGTCGGCCTCGCCGGGCTGCTGGTGCTTGGCCTGGTGCTCGGCGGCGTGGCGGTGATGCTGCGGCGGATCGTCGCGCCGCTCGCCGGCCTGACCGGCGCCGTCGGCCGCATCGCGGAGGGCGAGCTGGCGCTGGACGTGCCGCACCGCGGGCGGCAGGACGAGATCGGCGCCATGGCGGGGGCGATCGAGGTGCTGCGCACCGCCTCGCTGGAGCGCGACCGGGCCGTGGCGGCGGAGGCCGAGGCGCAGCGGGCCCGTGCCCTCCGCGGCGAGAAACTCGACCACCTGCTGAAGGGCTTCGAGGCGGAAACCGCCGCCGTGCTGCGCGGCGTGGCAGCGGCGGCGACCGAGCTGGACGCGACGGCAGCCCAGATGAGCGGCACGGCCGAGGATGGCGCCAATCGCGCCACCTCGGTGGCGGCCGCCGCCCAGCAGGCCAGCACCAATGTGCAGACGGTCGCCTCCTCGGCGGAGGAACTGGCTTCCTCGATCGGCGAGGTGACGCGGCAGGTGCGCACCAGTGCGGAGATGGCGCGCCGGGCCAGCAACACCACCGAGGAGACCGGCCGCACGGTGCGCAGCCTGGCCGAGGCTGCCGCGCGCATCGGGGACGTGGTGCAGCTGATCAACCAGGTCGCCGGGCAGACCAACCTGCTGGCGCTGAACGCCACCATCGAGGCGGCGCGCGCCGGGGAGGCCGGCAAGGGCTTCGCCGTGGTGGCCAGCGAGGTGAAGCAGCTTGCCGCCCAGACGGCCCGGGCCACGGAGGAGATCGCCGCGCAAATCAGCGCCATGCAGCAGGAAACCGGGCGTACGGTGCAGGCGATCGGCGCCATCGCCGAGATCATCGCCGATCTGGACCGCGCCATGGGGCAGGTGGCGGGAGCCACCGAGCAGCAGGCGCAGGCCACCCAGGAAATCGGCCGCGCGGTGGCGGAGGCGGCTGCCGGTACGCACGAGGCCTCCCGCCATGCCGCTGGCGTGCGTGAGGGGGCGGAACGCACCGGCGGTGCCGCCAGCGACCTCCGCAGCGCTTCCAGCGAACTGGCACGGCAGGCGGAGGTGCTGCGCAGCCAGATGGACAGCTTCCTGGGAGAGATCCGGGCGGCTTGAAGCCGGTTGCCTCGCGCTCCGGAAGGCGCTGCCTTCCGGGGACCATCGCGGCCTCTCCGAAGCCCGTGAATTCCTGGCGCGGAAGCCGGCCGGAGCGCTGGGTGCCGCGCCGGCAGCTCCGCCGGCAGCCCTGCTAATCCCGCTGCAGCGACCTGCGCCGGCTGCGCGGCTGTTCGCCTTTTCAGCCTCATCCCGCGCGCTAGGTTGAGGGTGTGACGAAGGAGGGCGGCGGATGCAGGGGAAATCCTGGCAGGGGGTCTCGGTGGTGGAGTTGGAGCGCGCCTCGCACACCGCCGTGCCGGCGCTCCGCACCGCCTTCGACGGACCCTTCCTGTTGCGCGCCTTCCTGGGCGGCACGGGGCGGGCCAATGCGGTCAGCTCGCTCGATCCCGCGCCGGATGCCGGCCTGCCCCTGCGGCTGGACCGGATCGAGGCGGCCTACCGGCGCGTCGGATTGCCGGCCCGGTTCCGCTCGACGCCGCTGGACCCGCCAGGCCTGGAGGAGGCGCTGCTGGAGCGCGGTTACAGGGCAGATGAGGAGTCCCGCGTCATGGCTGGCCCGCTGGCCGCCTTCGCGGCGCCGGAGGAAGGACTTGAGATGGCGGAGCAGCCTGGCGAGGAATGGCTCTCCCTCATCGCCACGGCGGAGCACCAGACGCCGGCGCGCCGGGCGGAGAAGCTGCAGGCGGCCGCCATGATGCTGGTGCCGGCCGCCTGGGTGCTGCTGCGCACGCCGGATGGACGCGCGGCGGCCGCGGCGCAAGTGGCGGTGGATGGACGGCTGGTCGGCTTCTTCGACGTTGCGGCGGCGCCGGAATTCCGGCGCCAGGGCATGGCACGACGGCTGCTGCGCGGCGCCGCGGCCTGGGCGCAGGCGCGTGGCGGCCTGACGGGCTGGCTGCAGGTCTCGGCCGGTAACGTACCGGCCTGCGCGCTCTATGAAGCCCTGGGAATGCGGGAGATCTACCGTTACCGCTATTTCCTGCGGGCGGCCTGAAGGGCGGGGCCGGATGCCTCCGGCCCCGGCGGCGTCAGGGAATGAAGACGGTGCTGCCGGTCGTCTTGCGGGATTCCAGCGCCCGGTGCGCCTCGGCGGCGTCCTTCAACGGATAGGTCTGGTTGACGTTGATCTTCACCGCGCCGGAGAGCACCACCGAGAACAGGTCGGTGGCGGTGGCGACGAGGTCGGCGGGCTTGGCGGTGTAGGTGGCGAGCGTCGGGCGCGTCAGGAAGAGCGAGCCCTTGGCAGCGAGAATGCCGATGTCGAAGGGCGGCACCGGGCCGGAGGCGTTGCCGTAGGAGACCATCATGCCGAAGGGGGCGAGGCAGTCCAGCGATGGCATGAAGCTGTCCTTGCCGACGCTGTCATAGACGACCGGCAGCATGGCGCCGCTGGTGATTTCCTTCACCCGGGCGGGCAGGTCGTCCTGGCCGGAGATCAGCACATGGTCGGCGCCATGGGCGCGGGCCAGCTCCGCCTTGGCGGGGGTGGAGACGGTGCCGATGACGGTGCAGCCGAGCTGCTTGGCCCATTGGCACAGGATCAGGCCGACGCCGCCGGCCGCGGCATGCACCAGGATGGTGTCGCCGGCCTTCACCGGGAAGGTGCGCCGCAGCAGGTATTGCGCCGTCATGCCCTGCAGCATCATTCCGGCGGCGGTCTTGAAGTCGATGCCATCGGGCAGCTTCACCAGCCGGTCGGCCTTGATGGTGCGGGCCTCGCAATAGGCGCCGATCGGCATGGCATAGGCCACGCGGTCGCCCACCACCAGTTCGGTGACCTCGCTGCCCACCGCCTCGACCACGCCGGCACCTTCCATGCCGAGCGTCGCGGGGAGGGAGGGGATCTTGTAGAGGCCGGTGCGGAAATAGACGTCGATGTAGTTCAGGCCGACCGCGTGGTGGCGGACCAGTACCTCGTCGGGCTTGGGCGCGGGCAGGGGAACCTCCTCCCACACCATTTTTTCGGGGCCGCCAGGTTCATGGATGCGGATGGCGTGGTTCATAGGAGTGTCCCTTGCTGGCGCCGTGCGCGGCGTTCGAGGTCCAGAAGATAGCGCTTGGTGGCGAGACCTTCGCCGCCGGAATAGCCGCCCAGCGCGCCGTTGCTGCCGACCACGCGGTGGCAGGGAATCAGGATGGGGAGGGGGTTGGCGCCGTTGGCCTGCCCCACGGCCCGGGCCGCGGAACCGAGCAGGCGCGCCAACTCGCCATAGCTGCGCGTCTCGCCGGCCGGAATGGCCTGCAGGGCGGCCCAGACCCGCTGCTGGAAGGCACTGCCAAAGGGAGCCAGGGGCAGGGCGAAGCTCGTCCGCTGGCCGTCGAAATAGTCCTGGATCTGGTCGCGCGCGGCGAGGAGCAGGGGAGTTTCCGCCTGATCCCGGCCTCGGCCCCAGTCCAGTGCGACGATGGCCCCATCCTCCTCGGACAAGGTCAGCGCGCCGAGGGGAGTGAGAAAGGAAAGCTGCGGCATGCGATGCTGATTCGACACGCTCTGCCCGCAGCGTCAAGTCGGGATGCGGGAGGGGGGCGGCGCGCACGGCGCCGCCCGGCTCAGGCGGCGCGGCGGAGGGCGGCGGCAAGGCGCTCCGGCTGCAGCACGGGCAGGCCGCAGGTGCCGCCGCGGCAGGGATAGGCGGCCGCCTGGCCTTCCACGGGGCCTTTGCCGAAGGCGGGATGGCCTTCAGGCAGGGCCGCCGCCTCCGTCACGCGCAGCACCGTCACGGCGGCGTCCGGCAGGGCCAGGGCGGCGGTGGCCAGCCGCTCGGCCGCCGCATCGGCCGGCGCTCCGGCCACGGCGACCGTGGCGCCGTTCTCCAGCAGGTCGGCGGCGGCAAGCAGGGTGGGCATCGCGAGCAACGCCTGGGTCAGGCCGGTGAAGGCGGCGATGGTGGCTTCCGCCTGGTGGCGCCAGCGCGAGTCGCCGGTCAGGTGATAGAGGCGGGCCTGGACCTCGGCCATCAGGCCATTGCCGGCCGGGGTGGCGTTGTCGCCGGCGGTACGGCCGCGCACCAGGACGTCGGCGGCGTCATCGGCGGAGGTGAAGTAGCCGCCATCGGGGGCGGCGAAGTGGCGCTCGACCGCCTCCGTCCAGGCGATGGCCTGGCGCAGGAAGGCATCCTCCCCGGTGGCTTCGAACAGGGCCAGGGCGGCGCGGGCCATGGCCGCGTGATCCTCCAGCAGGCCGGGGGCGGAGGCGCGGCCATCCCGCCACGCATGGCGCAGACGGCCATCAGGGGCGGCCATGCGCTCCGCGACGAAGGCGAAGGCACGGCGGGCGAGGGCCAGCCATTCCGGATGGCCGAAGACGGCGCTGGCGCGGGCGAGGGCGGCGATCATCAGGCCGTTCCAGTCGGCCAGCACCTTGTCGTCGCGGCCGGGAGCGATGCGCCGGGCGCGGGCGGCGAAGAGGATGGCGCGGGCCTCGGCGAGGGCGGCCTCCTCAGCCTCGGCGAGCGGGGCGGGATGGGCGGTGCGGTTCAGGATCGCCTTGCCCTCCCAGTTGCCCTCCTCCGAGACGTCGTAGATGCGGCGGAAGAGGGGGGCGCGGTCGCCGAGCAGGGCATCGACCTCATCCGCCTGCCAGACGTAGAAGCGGCCTTCCTCGCCCTCGCTGTCGGCGTCCTGGGTGGCGGCGAAGGCGCCGCCCTCGGCCAGCATTTCGCGCTCCAGCCAGGCGACGGTCTCGGCGGCGCGGGCGGCGTAGAGCGGATCGGGCGCGCGGGCATGGGCAAGCGCCAGCAGTTCGAGAATCTGCGCGTTGTCGTAGAGCATCTTCTCGAAATGCGGCACCAGCCATTCGGCATCGGTGCTGTAGCGGGCATAGCCGCCGCCCAGATGGTCGTAGATGCCACCCTGGCTCATCCGGCGCAGCAGCAGATGCACCGGCTCGGCACAGACGGGCTGGCCGAGGGCCTCGGCCATCTGCAGCAGGAAGCGGTAGATGGGCGGGTTGGGGAATTTGGGGGCGCCCTGCATGCCGCCGGCCACGCGATCCTGCGCGTTGAGGAGGGCCTGGGCCACGGCGCCGAGCTGGGCCGGGCCGGGCATGGCACCGGGATTGGCCTCGGCCATGCGGGCGAGACCCTGCTTCAGGGCGGCGACGTTCTGCGCGACCTTGTCGCCCTCCTCCCGGTAGGCCTGCGCCAGGCCCTGCAGCACCTGGCGGAAGGAAGGACGGCCCCAGCGTGGCTCCGGCGGGAAGTAGGTGCCGCCCCAGAAGGGGGCGCCCTCGGGGGTGAGGAACATGGTCAGCGGCCAGCCGCCCTGCTCGCCGAGCAGGTGCAGGCTGCCCATGTAGAGGGCGTCGATGTCCGGACGCTCCTCGCGGTCCACCTTGATGTTGACGAACAGGCTGTTCATCAGCGCCGCCGTCTCCGGATCCTCGAAGCTTTCGTGCGCCATGACGTGGCACCAGTGGCAGGCGGCGTAGCCGATCGAGAGGAGGATGGGGCGGTTCGTCGCGCGCGCTTCCTCTAGCGCGGCGGCGCCCCAGGGGCGCCAGTGGACCGGATTCTCCGCATGCTGAAGCAGATAGGGCGAGCTTTCGTGGCGCAGCAGGTTCTCGGCGATCTCGGGCATGGCTCTGGTCGCTCCGGTAGGTCCTCGCTACATGGGCGAGGCAGGGGGGGCTTCACACCCCAAGGAGCGCATCCGTGAGTGAGACCGATCCGCCGCCCTTTTACCGGGCGCATGTCTTCGTCTGCTGCAACCGTCGGCCGGAGGGGCATCGCCGCGGCTCCTGCGCGGCCAAGGGCAGTGAGGCGCTGAAGGACTACATGAAGGCACGGGCGAAGGAACTCGGGATCCCCGGCATCCGGGTGAACCAGGCCGGCTGCCTCGACCGCTGCGAGTTCGGGCCGGCGATCGTGATCTATCCCGAAGGGATCTGGTACCGGGCGGAGACGCGCGAGGATGTCGACGAAATTCTCCAGGCGCATCTGGTCGAGGGCGGGCGCGCACGGCGCCTGATGCTGACCGAAAAGGATGTGGTGAAGAAGGGATAGCGGCAAGGGGCGCCGCCCCCTGCACCCCCGCCGGGGTGGCAGTGCCACCCCGGACCCCGCCCGTCGTTCGCGGCGGGGTCCGGGGCAGCGCCCCTGGCCTGTCGCCTGGAGTTCGATCATGCCTTTCGACACCATTTTCGCCCTGGCCTCCGGCGCCGGCCGCGCGGCGGTGTCGCTGCTGCGGCTTTCCGGATCGGAGAGCGGCGCCATCCTGCAGCAGTTGGCCGGCGGGCTGCCGAAGGCGCGGAGGGCGAGCCTGCGGCGGCTGCGGCACCCCGCAACGGGCGAGGTGCTGGACGAGGCGCTGGTGCTCTGGTTCCCGGGGCCGCGCTCCTATACGGGCGAGGATGCCGCCGAACTGCACCTGCATGGCGGGCGGGCCGTGCGCGAGGGCGTGGTGGAGGCGCTGCTGGCCTGCGGGGCACGGCCGGCAGAGCCGGGCGAGTTCACGCGCCGCGCCTTCCTCAACGGGCGGATGGACCTGACGGCGGCGGAAGGCATCGCCGACCTGATCGAGGCCGAGACGGGGGCGCAGCGGCGGCAGGCCCTGCGGCAGGCGGGCGGGGCACTGGCGGCGCGCTATGCCGGCTGGACGGAGCGGCTGACGCGGCTGCTGGCCCATCAGGAGGCCGCCATCGAGTTCGCCGAGGACGGGCTGCCCAGCACGCTGGAGGCCGAGGTGCGCGCGGGAGCGGCGGCGCTGGCCGGGGAGATCGGCGCGCATCTGAACGATGGCGGACGCGGTGAGCGGCTGCGCGAGGGGCTCTGGGCCGCCATCGTCGGGGCGCCGAATGCGGGGAAATCCTCGCTGCTGAACGCGCTGGCGGGGCGGGAGGCGGCGATCGTCTCGGCGCGGGCGGGGACGACGCGCGACGTGGTGGAGGTGCGGCTGGATCTCGGCGGCGTGCCGGTCTGGCTGGCCGATACCGCAGGGCTGCGCGAGACGGCGGACGAGATCGAGGCGGAGGGCGTGCGCCGGGCGCGGCGGCGCGCGGAGGAGGCGGATCTGGTGATCGCCGTCTTCGCCGCCGACCAGCCGCCGGATGCGGCGACGCTGGCGCTGGTGGCGCCCGGGGTCGTGGTGGTGGCGAACAAGACCGATCTGGCGCCGGCAGCGGAGCGGATCGGCGGGGTGGCGCCGGTGGGTGTCTCGGCATCGGCGGGGGTGGGGCTGGAGCGGCTGCAGGCGGTGCTCGCCGAGGCGGCGGCGGCACGGGCGGGATTGTCCGAGGAGGCCAGCCTGACCCGGCCCCGGCACCGGGCCGCATTGGGGGAGGCGGTGGCCTGGCTCGGCGAGGTGGAGCGGGCGCCCCTGCCGGAGCTGGCGGCGGAAGCACTGCGGGCGGCGCTGCGGGCGCTGGGGCGGCTGACCGGGCGGGTGGGCGTCGAGGCGGTTCTCGACCTCGTGTTCGGGGATTTCTGCATCGGAAAGTAGGCCGCGGGGCGCTATAGGATGGCGCCATGCGCGATGATGCTTTCGACGTTGTTGTGGTGGGCGGCGGACATGCCGGCACGGAGGCCGCCGCGGCCGCCGCCCGTTGCGGCGCCCGCACCCTGTTGCTGACGCACAAGCTGGAGACGCTGGGCGAGATGTCCTGCAACCCCGCGATCGGCGGCGTGGGGAAGGGGCATCTCGTCCGCGAGGTTGATGCGCTGGACGGGCTGATCGGGCGCGCCGCCGATGAGGCGGGCATCCATTTCAAGCTGCTGAACCGCAGCAAAGGGCCGGCGGTGCGCGGCCCGCGCGCGCAGGCCGACCGGGCCTTGTATCGCCAGGCCATCCGGGGGCTGCTGGAGGCGCAGCCGGGCCTCACCATCCGCGCGGTGGCGGCGGAAGGGATCGAGCGGGATGCGCAGGGGCGCATTTCGGCGGTGCTGACGGCGGAGGGCGCGCGGATCGGCTGCGGAGCGCTGGTCATCACGACGGGCACCTTCCTGCGCGGCGAGATCCATATCGGCGAGCGGCGGATTCCGGCGGGACGTGTGGGGGATGCGCCCGCGATCGGGCTGGCGGTGGCGATCGAGGCGCTGGGTCTGCCGATGCGGCGGCTGAAGACGGGTACGCCGCCGCGGCTCGACGGACGGACGATCGACTGGGCGGCGCTGGAGATGCAGCCGGGCGACAGCGAGCCGGAGCCGCTCTCCTGGATGACGGAGCGGATCACCAACCGGCAGGTGGCGTGCGGCATCACGGCGACCACGCCGGCCGGCCATGCGCTGATCTATGCCAACCTGCACCGGGCGCCGATCCATTCCGGGCAGATCCAGGGCGTGGGGCCGCGCTACTGCCCTTCGATTGAGGACAAGGTGGTGCGCTTCGCGGAGCGCGAGCGGCACCAGATCTTCCTGGAGCCGGAAGGGCTGGAGGATCGCACCATCTATCCGAACGGCATTTCCACCAGCCTGCCGGAGGATGTGCAGCACGCCTTCATCGCCACCATTCCCGGGCTGGAGAAGGCGGCGATCCTGCGGCCGGGCTATGCCATCGAGTACGACCATGTGGACCCGCGTGCGTTGCGCCCGACGCTGGAGGCGCGTGACGTGCCGGGCCTGTTCCTGGCCGGGCAGATCAACGGCACCACGGGCTATGAGGAGGCGGCGGCGCAGGGGCTGCTGGCAGGGATGAACGCGGCGGCCCTGGCCGGGGGAATGGAGGCGGAACGGGTGCTGGCGCGCACCGAGGCCTATCTCGGCGTGATGGTTGACGACCTCGTGCTGCAGGGGGTGACGGAGCCTTACCGGATGCTGACGGCGCGCTCCGAGCACCGGCTGGCGCTGCGGGCCGACAATGCCGGGCTGCGGCTGACGGAGAAGGGCATGGGCTGGGGCGTGGTGGGAGCAGAGCGCGCGACGCGGTTCCGCGCCTTCGCCGCGGGGGTGGAGGCGGCGCTGGCGCGGGCGCGGGTGGAGGGCGGCACGCCGGCGGCCCTGAAGGCGGCCGGGATCGCCATCAATCAGGATGGCCGCTGGCGCAGCCTGCTGGAGGTGCTGGCGCTGCCGGAGGTGGATGTTCCGGCCGTCGAGGCGGTCTTCCCCTGGCTGCAGGGCCTGGCACCGGGCGTGCGGGCGCAGGTGGAGGCCGAGGCGCTCTATGCACCCTATCTGCAGCGCCAGGCCGCCGAGCTGCGGTTGCTGGAGCGGGAGGAGCAGCTCGCCATTCCGCGCGGGCTCGATTTCGGGGCGGTGCCGGGGCTTTCGCATGAGATGCGGCAGCGCCTGGGTGTGGCGCAGCCGGCGACGCTGGGTGGGGCGGGGCGCGTGCCGGGTGTGACCCCGGCGGCGCTGGCGGCGCTTGCCGTTCACCTGCGGCGGCGGCAGGAGCGTTTCACGTGAAGCAGGGCGCAATGCCGGACCTGCCGCCGGTGCAGGTTTCACGTGAAACGGCGGCTCGGCTGGAGCGGTTCCTGGAGCTGCTGTTGCGCTGGAATGCGCGGATCAACCTGGTCTCGGGAAGGGATTCCGGAGCGCTGCGGGAGCGGCACATTGCCGATTCCCTGCAGTTGCTGCCCTTGGTGCCGGCGGGGGAGGGGGCGCTGGTGGATCTTGGCTCCGGCGGCGGCTTTCCGGGGATGGTGCTGGCGGCCGCCCTGGCACGGCCCGTGCACCTGGTGGAGGCGGATCGGCGCAAGGCGGCTTTCCTGCAGGCGGCCGCCGCCGAGCTGGGGCTCGCGCATGTGGCGGTGCATCCGGCGCGGATCGAGGCCTTGCGCCTGCCGCCTGCCGCTGTGGTGACGGCGCGGGCGCTGGCGCCGCTGGAGCTGCTGCTGCCTTGGGCGGCGAGTCTGCTGGCGCCTGGAGGTGTCGCAATCTTTCCAAAGGGCAAAAGCGCGGAGGCGGAATTGGCGGAGGCGGAAGCCGCGGGCTGGACAATGGCCGTGGAGCGGTTCAAGAGCAGCACGGACCCGAACGCCACCCTCTTCCGCATGTCTGGAATCCGCCGTGCCGGCGCCTAAAGCAGCCCCTCTCCGCCGTATCGCGCTCGCCAACCAGAAGGGTGGGGTCGGCAAGACCACGACCGCCATCAACCTGGCCACCGCGCTTGCGACCAAAAAGCGGGTGCTGGTCATCGACCTCGACCCGCAGGGCAATGCCTCCACCGGGCTTGGCCTGCCGCGCGGGGAGCGCGGCGCGGGCTCCTATGCGCTGCTGGTGGGGCAGAAGCCGCTGGCGGAGCTGATGCGGCCGACCAAGGTGCCGGACCTTTTCCTTCTGCCGGCCGACAATGATCTGGCGGGAGCGGAGATCGAGCTGGTCGGCATGGAGAAGCGCGAGCACCGGCTGCGCCTGGCGCTGGAGGCGGCGGGCGAGACGCTGAAGGGCTTCGACTTCATTCTGATCGACTGTCCGCCCTCACTCGGCTTGCTGACGCTGAACGCGCTGGTGGCCGTGGAATCGGTGATGATTCCCTTGCAGGCCGAATTCTTCGCGCTGGAGGGCGTCTCGCAGATCACCCGGACGATCGACCGGGTGAAGCGTGTGCTGAACCCGGCCCTGGCGCTGGACGGCATCGTGCTGACCATGTTTGATCGCCGCAACAACCTCTCCGAACTGGTGGCGGCCGATGTGCGTGCCTTTTTCCGCGAAAAGGTGTTCGAGACCGTGATCCCGCGCAACATCCGCGTCAGCGAGGCGCCCTCGCATGGCCTTCCGGTGCTGCTCTACGACCCGCGTTCGGCGGGGGCGCAGGCCTATGTCAAGTTGGCGGCCGAGATGTTGCGGCGCGAGCGCGCGCGGGGAGGTAAGGCGGCATGAGCGCGCGCAAGTCACCCCGGCTTGGCATGGGGCTCTCTGCCCTGCTGGGCGACCAGAATGCCGCGACGCCTGCGAGCCCCGGCGCCAGTATTCCCCGCACCCTGCCGCTGGAGGCGCTGGAGCCTGGTCCGTTTCAGCCGCGTGGGCCGATCGATCAATCCGGCTTGGCGGAGCTGGCGGCCTCGATCCGTGAGCATGGCGTGCTGCAGCCGCTGCTGGTGCGGCCCAAGCCGGGACAGGCGGGCGCCTATCAGATCATCGGCGGCGAGCGGCGCTGGCGCGCGGCGCAGCTGGCGCAGCGGCACGAGGTGCCGGTCTATGTGCACGAGCTGGACGACCGCATGGCCATGGCCGCCGCGCTGGTCGAGAACCTGCAGCGCGAGGATCTGAACGCGCTGGAGGAGGCGCGGGGCTATAAGCGGCTGCTGGACGAGTACGGGCTGACGCAGGATGCGCTCGGGCAGGCGGTGGGCAAGAGCCGCAGCCATGTGTCCAACACGCTGCGGCTGCTCTCGCTGCCCGCCAAGGTCCGGGAGATGCTGGACCGCGGCAGCATTTCGGCGGGCCATGCGCGGGCCCTGCTGACGGCGCCGGACCCGGTGAGGCTGGCGGAAATGGTCGTCACGCGCGGACTGAACGTGCGGCAGACGGAGGCGCTGGCGGCGGCGGCCGAGCGGATGAAGCCGGCCGCTCGCCCTGTGCGCGCCGATGCCGACACCAAGGCCCTGGAGCGCGACCTGATGGGCCGACTGGGGCTGAAGGTCGCCATCCAGCACGGCAAGCGCGGCGGCCGCATGACCATCAGCTACCGCGACCTCGACCAGCTGGACGGGCTGATCCGTCTGCTCTCTCCGCAATAACAGCGCCTTTCAAAACCGCTCCTGAAGCGCGTTGAGGCAGATGAGGGAGCAGGCGAGGGCGGTGAGGGCATGGTGGATGTCGAGCCTGCGTTCGTAGCGGATGGCCAGGCGGCGGAAG
>NZ_JASIRT010000043.1 GCF_030063475.1 Roseomonas sp. E05
TCATCGCGCAACGCATCCGGGTCCGCGCTCATCCAGGCCAGCCTCCAAAAGCCAGCCTTGAATCACGCCCCGCTCAGCAGCGGAATCCCTCAGATCAGGAAATCGTCACCACCGCCTAGCGCCTCGTGGGCGGCTTCTGGCGGCCTCAGGCCGTACGGTGCGAGTACAGAACCGCGCCGGGACGCGGCATCTCCGCCACCAGGATGCTGCCGCTGTCGGATTCCGTGATGAAGATCTGCCGCCCCTCGGGGCCGCCATAGGCGACATTTGTCGTGGAGAGGCCTTGCGGGCAGCGCACCCGCAGCAGCGGCTCGCCAAGGCGGCTGAACAGCCAGACCGTGCCCAGGCCGCAATGAGCGATGGCCAGGTTGCCCTCATCGTCCAGCGCCAGCCCGTCCGGCCCCGCCAGCCCGCCGCTCAGGCGGATGAAGGCGGCGACCTTCGAGGTGGTGCCGTCGGCGTGCAGCGGCAGGCGCCAGATCTCGTTGGCGCGGGTGACCGCCAGCAACAGCGCCGATTCATCCTTGGTCAGCACCAGCCCGTTCGGGCTCGGCACATTGTCGATCAGGCAGTCGATGCGGCCGGTGGCGGCGGAGAGCCGGTAGACCCGGCCGGAGGGGTCCTGGAGGCCGGTCTGGCCCTGGTCGGTGAAGTAGAGGTCGCCGTTGCGGGCGAAGGTCAGGTCGTTGGTGCCCTTCAGCCCCTCGCGCCGCACCGTCTCCACCACCGGCTCCGGCTTGCTGGCACCGGGGGCCAGCCGCAGGATGCCGCGCAGGTGGTCAGCGATCCAGAGCGAGCCGTCCGGGTGCAGCGCCAGGCCGTTCGGCCAGCCGTCATACTCGGCCACCAGGCTGAACGTGCCCTCGGGGCTGACGCGGAGGATGCGGCCATAGGGGATGTCGGTGACGTAGAGGTTCCCCGCGCGGTCGAAGACCGGCCCTTCCAGGAAGGCGTGCAGCGGTGCGCGCCCCTTGCCGAAGGCCCAGCCCGAGCGGCGGTCGGTGATGCGGAGCGAATCCGGCAGGCGGGCGAAGAGGCGGGCCTCGACGGCGGGTGGCGCAGCGAACATGTTTCCTCCTTCAGTTCGCGCCGGAGGATGGCGCGGTGCCCTCCCCCAGCACGTATTGCAAGCGGACCTCGGCGCGGAAGGCGCTGCGGCCGCAGAGCAGCGGCCGGCCGTCATCGTCGCGGTAACAGTTCTCGCGCACGCTGACGGGGCTGCCGACCGGCACCTCCAGCCGCTCGGCGAGGGCGGCATCGGCGATGTCCGGGAACAGGTTGACGACGATGACCGGCACGCGCTTGCCGATCACCTCGCCGACGAAGCGCAGGGTGGACCACTCGGCCAGCATCGGCGCGGTGATGCGGAGCGCCAGCGCCTCAGGGATGTAACGCAGCTCGGAACCGACCGGGCGGCCGTCCACCAGGCGCAGGCGGTCGAGCGCATAGACCGTGGCGCCCGGCGGCAGGCCGAGCAGTTCGCGCGCGAAGTCCGGCGCGGGGACACGGCTGAAGCCCAGCAGCCGGTAGGAGAGCCGATCCTGCTCCACGCCCACCTGCTCCTCGAAGGAATGGCAGAGGCGGGTGTCGATGAAGGAGTTCACCGGCGGGGGGGTGGCGACGAAGGTGCCGCGGCCGACCTGCCGCTGCACCAGCCCGTCCCGCTCCAGCTGCGTCACCGCCTTGGCCACCGTCACGCGGGTGGTGCCGAACTGCCGTGCCAGTTCGGCATCCGATGGCAGCCGGGCGCCGGGGCCCATCGGCGGGGTGGCGATCAGCCGGCGCAGCGCCTCCTCGATGCGGCGATAGAGATAGCCCCCATCGGCCACCGGAGAAGTTCGCGACTCAGGCCCGGAAACGGTCATTGACATATACCTGCATATACCAATACTGGGTCGCATATTCTACGGGATATGCGATGCCGAGGTAATGCCCGGCACCCCCCGCCTCGGAGAAGGCGGCGGCCCTGAGGAAACGAGAGGAAGGAGACGCCGCATGCGCGAGATGCGCCTGCTATCGACCAGTGGCATCCTCGGCTACGGGTTTCCCGAGGAAAGCCTGAAGGCGGGCCTGGCCCGTGGCGTCGACATGATCGGCGTCGATGGCGGCAGCAGCGATCCCGGACCCTATTACCTCGGCAGCGGCACGCCCTTCGCCTCGCCCATGGCCATCCGGCGCGACCTGCGGCTGATGCTGCGCGCCGCCCTCGCCGCGCGCGTGCCGCTGGTGATCGGCACCTGCGGCGGCGCCGGCGGCGAGCCGCACCTGGCGCTGGTGGCGCAGATGGTGCGGGAGATCGCCCGCGAGGAAGGGCTGCACTTCAAGCTCGCGCTGATCCATGCCGAGCAGGACAAGGCCACCATCAAGCGCCACATCGCCGAGGGCCGGGTGCGCCGCCTCGGGCAGCTGCCCGAGCTCGACGAGGCCATGGTGGACCGCGCCGAGCGCATCGTCGGCATGATGGGACCGGAGCCCTACATGCGCGCGCTGGATGCCGGCGCGCAGGTGGTGCTCGGCGGCCGCAGCAGCGACCCCGCGCCCTTCGCCGCCGTCGCCATGCGCGGCCAGATGCCGCCCGCCCCCGCCTGGTATGCCGGCAAGATGCTGGAATGCGGCGCCACCCCCTCGATCCCGAAGGGGCATGACTGCCTGCACGTCACCATCGACGAGGAGGGCGTCACCTGCGAGCCGACCAACCCGGCCCGCCGCTGCACGCCGCTTTCCATCGCCAACCACTCGTTGCACGAGAATTCGAGCCCGATCCATCATGTGGAGCCGGGCGGCCTGCTCGACACCAGCGAGTGCCGCTTCGAGGCGCTCTCCGACCGGCGGGTGCGCATCACCGGCATGCGATGGACCCCGGCGGAACGCTACACGGTGAAGCTGGAGGCGGCGGAGCCGGTCGGCCACCGCGCCATCAGCATCTGCGGCACGCGCGACCCGCTGCTGATCGGCCGCATCGACACTTTCCTCGACGAGGTGCGCGGCGCGGTGCGTACCAAGGCCGCCGATTTCGGCGTGCCGCCCGAGGACTACTCGCTGATCATCCGCAGCTACGGGCATGACGGCGTGATGGCGGAGCGTGAGCCGGTGCACGAGATCCGCGGCCACGAGCTGGGCTTCCTGATCGACGTCGTCGCGCGCACGCCGGAGCAGGCCGGCGCGGTGCTGGCGATGGCGCGCACCAACATGCTGCACACCGACTTCCCCGGGCGGCTCTGCCGGGAGGGCAACATGGCCTTCCCCTTCTCGCCCTCCGACATCCCGGTGGGCACGGTCTATCGCTTCAGCATGCAGCATGTGACGCAGCCCGACGATCCCTGCGCCATGTTCCCGATCGAATACGAGACGGTCTGAGGAGGGCCGGCGCCATGACCCGCATCCGCGACCTCGCCGAGGTCTGCAAGAGCAAGAATGCCGGCCCCTTCGACCTGACCATCGACGTGGTCTTCCGCGACCGGGCGCTGTTCGACCGCGTGCAGGCGACCGGCGTGCTCGGCCCCGCGCTGTTCGCGCGGCTCTATGGCGTCGAGGAATCCTCGGTGCTGTTCACCCCCTACCCCGCCGGCTGCGCCTTCAAGGCAACGCTGCCGCGCCTCGTTCCGGCCGGCGTTGTGGGGGACACCGACGTCTATGGGGCGCAGCAGCATGCGCCGTTGCTCGATGTCGACATCCCTCTCTGAGCCGCGGGCACGGCCGGTGCCGCCCCGGACGATGCGACTGCGCGGCGCCTCGGCCGGGATCTGGCCGGCGCTGTCGATCCTGGCCGGGCTGCTGCTGTGGCAGCTCGTCTCGCTCGGCTTCTCCGACTTCATCCTGCCGCCGCCGACAGCCGTGCTGCAGCGCCTGGGCGATCCCGCCTATCTCGCCGAGCTGGGCGCGGCGCTCGCCGCCTCGCTCGGCACCATGCTGGCGGGCTTCGCCATCGCCTTCGCCGTGGCGGTGCCGCTCGGCACGGTGATGGGCCGCTCGCCGCGGCTGGCGGCGGCGGTGGAGCCGGTGCTGACGGCCTTCTACGCCATCCCGCCCGTCGCGCTGGTGCCCTTCGTGGTGATCTGGTTCGGGCTCTTCGTGGAAGGGCGCATCGCGCTGATCGTGCTGATGAGCCTGCCCGACATCCTGGTGGTCACGCTGGCCGGGGCGCGCGACATTCCGCCGCGGCTGATCGCCGTCGGCCGCTCCTTCGGCGCCAGCCCCGCGCAAATGCTGCGGCGGGTGCTGCTGCCGGCCAGCCTGCCCTTCCTCTTCGCCGCCATGCGCGTCGGGCTGGCGCGCGCCATCACCGGCATGATCACGGCCGAGCTGTTCCTCGCCGCCGCCGCGCTCGGCGGCATGATGAAGACCAGCGCTGAGGCCTTCGACAATGCCGGCGTCTTCGTCATCGTCGTGCTGGTCTGCCTGCTCGGCCTGGCCGTGCAGTCGGGCGTGCGGCGGCTGGAGCGGCGCATGCTGCACTGGCACATGGAGGAGAACCGCTGATGCGCCGCGACATGCTGCCCTGGAACCTGCTCGGCATCGTGGTGGCCCTCGGCGCCTGGGAGATCGGCGGCCGGATGCTCGGCGACGGCCTGCTGGCGCCGCCGAGCAGCGTGCTCGCCGCCTTCCCCGCCCTGCTGCGCGACGGCATGGCGGAGGCGCTGGGCACCGCGATGCTGCAGATGCTGGTGGGCTACGCCTGCGCCCTGCTGGTCGGCATTCCGCTCGGCGTGCTGATGGGCCGCTCGCGCATGGCCGACCGGCTGCTGCATCCCTGGCTCTCCATGCTGCTGGTCACCTCGACGGCGGCGCTGGTGCCGCTGTTCATCCTGATCTTCGGCACCGGCATGGCCTTCTGCGGCGCGCTGGTCTTCATGGCCTCGGCCTTCTACATCATGCTCACCGCCTATCAGGGCGCGCGCGGCATCGACCGCCGCCTGATGGCGGTGGCCCGCTCCTTCGGCGCCACACGGATGCAGGCCTTCCGCATGGTGCTGCTGCCCGGGCTTTTTCCCTATCTCGTCACCGGCGCCCGCGTCGGGCTGGTGCATGCCATCCGCGCCATGGTGATGGCGCAGATGTTCGTCATGGTCGGCTTCGGCGGGCTGATCGCGCAGTCCGGCTTCGATGCCAGCACCGCCGGGCTGCTCGCTCTGCTCGTCACCATCATGCTCGTCAGCCTGGCCCTGAACCGCGCGCTCGATGCCACCGGCCACCGGCTGGCCCCCTGGTACCGCGCCAGCAAGGCGGGACACTGAACACCCGCCACGAACCAACGAAAAGCACGGAGGAATTCATGAACCTGACCCGCCGCAACGCCTTGCGCAACGCCGCCCTGGCCGGTGGCATCCTCACCGCCGGCGCCGCTGGGCTGGCGCCCTGGCGCCCGGCCCTGGCGGCCAAGCCGAAGCTCGATATCGGCATCCTCGGCTTCAGCCTCGCCATCCATGTCCCGGCGATCACCGCGCTGCATCAGGGCTTCCCCGCCGAGGGCTATCCGGAGCCCTCGCTCACCCGCATCACCTCGATGCGCGTGGTGACGCAGACGATCGCCGCCGGCGCCTCCAATCTCGGCGAGAGCGACGCCATCTCGGCGCTGCGCGCGGCGGAGAGCGGCGCGGACATCAAGCTGGTCGGCCTGCCCTATGCCAATACCAGCCAGGTCTATGTCGCCAATGCCGCGAAGATCAAAAGCCTGGAGGACTTCGCCAAGGGCGCCGTGGTGGCGGTGAACTCGAAGGGCGACTTCACCCACCTGCTGCTGCTCGGCCCGCTGGCCAAGCACGACATCGATGCCTCGAAGCTCACCGTGATCGAGATCGGCGGCTCCGGCGGCCGGGTGGCTGCGCTGCGCGCGGGGCGGGTGGACGCCGTGCCGGTCCATCTCGACCAGGCGCAGCAGCTCATGGCCGCCGAGCCCGGCAAGTTCAACATCGTCATCCGCCCCTGGAACGAGTTCGAGAACTGGATCTCCGAGGCCTGGATCGTGCCCTCCTCCTTTCTCGGCAATCCCGACAACGAGCGGGCGCTGGTGGACGTGCTGAAGGCGCAGATCGCCTCCTTCCGCAAGGCCAATGCCGATCTCGGCTACTTCGCCGAGGGCTACCGCAACTACGCCACCATCAGCAACGCGAAGGAGGCGAGCGACGATAGCCTGCGCGAGATCTGGCAATCGCTGTCGAAGGAGGCGCGCGCCTGGCCGGAGGATGGCGGCTTCAGGCGCAAGGACTTCGAGGCGATGATGCCGATCTGGAAGCGCACCGGCGCGATCAAGGGCAGCGTCGATCTCGACAAGGTGCTGGCGACGCAATACGTCGAGCAGGCGCTGCAGGAGCTGGGGGCATGAGCAACACGCCCAAGCTGGAGCTGCGCGAGGTCAGCAAGAGCTTCCCGCGTGCCAGCGGCGCGCCGCTCACCGTGCTCGACCGCATTGCGCTCAGCGTGCCCGACCAGGAGTTCCTGGTCATCCTCGGCCCCTCCGGCTGCGGCAAGTCCACGCTGCTGAAGATCATCGATGGCACCGAGCCCTGCACGACGGGGACGGTGCTGCTGGACGGGGCGGACGTGACCGGCCGCCCCGGCACCGGCCGCGCCATGGTCTTCCAGGGCGCCGACCTGCTGCCCTGGCAGACGGCGCTGGGCAACGTGATGTTCGGCCTGATCCTGCGCGGCGTGCCGAAGGCGGAGGCGCGGGAGCGGGCGATGCGCTACCTGGAGATGGTCGGCCTGACCGCCTTCGCGGACTCCTACCCGCACCAGCTCTCGGGCGGCATGCAGCAGCGCGTCGGCATCGCCCGCGCGCTGGCGGTCGAGCCGGAGCTGCTGCTGATGGACGAACCCTTCGGCGCGCTCGACGTGCAGACGCGCGACCTGCTGCAGGAGGAATTGCTGCGGATCTGGGAGCGCGACCGCAAGACGGTGGTCTTCATCACCCACTCCATCGAGGAGGCGATCTATCTCGGCGACCGCATCGTGGTGATGGGCGCGCGGCCCGGCCGCATCGAGACGGTGCTGCAGGTCCCCTTCCCCCGCCCGCGGCGCGAGAGCATCCGCGACGAGCCGGAGTTCCGTGCCCTGCGCCGGCAGATCTGGGACCAGCTCAAGGTCGGCGCCCAGGCGGCACCCGACCTTGCCGGGGCGCCGGCGTGAGCGCGGCGGCACCTGTCTGGTCCATCGGCTTCGCCGGCCTGGGACAGATGGGGCGCCACATCGCCGCCAACCTGATGCGGCCCGACACGCGCCTGACCGTAAGCGCGCGCCGACCGGAGCTGCGCGAAGCCTTCCGCGCGCGCGGTGCCGCCGTCGCCGAGCGCAACGCCGATCTCGCCGGCTGCGATGTCGTCTTCCTCTGCCTGCCCGACGGCGCAACCCTGCGCGAGGTCCTGCTGGGCGCCGGCGGCCTCGCCGCCGGGCTGCGCCGCGGCGCGACGGTGGTCGATCTCGGCACCAGCGATCACGGCACCACGATGGAAGTGGCAGCGGCGCTGGAGCAGCTCGGCATCGGCTTCCTCGATGCGCCCGTCTCGGGGCTGGAGGCACGCGCCGAGGCCGGCACGCTGACGGTGATGTGCGGCGGCCCGGCGCCGCTCTTCGAGCGGATGCTGCCGCTGCTGCAGCGCATCGGCAGCACCATCCTGCATATGGGGCCGCAGGGCAGCGGCCAGCTCACCAAGCTGGTCAACCAGCTGCTCTACGACATCAACATGGCGGCGCTGGCCGAAATCATGCCGATGGCGGCCAGCCTCGGCCTCAACCCGGCGCAGCTCGCCGCGGTGGTGAATTCCGGCACCGGGCGCAGCCATGCCTCGGAATACTTCCTGCCGCGCATCCTCGCCGGCCGCTTCACCGAGAGCTACCCCTTGCAGGCCGCCTACAAGGATCTCGTCGCCGGGGCCGAGCTGGGGGCGCGGCTCTGCCTGCCCATGCCGGTGCTCGGCGCCGCCACGGCCACCTACCAGACGGCGCTGCGCCAGGGTCTCGGCACGCAGGACAAGGGCGCGATGATCCAGGTGTTCGAGAATCTGCTGGGCGTGCGCTTCCGCGCCGCGCCGGAGGGGGAGATTGCCGCATGACCGACATCCAGGCCGCCGCCGCGCAACTGGCCGCACTGTGGCGCAGCGGCGCGCAGGTCGAGGCGCTGCCGCCGGAACTGCGCCCCGCCGATCTCGGGGAGGCTTATGACATCCAGGACGCGCTGGTGGCGCAACTCGGCGAGCCGGTGGTGGGCTGGAAGCTCGGCGTCGGCAGCCATAAGCAGCGGCGCGAGACCGGCTTCGGCCGGCCGATAGCCGGGCGCGTGCTGGGCAGCCGCCAGTTCCGCATCGGCGACACCGTGCCGCTGCCCGATGCGGCGCCCGCCACGGTCGAGTTCGAGATCGCCTTCGTGCTGGGCTGCGACATCCATCCCGATGCCCCGCCGCCGGCACCCGCTTCAGTGATCGCCGAGACACGGGTGGCCTTCGAACTGGTGCGCGCCCGCTTCCGCGACCGCCGCAGCGTCGGCTGGCCGAGCTTCGCCGCCGACAATGCCGGCTTCGACGCGCTGGTCCTCGGCGAGCGCATCGACCCCGCCTCGATCCGTGGCCTCACCGCCTCGCTGTCGGTCTCCGCCGATGGCGTGGAGCGTGCCCGCGCCGCCACCGGCGAGGACGCCTCCGATCCGCTCCAGGCCCTGGCCGACCTGATGGCGCTGGCCCGCGAGCGCGACATGCTCCTGCCCCGGGGCGCGGTGATCTCCACCGGCACCGCCTCGGTGCCCTTCACCATCAGCGGCGCGGCGCAGGTCGTGGCGCGCTGGAGCGGCACCCAGGCCGGCTTCAGCACGCGGCTGGCCTGAGGGCTGCCGCCCCTCCCCGCAACCGGCCGCGCCGCGGCCCGAGAGAGCCCTGGACATGACAGATACGCCCCGCGTCGCGGCCGACCGCCTGCTCGACTTCGCCACCGCCGCCTATGCCCGCGCCGGGATGCCACAGGGGGATGCGCGGCTGGCCGCCGACACGCTGGTGCAGGCCGATCTCTGGGGCCACCAGTCGCATGGCGTGATGCGCCTGCCCTGGTACGTCGCCCGGCTGCGCGCCGGCGTGGCGAAGCCGGTGGCCGAGCCGGAGACGGTGGTGGATGCCGGCGCCGTCGCCGTCATCGACGGGCATGACGGCATGGGCCAGGTGCTGACCCACGCCGCCACCCGGGAGGCGATCCGCCGCGCCAGGGCGCATGGCCTCGGCGCCGTGGCGCTGCGCAACTCCAACCACTTCGGCACGGCGATGTACTACACGCTGATGGGGCCGCCGGAGGGCTGCATCCTGTTCCTCTCGACCAATGCCAGCCCGGCCATGGCGCCCTGGGGCGGGCGGGACAAGATCCTCGGCAACAATCCGTGGTCCTGGGCGGCGCCGGCGGGGAAATACGCGCCGATGGTGCTGGACATCGCCAATACCGCCGTCGCCCGCGGCAAGGTCTATCTCGCCCGCCAGCGCGGCGAGCCGATCCCGCCGGGCTGGGCGGCCGATGCCGAGGGCGCGCCGACCACCGACCCGGCCCAGGCACTGGGCGGGCTGATCCTGCCGATGGCCGGGCACAAGGGCTATGCCATCTCGGTGGTGATGGACATGCTCTCCGGCGTGCTGACCGGCAGCGGCTTCGGGCCGGAGGTGAGCGGCCCCTATCAGGCGGAACGGCGCAGCCGCGCCGGGCATCTGCTGCTGGCGCTGGACATCGCCCGCTTCCGCCCGCTCGACGCTTTCCAGGCTGACATGGAGCGGATGATCGCTGGCCTGAAAGCCTCCCGCACCGCCCCGGGCGTGGAGGAGGTCTTCTACCCCGGCGAGATCGAGGCGCGGAACAATGCCCGCAACCGCCAGGAGGGCCTCTCCCTGCCGGCTGACACCCTGGCCGACCTGCGGCGCCTCGCGGAGGAGATGGACCTGGCGGCGGTGCTGCCCTTCTAGGCCTCGCCCCTTCCCCAGCCTGGCTCCGGCCCGCGCCGGCACCGTGCAACCGTCGCGGTGAGGGCGGGTTGACCAGCACGGCGGAGCGTGCGGCACCGGTAACCCGCCGGGTCTGGCGGACGGCCTCCCCTCAGGCGGATGCCCGGCGCCGCCCCGATGGCGCGCCGGCACCATGCCGGAGGCCGCCGCCTGCCGGAAGGAAGAGAGGCCCGCGTGTCCCTGCTGACGAGAACGGATCTGCAGCGCCACTCCCGGCTGAGCTGGGCATGCCTCTCGCTGCTGGCCCTCGTGGCCCTTGCCTTCGGGGGAGCGGGCAAGGGCGGCGCGGCGCTGGGGACGGCGGCGGCTCTCGTGGGGTGCCTCGGGCTTATCCTGCCGCCGCGCGAGCGCATGCCCGCCCTGCCCTGGCGGCTGCGGGCGCTGCCCCGCAGCCTCGACGTGACGCCGATCCTGGCCACGCTGGTCTCCTGCCCGGGCTACGGGCTGGGCTGGTTCTATCTGCCCGGCCCGTATGACGAGGTGGTGCACCTGCTGAATGGCATCCTGGCGGGCGCCGTCTTCGCCGCCCTGCTGCAGGCCGACCGGCGGCGGCGCGGTGTCCTGCAACTGGCCGTCGCCGGTGCCGCCTTCGGCGTGGCGGTCGGCTCCGGCTGGGAGGTCTTCGAGGCGGTGACGGGGCTGATCGGCAGCTGGACCGACACCTGGACGGATGTGCTGCTGACCACTCTGGGCGCCACCGTCGCCGCCGCCCTGGCCCCGCTCTGCGACGGCCGCCGGCGACAGCCGCGCCAGGCGGCGATGCAGCCGCGCCGGCGCGCCAGCTGGCCCTCCCCCTGAAGGCGGCATGCTCGTCGCCACCTATAACGTCCATCGCTGCCGCCCGCCCGCGGGATTGTTCCGGCCGGACCGCATCGAAGGCGTGATCGCCGAGATCCGGCCCGATCTGATCGCGCTGCAGGAGGCACAGCATTACCTGCGGCGCGGCACCGGCATGCTGGATGCGGGCAGGCTGCAGCGCGAACTCGGCCTGCGCCTGCTGCAGGTCACCGGCCGTGCCGGCGAGCAGGGCTGGCGAAGCAACCTGCTGCTGGCGCGGCAGGACGTGACGCTGCTGCACGGCCCTGTTGGCCTCCGCCTGGGCGGATGGGAGCCGCGCGGCGCCATCCTGGCGGTGCTCGACCTCGGCGCGGGACCGCTGCGGGTCATCTCCACCCATCTCAGCCTGGGCGCGCGGCGTCGGCGGCTGCAGGCGGCGGCGCTGCTGGAGGCCATGGAGGGCGCCCCCGGCAGGCGGTTGCCAACCCTCCTGCTGGGCGACTTCAACGAGTGGCGTTCCGGCAGATCCGCGCTCGGCGTGCTTGAGACGGTATTCGGCGACCCGCCGCACCCGCCGGGCTTTCCCTCCTTCTTCCCGCGCCTGGCGCTCGACCGGATCCTGGCCGATCCGCCAGCGCTGGCGCCGCGGGTCGAGGCGCATGATACGCCCCTCGCCCGGCGCGCTTCGGATCACCTGCCGCTCAAGGCACGGCTGGACACGACGGTACTGGCGGGGCGGGCGGGATGAAGCCAGGGGGGGAAAGAACTCCTCCCAGGCCCCATCTTGATTCTGCCAGCCGGGCACGGCGCATTCCGCGCGCGGGGGGATTTCCCTTCCGGCCGTTCTAGCCCCGCAGCACGCGCCGCGCGATGGCCATGCGATGCACCTCGGTGGGACCCTCGTAGATGCGCATCAGCCGCACCTGCTGGGCGAAGAGTTGCAACGGCAGCTCCTTGGTCATGCCCATGGCGCCGAAGCTCTGCATCGCCTGATCCACCACCTCCTGCGCCATCTCCGTGCCGAAGACCTTGATCATCGAGGCCTCGTTGCGCACGTCGCCGCCCGCATCCAGCGTCTCGGCGGCGGCATGCACCATCAGGCGGCAGGCATGGATGCGGATGGCGGCATCGGCGATCCACCACTGGATGGCCTGCCGGTCCGCCAGCTTCACGCCGAAGGTGACGCGCTGCTTCGCCTGCTCCGTCATCATGTCGAGCGCGCGCCGCGCGATGCCGACGCAGCGCGCGCCGACCTGCAGGCGGCGGATGTTCAGGCGGAGCTGCATCGGCGCATAGCTTTTGCCCAGCTCGCCCAGCACCTGCCGCGCGGGCAGGCGGCAATCCTCGAAGACCAGCTCATAGGTTCGCCGGCCACCGATCATCGGGATCTCGCGCTCGATGGTGAAGCCGGGCGTGCCGCGCTCGACGATGAAGGCCGTCATGCCCTCCTCGCGCTTGCCCTCGCCGGTGCGCGCCATGACGATGATGAAGTCGCAAGAGGGCACGCGGCTGACCCAGATCTTGCGGCCGTTCAGCACCCAGTCCTCGCCATCCTGCACGGCGCGGGTGAGCATCCCCGCCGGATCGCCGCCGGCGCCGGGCTCGGAAATGGCGATGGCCGACTTCATCCGGCCCTCGGCATAGGGTGTCAAATAGGTTTCGCGCTGCCAGGGGCTCGCCGCGGCCATCAGCATGTGCAGGTTGGGGGAATCGGGCGGGAACTCGAAGGGCGTGATGGTGCGGGAGACCTCCTCCTCCACCAGCATGCGCGCCACGGCGGGCAGGTCGGCGCCGCCCATTGCCTCCGGCACGTCGAGACCCCAGAGGCCAAGCTCCTTGCACTTGGCGAGGAGCGGCACCTCCTCCTCCTCGGTCAGGCCGTACTTGCCGCCCGCGGCCTCGCGCGCCAGCACCGCCGGCTCCAACGGCATCAGCTCACGTTCGACGAATCTGGCCACCATGTCCTGCAGCATGCGGTGCTCTTCGGTGATGCTCCTCAGCATCGCGCTCCCTTCCCCTGGATGGAAAAAGTTCTGGGGAAAGGAACTCCCCCAGGCCTCTTTTGCCAGTTTGGCGGAGCCGCAGGCCCGGCCGCAAACTGCCAGAAAAAAGATGGGGGTTCGGGGGAATTCATTCCCCCGACCTTCCCGGCACGGCCAGCCCGTCCACCGCCACGGCACCCGGCCCCTCGGCACGGATGATCAGCGGATTGATCCCGGCCTCGGCCACCGCCTCCGCCGGCAGGCGCCGGAAGCCGGGGGTCACCGGCGAGGCCGCGCTGCATTGGCGCCACCGGCACATCCTGGCCAAGCCGGCCTCCCGCAGACCTGGGGCGTTTCACGGATCCGGGCAAGGACGAGCCGCCCGCCGGAGGGAATGATGAAGAAGACGCTCCAGGCGCAGCAAAGGAGCTTGCGAGCCGCGTCCGTCGAAAGACTCTCTCCTTTGCCGCGGAAACCGGGAGACCGCCCTGGAGTTGTGTGCTGAAAGGTGTTGTCGGAGCAGTGCGCTATGAAAAAGCTTCGCCGTGGCATTGCGGGCCGGATCTCAGGTTTTGTTCGCGACTGGTCCCTTCCCCGCCAGTTTGCCGGCCAGAGCGTGATGTCCGAAGCGGCGAAGAGCACTCTGTCGAAGACGCTGCGCCCCCGCCTGGAAGAGGCCGACGCGGTCGGCACCAGCATCTGCCCCTTCTGCGCCGTCGGCTGCAGCCAGCTGATCTATGCCAAGAACGGCAAGCCGATCCATATCGAGGGCGACCCGCGCAGCCCGGTCAATCAGGGCACGCTCTGCCCCAAGGGTGCGGCGACGCTGGGCGCCCTGCTCTCCCCCGAACGCATCAACACGGTACTCTACCGCGCCCCCCACTCCGACACCTGGGAACGGAAGCCGCTCGACTGGGCCATGGAGCGCATCGCGCAACTGGTGAAGAAGACGCGCGACGACACCTTCGTCGAGAAGCTGCCTAGCGGCAAGCGGGTCAACCACACGCTGGGCATTGGCTCGCTCGGCGGCGCCACGATGGACAATGAGGAAAACTACCTCATCAAGAAGCTCTTCGGCGGTGGGCTGGGCATCGTCAACATCGAGAACCAAGCCAGAATTTGACACTCCTCTTCGGTGCCCAGTTTGGGCACCTCCTTCGGACGCGGCGCCGGCACGACGGCCCTGTGGGATCTGGCGAATGCGGATTGCCTGATCGTCATGGGTTCGAACATGGCGGAGAACCATCCTGTTGCCTTCCGCTTCCTGCTGGAAGCGAAGCAGCGCGGCGCCACGCTGATCCATGTCGACCCGCGCTTCACCCGGACCTCGGCGCTGTGCGACATCTACGCGCCGATCCGTTCGGGCACGGATATTGCCTTTCTGGGCGGCATCATCCGCCACGTGCTGGAGAACGACCTCTGGTTCCGTGATTTCGCGCTGGCCTACACCAACATCGCGGACATCATCGAGGAGGGCTACGAGGACGCCGAGGAGAAGGACGGCATCTTCTCCGGCTTCAACGCGGCGCAGGCCAATTACGAGACCGGCACCTGGCAGTACAAGGGCAAGAAGGTCCCCTCCTCGATCGCCGAGCACCACGCGGAAAGCCGGGAGAGCACCAGGGATTCGGGGAGCATGTCCGACGGCCCGCCGCCCAAGGACCCGACGCTGCAGCACCCGAACTGCGTCTATCAGATCCTGCGCCGGCACTTCGCGCGCTATACGCCGGAAATGGTGGAGCGGATCACCGGTTGCCCGAAGGAAACCTTCATGAAGGTGGCCGAGGCCCTGGCCCGCAATTCCGGCCCCGAGCGCACCGGCACCTTCTGCTACGCGGTGGGCTGGACGCACCACACGGTGGGCGTGCAGATCATCCGTGCCTGCTCGATCCTGCAGGGGCTGCTCGGCAATATCGGCCGTCCCGGCGGCGGCATCCAGGCGCTGCGCGGGCATTCCAGCATCCAGGGCAGCACCGACATCCCGACGCTCTACAACATGCTGCCGACCTATCTGCCGCAGCCGGACGCCTTCAAGTCGCACGACACCTTCCAGGACTATCTGAAGGAGGAGACGCCGGCCACCGGCTGGTGGCACAACTTCCCCAAATACATGGTCAGCCTGCTGAAGGCCTGGTACGGCCCCGGCGCGCGGCCGGACAACGACTGGGGCTACGACTTCCTGCCCAAGCTGACCGGCGACCACTCGCAGCTGCCGATGACGCTCGCCATGGCCGATGGCGTGGTGAAGGGGCAGTTCATCTTCGGGCAGAACCCCGCCGTGGGCGCGGTGAACTCCGAACTGGTGGAGCACGGCCTTGCCAAGCTGGACTGGCTGGTGGTGCGGGACTTCGCCATGGTGGAGACGGCCGATTTCTGGCAGAAGGGCCGGCGCGTGCAGAAGGGCGAGACCACGCCGGCGCAGATCGGCACAGAGGTCTTCTTCCTGCCCGCCGCCATGCCCGGCGAGAAGGACGGCTCCTTCACCAACACCAGCCGGCTCGTGCAATGGCATGACAAGGTGCTGGAGGCGGCGGGCGACAACCGCTCCGACCTGTGGTTCGTCTATCATCTCGGCAAGCGGCTGAAGCAGCTCTACGCCGGGAGCACCGCGCGGCGCGATGCGGCGCTGCTGGCACTGACCTGGGATTACCCCGAGCGCGGCGAGCGCCGGGAACCGGACCCCGAGGCCGTGCTGCGCGAGATCAACGGCTATACCGTCGCCGACGGCAAGCAGATCGAGAAGTACCAGGAGCTGAAGGACGACGGCTCGACCGCCTGCGGCGGCTGGATGTATTGCGGCGTCTATCCCAAGGAGGGGCACAACCAGGCGCGCTCGCGCATCCCCGACGGCCCGGATGGGCCGGGCAGTCATATGAACTGGGCCTTCGCCTGGCCGTCCAACCGGCGCACGCTCTACAACCGCGCCTCCGCCGACCCGCAGGGCCGTCCCTGGTCCGAGCGCAAGAAGATGATCTGGTGGGACGAAGGGCAGGGAAAGTGGACCGGCACCGACGTGCCGGACTTCATCCCCACCAAGCGCCCGGACATGCGGCCCGACTGGAGCAAGCACCCGAAGGGTATGGATGCGCTGGGAGGCGACGACCCCTTCATCATGGAGGCCGACGGCAAGTGCCAGCTCTTCGTGCCGACGGGCCTGCGGGATGGGCCACTCCCCACCCACTACGAGCCGGTGGAAAGCCCGGTGCGGAATATCCTCTACGGCCAGCAGCACAATCCGACGGCGAAGCTCTGGCCGCGCCCCGGCAATGAGTTCAACGAGCCCGAGGACCCGCGCTTCCCCTATGTCTTCACCACCTTCCGCCTGACCGAGCTGCATTGCGGCGGCATTCCGACCCGGGTCGCGCCGCACACAGCGGAACTGCAACCCGAGGCCTTCGTGGAGATCCCGACCGAGCTGGCGCGCGAGCTCGGTATCCGGCACCTGGACTGGACGGTGCTTTCGACACGCCGCGGCGAGATCGAGGTGAAGGCCATGGTGACCAACCGCCTGCGCCCCTTCGTCATCGACGGCCGCACCATCTACCAGATCGGCATGCCCTGGGTCTTCGGCTGGGATGGCTATGCCCGCGGCGCCCCGGCCAATGCGCTGCTCTCGATCTATGGGGATGCCAATACCAGCATCCATACGACCAAGGCGCTCACCTGCAACCTGCGCCCCGGTCGCCTGGGCCCTCCCGGCAGGATGTCCCATGCCGGCGCGTGAGGACAGGATGGTGGTCCTCCATGAGCAGGCCCTGGAGGCGATGGACCGCCTCCTCGCCAAGCGCCCGCAGAAGGAGGGCCATGCCTTTTCCGAGGCCACGCGCTGCCTTTGCGCGCTGCGGGATGAGCTGATCCGCCGCCAGAGCGAGGCCGGCGCCTCTTCCGGCGAGCGCGAAAGGCTGGAACGCCTGAACGCCGTCATCAGCGTGCTGGTCGGCGGCCATTTCCCGCTCGGCAGCATCCCCTGGGACGAGATCGAGAAAGCCCGCGCCTGGATCCCCTGAAAGCGCGGGGGACGCTCCATCGCAGTCACCTTCCGAAGCAGATCGGGCAGGCGGAACTGGCGAAGCCGATTCCGTGCGCGTCGGGCGAGGCCTGTGGTTGATGTCAGGCGGTGTCCGCTGGCCGCTGTACGACGAATGGCTGGAGATGGGCCAGGGCAGAAGCGCCTCGATGCGGCGTGCCGGCTGTTCGGCGATGCGGCCGAGGATGTGGCGGAGATCGGCTTCTCCGGGTTGAACCCGCTGAGCTTGGCGGTTTCGGCGAATGTGCAGGCGGCGGCCGCGTTGCCGAGGCAGGCGCGCAGTTCGGCCATGATCGGCGCGGGGGGGGCCGCTCATCCGGGCTCCTGCCGTGGGCGCGTTTCTCGACGGCATAAGGAGCCGCGATATGCGCCTGGGCCCCGCGGGCGGACCGGCGCCGCCAGAAAGGGGTGGTCGTCGCGCACACAGCCCAGAGCCGCCCCGTCCCCGTCTGACCAAGCCCCGGCGCCAGCACCGGGACCGCCGTGCCGCCGGAACGATGCCATCCAACGCGTCCGTTGTCGGATCGGGAAGATCTTCGGTGCCTGGAAGCGCGGCGACGGGCTGCGACGCATGCGATGGCGAGGGCTCAAGCTCGCAGGTTCGCTTCACCGCCATCGCCTGCAACCCCAAACGCGCAGCATCCATGCTCGGAGCTGCCGCGGCCTGAGGGGGTCACGCAGGGCTCAACGCAGGGCCAAACAGCAGCCCCTCACCGCAGCACGATGCAGTAACCCGCCGCCTTCCGCCTCCAGGTCTCCCGGGCTGACGCGGCATGCCGCAATAACGCCAGAAAAGCTGTTGGCGCATGCGCTGAAAAAAAAGCGGGCACAAGCCAGGGCCAGTCAGGCGCTGCACTTCAGCCAAAACAAGCAATTCGCGGTGTTTCTTCAATGTTGACAGTGGGTTGTATGTCAACTTCGGGTGGTGCCGGGTGAGGGGATCGAACCCCCGACCTTCGGTTTACAAAACCGCTGCACTACCGCTGTGCTAACCCGGCAAGGCACTGAAATTACCAGTGCTTTTCTGCGCCAGCCTGCCCTGTCCGCACCGTCCGGGTTGAACAGCCCGCAACGACCGGAACCAGGGAGCTCCCCTTCTCTCCGGTTTCGCTGCGGATTTCAAGCGATGGCTGTGTCAACGTGCATGTCTCACCCGCATGTCTCACCGCGGGCCCTGCGCAGCAGTCCAGGTCTTCGATGCTTCACAGTGCTGCGGTGCCGCGTACGAAATGAATGACCTGCCCAGCCGTGCCGCCCTTCAGAAGGACAATCGACTGAGCGCGCTGCCCGCAAACGCTACAGCGCATCCGGCCAGTCATGTCACGGACCGTGATGTCACCCCAGGCGCTGAGCATGTCACCCACACAGACCAGGCGGTTGGGTGGGCAAAGCGGGTCACCGCAGCGGGCGCGGATCTGCCAGCCTCGCCAGGAGGAGAGACGGCTCTCCAGCGTGCGGCTGGCCGACAGGCCGGTGGAGGGCAGCGCGGTCTTCGTTGGTGCGGTGCATCCAGGCATGATCTGTGATCCTTCATGGTCCCGCAGTGAGCCTCCCCCCCCAGGACATGCTATCGTATAGAACAAAATAGGAACAAGAGGGTTCCATGGACCATCAGGGCTGCATCGCCCCCCGGCGTGAGGCATTCCCCCCTGCCGGCCGTTGCCCAGCATCGCTCCCGAGTTGCACAGAGGCCGCGAGCTTTAGAGCGCTTGGCTCCTGGCCATGGATATGCACAGCGCAGCGTCACGCTCTGCCCTGCCGCGCATCGGGCCGCAGGGCTCGCCGCGGCAGCGGCGGCCATCTCGGCCAGCCGCACTGGAGGCCGAGAGGGATATGCCAGATATCCTCTCCCTTCAGGCCCGCGCGGTGCTGGCCGCTGCTGCTGCCGGCCAGGAGGACCGCGCGCCGCGCCTTGCGCCCAACCTGCCCGCGCCGCCCCTGCCCTGGCGCTGCCAGCCTCCTTGCGCCAGACTGCTGCGGCATGCCGGTGAACAGGCGCTTTTTTACAAAGGGGGGAAGACGGGGCATGGATGTGTTCGAGGCGATGGCCACGCGCCGCAGTGTGCGCGGCTTCCTCCCCGATCCCGTGCCACGCGCCACCATCGGGGCAATCCTGGAGATCGCGGCACGCGCGCCGTCCGGCTCCAACCTCCAGCCCTGGAAGGTGCGCGTCACGCAGGGCGCCGAGAAGGCGCGCCTCTCCGCCGCGCTGCGCGCCGCGCATGATGCCGGCGCCGTGACGCCGCGCGACTACCAGTACTATCCGCGCAACTGGCGGGAGCCTTACCTGTCGCGGCGCCGCAAGGTGGGCTGGGACCTCTACGCGCTGGCCGGCATCGCCAAAGGCGACCATGCCGCCGGGCACGCGCAGCGCGCGCGCAACTTCGACTTCTTCGGTGCGCCGGTCGGGCTGATCTTCACCATCGATCGCGACCTGGAGCAGGGCTCCTGGCTCGACTATGGGATGTTCCTGCAATCCGTCATGCTCGCCGCCCGCGGCTTCGGACTGGACACCTGCCCGCAGGCGGCCTTCTGCGATCACCATGACGTGCTGCGCGCCCATCTCGGCATCCCGACGGCGGAGGCGGTGGTCTGCGGCATGGCGCTTGGCCGGGGGGATCCCGATGAGCCCGCCAACCGCCTGGCGACAGAACGCGCGCCGCTGGCCGATTTCGTGCGGTTCGGACCCGAGGCATGAGCGGCGAGCATCTGCTGGATTCACGGACCGCCTGGCTCCGCCTCTCCGCCATCGTCGCGCTCACGACGCTGGGCGGCGCGGGGATGTGGTCCGTGGTCGTGGCGCTGCCCTCGGTGCAGGCGGAGTTCGGCGTGACGCGCGGCGCGGCCTCGCTGCCCTACACGCTCACCATGCTGGGCTTCGGCACCGGCGGCATCCTGATGGGGCGGCTCGCGGACCGGTTCGGTCCGATGAAGCCGCTGCTCGGCGCGACGGTGATGCTGGCCGGCGGCTATGTCCTCGCCGGGCTTGCGCCGAACCTGACCCTCTATACCCTGGCGCAGGGCGTGATGATCGGCATGCTCGGCGCATCCGCGGCCTTCGCGCCGCTGGTGGCCGATGCCTCCCTCTGGTTCCGCCGCCGGCGCGGCATCGCGGTCGCGCTCGCAGCCTCCGGCAACTACCTGGCGGGCGTCGTCTGGCCGCCGATGCTGACCTGGCTGATCGGGGCCCATGGGTGGCGCATGGCGCATCTGGCCGTCGGCGCCATCTGCCTGGTGACGATGCTGCCGCTCGCCCTGGCGCTGCGCGCGCGGGCGCCTGGATCAGGCGGCGGCAGCTTCGCGGGCGATCCGGGGCAGGTGAGGCCCCTCGGCCTGTCGCGCAACGGGCTGACGGCGCTGCTCTCCTGCGCGGGCGTGGCCTGCTGCGTCGCCATGGCCATGCCGCAGGTGCATATCGTCGCCTATTGCGGCGATCTCGGCTACGGCGTGGCGCGCGGGGCGGAAATGCTCTCCCTGATGCTCGCCTGCGGCATCGTCTCGCGGGTCGGCTCCGGCCTCATCGCCGACCGGATCGGCGGGCTCCGCACGCTGATGCTGGGCTCGGTGCTGCAGGGCGTGGCGCTCTCGCTGTTCCTGTTCTTCGACGGGCTGGGCTCGCTCTTCACGCTGTCGGCGCTGTTCGGCCTGTTCCAGGGCGGCATCGTGCCCTCCTATGCGGTGATCGTGCGGGAGAGCTTTCCGGCCTCCGAAGTCGGCATGCGGGTCGGCATCGTGCTGATGGCGACCCTGGTCGGCATGGCGCTGGGCGGGTGGCTGTCCGGCGTCATCTTCGACGCGACAGGCAGCTACGCCGCAGCCTTCCTGAACGGCGTTGCCTGGAATGCGGCGAATGTGCTGATCGTGGCGACGCTGCTGCTGCGCAGCCGCGCGCGCCTGGCCACCGCCTAGAGCGTTTTCCGTTCGCTCCGGCTCACCGAAAACGCTCTAGCCGTTTGTTTTGACGAGCATCTTCACCCGTTCCGATAATGCCATCGGAACGGGATCTGCTCTAGGCACGGGGGCAAGCTCCGGCCAGCCGGCGGCTGGCCGGAGCGGCCGTCATTCGGGCTGCACGCCGGCCGCGCGCATCACCGACCCGTAGCGGTCGACCCCCTCGCGCACCAGGGCCATCACCTGCTCGGATGTCTCGAAGCCCGGCCGTGGCGCGACCCCGGCCAGTTCGATGAGCTTCGGCGCGCTCTGCTGGATCGCGCTCCGGAAACTGGCGCCCAGCGCGGCCACCACGGGCTCCGGCGTGTGGGCGGGCGCGAGGATGGGGAAGAACTCCTCATGGATCAGGCCGGGCAGGCCGGCCTCGGGGGCGCTCGGCACGTCGGGCAGGGCCGGGCTGCGCCGCTCCGCGAGCACCGCCAGGGCGCGCAGCCCCCCACCACGGACCTGCCCGATCGAGGAAGCCATGGTCGGCGTGCCGAACTGCGCCTCCCCGGCGGCCAGGGCGGCGACGCTTGGGCCGCCGCCGCGGTAGTGCACCACCTCGACCTGCACCTTGGTGCCGGTGCGGAACAGTTCCCCGCCGAGATGCACGCTGCTGCCGATGCCGGCCGTGGCCAGGTTGTAGCGGCCCGGATTGGCCTTCAGCAGCGCCACAAGCTCCTGCGCGGTCCGCGCCGGCATCTGCGGATTGACGACCAGCACATGCGGCGAGAAGCCGGCCACCGCCACGCCGACGAAATCGTTGATCGTGTCGTAAGGCACGCGCGCGACAATCGCCGGCACGGCCGAATGGGAGCTGTTGATCAGCACCGTGTAGCCATCGGGCGCCGCGCGCGCGACGGCCTCGGCGCCGATCATGCTGCCGGCGCCGGCGCGGTTCTCAACGACGATCGGCTGGCCGAAGGCCTGGCCCGCCGCCTCCGCGATGATCCGCCCGACAATGTCGTTCGAGCCGCCGGGAGCGAAGGGGACGATCATCCGGATGGGCCGGTCGGGTCGCCAGGCCGGCGCGGTCTGCGCCCGCACGGCCGGCGGCGCGAGGCCGGCGGCAAGGGGAAGGACAAGGGCCTGGCGGCGGGTCAGCATCGAGGACGTCTCCCTGGTTCGGCGACGCCACGCCCCTGCCGGGCCCTGCGCGCCATGCTTTGACCGAACCATACCGCGATCGGGGGCGGGCGCGAGGCTCGGCATCGCCGATCCGCCTGGGTCACGCTATCGAATCTTCTTGTGCCGGGGCCGATTCCCCGGTGGCATGGTTCATGCTGGGCGAGGGGAGCGTTCTTTCACCCCCACCGGAGGCTGCCATGCTGTCACGCCGAGGATTGATTGGAACCGCTCTCGCCTCGGGCCTTAGCCTGCCCTCGGTCGGCAGGGCCCAGAGCGGCGCACGCCGCCTGCGCTTCGTCCCCATGGCCGCCTATTCCTCGCCGGACCCGATCTGGACCACCGCCATCGTCGTGCAGACCCATGCGTTGATGGTGTGGGACACGCTCTACGGCGTGGATATCGGCCTCACCCCGCACCCGCAGATGTGCGCCGGCCACGACCTTTCCGACGACCGGCTCACCTGGACCTTCACCCTGCGCGACGGCCTGCTCTTCCATGACGGCGAGGCGGTGCGCGCCGCCGATGCCGTCGCTTCCATCGCGCGCTGGGCGCAGCGCAACAGCTTCGGCCAGCTCCTCGCCGCCGCGACGGAGGAGATGAAGGCGCTGGACGACCGCCGCTTCTCGATCCGGCTGAAGTCGCCCTTCCCGCAGATGCTCTACGCCCTCGGCTCGCAGGGCTGCTACGTCATGCCGGAGCGCATGGCCCGGGTGCCCTCCAGCGAGGCGGTGCGGGAATTCGTCGGCAGCGGCCCCTTCCGGTTCCGCCAGGACGAATGGGTCTCGGGCGTGCGCTCCCTCTACGAGCGCTTCGACCGCTATGTCCCGCGCGCCGAGCCGCCGGACTATCTCGCCGGCGGCAAGGTCGTGCATTTCGACCAGGTGGAGTGGTCGATCCAGCCCGATCCCGGCACCGCCGTCTCCGCACTGCAATCGGGCGAGGTGGACTGGGTGGACCAGCCACTGTTCGACCTGGTGCCCACGCTGAAGCGCAGCCGCGGCGTCACCGTGCAGCAGCTCGATCCTTTCGGGCTGATCGGCATCATCGCCCTCAACCATCTCCAGCCGCCCTTCGACAACCCGAAGCTGCGGCGCGCCCTGCTGCCGGCCATCGACCAGCGCGAATACGTGGCGGCCGTGCTGGGCGAGCAGGCGGATTACGCCTCCATCCCGGTCGGCTACTTCACCGCCGGCTCCCCCATGGCGAGCGACACCGGCATGGCCAGCCTCACCGGCCCACGCGACCTGGAGCTGGCGCGGCGCCTGGTGCGGGAGAGCGGCTATGGCGGCGAGACCATCCTCATCATGGACCCGGGCGACCAGCCGCAGATGCACGCCATGGCCGAGGTGACCTCGGCCACCTTCCAGAAGATCGGGCTGAAGACCGAGCTGGTGGCGATGGACTGGGGCTCGGTGCTCACCCGCCGCGCGGTCAAGAAGCCGCCCGCCGAGGGCGGCTGGAACGTGTTCAACACCCGCCAGGCCGGGCTGGGCGCCGCCGACCCCGCCAGCGTCCAGCTCAAGGGCAATGGCGACCGCGCCTGGTTCGGATGGCCCACGGCCCCCCGCCTGGACGAGCTGCGGGAGGCCTGGTTCAAGGCCGACGACCTCGCGGCCCAGAAGCGCATCGCCGCCGAGATGCAGGCCGCGGCCTTCGAGGCCGTGCCCTATATCCCCCTCGGCCAGTGGTCCCAGCCGACCGCCTTCCGCACCGAGCTCAGCGGCTTCCTCAAGAGCGCCAACCCGCTGTTCTGGAACGTCCGGCGAAGCGCCTGAGCGCAAGGCGGGCCCCGCTTGCGGCGATGCCGCGCCTCAGCGCCGCCGCGCCCCGGCCGCTGGCGGCGTCATGATGCCGAGGCCCTGCAGCCGGGCGGTCATGGCGTGCAGATGCGCCAGGACGGCGCGCAGGGCGGGCGTCATGCCCCGCATGGGGCTGACCGCCACCATCAGCCGCGCGCGCAGCGGCGGCGAGCCGATGCCGCGCAGGATATAGCGCCGGTCGGCGGCCTCCCGTGCCAGCGCGGCGCGCGGCAGCACGCTCCAGCCGATGCCGCGCTCGACCAGCGCGCGGATCGCGGAGAGGCTGTCGACCTCCAGCAGGAGCGTGGGGTCGGGGTGCGCCCCGGCCCGGTGCAGCGCGCGGCGGAGTCCGTGCTGCCGGTCCGGCAGGATGAGGTCGAGCCGCGCCAGGGCGGAGACCGGCACCGGCCCCTCTCCCGGCAGGTCGCGGGCGCGGCGTCGGCGGGCGAAGAGCAGCAGGTCCTCCTCCGCCAGCACCTCCGCCGCGATCGCCCGGCTGCGCTGGCTGTCGTAGAGGATGGCGATGTCGAGCCGGCCCTCGGTCAGCCACTGGTTGATGAAGCCGCTGAACCCATCGACAAGGCGGATGTGCAGCTGCGGATGGCGCTGCCGCAGCTCGCCGAAGATCGATTCCGCCAGGTGCACGGACATGAAGGTCGGCACGCCCAGCACCACCTGCCCGCGCGGCACGGGGTCATCGAGCGCCGCGGGCAGGCTAGCCAGTGCAGCGAGCAGCGGCCGCGCGGCATCGGCCAGACGCTGCCCGTCCTCGGTCAGCCGGGCGCCACGGCCGTGGCGGTAGAGCAGCGGCCGGCCGATCTCCTGCTCCAGCAGGGCGATCTGGCGCGACAGGCTGGGCTGGGCGAGGCCGAGCGCCGCCGCCGCCCGGCCGAAGCCGCCATGCTCGGCGATCGCCAGCAGGGAGCGGAGCCGCGTCTGGTCCATAGCGCGGGACTATAGCTGCTACTGCAAGCCGGAACATGCCCCGGCGCGCTATCCATCCGGCATGGGAAACGTCAAGACCGCCGCCGAGGTCCTCCTCGACAGCCTGGCCGCACGGGGGGCCGACCGCGCCTTCTGCGTGCCGGGAGAATCCTACATCGCGCTGCTCGACGCCTTGCACGCGCACCCCTCCGTCGATCTCGTGACCTGCAGGCAGGAGGGCGGCGCGGGTTTCATGGCGGTGGCCGATGCCAAGCTCACCGGGCGGCCGGGCATCGTGCTGGTCTCGCGCGGCCCCGGTGCCTGCAACGCCGCCATCGCGCTGCACACGGCGGAGCAGGATGCGGTGCCGCTGATCCTGCTGATCGGTCAGGTGGAGAAGCGCGACCTGCGCCGCCGCGCCTTCCAGGAGATCGACTACGCGGCGATGTTCGGCGGCATCGCCAAATGGGTCGGCGAGGCCACGCATCCGGACGAGGTGCCGGAGCTGATCGCCCGCGCCTGGGCCATGGCCACGCAGGGCGTGCCGGGGCCGGTGGTGCTCGCCCTGCCGGAGGATGTTCTGGCCGCGCCCTGTGCCACCCCCGCCCTGCCACCCAACCGCCTCGCCGGCGCCGGGCTGCCGGCGGAGACCTCGGCGGAGCTGGCGGCCCTGCTGCGCCGCGCCGAGCGGCCGATCCTGCTGGCCGGGCACGGGCTGGACGTGCCGGGCGGGCGCGAGGCGCTGCGGGCCTTCGCCGAGGCCTGGCAACTGCCCGTGGCGGTCTCCTTCCGCCGCCAGGACCTCTTCCCCAACGACCATCCGCTCTATGCCGGCGATCTCGGCCTGCGCAACCCGGACGCGCAGCGTGACGCCTTCGCCGAGGCGGACCTCGTGCTCGCCCTGGGCACGCGGCTGACCGACATCACCACCCAGGGCTACAGCTGGCCCGCGCCGGGGCAGCGCCTGGTGCATGTCTGCGCCGACCCGCGCTTCCTCGGCTGGCTGTTCCCGGCGGAACTGGCCATCGCCGCCGAGGCCTGTGCCGTGCTGGCGGGGCTTTCCGCCGAGCACGCCGCCGCCCCGCCGGACCGCGAGACCTGGAACCGCCGCCTGCGGCAGCTTCAGGAGGCGGACAGCCGCGCCATGGCCGCAGACTTCCCGGATGGCCTGCACTTCCTCCGCGTGGCGCGGCTGGTCGGCGAATGCGCGCCGGCCGACGCCATCGTCACGCTCGATGCCGGCACCTTCGCCGCGCCCTTCTACCGCAAGCTGGCCTGGAAGCCGCCGCAGCGCCTGCTGGCACCGATCTCGGGCGCCATGGGCTTCGGCGTGCCGGCGGCGGTGGCCGCGGCGCTGCGGCACCCGGAGCGCACGGTGATCTGCGCCGTGGGCGACGGCGGGGCGCTGATGACCGGCAACGAGCTGGCCGTCGGCATGGCACGCCGCCTGCCGATCAAGCTGCTGCTCTCCGACAACGGCAGCTACGCCTCGATCCGCATCCACCAGGAGCGGCAGCATCCCGGCCGCGTCTCGGGCACCGACCTCGCCAACCCCGATCTCGGCGCCTGGTGCGCCGCCTTCGGCGCGCCCATGCTGCGCGTGGAGAGAGAGGCGGATCTGCCGGCGCTCGCCGCGGCGCTGCGCGCACCGGGGCCGCTGGTCGCCGTGGTCCGCACCTCGCTGCAGGCGGTGCTGCCGGGCACGCTCTGCGTGCCGCAGCCGGCGCCGGACTGACCGGCGCCGCGCCAACGAGAATTCGCGCCGACAAAGTCACGGGCACCACAAAGAAAAATCGGGAGACGCACCATGAAGACCGCACGCCGCCTGCTCCTGCTGGCCACCGCATGGCTCGCCACGAGCCCCGCCCTGGCGGACCCGGCCTGGCCGGACCGGCCCATCACGCTGGTCGTGCCCAACCCGCCCGGCGGCGGCACGGATTTCGCCGCCCGGCTGTTCCAGGAGGCGCTGGGCCAGGCGCTCGGGCAGCCGGTGATCATCGAGAACCGCTCCGGCGGCAACGGCAATGTCGGCATCCTGGCCGTCACCCGCGCCAAGCCGGACGGCTACACGCTGCTGCTGCAGTATTCCGGCTATCACGGCGCCAATGCCGCGCTGACGCCGGAGATCGGCTGGGACCCCGATCGCGACCTCGCCGCCGTGGGCATGGCGACCCTGGCGCCGCATGTCATCTTCTGCGGCCCAGGCCTGCCGGTCCGCACCCTGGCCGAACTGGTGGCGCATATCCGGGAGAATCCCGGTCGCGTCACCTATGCCTCTGCCGGCACCGGCTCGATCCAGAACATCGCCGGCCTCCAGCTCGCACAACGGGTCGGCGCGCCGATGCTGCACGTGCCCTATCGCGGCGCGGCGCCGGCGCTGCAGGACGTGGTCGGCGGGCGGGTGGACATCTTCATCACCACGCCCTCTTCGGCCATGTCGCTGCTCCAGGGCGGGCAGCTGAAGGCCCTGGCCGTGGCCAGCGACGCCCGGCTGCCGGCGCTGCCCGAGGTTCCGACGACCGCGGAGGCCGGGCTGCCGGGCTACACGGTGGATGCCTGGTTCGCGATCTTCGCGCCCGCCGGCACGCCGCGGCCGGTGATCGAGACGGTCAATGCCGCGCTGCGTGCGGCGACGCGGCAGCCCAAGGTGCAGGAGGTCGCCGCCGCCTCCGGCGTGGTGCTGAAGCCCCTGAGGGTGGCCGAGATGGAGGCTCTGGCGCGGCAGGAGGTGGAGAGCCTGACGCGCGTCGTGCGCGAGGCGGGCCTGCGGCTGGAGTAGCGGCGGGAGCGGTCCTCCCGAGGGCGGGCCGATCGCCGCCCTCGGCCTGGGCCGGATTGTCGTGGATGTTGCCGCCGCCGAGATCGCCGCCTTCTTCCGCAAGGCCACGGTGGAGATGGGGCAGTGGTGGCGCCTACGGCGCCGGAGAAATTCGCCGGGGTGGTGCGGGGCGATCACGAGCGGCGGGCGAGATCGTCCGCGGGGCTGGCACAGAGCTGGAGTGAGAGCCTGGATCGTTCATCGCGCCACGTGGACCGTCCCGCCGCACGGCAGGCCTGAACCGCGCCGGCCGGTGAACCGCGGGACTGCGCCCCTTGCTGCCAGGCGGGCCGCCGAGAGTGGCGGCAGCATCATCCGGCACCGAGATCCCGCCCGGGTATCCGGCAGCATGGAAGCCAAGCTGGATGGCCGTGTGGCCGTGGCCTGCGATGTCTCCAGGGCCGAGGATGTCACGCGCGCCTACGCGCAGGTGCTGGCCGCATATGGAAGACGAGTGGATCGGCCAGGAACATCACGCCTTGCCGCGCATCACCAGCCTGGCGCCGCCGGTATCGAGGTCAAGCAGCCCGCCAGAACATGGGCCCACTCTCTCACAACCCGTGGCGCCCAGATCGCGGGCAGGCCAGGAGAAGACCTTCTCAGCCACGGAGGCCCGGCGCCTCCTGTCCGGTCCGCGCCACGTACTCCGTATAGCCACCGCCATACTGATGAACGCCCTCGGGCGTCAGTTCCAGCACCCGGTTGGACAGCGCAGCGAGGAAGTGCCGGTCGTGGGATACGAACAGCATGGTGCCCTCGTATTGCGCCAGCGCAGTGATGAGCATCTCCTTGGTCGCCATGTCGAGATGGTTGGTCGGCTCGTCCAGCACGAGGAAGTTCGGCGGGTCATAAAGCATCCTGGCCATGACCAGGCGCGCCTTCTCGCCGCCCGACAGCACGCGGCACTTCTTCTCCACCTCGTCGCCGGAGAAGCCGAAGCAGCCGGCCAGGGCGCGCAGCGAGCTCTGCGCCGCCTGGGGAAAAGCATCCTCCAGCGCCTGGAAGACGGTGCGGTCGCCGTCCAGCAGTTCCATGGCGTGCTGGGCGAAGTAGCCCATCTTCACGCTGCCGCCGAGCACGACGCTTCCCTCATCCGGTTCGGTCGCGCCGGCGATGAGCTTCAGCAGGGTGGACTTGCCGGCGCCGTTGGTGCCGAGCACGCAGCAGCGCTCCTTGCGGCGCACCAGGAAGTCCAGGCCGCTGTAGATCACCCTGTCGCCATAGCGCTTGTGCACGTTGCGGAGATTCGCCACGTCGTCGCCGGAGCGCGGCGCCGGCATGAAGTCGAAGGCGACCGTCTGCCGGCGCTTCGGCGGCTCGACACGCTCGATCTTCTCCAGCTTCTTGACGCGGCTCTGCACCTGGGCGGCATGCGAGGCGCGCGCCTTGAACCGCTCGATGAACTTGATCTCCTTGGCCAGCATCGCCTGCTGGCGCTCGAACTGGGCCTGCTGCTGCTTCTCGTTCAGCGCCCGCTGCTGCTCATAGAACTCGTAGTTCCCGGAATAGGAGGTCAGCGAACCGCCATCGATCTCGATCACCTTGTTGACGATGCGGTTCATGAACGCGCGGTCGTGAGATGTCATGAGCAGCGCGCCGTCATAGCCGCCCAGGAACTGCTCCAGCCAGATCAGGCTCTCCAGGTCGAGGTGGTTGCTCGGCTCGTCCAGCAGCATGACGTCCGGGCGCATGAGAAGGATGCGGGCGAGCGCCACGCGCATCTTCCAGCCCCCCGAGAGCGCCCCCACATCCCCATCCATCATGGCCTCGCTGAAGCTGAGGCCGGCGAGCACCTCGCGCGCCTGGCCCTCCAGCGCATAGCCGCCCAGGCTCTCGAAGCGGGCCTGCACCTCGCCGAAGCGCTCGATATTCGCCTCCAGCGCGTCCATCTGGTCGGGGTCCGCCATTGCGGCCTCGAGCGCCTGCAGCTCGGCCGCCACGGCGCTCACGTCGCCGGCGCCGTCCATGACCTCGGACACCGCGCTGCGGCCCGACATCTCCCCCACATCCTGGCTGAAGAAGCCGATGCTGGCACCCCGCTCGACCAGGACCAGACCCTCGTCCGGTGGCTCCTGCCCCGTGATCATGCGGAAAAGCGTGGTCTTGCCCGCGCCGTTGGGACCGACGAGGCCGATCTTCTCGCCCTTCTGGAGTGCCGCGGAGGCCTCAATGAAGAGGAGCTGCTGACCATTCTGCTTGCTGATGTTGTCTAGACGAATCATGGATACCTGAGGCGGGAGCGGTTCGGGCATGCTTATGCCATGTCGGCCGCTCCCGGGCATGCCCGTTGCCTGGAAGAAAGTCACGGGACCGGAGGATTGGTGGATTTTTGCCTGCTGCGGACCTGTAAAGCCCTCTGGCCCCTCGCCGAATTCCCAATCCGCTCATTCCGTCATGCCGTTCTTGTACGGGGTGGCTCCTTGCAGGACATTGCAAAGGCGGTCCCGTATCGGAATCGCATCAGAAGAACACAAGGGAGGATACCGGCATGGATGTCGGCTTCATCGGGCTGGGGCGCATGGGGCGGCCCATGGCATCGAATCTCTGCCGCAAGGGCTTCCGGCTGACCGTCAACGACATCAACCCGGAAGCCATGGCCGAGCTGGAGCTGCTTCAGGCGCGCCCCGTCGCCAGCGTGGCCGAGGTTGCTGCCGCCGGGCGCGTGATCGTCACCATGTTGCCGAACTCCGTCATCGTCGATCAGGTGGTGAGCGGGGCGGATGGCGTGCTGGCCCATGCGAAGCCTGGCTCCATCGTGCTCGACATGAGCACCATCGACCCTGAGACCACGGACCGTCTGGCGCAGCAGGCCGCGGCGCGCGGCATCGGCTTCGTGGATGCGCCCGTCGGCCGCCTCGCCAGCCATGCCGATCGCGGCGAATCGCTGTTCATGGTCGGCGGTGCGCCCGAGCACTTCGAGGCCGTCCGGCCGCTGCTGGAGGCGATGGGCAGCACCATCCACCATTGCGGCCCGGTCGGCAGCGGCACCCGCACCAAGCTGGTGAACAACTTCCTCGCCGTCGCCTCCTGCCAGATGAACGCCGAGGCCCTGGCCCTGTCGCAGCGCTTCGGCCTGAAGCTGGAGGCGACGCTGGATGTGCTCTACGGCACCACGGCGGTGAACGGGCAACTCAAGATCGCCTGGCCGAGCAAGGTGCTGAAGGACGACACCGATCCCGGCTTCACCATTGATCTCGCGCACAAGGACCTGACGCTGATCATCGATGCGGCCAATGCGGCGAAGGTGCCGATGCCGATGGCCGCCGCCGCGCGAGAGGCCTTCAGCACAGCACGGTCGCGCGGCTTCGGCGGGCGGGACTTCTCGGCGATGGTGGACGCGCTCTGCGATCTGGCCGGCATCGAGAAACCCCGGCTGCGCTAGGAGATGCCCCAAATATCCGGGCCGGATCTGCCATGCACCGTCGCGCAGACGACGGGCCGTAACACATACAGGGAAACCTCCATGTCCACTTCGCGTCGCGCCCTGCTCCAGGGCACAGCCGGTCTCGCGGCCGTCCTCGCCACACCTGCCATCGCGCAGGCGCCGACCATCCGGATCGGCGTGCTCGCAGACTTCTCCGGCATCTACACGGATCTCCTGGGCCCGGGCGGCGTGGCCTGCGCGCGGCAGGCCGCTGCCGAGTTCGCACCGCAGGTTCCAGGCCTGAATGTCGAGGTCATCTTTGGCGACCATCAGAACAAGGCGGATATCGGCGCCAGCCTGGCACGGCGCTGGTTCGATCAGCAGGATGTCGACATGCTGATCGCCGGACCGAACTCGGCGGTGGGTCTCGCGGTCGCCACCATCTCCCGCGACAAGGACAAGGCCTGCCTGGGCGTGGCCGTCACCGCGACCGAGTTCACCAATGCGCTCTGCACACCGAACACCATCAACTGGACCTATGACGGCTACATGCTGTCCAAGGCCGTGGCTGCGGAGACGGTGAAGGGCGGTGGCCGCAAGTGGTATTTCATCGCCACCGACAATGCCTTCGGCCATTCCCTGCAGGCGGAGACCACGGCTTTCGTGGAGCAGGCCGGCGGCAGCGTGATGGGCGGCGCCCGGGTTCCGCTCGGCACCAGTGACTTCTCGGCCACGCTGCTCGCGGCACGCAGCAGTGGCGCACAGGTGATCGGCCTTGCTCTGGGCGGCAATGACCTGCCGAGCTGCATCAAGCAGGCACAGGAATTCGGCATTACGCGACAGATGAAGCTCGCGGCGCTGGTCATGTTCCTCAACGACATCCATGCCGCCGGGCTGCAGGCCATGCAGCAACTGCTGTTCACCAACAGCTTCTACTGGGATACCAACGACCAGACGCGTGCCTTCACCCGACGTGTGCTGCCCGGCATGGGCGGAGCCTATCCCGGCATGGTGCATGCCGGCTGCTATGCCACGACGCTCCACTACCTGAAGGCCGCTGCCGCGCTGGGCGTGGCGCAGGCGAAGCAAAGCGGTGCCGCAGTGGTGGCACAGATGAAGAAGATGCCGACACAGGATGACGCCTTCGGCTCCGGCTCGATCCGCGCGGACGGGCGGGCGGTCCTGCCGGCTTATCTCCTGCAGGTCAAAACCCCTGCGGAAAGCCGGCGGGAATGGGACTACTGCAAGCTGGTCTCCACCATGTCCCCTCCGGACACCGTCAAGCCACTGGAGCAGAGCGCCTGCCCTCTTGTGCGCACCTAGTATCCTGATCGCGAAGTCCTTCGGACTACCAGATAAGGGCATCCTCCTTTGTTTCAGTGGCCTGCTTGTCCGCAAAGTGCGCGGGAAATCCCGCGCACTTTGTGATCAGGACACTAGGCGGTGGTGACGATTTCCTGATCTGAGGGATTCCGCTGCTGAGCGGGGCGTGATTCAAGGCTGGCTTTTGGAGGCTGGCCTGGATGAGCGCGGACCCGGATGCGTTGCGCGATG
>NZ_JASIRT010000044.1 GCF_030063475.1 Roseomonas sp. E05
GAGCTCGGCTCGAACACGCGGCGCCGTTCGGGCTGAACCGTGAAGACCGCCTGCCACAGGACATCCTCCCCCTCGCGGGTCAAAGATGCACCACTACTCCCCGGGACTACACACCTAGCCTCCCACGCTCCTGATCCCAGCGTTCGAGGTCCCGTCGCGGGGATGCGGCAGGACGAGGCCGCAACAGCGCCGGTGCCGGTACCCACTGAGTCCGCTTCTTGAATTGACCTGCCCCGTCTGCTTGGCCGTAGCCTGTGGCGGCTCCACGTCGACCACGAACAGAAGCGAGGGACCCACCACGTGACACCCACCGCCGGCCATTGAGTGATCCGATTACAGAAGAGCGCGGCTGTCACAGGTGCATGGCCAAGCGCAGCGAGGCATGCAGGCTTTGGCCGAGGCGCTATTCCGCGGCGGCGGACTCCCGCTGATGGACTGCCACATAGCGGTTCACATGCGGCTTCAGCCCGAGATTCCCTCGCAGCGTGACGTCTTCGTAGGCTGTACGGAACAGTCCCCGCCGCTGCAGCTCAGGTGTAATGAGCTCAACAAAATCTTCGCAGGATTCCGGCAGGTGGGTCGGCAGGATGTTAAAGCCGTCGCAGGCACCGGCCTCGTACCACTCCTGCAGGCCGTCGACGATATCCGAGGCGGTGCCGACGAGGCAGAAGCCGCCCATGGTCATTTGGTTGTAGAGCTGGCGGATGGTCAGCTTGTCCCGTCGCACGCGCTGCATGGTGCGCTCCACGCTGCTACGGACCTGCGGCTCGATGACCGGCTCGGGGACGGGGCCGTCCACGTCGTAGCCGCTGAGGTCGCCGAGTTCGTTGAACACCCGCGCGAGGCCGACCAGCGGATCGACGAGGGACTGCAGAAGGTCGACCTTAGCCTGCGCCTCCTCCCGCGTGCGCCCAACCACCGTGCGGACGCCCGGCATGATCTTCAGATCGTCCCACTCGCGGCCATACTTGGCCATGCGGCCCTTCACGTCGTCATAATAGGCCTTCGCCGAGGCGATGCTGTCGGAGGCGGCGTAGACGACGTCGGCATGCGCCGCGGCGATCTCGCGCCCAGGCTCCGAGGCGCCGGCCTGGAAAAGGATCGGGCGCCCCTGCGGCATCGGCCCGACGTTGAGCGGCCCCTTTACCGAGAAATGCTTGCCCTTGTGGTTCAGGTGATGCATGCGGCTCTCGTCCATGAAGAGCCCGGAGGCCTTGTCGCAGGGGAAGGCGCCGGGCTCCCAGGAGTCCCACAGGCCCTTGACCACCTCGACGAACTCGCCGGCGCGCTCGTAGCGGGTGTCGTAGTCGAGGTGCTTGGCACGGTTGAAGTTGTGCGCCTCCGCGTCCGACCAGGAGGTGACGATGTTCCAGCCGGCGCGGCCGCCGCTGATCTCGTCCAGCGTCGCGAACTTGCGAGCGATGTGGTAGGGCTCGTTATAGGTGGTGGAGGCGGTGGTGACGAGGCCGATGTTTCGCGTCAGCGCCGCAAGCGCCGGGAGCAGAGTCAACGGCTCCATTTCCACAATCTCGTAGCCGGACCGCGCGAGCGATCCTTTCGGCTCGTCGCGCTCGCGGATGCCAATGCCGTCAGCGAAGAAAATCATGTCAAACAGGCCGCGCTCGGCCGCCTGGGCGCTGCGCACATAGTGCTCGAAGCGCCAAGTGCCGTCGGCGGGCACCTTCGGGTGCCGCCAGGCCGCCGGGTGATAGCCGAGCCCGCGCATCGACATGCCGAGCTTCATATGGCCTCTGCTTGCCATTGACGTCGTCCTTTGCGTGACTGGCGGCGGCCGGGGCGTGCCCGGCCGCCCCGTTCTCAGTAGGTGTAGCCCGCCTTCTCCATGTACTGTCGGGCGAGATCCAGGTCGTAGGCGATTGGCTTCAGTAGGTCGTGGTCGTATTCCGGAGCGGACCACGGGATCGGAACGGTGCCGGGATTGCCGTAGCCGCCGGCGATTTCCTTGACGATCTGCTCGCGCGGCATGGCGTGGCTGATCGCCTTGCGGATGTAGGCGGCGGCCTCGGCCGCCTTGGACGGGGCCTTCTTGCCGAGCGGCGTCTCGACGCCGGTGCCGAAGACGGGATGCTTCAGATTATAGCAGATGTGCTGCCACTTGAAGCTGTCGAAGGTCAGCACCTTGCCCCATTCCGGCTCGACCGTGCTGGCGAGGGGGCCGATGTCATACATCGGGTCGTGCGCGTCGATCTCGCCCGCCTTCAGGGCGGAAAGCACGGAGTCCGTGCCCTGGATGTTGACCACGTAGAAGGTCTTCACATTGCCCGTATGCGGCTTCCAGTACTTCTCGTTGCGGACGTACTTGTAGGCCTTGCGCTGCGGGTCGTAGCCCTGCGCGATCCACGGGCCGGTGCCGACACCGCCGAGCGAGGTGTAGGTCTTACCGTCGGAGGTCTTCACCGACATGCGGCCGAGCCAGGTGCTCGCCGTATGGCTGCGCATCGCCTCGGGTTTGATGTCCTGGTAGGCATGCTTCGGAATGATCGCCTGCGCGCCCAGCAGCCAGTCGAAGAACAACATGTTGTACTGCGGCAGATCGACGGTGATCTCGTGCTTGCCGGTCACCTTGTAGCTGCCCGGTCCGCCCAGAACCTGCTCCGCCGCCGCCTGGATCGGCGCGCCATAGGCCTTATTAAGGAAGGTGTCCCAGGTGAACTTCACATCCTCGGCCGTGAACTCCTCGCCCGAATGCCAAGTGACGCCCTGGCGCAGCGTGATGACCCAGTGCCTGCCGTCCTCCGACATAGTGTGGCCCGTGGCGAGGGCTGGGACGAGCTTCTTGTTGTCCCAGCTCTCGTACTCGTAGAGCCTGTTGTAGATCGGCCCGAACACGTTCGAATCACTATAGCCGTTGCTGTACATCGGGATCAGCGACATGGGCGGGGCCCAGGAGGCGAAGGCGGCGGTGGCGTTGTCGCCGCCCCCCTCGATCGTCCACTTCTCCGGCCGCGGGTAGAAAACCGGGTTGAAGGTGGTGCTGTCGAAACCCTTGAGCTTCGGATTCACCGCGATCACATCCTCCGGGTAGAACAGGATGGTCATCGGCTCGGTGTCGTACCAACGCTTCTCGAAGGCGTGGTAGGCATCCACGCGCGCGGCCGGATTGACCGTTGCTGCCATCTTGTCGAGCGCGGCATCGATCTGGGGGTCGTTGACGTAGTAATAGTTCTGTCCGCTCGGTGGCATAAGCTCGCTGTGGAACAGCGTGTTCGGCGTCGGCGCGACGGCGTTGTAGTAGTAGCGCTCCAGATAGGCATCCCAGCCGCCCTCGGGGTGCGACTTCCCATCCCCCTTCGAGCGCCGCGGGGCGATCACGGTGAAGGGCACGAAGCTCGACACGACGTCGATGCCGATGCGCGACATCTGCTGGGCCGCCAGCGTGCCCCAGATCATGCGGGCCGGCTGGTTGTTCGGAATCATCAGGTAGAGCTTGAAGAAGGGCGCCGCCGCCCGGGCGGGTCCGACAGCGGCGGTCACCGCGGCTGCGGCCGCAGCCTTCAGCACGGTGCGGCGCCTGGCACTCATCGACATCCTCGATCTCCCGTGATGTGTTCAGACAGGGTTGTGGCAGGCCATGCGATGCTGCTCGCCGGCCGGTGTGAGCGGAGGCTCCACCTCGCGGCATACCGGCAGGGCGGCAGCGCAGCGGGGATGGAAAGGGCAGCCGGGGGGCCGGCGCATGGCGCTCGGCACCTCGCCCTGGAGGGCGATGCGGGTATTCGCCGCACCCGGCTCGGGGACCGGGATGGCGCTCAGCAGGGCGCGGGTGTAGTGGTGGCGCGGCCGCGTGAAAAGCGCGTCCACCTGCCCGATCTCGACAAGCTTGCCGAGATACATGACCGCGACATGCGTGCTGATGAAGCGCACCGAGCTCAGGTCATGCGAGATGTAGAGGTAGGCGAGGCCCATCCGGTCCTGCAGCGCGACCAGGAGGTTCAGGATCTGCGCACGGACCGAGACATCGAGCGAGGAGACCGGCTCGTCCAGGATCAGGAGCTTGGGCTCCACCGCCAGCGCCCGCGCGATGCCGACGCGCTGCCGCTGCCCGCCCGAGAACTCATGCGGGTAGCGCCAGGCGTGGTGCGGCTCGAGTCCGACCATGCGGAGAAGCTCCTCCACCCTCTCCTCCCAGCGATGCGGCTGATCGGGCAGATGGACGCGCAGCGGCTCCTTCAGCGTCTCGCCGATTGTCCAGCGCGGATTCAGCGAGAGCCAGGGATCCTGGAAGACATACTGCAACGAGCGCCGGATCTGCAGGACCTTGGCACGGTCACCCTCGCGGAAGACCGGCACGACGTCGCGCCCCTCGAAGCGGATGAAGCCGGCGCTGGGCTCGACGAGGTTCAGGATGGCGCGGGCCGTCGTCGTCTTGCCGCAGCCGGATTCGCCCACCAGCCCGAGCGTCTCCCCGGCGCGGATGCGGAAGGAGACGTCATCGACAGCCCGGATCTCGCCTGTCGTGTGCTGACGGAACAGGCCGCGTTGCCGCACCGGATACCATTTGGAGAGGCCATCGACCTCAAGCAGCGCGGCACTCATGCGGCGACTCCCTGGCTGCCGTGGCGGATGCAGCTCACCGTATGGCCGGGCGCGACCTCCGTCTCCACGGGCAGGACCCGGCGGCATTCCGCCGTCGCCTCCGGGCAGCGGTCGTGGAAGCGGCAACCGGCCGGCGGGTGCAGCAGGTTGGGTGGGCGTCCGGCGATGGTCGGCAGGGGCTGCCGCGCGCGGCCGGAATAGGAGTGGTCGACCCGCGGCATGCTCTCAAGAAGCGCGCGGGTATAGGGATGGCGCGGCGCGGTGAAGATCGTCCTGGCGCTCGCCGTCTCGCAGACTCGGCCGGCATACATCACCGTAATCCGGTCCGCCATGCGGGCGACCACGCCCATGTCGTGCGTCACCAGCACCATGGACATGTGCAGCCGCGCCTGCAGCTCGGCCAACAGGTCGAGGATCTGCGCCTGGATGGTGACGTCGAGGGCGGTGGTCGGCTCGTCCGCCAGCACCAGGGCGGGGTTGCACAGCAGGGCGCGCGCGATGCCGACCCGCTGCTTCATGCCGCCGGAGAGCTCGTGCGGAAACTGCCGCAGCCGCGCCGCGGGGTCGCTGATGCCGACAAGGTTCAGCAGCGCCGTCGCGCGCTCCTCGGCCTGCCGGCGGCTGACCTTCTCATGCCACCTCACGATCTCGCAGAGCTGCGCGCCGATGGAGTAGATCGGGTTGAGCGAGGTGGCAGGGTTCTGGAAGATCATGGCGATGTGCTTGCCGCGCACGGAGGCCATGGCCTTCGGTGTCCGCTCCAGCAGGTTCTCGCCGCGGAACAGGATGCGCCCGCCCACGGTCCGCGCCGGCGGCGGCACGAGCTGCAGCATGGCGAGGCTGGAGACGGTCTTGCCCGAGCCGGACTCGCCGACGATGCCCAGCGTCTCTGCCTTGTTCACCACATAGTCCATGCCGTCTACCGCGCGCACCACCCCGTCCCGCGTGAAGAAGTGCACGCGCAGGTCCTCGACCCGGACGAGCGGCGCCTCAGGCGCGGCGGCGACGGGCCTACTGGCGGAGGCGAGGGTTGAAAGCATCGGTCAGTCCATCCGCCAGCAGGTTGAAGCCGAGCACCGTGATGAAGATCGCCGCCCCGGGGGCCAGCGAGGCCCAGGGCGCGACCTTCAGCGCCTCGTAGTTGAAGTAGAGAAGCTGCCCCCAGGAAACCGCCTTGGGATCGCCGAAGCCGAGAAAGCTCACCATGGTCTCCGCCAGGATCGCGCCGCCGATGCCGAGCGCCACCAGCACGACCAGGGAGGGCAGTGCATTGGGCAGGATGTGGCGGAGCAGGATTTCGCGCCTGGTCGAGCCGATGCAGGTCGCCGCCTCGACGAACTCCGCGTGCTTGAGCCGCATAAACTCGGCGCGCGCCATGCGGGCGATCGGCGCCCATTCGAAGAGCCCCAGCAACACGATGATGGTCATCAGGCTGAGGTTCGGCACGCTTTCCAGCCAGGTACCCACCACCACGATACCGAACAGGCGCACGACGGCGAGGATCACGATGAAGACCGGCACCACCATGAAGAACTCGGCGAAGCGCATCAGGAACTCGTCGGTGAGGCCGCCGGCGTAGCCCGCGATGCCGCCGATTACGACGCCGATCACCGAGGCTATCATCATGGCGCCGATCCCGACCATCAGCGCCGTTGACGCGCCGTAGAGCACGCGGCTCAGCACGTCGTACCCGTTGCGGTCGGTGCCGAGCAGGTGCGTCAGCGTCGGCCCCTGCCGCGCCGCGCCGCGCAGCATGGCCGACTGGTCGTTCGGGTCGAAGGGAGCGATGAAGGGGCAGAGCGCCGCCACCAGCACCACAAAGCCGACAAGGCAAAGACCCAGCATGCCGGCGCGGTTCCTGCGGAAGCGGTACCAGCTCTGGCGCCAGATCCCCGGCGGGCGGGGCGGCCGCTCCGTTCTGGCGAGGCCGGCCTCGGGCACGACGGCGGGTGCGGGGGCGATCGGTGCGTCCATGGTCGTCAGCCCAGCCGGATGCGGGGGTCGATCAGCACATAGGCGATGTCGGTCAGCAGCGTGGCCGTGACGAGCATGACGGTGACCACCATGGTCTCGCCCATGATCACGGGATAATCGAGCTGCTGGATCGCCATGATGTAGAGCCCGCCCAGCCCCGGCCAGGTGAAGACCGTTTCGGTGACGGGGGCGGTCGCCAGCATCAGGCCGAAGAGAATGCCGAGATAGGTCAACACGGGGATGAAAGCGTTGCGCAACGCATGGCCGAAGACCACGCGTCGCTCCGGCAGGCCGGAGGCGCGCGCCGCGGTGATGAAGTCCTGCCGCAGCACCTCGACCAGTGAGGAGCGCATCAGCAGGGTCAGCGTCGCGGTGTTGAAGATCACCAGCATGCCGACCGGCAGCACCATGTGCCACAGCCCGTCGATCACGGTGCTGTCCATGAGCATGCTGCGCGTCGAGTAGGCGCCATAGGAGGGCAGGATGCCGAGCCAGTAGGAGAAGACGAGGATCAGCAGGATCCCCATGAAGAAGCCCGGCAGCGAATGGCCGAGCATCGCGCCGGAAATGACCCCGAAATCCACCCGGCTGTACTGGCGCGTCGCCGCAAGCGTCGAGACCAGCACCGCCATGCCGAGGGCGATGAGGATGCCGGGGATCTGGATCTTCAGCGTCTCCACACCATAGGCGAGCAGCATCTCGGAGACGGGCTGGTTGTAGATGATGCTTGTGCCGAAATCGAGGCGCAGGATGGCCCAGAGCCAAGTGAAATAGCGGTCGGTCACGCTGCCATCCAGGCCGTAATAGGCGGTGACCTGCTGGATGATTTCATCCGTGATGCCGGGCCGCTCAGCCAGCAGGATCTCGACAGGGTTCCCGATCGCGTTGATCAGCGCGAAGAGGATGATGCTGACGCCGAGGATGAGGCAGGCCGAAAAGATCAGCCGGCGCGCAATGTAGCGGAAGGTGCCCATGGCCCGCCGCCGTCAGCCCTGCGCCCGCAGGAGAGGTTTTGCACGACGGGGCGCACCCGCGCCATTCGCGGTTGGGAACTCCTGCACGGCATCCTCCATCGCCGATGGCCGTGCTGGCGAAAACTCCCCGATGCGGCGCCGTTCCGTCGGCACCTTGTCTGGCTCGCCGGGCCTCTGGAGCAGGTGAGGACCTGTGCGCCTGTCGGAATGCTATTCAGACGCGGCGGGGAATCAAGCCAGTTCGATATAGAAAATTACTGACCTGTCATACGGAAAGCTTATACTTTCCTTGAACTCTGCCGCGTCGGGAAGGGCCGGACGCTTCGGTTTCGCGCTGCCGCAGAGCTGGACGGAGACAAGGAGAGGCGCGCGCCTTGAGAATGCATTCCCGGCTCCACTGCTGTGCCTGCCGCCAGCCCTGCCGCGTCCGGGGCAGCACGAGCACCTCCCGCTACCGTCGCATGGCCTGATGCCACGTCACCTTAGCCACCGCGGTCTCCAGGCCTTCCGCTACACGGTGCTGACAGGCAGCGTGTCGCAGGCCGCCGACGCCCTGGCGCGGACCCAGCCTGCGGTCAGCCGCCTGCTCAAGGAGCTGGAGGAGGAGATCGGCTTCCGGTTGTTCGATCGGATCAAGGGCCGCCTGCGCGCCACGCCGGAAGCGCGCCTCCTGTTCGAGGAGACGCAACGCTCCTTCATCGGCCTGGAGCGTATCGCCTCCGTCGCCGGCGAAATCCGGCAAGGGCGTCACAGTTCACTGTCCGTCGCCTGTATGCCGGCCATGGCTCCGATCCTGCCCAGCATCTTACAAGAATTCGGCCGGCGCCATCCGGAGTGCAGGGTCTCCGTCCACTGCCTTCATTCGGAGAGCGTCGTTCCCATGGTGCTGACGGGGAGTTGTGCGTTGGGCTTCGCCAGCACTCTAGTCGGGATCCCAGGACTAGTCGCGGAGCGCAGCTTCTCCATCCCCTGCCGCTGCATCCTGCCGGCTGGCCATCCGCTGGCGCTGCGCGGTTCGCTGCACCCCGAGGATCTGCGGGGCGAAACCCTGGTCAGCTTCTTCTCTGCCACGCAGATTGGTGCTCAGGTGAATGCAATCCTAGATCGGAACGGCATCGAAATACATACTCGAATCGAGACACATTTGTCTGGTATCATCTCCGACCTGGTGCTTGAGGGGGTGGGCATAGGCATTGTGGACGCGCTTGCGGCTGCCAACCATGCGCGGCGCGGGGGGCTATCTCGGCCGTTTGTGCCAAAGGTCACCTTTGAGATGCGCCTTATCAGGCAGGCGGGTGTCAGCCTAGCGTCGGTGGCGGAAAGCTTCCTTCAGGCCAGCGATCAGGTTTTCACATGCCATTCTGACATCGCAATGCAGAATTCCGCGAATCTGGGTTAAGGAACGCTGCTCGTAAGGCCGACGAGAGAGGCTTGAACCGCTCCGGGTTTGCCGGAGGCCCCAGTTGTCGAGAGGATGGGGCTATGACGAAGAAGACGTCGAACCGGTTTTCGCCTGAGATCAGGCAGGGGGCCGTGCGGATGGTGTTGGATCATGGGGGCGACCACGCCTCGCAGTGGTCGGCCATCGGCACGATCGCGGCCAAGATTGGCTACACAGCCGAGATGCTCCGGAAGTGAGTGCGGCAGGCTGAGCGCCGCGGCCGAACCAGCTCCGGCTGTCGGATTTCACCTAGATACTGTTGGCGAAATCACGCCGCCAAGGCGGCGAAACGCGTTGTGCGAGTGCTGCTGCGCGGCACTCCTGACAGCCACTGCACCGCACGCAAGGCGTTCATGGCGGCGCCCGTGTATGCTTCCTGCAGCCCGGTCTTGGCCAGCCCGATGTAGCGGCTTCGTCGCATGCCAAGCGCGCGCACGCCCTGCGAGAGCGTTCCTTCGATGCCGGCGCGCACGTGATAGCGCTGCTTCCAGATGGGGTCGTGCATTCGCGCGCGAGCCGCGTTCAGCGCTTCGTATTCGGGACGAGGGTGGAAGTAGACGGAACGCCGGGCCTCCTTTGCCGGCGTGCACAGCGTCCGGGCGGTGCAGGCGCTGCAATCGGTGCGGCTGAACACGGCCTGGATGCGTGGGGCACCGACCTCGTCCAGCCCAGCGCGCCAGGTCACCGACGTCTTGCCCTGTGGGCAGGTGACCTGCTCGTGTTCCCAGTCGATGGTGAAGTGGCGCTGCTCATAGGCTTGCTCTGCCTGGGTTCGTCGCCTCGCCATGCCTCGGACCGGCCCCTCGAGCGAGACACCATGGTCGCGCTGGCTGCCCACGAGCAGGGCCGCATCAACATAGCTGGCGTCCACGAAATGCTCGGAGGGCAGCAGCCCCTTGGCAGCCAGGTGCTCATGGATCTCTGCCGTGCTTGCCATGTCCGGCTGCATCGCAGGGCAGGTCTTCACATGCGTGACCAGATGCACCGCATCCGCGTCGCAGGTCTCGGTCACGTGCACCTTGTAGCCCGACCATTCCATCTGCCGCTTGGTGCTGTCGTGCATCTCCGGGTCATAGGGAGACTGCAGGCGCTCGCCGACTGGCGGCAGCTCCTTGCCAGAACGCCAGCGCGGGCGGCCATTGTCGCGCGCATAATGGATCCGCCACACATCACGCAGCGTCTGAACCATTGGGATCTCGCGCGCTGCCGACGGGGTCCCGGCCCCATCCAGCGCATCGAGCAGGAAGAACCCGTCGGTCCCGATCTCCAGGGCAAGTGCTTCCCGTTTCTCCTGGCTTTTGGGCAGGCGGTAATCCTCGATGCGATGGGCATAGCGCTCGAACCAGACAGGCTGGGCCGTTTTGCGCAGCCAGTCGGGCACCACAGCCGCCAGGTCGTCCAGCGTGGCCCGAAGCGTCTCGGCCACCAATTCGAGCAGATGCAGGTCATGCACTGCGGCCAGTACGTGGGTGCTGTCGGTCCGCTGCCGGCCCCGAGCCTTGACCAAGCCGCGGGCCTTGAAGTGGTCAAGCATCCGGTCCAGGAGAAAGTGCTCCGCCCCGCCCGCCACCAAGCGCGCCCGGAACTCCGTCAGCACGCTGAAGTGGAAGCCGGGATCGGTGAGCTCGAGCCCGAGGGCATACTTCCAGTCGATCCGCGCCCGCACGGCATCGGCGGCCTGGCGGTCGCTGAGATGCTCAAGGAACTGAAAGACCGTCACCAACGCCAAGCGCCAAGGGGCGAGGCCGGGCTGCCCACGGCTGGGGTAAAGCCGACGGAAGTCCTCGTCCCCATAGAGGGCGCTGAACTCATCTCGGAGACGCGTTGCAACAGTTCCCCTGGGAAAGGCAGCGCGGGCAATGCGCGCGGTCTCGGGTGGGATCTCGCCAACTGGCATTGGATGCAGGCTCATGGAGGAGCTTTGCACACCAAATCGCGTCCAGGAAATTCGCCAACAGTATCTCACCCACCTGCCCATGCGCCGCGGCTTCCTTTACCTGGTCGCGGTGATGGACTGGGCGACGCGCAAGGTGCTGGCCTGGCGGATGTCGAACACCCTGGATGTCGAGTTCTGCCTCGAAGCGCTGAGGAGGCCCTGGCGCACCATGAGCGGCCGGAGATCTTCAACACCGATCAGGGCAGCCGGTTCACCTCGCCGCGGTTCACCAGCGTGCTGCAACGGGCGGGAGCGCGCATCTCCATGGACGGCCGCGGCCGCTGGATGGACAACGTGTTCATCGAGCGGCTGTGGCCTAGCCTGAAGTATGAGTGCGTCTACCTGCACGCCTTCGAGACCGGCTCGGAGATGCGGGCCGGGCTCACACAGTGGATCGGCTACTACAACGCCGGACGCCCACACAGCGCCCTGGCGGGGCAGACCCCCGATGAGGCGTATAGGGCAGACGCGATGACGAGATTGGCGGCCTGAGAACAACCAGGACCGAGCTTATCCAGGCCGCCAGTCCGTCCGGCAGATGGGGACCACCTCAACCACCTCACGCTCCTCCGTGGCCGTACCGGGGCGCTGACCCTGGTCGCGCTCGGCTTGGCGCACCCACTTGCGCAGCGTCTCGGCCGTGCAGCCGATCTTGCCCGCAATCGAGCCGATCGCCGCCTATTGCGACACATGGTCGCCGCCATGGCCCAAAACCACCCGGACCGCTCGCTGCCGAACCTCAGGCGAAAAGCGGTTCGTCGTCTTCTTCGTCATGCCTCCAACCCCTCAAGGTTTGAAGCCTCCGGCAAACCTGGCGCGGTTCAGCACCCTCGCTGAGGTGCTGGGCGACGTAAGGTCCCCAAGGGCTCAACAGAAGAAAGCCGGCCTCTGAAACTTTGCGCTACCGGTTAGGTGCTATCGAAGGGGCGCAGCGAGAGCCTCAAGCTCCGGATCCTCTACCACCTCCCTGGCCACCGCGCGGGCAATGGCATGGTTCTGCCGCACCCGCTCCGGCACGCCTGGCTGGTCGAGCGTATCAAACAGCGCGACAGCGGCATCAGCGCGGCCGTCCAGCAAAGTAGAGAGAGCGAGATTGTTCGCCGCCGCAAGATTGTCCGGCGAGGCAGCTTGTGCCGCGCGGTAGCTCTGCTGGGCTTCGCCATGGCGCCCCAGGAGATCAAGTGCAACCCCCTGCCCATTCAGCCCCGCAGCATCCCGCGGCGCCTTGCGCAGCAACGCCTTGTAGGTCGCCAACGCCGCTTCGGCCTGCCCCAGGGCAAGCCGGACACGGCCGGCCTCCGCCAGCAGACCGGGATCGTCAGCATGTTTCTGCAGCGCCGTCCGCAGCACCTCCATGGCCTGCTCAGGCTGTTTGTAGTCAAGCAGGGCATGGGCGTAGCGCAGCTGGGCCTCTGGCCGGTCCGGCGCCTGCTCGGCAGTCGCGGCATACAGCGAGAGTGCGACATCACCCTGCCCCGACTGCTCCGCGACCGCGGCGACATGCAGCCGGCTCGCGATTTCGTCGCGCCCGCCCGACATGGCGCAGCCGCCGGCCAGGAACAGGGGAATCAGCGCGAGGCCGTGCGTGAGGCGAAGCATGCGGGTCCCCCTTCAGCTTCCCGAGAACTGCGCGATGAGGCGGATGGCGGAGGGGCCGATCAGCACGATGAACAGGCAGGGCAGGATGAACAGGATCAGCGGCAGCACCAGCAGGGCCGGCAGCCGGGCGGCACGCTCCTCCAGCCTGACCATGCGTTCCTGCCGCATTTCGCCGGCCAGCACGCGCAGAGCCTGCGCCAGCGGTGTGCCGTAGCGCAGGGTCTGCGACAGCGTCGCCGACAGGCGTTGGAAGCTCTCGATCCCCGTGCGCTCGCCGAGACGCATCAGCGCGGCGCTCCGGTCGGGCAGCATGCGCAGTTCCTGGCCCAGCAGCGACAACTCGACGGCGATGGCCGGGTTGGAGAATTCCATCTCGCGCGCCACACGCTCTACCGCGCTGTCGAGGCCCAGGCCGGCTTCGGCGCAGACCACCATCAGGTCCAGTGCGTCCGGCAGGCCACGCGACAGCGCCGCCACATAGGGCCGCCGCAGCCCGGCCACCACCCAGCCGGGCGCCAGTATGCCGAGGACCAGCCCGGCGGACGGCATCAGCCAGATCTTTTGTCCGCCGCCGCTGAACTCCGCCAGCAGCCAGCCGAGCAGCGGCAACAGGATGACGGCGATCAACTTGGTGCCGAGAAAGGTCGGGACCGCACGGTGCGGATTGAAGCCCGCCGCCGCCACTGCGCGCTCCAGCTCGGCCAGGTCCTTGGCGGAGAACAGGGCGGTGCGCCGCAGGACCTCGCCGAGCTGCTGGAGGGCACGCCCGAGCGGCTGCATCGCCTTGGCCTGCCGCCGTGGCGACGTGCTGGAAGGTCGCGTGACTTGGCGAATCCGCGCGGCCAGGTCACGCTGACGCGCCTCCATGTTCAGCAGCAGCGCTGCGGCGAGCGCCAGCAGCGCCGCGGCGCCGCCAGCAAGGGCGGCGAGCATCAGAGGTGAAACGGACGGGGCGGCGATCATTCGCTGGTGTTCTTGCGGATCAGCCAGCGGATGGTCAGCAGGCCGGTTGCCAGCAGCGTCGCGGCGGCCATCAGCAGCGTCTGGCCCAGCGGCGTGTTGAAGAAGAGGTCGAGATAGCCGGGCTGCAGAAAGGACAGGCCGAGCGCCGCGAAGAAGGGCAGCACTGCCAGGATCGCCGCCGAGGTGCGGGCTTCCGAGGCCAGGGCCCGGGCACGGCTGCGCATCGCCACGCGCTTGCGCACCATGTCGGCCAGGGTATCCAGCGCTGCCGTCGGGCTGCCGCCGGTCTGTGCCTGGAGGCCGATCATCACCGAGAAGAAAGCGAATTCCGCCAGCCGCGTGCGCTCATAGAGATTCCACAATGCGGCTTCAGCGGAGCGGCCGATGGCGATCTCGCCGACGACGCGGCCATAGGCCTCCCGCGTCGGCGAGGGCATCTCCCGCGCGATGCTGCGCAGTGCCTCGGTCATCGGCAGGCCAGCGCGCAGGCCGCGGACGATGACGCCGAGAGTATCCGGGAATTGCCGGAACAGCGCGCCGGTGTAGCGGCGATGCTGCCACAGAAAGATGGTGCGGACGGCCAGGGTGCCCGAGACGGTGCCGAGCGCGATGGCGGGCAGCGGCCCCAGATAGCCCTCGGCGCGCCAGAAACTGAGCAGTCCGGCCAACACGCCCGCCCCCGCCACGACCGGCCAGGGCAGGATGTGCTCGGCCGGGTTGTCGGGATTGTAGCAGACCAGGCGCAGGATGCGGCCCAGCAAGGGATTGCTCTGGCGGGGCGTCACGCGGATGCTGGGCAGGCTGCGCGCCGTCGGAGCGGCGGGCGCCGTGACCACCTGCACACCCTGCACCCGCGCCCGCAGCTTCGCCTCGGCGCCGCCGCGCAAGATCATTGCGGCAGCGAGGCAGAGCAGCGCCGCAACCGTCGCCAGAAGTGCGGGCATCATTCGGGCAGTTCCTGCAGGGCGTCCATCCAAACGCGCTCCAGACCAAAATAGCGCAGCTTCTCGGAGAAGATCGGACGCGTACGCGGGCTGACATAGCGGCCAAGCAGCCGGCCATTAGCATCCTCGCCCTCAAAGGCGAAGGTGAACACCTCGTTCATCGTGATCACGTCGCCTTCCAGGCCGCAGACCTCAGAGATCTGCGAGACGCGGCGCACGCCGTCGCGCATGCGCTCGACCTGGATGATCATGTCCACCGCGCTGGCGATCTGCGTACGGATGGCACGCGGCGGCAGCGACATGCTGCCCATCTGCACCATGTTCTCGATGCGCGTGACGGCATCGCGCGTGGTATTGGCGTGCACCGTGCAGAACGAGCCGTCATGACCGGTGTTCATGGCCTGCAGCATGTCGAAGGCCTCGGCGCCACGCACCTCGCCCACAATGATGCGATCCGGGCGCATCCGCAGAGCGTTCTTCATCAGATCGCGCTGGGTGATCTCGCCCTTCCCCTCCAGATTCGGCGGGCGGGTCTCCAGGCGCACCACATGCGGCTGCTGAAGCTGCAGCTCCGCAGCGTCCTCAATGGTGACGATGCGTTCATCAGGGTCGATCAGCCGGCTCAGTGCGTTCATCATCGTGGTCTTGCCGGAGCCGGTGCCGCCGGAGACGACCATGTTGAGCCGGCAGCGCGCCGCGACCTCCAGTACCCGCGCGACCTGCGGGATCATGCTGCCATTCGCCACCATTGCGGTGAAATCGATCTTCGACTTCGAGAACTTGCGTATCGACAGGCAGGGTCCGTCCAGCGCCAGCGGCGGGAAGACGACGTTGACGCGGCTGCCATCGGCCAAGCGGCAGTCCAACAGCGGGCTCGACTCATCGACGCGGCGCCCGACCGCCGCCGCCATCTTCTGCGCGATGTTGGCGACCTGCGCCGCATCGCGGAAGCGCACATCGGAGGGGCGCATCTTGCCGCGCACCTCCACGAAGACCCGGTCCGGGCCGTTCACCATGATGTCGCTGATGCTGTCATCCTGCAGCAGCGGCTCCAGAGGGCCGTAGCCGACCATGTCATGGGTCAGCTCCTCCGCCAGCCGCGCCTGCTCGCGCGCCGAGAGTTCCAGCCGGTCACGATCGGCCACCTCGTGCACGATGGCCTCAAGCTGGCTGCGCAGGGCGGGTGCCGACAACTCAGCGGCGACAACGGGGTCAACGCGCTCCATCACCTGACTGCGCAGCCGCAGCAGCGGCACTTCCCGCGACGGAGCAGGATTGACGGGCGCCGCGCTGGCCAGCGGCGGCGCAGTTTCAGAGCGGCGACCGAAGGTCTTCATGACCGCCACAACCGCGCCAGACGGCGCAGCCTGCTTTCCGCAGCCTGGGCCTGCGGCTTGGCGCCGGAGATTTCCCCGGCCAGGGGCGCGAGGGCACGGCGGAAGCCGGCGCTGTCGTGCAGGGCAGGACGACCGAGATTCATGGCTTTCGGCAACTGCGTTGGAAAGTCGGGAATGCTGATGTCCGGTACGCTGCCAAGGCCTTCCGCGACCAGAGCCGCGCTGAGCCCGCCACGCATCCCGGCGCGGTTGAGCACCACCAGGGGCGCCGCTCCGCCGGCCAGCGCCGCGACCATACGTCGCCCCGCGCCTGCATCGCGGATGCTCGCCACGTCCGGCCCCATCACGAGGATGCGGTGGCGCGCAAGGGCGAGTACACGACGCTCAACCGTCGCCGGCGGCATGGGAAGGTCGGCAACGATGATGTTGAAGCGGGAGCGCAGCAGCCCAAGCAGGCGGGAAATGCCTTCCTCGGTCGGCGCCGGGCTGGTTTCGAAGGCCTCCTCGGCGGCGATCAACCGCAGGCGGTCGGAGATCGGGATGGAGACGCGGTCCAGGAACAGCGCATCGACCCGGTCCGGCTCTTCCAGCGCCACCCGCAGGCCCGCCCCGGGACGAACGCCCAGCGCCAGCGCCGTACTGCCGCCGCGCAAGTGCAGGTCGAGCAGGGCGACATGGCCTCGCGTCGTCTCTGAAAGATGCAGCGCCAGGTTGGTGGCGATGGTGGTGGCGCCCACCCCGCCCCGGACGCCGCCGACGGCGATGATATGGCCGCCACGCGGCGCGGTGGCGCCATGCCCTGCCCGAGCGGCCACCAGTTCCGCCAGGGGGGGGCCAAAGAGGCGGCTCACATTATCGCGGGTGAGCGGCTTGTAGATATATTCCTCGACGCCAAGCTCGCGCGTAATGTCGCGGTAGAAGCTCAGATCGGCGCGCTCACCCACCACCAACACACGTACATCTGGGCTGCACACCGTCGCGAGCCGATCCAGCTCAGCGGCGGCATCCTCCACACCAGAGACATCGACGATCAGCAGGCGCGGTGTCGGCTCGCGCTCAAGCGTCCGCACAGCAGTGCGGACATTGCCGCGCCGCACCGGCAGCGCATCAGACCATTCCGCGAGGCCGCCCCGCAGCGCCGCCTCGCTATCCTCGTCGGCGAGGAAGGCGAGCAGGACAGGCCGCTCGGAGACGCCCCCAAGCCGTGCCGCCTCACTGGCCAGCATGGGCCGTGGTCCCCGAGGCGCGCGGGTCAATGAGCAGGCGCGTCTTGCCCTCACGCAGCCACTGCACCGCTGCCGCGGCGGTGTCGGCACGGCTGTCCGACGTGCCGATGCCTTGTTCCGCATGGGCCGGATCAACCAGCATGGCGCGCAGGTTACGGTCGTTCAGCCCTTCGGCATGCCAGGTGCCGGGACGCAGCATCGGGTCCGAGCCGCAGCCGGCCAGCAGCAGGAAGGCCCCGAGGGCGAGAGGCTTGGCCATGGTGCGCTACTCCAGCATGAAGCCGGCATCGACCGGTCGGCGGAGAACCGGAAGCGGCGGAGCACCCCGCGCCACCTGACGCCGCTGCAGCACGCGTTCCAGATCCGTCGCGGGCCGGAAGCGGTCGGTCGGCGCTGCCAGCGCCGCCGGTTCCGAGACCGCGCGGACGATGTAAGGCGTGACGATGATCACGAGCTCACTCTCACTGCGCTGAAACAGATCGGAGCGGAACAGCGGCCCCAGCACCGGCAGATCCCCCAGGCCGGCGAAGCCCTGCTGAACCTGCGTGCTGTTGCGCTGCAGCAGCCCGGCGATGGCGAAGCTTTGCCCGCTGCCGAGTTCCACCGTGGTCTCGGCGCGGCGAACCGTCAGCGCCGGGATCTGCACCGTGCCATTGGCCAGCGGCACGCTGATGGCGCCGTTCTGCGACAGCTCGCTCACCTCGGGGCGCACCCGCAGGCTCATGCGGTCGGCCGAGAGCACCGTTGGCACGAAGGAGAGGCTGACGCCGAAGGGCTTGAACTCGATGGTGATCGCATTGTTCTGCGCACTCGCCGCGACCGGCACGGGAAACTCGCCGCCAGCCAGGAAGCTCGCCGTCTCGCCTGATTGGGCGGTCAGATTCGGTTCTGCCAGGATGGTGATCAGCTGGTCGGCGGCCAGCGCATCGATTACCGCGTTGATGTCAAGGCGCGAGGTGGAGAGGCCGCCGGCGAGACGCGCGGCGGAGGCCGCGCCGCTCAGCGAGGTAGCGCCGCTGGCCACGGCGCCCGCGACGGTATTGGCGACCGGGCCGCTGCGCAGGCCGAAGGCGAAGCTGCCGATCGAGCCGAGCGCCTGCCAGTTGAGACCCAGTTCGCGCGTGATCTGCCGCGAGATCTCGGCGATGCGGACGCGGACATTCACCTGGGTGCTGCTGCGCACCACCAGCTCGTTGCTTACGGTGCGCTCCTTCCCACCGAAGGCGGCGGCCAGGGTGGCAGCGCGATGCGCCTCGGCGGGCGAGGCGACGCTGCCTTCCAGCACGAGGGCGGAAGGAGTAACGCGCACGCGCAGCCCCTGCCCGCCTGGCACCGCGTCGCGCAGCGCGGCTTCCAGTGCCGCCGCATTCACCGGCGTGGCAGCGGGGGCCGCACCAGAGGGCTCTGCCAAGGGCGCGCCGGCAGCAGGCCCCACCATGCCGCGCACAGTCACATCATACTGCGCCACCAGGGAGCCGTCCTCCGCCGTGGCAATCAGAGTGGTCCGCCCCTCCGCCACGCCCATGACGAAAAGGCGGGTGGGTGCGGTCGGCTGCACGCGGGCGATGCGTGGATCGGCTGCGATCACGGTGGCAGCGGGGCGCGGCAAGGTGAGCAACTGCCCGGTGCCCGCCTGCAGGCGGGCACTGCCCATCAGCGGGGCCACCGGCCCGGCCGGCGCCACGGTGGGCAGGTCCGGCTGGGCCCGGGCGGAGGCCAGCGGCGACAGAACCAGAAGACCGGCGCAAAGCAGGCGGCGCGCAGGAGGAAAGCTCATCGAAAGGTCAGATCCTGCGTCTCGCCGCCCTGGATCACCCGCATTCGCAAACCCGCGGCCTGCTCGCTGCGCGAGAGGGCGGAGGACACATCCCCGCTGAAGACCGCGACAGGCCGGGCGGTTGTATCGGCGGCTGCCGTTTCTTCCATGGCGCGTACCGTAACGGAAAGCCGGCCGAGCCGTCCAGCCACCGCCACCCGCTCCGCCTGCCGGGCGGAAACCTCCAGCGTCACCGTGCGCGCGATGTCACGGGCGGCGGTATCACCGCTGGCGCCCTGGGTCAGCTTCTGGTCCACCGCGATCACGCGGATGTCGGTCAGCACGGTTTCCGCAAAGACGCGGCGGCCGAGCGGCGCTTGGGCGGGCTCAAGTTCCTGGGTCAGGATCAGATCGACCTGGTCGCCAGGCCAGATCAGCCCGGCCGTGCCGGTGACGGCATCGACGCCGACCGAGATCGCGCGCATCCCCGGACGCAGCACGGCGGCCAGGAAGCCACGGTCCCGCGGGCGCAGGACGTCATCACGAGACAGCAGCGCCCCGGCCTCGAGGTACTGGCGCAGCATGGCGCCGCGCAGCGCGGCACGCTCCTCCGGAGAGTCGCGCAGCGCCGCCTCGGAGGCGCTGCCAGGCGGCACCTCGCGCACCGCCAAGTCCTCCTCCTTCAGCAGCGAGCCGGCCAGAAGCGGGCGCGCGGCGACGAGAACGCGGATACGCACGGGCGGCGGCGGCGGCGCCGCCTCCGCTTGCGCGACCGGCCGTGGAGCTGGTGGCTGCACCGCCTGCCAGGCAACCAGCCCCAGGCCGGCCGCTGCGAGCAGCAGAACTAGAACGAGGAGAAGGCGCATCGTCGGATCTCATGCCCCCCGCAGCAGAACCACGGCGCCGCCCAGGGCAATGGCGACACCATAGGGCAGTGGACCGCGGCGACGGATACGCCAAGCCTCCACCCTGAAAAGGCGCGGAAGGACGGTGCGCGCCGCCGTAGGGCGCGCAAGACGCGCCGGGATTAGCCGCGACAGCACGAGGTAAGCCAGGGCCAGCACGCCGCCCGCGGCCGCAGTGACAATCAGGAAGTCCCAAATTGCGGCCGGCCTCATACCGAGCGCCAGGGCCGACATCAGTTTCACGTCACCGCCGCCCAGGGCACCCCGGGCAAACAGGAACAGAAGAAGAATGAAGAGGAGTGCGGCGGCAAGAAGCGAAACCAGCAGGGCCTGCGGACCGGCCCAGAAGCGCCAAGCAAGGCCGATCAGGGCAAGGAGGAGGCTGGCAGTATCCGGGATGGTGCGCGTCGCGACATCCCGCCACGCGGCAACGGCCAGGACGGGCAGGAAGGCGAGGAAAAGCATCGCCGGCCTCTTCTATTTCTCGAACCCCCAGAAAGGCGGGGAAGAAGACGAGGCGGCCCTTCTGGCGCCGCCTCGCCATCAGGACTTATTAGCTGCCTGAGGTAGTACCTGCGGCGGTGTCGATCTGCGACATCACCGAGGTGAAGAACGGCGTGATCTTGCCTCCAAAGCTCGTGGCGGCGCCAGCAACGGCCACAACCAGCACAGCCGCGATCACGCCGTACTCCAGCGCGGTCACGCCCTTGCGGTCCGCCTTCAGGCTGGCGAGCAGGTAAAGTGCCTTACCCATCATGGGATTCTCTCCGATCTCGCATCCGGTAGGCGGACCACGCGATCACACGCCCATCGCGTGATCATTTCGGGTAACCGCTCGTCTCGGTAGCAAAGATGTGATAGCACCTCGCGCCCTACCAGGAGAAGAACTTTTTAATGTTTATCAACCACAGCGCGTGCTGCTAGGTATGTGTCGTGGTTGTAGCTCTACCCCTCGTGGCATCTTGAAGATCCTTACCGGATCCGGCTTGTTCCACCCTGATCGGCCTAGTCCCGTGTCCCCTCGCCCCCTTTCCGCCCGGCTTCGCCTCCCCAAAGCCGCCTTGCGCCGGCTCCGCCACGACCGACGGGGCGCCACCGCTCTGCTCTTCGCCGTCAGCGCGACAGCCCTGCTGGGAGTCGTCGCCCTCGCCGCCGATGGCGGGCTGCTCTACCTGGTCCAGCAACGCGCGCAGAGCGCCGCCGACACGGCGGCCATCGCCGCCGCCTCGGCCGCCGAGACGCGGACACGCGACGCTGCTCTCGCCGCCGGCATCGAGGTCGCCGGACTGAACGGCTTCGCCGGTTCGGGCGATACCACCCTGGCCGTCCGCAACCCGCCGGCAAGCGGCGTCTTCAAGGACAACATGCAGGCCTATGAGGTGGAGATCCGCCACCGGCAGCCCCTCGCCATGGCCGGAGCCCTGCTCGGCCAGCCCGAGGGCGAGATCGGCGTGCGCGCGGTGGCCATGCTGAAAGGCACCACGCAGGTCTGCCTGCTGGCGCTCAACGGGACCGTCAGCGTCGCCAGCTTCAGCAAATTCTCGGCGCAGGGCTGCGCGCTGGGCGCCAACAGCACAGGCTCGGGCGCGGTGAAAATCGACAATTCCGGCAGCTTCTCGGCGCAGGGCGTGGTGACCGCCGGAACCTGCAGCGGCTGCACCAATCGGAACGTGACCCTGGCGGAGGGCTATCAGGAGCAGGCGCCCGCGATCGCCAATCCCTATGCCAGACTCAACAACCTGACGGCGCCGAACCCGCCCTGCACCACCACCAACCCCAAAGATTTCACCTTCAACACGCGCGCCCAAATGCCGCCCTACGAGCAGACCGGCACGGCATTCTGCAACCAAGCCTACAAGATCGGAAGCGACAGCAAGGTGCCGCTCGACGCCGGCACCTACATCTTCCACAATGCTTCCCTGACCATCAGCAGCCTCTCCGAACTTACCTGCGACGGTTGCACCTTCATCCTGGTCGGCACCGGCACCGGCACCACCGCTTCCTTCAGCGCGGAGAATCTCAGCCGCTTTCTCTGCGACAACTGCACCGTCGCCCTGCTCGGCAGCAGCCCTGGACAAGTCAACTTCACCAGCCTCTCAAGCGCACGCATCACCGCGCCCCGGGTCAACAGCTACGATCCTGCCCTGAACGGGATGATCATCGTCCGTTCGGATTCCGGCCCGACCGGCAGCAGCAGCAATCCCACCCTACGAATGTCAAGTCTCAGCTCCATTGCCTTGCTCGGCGGAATCTATGTGCCGAACGGCTATACGAGGATCACCAATATGTCGGCGCCAGACCCGAGCACCTGCCTGCCGATCGTCGTCGGCACGCTGGAGATCGGGCAACTCAGCAATTTCCCGTTCGACGTCAGCGGCTGTCCCGCCCGCAACACGGCGGTCCCGGAAATCCGAGTGCCCCGGCTGGTGGAGTGATGCGGATGCTGGCTCGGCTCCGAGCCTGCCGCCGGGGCGTCTCCGCCCTGGAATTCGCGCTCGTCGCGCCCGTCCTCGCCCTGATGGCACTGGGAGGCTTTGATCTGGGCAATGCTGTCCTGCAAAATCTCCGGCTGGAAGCGGCGGCACGGGCCGGCGCGCAATATGCCTTCACCCGGCCGACGGACGGCGCCGGCATTACCGCCGCCATCCGCGCCAACCTGCCGGGCTGGGCGGACATCACCGTGCCCGATCCGGTGGTGGCCTGCCGCTGTGAGGATGGCAGCACGGTCAGTTGCACGGGCGGCAGTTGCGGCACGGCCGCGCCGGCGATGTATGTCTCCATTGAGGTCAACAGGCCCTTCATCGCGAGCACACCGCTGACGGCCGCCGTCTTCCCTTCCACCGTGCTGCATGGCCATGCCGAGCTTCGCCTGCGCTAGGCTGGGGCGGCGCGGTGCGCTCTCCCTGGAACTTGGCCTCGTCGCCCTTCCCTTTCTGATGCTGCTGCTGGGTGGCATCGAGCTGGCGCGCTACGCCTATACTGTGGAAGCAGTCGAACGCCACGCCAATGCCACTCTGCGCGCCGCGCTGGTGTATGTTGGGGGCGACACCACCAACCGCTGCCTTTCCGAGCTATCGGCCGCGATTGCCCCCCCTGCCCTGCTCCCCGGACTGGCCGCGGATCGGATGATCCGGAACCAGGCCAGCTGCGCAATCGACAGCACCAGCCGGCAGATAACGGTCCGTGTTGCCGTCGCCTACCGCTTCAGCTTCATCGCGGCTTTGTTTGGTGCCGTCGAGCAAGAGATTAGCCGGACAGCACAACAGAGCCTTTGACAGCGTAAAGCTGGACTTGCTTCGGAAAAGTGGAGGGTTCCTGATGAGGCAAGGGGAACTCGATGCCGCAGCAGAGACGGTTCATGAAGGCATTCGAGGACGAGGCCGTCCGGTTGGTCCGGACGAGCGGGCGGAGCCAGCGCGAGATCGCTGAGGGCCTCGGGATTGGTCTGTCGACGCTGGTCCATTGGATCAGCCGGAGCCGGGACCGGCAGATCGATGCGCCGGGCCGCTCCGGGCAGGAAGACGTCGCCGCCGAGCTGAAGCGGCTGCGACGGGAGAACGGGATCCTTCGCCAGGAGCGGGACATCCTCAAGCGGGCCACGGCGGGTTCAACCGGTCCGCGCAGCATGATTGATTTCATGGTGCTCTGGGAGGATCCACGATGCCGCGAACCGGTCGGCCTGGCCCTGACGAGCCCCCTTCCACACCGGGGTAGCGTGGTCCTTGATGAGCGTTGTCCTTTCAGCATCGGGGTGGGAAGTGGATCGTCTGGAATGCGACCGCATGTTCGTCGCGGTCATGGAAACCGGGAGCTTCACCGCCGCAGCGGCGCGGCTTGGTACAAGCTCTGGCCAAGCCTCGAAGCTCGTCTCCCGCCTGGAGGCCGAACTCGGGGTGCGTCTCCTGAACCGCACAACCCGGGCCGTCTCTGCGACGGAGGCCGGTCAGGCCTACTTCGAGCGCATCCGGCCGCTCCTGGAGGAGTTCGACATCCTCGACCTGTCGATCAAGAACAGTGCGCAGGTCCCGCGCGGGCGGCTCCGCCTCACGGCACCGTTGACCTTCGGCACCATGGAACTGACACCGGCGCTGAACGACTTCGCAATGCGCTACCCCGAGATCGACCTGGAGGTGAGCTTCACGGACCGGGTGGTGAGCCTCGTCGATGAGGGCTTCGACATGGCGGTCCGGGTCGGTCGGACGGAGGACAGCAGCCTGATCGCGCGCAAGCTGTGCGACGTGCGGATCGTCCTGGTCGGCGCCGAGCGCTATCTCGCGCGGCGCGGCGAGCCGACCGTGCCTGGCGACCTCGCCGGCCATGACTGCATCGCCGACACCAATTTCCGAGAGCCGAACCTCTGGCGCTTCCGGGCCGCCGACGGCGAGCCGCTGGCAATCCCCGTTGCCGGACGCCTGCGATACTCGAACGCGGAGGCCTGCCTGCAGGCGGCCGAAGCCGGCCTCGGCCTCGCCTACGTGCCTGGATTCGTGGCCGGTCCGGCGCTACGGACAGGGCGGGTCAGACGCCTGCTGGAAGCCTTCGAGCCGGCCCCCTTCGGCGTGCACGCCCTTTATCCCCATAGCCGCCACCTGGCCGCGAAGGTCCGGGCACTTGTCGACTGCCTGATCGAGCGCTACCGCGGCGCGCCGCACTGGGAGAATGACTGGTAACCGACTACTTCCAATTCGGAAGTTATGACCTTCCAGTGCGCCGGATTATCGCGACGGCAGCAGTAGGCCATGTGTCCCCCAGGCAAGCGCCACGCGGCGCCACACCTTGCCAGGGAGGACATGACCCATGTCGCAAGCCTCATCCACCACCGTTCCGACCACCTGGGCCGGCGTCAGCAACCCCAGCCTCGCCGCCGCCATCCTGCGCGCCGCGCTCGGCGTCCTGTTCCTCGCCCATGCCGGGCTGAAGATCTTCGTCTTCACGCCGGCCGGGACCGCGGGTTTCTTCCAGAGCATCGGCTTCCCCGGGCCGCTCGCCTACCTCGTCATCGCCGCGGAGGTCGTGGGCGGCATCGCCCTGATTCTCGGCCTGTGGACGCGCTGGGTGTCGCTGGCGCTCGTGCCCATCCTGCTGGGCTCGATCTATGCCCCGCACGGCGCGGCCGGGTTCTTCTTTTCGAACACCGGTGGCGGCTGGGAATTCCCGGCCTTCTGGACCGTTGCCCTCGTCGTGCAGTCCCTGCTCGGGGACGGCGCCTTCGCCCTCGGACGCAAGCGGGCCTGACCGCCGAACGCACCCTCCGGACAGCGGCCGGTGCCGGGCTGGCCAAGGAGCCCGGCACCGGCCGCGACCTTCCATCCGCCTGAAGGACCACCCCATGTCCGCCGCCATCCAGCATCCTGAAGCCGCCTTCGATCTCGGCGCCGCACCGATGCGGATCGGCCGCGTCCGGCTGAGGGTGCGTGACCTCGCCACCGTCTCCGGCTTCTACCAGGACGTCCTCGGGCTTGTGCCCGTCGAGCAATCAATCGGGCGCCTCGCCCTCGGCCTGCCGGGGGTGCCCCTTCTCGAGCTGACTGGCGACCCTAGCCTCGCGCCTCTCGACCGCCGCCAGGCCGGGCTGTTCCACACGGCCTTCCTATTGCCTGACCGGGCGAGCCTCGGACGCTGGCTGGGCTTCGTCGCGCAGCGGCGGATCAGCCTCCTCGGTGCCTCTGACCACGGGGTCAGCGAGGCGATCTACCTGGCCGACCCGGAGGGCAACGGGATCGAGGTCTATGCGGACCGCCCGGTGGCCACCTGGCGCTCGGCTGGCGGGCAGCTCGCCATGCCGAGCGAGCCGCTCGACCTTCAGGACCTTCTCGGCGCTGGGGATGGAGCCTGGATGGGTATGCCCGCCGGGACCGTGATCGGGCACGTCCACCTGCAGGTCGGCGACACCGCAGCGGCCGAGCGGTACTACCGCGACATCCTCGGGTTCGAGGTGACCTGCCGCTACCCGGGCGGCAGCTTCTTCGGCGCCGGCGGCTACCATCATCAGCTCGCCGCCAACACCTGGAACAGCCGCCGGGCGGGCTCACGTCCGGAGCGTATGGTGGGCCTCGACAGCGTGGAAATTGTGGTCCCCGACGCCGCGGTGAGGGACGCGATCGAAGAGAGGGCGCGGGCCGCTGGCCTGCGCGCCGAGCCCGATACCAACCGAGGCACGATGCTGCACGACCCCTGGGGCACCAGCATCACCTTGGTTTCCGGCTGAGGAGGGTCATCATGCTCGTCAACGGGATATGGACAGCCGACTGGCACCCGGTCCAGGCGAAGGACGAGAAGGGCGGCTTCGTCCGGCAGACCTCGAGCTTTCGCAACTGGATCACGTCTGACGGCGGCGCCGGGCCGACCGGCGAAGATGGCTTCGCCGCGGAGGCCGGGCGTTACCACCTCTACGTTGCGCTGATCTGCCCCTGGGCCTCGCGCACGCTCATCGCGCGCAAGATCAAGGGATTGGAGAAGGTGGTGTCCGTCTCCGTCGTCGAGCCCGCGCTGACGGAGCAGGGCTGGCGCTTCGGCGACGATCCCGGCGCCGGCCGGGATGCGGTGAACGGTGCCACCTACCTGCACGAGATCTACACACGGGCCGATCCCCGCTTCACTGGTCGCGCGACGGTGCCGGTGCTCTGGGACCGCAAGCTCGGCACGATCGTGAACAATGAGTCCGCCGACATCGTCCGCATGTTCAACGCCGGCTTCGGCGAGCTCGCCGACGAGACGGTGGACCTCTGCCCGGCGGAGCTGGCGGAGGAGATCGACGCGCTGAACGCGCGCATCTATCCAAGTCTCAATAACGGGGTCTACCGCGCCGGCTTCGCAACCACCCAAGAGGCCTACGAGGAGGCTTTCGCCGAGGTCTTCGCGATGCTAGATGAGCTGGAACGCCGGCTCGCTGACGGCTGCGCTTTCCTGCTCGGCGACCGCTTCACCGAGGCCGACATCCGCCTCTTCGTGACGCTGGTCCGGTTCGACTCCGCCTATTATGGGCTGTTTAAGTGCAATCTGCGCCGAATCGCGGACTACCCCAGCCTCAGCGCATACCTTGCGCGCGTCTTCGCCCTCCCGGGCGTGCGCGAGACCGTCAGCATCGACCACATCAAGCGCGGCTACTACTCGATCAAGGCGCTGAACCCGACCGGCATCGTCCCGGTCGGCCCCGACCTTCCGGGTTTGGCTCCCGCAGCATGCACCGCGCGCAGTCCCTGACGGTGACCCTGCGTCGATCTCCATGAGGTAACAGGACCATGCGAAAGCAGCTTCTCCGGGCCTTTTGTGCCCTCTCGCTGATCGCCGCCTCGGGGCCGGTGGTCGCCGACCCGGCCGTGTCCGTGCTCGGGCGGGACTACACCTTCCCGAACCGGATCGAGGGCCTTCCGGCGCGGCTGTCCGACTTCGCCGGGCTGCAGATCAACTCCTTCGTCACGAGCGACGGGGCCCGGCTCTCCTACTGGGAGGCCGGCCAGGGCAGGCCGCTGGTCTTCATGCCGGGCTGGTCGGCGAACGGGGCCGAGTTCGTCAACGTCATGTACCTGCTCAGCAGGCACTACCACGTCTACGTTCTCGATCCCCGCAACCAGGGCCTGTCGCAGCGGGTCGACTACGGCACCCGCATCTCGCGCTTTGCCGTGGACCTGAAGGAGTTCGCCGACCATCTCCGCCTGCAGTCCGCCGACTTCGTCGGTTGGTCCATGGGGGCTTCGGTCCTCTGGAGCTACATCGACCTCTTCGGCACAGGACGTATCCGCCGCCTCGCCATCATCGACGAGCCGATTTCCATCTACAGCCACGCCGACTGGTCCGAGCGGGAGCGGCTGGAGGCCGGCGGGATGACCACCTCGCCGGAGCGGATGATCGCCGCCTTCACGCAGGGTGCGCCGACCAACAGCCTCATCGTGGACATGAGCGCGGTGGAGCGCGCCATGGCCATGGACGCGCCGGCCTTCCAGAACTCCGCGAGCTTCGCGCGGGAGTTCATCCAGAACGATCCGGCCGCCATGGCGCGGGTGCTCTTCGACCACATCACCAATGACTGGCGCGACGTGGTCCGCCGCAAGATCAACGTGCCGACCGCGATCTTCACGGGCGAGCTTAGCCACAACCTGCCGAGCCAGCGGTGGATGCACTCGGTCATCCCGGACTCCACGCTCCATGTCTACTCGGCGGCCGAGCAGGGTGACCACTTCCTCGCGTTCAAGAATCCCGAGCGGTTTACGAGGGACCTTCGGGCATTTCTCGAGCGCTGAGTGAAAACCGGGCCGCAACTGTCAGCGCCCCCGGCTTCCTCTTCTTACTTCATCATCAAAGGAGACAGACCATGCCTGTTGTTCGTGTGAGCTGGTTCGAGGGCAAGAGCCACGACCAGAAGGCGAAGGTGGCGGCGGAGATCACCGACAGCATCGTCCGCAACACCGGGACCGATCCGAAGTACATCTACGTGATCTTCGAGGACGTGGCACCGAGCGACTGGGCCGGGGAAGGAAGGCTCTTTGGCGGCCCGACAGCCGCAGGCAAGGAATAACCCTGCTTCCGACGGCTCCGATAGCCTCCGGGGCGGTAGCGGCCAAAGCTGCTGCCGTCCTTCGGCTTGACCGCTCAATCGACGATGTCCCGTAAGGCAGATCAGACCGGGCATCCTCGATCGCTTCCATCAGGACAGAACCTTGAAGCCCTTGGCCGCAGCCCTCACCGATCCGGCAGCCCGCAATGTCGCCATCCGGCTAACCGTGGCATCCACGCTCGCCATGGCTGCGGCAACCGCCTTGTCCCTTCCGAATCCGTGGTGGGCCGCCATGACGGTCTGGATGGTGGGTCAGCCGCCGCGGGGCCTCCTGTTTGAGCGCAGCCTTGCCCAACTTCTCGGCTCTTTTCTCGGGGCCGCAGCTGGGGTCGCGCTAGTCCTGCCGTGGCCCGGTGTTCCGGCTGCATCCCTTTTCGGCCTCGCGGTTTGGATCGCCCTTTGCTGCGGCATCGCCAACGTGATGCGGCACCAGCGCGCCTATGGTGCAGCACTGTGCGGGCTGACGTCCGCAGTCATTGTCTCGCTCACGCTGGGGACTCATGTCGATCCGGTCGGCTTTGCGGCTGCCCGCGCCATGGACAGCGTGCTAGGGATCGGATCGGCGATCCTCGTCGCGGCATCTCTCAGCCCGCCCTCGTCCGGCTCGACGGTCGCGAGCCGTGCCCGGACGGTGACCTCGCAAGCCCTTGTGCTGATCGCGGAGGCACTGACCGAACCCGGAACGCGATCGCTTGCGCGGGAACGCGAGTTCCTGCTGTCGCTCGCCTCCCTCGAGGCATCCGCGGAGGACGAGGCCGCGGGATCGATCACGGCCCGGCGCAAGCTGAAGGAGCTGCACGCATTGTTCGCGTTCCTTCTCGATCTTCTTGTCGTCGCCCGCGCCATCCGCTCGCGCGAGGGCTCCGCGCTTGCCCCCGGGCATGCCGACATGGCAGTCCTGCGGGAGGCGTTCGAGCGGGCCGCCGGATCCCTGGATGCTGGAGATCTCGACGTCCAGGGCATCATTGAGGCGTCGCAACGGATTGAGAAGGCGGACCCGGTGCTGTCCCCAGTTCTCGAGGAGATGAGGACCCTGCTGCTGCGTGCCGCCGCCGGCTACGGACAGGTCATGGCGGCCGCCATCCAACCTGCGCCGCGCTGGTCAATCCCGCATCCCGACGTCGCGGCGTTGCGGTTGGCTGTGCTCAGGGGAGCACTCGCCGTCTCCCTTGTGGGGCTCGCATGGCTCTCGATTGGCTGGGACCCGTTGCGGTACCTGGTACTTGGCGCCGGCATCTTCACAGTCCTGTTCTCCGCAGTGGATGAGCCCGTCCCGGCCGTCCGCAAGATCCTCATCGGCGGGCTCGGCGCGGCGGTCGCGGCCTTCCTGTGGCGCATCGTGATGCTTCCAGAACTCGCGAACGGCTGGCTCTCGCTCGCGCTCGCAGTTCCTCTCGTGTTCGGTGCGTCGCTGTTGCAGGCGAGGCAGGCCACCGTCTTCGTCGGGCTCGCCTTCAACATGCTCTTTGCGGTGCTCGCGCGCCCAGTGGACACGGTCCCAAGCTCCCCGATCGGTCTCGCCGGGATCGAGGTGATGCTCCTGTCCGGAATCGCTGTGAGCTATGCCTTCTATCGCTGGCTGCTGCCGATGAATACCCAGCGGCGCCGGATGCATCTCAGGGCGTCCATTCGCAGGGAGGTTGCCGCCATCTCGATCCGAGCCGGGACCTCTTGGGCCGCGCGCCATCTCGCACGCTTGCGCTATCTTGTCCTCAGTCTCGCGGTCCGATCCCGCGGTCGGGTCCATGAGGCCGAGGATGCGCTCGCGGCGCTTTCCCTTGGGCACGCGCTCTTCCGGCTCGGTGAGATGGAATCCGTCATGCCACTCCCGAACGCGGATCGTCGGATCATTCGGGAAACGCTTCGCCTGACAGCTTCCCCCCTAGACGATCCCCTTCGGACCGGACAGAAGCTGCGCAGCCTTGCCGCCCGGATCAGCCCGATTGATGAGGCAGGTGTCACGTCTGCGGCGCAGGCGAGCAGGATGTGCTGGCTCCTTGAGCTGGCTGCGAATGACCTCACCACGCATCCATCCATCTTCGTTTCACCGCAAGCAGGCGCAAACCGATAGGTGTGCTTGGCATCCGGATGGTTGGCTTCATGGCCAGCCCCCATCGGCCGGTCCGGGCAAGATTTTAGGTGTGTAGTCCCGGGATGAGGTGGTGCGGGTTGATCTTGAAGATGGCGGGGTCCTTGGTCCAGGCATCACAGACGGCCTGGAACGGTGTGCGCCATCGGAGCGCCTTGAGGTGTTT
>NZ_JASIRT010000045.1 GCF_030063475.1 Roseomonas sp. E05
CTCGCCAACTTCCGCGGCTTCGTTCTGCTCGCCTCAATCGCCATCCTACTCCGCTGAAATCGTCACCACCGCTTAGAGCATTTTGTTTTGACGAGCATCTTCACCCGTTCCGATGATGCATCGGAACGGGTGAAGATGCTCCTAGCACCCCGTGAAGCGCGGGGCGCGCTTCTCCAGCCAGGCGGCGCGGCCTTCGGCGAGGTCGGCCGAGCGCTGCGACTGCTGATGGCGCGCCTCGATCGCCGCGATGTTGGCGGCGCCCCGCGCGAAATCGTTCAGCGCCGCCTTCATGCCCTGCACGGCCAGCGGCGCCCGCTCGGCCAGCAGCGTCGCGCGGGCGGCGACATGCGCCTTCAGGGTTTCCGCCGGCACGGCTTCGTCCAGGAAGCCGATGCGCAGCAACTCCTCGGTGCCAACCGGCTCGGCCAGCAGGAACAGCCGCTTGGCCGCCGCCGGGCCGAGGCGCGCGACGGCGCGTTGCAGTCCGCTCGGATAGTAGTGCAGCCCCAGCCGGGCGGCTGGCATGGTCAGCGAGAGGCCGGCAGCGCCGATGCGGAAGTCGGCGGCCATGGCGAGGTCCACCGAACCGCCATAGACGCTGCCGTTCAGCGCGCAGATCGTCGGCACCCGGCAGCGCTCCAGCCGGTCCGCCACGGTGCCAAACTCAGGGATCTCCGGCCCGGCGCCCTCGCCCAGCCTGCCGATGTTGTAGCCGGCGCTGAAGGAACGGCCTGTGCCGGTGAAGACCAGCACCCGCAGGGCCTCATCCGCCTCGACTGCGTCGAGCAGCCGCACGAGGCGCAGCAGATCCTCCGGTTCCAGCCGGTTGTGGTGGCGCGGCCGGTTCAGGCGGATGGTGGCGACGGCGCCCGCGACCTCCAGGCTGGGCGGCGCGCCTTCCAGGCCGCCGGTGGTGGGATCGCGCTCGACAACCATGCTGACAGCCTCCGCCTGCGGGTGATCCGGCAAGGCCGGCATGATGGAGCGGTCCGGGCGGGACGCCAACCCGGCTCCGATTCGCCGCTGCCGCGCGCGGCGGGTTTCGCGGCGCGCTCGGCGCGGTCTAAGCTGCGCTGCAGCAACATCCGCCGGGCCCCCGCATGTCGATCCATGTCGCGCTGACCCACCGCACCAGCTACCGTTACGATCGCCCTGTGAGTCTGGGGCCGCAGACCATCCGGCTGCGGCCGGCGCCACATGCCCGCACGCCCATTCTCTCCTATGCGCTGAACATCGCGCCCAAGCCGCACTTCCTGAACTGGCAGCAGGACCCGCAGGGCAATTTCCTGGCCCGCGTCGTCTTCCCGGAGCCGGTCACGCATTTCGACGTGACGGTGGACCTCGTGGCCGACATGGCCACCATCAACCCCTTCGACTTCTTCCTGGAACCGGAAGCCGAGACCTGGCCCTTCGCCTACGACCCGGTGCTGGAGCAGGAGCTGGCGCCCTTTCGCCGCGCTGCCGAGCCTGGCCCTCACCTCGCCGCCCTGCTCGCCGAGATCCCGCGCGGCGAGCAGGGCACCGTCTCCATGCTGATGGCGCTGAACGCCCTGGTGCAGCAGCGCATCTCCTACATCGTGCGGCTGGAGCCCGGTGTCTGGACGCCGGAGCAGGCGCTGGCCGGGGGCAAGGGCTCCTGCCGGGACAGCGCCTGGCTGCTGGTGCAGCTTCTGCGCAACCTGGGCTATGCGGCACGCTTCGTCTCCGGCTACCTGATCCAGCTCGTTGCCGACCAGAAGCCGCTGCAAGGCCCGGAAGGCCCCGCGGCCGACTTCACCGACCTGCACGCCTGGGCCGAGGTCTATCTCCCCGGCGCCGGCTGGGTGGGGCTGGACGCCACCTCCGGCCTGCTGGCCGGCGAGGGCCACATCCCGCTTGCGGCGACGCCCGAACCGCAGTCGGCGGCGCCGATCAGCGGCCTGATGTCCAAGGCCGAGGTGTCCTTCGACTTCGGGATGCGCGTCACCCGTGTGCGCGAGACGCCGCGCGTCACCAGGCCCTATTCCGAGGCGACTTGGCAGGACATCCTGGAGGCCGGCGAGGCGGTGGACGCGCAGCTCACCGAGGGCAAGGTGCGGCTGACCATGGGGGGCGAGCCCACCTTCGTCTCCGCCACCGACCAGGAGGCGCCGGAGTGGAACACCGACGCCCTCGGCCCCACCAAGCGGCGCATCGCCGGGCGGCTGCTGAGGCGGCTGATGCCACTCTGGGCGCCGGGCGGGGTGGTGCAGCACGCGGCGGGCAAGCACTATCCCGGCGAGCAGCTGCCGCGCTGGGCGCTGAACGCCTATTGGCGCAAGGATGGCGAGCCGGTCTGGACGGACCCCGCCCTGCTCTCCGACGACGAGCATGCCGACAGCGCCACCGCCGCCGATGCCGCAGCCTTCGCCGCCGCCCTGGCGGAACGGCTCGGCCTGGACACCGGCTTCGTGCAGCCGGCCTATGAGGATATCCATTACTTCCTCTGGAAGGAGAAGCGGCTGCCGGCCAATGTCCTGACCGAGGATTCGAAGCTGCGCGACCCGCTGGAGCGCGCGCGGCTGGCGAAGGTCTTCGGCCAGGGGCTGGCGGCGAGCGTCGGCTCGGTTCTGCCGCTGCGCCGCCGGAACGGGGGCGAAGCCTGGGAATCCGGCCGCTGGCTGTTCCGCGATGAGGATCCGATCTTCCTCGTCCCCGGCGATTCGCCGATCGGCTTCCGCCTGCCGCTGGAAAGCCTGCCCTGGGCCGACCCGGCCAGCATCCCGGCAAGGTTCGAGCCCGATCCATTCGCCCCGCGCGGCCCGCTGCCCCCGGCCCAGGCCTTCCGCCCGGGCCGGCCGCAGCCGGTGGAAGGTGCGCCCGGCTTCCCGATCCACCACCAGCCCGGGCACCATGCCCTCGAGGGGTCCCCTGCCGCCCCCGGCCCGCTGCCCGGCGCCGGGGCGCTGCGCCGCCTCCACGCGCCCTTGCCCGCCAGCCGCCCCGAGCCCGGCCGCGAGGAGCCGGATCTCGTCCGTACCGCGCTGACGGTGGAAGCCCGCGAGGGCAGGCTGCACATCTTCCTCCCGCCGCTCTACACCGCCGAGGACTGGCTGGAACTCTGCGCCGCCGTCGAGGCAACCGCCGCGGCCACCGGTCGCCGCGTGGTGCTGGAAGGCTATGGCCCGCCCTCCGACCCACGCCTGCTCGGCTTCTCCGTCACGCCCGACCCCGGGGTGATCGAGGTGAACATCCATCCCTCCCATTCCTGGGCCGAGCATGTGGAGCGCACCGAGCAGCTCTACGCCCTGGCGCGCGAGGAAGGGCTGGCGACCGAGAAATTCATGCTGGATGGGCGGCATGTCGGCACCGGCGGCGGCAACCATGTGGTGATGGGCGGCGAGACAGCGGCCGAAAGTCCCTTCCTGCGCCGGCCGGACCTGCTGAGGTCGCTGCTCGGCTTCTGGCACAACCATCCGAGCCTTTCCTTCCTGTTCTCCGGCCTGTTCATCGGCCCGACCAGCCAGCACCCGCGCATCGACGAGGCGCGGCAGGATGTGCTGAACGACCTGGAGATCGCCTTCCAGCAGGTGCGCCCGGGCGTGGAATGCCCGCCCTGGCTGGTGGACCGGCTGTTCCGCAACATCCTCGCGGACATGACCGGCAATACCCACCGCACCGAATTCAGCATCGACAAGCTCTACTCGCCGGACAATGTCGGCGGCCGGCGCGGGCTGGTGGAGTTCCGCGCCTTCGAGATGCCGCCCAACCCGCGCATGTCGGCGGCGCAGATGCTGCTGATGCGCGCCGCCGTGGCCGCCTTCTGGAAGGCACCCTACGAACGCCGCCTGATCCGCTGGGGCAGCCGCCTGCATGACGACTTCATGCTGCCGCACTACGCGCGCGAGGATTTCCGCGATGCCATCGAGGAGCTGAAGGCCCTCGGCGCACCGCTGGAGGCCGACTGGTTCGACCCGCATTTCGAGTTCCGCTTCCCGCTGCTGGGCGAGACGGCGGTGCACGATGTCGGCCTGGAACTGCGGCACGCGCTGGAGCCCTGGAACGTACTGGGCGAGGAGAACTACGTCGGCGGCACCGCGCGCTTCGTGGACAGCAGCACCGAGCGCCTGCAACTCCGCGCCACCGGCTTCGTGCCGGAGCGCTTTATCCTCGCAGTGAACGGGCGTGCGCTGCCGATGGCCGCAACCGGCCGCGCCGCCGAGTTCGTGGCCGGCATCCGCTTCAAGGCCTGGGCGCCGACTTCCGCCATGCACCCGGCCATCCGCGCGCAGACGCCGCTGGTCTTCGACCTCTGGGACAGCTGGACCGGCCGCAGCCTCGGCGGCTTCACGCATCACGCGGCGCATCCGGGCGGGCGCAACTACGAGCGTTTCCCGGTGAATGCCAACGAGGCGGAGGCACGGCGCCGCGCCCGCTTCTTCCCCTTCGGCCACACCCCCGGTCCCGGCGCCGCGCCGGTGCCCGTGCAGGGGACGGAACTGCGGCGAACTCTCGACCTGCGCCGCCTCGCGTGATAGCGGGCCGGGGGTGAACCAGCCCTCCCCGCCCGATGAGATGGTCGATGGCCGCGGCCAGGTGCGGCCGCACTGGCGGCGCGTGCTCGCGGCCCTCTCCGACCTGCCGCCCGACTATGCGGAGGGCGGCCTCGGCGAGGCCACGCGCCGGCTCGACCGCGCCTTCGAGGAGGAGGGCGCCACCTCCCTGCTGCCCGGCCTGCAGCGCGCCGAGCCCTCCTGGCGCTGCGACCCCGTGCCGCTGCCCCTGCCGGCCAGTGAGTTCGCCCTGCTGGCCGAGGGCCTGGCGCAGCGCGCCCGGCTGCTGGATGCCCTCCTTGCGGACCTCTATGGTGCGCAGCGCCTGCTGACCGAGCGGCTGGTGCCGCCGGAACTGGTTTTCGCCAACCCGGCCTTCCTGCGCCCCTGCCGCAGCGCCGAGCAGCCGCCGCCGCGCCCGATGCTGCAGACCTATGCCGCCGACCTGCTGCGCGGGCCGGACGGGCGCTGGCAGGTGCTGGCCGACCGCACCAGCCGCGCCGCCGGCATCGGCCATGCGCAGGAGAACCGGCGCATGCTGGGGCGCGTGCTGCCCCACATCTTCCAGGGCCAGCAGGTGCGACCGCTGCGGCCCTTCTTCGACCTCTGGCAGGATGCGCTGCAGCGGCTCGCCCCACCCCGCCAGGACAATGCCGCCATCGCCCTGCTGACGCCCGGCGTGCGGCACCCGCTCTGGTTCGAACACGTGCTGCTGGCGCGCGAGCTGTCCTGCGCGCTGGTCGAGCCGGGCGATCTGACGGCGCGCGGCGGCGCGGTCTTCCTCAAGACGTTGAAGGGCCTGCAGCCCGTGCATGTGCTGCTGCGCCGAATGGACGGGCGCCTGCTCGATCCGCTGGAGTTCGGCGGCCAGGAGCCGGGCGTGCCCGGCCTGCTGGATGCCTGGCGCCATGGCGGCGTGCGGGTGGTCAACGCGCCCGGCTGCGGGCTGGCCGAGGCGCCGGGCCTGACCGCCCTGCTGCCCCGCCTCAGCGAGCGCCTGCTCGGCGAGACGCTGCGCCTGCCCTCCGTCGAGACGCACTGGCTGGCCGAGCCGGAAGCCCTCGCCGCCGTGCTGCGCGACCCCGACGGCTGGCTGCTGCGCCCGGCCACTGACGGCATTGCCCCGGCCTGGCGGCCCGGCCGGATGACGCCCGCGCAGCGCGACACGCTGCTCGCCCGCGTGGCCGCGCAACCGCGTGACTTCGCCGCGACGCGCGATCTCCCGCCTTCCGTCGCGCCCTTCGTGGTGGGTGGCGGCCTGACACCGCGCCCGGTGCTGCTGCGGCTGTTCCTGGCGCAGGATGGCGAGGGCTGGAGCGTCCTGCCCGGCGGCCTCGCCCGTGTGCCGGACGACGCCACGGGACCGATCGGCCGCCTGCCGCGTCAGGCGCTGGCCAAGGATGTCTGGGTGCTCAGCGAGGAAGGCGGCCGCATCCAGGGGCCGGGCCTGCATCGCCAGGCCCCGCTGCCGATCCGCCGCGCCGGTGGCGACCTGCCCAGCCGCGTCGCCGACAACCTGTTCTGGCTCGGCCGCTATGTCGAGCGCATGGAGGGCGCGGCGCGGCTGATGCGCGCCGCCCTGGCGCGGCTGGACCGCGGCCCCCTGCTGCCGCGCGAGGTGGCGGAGCTGGCCGCCCTCTCCACCGGCCTGCGCCATGCCGGGCTGCTGACCACCGAGGACATGCCGAACGCCGCAGCCAGTTCCGCCTTCCAGGCCGCGCTCTGGCGCGCGCTGCGGCAGGGCGGCACGGTGGCGCGGCTGTTCGACGAGATCGGCCGTCTCGTCGAGGCGGTGCGCGATCGCCTGACCGGCGACATGCACACGCTCTTCACCCTGCCGCTGCGCGCCGTGCGGGTGCAGGCCGACGCTCCGCAGCTCGGTCTGCAGGGGCTGGAGGCGGTGCTGGGCAGCGTGCTGCGCTATTCCGCCGGCGTCGCCGGTGCGGTGGCCGAGAACATGGTGCGCGCCGGCGGCTTCGCCTTCCTCGACCTCGGCCGCCGCGTCGAGCGGGCGCAGAGCATCGCCGCGCAGCTCGGTTTCGCGCTCAGCCAGAGCCCCAGCCGCATCGAGGGCGGGCTGCGGCTGGCGCTGGAGCTGTGCGATTCCGTCATCACCTATCGCAACCGCTATCTCGGCACCTTGCAGCCGGCGCCGGCGCTGGATCTGGTGCTGGCCGATCCCGGCAACCCGCGTGGCCTCGCCTTCCAGCTCCACGCTATCCGCGACGTGCTGCGGGCGGTGGATGGCGGCCCCGAGCGCGAGTTGCTGCCGCCCGCCGAGGCGCTGATCGCTGCCGTGGAGGCCATGCCCGGCACCGTGCTCGCCGCCCCCGATCAGGCGGCCGCGGCGGTGGCGCTCGCGCCGCGCCTCACCGCCATGGAGGGCGAGATCGCCGCCCTCTCCGACGCCATCACCCGCCGCTACTTCGCGCTGCTGCCGCCGATCCAGCAGATTGGTCAGGAAATGCCGGGAGGCGCGGCATGATCTGGTGCGTGCGGCACGCCACCACCTATCGCTATGCCGAGCCGGTGGACATCGCCACCCATCTGCTGCACCTCGCGCCCCGGCCGCTGCCGCACCAGCGCGTGCTGGCCGAGAGCCTGACCTGCCAGCCCGAGCCGTCGCGGATTTCCACCGGCACGGATCATTTCGGCAACCGCGCCACCTGGATCTTTCTCGACCGCCCGCATTCAGTGTTCGAGGTGACGGCGGAAGCGACCGTCGAGGTCACCGCCCCCGCCATACCGCAGCCCTCCGCCACGCCGCCCTGGGAGGAGATCACGGCGCTGTCGGCGCAGGATCCTTCGGCCGCCGAATTCGCCCTCCCTTCGCCGATGCTGCCGCCCGAGGCCGGCGCCACCGCCTATGCCGCCACATCCTTCCCGCCCGGCCGGCCCGTGCTGGAAGGGCTGCTCGACCTGAACGCCCGCATCCGGCGGGATTTCGCCTTCCGTGCCGGCGTCACCGGCATCGCCACGCCGGTCTCGCAGGTGCTGGCGCAACGGGCGGGCGTCTGCCAGGACTTCACCCATCTGGTGCTCTGCGCGCTGCGTGGCCTCGGCCTGCCGGCGCGCTACGTCTCCGGCTATATCCGTACCCTGCCGCCGCCCGGCGGCGCCCCGCGCCTGGGCGCCGACCAGTCGCATGCCTGGGTCGGCGCCTGGCTCGGGCCGGAACACGGCTGGGTGGACCTCGACCCCACCAACGCCCTCGTTGTGCGCGACGAGCATGTCACGCTGGGCTGGGGGCGCGACTTCCACGACATCTCGCCCCTGCGCGGCATCATCCTCGGCGGGGGGCGGCACAGCCTGCAGGTCGAGGTGGATCTGGCGCCGGGATAGGAAGTTCCGCGAAAACGAGGCGGGAATAAAGCAAGGTTGGGGGAGTTGTCCGAGGCAGTGCCTCGGACCCCCCAAACCCCCTCTTTTTTATCAGTTTCCAGTTTTGCCAGCCATCGCCGGGGCTGCTTCATGAACTGGCAGAAAAAAGAAGAGGGGGTCCGGGGGAGAATTCATTCTCCCCCGGCTCCAGCGCCGGACAGAGCGCTTCAGTTCGAGCCTGCCAGATAGCGCGCGGCGCCCTCCGCCAGCACCTGCACGCCGAGGGCGAGATCCTCCTCCTTGGTGTCTTCCGCCCAGTGGTGGCTGATGCCGCCGACCGAGGGCACGAAGAGCATCGAGGCCGGCATCCGCTTCGCCAGGTATTGCGCATCATGCCCCGCGCCGCTTGGCATCTCCTGCCAGGCGCCAGCCGCCAGCGCCTCCGCCGCGCCGCCGAGCGCGCGCATCATTGCCGGGTCGCAGAGCGCCGGCGTCGCCTTGCTGATGCTGATCAGCTCGGTGTGGCAGCGCTCGCGGCGATTGCTCTCGCGCACCAGCATCCGCAGCGTCGCTTCCATTTCCTGCAGCTTTTCCATGGACACGTCCCGGAACTGGAAGAGCACGTCCGCCTTGCCCGGAATGATGCTCGGGGCCCCCGGCTCCAGCAGGATGCGCCCGGTGGTCCAGGTGCTGCGCTCGCCGCAGATGCGCGGGAACTCCTGGTCGATGGCGGCGAGCAGGCGCACCGCCGTCAGCCCGGCATCCCTGCGCTCGGCCATGGTGGTGCCGCCGGCATGGTCCTGCTGGCCCGTCACGATCAGCCGCCACTGCCAGATGGCCACGATGCCGGTGACGACGCCGACCTGCAGCCCCGCCCCCTCCAGTTGCGTGCCCTGCTCGATATGCATCTCGAAAAAGCCCTTGTAGCGGGCAGGGTCGATCTGCATGCGCGGCAGTCCGGCGAGGCCAGCGGCCTTCAGCGCCTCGCGCAGCGGCGTGCCATCGTTGCGGCTGCGGCTGCGGTCGATCTCCTCCTCCGACAGCTCGCCGATGATCGACTTGCTGCCGAGGAATCCGCCCTCGAAATGCCCTTCCTCATCGGCGAAGGCGCAGACATCCACCGGCAACCCCGCACGCGCCAGCGCCAGCCCGGCGACGACGCCGAGCGCGCCATCCAGCCAGCCGGCCTCGTTCTGGCTCTCGATATGGCTGCCGACGAGCAGATGCGGCCCCGGCCCCTTGTGCCGCCCGAAGACGTTGCCGATGCCGTCGATCGAGGCTTCCAGCCCGATCTCCTCCATCCGCTGCATCAGCCAGCGGCGGGATTCCATGTCCTGGGGAGAGTAGGTCGGGCGATGCACGCCGGTCTTGAAGGCGCCGATCCTGCGCAGATCGTGCAGGTCCTGAAGGAAGCGGGCGGTATCAACCTGGGGCATGGCGAGGGTCCGTCGGTGATTGCGATCAGTGCAGCATCAGCAAGCAGCGTGCCGCTCAGGCGGCGCGGGGGCAAGGCGTCTCGCCTGCGGCCGGCATGACGTGCAGGATGGCCGCTGGTATTGAAGAGGAGCATCGCCATGCGCGAACTGACGCATATCCCGCCACCTGCCGGACTTCGCACGCCGCCGCTGTCCTACGCGGTGCGCACCGGGGACCTGCTCTACATCTCCGGCATCGGGCCGCTGAGTGCGGACAACACGGTGCCGGAGGGCTTCGCGGCACAGATGCAGCTCGTGCTGGCGACGCTGGACAAAGTGCTCGCCCAGGCCGGCGCCGACCGCAACCGCCTGGTGAAGGTCAATGTGCTGCTGACGCGCGAGGAGGACGTGAAGGAGATGAACCGGCTCTACGCCGCCTGGTATGGCGCCGGCCCTTATCCGGCGCGCACGACGGCGGTGGTGAAGGCCCTTCCCCTGCCGGAGTTCCTGCTGGAGATCGAGGGTGTCGCTGCCCTCGGCTGAGGGAAGGTCCAGGAAACTCAGTTTCCTGGCAGGGGAGCGCGAGGGGGCGAGGCCCCCTCGTTCCTTCGCTTACCGCGCTTCCAGCGTCAGCCCGCCATCGACCACGACGGTCTGGCCCGTCACCATCCGCGCGCCGGCGAGCAGGAAGAGGATGACCTCGGCGAGGTCTTCCGGCTGGTTGCGCCGCTTCAGCAGGGCCTTGTTGGCGGAGGCGGCGCGGCGCTCCTCGGTCCATTCCACCATCCAGGGGCTGTCCACCGCCCCGGGGGCGACGGCATTCACCCGCGCCTCGGGCGCCAGGGCGCGCGCCAGGTTCTTGGTCAGGCTGATCACGCCCGCCTTGGTGGCGCCATAGGCCATCGAGCTGCCGGGACTGTCGAGCCCGGCGATGGAGGCGACGTTCACCACCGCGCCCTGTGCCGCCTTCAGCGCCGGCGCCGCCGCCTTGGCGCAGCGGAAGACGCCGAGCAGGTTCACCTGCAGCACGGTCTGCCACAGATCCTCGGTGATGCGGTCCAGCGCGGTCGGCGGGATGAGGCTGCTCGTGCCCGGCGTGCCGGCATTGTTCACCAGATAATCGAGCCGCCCGCCGAGATCGGCGATGGCCTTCTCCACCATGCGCGGCCCGGCCTCCGCATCGCCGACGCTGCCTGGCGCGGAGAGCACGTCATGCCCCGCCGCGCGCAGTTCGGCGATGACGGCCTCGGCGCGCGGATCGTCCGCCAGATGGTTGATGGCAACGCGGCAGCCGGCCTCGGCCAGGCCGCGCACGGTGGCGAGTCCGATGCCCGAGGCGCCGCCGGTGACGAGCGCCGTCTTGCCGGAAAGTTCGTAGCGGATCATGCGTTCTTGTCCTCCAGGCCCGCCATCGGGCCGATCTCCTTCATGGCGCGCTTCAGCGCCAGCAGGCGGCGGTCACGCTCGGCCAGCAGTGCCTCCGGGTCCTGCCCGCCCCAGTCGTAGAGCCCGCGCCCGGCCATGACGCCAGTGTGGCCTTCCGCCAAAGCCCGGTCGAGTGTCTCGCTGTTCCGGCGCGGCGGTGGCGGCTGGTACATGCCATTGGCCAGCGCCTGGGCGGAAAGCGGCAGGCCGGTGAAGTCGGCCTTCGCCATCTGGCCCAGCAGCAGCAGCCGCAACCCGAGCCCGTGGATGATGGCAGCGTCGATCTCCTGCGGCGTGGCATAGCCCTCGTCCATCAGGCGGTAGCACTCGCCCGCCAGCGCCGACTGGATGCGGTTGGCAAGATAGCCCGGCAGGAAGCGGCGCATGACGAGCGGCACCTTGCCCATCGCCCGCAGCATGGCGGCCACCTGCTCGACCAGCTCCGGCGGGCATTCCGGGCTGCCGACGAGATCCACCAGGTCCACCAGATAGGGCGGCGTGTACCAGTGCATCAGGATGGCGCGCTTGAGCCTGCCGGGCGGCATCAGCGGAAAGGCATCGAGATAGGAGGTGTTGCTGGCCAGGATGGCATCCGGCGGCATCAGCGGATCAAGCCCGGCGAAGAGCGCGCGCTTCACCTCGGGCTTCTCGATGATGGCCTCGATCACCAGTTCGGCGTCGGCCACCGTCTCGGCGAGGTTGTCGTGCAGCGTGACGCGCTCGCGCAGCCCGGCTTCGGTGAGGCCGTTCGCCTCGCCGGCGCCCTCCAGTGTGGCACGCGCCTTCTCCATCAGGGAGGGCGCGCGGGCCAGGGCGGCGGGGCTGTTGTCGGTCAGCCGCACGCGGTGCCCGCCGATGGCGAAGACCAGGGCCAGCGCATGGCCCATCAGTCCCGCACCGATGATCGAAACCTTCATGCTCACTCCTCCGGCGCCCAAGGTTCGGGCGCGCGATGGTCGATGCCGGTCATCACCTCGACCAGCACGGTCTCTTCAGCGGCCATGGCCTCGCGCAGCGCCGGGCCGATCTCCTCCGGGCGCTCGACACGGATGCCGCGCAGGCCGAAGCCGCGCGCGATGGCGCAGAAATCGGTGTGCTCGCCGAAGCGCAGCAGCGTGGCGGCGCGCTCGGGGTTGTTGCCGGCGGCGCGCACGAGGTTGGGCCAGCCCTGGCCGAAGCCGCGGTTGTTGTTCACCACCAGCGTGACGGCGATGCCGCGGCGCTTGGCCGTCTCCAGCTCGGTGAGGTGGTAGTAGAGCGCGCCGTCGCCACTCCAGCAGACCACCTTGCGGTCCGGCGCCGCGCATTTGGCGCCGAGCGAGGCCGGGAAGGCCCAGCCGAGCGAGCCGGCGGCGCGAAGGTAGCGCTGCCCGGCGCCGTTCATCTCGATCAGCGTGCCGGTCCAGATGCCGGAATAGCCGGTGTCGGCGACGAGGATGCCGTCCTCCGGCAGGGCGGCGGAAATCTCGGCGCAGAGCCGCGCCGGGTCGATCGGCGTCTCGTTGCTGCCGAGGCGGGGCGCCATGGCGGCGCGCCATTCCTCCATCCGGGCGATGGCCTGGCGGGCGAAGGCATGGTCGCGCGCCGGACGGCCGAGCGCCTCGATCAGATGGCTCAGCGTGCCGCGCGGGTCGCCATGCAGGGAGAGCTCGGCCGGGCAGCGGTCCAGTTCCAGCGCGTCGGCGTCGATCTGGATGACCGGTGTGCCGGGGCGCGGGAAGCGCCAGCCATGCGTCACCTGGTCGCCACCGTCGCAGCCGACCATCAGCACCAGCCCGGCCTCGTGCAGCACCTGGTTGGCCGGCGGCGCCGAGTAGCTGCCGGCGACGCCCAGGTTGAGCGGGTGCCGGGAGGGCAGCAGATCCCGCGCCCCCAGGCTGGTGACGACGGGCGCCTGCAGCGCCTCGGCCAGCACCTGCAGCTCGGCGCCGCAACCGGAGAGCGCGGCGCCATCGCCGGCCAGGATCACGATGTCCTCGGCCGCGCGGAGACGGGCGGCGGCGGCCTCGATCTGCGCGCCCTCCGCCACCGGGCGGTGCCGGGGCGCGGTCCAGGCGGAGAAATCGGCCGCCTCGGCGCCGGTATCGCCCTGCTCCACCACCTCGCCCATCAGCCCGTTGAGGTCGAGATGCACCGGGCGCGGCGGAGCGGTGGTGGCGGCGGCCCAGGCCATGCGGAAGAGGCGCGGCAGGTCGGCGGCGGCCTCGACGGCGGCGCCGAACTTGGTCACGGGCGCGAAAAGCGGCGTGTGCGGCACCTCCTGATAGGCATTGCGGTGCTGCGCCGAGGGCGGCTTGCGCCCGGTGAGCGCGATCACCGGCGCGCGGCCGAGCCAGGCATCCTGCAAGGCCGCCGCGAGGTTGGCCGCGCCGACCGACTGCGCCGCGACGATGCCCGGCCGGCCGCTGACCCGGGCATAGCCGTCGGCCATGTAGGCCGCACCCTTCTCGGAATGCGCCAGCACCGGCCGTACGCCCTGCGCCTCCAGCGCCATCAGGGTGGGGCGCAGCACGGCGTCGATGAAGAAGACATGGCTCTGGCCGGATGCCGCGATGCTCCGCGCCAGCCATTCCGCCCCTTTGAGGCCCATGGTCGGACGATCCCCCGCTCTCTGTTTTGACGAAGCCTGCCCCCGCCCCGGCGGGGAGGCAACCCCCGCAGGGGTGAGCAGTGCCGAGGCCGCGCTTGCGTTCGCGCCGCCCCTCCGCTACCGCCCGCCGCGAAAGCCCCCATCGGAATGACCGCGCAAGACCCCTCCACCCTGCCCCCTTTGCGGGCGGATGATTTCGACTTCGCCCTTCCCGAGGCGCTGATCGCCCAGGCCCCGGCGCGCCCGCGCGACGCGGCGCGGATGCTCGTGGCCGCGCCGGAGGGCGTGCAGGATGCCGGCGTGCTGGACCTGCCGCGCTGGCTGCGCCCCGGCGACCTGCTGGTGGTGAACGACACCCGCGTCATTCCCGCCCGGCTGCGCGCCCGGCGCGGCGAGGCACGGCTGGAGGTCATGCTCAACCGCGCCGAGGCCGGCGGCATCTGGCACGCCCTGGTGCGCAATGCGAAGAAGCTGCGCCCCGGCGACGTCCTGAGCATCGAGGGCGCCCCGGAACTGGCCCCCCGCGTGGTGGAGCGGCAGGAGGGCGGCGCCGCGCTGCTTGACTTCGGGCCGGACCAGGCACTGCTCGCCGCCGCGCTGGAGAAGGCCGGCGAGATCCCGTTGCCGCCCTATATCGCCCGCCCCGAGGGGCCGCGCGCGGAGGACCGGGAGGACTACCAGCCGATCTTCGCGCGCCAGCCCGGCGCGGTGGCCGCGCCCACCGCCAGCCTGCACTTCACCGACCGGCTGCTGGCGGCGCTGGCCGAGCGCGGCGTCGGGCAGGTCGCGCTGACGCTGCATGTCGGCGCCGGCACTTTTCTTCCGGTTCGCACCGAGAACCCGCGCGCCCATAAGCTGCATGCCGAATGGGGCGAGATCACGCCCGAGGCGGCGGCGGCGATCAACGACGCCCGCGCGAAGGGCGGCCGCATCGTCGCCATCGGCACCACGGCGCTGCGGCTGCTGGAAAGCGCGGTGGACGACCAGGGCGTGGTGCATCCCTTCCGCGGCCTGACGGACATCTTCCTGCTGCCCGGCCACCGCTTCCACTCGGCCGACCTGCTGCTGACCAATTTCCACCTGCCGAAGTCCAGCCTCTTCATGCTGGTCTCGGCCTTCGCCGGCATGGCGCGGATGCGCAGCGCCTATGCCCATGCCGTCGAAGCCGGCTACCGCTTCTACTCCTATGGCGATGCCAGCCTGCTGTTCCGGGAGGATTCCTGCCAGTGACGCTCTCCTGGACCTGCCAATGCCGCGACGGCCATGCCCGCGCCGGCACGCTGCGCACCGCGCATGGCGAGGTGCCGACGCCGGTCTTCATGCCCGTGGGCACCGCCGGCACGGTGAAGGGCATGACGGCGGATGGCGTGCGCGCCACCGGCGCGAGCATCGTGCTCGGCAACACCTACCACCTGATGCTGCGCCCCGGTGCGGAGCGCGTGGCGAAGCTCGGCGGCCTGCACACCATGATGGACTGGCACGGCCCGATCCTGACGGATTCCGGCGGCTTCCAGGTGATGTCGCTGGCCCAGTTGCGGAAGCTCGACAAGGACGGCGTGACCTTCCAGAGCCACATCAACGGCCAGCGCTTCCGCCTGACGCCGGAGCGCAGCATCGAGATCCAGCACCTGCTGGATGCCGACATCACCATGTGCTTCGACGAGTGCATCCAGTACCCGGCGACGCATGACGAAGCCGCCCGCGCCATGCGGCTCTCGATGGACTGGGCCGCGCGCTCCCGCGCCGCCTTCACGCCGCGCGAAGGCTATGGGCTCTTCGGCATCCAGCAGGGCGGCGTCTATGCCGACCTGCGCGGCGAGAGTGCCGAGGCGCTGAAGCGGATCGGCTTCGAGGGCTATGCCATCGGCGGGCTCGCGGTGGGCGAAGGGCAGGAGGAGATGTTCCGCGTCCTCGATTTCGCCGCGCCGATGCTGCCGGAGACGCATCCGCGCTACCTGATGGGCGTCGGCACGCCCTCCGACCTGGTGGGCGCCGTGGCGCGCGGCGTGGACATGTTCGACTGCGTCATCCCGACACGTTCCGGCCGCACCGGCCGCGCCTATACCAGCCAGGGCGTGCTGAACATGCGCAATGCCCGCCACGTCGAGGATACCGGCCCGCTCGATCCCGACTGCGACTGCCCCGCTTGCACCCGGCACAGCCGGGGCTATCTGCATCACCTGTTCAAGGCGGGTGAGATGCTCGGCCCGATCCTGCTGACCTGGCACAACATCCGCTACTACCAGACCCTGATGGCGCGCCTCCGCGCCGCCATCGTCGCGGGCCGCTTCGCCGAGGAGGCGACCGCCATCGAGGCCGGCTGGGTCCGCGCCCAGGAGACGACGACCCCATGACCACGCATGACGTGTCCGGCCTGACCATGCTCGGCCAGGCCACGACGCAGCCGCAGAGCCCGGAGGAGGCCGTGCTGGAGCGGGTGCCGAACCCGCATCCCGGCAAGCAGTACTGCGTGCGCTTCACCGCGCCCGAGTTCACCTCGCTCTGCCCGATCACCGGCCAGCCGGACTTCGCGCATCTCGTCATCGACTACATCCCGCGCGACTGGCTGGTGGAGAGCAAGAGCCTGAAGCTCTACCTGACCAGCTTCCGCAACCACGGCGCCTTCCACGAGGCCTGCACGGTGGGCATCGGCCTGAAGCTTGCCGAGGTGCTGGACCCGGTCTGGCTGCGCATCGGCGGCTACTGGTACCCGCGCGGCGGCATCCCGATCGACGTGTTCTGGCAGACCGGCAATGCGCCGGAGGGCGTCTGGGTGCCGGCCCAGGACGTGCCCAACTACCGTGGCCGGGGGTGAGAAGCCCCGCCCCGGCAAGGCGCCGCCCCCGGCGCTGACGCCGGAGGGCATGGCGGCGGAGATCCGCGCGCAGGCGCTGGAACTCGGCTTCCATGCCGTGGGCTTCGCGCCGGCGCATCTCGGCCCGGAGGTGCGGGAGCGGCTGAACGCCTTCCTCGCTGCCGGCATGCAGGGCGAGATGGACTGGCTGGCCGACCGCGCCGAACAGCGCGCCCACCCGCAGGCGCTCTGGCCGGAGGCGGTCTCCGTCATCGCGCTCGGCATGAACTACGGACCGGAGGAGGACCCGCTCGGCGTCCTCGACCAGCGCGACCGCGCCGCCATCAGCGTCTATGCCCGCAACAAGGACTACCACGACATCGTCAAGAAGCGGCTGAAGGCGCTGGCGCGCTGGATGGTGGATCGCTGGCGCGACAGCACGCTGAAGGTCTTCGTGGACACCGCGCCCGTGGCCGAGAAGCCGCTGGCCCAGGCGGCGGGGCTGGGCTGGCAGGGCAAGCACAGCAACCTCGTCTCACGGGAGTTCGGCTCCTGGCTGTTCCTGGGCGAGATCTACACGACCCTCCCCCTCGCCTCCTCCGGCGCCGAGCGCGACCATTGCGGCCGTTGCACGCGCTGCCTCACCGCCTGCCCGACCCAGGCCTTCACCGGCCCCTACCGCCTCGATGCGCGGCGCTGCATCTCCTACCTGACCATCGAGCACAAGGGACCGATCCCCGAGGAATTCCGCGCCGCCATGGGCAACCGCATCTATGGTTGCGACGATTGCCTGGCGGTCTGCCCCTGGAACAAGTTCGCGCACATCACGCAGGAGCCCGGCCTGATCCCGCGCGAGGACCTGACCGCACCCCGCCTGGCTGAACTGGCGGGACTCGACGATGCCGCCTTCCGCGCGTTGTTCAGCGGCTCTCCCATCAAGCGCATCGGGCGCGACCGCTTCGTGCGCAACGTGCTGATCGCCATCGGCAATTCCGGTGAGGCCGGGCTGCGCCCGGTGGCCGAGGCGCTCCGCGGCGACGCCTCGCCGGTGGTGGCCGAGGCTGCCGCCTGGGCGACAAGGCGGCTCACCGCCACGGCGCCCTGATTACGGCGCACCTCGTTCATAATTTTGTAAATTTTGTTCCGGATATTGCGCCGCTGTAAACCGCGTGCGGCGCCACGTCCCGCACGGTCCTGACAACTCTCGGATGGTGGGCGGATCGGCATGATCTCTGAAATTCTGGGTTTTCAGTCGGACAACCGTCCTGTCATGGGCTTTGCCTGGTACGATTCCGGCAGCTTCAGCGCGCTGCGCGAAGCCATGCCGGACATGAGCGAAAGCTATGACGACTGGCGCCTCGGTGCGCAGAAGGACCTGAAGAAGGCGGAGCAGGAAGGCTATCGCGTCATCCGCATCGCCATGCGGCCGGAGGAGTTCTTCGCCTGGTGCCGCCAGCGCGGCATCGGGGCGCCAGGGCTCTCGGCCCGCCGCGCCTTCGCGGCCGATCAGGCACGGCTGGTGGTGCAGGCGGAGCGCTCGCGCAAGAAGGCCTTCTCCTTCTTCTGAGCGCGGTTTCTGGGGCGCGCGTGCGTGCGCCATTCGCCGCTTGACCTTCGCCGCCCCAGGCGTGAAGCCCTGGGCGGGTCGAAGGAGGGCGAGCAATGAGCGAAGGCGCACTGGTGCTGTTCAGCGGCGGGCAGGACTCCGCCACCTGCCTGGCCTGGGCGCTGGACCGCTTCGGGCGGGTGGAGACCCTGGGCTTCGATTACGGCCAGCGCCACCGGATCGAGCTGGAATGCCGCGCCGACTTCCGCGCCGCCCTGCCGGAGCGCTGGCAGGCGCGGCTCGGCGCCGATCACACGCTGGCGCTGGAGGCGCTTGGCGCCGTCTCGGACACCGCCCTGACGCGCGAGACCGAGATCGCCATGACCGAGGGCGGCCTGCCCAACACCTTCGTCCCCGGCCGCAACATCGTCTTCCTCACCTTCGCCGCCGCGCTCGCCTACCGCCGCGGGCTGCGCCACATCGTCGGCGGCATGTGCGAGACGGACTATTCCGGCTATCCGGACTGCCGGGACGACACCATCAAGGCGCTCCAGGTGGCGCTGAACCTCGGCATGGAGCAGCGATTCATCCTGCACACGCCGTTGATGTGGCTCGACAAGGCGCAGACCTGGGAGCTGGCCGAGAGCCTCGGCGGCGAGCCTCTGGTGCGGGACATCGTCGAGAAGACCCACACCTGCTATCTCGGCGAGCGGGGCGAACTGCATCCCTGGGGGCATGGCTGCGGTGAATGTCCGGCCTGCGCATTGCGCGCCAAGGGCTGGATGGCGTACCAGTCGCGCCGCTTACGCGCGGATGCACCCGCCCCATAAGGGAAAACTCGCAGATGACCGACACTCGCCGCCTGGAGGGCCTGCTGGCCCTGATCGCCTTTGGCCTGACCATTCCCGCGGCGAATTGGCTCATCGGCAATGCCGGCACGGTCTGCATGGCAGACGGCCCCTGCCTCATTCCGGTGGCGCCCGGCGTCATGGCGCCCTCCGGCGTGCTGATGATCGGCTTGGCCCTGGTGCTGCGGGACCTGGTGCAGCGGCGGCTCGGGCTTGGCTTCGCCTGGCTGGCCATCCTCGCCGGCACGGCGCTCTCCGCGCTGCTGGCGCCGCCCTCGCTGGTGCTGGCCTCCGCCACCGCCTTCCTGATCAGCGAGACGGTGGACCTCGCCGTCTATACGCCCCTGCAGCGGCGCAACCTGGTGCTGGCGGTGCTGGCCTCGGGCGTGGTCGGGCTGGTGGTGGACAGCGTCTTTTTCCTGCTGATCGCCTTCGGCGATCTGAGCTTCCTGTCCGGGCAGGTGCTGGGCAAGCTCTGGATGGTGCTGCTGGCCCTGCCGCTGACCGCCTGGCTGCGCCGCGCCGATGCCCGCCGCGGCATCCTGCCGGCCTGATCACCTTTCTGTCGGCCCCGCGGCACCTCCGCCCCGGACATGGCCTTTCCGCCGGGCCTGCGGCATAGAGTCGCCCCATGGATTCGCTGCCCCCCGATCCCGCTTGGGACGCCCTGCTCCGCCTGCGCGACGGGGGCGATGCCGTGGCTCTGGCCGCCCATCCGCTCGGGCCGCTCTTCGCGCCGGTTCTCGCCCCGGCCGGCGCGCCGGATGGCTGCATGGTGCTCGGCCGGCTGGCGCAGACGCTGGACGGGCGCATCGCCACCGTCTCCGGCTCCAGCCAGTGGATCGGCGGCCGGGGCGACATCCTGCACACCCATCGCCTGCGCGCGCTCTGCGACGCGGTGGTGATCGGCGCCGGCACGGTGCGGCAGGACAACCCCCGCCTGACCACGCGCGAGGTGCGCGGCCCGAGCCCGGTGCGCGTGGTGCTCGACACCAACCGGCGCCTCGGCCCGGACTACGGCATCTTCGCCACGGGCGGCCCGCCCACCCTGCTGGTCTGTGCCGAAGATGCGGAGGGGCCGGACCGCCATGGCGCCGCCGAGGTGCTGCGGGCGCCGCGCGCCGCCATCGGCGGGCTCGACCTCTGCGCCCTGCTCCCCATGCTGGCGGCGCGCGGCCTGAAGCGGCTCTTCGTTGAGGGCGGCGGACTGACCGTCTCGCGTTTCCTCGCCGGCGGCTGCCTGGACCGGCTGCACGTCACCTTGGCGCCGGTGCTGCTCGGCTCCGGCATCCCTGCCTTCACCCTGCCCGAGGCCGCCCGCATCGCCGACGGGCTGCGCTTCGACTGGCAGGTGCACAAGCTCGGGCAGGACGTGCTGTTCGACATCGCCCTGCACCGCGCCCGCCCGGCGGTCTGCGCGTGATCGCACGCGGCTTCTGGGTCACTGCCGCTGGCCGGAGCGAGATCCGCGAGCAGCCGCTGCCGCCGCGCGCGCCTGACCAGGCCTTGGTGCGCGCCACCGCCAGCGGCATCTCGCGCGGGACGGAGCGGCTGGTCTTCCAGGGGCATGTGCCGCAGAGCCAGTGGGCGGTGATGCAGGCGCCCCTCCAGCAGGGCGGGTTCCCCTTCCCCGTGCAGTACGGCTACGCCGCCGTCGGCCTGGTGGAGGAGGGGCCGGCGGAGCTGGCGGGCCGCCGCATCTTCTGCCTGCACCCGCATCAGGACCGCTTCCTGGCGCCAGCGGCGATGTGCATCCCCCTTCCCGATGAGGTGCCCGACCGACGCGCGGTGCTCGGCGCCAACATGGAAACCGCGCTCAACATCGTCTGGGACGCGGCGCCGCTGCCGGGGGAGCGGGTGCTGGTGATCGGCGCCGGCGTGGTCGGGCTGCTCGCCGCCTGGCTGGTGGCGCGGATTCCCGGCACCGCCGTCACGGTGCTGGACACCGAGCCGGCCCGCCGAACGGAGGCCGAGGCGCTCGGCGCCCGCTTCGCCGCGCCGCAGGACTGCCCGGCCGAGCAGGAGCTGATCATCCATGCCTCGGCCAGTCCGGAAGGATTGCGGAACGCCCTCGCCCACGCCGCCTTCGAGGCGCGCATCGTCGAGGCTTCCTGGTACGGCGACAAGCCGGTGACGCTGCCGCTGGGCGAGGCCTTCCACGCCAGGCGACTGACGCTGCGCTCCAGTCAGGTCGGCGCCGTCTCGCCCGCGCTGCGCGGGCGGCGCAGCCATGCCGAGCGGCTTGCCCTCGCCCTTTCGCTGCTGGCCGAACCGGCGCTCGATGCGCTGCTCGGCCCCGACATTCCCTTCGCCGAACTGCCCGCGCGGATGCCGGCGCTGCTCGACCCGCCGCCGGGCACGGTTGCGCCGCTCTGCCCCGTCATCACCTACTGAGCCGAAACCCGCATCGGAGGGACCCGCCGCACGATGTTCAGCCTGACGGTCGCCGACCACATCATGGTCGCGCACAGCTTCCGCGGCGAGGGCTTCGGCCCCGCGCAGCGCGTGCACGGCGCCACCTTCGTGGTGGAGGCGGAGTTCCGCGCCGCCGCGCTGGACGAGGCCAACCTGCTGGTGGACATCGCCGCCGCCCGCACCGAGCTGCGCCGCCTGCTGGACGCCATCGACTACCGCAACCTCGACACCGTGCCGGAATTCGCCGGGCAGAACACCAGCACCGAGTTCCTCTGCCACTACATCCACGGCCGGCTCTGCGCCGCGGTGAAGGAAGGCCGGCTGGGCGAGAGCGGACGCAAGGTGGAGGCCATCAAGGTGCTGCTGCGGGAAAGCCCGCTCGCCTGGGCGGCCTATGACGCGAAGGTCGCCTGAGATGAAAATCGCCCTGATCGTGCCGGGCCCTTTCAGCACCATCTCCGGCGGCTACGGCTATGACCGGCGGCTGGTGGAGGGCTTCCGCGCCGCCGGCCACGACATCCAGGTGGTGGAGCTGAACGGCCGCCACCCCCTGCCCGATGCCACGGCCCAGGCTTCCGCCCGCGCCGCGCTGGACGCCGTGCCCGAGGACGCCCGGCTGGTCATCGACGGGCTCGGACTGCCCGCCTTCGCCCCCTTCGTGGATGAGCTGGAGGCGCGGCAGGCGGTCGGGCTGATCCATCACCCCACCGCCATCGAGCCCGGCTACGACGAGGAGGATCGCGAGGAGCTGAAGCAGCGCGAGAACCTGCTCTTTCCGCGCCTCGCGCGGCTGGTCGCCACCTCCCGTCTCACTGCCGACCGGCTGCCGCTGGAGTTCGGCGCGGACAAGGAGCGCATCGGCGTGGTCGAGCCGGGCACGGACCCGGCGCCGCGCAGCCAGGGATCGGGTGGGCCGGGCTGCGCCATCCTGGCGGTCGGCGTGCTGGTGCCGCGCAAGGGGCATGACGTGCTGCTGCACGCCCTCGGCCGCCTGACCGACCTGGAATGGAGCCTGACCATCGCCGGCGCCCCGCGGGACCCGGTGCATGCCAAAAGCCTTCTCGCCCTGGCGGAGAAGCTGAACATCGCCCAGCGCGTCACCTTCGCGGGCGAGGTGCAGCAGGAGGCGCTGGAAGCCCTCTATGCGCGCGCCGACCTTTTCGCGCTGGCGACGCACTGGGAGGGCTATGGCATGGCGGCTGCGGAGGCGCTGGCGCGTGGCCTGCCGGTGGCCATCACCGCCGGCGGCGCCATCGCCGACCTGGTACCCAAGGAGGCCGGGGTGATCGCCGGGCCGGGCGATGCCAATTCGCTCTCCCGCGCGATGCGCCGCGTCATTTATGACCGCGGGCTGCGCGCTGAGATGTCCGAGGCCGCCTGGACAGCCGGCCAGAAGCTGCCGCGCTGGACCGACCGCGCCGGGGCCTTTGCCGCCGAGCTGGACGCCGCTCAGGCATGAGCGAGGGCTTCGATGCCGACTGGCTCGCCCTGCGGGAGCCCTTCGATGCGCGCGCGCGCAACCTCGATCTCGCCCTGGCACTGGCTGAGGCACTGCCACCGCGCCCGCATCTCGTGGATCTCGGTGCCGGAACCGGTGCGCTGCTGCGCTGGCTGGCGCCGCTGCTCGCCCGCTCCCAGCGCTGGACGCTGGTGGATGCGGACCCTGCGCTGCTGGAGGAAGCCGTCACCACCATCGAGGAGCGTGCCATCCTCGCCGGCTGGACCACCACCTGGCCGAAGAAAAGCACCTTGCTGGTGCACACGCCGCGCGGCGTCTGGCGCGTGGAGGCCGTCCTGGCCGATCTCGCCGCCGGGCCGGACGCCCTGCCGCTGGGCGGCGCCGACGCGGTGGTCAGCACCGCCCTCTGCGACCTCGTCTCCCGGCCCTGGGTGACAGCCATGGCCAAGGCGCTGCGCGTGCCCTTCTATGCCGCGCTGAACGTCGATGGGCGCGAGCGCTTCTTCCCGCCCCATCCCGCCGATCGTCTCGTCGCCCGCGGCTTCCGGCGCGACCAGACACGTGACAAGGGCTTCGGCGGCCCCGCCCTCGGCCCGGCCGCGCCCGCCACCATGGCCAACGCCCTTCGCAAGCGCGGCTTCAGCGTGCGGACGGCGCCGAGCCCCTGGCGGATCGGCGCCAACACGCCCGCCATGGCGGATGCGCTGGCGGAGGGGCACGCGCGGGCCGCGATGGCGGCCCTGCCGCGCAGCCTCGCGCCCGGTCTGCGCGACTGGGCCACCACCCGGCAGGCACAGGCCACGCGCGGGCGCCTCTCGGTTCGCATCGGGCATACCGACCTGCTCGCCTTGCCCGGGGGAAAAAGATCGGGGGAATGAATTCCCCCAAACCCCCTTCTTCTTTCTGTCCGTTGGGCAAAGAATGGGGACAAAGGGCGCGCCTTCAGGACAAACAAGGGAGAGAAGCATGCCTCTGCTCGGCTGCATCGCGGACGATTCGACCGGCGCGACCGACCTCGCCGCCATGCTGGTGGCCAACGGCATGACCACGGTGCAGGTCATCGGCGTGCCGCAGGGGCCGATGCCGGAGGCGGACGCCATCGTGGTCGCGCTCAAGTCGCGCACCGCGCCGGTGGCCGAAGCCGTCGCCGAAAGCCTCGCCGCCTGCGAGGCGCTGCTCGCCGCGGGCGCGAAGCAGATCTTCTTCAAGTACTGCTCCACCTTCGACAGCACCGATGAAGGCAATATCGGCCCCGTCGCCGACGCGCTGCTCAAGCGGCTGCAATCCGGCTTCGCCATCGCCTGCCCCGCCTTCCCCGCCAACAATCGCTCCATCTACATGGGGCATCTCTTCGTCGGGCAGGCGCTGCTGAACGAGAGCGGCATGGAGAACCACCCGCTGACGCCGATGAAGGACGCCAACCTGGTGCGCGTGCTCTCCCGCCAGACCGAGGGCGGCGTCGGGCTGGTGCCTTTCCCCGCCGTCGAGCAGGGCGCGGCCGCCATCCGCCGCGAGTTCACCCGCCTGAAGGAGGCCGGGCGCCGCTACGCCATCACCGACGCGGTGACGGACGCGCATCTGCGCATGCTGGGCGAGGCCTGCGCCGAGCACGCGCTGATCACCGGCGGCTCCGGCATCGCCATGGGCCTGCCCGACAACTTCCGCGCCAAGGGCCTGCTGCCCGAGCGCGGCGACGCCGCCAGCCTGCCGCCGCCGCGCGGCGCCATGGCCGTGGTCGCCGGCTCCTGCTCCCGCGCGACGCTCGGCCAGATCGGGCTGGCGCGCGACCATGTGCCGACGCTGGAGCTGGACGCACTCGCCACGCCCGACGCCCAGGCGCTGATCGACGAGGCGCTGGGCTGGGTCGATGGCAAGCTTTCCGAGGAGCGGCCGGTGGTCATCGCCGCCTCCGCGCCGCCGGAGAAGGTGGCGGCGCTGCAGCAGAAACTCGGGCGCGAGGCGGCGGGCACGCTGGTCGAGCACGCCATCGCCGGCATTGCGCAGGCGCTGGTGGAGCGCGGCGTCGGCCGCCTCGTGGTGGCCGGCGGCGAGACCTCGGGCGCCGTGGTGCAGAAGCTTGGCGTGACCAGCCTGCGCATCGGCCCGCAGATCGATCCGGGCGTTCCCTGGACCTATGCCGAGCCGGGCGGCCTGCATCTGGCGTTGAAGTCCGGCAATTTCGGCGCCCGCGACTTCTTCCTGAAGGCCTTCGCAGCATGACCGAGAACGACCTGCGCGATCTCCTCTGCGAGCTCGGCGCCAGCCTCTTCGCCCGCGGGTACTCCGTGGGCAGCGCCGGCAACATCAGCGTCCGCCTGGCTGACGGCTACCTGATGACGCCGACCAACTCCTCGCTGGGCCGGCTGAAGGCCGAGCGCATCAGCAAGCTGGACGCCGACTGGAACCACATCGGCGGCGACAAGCCCTCCAAGGAGGTCTTCATGCACCGCGCCGTGCTGACGGCGCGGCCCGAGGCGGGCGCGGTGGTGCACCTGCACTCCACCTATGCCACCGCGATCGGCTGCCTGGCCGCCCCCGGGGAGACGGCGCCCATCCCGCCGCTGACGCCGTATTTCGTCATGCGCGTCGGCCGGAGCCTGCCGGTGATCCCCTACTACCGCCCCGGCGACGCGGCGATGGAGCCGGCGATCCACGAGGCGGCGAAGTCGGCACGTGCCATGCTGCTGGCGAATCACGGCCCGGTGGTGTCCGGCAAGACGCTGACGGACGCGGTCTATGCCGCCGAGGAACTGGAGGAATCGGCGCGCCTGGCGCTGATGCTGCGCGGCGCAGGCGCGCGGGAGCTGACGGCTGCGCAGGTGGACGACCTGCTTTCCACCTTCGGCTGAACGGATGGCGGGGTCCGGGGGGGATACTATCCCCCCGGCGGGGGTTCAGGGGGCGGCGCCCCCTGCTCCACCGGCGCAAACACGCGCAGCGCCCCCGGCCAGCTCCGGCACTTCAGCGGCGAGCGCATCTTCAGCACCTCACCGTCGAGCGTGACGCTGAGGCTTGGCCGGTGTGAGCGGATCTCCACTTCCGGCACGGCGCGCATCTCGAAGTCCCGGTCTTCGCGCAGCCGCCCGCGCAGGGCGCGAACGAACATCCGCACGATGGCGGAGCGGCTGTGGTGCCGGGCGATGCAGAGGCATAGCTCGCCCCTGTCCAGCGCGCAGCGCCGCCCCGGGTTGGGCAGGCTGGTGCTGTAGAGATTGTTGCCGATGAAGACGAGCGGGGTGCGCAGCCGCTCGCCCCATCCTTCCGCGCGCACGGAGAGGCGGTGCCGGGTGAAGCGCCAAAGGGCGCGCAGGGTGGCCAGCACGGTGGCCGGGTTCTTGGGCAGGCCGTGCCGGGTCTGCTCATACTCCCGCCCTCGCACGATTTCCGCATAGATGCCGACAGTGGCGTTGTTGACGAAGAAGCGGTCGTTGATACGGGCGACGTCGATGGCGCGCAGGTGGCCGGCCGCGATGACGGCGACGGCCTGTTCCACCTCCAGCGGCAGGCCGAGATCCCTGGCGAAATGGTTGCGGGTACCGAGCGGCAGCACCCCGAAAGGCCGCTCCGTGCCCGCCACGAGCCCGGCGGCGGTGCCGATGGTTCCGTCACCGCCGCCGACGACGATCCCGTCCCACGGCTCATCCAGCGCCGCCTGAACGGCCGCGCGCAGCGCGGCTCCCTCCACCTCGGCCACCGAGGCTTCTACGCCGTGCTGCGCGAAGGCGTCGGTCAGCCGCTGCGTGACGTCCTCACCCCGGACCGAGCCGCCGCCCGCATTGATGATGACCTTGATGCGCATGGCCGACGCCTTTGCAAACCCGCCGGGGAAAAGCGTCAAGGCAGCGGTGGTTTCTCGGCACGGCCCCTGTTCCGGCTGGCTCACCCGAACGGGATGGCGCGGTCCGGAACAGGGATATGGAAGGCGTTTCTGCCACATGCCGGCATCAGAGCGAGGCGCCAGGGTCGAGCCGCTGGATGTAGCTGCGCCAGGGTGCACGCTCCGCGATGCGCTCGTAGAGCGCGATGGCGGCACGGTCGGATTCGGGAACGAACCAGCGCAGGTGGCTCCAGCCGCGCGCGCGGCCGGTTTCGGCCACCGCCTCCACCAGCGCCCGGGCGATGCCACGGCCGCGCGCCGCCGGCGTCACGAACAGGTCGTCGAGCTGGCCGCAGCGGCGGGCGAAGACGATCTCCGGCAGATCATAGAAGAGAGCGAAGCCCTGCGGCACGTCCTCCCGCCAGGCCGCCAGCAGCTCGGTGCACGGCTCGGCGGCGAGCAGTGCGGCGATGGCCGTGCCATTGGCTGCCGCCTGGCCGTGCAGCACACCGCGCATCTCCGCCGCATAGGCATCGAGCAGCGGCAGCAGCACGGCGTGGTCAGCGACGGAGACGGACCGGATGCTCAGGGACATGCCGCGAGGTCGATCTCGTCCGCCAGCGGCTCGCCACGGAAGAAGCGGCCGAGATTGGCGGTGGCGCCCCGCACCTTGGCCTGCATGGCATCCAGCGTGCCGGCGGCGATATGCGGCGTCAGCACGACATTGGGCAGGCCGAAGAGCGGGTTGTCCGGACGCGGCGGCTCCGGCTCGAAGACGTCGATGGCGGCGCTGCGGATGCTGCCGGCCTGCAGCGCCCGTGCCAGCGCCGCCTCGTCCAGCACCGCACCACGGGCACAGTTGACCAGTACCGCGTCGGGGCGCATCCGGGCGAAGGCGTCGTCGCTGAACAGGTGGTGCGTTTCGGCGGTTGCCGGCAGGTGCAGGGAGATCACCTCGGATTCGCGCAGCAGTTCGTCGAGCTCGACGCGGCGGAAGTTCAGCGCCAGCTCCAGCCCTTCCGGCAGGCGCTGATAGGGATCGGCATAGAGTCCGCGCACCTTAAAGGGCTGCAGCAGCGCGGCGAGCGCCGAGCCGATGCGCCCCATGCCGACGATGCCCACGGTGCGCCCACGCAGGTTGCGCGAGACGGGGCGCAGCGCGGTGCCCAGCCACTCGCCACGCCGGATGGCGGCATCGGTGCGGGGGATGTGCCGGAGGCAAGCGAAGATCAGCGCCAGGGCATGCTCGCTCACGACGTCGGCGGTGCCGGAGGGATTGATGGCGAGACGGATGCCGCGCTCGCGCAGCTCGGCGATCGGCGTCTCGCCCTGCCAGCCGACGCCCTGGTGCTGCACCAGCTTCAGCCGCGGCGCCTTCGCCACCCATTCCGGCTGGAGCACGGAGGGGGCGACGATCACCGCGTCGGCGATGGCCAGTTTCTCCAGCCGCTCCGCGTCGTCATTGGCCGAGAGGGTCAGCAGCTCGCAGCCTTCCGGCATGCTGGCGCGCCACAGCGTATAGACCGCCTCCGGCGCATGGCTCAGATACAGGACACGGCGGATATTCTCGGACATATCATTCCCTCTCCGGGTGCCGCGTGGCGGCAGGGTCCGGAGAAGCTAAGGCAGAGCGCAGGCGGCGCAAAGCCGTCGCGCGGAGGGCGGCGTCACAACGCCGCCCTCCGGCCGTTCAGTTGCCTGAAGCCGCGTCGTGCGGCGCGTCATCGGCGACCGGCAGCGGCGTGACTTCCGGCAGCGGCTCGGGCTCGGGGGCCGAAGCCGGCGCGCTGGCCTCGGCCTTCTTGCGGGCGCGTGTTGCCGCCGCCTTCTTCGCGGCCTCGGTACGAGCCCCGGAGGAACGCTTCGGCTTCGCCTCCGCCGCCGTCTCGGCCACAGCCTCCGGCGCGGTCACCGGTGCCGCCTCGGCCTCCACGGCGCGGGTGCGGCTGCGACGCGGCGCGGCGGCCTTCTTCGGTGCAGCAGCGGCCTTCGGCGCCGTGGCGCGGCGCGGCGCGGCCGCCTTGCGGGCCGTCGCGGTCGCACGACTGGCTGCCGGCTTGCGCGCACTGGCCGCCTTGGTGGCTGCCGTCTTGCGCGCCGGCGTCGCCGCCTTCGCGGTGCGCGTGCCGGTCGCCTTGCGCGCCGGCGTCGCCGCCTTCGCGGTGCGCGTGCCGGTCGCCTTGCGCGCCGGCGTCGCCGCCTTCGCAGTGCGCGTGCCGGTCGCCTTGCGCGCCGGCGTCGCCGCCTTCGCGGTGCGCGTGCCGGTCGCCTTGCGCGCCGGCGTCGCCGCCTTCGCAGTGCGCGTGCCGGTCGCCTTGCGCGCCGGCGTCGCCGCCTTCGCGGTGCGCGTGCCGGTCGCCTTGCGCGCCGGCGTCGCCGCCTTCGCGGTGCGCGTGCCGGTCGCCTTGCGCGCCGG
>NZ_JASIRT010000046.1 GCF_030063475.1 Roseomonas sp. E05
TCATCTCGCCAGGCCCGCACAAAGGCGGCAACCCGCCGGTACGAGCCATCATAGCCCAGCCCCACCAGCTCCGCCTGGAACTGCCGGGCTGTGCGTTTCTGTTTGCGTGGCCTGCGGGCGTCCGTCCGCAGCCAGGCTGCCAGCCGCTCGGCGAAAGGATCCAGCTTGCTGGGCCGATCAGGGGCCCTGAACACAGGCTCCACCGCCTCGGACCGCAGGTACTTGCGGATGGTGTTCCGCGACAGGCCGGTCCGGCGGGCGATCGCCCGGATCGACAGGTGCTCCCGGAAATGCCAGCGCCGGATAACGCTCAACAACGCCATGTCCAACACTCCCGCTGCCCCCACCCAAAAGGCCGAGGCTTGGCAGCGTGGACAAAGCTGATCCATAGGCGGATGGCAGCGAGTTGGACAAAGCCGAGGAAGCTGCTGGCGGTGCGGTCGTAGCGGGTGGCGACGGCGCGCCACTCTTTCAGGCGCGCCCAGAGGTTCTCCACCCGAGATCGATTGTTGTAGATCCAGGCCGGACAGGCAACGGGCGCGTCCGTTCGTTTGGGTGGAATGGCAGGCCGTGCGCCCATGTCCCAGATCCGCTCGCGGAAGGCGTCAGAGGCGTAGCCCCGGTCGCCAACCATCCAACCTGGCACATCCGGCAGACAGTCGAGCAGGCCAGGTGCAAGGGGCAATTCATGGGCCTGACCGGGCGCGAGAGCAAAGGCGATCGCCCGTCCGCGCCCGTCAGCAATCACGCAAGCCTTGGTGCCATAGCCGCCGCGAGATCGGCCAAGTGCTTCGCGCAGACCTCGCTCCTTGCCATTGGCCCCCCTTCTTCCGCGCCTGCCGCCTTGTGGTGGGCCCGGATGTTGGTGCCGTCGAGGAAGGTCATGCCGAGCGCCACGCCACGCTGCTGAACCAACTCCAGCAGCCGCTCCCAGACGCCTGCCTTGGCCCAGCGGATGAAGAGTTGGGCCGCCAGCCACCAGGGGCCGAGTTCGGCGGGAATGCTGCGCCACTTGGCGCCGTTCTGGTGCCGCCAGAGGATGGCCGAGATCGTGCGGCGCAGCTCCTTCGGCGGCGTCTTGCCGCGAGGCCTGACCTCCTCGATCAGCGGCTCCCACACCCTCCAGACCGCATCCGTGAGAAGCTGCTTGTCCTTCGCCATGCCCAGAACTTGGGATCAGCACTCAAGCTCTAACAGACCTTAGCGTCCGAACATGGATTAACTCTCAGTGGCAACTTCACCCCAAACCAGGTCAGTTCTCAGCGGCAATCAACACCTGCGGCGCCTTCCGCAGCCCCAAGGCCTTTCGGAGCTCCCGCCACTCGGCCACCAGCGTCACGAGACCGCGGTAGTCGGTGCGCAGGAACTGGCGCAGCACCAGGAGCGCGAAAAGCTGCGCCTGGAGAAGTCATGCCGTGAGGTCCGGCTACCATAGGACGGAAAGATCCGACGCCCGACGGCCAGGGCCTCGTGCGCCACCCGCACTGCCGATTTCGTCATCCCGCGCATCGAGGACCCCGTGCCAGACCCCAACGCCCTTCCAGCGCATCCCCAGCCAGAAGGTTTCAACAGAGCAAAACGGGCTCTCAGCTTCGGGCAGATTCAAAGAGCCTATGTCTTCCTCGATACAAAAACCCAGCTGTTATAGATGCCGAATGCCTGTTCAAGAAATCTGTCCTCGTGCGCGGACCACATCTCCGTCTTGCCGATTCGGTTGAAAAACACGTCGATCATGTCTCGGCCAAAGTCTGTATAGGCAAGGATACCTTCCGGCCGGAACGGGTCGCCGTGGTATTCCGGCTCTTCAAGATGAATAACCTTGCCGCCCACAATTTTGGCGCGGGGCGCGCTCTTTTCGAGATGCCATTTGATCGGAATTGTTCCGATGTGATGGCCTCCAGGCTTCAGAACACGGTGGATTTCGTCGAAGGCCTTCTCGGGGAATGGGACGTGCTCAAGCATATCCTCGGTGATGAGGAGATCGAAGCTGTTGTCCGGAAACGTCATGTTTTGGGCGTCCTGACAGAGAACTCCGTCCTTCCATTCTCCGCCCGGCACGCCGTCGATATACTCGCTGCACGTGAAATTCCGCGCACCCTTGAGGCTGCGGTAGATCGATTCTTTCACATCCATGACGTAGATTGACCCGTTGAACTCTCGTGCAAAGTCCAACAGGCAATCCGCCCCGACCGAATCTCGGTAAGTATCGAGAACAGCCAAGGCGACGTGACGGTTCCTGGCCAGCGAGCCACATTCCCTGCAGACGAATGTATTTCGTTTGCACGGCATTTCGGCTGGTTCGTAGCAGAGAAATTGCGTATGGAATCCGCAGAGCGTGCAATATCCAAATGATGCCGAGAGAGCCGAACGCAGGTCTCTGAAATCTTTCTCTGATATTTTCATGATGCGGCTCCCTGCTTTCTTCCAACGGGCCGCATCTTAACAATTCCTACGAATAATTACGACATTGCAAAATTTAGAGAGGTTGAACAATAGGTGTTTACCTGAAGCTCATCCCTGGATGGTGGTGTGGCGATATGCCCAATGCTCAGCCCTCCAACGGCCGCAGGAGACGAAGATGGGTGATGCCTGGTGGCGCAGGTGAGCCGCTCCTCACCTCCCCGCCAGTTACCCACCATAGATAGATCCGGCCAGGTTTCGATCCTTGTGGAAGCGGCAGGCGAAGGACCGGCATGAGGCCGCTGCGCTGCACGAAAACTGGCCGTGCCGTAGTCAATGCGCCGCCCCTTGAGGCCCCGCCATGCTTCGGCACTCCGGAGAAGGCATCCCCGACCGCCTTGCCGGGCACCAGGGAGTGCCAGCCGATGCCGGAGCCTTGGGCGAAGCGCAGGATCGCTCTTTGCCGGAGCGGCTCCTCACGCCTCCGGCACCGGCACGGTACGGGCCGTCGGCTGGTTGACCAGGGCGCGCCACAGCGCCGCCAGCTCGCTGATCGAGGTGACGATGGTCTGCCCCGCCGCCTCGCGCCGCAGTTCCGCCAGCACCGAACTGTCCGGCGCCGCCTGCCAGAGGCCGATGGCGATCTGCGCCTCGGGCAGCAGCTTCTCCCAGCGCCGTGCCAGGTAGCGCAGGCTGGCAGCCGTGCTGCTCTCCTCGAGCACGGCGATGCAGCAGAGCCGCACGGCGGAGGCCATCTCTGGCGAAGACTCGGCTCCTTCGGCGATGACGGCAGCCGCCAGTCCCTCGGCCCGCAGCGCCTGCACCGCCATCACCGCCGAGAGGTCGTCCAGCCGGCCGCGCGCGGGCGTGCAAAGGCAGAGACCGGCAGAGGGATCGACCGGCGCCTCGGTCACCTCGCCCGGCAAATGCTCCAGCAGGGTGGCCAGCCGGGCGCGGATCTCCTCGAGTTGCTCGATCTCCAGCACCTCTCGCGCCCAGTCCTGGTCGGCAAGCACCAGACCGGGCAGAGCCACGGTATCATGATAGGCGGTAAGGGAGGGTTGCGCCCGCAAGAGCAGATGCGCCTGCTCCTGCAGCCGGGGCAGATTCCCCTGCAGCAGGTTCTGGTAGAAGCTTTCCTCAGGCCGCAGCGAAGGCCGGTCGCCAAGCATGATGTCGAGGAAGTCGAGGCTCGGCACGTGCCGCCCGAGCACCACCAGGCAGACCGTCAGCGGCACGGCCAGCAGCAGGCCGATCGGACCCCAGATGAAGGTCCAGAAGGTCGCCGCGATGACCACCGCCACGGGGGAAATGCCGGTGCTGTGGCCGAACACCATCGGCTCCACCACCTGCCCCATCAGCAGCTCCGCGGCCAGGAACAGGCCTGCCACCCAGAGCGCCAGCCCCCAGCCCGGCTCCACCGCCGCGGCGAGCAGCAGCATCGGTGCCAGGGCGATGTAGGTGCCGAGGAAGGGCACGAAGCGCATCAGCCCGGCCAGGATGCCCCAGAGCGCCGGACTGGGCAGGCCGAGCACCCAGAGCGCCAGGCCGATCATCACGCCGACCCCGGTGTTGAGCGCCACCTGCGCCAGGAACAGGCGGGAGAGGCGGCGCGCCGCGTCGTTCAGCGCCACGGTGGTGCGGTGCAGATCCCGGCTGCCGGCGAGGCGGATCAGCCGGTCGCGCAGGTCCTCGCGATAGAGCAGCACGAAGATGGCGAAGAGCACCACCACCCCTGCCGTGGCCAACGGCGCCAGCACGGAGCCGGCGACGCTCTGGATCACCTCCAGCGGCGGCGTGCCGGCCTCGGCGGCAGGCGCGGCGGGCAGCCCGGCGTCATAGCGCCCGCCACCGCCGATCATGCCGCGCAGGTTCTGCATCGCGAGCTGCGCCTCGCGCATCAGCTCCGCCAGATGCAGCCCCTGCAGCTTGCTGCGCAGGTTCTCCGCATAGGTGGAGAGGTTTCCCAGCAGGCTACTGGCCTGCCGCGCCATCACCAGCCCGAGGCCGAGGGTGGCAGCGGCGCTGAGCAGCACCGCCAGCACCACCGCCAGCGCGTGCGGCACGAAGGCGCGCCGGAGCAGCACCACCACCGGCGCCAGCACGAAGGCGAGCAGTACCGCCAGCACCAGCGGTACGATCACCTCGCGGCCGAAATAGAGCGCGGCAATGATCAAGGCCGCCGAGAGCAGCCCGGTGCGCCGGTTCGGCGGGGTGTCGGAGACGGCCTCCGGGTGGGTCATGGCCATGTCGTCATCAGCGGTGGCAGCCTCGCGCAGCTCGCGGCCATGGGGAGCCCTTAACGCCGCGGCAGGGCAATTGGTTGAGGCGCAGGCTTCGCCGTGACGCGGCATGAACCCGGAGGCACCGCCGCGCGTTACATCAGGCCATTCCCGGAACCGACCGCCTTGCCCAGCACCGCCGCCCCGCCCATGCCCGACACCGCTCCGCCCCGGCGCGGCCGGCTGCGCCCTCCCCTGCTGGGCGCCGCGGCGCTGCTGCTGCTGGCCCTGGGGAGCGGCCTGGGCGGATGGTGGGCCGCCACCGCCAGCCGCGCCGCAATCGCCACTGCCTCGGCGCATATCCTCAATGCGGAGGCGCTGCTCTCCGCACTGAAGGACGTGGAGACCGGGCAGCGCGGCTTCGTGCTGGTGGGCGACGAGGCCTATCTCGCGCCCTATCACGACGGGCGCGCCAAGGTGGAGGCGCTGCTGAAGGCGCTGGAGGCGACAGCCAGCCCGCCGGCGCCCGGCGCCACCGAGGGCGAGCTCACCGCCGGTTCGCTGCGCCGTCTCGCCGAGGCCAAGCTGGCCTGGACGGCGGGCGTCCTGGACGCGCAGCGGCAGGGCGGCCGCGATGCCGCGCGGCGCCTGATCGCGACGCGCGAGGGCAAGGAGCTGATGGATGCCGCCCGCACCGAGGTGGCGCGGGTGCAGCAGACGGCACGCGACCGCCTCGGGCGGCTGATGATGGCGAATGAGCGGCGCTCCACCTGGCTCACGCTCCTTTCGCTCGGCGCCGCCCTGGCGGCCTGCCTGCTGCTGGCCCTTTATGCCCGCAACCGCCGCCGCGCCGAGCGCCGCGCCACGGCCCTGCTGGACGGCGTGATGGCGCATGCCCCGGTCGGCCTCGGCTTCCTGGACCGCGCCCTGCGGCTGGACCACGCCAACAAGGCGCTCGCCATGCTCGACGAGCGCGTGCTGGGCGCCCATGGCGGCCGTCTGCCGGAGGAGGTGCGCGAGCAGATCGAACCGCGCCTGCGGCTGGTGCTGGAAGGCGGACAGGCACAGTCCGATGTCGAGGTGACGCTCCGCCCGGGCGGCCGGGACCGCCCGGTGCGCCACCTGATGATGAGCTTCTTCCCGCTCGGCAGGCGCAGCAGCGGCCAGGCCGTCCTGGAAGGCGTGGGGCTGGTGGCCACCGACATCACCGTCCGGCGGCGCATGGAGGACCGGATCCGCCGCAGCGAGGCGCGGATGCGCATGATCATCGATTCCGTGCCGCAGCTCGCCTGGATGACCGACGATGAGGGCGAGGTGCAGTGGTACAATCGCCGCTGGTACGACTATGCCGGCGGCACCCCCGGGGAAATGCACGGCTCCGGCTGGCAGGCGCTGCTCCACCCCGACCATGCGGAGGCCGCCGTCCGGCGCTTCCGCGCCGCCATCGCCGAGGGCGAGCCGTGGGAGGACACCTTCCCGCTGCGCGGGGCCGACGGGCGCTACCGCTGGTTCCTCTCCCGCGCCCTGCCGCTGCGCGACGCGCCGGATGCCGAGTTTCCCGAAGGCCGGCTGATCGGCTGGTTCGGCACCAACACCGACATCACCGAGATGCGCGAGGCTGAGGAGTCCCTGGCGCTGGCCAAGGCGGCGGCGGAGGAGGCGAACCGCGCCAAGAGCCAGTTCATCGCCAATATGAGCCACGAGCTGCGCACGCCGCTCTCCGCCGTCATCGGCTATTCCGAGATGCTGGAGGAGGAGGCCGAGGACCTCGAAGGCGGCGAGAGCTTCCGCGAGGACCTGGCGAAGATCCATTCCAATGCCCGGCACCTGCTCTCGCTGATCAACGACGTGCTCGACCTGTCGAAGATCGAGGCCGGCAAGATGGAGGTGCAGGCAGAGGATTTCGACACCGCCGCACTGCTGCGCGAGGTGGCCGGCACGGTGGAGGCGCTGGTCGAGCGGAAGGCGAATACCCTGGCGGTGGAGATCGCCCCCGGCCTGCCGGGGATGCATTCCGATCCGGTCAAGTTGCGCCAGTGCCTGTTCAACCTGCTCGGCAACGCCGCCAAGTTCACGGAAAAGGGACGCATCACGCTGAGCGCCGCGCCGGTGGCGGAGCGGCCGGGCTGGCTGGCCTTCCGCGTCACCGATACCGGCATCGGCATGACGCGCGAGCAGCTCGACCGGCTGTTCCAGCGCTTCACCCAGGCCGACAGCTCCACCACCCGGCGCTTCGGCGGCACCGGGCTCGGGCTGGCGATCACCAAGGCTTTCGTCACCATGCTGGGCGGCCATGTCGACGTGGAGAGCGAGGCCGGCCAGGGCACCTGTTTCACGCTCGAACTGCCGGCCGACCTGCGCGAGGTGCGCACCGAGGAGGGCGAGGCCGCGGTGCAGGCCGGCGAAGCCAGCCTGGCCACCGAGGAGCAGGGCAGCGCCGGACTGGTGCTGGTGGTGGACGATGACGTTGCGACGCGGGACCTGCTGGCGCGTTTCCTGCGGCGCGAGGGCTTCGCCGTGCGAACCGCCGCCGACGGCCGCACGGGCCTGGCCATGGCGCGGCAGCTCCGCCCCGCCGCCATCCTGCTGGACGTGATGATGCCGCGGCTGGACGGTTGGGCGGTGCTTTCCGCGCTGAAGGCCGACCCCGGCCTGGCGGAGACGCCCGTCGTGATGGTGACGGTGGTGCAGGAGCGCGGCCTCGCCTTTTCGCTCGGCGCCGCCGACTATCTCAACAAGCCCGTGGAATGGGGCCGGCTGAAGCGGGTGCTGGACCGCTTCCGCGCCCAGCCCACCCCCGGCCTGGCGCTGGTGGTGGACCGCGACAGCGAGCAGCGCGCCGAGTTGCGCCGCCTGCTGGAGCGCGAGGGCTGGACGGTGGAGGAAGCCGAGGACGCCGCCGGCGCCCTGGAGCGGGTGGCAGCGCGGCCCATGCCGGCCCTGCTCCTCGTCGAGGTGCAGGGCAATGGCGCCGGGGATGGTTTCGCGCTGATCCAGGAGCTGCGCCGGCGGCCGGAGGGACGCGGCCTGCCTATCATTGCCCTTACCGGCGGCGGGGTGGACGAGGGAGAGCTGCGCCGCCTGCGCGCCGCCGTGCACGAGCTGCCGCCGGGCGAGGACGGCATCCCCGGGGATCTGGTCCAGGAACTGCGGCGCCTCGCGGCGGCGGCCCCGCCCCGCCTGGCCGCCGCCACCACGGAAGGAGAAGCGCGATGACGAAGATCCTGCTGGTCGAGGACCACGAGGAACTGTGGGACTTCCTCTCGCGCCGCCTGCGCCGGCGCGGCTTCGAGGTGGCGCTGGCGCATGACGGCCAGGACGGGCTGGACAAGGCGCGCAGCGAGCAGCCGGACGTCATCCTGCTCGACATGAACCTGCCGGTGATGGATGGCTGGACCGTTGCCCGCACCCTGCGCGGCGAGGCGGCGACAGCACGCATCCCGATCATCGCGCTCACTGCCCACGCCATGGCGGGGGACCGGGCCAAGGTGATCGAGGCCGGATGCGACGACTACCACCCGAAGCCGGTGGATTTCACGCGGCTGCTGTCGCAGATCGACGCGGCGCTGCTCGGCGAGATGACGGAAGCCAGGGGCTCCGCCCCTGAAACCCCGCCGGGGTGACAGGGTCACCCCGGACCCCGCCATCCATCTGCAGGAAGGGCGTTGAGGGGCGAAATTCCCTTCCGTATGTCTTTAAACCTTCCTCAATCCCGCCTCGCTAAGCTCCCTCTCCGCAGGGGGCTGGTGCGATGGACATGGACAACACGCTGATCGAAACAGGCGGCGCCCGGCTTCAGGGCGCCTTCGAAAACCTCGTGGCGGCGCATCACGCCGAAGCCGCCGTGCGGCTCCGTACGCTCATCGCCATCGGTTCCCTCGCCGGGCCGGAAGGACGGCATGCCGTGGCCGAAGAGCTTCGCGCCGTCTTCGCGGAGATGCAGGCCGTGGCGGTGCTGGGCAGCCGCCTCGGCCTGGCGGACTGAGGCGACGCCTCAGCCCCCGTAGAGCCGCTCCGGGTTGCGCACCAATACCCGTTCCCGGTCCACCGGGTCCGGCGTCCAGGCCAGCAGCAGGTTCAGCAGCCGGCCGTCATTCGGCATCCGCTCCGCCGGAATCTGCGGGTGCGGCCAGTCGCTGCCCCAGACCACCCGCTCCGGTGCAGCGCGCAGCACCGCATCGTGCAGCGGCCGGGCGTCCGGATAGTCGGGTCCGCGCAGCGAGACGCGATAGGGCGCCGAGAGCTTCGCCCAGGCGCCATGCTCCCTCACCAGACGCAGCAGCGCCCGGAATCCCGGCGCCTCCAGGCCCTCTTGCGCATTGCTCTCGCCGAAATGGTCGAACACCACCGGCAAGCGGGCCGCGAGCCGCGCCAGCCGCGCCTCCTCACCCGGCAGCACCCGTGCATCGGCCCAGAACTGCGCATGCCAGCCCAGTTCGAGCATGGCCGGCAGCAGCGCCTCCACCGCCTCCCAGCCGACCCCGCGCCGGTAACCCGGGCGGTGGTCGGGATGGAAGAGGTGAAAGCGCAGGCCGCGCACCCCCGCGCGGTGCCAGTCGCGCAGGGTCGCCGCGTCGGTGCCGGCGGGGGTGATGGCGACGCCGCGCAGCCGCTCCGGCGCCGCCGCCAGGGCCGCCAGCATGGCGCGGTTGTCGAGGCCATGCGCATTGGCCTGCACCACCACCCCGCGGGCCAGGCCCAGCGCATCCAGGTGGCGCAGGAAATGCGCCGGTGGCGCGTCGGGCGGCGTGTAGCCGCGCCCCTCGGCATAGGGGAAGCGGTCCGAGGGGCCGAAGATATGCGCGTGGCAGTCCCAGCCGCCGGGTGGCGGCGCGGGCGAGACCGGCTCGGGACGCGGATCGGGGCCGGGAGTGGGAACGGTCACGGGGTGCCTCAATCGACGCGGATGTTGCCGTCGCGCACCACGCGGTGCCACTTGTCCCACTCGCTGTGCAGGAAGGCGGTGAACTCCTCCGGCGTGTTGGGACGGGTGCCGACATTCAGCTCGGCAAGGCGCGTGGCGACCGCCGGCGCGCGGACGGCGGCGTTCAGTGCCTCGTTCAGCCGCGTGACGACGGCGTCCGGCGTGCCGGTGGGCACGAAGGCGCCGTTCCATTCGAAGGCCACGGTGCCGGGCAGCGTATCGGACATCGGCGGCACGTCGGGAAGCGAGGCGAGGCGGCCATTGCCGGTATGGCAGAGCGCGCGCACCGAGCCGCCCTTCACATGGCCGACCGCTCCCGAGGCATTGGCGAAGCCGTAGAGGATCTGCCCACCGATCACGTCATTGGCCAGCGGGCCGCCGCCGCGATAGGGCACGTGATTGGCCGGGATGCCCGCCGCCAACCGGAACAGCTCCAGCGCCATGTGCTGCGCCGAGCCGGTGCCGGAGGAGCCGATGTTCAGCCCGCCCGGCGTCGCCTTCGCGGCGGCGATCAGCTCCGGCAAGGTCTTCGCCGGCGCCGAGTTGGTGGCGATCAGCAGGTTCGGTACCACGGCAGCCAGGAAGACCGGGCGCAGGTCGCGCCAGAGGTCGAAGGGCAGGTCGGAGCGCAGCGCCGGATTGATCGTCTGCGGCGTCGAGTCGTAAAGCACGGTATAGCCGTCTGGCTCCGCGCGCGCGGCCACCGCGGCGCCCACCGCGCCGGCGGCGCCGGGCCGGTTCTCGATGACGAAGGAGGTGCGCATCGCCTCCGAGACATGGGTGAACAGGATGCGCCCGACCGTGTCGGCGCCGCCGCCCGGCGGCCAGGGCACGATGACGCGCACGGGACGGTCGGGCCAGTTGGCGGCGGACTGTGCGAAGGCGGGGGCGGCGAGCACTGCCGGGGCGGCCTGCAGCAGGGCGCGCCGGCCGAGCCGCCGGCCGGTTGCGATGGGGCGGGTCATGGACATCCTCCTGTCTTTCGTTGCGGGGAGGATCGCGTTCCGCGCTCCTGTTGTCCACCCGCAGCCGGGGCGGCCGCAGATATCGGCCGCCTCCTTCACCGATCCCGGGTCGCGGGAGGGCGGCTCAGGTGAAGTACCATTGCTCCGGATGCCCGCCCCAGGGGGTGCGGCAATGCTGCGAGATGGCGGTGCGCGCAGGCACGTTCTCCAGCTTCCGGTTCACCACCCGCACGCCCATGAAGGCGGGCGAGAGGCCGACCAGCCCGATGCCCCATTGCTGATCCACCGCCAGCTTCCAGATCTCCTTCGCCGTCTCGTTGCGCTCGGCCTCCTTCTGGCTGGTCGCGGCGCGCATCAGCGCGAAGGCGCGGCGCATCTCCGGCTCGGCCGGCTCCTGGCCGTTCACGCCGTTGGAGGCGTACCAGGCGGCATAGGCATTGCTCATGACGCCGCCCAGCGGGTCCACCGGCAGGACATAGCGCGGGAAGAGGTAGAGGTTCTCGGTGCCATTGTTGGTCCAGAGCGCGATCTGGTGCTGGTCGGCATAGGCGCGGGTGTACCAGAGGCTCCGCTCCATCACCTTGACATCGGCGGTGATGCCGATCTTGCGCCAGTGCTGCACCACCATCTCGGCCTGCTGCGGCCAGGTGGGAGAGAGCGTCTGCGCGACCGCGATCTCCAGGCGCAGCCGCTGGCCATTGTCGCCGCGCAGGCGGAAGCCTTCGCTGTCCTTCTTCAGGCCGATCTTGTCGAGCAGCTTGATGGCCTGCGCGGGGTCGTGGGTGGACCATTTGCGCCGCCATTCCTCGCCGGGGCTCTGCGGCATGGTCTCGTCCGGGACCACCGAGCCCGGCGTGCCGAGGCCGAGCCAGAAGGCCTCGTTGAGCTGCTCGCGCTCGATGCCGAGCGCCAGGGCGCGGCGGAAATCGGCGTTGCGCAGCCATTTGCCGATCTCCGCATCCTCCGTATAGGTCAGCGTCGGGTAGAGCGCGGAATCGGCACCGTTGAAGCCGAGATCGAGATGCACGCGATAGCCGCTGCGGTCCTGGTTCTCGATCAGGACGGGCAGCTTGCCGAGGTCGATGAAGCGCTCCTGGTAATCATACTCGCCGGCGACGGCGCGCAGGTTCACCACTTCCGGGTTCTCGGCGAGCGTCATCTGGACGCGGTCGATATAGGGGAGCTGCTGGCCTTCGCTGTCCACCGCATAGAAGTAGGGGTTGCGCTCCAGCACCCAGAGCTGGGTGTTGATCGGCTGCACCATGCGCCAGGCGCAGAGTGTCGGCACCTCGCGGTTCAGCCGCCAGTCGGACCTGAACTTGAAATGCTCCACCCAGTTGCCGAAGCCGGCCGCCTTGGCCTGCCGCGTCAGCTCGTCCACCGGCGTGTATTTCGGCAGATACTGCTTCAGGTAGTGCATCGGCGCATAGAGCGCATAGGTGCGGCCATCGGACTGCAGCCGCGTGCTGCCGCCACCCACCAGCGTGTCGCCGGCCAGCATCTGCGGGAAGAGGAAATAAGGCTCCTCGAACTCGAAGGCGATGGTGGCCTCGTCCACCTTCACCATGCGGCCCGGCTTGCCGTTGGAGGCCAGCTCGGGTGCCGGCGCGGGAACCAGGTCGCGGTTGCTGTAAAGGTCATCGAACCAGAACATCCAGTCATCGGCGGTGCAGGGCGTGCCGTCGGACCAGCGCAGCCCGCGCCGCAGATGCAGGGTGATGCGCCGGCCATCGTCGCTCACGTCCCAGTCCCGTACCAGGCAGGGCCGCAGCTCGGTGCCCGATTCGTTGAAGAAGAGCGGCTTGTCGGCGGACATCAGCCGGTTGCCGTTCTCGCTGTCGCCCGGTCCGATGAAGCCGCGGCGCCAGGTGCCGCCATACCTGCCCAGGCTGCGCAGCGGCTTCACCACCATGACGTCCTGCGGCAGGCGCTGCTCGACCGGCGGCAGCCTGCCGGCGCGCACCTGCTCGGCGAGCATCGGCGCCTCCTTGAACTGCCTCGGCCGCTGCGCCGGGTCGGTGAGGATCTCCGGCCCCTCCAGCTTGCCGACCAGACCGGAATCATGAAAGCCGCCGCTGGACTGCGCGTATGCGCTGCCCGCCCATCCGGCGAGCGCGACAAGCCCCAGCTCCCTCCGTCGCAGCATGATGTCCTCCCCTGCTCTTGTTCAACTGACGCCGGCGAGGTCGAGCTCACGGGCGCGATGGCAACTGACCCAGCGCCCCGATTCCGTCGCCGTCAGCTCCGGCCGCTCCACGCGGCAGCGCTCCACGGCATAGGGGCAGCGGGGATGGAAGGCGCAGCCGGGCGGCGGATTGGCAGGATCGGCCACCTCGCCGCGGGCCGCCTCGCGGCGCTGCTGCCGTTCCGGGTCCGGCGCCGGCACGGCGGCGAGCAGCGCCTCCGTGTAGGGATGGCGCGGTGCGCGATACAGGGCATCCGTCGGCGCCACCTCGACGATCCGCCCGACATACATCACCGCCACCCGGTCGCTGACATGCCGGACCACGCTGAGGTCATGCGCAACGAACAGCATGGAAAGGCCGAGCCGGTCCTGCAGGTCGAGCAGCAGGTTGATGATCTGCGCCTGCACGGAGACGTCGAGCGCCGAAACCGGCTCGTCCGCCACCACGAGCCGCGGGTGCAGCGCCAGGGCGCGGGCGATGCCGATGCGCTGCCGCTGGCCGCCGCTGAAGGCATGCGGGAAGCGGCTGCGCGCGGCAGGCGGCATCTGCACGAGGTCCAGCAGCTCCATCAGGCGCTCGCGCCGCTCCGCCGCCGGCACGCCATTCACCTTGAGCGGCTCGGTGATGATGTCGCCCACCATCATGCGCGGATTCAGCGAGGCATAGGGGTCCTGGAAAATCATCTGGATGTGCCGCCGCAGCGGTCGCATCTGCCGCTTCGGCAGGGTGGCAAGATCGACCTCGCGCCCCTCCTCCGGCGTGAAGCGGATCGCGCCCGCGCTGGGCGTCAGGGCGCGCAGAATGCAGCGCGAGACGGTGGTCTTGCCGCAGCCGCTCTCACCCACCAGGGCCAGGGTCTCGCCACGGGCGATGTGGAAGCTGACGCCATCCACCGCGCGGACCCGCCCGACCTCCCGCCGCAGCAGGCCAGCGCGGATCGGATAGTGTTTCCGCAGGTCCTGCACTTCCAGCACGTTCATGCCGCCACCTCCTCTTCACGGAAGCAGCTGGCCCCGGCCTGGCCGGGCGGCACCGGCGCCGGCCTGCGCTCCATGCAGACCGCGCCCAGACGCTCGCCGCAGCGCGGGTGGAAGGCACAGCCCGTCGGGCGCATGCCGGGATGCGGCACCGCGCCACCAATGGTGGAAAGCCGCTGGCGCGGCGTCGCCAGGATGCTCGGCACCGCGCGCAACAGGGCGCGGGTATAGGGATGGCGCGGTGCGGCAAAGAGCTCCCGCACTGGCGCGAACTCGACAACGCGCCCGAGATACATCACCGCCACCTCATCGGCCATTTCCGCGATCACGCCCATGTCGTGCGTGATCAGCATGAGCGAGATGCCCTTCTCCGCCTGCAGCCGCTTCAGCAGGGCCAGGATCTGCGCCTGGGTGGTGACATCGAGGGCCGTGGTCGGCTCGTCGGCGATGACAATGTCCGGCTCGCCGGCCAGCGCCATGGCGATGCCGACACGCTGCCGCAGCCCGCCGCTCAGCTCGAAGGGATAGGCGCCGATGCGCGCCTCCGGGCGTGGAATTCCGACCTCGCGCAGCAGTTCGATGGCGCGGGCGCGGGCCTCGGCGGCGGAGGCGGCACTGTGTTGCCGCACCGCCTCGATGAGTTGGTTGCCGACCGTGTAGTGCACGCTGAGCGCGGTCATCGGCTCCTGGAAGATCAACCCGATGCGGCCGCCGCGCACCGCGCGCATCTGCCGCGAGTCCGGTTTGAGCCGGGCGAGGTCGGTCTCGGCCGGGCTGCCGGGGTCCAGCAGCATGCGGCCGCCGGAAATGATGCCGGGGCGGTCGAGGATGCGCAGGATCGAGCGCGCGGTCACGCTCTTGCCGCAGCCGCTCTCGCCGACGATGCCGAGGGTACGGCCGGCGCGCAGGTCGAAGCTCACACCGTCCAGCGCGCGTACCACGCCCTGTTCGCTGCCGAACTGCACGGCGAGGTCACGCACCGCCAGGGCGACACGCTCAGCCATAAGGGTCTGCCGCATCGCGCAATCCATCCCCGAGGAAGTTGAAGGCCAGGATCACCACCGTCACCGGCACCGCCGCCAGCAGCAGCCAGGGCGCGCCGGAGAGCACCTGGATGTTCTGCGCGTCCTGCAGCAGGATGCCCCAGCTCACCGCCGGCGGCCGCAGGCCGAGGCCGAGGAAGCTCAGCGAGGTTTCGCTGATGATCATGGCCGGCAGGGCCAGCGTCGTTGCCGCGATGATGTGGCTGGCGAAGGAGGGGAGCATGTGGCGGAAGATGATGCGCCCCTGGCTGGCCCCGGCGAGTTCCGCCGCAACGACGAAATCCTCCTCGCGCAGCGCCAGGAAGCGTCCGCGCACCACGCGGGCGAGATCGGTCCAGCCGATCAGCGAAATGATGAGCGTGATGGCGAAATAGACCTGCGTGACGCTCCAGGTGTTGGGCAGCGCCGCCGCCAGCCCCATCCAGAGCGGGATGGTCGGCACCGAGCGCAGCAGCTCGATCAGGCGCTGGATCAGCGTGTCCACCCAGCCGCCATAGAGGCCGGAGATGCCGCCCAGCAGCACGCCGAGGAAGAGGCTGAGCAGCACGCCCGCGAGACCGATGGAGAGCGAGACGCGGGTTGCCACCATCATGCGGGAATAGAGGTCGCGCCCGAGCTGGTCGGTGCCGAAGAGGAAGATGCCCTCCCCCGGCTTGGCACCCTGCACGCCGAAGAGGTGGATATTGGTCGGGAAGAGGCCGAGCAGGTCGTAGTCATAGCTGCGCACGAAGAGCCGCACCGGCAGCTTGCGGGATGCATCCGGCGCGTAGGTCAGCTTGAAGGTCCGCATGTCACGCACGCCGCGCAGGCCATAGACATGCGGGTTGAAGCCGTTCTCGTCGAAGAGATGGATGCCCTGCGGCGGGATGAAGCTGCGGCGCGCATCCGTCGCATGCGGGTCGTTGGTCGCCAGGAAGTCGGCGAAGGCGGCGACGGCATAGAACAACGCGACGACCACCAGGCTCGCCAGCGCCAGCCGGTGGCGGCGGAAGCGCCACCAGGTCAGTTGCAGCTGCGTCGCTTCGGCGAAGCGCGCCTCGGTGGCAGTGGCCGGCGGATCGCCGGCGGCGGTCGCGCTCATCAGCGCCCCTCCAGACGGATGCGCGGGTCGATCCACATCAGCAGCAGGTCCGAGATCAGCGTGCCGATCACCGTCATCAGACCAAGCAGCATGACGATGGCGCCGGCCAGGAACATGTCCTGCGCCACCAGCGCCTGCAGCAGCAGCGGCCCCACGGTCGGCAGGCCGAGCACCAGCGAGACGATGATGCTTCCGGAGACGAGATAGGGGAACAGATAGGCGATCGAGCTGGCGAAGGGATTGAGCGCGGCCCGCACCGGATATTTCAGGATGGCGCGCCGCTCGGTCAGCCCCTTGGCGCGCGCGGTGACGACATAGGGCTTGCGCAGCTCGTCCAGCAGGTTGGCGCGCATGATGCGGATGAGCTGCGCCGTGCCGGCCAGTGCCAGCACAGCGGCCGGCAGCGGCAGGTGCTTCATCAAGTCCCAGGCCCGCGCGAGGCTCCAGGGGGCCTGCACGTATTCGGCGGAGAACAGGCCGCCGACATTCAGGCCGAAATAGCGGAAGCCGAAATACATCAGGATCAGCGCCAGGAGGAAATTGGGCATGGCCAGCCCGATGAATCCCAGCATCGTGAAGACATAGTCGCCGAAGGAATACTGCCGGACCGCCGAGTAGATGCCGATCGGCAGGGCGATCAGCCATGTCAGGAACAGTGCGGCGACGGAGACCACCATGGTGAGCCAAAGACGGTCGCCGATCACCTCCGTGACCGGCCGGCGCCACATCATGGAGACGCCGAAATCGCCCCGCAGGACGCGGCTCATCCAGTTCCAGTACTGAACGAGGACCGAACGGTCGAGCCCGTATTCGTGCCGCATGGCCGCCGCCTGATCAACGGAGATCGAGCTGCCGCTGGCGGCGAGATTCGCGATATAGGCATCAACGAAATCACCCGGCGGCAGGCGGATGATGACGAAGGTGAGCACAGAGATGAAAAGGCAGGTGACGAGCGCAAAGCCGAGTCGTCGCAGCATATAGATCAGCATGGGCGACGGCCCCGGCGCTCCGGGTGCCCAACCATGGCGTTTTCCTCCGGTCTTCCATTCTTCGACGAAAGTCCCGCGGGCATTAGACAGAGCATGGTACGAGGTGGCAACGCTTTTCTGCCGCCGGGGTACGAAGCGGAAGTTGTCCGGCGCCTCCAGGAATTTCGCTCTCGGACGACAAGGATGCCGCGCGTACCACGCGCCTTGGGCGCCATGCCTCAGCGCACTTGCTCGGCATCGCAGCCCCAGTATTGACAGACAATCATTCCAGCCTCCAAAGTTGCCTCGGCCGCTGCAACAAAGTGGCCGGGGAAAGGGCCGCGATCACTCCATGGCCCGCGCCGCGCGCCCGGCAACCCGGCTGAAAGAAACGGGAGGGCATGGGTGGACACACACGGAATGGACGTGGCGCCAAGCGACACGGCCAGCTGGCCCGACGCGCTCTTTGACCTGCTGAAGGCGCATCACGTCCGGCAGGTTGCCTTCGTGCCGGATGCCGGGCACTCGCGGCTGATCCGCCGCTGCCAGGCTGATCCGGCGATCAAGGCCATCTCGCTGACCACCGAGGAGGAAGGTATCGGCCTGCTACTCGGTGCCTGGCTGGGCGGCGAGCGCGGCGTTCTGCTGATGCAGAGTTCCGGCGTCGGCAACTGCATCAACATGCTCTCGCTCAGCATCCTGCACCGCACGCCGATGCCGATGCTGGTCACCATGCGTGGCGACTTCGGCGAGTTCAACCCGGCCCAGGTGCCCATGGGCAACGCCACCCAGGCCGTGCTGGAAGCCATGGGCACGCTGGTGCGGCGCGCCGACCATGCCGATGACATCGTGCCGACCGCCGACGCCACGCTACGGCTGGCCTTCAACACTTTCCGTCCGACGGCGGCGCTGATCGGCCAGCGCGTGCTCGGCGCCAAGACCTTCGGCAAGGAGTGAGCCATGGCACCGAAATCCTCCGGCACGCTCCGCCGGCGCGAGGTCGTCTCCACCCTGCTTTCCGATCGCGGCGAGCTTCTGGTGATCGCCGGGCTCGGTGCGCCGGCCTGGGACATCACCGCGGCCGGCGACCATCCGCGCAACCTGCCGCTCTGGGGAGGCATGGGCTCGGCCGCCACCATCGGCCTCGGCCTCGCCCTGGCGCAGCCTTCGCTGCCCGTGCTGGTCATCACCGGCGACGGCGAGATGCTGATGGGGATCGGTGCGCTGGCCACCATCGCCGTTGCGCGGCCGCCGAATCTCTCGGTCGTCGTGCTGGACAACGAGCACTATGGCGAGACCGGAATGCAGCCGACCCATACCGGCGCTGGCGTCAATCTGGCGGGCATGGCCGGGGCGGCCGGCATCCCGCGGGTCTTCAGCATCCGTGGCGCGGAGGAGGTCGCGCCGCTGCGCAGGGCGATCCATGAGAAGTCCGGGCCGCTCTTCGCCCAGATCAAGATCGATGCCGAGACGCTCAAGCTGGTGCTGCCGCCGCGCGAAGGCGCGCTGCTGCAGGCGCGCATGCGGGAGTCGATCCTCGGCCCGGAGGCGCATCTCGCCTGATCGCAGGCGAGGCTCACGGCGGCGGGCCACAAGGACCTGCCGCCCAACAACGAACCTGGGAGGAGAAGGATCATGCAGCGTCGCCACCTGCTGTCGTTGTTGGCCGCCCTGCTGCCTGCGCAGGCGGCCCGCGCGGCACCGTCGGCGTGGGTGCCCACCCGCCCCATCCGCCTTGTGGTTCCCTTCGGTGCCGGCGGCAGCACCGACGTCACCGCGCGCCTGCTGGCCGAGGCGCTGGGAGCGCGGCTCGGCCAGCCGGTCGTGGTGGAGAACCGCGCCGGCGCGGGCGGCAATATCGGCAGCGAGGCTGTCGCGCGGGCGGAGCCGGATGGCTACACCCTGCTGCTGACCACCAGCACCACCCACGCCACCAATCCCGCGCTCTACAAGTCCCTCCCCTTCGACGTGCGGCGGGACTTCGCGCCGATCACCCTCACCGCCTTCATTCCCAATCTCCTGGTGGTGCCGGCGTCGGAGGGAATCGACACGGTGCAGGACCTGATCGCCCGCGCCCGCGCCCGGCCGGGAGAGTTGAACTACGGCAGCGCCGGCGCCGGTTCCTCGCAGCATCTCGCCGCCGCCCTCTTTGCCGCGCGTGCCGACCTGCGGATGATGCATGTGCCCTATCGCGGCGGCGCCGCGGCAGTAACGGACTTGCTCGGCGGCAAGCTCCAGCTGCTGTTCAGCCCTTTGGTCGAGGTGCTGGAGCATGTGCGAGCCGGCCGCCTGCGCGCGCTGGCCATCACCACAAAGCAACGCTCCCCGCTGCTGCCGGAGACACCTCCTCTCGCCGATTTCCTGCCGGGCTACGAGATTCGGCTCTGGAATGGCCTGCTGGCGCCAGCCGGAACGCCCCCGGCGGCGATCGAGCGCATCGCGCAGGAGACCAACGCCCTCCTGCGAACGCCGCAGCTGCAGGAGAAGCTCGCGCAGCAGGGCAGCATTCCCGCCGGCAGCACGCCGGAGGAGTTCGCCAGCTTCATCGGGGCTGAACTGGTGAAATGGGCGGAGCTGGTGCGGATCTCCGGCGCCCGCGTCGAGTGACAAGGCACGTGGCCTTGATCTGAGCCGGCGCATGCATGGCCGCTGGGAGGCGCTGTCTCCCTGGGGAGGCGACGGCCTCCCCGCTTTTGGGCTCCGCCTGAGCGGGTTGGAACGCCTTCAGAATGCCGCAGCCGGGCTGCCATGCGGCAACCTTTCGGAGCACCCGGCGATAAGGACAGGACCGGTGGCGGCCGGCGGAGGGCGAGGGTCACTTTCCGGTGCGGCCGGCATTGCATCCCGAAAATCCGCAGGAGCAGAACCGTGGCAGGCACACAGATCAACAATCCTCCGAAGCCCCCGCAGCCGAAGCAGCAACAGGACATGCCGGGCTCAACGGGCGCGATGGACCCGAAGCCTGACCATGGCGAGGAAAGCTACAAGGGCAGCGGCCGTCTGCAGGGCCGCGCGGCGATCATCACTGGTGCCGATTCCGGCATCGGCCGTGCCGTCGCCATCGCCTTCGCGCGCGAAGGCGCGGACGTGCTGATCTCCTACTACAATGAACACGAGGATGCGAAAGAGACTGCGCGCTGGGTGGAGCAGGCGGGCCGCAAGGCGGTGCTGGTGCCAGGCGACGTGAAGGACGAGGCCTACTGCAAGAGCCTCGTCGAGCGTGCGCTGAAGGAGTTCGGCAAGCTCGACATCCTCGTCAACAACGCCGCGCACCAGGCCTCGTTCAGCAGCATCGAGGACATCAGCGCGGAGGAATGGGACGTCACCTTCCGCACCAACATCTACAGCCAGTTCTACCTGTGCAAGGCGGCGATCCCGCAGATGAAGCCGGGCAGCACGATCATCAACACCAGCTCGATCAACGCCAAGAGCCCCTCCCCCTCGCTGCTGGCCTATGCCACCACCAAGGGGGCGATCGCCAACTTCACCGCCGGCCTCGCGCAACTCGTGGCGGAGAAGGGCATCCGGGTGAACGCCGTGGCGCCCGGCCCGATCTGGACGCCGCTGATCCCCTCCACCATGCCAGCCGACCATGTGGCGGAGTTCGGCAAGAACACGCCGATGGGGCGGGCAGGCCAGCCGGTCGAGCTGTCCGCCGCCTACGTCATGCTGGCGGCGCCGGAATCGAGCTACATCACCGGCGCGCTGATCCCGGTCACCGGCGGGAGGCCGATGCTCTGAGGCGCCGGGCCGCGGCGCGGTCGCTGCGGCCCGCTGCCGCTACGCCGCCAGCCCGCGGTTGCGCAGCAGCGCTGCGGTGCTGGGCGGGCGGCCGCGGAAGGCGACGTAGAGCTGCATCGGGTCCCGCGTGTCGCCGGCGCTGAGCAGCTGCCGCAGGCGCGCGGCGATAGCCGGCTCGAAGGGATCGCCGGCCGTCTCGAAAGCCTCGAAGCCGTCCGCGTCCAGCACTTCCGACCAGAGATAGGAGTAGTAGCCGGCCGCGTAGCCGCCGCCGGCGAAGAGATGCTGGAAATGCGCCGGGCGGTGCCGCAGGCCGATCTCCGGCGGCATGCCGATGCGCGCCAGGAAGTCCCGTTCGAAGGCGTCGATGTCCAGGCTTTCCGGCGCGGGGTGGCGGTGCAGCGCCATGTCGATCAGCGCCGAGCCCGTGTATTCCACGCTGGCAAAACCCTGGTTGAAGCTGCGCGCGGCGAGCAGCCGCTCGATCAGCCGCTCCGGGATCGGCGCGCCGGTCGCGTGATGGCGGGCGTAGCGGCGCAGCGTCTCCGGCAGGGCGATCCAGTGCTCGTAGATCTGCGAGGGCAGCTCGACGAAATCGCGCCGCACCGAGGTACCGGACTGCGCGGGATAACGAACCCGGCTGAGCAGCCCGTGCAGCGCATGGCCGAACTCGTGGAACAGCGTCTCGGCGTCGTCGAAGCTGAGCAGCGTCGGCGTGGCACGAGCAAAATTGTTGTTGTTGACGACGATGGGCGAGATAGCCTCATCCATCGCCTCCTGGTCGCGGTAGCTGCTCATCCAGGCGCCGGAGCGCTTGTCGGGCCGCGCATAGGGGTCGGCCAGGAACAGGCCGACATGCCCCCCGGCGTCGCGCACCTCATAGACGCGCAGATCCGGATGGTAGGCCGGCAGGCCGGGCTGCGGCACGAACTCCAGGCCGAAAAGCCGCGAGGCCGTGTCGAAGGCGGCCTGCTGGATGTTCTCCAGCACGAAATACTGCTTCAGCTCGGTCTCATCGAGGTCGTAGTCGGCGCGGCGCACCTTCTCGGCGTAGTAGCGCCAGTCCCAGGGCTGCAGCGGCCCTTCCAGCCCCTCGGCCCGCGCCACGGCCAGCAGCCGGTCGCGCTCCGCCGCCGCCTTGCGCCGGGCAGGCTCCCAGACCTCGGCCAGCAACCCCTCGGCCGCCTCCACCGAGCCCGCCATGCTGTCGGCCAGCCGGAACTCGGCGAAGCCGGGATAGCCCAGCAGTTGCGCCCGCTCGCGCCGCAGCGCCAGGATCTCCGGGATCAGCGGGCGGTTGTCATGCGCGCCGGGATGCGTGCCGCGCGCCACCCAGGCCGCATGCGCCACCTGCCGCAGGTCGCGCCGGGCGGAGAAAGTCAGGAAGGGCTCGATCAGCGAGCGCGCCAGGGTGATGGCATAGCCGGGCAGGCCGCGCTCCGCCGCCGCCTCGGCCGCGCCGGCGCGTGCAAAGTCGGGCAGGCCGTCCAGGTCCGTCTCGGCGAGCGGCAGGGACCAGGTTTTCTCGTTGTGCAGCACGTTCTGACCGAAGGCGGTGTGCAGCACGGCCAGCCGTTCGGTGATCGCGGCCATCCGCGCCTTGCCTGCCGCATCCAGCGCCGCGCCGCTGCGGATGAAGCCGAGATGCGTGCGCTCCAGCAATCGGCGCTGGTCCTCCGCCAGCCCCAGCGCCTCGCACCGCGCGTAGAGGGCCTCGACGCGCGCGAAGAGCGCCGGGTCCAGCGCCACGCGCATCCCGTGCTGGGCGAGGCGCGGCGACCAGTCGCGGTCCAGCGCCTCCAGCGCCGCCCCGCCCTGGCTGACGACGAGGTTGGAGAACACCGCCTGCACCCGTGTCAGGTCGCGGCCGCTGCGCTGCAGCGCCTCGATCGTGTTGGCGAAGCTCGGCACGGCCGGATCGGCGCCGATGCCGGCGATCTCATCGAGATGCGCCTGCATCGCCTGCCCGAAGGCGTCGGGGAAGTGTTCGGGCCGGATGGTGTCGAAAGGCGGCAGGCCGAAGGGCGTGGTCCAGGGGGCGAGGAGCGGGTTGTCAGCGGTCATGCGGCAGATCGGGACAGAAGGGGAGGCGCGGGTCAAGCACCCCGCTCCCGCCCCGGCAGCACGGGCGCGTGCTGCCGGGGCGGCGGCAGGGGCTGGCTCAGCCCGGGAAGAAGCGGTTCGCCGGCCGCGGCAGGCCAAGATGCTCGCGCAGCGTGAGGCCCTCGTAGTCGCGCCGGAACAGGCCCCGCCGCTGCAGCTCCGGCACCACCTGGCCGACGAAATCCTCTAGCCCACCCGGCAGGTGCGAGAACATCACGTTGAAGCCGTCGCAGGCCTCGCCGTGCAGCCACTCCTCCATCTGGCCGGCGATCATGGCCGGCGTGCCGACCATCGCCAGCCCGGCATAGCCGCCCAGCCGCTGCGCCAGCTGCCGCACCGTCAGCCCTTCGCGCCGCGCCAGCGCGATGGCGCGCTCGCGGCCGCTCTGGCTGGCATTGCTCGGCGGGATTTCCGGCAGGGGGCCGTCCGGGTCGAAGCCCGAGGCGTCCAGCCCGAGCGCGATGGAGAGCGCGGCGATGCCGCTCTCGTAATAGACCAGGCTGTCCAGCTTCGCTCGCTTGGCGCGCGCCTCCTCCGGCGTCTCGCCGACCACCACGAAGGCGCCGGGCAGGATCTTCAGGTGCTCCGGCGCGCGGCCAAGCGCCGCCAGGCGCCCCTTCACGTCGCGGTAGAAGCGCTGCCCGTCGGCCAGCGTCGGCGTGGCGGCGAAGATCACCTCGGCGGTCTCGGCGGCGAGCTGACGGCCCGCCTCCGAGGCGCCGGCCTGCACGATCACCGGCCAGCCCTGGACCGGCCGCGCCACGTTGAGCGGGCCGCGCACCTTGAAGTGCTCGCCCCTGTGATCCAGCACATGCAGCCTGGCCGGATCGAAGAACAGGCCCTGCTCCTGATCGCGCAGGAAGGCGTCGTCGGCCCAGCTGTCCCACAGCCCGGTGACCACGTCGAAGAACTCGCGGCCGCGGCGGTAACGCTCGCCGTGCTCGACATGCTCCTCCAGGCCGAAGTTCAGCGCCGCATCGGGGTTGGAGGTGGTCACGATGTTCCAGCCCGCGCGGCCGCCGCTCAGATAATCCAGCGAGGCGAATTTGCGCGCGATATGGTAGGGCTCGTTGAAGGTGGTCGAGGCCGTGGCGATCAGGCCGATCCGTTCCGTCACCGCCGCCAGGGCCGGCAGCAGCGTCAGCGGGTCGAAGGAGGTGACGGTGTGGCTGCGCTTCAGCGCCTCCATCGGCATGTTCAGCAGCGCAAGGTGGTCGGCCATGAAGAAGGCGTCGAACCGGCCATGCTCCAGCGTCTGCGCGAGGCGCTTGAGATGCGCGAAGTTGAAGTTGGCGTCCGGGAAGGCGCCGGGATAGCGCCAGGCGCCGGTATGAATGGTGGTGGGGCGCATGAACGCGCCCAGATGCAGATGTCGCTGCGCGGCCATCGGGGGCTCCGGTGGAAAGGGGCGAACCGTTGGAGGCTGCGCCCGCTGCCCCGTCGCGTCCAGCGCCGGCCGCCGAGTTGCGCTCCCGGTCATCCGGCGTTGAATGGCGGGGCACAAGCAGAACGGAGTCACCCATGCCCGACGCCCAGACCGACCCCCGCACCGATCCCGAGATGGCCGCCTTCCAGGCGATGATGGATGCCCGCGCGAAGGACTTCCCGCCGATTCGGCTGGAGCGCCCCTTCGACGCCGCCCGCGCCAGCAACGACGCGCTGAACCTCACCCTGGGCGGCGGGCCGGACATGGCGGAGAGCCGCGACATCTGGCTGCCGGTGCGCGGCCGCCGCATCGCCTGCCGCCTGCACCGCCCCCTCGCCGCCGAGGGTCCTATGCCGGTGCTGATCTACCTGCATGGCGGTGGCTGGGTGTGGAACAGCATCGACACGCATGATCGCACCATGCGCCAGTATGCCGCCGCCGCGGGTTGCGCCGTGCTGGGACCGGACTATGCGCTGAGCCCGGAGGCGGTCTTCCCGCAGGCGCTGGAGGAATGCGCCGGGGTGGCGCGGCTGGTGGCCGCGCGCGGCGCGGAGTGGGGGCTGGACGCCGCGCGCATGGTGCTGGGCGGCGACTCCGCCGGGGCCAACCTGGCCCTCGGCGCCGCGCTGCTGCTGCGCGAGCAGGCGCCGGAGGTCAGGCTGCGCGGCCTGCTGCTCGGCTACGGCGTCTATGACAGCCGCTTCGACACGCCTTCCTACCAGGAATTCGCCGAGGGCTATGGCCTGACCCTGGAGCGGATGCGCTTCTACTGGGATGCCTATGCGCCGCAGCAGGCGGACCGCTTCAACCCCTTCGCCGCCCCGCTCCGCGCCGACCTGCGCGGCCTGCCGCCGGTGCACATGACGCTGACCGAGCTGGACGTGCTGGCCAGCGAGAACTTCGCCATGGCCGAGCGCCTGCGCGCGGCGGGCGTGGCGGTGGAGGAGGCGCTGTTCCCCGGGACGATGCACGGCTTCCTGCGTGCCGGCGGGCATGTCGGCGCCGCCGACCGCGCCTTCGCCAGGGCGGGCGAGTGGCTGCGGCGCATCACCGCCTGAAACCGGGGCCAGGAGGGGCGCTGCCCCTTCCGGATCCTGCCCCTGATGGCGGGGTCCGGGGTGACACTGTCACCCCGGCGGGGGTCCAGGGGGCAGCGCCCCCTGGCCGTCCTCAGGCGCGCTGCACGCCCCAGGAATAGGGCATGCTGCCCTGCACGAAGCCCGTAAGGTTGGTGCGGTAGGCCGTGCGGGAGACGAACTGGCCGAGCGGGATGGTCGCCACCTCGTCCTGCGCCATCGTGTTGATCTCGTCGGCCAGGGTCTTGCGCGTGCCCTCGTCCGGCGCCTCCAGCCAGGACTGGATCATCGCCTCGATCTTCGGGCTGGTGTACCAGCCGAACCAGCCCTGCCGGCCCGTACCCTTCACCAGCGAGGAGACGCCGGGATTGGCATAGGCCATGGCCGAGCCGTAGGTGTGGAAAATGCTCCAGCCGCCCTTCTCCACCGGCTCCTGGCTGACGCGGCGCTGCACCACCGTGCCCCAGTCGCTTTCCGCCAGCTCGATATTCATGCCCATCCGCTGCAGCAGGTCGGCGGTGAGCTGGCCGTGCGGGCCGATCAGCGGGAAATCGGTGGGGTTGATGATCACCACCTTCTCGCCGGCATAGCCGGATTCCGCCAGCCGCGCCTTGGCACGGTCCAGGCTCCGCGGCGGCTGGGCAAGCTCCGAGAGGTTCTCGGTGCCGTAGGGCGTGCCGCAGGGAAACAGGCTGTGGCACTCGCGCCAGAGCGAATGGTCCTGGCCGATGGTGACCTGCATGTAGTCCGGCTGGTTGACGGCCAGCGCGACGGCCTGCCGCACCTTCAGCTTGTCGAAGGGGGGCTGCAGGTGGTTCAGCCGCATCAGGCTCAGGAAGCCGGCGGGGAACAGCGTATCGAGCTTGATGTTGCGGTCGCGTTGCAGCACCGGTTGCAGGTCGTTCAGCGGCTGCTCGACCCAGTCCACCTCGCCGGCCTGCAGCGCCGCGGCGGCAGTGGCAGGGTCCGGCATGATCTGCCACTCGACGCGGTCGAAATGCACGACCTTGCCGCCACTGGCCCAGTCCGGCGGCTCCTGGCGCGGCTGGTAGCCCTCGAACTTGGTGTAGACAGCGCGGCTGCCGGCGACGAACTCATCGGCCTTGAAGCGGAATGGCCCGGAGCCCACCACCTCCTTGAGCTGCGCGTTGGCATCCGTCTTCGCCACGCGCTCCGGCATGATGAAGGCGACGTTGGCGTCCGGCTTGGCGATGGCGTCCAGCAGCATCGGGAAGGGGCGGGTCAGGCGGATCTCCACCGTGCGGTCATCCGTTGCGCCCCATTTTTCCACCACCTTGGCCAGGAGCTGGCCGAACGGATCGCGCTTCGACCAGCGTTCCAGGCTGGCGGCGGCGTCGGTGGCGCGCACCGGCTCGCCATCGTGGAACTTCAGCCCCTCCCGCAGGCGGATGCGCCAGACCCGGCCGTCATCCGAGACGGTGTGGCCCTCCGCCATCTGCGGCTGCGGCTTCTGCGCGCCATTCACCGCATAGAGCGTGTCATAGACGTGGTAGCCATGCATCTGGGTGACGATCGCCGAGGTCCAGATCGGGTCGAGCGCCGTCAGGTTGGCCTGGGGAACGAAGCGCAGTGTGCCGGCACGGCTGTTCTGTCCCAGGGCTGGCCTGGAGAGGGAGGGCAAGGCAAGGGCGAGACCGCCCAGCCCGGCTCCCTGGAGGAGCGTTCGGCGTTGCATGACTGTTTCCTTCCCTGTGCCCGCGAGCGGGTGCGCGAAGGCTATGCAGCGCGTCACAGGGGGGTCAAGCCTGGCCTGGCCGCGGGCGCCATGCGGGGCCTGTTTCTGCCACTCCCGCACTGAGAAGAGCGCTGCCCGCCGCACACAAGGCGGTTGCCGGGCAGCAGCAGCCCTCTCCCGCCCAGCCAGTGCTCCGGCGTTGCATCCCAGCCGCGCGATGTATCGGCTGGCCTTGGGCTCACCTCCCCTCCGGGCATGGGGCTGGGCACCGTCAGCGGACGGATAGCCCGGCAATCCACGCCAAACAGGGCGCAAGCCTTAGAAGCCCGCCAGAGCCGGAATGCGCCTATGGGTTGATTTTATCCGGCAACATTCTCTTAACAGATATCAATCACTTTTGAGTGAAAACGTCCGGGATAGCCCGGCAACTTCCTCGAAAGAGCCTCCCATGACCGCCCTCGGTGTTTATGTCGGCAACGAGCCTTCCCACCTGACCCAGTCCGAGAACTGGCTGGGGCGCGAGGTCGATCTGGTGCATGCCGTGGTGGGCAGCGCCAGCTGGACCGACTTCACCAGCAGCGTCTCCTGGATGATCAACACGCTCTGGAGCGGCACCAGTGACGATCTGTTCTGGTCGGTGCCGCTGATCGTGGATGACGGCTCGGCGAGCCTCGCGACGGCCGCGACCGGCGCCTACAACGACTACTACCGCAGCGTCGCCGAGACGCTGGCCAGCAGCACCGAGGGCGACGGGCCGATCTACATTCGCACGGGCTGGGAGTTCAACGGCGACTGGTTCGCCTGGTCCGCCGAGGGGAACGAGGAAGCCTATATCGAGGCCTACCGCCAGTTCGTGGACACCTTCCGCAGCGTCTCGGACCGTTTCGTCTTCGAGTGGTGCGTGGACGCCGCCTCCGGCGGCATGGACCCTTCCACCGCCTATCCCGGCGACGACTATGTCGACATCATCGGCATGGATTTCTACTGGAAGACGGAATACAGCGGCTCCGATCCGGTGAAGGCCTTCGAGGACATGGCCTACCGCGAATACGGCCTGCAGTGGCTGGAGGACTTCGCCGTCGCGCACGGCAAGCCGACCGCCTATTCCGAGTGGGGCGTCACCGGCGACAATGCTGCCGAGTACATCAAGCTCGTGCAGGACTGGTTCGACAGCCATGATGTGGCCTACCAGTCCTACTGGGATTCGAACGCGGCCTATCCCGGCCTGATGTCGGACGGCAGCGATCCCAATTCCGGCGCTGCCTACAAGGCGGCTTTCAGCGGCCCCTCCGACGACACCATCCCGGTGGTCGTGGAGCAGCCTGCCACGACTCCGACCATCCCGGTGGTGACCACGCCCGCCCCGAGCACCAACACCGGCGCGCTGCCGGACAGCGCCGCGCCCGCCAACTGGATCTACGGCACGACCAAGACCGAGACGCTGAGCGGCACCGCCGGGC
>NZ_JASIRT010000047.1 GCF_030063475.1 Roseomonas sp. E05
CATCGAGCCCGGCAGCCCCTGGGAGAACGGCTATGTGGAGAGCTTCAACGGCAAGCTGCGCGATGAACTGCTGAACGGCGAGGTGTTCAACTCGCTGGCTGAAGCCAGGGTGCTGATCGAGCAGTGGCGCGTGCACTACAACACCGCTCGCCCCCATTCGTCGCTCGGCTACAGACCACCAGCCCCGGAGGTGATCATGCCAGGAGGAGCCAAGCCCATGCCCCATCCCGGTTCCAACGGTTCATCGGCCCCGCCAATGCCCATGCTCCACTAAAATCTCGCCCGGACCAGTCAATGGGGGCTGGTCAGGAGAGCGAGTCCTCAGGAAGGAAACAGTGTGGCGATGGGAACCGGGGGCGAACACCCTCTGGCGCGGCGCAGGATCACAGGCGGTCGCGAGCGGGCGCCGTCATCCTACGCCCGTTCGATAGCGACTATATGCCTCCTCGCTGCCGCCAGATCTCGGCGGCACGTGCATCGGCGTGGACGGGCGCGGCAGCCGGGTCAAGCGCCAGCAAGGCGAGCGACAGCGTCGCCAGCACAGTTGCCAGGGCCACACCGCCAGCTTCTCCGCGCCAGACGGCGAGGATGTCCTCCGCCGTGGGGGGCCTCGCCTCGCCCGGGCAGGTGGCAGGCAGCGTGATCTCGCAGCGCCCCCGCGTCTGGTCGAGCAGATGCGCCGTCACCGGCTTGAGGGGGGTCCGCTCCGCCTCGCCACCGCCGCCCTTCACCACCAGGAGGCGCCGGCGGCCCAGCCGCTCCGCGGTCGCGAGATGCAGCGCGATGTAGGGCGGGTGGAAGACGCCATCCACCCCGGCCCGCGCGTCGAAGGGGTCGAGCAGGCGCGCCACCGTGTTGATTGGCGAGCGCAGGCCGAGCAACTCCCGCAGGCCGAGCAGCCGATCGAGTTCCGGGCTCAGCGCTCTCAGCGGCAGGTAGGCGAAGCCTGTGGCCTCCAGCAGGCGGGCCGCATCGGCACGGTCGCCGGCGGGGCGCAGGCCAAGCCGCGCCAGCGCCTCGGGCACGGCGAGGCCGGAGGAGAACTCGTTCGAGCCATGCATCAGGACGCGATGGCCCGCCCCTGCGAGCGCCAGGGCGGCGAGCAGGAACCACGGGGCGCCCCGCGTCCGGCCGGCGCCGTAGGAGGGCCAGTCCAGATCCACCTGCGGGCCGGGCGTCGTGCCGCAGCCCGCCGCCGCGCGCGCCGCCTCGACCAGGCCGGCGATTTCATCCGGGTCCTCGCCGCGATAGCGCAGCAGCATCAGGAAGGCGCCGACCTGATGCGGGTCCACCTGCCGCCGCAGCACCATTCCCAGCGCCTCGCGCGCCTCCTCGCGCGTGAGCGCGCGGGAACGGCCGGGACCACGCCCCAGCGTGCGGATGAAGGGCGCGAAGGGATGCTCCTCCGCCGCCTCTTCGGCCACGGCCATGCCGGCTTCACGCGGCATGGCGCGCTGCCTCCGCCGTCCGTTGCGTGGCGGTGCCGGCGAGTGCCACGACGGCACCGATCAGCACCAGCGTCGGCCCCTGCACCGCGGCCGCCGCCACCGCCCCGGCGATCTCCGCAAGCGGCGCGGCGATGCGCCGCTCCCCGGGCAGGCTGGCATTCTCCACGGCGATGGCGGGCGTGTCCGCCGCCATCCCGGCCGCCAGCAGCGCCCCGGCGAGGCGCGGCAGCGTGCGCGCCCCCATATAGACCGCCAGCGTCCCCTGCGATTCCGCCAGCGCGCGCCAGTCATGGGCCGGCAGCGCGTCGTCGGCGCCATGCGCGGTGATCAGGTGCAGGCCCCGCGCGGCGCCGCGATGCGTCAGCGGCACGCCCAGCCGCGCCGCGACGGCGAGCGCCGTGGTGATGCCGGGCACCACCTCGACCTCCGCGCCGGCGGCCCGCAGCGCCTCCAGCTCCTCCCCGCCGCGGCCGAAGATGAAGGGATCGCCCCCCTTCAGGCGAACGACATGCGCGCCCGACCGCACCTCCCGCACCAGCAGGGCATTGATCGCGGCCTGGCTCATGGAGTGGCGGCCGCAACGCTTGCCGACATCGATGCGGCGCGCGTCGCGGCGGGCGAGGCCGAGCACGCGCGGGTCCACGAGCTTGTCGTAGAGCACCACATCGGCGCGGGTCAGGGCGCGCAGCGCCTTGAGGGTGAGCAGGTCCGGGTCGCCGGGGCCGGCCCCCACCAGGCTGGCGCGGCCGCGCTGCGGGGCCGTGCCGGAGCGGGCCAGGCGGGCCTCCATGGCGGCATCGGCGGCGCCGGCGTCCTCGCGCTCCAGCAGCGCGGCGGCCTCGGCGCCCTCCAGCACCTCGTCCCAGAGGCGCCGGCGCCGGTCGCGGTCCGGCAGGGCCGCGGCCACGCGGTCGCGCCAGCGGGCGCAGAAGGCCGCCAGCGCACCGAAGGCCGGCGGCACCGCCGCCTCGATGCGGGCGCGCAGGTCGCGCGCCAGGGCGGGGGCGAGGCCGGCGGTACCGATGGCGATGGCCACCGGGCCGCGCTGCACCATGGCGGGGGTGGTGAAGTCGCAGAGCGCGGGCCGGTCCACGGCATTCACCAGCACGCCGCGTCGCCGGGCCTCGGCCACCACGGCCGCGGCCTCTGCCGCGTCGTCCAGCGCGACGTAGCAAAGGCGGGCTCCGTCGAGATCCTCCGGCGCGAAGGCGCGGCGGAGCAAGGCCACCTGCCCCGCGGCCGCGAGGTCCTCGATCACCGGCTCCGGCGCCGGGTCCACCACCCGGATGGCGGCGCCGGCCGGCCGCAGCAGGCGGCACTTGGCCGCCGCGACGTCGCCGCCACCGACCACGAGCACCTCGGTGCCCGCGAGGTCGAGGAAGACGGGAAAGGGCGTGGGCACCGCCTCAGGCGGCATCGGCATGGATGTCACGCAGGATCTCCCTGATCTCGGGCAGGCAGGAGCCGCAATTCGTGCCGGCGCCAAGGGCGGCGCCGACGGCTTCGGCATCGGTCAGGCGGCGCTCCAGGATGGCGGCGCGCAGCGCGCCGAGCCCGATGCCGAAGCAGGTGCAGACCGCGCGGTCGGTGGCGCAGGCGGCGGTGGCCGCGCGGCCCGCCAGCAGGCCGCTGCGGGCCGCCTCGGCCACCGGGGCCTCTAGCAGGGCGGCCAGCGCCGCGCCGCCGGGCAGGCTGGCGCCGGCCTCCCCGGTGGTGAGGAAGAGGCAGGCCTCGACGCGCCCCTGCCGCAGCGTGGCGAAGCGCCAGGTGCCGCGCGCGGGGTCGGCGAGTTCGAGCCATTCGGCGCCCGGGGGAGCCTCCAGCAGGCGCGACACGAAATCCCGCAGCGCCGCGCCGGGCGGCAGTGGCGCCGTGCCGGCGAGTTCCAGCGCATGGCCCGTGCCCACCGGCACGCGGGACCAGTGCGGGCCCTCGGGGCGGATCGCGCGGCAATGCAGCAGCACGCCGCGCCAATGCGCCGGCACGGCCTCCGCCCGCACCGGGGTCGCCTTCAGCTCGGGCTGGCCGGAGACGGGATCGGTGGCGGCACCCACCAGCCGGCCGATCGGGCCGGAGGCGGCGAAGGCGTCCGTCCAGTGCATCGGGACGAAGATCTCGCCGGCCTGCTGCGCGGGCTCGATGGCGGCGCGCAGCACGGTCGTGCCATGCGGGCTGGTCAGGCGCACCAGCCCCCCCTCGGCGAGGCCGAGCCGCGCCGCGTCACCGGGCGAGAAGGCCGCGGCGGGGGCGGTGGCATGCGCCATGAGCCGGGGCACGCGGCCGGTGCGGGTCATGGTGTGCCACTGGTCGCGCATGCGGCCGGTGTTGAGCAGCAGCGGGAACTCCGCGTCGGGCCGCGCCGCGAGGGGGCGCCAGACGGTGGGCACGAGGCGCGCGCGGCCATCCGGCGTCGGGAAGCCGCCGCGGGCGAACAGGCGTCCCCCCTCCCCGCCCCCCGCCGGGAAAGGCCAGCGAACGGGCTCGAGCGCGTCATAGGCGTCGTCGGTCAGCGCGGCGAGGGCGCCGATGTCGAAGACGCGCGTGCCGTCATTCTCGAAGGCGGAGAGCGCGGCGTGCTCGCGGAACACGGCGGCGGGCGATTCCCAGGCGAAGGCCGCCTCGAAGCCCATGCGGCGCGCGACCTGCGCCAGCATCCACCAGTCCGGCCGTGCCTCGCCGGGCGGGGCGCGGAAGGGGCGCTGGCGGGAGATGCGGCGCTCGGAATTGGTCACCGTCCCGTCCTTCTCGCCCCAGCCCGCCGCGGGCAGCACCACATGCGCCTGCGCCGTGGTGTCGGTGGGCCAGCAATCGGAGACGACGACGAAGGGACAGGCGGCGAGCGCCTCCCGCACCGCCGCCGCGCGCGGCATGCTGTCGGCCGGGTTGGTGGCGATGATCCAGAGCGCCTTCACCCGGCCCTCGCGCACCGCCTCGAACAGCTCCACCGCCTTCAGCCCCGGCTGCGGGGCGAGGTTCGGCGCGCCCCAGAAACGGCGGACGCGGTCGAGATCCTCCGGCCGGTCGAAGCGCATATGCGCGGCAAGCTGGTTGGCCAGGCCGCCGACCTCCCGCCCACCCATCGCATTGGGCTGGCCGGTGACGGAGAACGGCCCCATGCCGGGGCGCCCGATCCGCCCTGTCGCCAGATGGCAGTTGAGGATGGCGTTTACCTTGTCCGTCCCGGCGGAGGACTGGTTCACGCCCTGGCTGTAGACGGTGACGGTGCGCTCCGTCGCCGCGAACCAGTCGAAGAAGCGGGCGATGTCGCCGGGCGCGAGGCCGGTGATGGTCGCGACGCGCGCCCGGTCCGGCACGGCGGCCAGCGCGGCCTCCAGCCCGGTGGCGTGCGCGGCGACCCAGGCATGGTCCACCGCCCCGGCGGCCGCGAGGTGCCCGAGCAGCCCGGCGAAGAGGGCGACATCGGCGCCCGGCGCGATGGCCAGGTGCAGGTCGGCGCCGCTGGAGGTGGCGGTGGCGCGCGGGTCCACCACCACCACCCGCGTCCCCCGCCGGGACCTCGCCGCCTGCAGCCGCGCGTGCAGCACGGGATGGCACCAGGCGAGGTTGCTGCCGACCAGCACCACCAGGTCGGCCTCTTCCAGGTCCTCATAGACGCCGGGCACCACATCCGCGCCGAAGGCGCGGGTGTGGCCGGCGACCGAGGACGCCATGCAGAGGCGCGAGTTGGTGTCGATGTTGCCGCTGCCGATGAAGCCCTTCATCAGCTTGTTGGCGACGTAGTAGTCCTCCGTCAGGCACTGGCCGGAGACGTAGAGGGCGACGGATTCCGGCCCGTGCGCCGCGACCGTCTCGCGGAAGCGCGCCGCCACCCGGTCGAGCGCCGCATCCCAGGAGGCGCGGGCGCCTCCGACCAGCGGGTGCAGCATGCGCCCGGAATCGTCCAGCGTCTCGGCCAGGGCCGCGCCCTTGGAGCAGAGGCGGCCCTGATTGGCCGGATGTGCCGGATCGCCCTTGATCGTGCCGTCCGGCCGCGCGAGCACACCGCAGCCGACGCCGCAATAAGGGCATGTGGTCCGGACGGCGCCGCTCATCGCCGCGACGCTGCCAGCAGCACGCGCCCCCCTTCCACGCGCACGGGGATGCGGCGCGCGCAGCCCTTGTCGGGCGCCGCCGCCTCGCCGCTGGCCAGGTCGATGACCCAGCTGTGCAGCGGGCAGGTGACGGCGTGGCCATGCACGATCCCCTGGCTGAGCGGGCCGCCCTTGTGCGGGCAGCGGTCCTCCAGCGCGAAGACCGTGTCATCCAGCGCGCGGAACACCGCCACCTCGCCATGCGCCGCCGTGGCGACCACCCGCGCGCCCTGGCGCGGGATGTCCTGCACGCCGCAGACCTCCATCCAGCCGGCGCGATCCATGATCCCGAGTTCCATGGCGCTCACTCCGCCGGCACGAGGGTGGAGAAGGCGCCGGCATCGGCACCCGCGGCGCGCTCGGCCCAGGGGTCCTTCTGGGCGAAGCGCTGCGCGTGAAGGAAGCGCGCGTGCAGGGCGCGGCGGCTTTCCGCATCCTCCACCACCCGCGCCTTCACATGCTCGAGGCCGAGGCGCTCGACCCAGGGCGCCGTGCGCTCCAGGTAGCGCGCCTCCTCCCGGTAGAGCTGGAGGAAGGCGCCGCAATATTCGAGCACCTCCTCCGGCGTGCTCACCTTGCACAGGAGATCGGTGCCGCGCAGATGGATGCCGGCATTGCCGCCGACATGCAGCTCCCAGCCGCTCTCCACCGCGACGACGCCGAAATCCTTGATCGTCGCCTCGGCGCAGTTGCGCGGGCAGCCGGAGACGGCGAGCTTCACCTTGTGGGGGTGCCAGGAGCCCCAGGTCATCCTCTCCAGCGCCACGCCCATCGCGGTGCTGTCCTGCGTGCCGAAGCGGCACCATTCGGAGCCCACGCAGGTCTTCACCGTGCGCAGCGCCTTGCCATAGCCATGGCCGGACACCATCCCGGCCGCGTTCAGGTCGCGCCAGACATCCGGAAGCTGCTCGCGGCGGACGCCCAGCAGGTCGATGCGCTGGCCGCCCGTCACCTTCACGCTGGGGATGCCGTAGCGCTCCACCACCTCGGCGATGGCGCGCAGCTCCTTCGCGTTGGTCACGCCGCCCCACATGCGCGGGATGACGGAATAGGTGCCGTCCTTCTGGATGTTGGCGTGCATCCGCTCGTTCACGAAGCGGGAGCGTGCGTCATCCTCGTACTCGCCCGGCCAGGCGCAGAGCAGGTAGTAGTTCAGCGCCGGCCGGCAGGAGGCGCAGCCCTCCGGCCGGGTCCAGCCGAGTTCCTGCATGACGGCGGGGATGCTCCTGAGCGCGCGGGCCAGGATCTCGCGCCGCACATGGTCGTGCCCATGCGGCGTGCACTTGCACATCGGCTTCTCGCCGGCGGGCTTCGCGTAGTCGCCGCCGAGGGCGAGCGCCAGCAGGCCCTCCACCTGCCCCGTGCAGGAGCCGCAGGAGGCCGAAGCCTTGGTGTGCGCCCGCACCGCCTCCAGCGTGGTCAGCCTGAGGTCGGCGATGGCGCCGGTGATCGCGCCCTTGCAGACGCCGTTGCAGCCGCAGATCTCCGCCGTCTCCGGCAGGGCCGCCAGCGCCGCCGACGGGTCGGGCGCCGCCGCGCCGCTGGCGGCGGTCGCGACGGCGCGCCCCAGGATCAGCGTGTCGCGCATCGCGGCGATGTCGGTGCCCTCGCGCAGCAGCTGGAAGTACCAGGCGGCATCCGCTACCTCGCCATACATCACCACGCCGGCCACCTTGCCCCCGCGCAGCACCAGCTTGCGGTAGATGCCGCGCGCGATGTCCTGGAAGGTGATCTCCTCGTCGGCCGGATCGGCGGCGGCGAGCGCGCCGGCGGAGAAGACGTCCACGCCCGTGATCTTCAGCCGGGTCGAGAGCGGCGGCGTGGCGTAGGTGGCGGCGGCATCCCCGGCGAGCTGCGCCGCGCAGACCTTCGCCTGCTCCCAGAGCGGCGCGACCAGGCCGAAGACCTGCCCGCGATGCTCCACGCATTCGCCGACGGCGAAGATGTCCGGGTCCTCGGTGCGCAGCCCGTCATCCACCACGATGCCGCGGTTGACGTCGAGCCCGGCGGCGCGGGCGAGGTCGATGTTCGGGCGGATGCCGATGGCCACGACCACCAGCTCGGCCGGGATCTCGCGGCCATCGGCGAGGCGGACGCCTTCCGCGCGCTCGCTGCCGAGGATCTGCTCGGTCTGGCCGTTGGTGAAGAAGGCGATGCCCCGCCCATCCAGGTCGCGCTGCAGCAGCGTGCCCGCCGTGGCGTCCAGCTGCCGCTCAAGCAGCGTCGGCATCAGGTGCACCAGGGCCACAGACATGCCCTGCCGCTTCAGCCCCCAGGCGGCCTCCAGCCCGAGCAGCCCGCCGCCGATGACGACGGCGCGGCGGCCGCTGCGGGCCGCGGCGATCATCGTCTCGACATCGGCGATATCGCGGAAGGCGCAGGTGCCGGGCAGGCCGAGGCCCGGGATCGGCGGCGCCAGCGGCTTCGAGCCGGTGGCGATCAGCAGCCGGTCGTAAGGCAGGGTCAGGCCGGAGGCGGAGGTGACGGTCCGCGCCGCCCGGTCCAGCGCCACCACCGGGTCGCCGGCGATCAGGCGGATGCCGTTCTCCGCGTACCAGTCGCGGCTGTTGATCACGATCTCCTCGAGCGATTTCTCGCCGGCGAGGACGGAGGAGAGCGCGATGCGGTCGTAGTTCGGATGCGGCTCGGCGCCGAAGACCGTGATGTCGTAGCGGTGTGGCGCGAGGCGGAGAAGGTTCTCCACCGTCCGCATTCCCGCCATGCCGTTGCCGACCACGAGCAGGCGCTGCCGCTGGCGCGGGATCATGTTCATGCCGTGTCTCCCGCTCAGATCCGGGCGGCGCCGGCGGTGGCGGCGCCCCAGGTGCTGCGCCAGCGGCGCTTCACGCCGGTGAGGCCGAGCAGCGCCACCAGGGCCAGCGCCGCGAAGATCAGGAAGCCGCCCGCGTAGCTGCCGCTGAGCTGCTTCGCCAGGCCGAGGCTGGAGGCGAGCCAGAAGCCGCCGAGCCCGCCCGTCATGCCGACAAGGCCGGTCATGACGCCGATCTCGTCGCGGAAGCGCTGCGGCACGAGCTGGAACACTGCGCCATTGCCCATGCCGAGGGCCAGCATGGCGGTGATGAAGACAGCGAGTGCCATCCAGCTCTGCGACAGGCCGAGGCTCACCACAGCCAGCGCCGTGGCGGCCACCGCGTACATGGCGGTGAGCGAGCGCACGCCGCCGATCCGGTCCGCCACGATGCCGCCGATGGGGCGCACCAGCGAGCCGGCGAAGACGCAGGCGGCGGTGAAGTAGCCCGCCGTGACCGGCGAGAGGCCGTACACGTCGCTGAAGTAGATGGTCAGCGAGGAGGCGAGGCCGACGAAGCCGCCGAAAGTGACGCTGTAGAAGAGCATGAACCACCAGGCATCGCCCGTGCGCAGCACGGCCAGGTATTCCGGCAGGCGCTTCGGCGCCGGATGGCTGGGGCTGTCCTTGGCGAGCAGCAGATAGACCACCAGGACCAGCAGCAGCGGGATGGCCACCAGGCCGAACACGTTGCTCCAGCCGAAAGCCGCGGCGAGGCCGGGCGCGAAGAGCGCGGCGAAGACCGTGCCCGAATTGCCGGCGCCGGCGATGCCGAGGGCGGTGCCCTGGTGCTCCGGCGGATACCAGCGGGAGGCGAGCGGCAGGGCGACGGCGAAGGACGCCCCGGCGATGCCGAGCACCAGCCCGACCAGCAGCGTCTGCGCGAAGCTGTGCACGCCGAACCACCAGGCCGCCAGCAGCCCGGCGATGACGATCACCTGGCTGATGAGGCCGGTGCGGCGCGGGCCGAGATGGTCCACCAGCACGCCGTTGACCAAGCGGAAGCCCGCGCCGGCCAGCACCGGCGTGGCGACCATGAGGCCCTTCTCGGCGGGGTTGAGGCCGAGATCGGCGGCGATCTGCACGGCCATCGGGCCCAGGATCACCCAGGCCATGAAGGAAAGGTCGAAATAGAGGAAGGCGGCGATCAGTGTGGGCAGATGGCCTGCCCGCAGGAAATCCTTGTGCACCGGGAGTACGCTCCGCGGACCGCATATGCGTCCGCTTGCAGGCCGCCATTGACCTGCTGATCGCGCTCAGGGACCGGCACGGGGCCGGACCGGCTCACTCAGGCGCCCCCCGCCCTTGGAGGGCGCCCGTCACGCGCCGCGCTGGTCCTGCGGACCGGCCCTGGCGACATGAAAACTTCCAAGCAAGCCGTATGCCAGATCAATCGCCCAGGCTGCTTGCCTCCATCGTGCCGCACGGTAAGGCAAGTATGCCTATTTTTTGCACATTTGGTTTTGCTCAGAACAAATCATAGGCAAATCCCTGTCTCTCCGAACGAGCGCCTACAAAATAGGCGAAAGCCAGCCGGATTGGCGGCCCGCGTAAGCTCAGAACCCGAAGCGCGTTCCGTCGCAGAACCCATCAGGTTCCATCGGGATGGGGGCGGGTTCCGCCGCCAGGCTCCAGGATGCTCCATGAGCGCCTTCCGGCTTCCGGCCTGCCAGCGGCACGGGCTGGCCCACGGCGCGGGCGGCCTGTGCATAGAGGTCCGGGCGATAGGCCCGCTCGGCCCGTTCCGCCGCGTCGGCGGGCAGGCTGTGCCAGCGCGCCATCTGCGTCGTGAACCACCGCGCATGCGATCGCCACGGGAAGGCGGCGGCATGGGCGGCGAAGGTCGAGCGATCCACATCGCCGCCCGCGCCACCCGGAAGGGAGGCCGCCACGAGATCGGCCGGCACCCCCACCCATCCCGGCCCGGCCAGCAGCGCGGCCAGATCCGCCGCGCCGGCGGGATCGTCGCAGGCCGGGCCGGCCCGCAGCAGCGCCCGAAGGACGGATTGCAGGATGTCGGGGTGGCGCTCGGCCCAGTCGGCTCGCACGGCTAGGCATTTCTCCGGGTGGTTCCGCCAGATGCCGGAGGACAGGACCACCGCCCGCCCCGCCCCCATCCGCGCCGCCACGGCGCCCCAGGGCGCGCCGGCGCAGAAGCCGTCGATCCGGCCGGCGGCCAGGGCCTGCGGCATCTCCGCCGGCGGCACGACGGTGATGTCCACCGCCCCTTCCGGATCGATGCCGCTGGCCGCCAGCCAGTAGCGCAGCAGGAGGTCGTGCGTGGACCAGCCCTGCACCACCGCTAGGCGCGGCCGCCGGCCATCTTCCAGCAGGCCGCGCAGGCGCCGCCCCGCCTCCAGCGCGGAGGGCCGGGCGCCATCCCGCAGCACCGCCGCCGCCAGCGCCTCGGCCAGCACCACCGAATTGCCGTTCAGACTCAGCGACATCGGCACCAGCAGCCCGGTCGCCGCCGGGCGCAGGCCGAGCTCCATCGCGAGCGCCAGCGGGGGCAGCATCACGGCCCCGTCCAGCAGGCCATAGGCGAGCTTGTCCGCGACATTGGCCCAGGAAGGCTCGACCGAGAGGGCCACCGCCACGCCCTCCTCCGCGAACAGGCCGCGCGCAGTGGCCAGCGCGACCGGCGCGGCATCCGTCAGGCGCAGCAGGCCTAGGCGCATCCTTCCGCGCGCACCGCTCGGGTCACTCATCGTCCGACAGTCCTTTTTCCCCGGCGGCCCGCAGCACCTCGATGGCGATGTCCACGGCGCGCCGGCTGCGCTCCATGGCCTGGCGGCGAAGCCAGCGATGCGCTTCCGGCTCGCTCATCCGCCGCTGCCTGATCAGAAGACTCTTCGCCCGGTCCAGGAGCAAGCGCTCGCGCAGGCTGCTTCGGGTATGTTGCAGCTCCGCCTCCACCTGCCGGTAGCGGCGGAACATGGCCACCGCCGCGCGCACGATCGGCTTCACGTCCGGCAGCGCCATCCCGACCACCGTATAGGAGGAGACACCTGCCTCGATCGCCGCCTCCATGAAGGCCGGATCATCCGCATCCACGAACATCACGACAGGACGTGGATTGTGGTGGGTCACGCGCCGGATATCGTCGAGGTAATCCCGGTCCGGGCGCCCCATGTCGACGATGACCACGTCGGGCCTTTCGCGCGCGACGGCCTCCGGCAGGGTCTCGCCCGGGCGCGGCCGCACCGTGAGGGTAGCTCCGGCAGACGCGAGATGCGCTTCGACAATCCGCGCCCGCTCCGGTTCGGCATCGATCAGCAGAACCTTCAACTTCAGCAACCGTGTCTCAAGTGCCGCCCTGCCTCGGACTTCCCCGGAGAGCTGAAGCAAAGCGCATGCCAGGGAAAGTTCGATGTCAGGCCAAAGCCTGTCGGAGCTTGATCCAATCGGCGGCGGCTGCGAGGCAAAAGACGCCGAGGAAAGAGGTGTCGGCCTCCTCGTAGCGGGTGGCGACGGCGCGCCATTCCTTCAGGCGCGCGGAGGTTCTCCACGCGAGAGCGGGTACCGGAGATCCAGGCAGGACAGGCGACTGGCGCGCCCTTTCGCTTGGGTAGAATGGCGGGCCGTGCACCTGCACCGCCCGCGGATGATGAGACACCGGATTCGAGCCCACGCGGCCAGGGCCGCGGTTTGAAGCTGCTGCTGGCGCATGGCGGCGGGTGCCTGGAACCCGCGCCGCTCGATCAGCCAGTTGGTGTTGTGGGTGTCGCGGAAGGCCAGCAGAGCCTGGCGCATTTGCTCGACGGTGTCGAAGGTCAACCGGGTCTTCCAGGCGCTCTCGACCCAACCGGAGAGCGAGTTCTCAAGAAGGAAAATTGGTGTCCGCGGCGGAAATCGAACTGCTGCCTCACGCTGTCTCCCGCCGACGCAGCCAGCTCCTCAACCCTCTGATCCAGGCCGCTTCACTGTCTCCCGTCGTGTCTGGCCAAATCCAGGTGACGCACGCCGAGTGTGGGGGATAGTGTGGGGGACGGCGCCAGGACATCGAACGCTGCCCCGTCCCCCACACTCATCGCCACGTGCCGCCATGCCCCTCGACGTGAAGCAAATCGAAGCCCTGAAGCCGGGCCCGAAGCCCTACCGGAGGTCGGATGGTGGCGGCCTGCTGCTGGAGGTGCATCCCAGCGGTGCGAAGGTCTGGCTCTGCCGGCTGACGGCGGCGGGGAAGCGCCGGGACATGGGCCTGGGCGGGTATCCGATCGTCAGCCTGAAGGCGGCCCGCGCCGCAGCTCGAGCGGCCAAGGAGAAGGCGGCCGCCGGCCTGGACCCGATCGGGGAGAAGCAGGGCAAGGCCAAGGCGCTGGTGGCGGAGCGACACGCCCAGGCGGAGGCGGAGGCCCGGACCTTCCGGGCGGTGGCGCAGGCCTACATCCGCAAGGAGGCGCCAGGCTGGAAGCATGAGCGCACGGCCGACTTCTGGCAGGCGTCGCTGGAGCGGTACGCCTTCCCGGTGCTGGGCGAGATGGCGGTGGCGGAGATCGGCCGCGATGACGTGCTGCGCATGATCGAGGAGGTGTGGCGTGACCGCCCGACGGTGGGGAAGAAGGTGCTGCAGCGGACCGGTGCTGTCCTCCGCTATGCCGCGGCGCGCGGCTGGCGCGGCGGCGAGAACCCGGCCGACACCAAGACCCTCCGTCATCTCGGCCTCTCCGCCCTCCCCGGCGGGAAGAAGCAACCCTCTCTCCCCTGGACCAAGCTGCCGGCCTTCATGAAGGCGCTCGACGCCATGCCCGGCCTCGCTGCCCTGGCGCTGCGGTTTGCCGTTCTGACAGCCCTGCGCTCCGGCGAGGTTCGGGGCGTGCGGTGGTCGGAGCTGTCCTTCGATGGGGTGCCCACCCTGACGGTGGACGGCGCACGCATGAAGGGGCGGAAGTCCGTCACCCTGCAGCCGCACCGGGTGCCGCTGCCGCCGGCGGCGCTGGACATCCTGGCCCGGGCCTATGTCCGGCGCACCGGTGCCAACGCCAAGGCGGCGGACGTGCCCCGCCTGGCGCGCCTGCTGACCGACGCCCTGGTCTTCCCCAATGCCAGCGGCAAGGCGCCCCTGAGCGACATGGCGCTCTCCGCGGTGATGCGCCGGATGAACGCCGACCGGCCCGAAGGCGCGCCGCCACCGTGGCGTGACGCGGACGGGCGGGAGGCGGTGCCGCACGGCTTCCGCGCCAGCTTCCGTACCTGGGTGGATGACACCCGGCCCGGCGATGCCGCGGCTGCGGAGAAGGCCCTTGCGCATGAGGACGAGAACACGGTGGCGGCGCGCTACCGGCGGTCCGACCTGTTCGATCTAAGGGTGCCGTTGATGGTTGCCTGGGCGGAGTGGTGCTGCGGCGAGAGCAGCCGGAGCAAGGTAGCGGCGGCCGAGGAGAACACCGAGGCAGGCTAGCCTTACCCCTCTCCACCACCGCGCATCACGCATTTCTATTCTAGACCCCCTACCGAAAACCCCGAAAAAGGCGAAAACTCCTGGAGGGCTGCTAAGCCGTTGATCTTCTGAGCATTGGAGACCGTATTTCTCGGGAACTCGCTGTCCGAAAATTCCCCGAAAACCTCCGAAAACCCTCTTTCGCGCCCAATGCGAACGGCTGACTGCTCCGCGGACGGCCGCCGCCCCGTCCGTCGTGCGCCCTTAACCCCGGCGCACGACGCCAGCCGCCAAGCAGGGGTAGGCGACGGGGCCCCCTCGCGCGTGGAAGGCGAACTTCCTCGCGAAGAGGAGTGCTGTCAGAAGACGCAGCGCCGCCTCGGTAAGGCCGGGCGATGGACCAAGCAGCGCCGAGAGGCCTAGGGTCCACCATCGTCGGACGGCGACGACGGCCCGAGGGATTGAAGCCTCATGCACTTGGCTCGCACTGCACCGATTGGCGGATCGATCACCGACGTGCCTGGGGTGAAGGTCGGACACTTTACCGAGGCGCGCCGGCCGACCGGCTGCACCGTCGTCCTTGTCGAGCAGGGCGCGACTGCAGGGGTGGCGGTTCGCGGGGCAGCGCCGGGAACGCGGGAAACCGATCTTCTCGACCCGTCCAACACCGTCGAGCAGGTGCACGCCATTCTGCTGGCGGGAGGTTCAGCCTTCGGGCTGAGTGCCGCCGGCGGGGTTGTCCGCTGGCTCGAGGAGCGTGGATACGGGCTGCCCGTCGGGCCGGCGCGGGTGCCGATCGTGCCTGCAGCAATCCTGTTCGATCTCTCGGTGGGCGACCACAGCATCCGGCCCGATGAAGCCGCCGGCTACGCGGCCTGCGAGGCCGCCACGGCATCCCCACCCGGGCAGGGCAGCGTCGGCGCCGGCACGGGCGCAACCGTCGGCAAGTTGTTCGGCATCGAGCGGGCGATGAAGGGTGGGATCGGCACCGCGGCCATGCAGGTCAGTGGCATCACCATCGGCGCCATCGTTGCGGTCAACGCGGTGGGGGACGTCATTGATCCCGGGAGTGGAGAGATTGTTGCCGGAGCGCTTGATCCGACCGGGACGAGGCCCTGCGGCACGACGGCAACCTTGCTGCAAAGCGAGAAGCCGGCGTCCGTGGACAGGGGATCGGCCACCACCATCGGCGTCCTGGCCACGGATGCCGCTCTCACGAAAGCGCAGTGCCGCCTTCTCGCCAACTCGGCGCATGACGGGCTCGCGCGCTGCATAGACCCCATTCACACCATCCTGGACGGGGACACGATCTTCGCCATCGCGACGGCACGCGCGACCCAGGCGGCAGACATGATGGTCATGGGCGCTGCCGTGCCGCGGGTCGTGACAGCGGCTGTGCTGAAAGCGGTGAGGGCCGCGAGAGCCGTGGGCCCGAGCCCTCTGAGCGCCGTGGAACTGGCCGTAGCCGGCACGGCGCGCTGAGCGCACAAGGAGCCAAGGGCACGCGGCCCTGCGCTCTCATCCCTCAGATGCCTCTTCACCACTCTCGGCCGCATCGTCCGAATGCACGGGCTTGGCGGCCGCGGCCCTGAGATGCTTCTGGTGGAGAACGCGGAGGCGATCCTGGGCCTCCTGGCAGGACACGCCGGGCTCAGCGTGGGACAGGCTGAAATACTCGCTCGTCTCATCGGCGGTGAGGCCGGCCAGCACGCGACTGCCCTCTGCGTCGGTGCTCCAACGTCGCCAGAAGCCTCCTCGGTTAGGCATATCTCCTCGGTGAGGTGGTGGGTTGTTGTAGCAAAGAGGTCAAGCAGAAGGGATCATAGGTGGCCGCCTGCGTAGCGCCGGCTGGAAATCGAAAAGGTCAGACGCCAGATCTCGGAAATCATATCCCCAATTTATTATTTGCTTTACATAAATCCTCTCGCCAGAAGAGAGGTTATATTCGCTTTGGATAATGAACATTTCACTCTTCCTTCCTCCGAAAACTATACCGTGAGCAAGGAAGTTCCTATTCCGCGACGCTCTTTCCGCGCGCTTCTTGAGCCTTAGCCATTCCGGGTACTGCTCTTTGCAAAGGCTCTTCTGCGCTGCTGCATCAACCGCATCAATCCGCGATCTGAAGTTCACGATAGCACGTAGGGCTGCTTCAGGAAGTGTATTCGGGTAAGCAAGGTCTCGGCGATCCTCGAACATTGAGCCAAATACCCATCCCAGTCGGGCCTCCACCGAAGCCCATTGGCTCAAAGCCCAACCATAGCTGGCATAGAAGATCTGGTTCGGCTCACCCTTGAAGAGGTCAAACCTACGCGGGGACGGCTTTCCGAAAGGACGCCCGGAGGGCCGCCAACCCTCATCTTTCACCGTCATCAGAACCTCTGCCACTACGTTACCGAACGAGTTTCAGGCGAGCATCCCCGTCCTGCTTTTGAGCAAACTCTCCACTGCCGACCGGCACCCTGCTAGTCAGAAAGATAGTCGCGCTCCGCAGCACGCCTTCTCAGCCGCACGCCCGCGCCGCCGCCGTTCTCCGGGATGAACTCGACGCCGGCAGCTTCGAGGGCCGCCTGGACCTTCTGGGCGTTGGCGACAGAGCTGCGCTCTAGACCGAGCTTCTCCATCCTTTGGATGGTGGGGAGAGATAGGCCGGAACGCTCCGCCAGGTCACGCTGCTCCCAGTCGAGGAACACCCGGGCAGCCTTGATCTGCTTCGCCGATATCATGCGCCAGACATCACCTATGATGGTTCAAGCTTGACGCCTCGAACGGCATCAATTATGTTTGGCACATCACGCAGGATGTTTCAAGGAACACCGGCGTAGTGGCTGGAGGCGCGGCGCCAACCGCTTCCTCCAGCCTAACCGCAACCCTGGCTTTCACGGAGCCTGGATCATGGTTACGCACGCGCATACCGCGCCACCGCTTGGCGCGTCCAGAAGGTCTACCATCATTCCCGCGGTGCCCGATCAGGCGACAGGCGCCGGCCGGAACGTTCACGGTCTGGCCACCGACAATCACTCCCCTCCGAAGGGAGTGCTCTACCGCCCGAGCTTCCTGCGGCGCTGCTTGGCCTACCTGGCCAACGGCGACCTGCCGCCGCTGAGCGGCTTCCGGCCGCCGGCGCAGCTCCCCTGGTATGGCGGCCCTGTCCCGGGCGCCCCGCCGCTGCCGGGCGGCTTTCCGCCGAAGATCCCCGCCTCGTCCTTCGCCGCAGCCTATGTCGGCGCGGTCGCCCTGGGCAGCTTCGGTCTCGGCCTCATGCTCGCGGGAGCCGCGCTGTGATGTCTGGAACGAATGCCATCTCGAGGAGGTCAGCCGTGACCGCCCTTCTGCCGATCGCCGCCACCGCTGGCATGGTCTCGGCCACTCCCACCCTCCCCTTCTCTGCGGCGCGGCCGCGCCCTGGCGCCGCGGCTGGCCCGGATGCCGAGCTGATCCGGCTCTGCGCCGAGCACATCGCCAACATCGAGGCCTACAACGTCGACGTCGGCGATCTGGACCCGGAGGACGATCCGCTCTGGCACGCCTACGAGCGGACCCGCGAGGCCATCAGTGAGGCGCAGCCGCGCACGATCGAGGGCATGCTGGCGAAGGCCCAGGCGGCGAAGGCGGAGGCACGCCGGCCGGACGGGAGCGAGAAGCCGACCGATGGCCCGGCCGCGGAATGGGCCTGGGACCTGATGCACGACCTCATCCGCATGGCGGGGATGGGCTGATGCTCTCGCGTCAGGACCGGAGGCGTGCAGCGCGGGACAGCCGGGCGTTGCTCGGCGCTTCCCCAGGCGGGCTACTCGGCCGGCAGCAGGCTCGGCAGCGGCGAGCCGCGAACCTGCAAGCGCCGTCTTGGGTGTTCCCTCTACGTACCGTCCTTGGCTATGATCCTGCGCGGCGGGGCAAGGTTTGGCCGCCTCGTGCCCGGCTCTCCGCGCCGGGCCGCTCCGCCGCTCTTCCTCGCGGAGCGCGCTGCGGAGGCGCTATGGCATTGGACCCTTCCAAAGAAGCAGCGCTTCTCGCGGTGAGAGATGGCCTCATCAACCTCGCCGCCGATCCGCAAGCCCCGCTGCAGGAACGGCTTTGGGCGACGTCCCAGCTTCACAAGGAAGCGCTGCCCAAGAGTGCATTGCCAGAAGAAAGGCTCAAACGAGCCGGTGACCGGCGAGTGACAGTTCGGCTCGGCTTGATGGCAATCGTTGACGCTCTTCCAGACGCTGGAGTTCCCAAAGAGCACCTAGAGGTCTTCTGGGAACTCATCCACCTCCTAGAAGAACTCGACAAGGGCATTCCATCCCACGATCTGCTCGTAATCGCGCCGAAAAGTGGCCCCAAGAAGTCGGAGCACGTGTTGCGGCAGCGGGGCGTGGCGGCCGCGGCGGTGGAGATCTTGATGACCCGTGCCTCCTGGAAGGAGGAAAAGGCCCTTCGGTATGTGGCCAACAGGATCAAAGGCTGGGAAGCAGCAGTCCAGGTCAAACGAGGGCAACTCTGGGAAGCTGTGCAGGATTGGCGCGAGGAGGCCCGCTTAGCCGGTGAAGCCCAAGACTGCCAGGCATTCCGCGTATCTCTCGAAGCAAGCAGCCTCTTCCTGGAGATCCCGCCTGAGAAGGTGGCCGACAAGCTGACCGAGGCGCCTCCGGGCTAAATCCGAAGTTCCCCCTCTCAATTTCGGGGAAAGTGGCCGGCAATGTCTGTCCGCCGACACCGCATGGTGTCGCGTGAAACAGGACGAGGCAGATGGAAGAACCTTCCCGCTACGGGACCGCAGCCCCCGCCTTCGCCGGAATGGCGGCCAGGGCATCCCGCCGTGAGCCGATCACCTACACCGTGAACGACGCGGCGGCCGTCTCCGGCCTCTCGCGCGCCACCCTCTACCGACTGGCCGCCGACGGGCGCCTGCGGCTGGTGAAGGTGGGCAGCCGAACGCTGGTGGATGCGACGAGCCTGCGCGCGCTGCTGGGCGTCGCCGCGTGACGGACGCCCCTGTGCTGACCTTCGCGGCGCCGCGGCTGGCGCCGGCGAGCCCCTGAAACAGCAAACCCTCCGCGCGGTGAAGCGGCGGAGGGCTGCGGGAACTCTACTGGTGCAATCTACGGCGACACCGGATTGTACCGCCTTCCCGCAGACCTCGCCAGACCTTCCCGCGCCTGAAAAGGCGTGAAATGACCATCTCTTCAGCCCCCAAAGGGCGAACTGCGTCACCCAACCTGGCCACCGCCCTGCGCGGCGCGGTGGTGCGGCTGCACCTTTCGCCGCTCTCCTTCGGGCCGTCTGCCATCGTCGCGGTGGCGGCGACCCATAAGGCGGCCTCGCCGGATGTGCTCGGCGACCGCGGCGTCCTGGCCTGCCTGCTGACGCACGATGCGGGCGTGACCCAGCCCGACACCCGCGGGCGTGTCATGCTGGCCGAGGCCCTGGCGCAGGGGGGAACGGCGCTGCTGGCCTTCGCCACCGAGCGCGATGCCGGCATGGCCTATCGCTGGCTGTTGGCCCTGGCCGCGGCGCGGGGGCAAGCATGAAGCGCCGCCGCAAGCCGACCCCGCCGCCCGCGCGCCCGGCGGCCCCGATCCGGCTGCTGATCCTGGAGGCCTGCCGCGACGCCGAGGGCCAGCCCCGTGCCGCCCTGGCACTCCCGGGCCTCCGCCTGCCGGTGGTCTACCCGAGCCTTGCGGCGGCGGTGGCGGCGAAGACGGCCCTGGAGGCGCCCCGATGAGCGCCGCCATCACCGACCTGCGGCTGCGGCGTGGTGCCGACCACCTTTGCCGCCTGGGAACGCGCGCCGTGGCGGAACTGCTGGCCGAGATCGGTGGCCGTCATGGCATCCAGGAGGAGATCCTGCAGGCGCTCGCCGCCTACCAGCGCCTCTCGCCCGAGATGGTCCGCACGGCCGCCGGCGACAGGTTCCCGCCGCACCTGGTCGAGGTGCCGCGCGAGGCGGAGCAGGCCGGCGCCTCCTCGGCACGCGCGCACAGCCGCGGCGGCCTGCGGACCCAGAATTCAAGCGGCCGGGCGGACGGCTGGTCCCCGTCCCCTCGGCCTCACCACAACCCCGCTTCAACGGAGCGAGCCCATGGCTGACGCCAACCGTACCACCCCCTCCCGCTTCGCGGCCACTCCCGCGGCCGTGTTGTCGTCGCGCGCCGCGCGCACCGCCAGCAAGGCACCCGATGCCCGCCTGGCCGGCGCCTGCCGCCGTTATCTCGCGCTGGAGGCCGAATTCAACCGGCTCTTCGAGCTGGAGTGCGCCGCCCAGGAGGCCGGCGACAAGGCCCGGGCGGATCGCTTCGCCAGCCGACAATGCGCCCTGGTGCCGGAGCAGCAGCGCGTCCTTGCCGAGGTCATGGAGCGGCCGGCGCGCACCGCCGAGGGAATGCGCCTCAAGGCAGAAGTCGCGCTGATGCGAGTGCAGACCGGCGGCGACGGCGGCCCTCTCAGCGTAGAGGACCAGCTACTGGCGAGCCTGGCGCGCGACCTGCAGACGGCGGCGGGAGGTGTTGCATGACGCACTCCGACTGCACGCGGTGCCTGCGAGCGGCGGAGGCGGTCCATGCGCGCTGCTGATCTCGCCACGCGGATGAACCTGCGGCGCGCCGGCGCCGGCGCCTGGCGGGGTGCATGCCCCGCCTGCGGCTATCCCGGCACCTTCTCGCTCCGCGAGCGCGATGGCCGGACGCTCTGGTCCTGCGCGTCCTGCCAGGACCGCGAGGCCCTGACGGGCGCCGTCCGCGCGGCCGCTGGCGACGACTGGACGCCGCCGGCGCCGCAACCCGCGCCGCAACGGGAAGGCCTCTCCCCCGCCCGGAAATCCGCCCTGGCGGTGGCGATGTGGAGCGAGGCGCTCCGGGTGGAGGCCACGCCGGCCGAAACATACCTGCGCGCCCGCTGCGTGCTGGAGCCCTGGGCCGCCTTCGCGGAGCCGGAGGTCGGACCGCAGCTCCGCTTCCATCCACGCACCCGGCATCCCGAGGTCGACGGGATGTTCCCCGCCCTGCTCGCCCTGGTGCGCCGCGCCACCGATGGCGAGGCGGTGGCGGTGCACCGGACCTACCTGCGGCCGGACGGCAGCGGCAAGGCGGCCCTGGAGCCCGACAAGGCCAGCTTCGGACCGATCGCCGGCGGCGTGATCATGCTCCACGCCGCGCCCGCCACCGGTTCGCTGCTGCTGGCCGAGGGCATTGAGACGGCACTCTCCGCCGCTGCGCTGCTGCGCGCGCCCGCCTGGGCCTGCATCGCCGCCGGCAACCTGGAACGGCTGGAGCTGCCCGCCACCGCCCGCGCACTGATCGTCGCCGGCGACGCCGACACGCCGGGCCAGCGCGCTGCCTGGACGGCCGGACGGCGCTGGGAGGCCGAAGGACGCCGCGTGCGCGTGGCGCTGCCCGACACCGCCGGCGCAGACTTCAACGACCTCCTGCGCGCCCGCAGCGGCACGGCGGAGGCCCGGCATGGCTGACGGCTTCACCACCTACACGCCCGCCGACGCGCCGCCGGATGCCGGCACCCCCGCGCCACACCCGCCCTCGCTGGCCATCCTGACCCGCAGCACCATCCCGGCGCCGGCCTTCCCGCTGCCCGCGCTCGGGACATTCTGGGCCCGTTGGTGCGCCACCGCCGCCGAGGGCGCCAACGCCCCGCCGGACTACGTCGCCCTGCCGCTGCTGACCGCCGCCTCGGCGCTGATTGGCAACGCGCGCTGGGCGCAGGCCTGGCCGGGCTGGGCCGAGCCGCCGATCCTCTGGGGCGGCAGCGTCGGCAATCCGTCCTCCGGCAAGAGCCCCGGCGCCGCGCCGGTGATGCGCGACGTGTTGGGCCGCGTCGAGATGCACATGGCGCGCGACTACCCGGCGGAGCTGGAGCAGTGGGAGACCCGCGCCTCGGTGGCGAAGGCGGCCCTGAAACAGTGGGAGAAGGACGTCGCCCGGGCGCTCAAGGCTGGCGACCAGCCAATGCCCGAGAAGCCCGACGCCGCCACCATGCCGCCGAAGCCCTCCCGCCCGCGCGCCAGCGTCTCCGACACCACCCAGGAGGCGCTCGCCGGCGTGCTGCAGCACCAGCCGAAGGGCGTCCTCCACGTCCGGGATGAGCTGTCCGGCTGGCTGCTGAACCTTGGGCGGTATGCCAACGGCGGCACCGACCGGCCCTTCTGGCTCGAAGCCTGGAACGGCGGCCGCAGCCGGGTGGACCGGGCGAAGCATCCCGAGCCGATCATCCTCGACCACCTGGCGGTGGCGACCTTCGGCACCATCCAGCCCGACCGCCTGGGCGAGGTGTTCGACGGCGCCGATGATGGGCTGGCCGGCCGCTTCCTCTGGGTCTGGCCGGAGGCCTCCGGCGTGTTCGGACGCCCCGGCCGCGCCGCCGAGATCCGCCCGGCCGCCGACGCGCTGACCCGCCTGGCGGACCTGCCGATGGGCCGGGACGAGGCTGGCCGGCCGGTGCCGCTGATGGCGCCGCTCGACGATGACGCCGCGCCGCTGCTGATCGCCTTCGCGCAGGAGATGCAGCGGATGGAGCGCAGCGCGCACGGACTGCTCAAGACCACCCTCGGCAAGGCGCGTGGCCATGCCCTGCGGCTGGCCCTGGTGCTGGAGCACCTCTGGTGGTGCGGGCGCGACTGCAACCAGCCGGTCAGCATCAGCGCCGAGGCCATGGCCGCCGCTGTGGCGCTGATGCGGGACTACTTCCTGCCGATGGCGCGCCGGGTGCTGGGCGATGCGGCCATCCCACGGGAGGAGGTCCATGCACGCACCCTGGCCGAATGGATCGCCGACACCCGGCCGGAGCGCGTGAACGTCTCCGCCATCCGCGACGAGGCCCGGCTGCCTGGCCTGCGGGAGAGCGAGCCGGTGAAGGCCGCCTGCCGCTACCTGGCCGAGGCCGGATGGCTGATCGAGGCGCCGATGACCGGGAGGCGTGGGCGCCCGCGCGGGGAGTACCTGGTCAGCCCGCTGCTGCCCGCGGCGCTCGACGGGGAGGCCGCCACCGAACGCCAATTCGATATTAGGGGGTGCTCCGAAAAAGGCGAGAAAGCCGAATATTCCCCGCCCTGGGCGGCACCCTCCGAGTTTTCGCCTTTATCGCCTTTTTCGGAGGGGGGTCTAATATCGAATTGCGGCACGCCACCGCCGCCCGGCGATGACGGGGAGATCACCCTGTGAGCGGCGCCCTCCTCGCCCGCCTGGAGGCCGTCGGAGCGACCCTCCGTCGCGCGCCGGATGGCTCTCTGCGCCTTCGCCCGTCGCGCCCCATCCCGCCCGATCTGCTCGCCGAGGCCCGGGCCCAGCGGGACGATCTGGCCCTTATGGTGGCGGAACGGGAGGCAGAGAATGCCGAGCGCGAGGCGATCCGCATCGAGCCGGAACTGCCGTCGACGGGCAGCCCCGAGCGGGAGCGGCAGGAGCAGCAGCAGAGGGCCATGGTGGCAGGCTTGCTGCGGGCCAGCGTCTGGTGCCAGCCGCCGGCCGCTCTGCGCACACGGCCACCGATCTCCATTCCGACATCGCCCATGAACCTGCAGGAGCCTCGACGTGAGCGCCGACGCTGAAAGTACAAAGCCAAAGCAACGGGGACGGCCCTTCGAACCTGGCCAGTCCGGCAATCCGGCCGGACGGCCGAAAGGGGCGCGCCACAAGGCGCTCCTGGCGCTCGACGCCATGGGTGATGAGGCCGCCAAGGAGGTCATGGCGGCAGTGGTGCTGAGCGCCAAGGGCGGGGACATGCGCGCCGCGGAGATCCTGCTGCGCCGCCTCTGGCCGGAGCGGAAGGGCCGGCCCGTCACCTTCGACCTGCCCGCCATCGCTGCGCCGGCCGATGTGGTGAACGGCCTCGCCAGCGTGGCGCAGGCGATGGCGGCCGGCGAGCTGACGCCGGACGAGGCAAGCGCGGTGGCGGCGGTGCTGGAGGCGCAGCGCAAGGCGATCGAGACCACCGACCTGGAGGCGCGCATCGCGGCTCTGGAGACGGCACAAGGAGGCAACCGGTCATGACGACAGGACGGCTTGCACCCCGCATCGGGCGGCTGGAGGCGGCCATTCAGCCAGCGCCCTCTGTGCACGTGCTGATGGTGCCGGAAGGGCTGCAGGAGAGCACCGCGGCGACCTGGCGCGCCGAGGCCGCGGCAAGGTTCCGCCGCAGCGACATCGTGGTGCTGGTCGAGCTCCGCGATGCCGCGCTGCCGGCGGCAGAGGGGAGGAACGCATGAACAGCGGCATGGTCCGGCGGCTTGCCCGGATGGAGCAGCGCCACCCTGCGCAGGATGCCCGATGGCTGTCGCTCCGGCGGCAGTGGCAGGCCTGGCAGGGGCATTCCGTGCGGCTCTGGCCGCGGGAGGCACTGGAGGCGGCGGAGGCGTCGGGTGATCTACGGGACCCCGCCGCGGCAGCGTTCGTCGCCACCGTACCGTTGGCTGACCTGGATTGGTGGATCCGGGACCAATGCGCCCGCCTGGGCATCGACCTCGCGGCCATGGAGGCGGCCCCGTGCGGAGCAGCCTGATGGCACGGCTGGGGCGGCTGGAGGCTGACTGCGGCGGCTGGCGGGCGTGGCAGGGCAAGCCGGTGGCGCAGTGGCCTGACGAGGCGCTGCTAGTCTTCCTCTACGAGGGCGCCGGCCTGCCGCCACCGGCGAGCCCTCCGACCGACGCCGAACTGCTGGCGATCATAGGGGGCGACGTGGGGCAATGTTGTCGGTGCGTCCCGCCTCCCCCCATTTGGAGGAAAAGGTCGGGGCCGCCCGCCCCAGCTCGGCAGGTCAGCGGGAGTTTTGTCACCTCTCAAAAGGGGATGTGACGGCCGCCTTCTGCCCCCGGCCGCAAGTCCCATGAGGAGTTTTGCAGTGCCCTAAAAGGCGCCAGCGCCTGGGGGCCAGGAGTTTCGCGGCTAGGTGCGTGCGCGAGGCACTGCCGCCCCCCCCCCAGAGAAGGAGCAGAGAGTTTTGCAACACCATAAAGGCGAGAAAGGAGCGCAGCGATGACGCGGCATCTGAAGGCACGGCTTGCCCGCCTGGTCGCGCAGCAGACAGAGGTTCCGCCCTACTTTGTGGAGCTGCCGCACGAGGCGTGGGAACGCGAAGACGTGCTGCAGGACGCCACGGAGGCGATGCGCGCCTGGCAGGAGCGCACGGGACATCGTGGGCCGGTGCTGATCGGTCCACCGGTCTGCACCACGGCGGAAGAGTGGAGCGCGCGCTACAGGCCGGCGCAGTGATGGCGTGCTGCCATTCCATCCGGACCAGCATCCTGCCACGCGATTTATTGCCGAAATTCTTCTTATAAATACCTGAGATAATTGGCGAATTATCGCCTTTCTACGTGACCAGGAAGGCGCGAAATTGTATGCTTCTGGTACACTGAAAGCCCCCGCATGGGGCGGTGCGGCTGGTGCGGATGAGGACCTGCCGATGTCGCGCGCAGCAGCCCGGAGCAGCAGCCTTCAGGCCCTCGGACGGGAAGCGGCTGCGCGATGAGCAGTCCCTTCCGCCATCACCGGCAGGTGGCCGCGCTCGGCTTTCCGTTCCTGCAGCAGATGACTGCGGCCGCGCAGCGCCACGCCACCGAGTTCGGTGCCATCACGGCCCGGGAGGACCATCCCGGCGGCGCCCACGGCGCGACCCAGAGCGTGTTCCTCCGTACGCCGCCGTGGCCGCTCGGCCCGCACAGCCAGGAGGACCTGCGCCTGGTGGACTGGCCGGCGCTGCAGGCGGACCCGGCGCTGCGGGCGCTGCTGGACGCCCTGCACGTCGTCACCGGGCTGCGGCCGGCCCGCGCGCTTCTGGTCAGCCTGGCGCCCGGCGGCGAGGTCGCGGCGCACCGGGACGAGGGCGCCTATGCCGAGGCCACGGAGCGCTTCCATTTCCCCATCATCACCGGCCCCGAGGCCGTTTCGCAGATCGAGGACGAGCAATGCAGCATGATCGCGGGGACGCTCTGGTGGTTCAACAAGGCGGGGATGCACTCCGCGCGGAACGGGACAAGCCGGCCGCGCGTGCATCTGATCCTCGATGGCTGGCGGGTGTGACGGTCCGCTTCGAGGTGGAGCCCTTCGGCGCAGTACTGCCGGAGATCGAGGGCCTCATGCAGGCGCACTGGCGCGAGGTGAGCGAGCCGGGATCGCCGCCGCTTTCGCTGGACCACTCGACCTATGCCGCCCTGGATGCCGCCGGCGCGGTCCTGCTGGTGACGGCGCGCGGCGCCGCCGGCGACCTGCTGGGCTACATCGTCCACCTCCTGCACCGGCCGCTGCACTATCGCGACACGCTCATCGCCGCCGACGACGCGCACTTCCTGCTGCCGATCGCGCGGCGTGGCCGGACCTTCCTGCGCATGCTGGCCTTCGCCGAGGCGCGGTTGAAGGAGCGCGGTGTGCAGATCGTCCGCTACCACACCAAGGCGCGGCCGGACCTGGACAAGAGCCGGGTCTTCCAGGCGGCGGGCTACCGCTGCGCCGAACACATCATGGCCAAGGGGATCTGAACGATGGCTTTTACAGCAATCGGAGCCGCCGCGATCGGTGCGGCGGGCACCATCTACGCCAGCGAGAAGTCCGCCGGCGCTCAAAAGAAGGCGGCGCAGACCGCATCGGACACGCAGCTCCAGCAGTATTACCAGAACCGGGAAGATCTGGCCCCCTGGCGAGAGACGGGCGGCAACGCGCTTGCCCAGATCGCCAACCTTTCTGGCGCGAATGGCACCGACGCCATGCAGAACGCGCTTGGCAGCTTCCAAGCCTCGCCCGGCTACGAATTCCGCGTCGCGGAGGGGCAGCGGGGCATCGAGAACACTGCGGCGGCGCGCGGCCTGCTGCTCTCCGGCTCGGCGCTGAAGGGCATCGAGGACTACCGGCAGAACGCGGCGAGCGACGAATACAGCAACTATTACAACCGTCTGGCGTCCCTGGCCGGCATCGGGCAGACCGCGACGAACACCACGGCGCAGCTCGGCAGCACAACGGCGAACAGCCTGGCCAACATCGCCATGCAGAACGGCCAGAACCAGGCGAGCATGTATCAGCAGCAGGGCGCTGCGGTGAACAACTTCGCCGGCAATGCGCTGACGGGCTATCTCGCCTTTGGGCAGCCCTCTGCCACCTCGGCCAATTCAGCGGTCGGCTACATCCAGCGCAACCCATCCTCGGCCTGGAACCTGGGAGCCGCACCGTGAGCGGCTTCAGCGCCTCCCGCGGTGGAGTGGCCCCTATTTCGACCGGACACCGGGCATAGCCCCGAGGGCCTAGGCTTGCGCCTAGGCATACGCCTATGCCGAACGACCCGACGCGCGTCGAAATCATCACCGGCCGTG
>NZ_JASIRT010000048.1 GCF_030063475.1 Roseomonas sp. E05
ACCGCCACATAGGCCGCCACCACGTCCGACAGCACCTGCTGCTCGGTCGCCAGCACCCGCGCCCGCTGCGCCAGGACCTGGTTCTCCGCCCGCCGCGTCGAGGCCACCGTCCGCCCGCCGTTGTACAGCGGCTGCGTCACCGTCGCGCTCAGGCTCAGCGTCTGCCGGTCCACCTCCCCGTGCGTCGGGCCAAACGCCGTCACCGAGCGCGCCTGCCCGTCAATGTAGCCCCCCGCCCCCGACAGCACCACGCTCGGCCGCCACCCCGCCAAGGCCTGCGGCACGTTCTCGTCCACCACACGCAGCTGCGCCCGCGCCGTCTGCAGCGTCGGGTTGTTCGCATAGGCCTGCGACAGCGCCTCCTGCAGCGTCTGACCCCGCGCCTCACCCACCACAAACACAGGCGCCAGCAGCAACGCCGTTCCCAACACAACTCGCAGCCTCGCGGTGATCTGGGGCACGGAACGTCTCCTCGGATGGAATCCGGGCCTCACCCGGGGCGGCCGGAGAGTAGCGAAGCCTGGCCTGGACGGCCAGCGCGGTTCCTCCGGCCGTGTCAGGACATTCTCAGAAGGTGAAGCCGGGCTCGGGCGTGAAGTCGGGCAGGGAAGCCGTCAGGCAGTCGAAGGCCGGGGTAACGCTGAACACGCCGCCCAGGCGGCGGCCGACCGCGATCGTGCCGACCTGCCCGGGAGGGCGGCGCACGGTGGCCAGGCGCCCGCCCTCCGCGAGCTGCTCCACCAGCCCCGGCGGAACCTCCTGCACCTGGCCCTGGATGACGATGACATCATAGGGCGCGCCCGCGGCATGGCCGGCGGTGAGCTGGCCCTCGACGAGCTGCACGCTGCCGGGCGTCAGGGACAGCTCGCCCAGCACCTCGCGCGCCACGGCGGCGAGGGTCGCGTCGCTCTCCAGCGCGGTGACCCGGCCACCCATGCGGGCCAGCACGGCGGCGCCATAGCCCGTGCCGGCGCCGACCAGCAGGACGGACTCGCCGGAGCGGAGTTCGGCGACCTGCATCAGCCGGGCCAGGTTCATCGGCTGCATCAGCACGCGGCCATTGCCGAGCGGCACGTCCTCATCCGCATGCGCGCGGGCCTGCATGTCCGCCGGCACGAAGCGGTGCCGCGGCAGGTCCAGCATGGCGGAAATGATGCGCGGATCGGTTACCCTGTTGGGGCGAATCTGCCCGTCCACCATCCACTTGCGCGCACCCGCGAAATCCATCGCCTGCCGTCCTCAAATGCCAGGCAGGGACCGCTTCCCCCGCCCTGCCCGGCCTTATAGGCGCGGGATTGGAGGTGGCCAAGCGCAAGGCACCCTTGACCGGAAGCCTCCGGCACCCGATACAGCGCGCACGGCCCGATGGCAGAGTGGTGATGCAGCGGACTGCAAATCCGCGTACGTCGGTTCAATTCCGGCTCGGGCCTCCAGACTACCGCGCGATAGCGGAACGATTTCAAACGGCTCTTGCAGCCGGAAGATCTCCCCGCTATAGCGCCCGCCACACGCTGATCCCCGATAGCTCAGCTGGTAGAGCACGCGACTGTTAATCGCTAGGTCGTTGGTTCGAGTCCAACTCGGGGAGCCAATCACGGAAAGGGGCGCCGGAAACGGCGCCCCTTTCTGCGTTCAGGCGGCCAGGCGCGCAGCCCCTTCCGCCGAGATCCAGGCGAGGCGGCCGGCGCAGAAGCTCGCCACCGGCGCATGCCGGGCCGGCTCCACCAGCACCACGTCGCCGCGCAGGCCGGGCCGCAAGGCGCCGCGGTCCGTCAGGCCGGTAGCCAGGGCCGGGTTGGCGCTCACCAGCGCCCAGGCGGCCGGCAGGTCCAGCACGCCGCGTTCGGCCAGCACGAAAGGCGCCTCCAGCAGGGCTGGCCAGACATAGTCGGAGGCCAGCACCGTGACGACGCCGCGCTCCGCCAGGGGCGCGGCGCTGGCCCAGCCGAGATGGCTGCCGCCCCGCACCACGTTCGGCGCGCCCATCACAACCGCCTCCCCCGCCGCGCGCGCCGCCAGGGCGACCTCCTCGGCCATGGGGAACTCGCAGATCGCGGCCCCGAGCGCGCGGAAGGCCCCACGCTCGCCCACACTGGCTTCGTCATGGCTGGCCATCGGCAGGCCGGCGGCCCGGGCGGCGGCGGCAAGCCGCTCCCGGCCCGCCGGCACCCCGTCGCGGCGGCTCGCCACCGCCTCCGCCAGTGTCCGGAAGGCGGCCGTGCCCATCCCTGCGCGCTCGGCGTATTTCGAGGCGGCGGAGTCGGAGCCGAGCTTCCGCAGGATGCCGGGCGTGTGGTCGTTGAAGGCAACCAGATGCACCCGGCCGGCGGCGATGTCGGCCAGGGCCTCGCCGAGCGCGCCAAGATTGTCGGCCTCGAAGCGCAGATGCACGCGCAGGTCGGCCGCGAGATGCGGCCGCGCCGCGTCCAGCGCCGTCAGCAGCCCGCGCCAGGCCTCGATGGAACGCAGCCCGGGCTCCCAGGAGAGCGTCACCCCCAGGAAGGCCGTGGTGATGCCGGCGGCGAGCATCTGCGCCTCGGAATCGCGCAGGGCGAGCGCGGCCGGCATGCCGATGCCGGGGCGCGGCTGGAACTGCCGCTCATGCGCGTCGCCATGGATGTCCACGATGCCCGGCAGCACCAGCAGCCCCTCCGCATCGAAGCGGCGCGCGCCCGGCGCGGCTTCCGCCGCCACCCTGGCGCCGGAGAGATGCAGGTCGCCGGACTGCAGCGCCGCATCGCGCAGCACCCTGCCCCCGGTGATGGTCCAGTCCGTCATGCCTCGGCTCCACCGCCTTCGACGATGATCTGCACGCGCCCGGCGGCGTAGCGCGACAGGGTGTAGTCGATCGGCTGGCCGTCGGGATCGACGCTCAGCGCCTCGGCCAGCATGACGGGGCGTGCGCGCGCCTGGCGCAGCAGCGTCGCCTCCTCGGCGGTCGGCAGGCGGGCGGTCAGGCGGGTCCAGGCGCGGCGGTAGTCGGCAAGGCCGCTCAGCGCCAGGGCGCGGGTGATCGAGCCATGCCCCTCCAGCGCCGCGCCGAGCTGCGCGAAGCGCGGCAGCACGAAGTGGTGCAGGCCGAGCACCACCGGGCGCCCATCCGCCAGGCCCAGCCGCTCCACGGCCAGCACTGCCTGACCCGCCGGCAGCCGCAGCGCCTCCGCCACCGCCGCGCTGGCGGGGACTTCGGCGAGGCGCAGGATGCGCCCTTCCGGCTCCCGGTTCTGCGCCCGGATCACCTCGGAAAAGCGGGTGCGCGGCCCGAGCGGATAGTCCACCACATCCTCCGCGACGAAGGAGCCGCGGCCCTGCTCGATGCGCAGCAGCCCGCGCGCGGCCAGCGAGTCCAGCGCGCGCCGGACGGTGTGGCGGTTGACGCCATGGCGCGCGGCCAGGGCGGCCTCGGTCGGCAGGCGGCTGCCCGGGGCAAGCGTTCCTTCGGCGATGCCGTGTTCCAGCTCCAGGGCAATCTGCCGCCAGAGGGAGACGCCCTCCCCACGGGCCAGGGTGATGTCGGTCTGTGTGGCAGGGTCGGCGGGCAGCGTCATGGAAACTTCAAGTCCAACTTGGATCGGGCGTGGCAATTTCGCGTTGACGCTACCTGGGCGGATATCTAGTTGTCTAGACGTCTCCACCTGATCTGAAGGGCTCCCGTGTCCAATCCTGCCGCCCCTTCCGAAGAGCGCCGCCGCTGGATGGCGGTCCTGGCCCGCGCCGGCGGTGAGGCGATCCGCGCCCATCTCGCCGATACCGCTCCCCTGCCGCCCCATAGCCGCCTGCGCGGCCCGGAAACCGGGCTGGTGATGCTGCGCGGCCGCGCCGGCGGCGACGGTGCGGCGTTCAACCTCTCCGAGATGACGGTGACGCGCTGCTCCGTCAGCCTGCCCTGCGGCACGGTCGGCCATGCCTATGTCGCCGGGCGCGACCGGGAGCAGGCCGAGCTGGCCGCCCTGCTGGACGCCGCCCTGCAGGACCCGGCGCGTCGCCCTGCCCTCCTGGAGGCGGTGATCGCCCCGCTCGCCGCCGTCCAGGCCGCGGCGGACGAGGCCGAGGCGCGCAAGGCCGCCGCCACCCGCGTGCAGTTCTTCACCATGGCGACCATGCGATGATGCGCCCCGGCTTCTCCGACCCCGTCCTCGACGCGCAGTCCTGCTTCCGCGCCGTGCTGGAGGCGATGAGCCGCCCCGGCCGCGTGCAGCGGCTCGCCCCCGTGCTGCAGCCGCCGGCCCCGCTCGGCCCAGCCACCGCCGCCGTGCTGCTGACCCTGGTGGATGCCGAGACGCCGCTCTGGCTCGATGCCGGCGCCGAGGCGGAGGAGTGGGTCCGCTTCCATTGCGGCTGCCCGATCGCCGCCACGCCCGCCGAGGCCGCCTTCGTGCTGGCCACCGGCACCCCGCCGGACCTCGCCGCCCTGCCCCAGGGCGCGGAGGAGGAGCCGGAGGCCGGTGCCACGCTGATCTGGCAGGTGGCGGCGCTGGAAGCGGGCGAAGGCTGGCGGCTCAGCGGCCCCGGCATCGAGCGCGAGCACCGGCTGCGGGTCGGCGGTGCGCCGGAGGGCTTCCGCGCCGCCTGGGCTGCCCAGCGCGGGCTCTATCCGCGCGGCGTGGATGTCATCCTCTGCGCTGGCGAGACCATCGCCGCCCTGCCGCGCACCACCCGCATCGAGGAGGGCTGAACCCATGGCCTATGTCGCCGTCAAAGGGGGCGAGCAGGCGATCGGCAATGCCCATGCCTGGCTCGCCGAGACCCGGCGTGGCGCCGCGGCGCTGCCGGAGCTGGAGGTCGCGCAGATCGAGCAGCAGCTCGGCCTGGCGGTGGACCGCGTGATGGCCGAGGGCGCCTGCCACGACCGCGGCCTCGCCGCCCTGGCGATCAAGCAGGCGCAGGGCGACCTGATCGAGGCCGCCTTCCTGCTGCGCGCCTACCGCACCACCCTGCCCCGCTTCGGCCACGCCGCGCCGCTGGACACCGGCGCGATGCGCCTGCGCCGCCGCGTCTCGGCCACCTACAAGGACCTGCCCGGCGGCCAGGTGCTCGGCCCGACCTACGACTACACGCACCGCCTGCTGGACTTCGCCCTGGCGGCGGAGGGCAGCGCGCCGGAAGCGGCGCCCCAGGCGGCAGAAGGCCTTGCCGAGGCGCCGCGCGTCACCGAGCTGCTGGCCCGCGAGGGGCTGATGCGGCGCGAGCGCGCCAGCGAGGAGGAGCCCGCCGACCTGACCCGCCAGCCGCTCACCTTCCCGGCCAGCCGTCCTGCCCGGCTGCAGAACCTGGCGCGTGGCGACGAGGGCTTCCTGCTCGGCCTCGGCTACTCGACGCAGCGTGGTTACGGCAACAATCATCCCTTCGTCGGCGAGATCCGGCAGGGGCGCGCCACCGTCCGCTTCACTCCGCCCGAGCTTGGCTTCGAGGTCGAGATCGGCGAGGTCGAGGTGACCGAGTGCCAGATGGTCAACCAGTTCCATGGCTCGAAGGCTGAGCCGCCGCAATTCACGCGCGGCTACGGGCTGGTGCTGGGGCGCGGCGAGCGCAAGGCCATGGCCATGGCGCTGGTGGACCGCGCCCTGATGGCCGGCGAGTTGGGCGAGGAGCGCACCGCCCCGGCGCAGGACGAGGAGTTCGTCCTGATGCATTCCGACAATGTCGAGGCGACCGGCTTCGTCGAGCACCTGAAGCTGCCGCACTACGTGGATTTCCAGAGCGAGCTGGAAGTGGTGCGCCGGATGCGCGCCACCGCCGCCGCGCCGAAGGAGGTGGCGGAATGAGCCACGACCCCGCCTACAACTTCGCCTACCTGGACGAGAACACGAAGCGGATGATCCGCCGCGCGCTGCTGAAGGCGGTGGCCCTTCCCGGCCACCAGGTGCCCTTCGGCGCGCGTGAGATGCCCCTGCCCTATGGCTGGGGCACCGGCGGCATCCAGGTGACGGCCTCCGTGCTCGGCCCGCGCGACGTGCTGAAGGTGATCGACCAGGGCGCGGACGACACCACCAACGCGGTCTCCATCCGCCGCTTCTTCAACCGCGTCGCCGGCGTTGAGACCACGACCCACACCGGTGAGGCGACCGTCATCCAGACCCGCCACCGCATTCCCGAGCAGAGGCTGACCGAGGCGCAGATCCTCGTCTATCAGGTGCCGATGCCGGAGCCGCTGTTCCGCCTGGAGCCGCGCCTGGCCGAGACCAAGCGGATGCACGCCCTCGCGGACTACGGGCTGATGCATGTGAAGCTCTACGAGGACATCGCCCGGCACGGCCATATCAGCACGGCCTACAGCTATCCGGTGATGGTCAGCGAGCGCTACCTGATGTCGCCTTCGCCCATCCCGGCCTTCGACAATCCGAAGATGCACCGGATGCCGGCGCTCCAGCTCTTCGGCGCCGGGCGCGAGAAGCGCATCTATGCCGTGCCGCCCTATACCGAGGTGCGCAGCCTCGACTTCGAGGACCATCCCTTCCGCCCGCACCGCGCCGACGCGGCCTGCGCCCTCTGCGGCTCCCGCAGTTCCTATCTCGACGAGGTGGTGACCGACGACCGCGGCGGCCGGATGTTCGTCTGCTCGGACACCGACTATTGCGAGACGCGGCAGGCCAGCCGGCAGGAGGACGCGGCATGAGCGCGCCGATCCTCGAAGCCTCGGGCCTGCGGCTCTCCTTCGGCGCCGTGCCGGCGCTGGCCGATGTGGCCCTCGATATCCATCCCGGCGAGGTGGTGGCCATCGTCGGCGAGTCCGGTTCGGGCAAGTCCACCCTGCTGCGCGTGCTCTCCGGCCAGATGCGGCCCGAGGCGGGCGAGGTGCTCTACCGCGCGCCGGATGGCAACGAGCACTCCGTGCACACCATGGGCGAGGCCGCGCTGCGCCGGGTGATGCGCACCGACTGGGGCTTCGTGCACCAGAACGCGCGTGACGGGCTGCGGATGGGCGTCTCGGCCGGCGGCAATGTCGGCGAGCGGCTGATGGCGGTGGGCGCGCGGCACTACGGCGCGATCCGCGAGGAGGCGCTCGCCTGGCTGCAGCGCGTGGAGATCGACGCCGATCGGATCGACCACCTGCCCCGCACCTTCTCGGGCGGCATGCAGCAGCGGTTGCAGATCGCCCGCACGCTGGTGACGCGGCCGCGCCTGGTCTTCATGGACGAGCCGACCGGCGGGCTCGACGTCTCCGTGCAGGCGCGGCTGCTGGACCTGATCCGCACGCTGGTGGCGGATCTCGGCATCGCCGTGCTGCTGGTGACGCACGACATCGCCGCGGCGCGGCTGCTGGCGCACCGCATCCTGGTGATGCGGCGGGGAGAGGTGGTGGAACACGGACTGACCGACCGGGTGCTGGACGATCCGCAGCATCCCTACACGCAGCTGCTCGTCGCCTCGGTGCTGGCGGCATGAGCGCGGCACTCTGGACCGAGGGGCTCGGCAAGAGCTTCCGGCTGCACCTGCAGGGCGGCGTGCGCATCCCGGTGCTGGCCGACGTGGATCTGGCCGTCGCGCCGGGGGAATGCGTCGTGCTCTCCGGCCCCTCGGGCGCCGGCAAGTCCACCCTGATGCGCTGTCTCTACGGCAATTACGGCGCCGAGGCCGGCCGCATCTGGCTGCGCCACGAGGACGCACCGGTGGAGCTGACCACCGCCGATGCCCGCGCCATGCGCGCCATCCGCCAGCGCAGCCTGGGCTATGTCTCGCAGTTCCTGCGGGTGATCCCGCGCGTGCCGGCGCTCGACGTGGTGGCCGAGCCGCTGGTGGCGCAGGGCATGGCGCCCGAGGCGGCGCGGGAGCGCGCCCGCGCGCTGCTGCTGCGGCTGAACCTTCCGGAACGGCTGCACGGCCTGCCGCCCGCCACCTTCTCCGGCGGCGAGCAGCAGCGCGTGAACCTGGCCCGCGGCTTCGCGCCCGGCTACCCTGTCCTCCTGCTCGACGAACCGACCGCCAGCCTCGATGCCGCCAACCGCGAGGTGGTGATCGCGTTGATCAGCGAGGCCAAGCAGGCCGGTGCCGCCCTGGTCGGCATCTTCCACGACCTCGACGTGCGCGACCGCGTCGCCGACCGCCTTTTCGAAGTCCTGCCGATCCGGGATGCCGCATGACCCCCGAGACCATCCTCACCAACGCCCTGCTGGTCCTGCCGGACCGCGTCCAGCCCGGCACGCTGGTGCTGCGCGAGGGCCGCATCGCCGAGGTGCAGCCCGGCCGCAGCCAGCTCGCCAGCGCGCTCGACCTGGAGGGCGACCACCTCATCCCCGGCGTGGTGGACGTCCATACCGACAACCTGGAGCGGCAGGTGCAGCCGCGCAGCCTGGCGCGCTGGCCCTCCCGCTCGGCCTTCCTCTCGCATGACGCGCAGACGGCGGCGGCGGGCGTCACCACGGTGCTCGACGCGCTCTGCCTCGGCGATCTCGGCTTCGACGCCGAACGCACCGAGACCTTCCTCAACGGGGTGAAGGATCTCGACGCGCTGGCGCCCACCGGTCTGCTGAAGAGCGAGCACTTCCTGCACCTGCGCTGCGAGCTGCCGGCCGCCGACCTGCTGCCGCTGCTGGAGACCGTGGCGGACCACCCGGCCGTTCGGCTGGTCAGCCTGATGGACCACACCCCCGGTGTCGGCCAGTACGTGGACATCGACCGTTACCGGCAGATGCGCCAGCGCGGCGGCAAGTCGGTGGAGGAGGTGGAGCGCCGCATCCGCGAGCTGGTCGAGCAGCGCGCGCGCCTGCGCGACCCGCAGCGCCGCGCCCTGCTCGACCGCCTCGCCCATCGCGACATGCCGCTGGCCAGCCATGACGACTGGAATGCGGCCGAGATCGAGGAGAATGCCGCCGACGGCATCCTGATCTCGGAATTCCCGGTCTCGCGCATGGCGGCCGAGGCGGCGCACCGGCATGGCATGAAGATCATCGCCGGGGCGCCGAACATCGTGCGCGGCGGCAGCCATTCGGGCAATGTCGCGGCAGCCGACCTGCTGCGCAGCGGGCTGGTGGACGTCTTCGCCAGCGACTATGTGCCGCCGGCCATGATCGAGGCCGCCTGGCGCGCTGTCTCCGAAACCGGCATCAGCCTGCCCGCTGCGGTGGCGACCATCACCGACGCGCCGGCGCGGATGCTCCGCATGGCCGATCGCGGCCGCATCGAGGCCGGGCTGCGGGCCGACCTGGTGCGCATCCGCCCGCTCGGCGAGATGCCGGTGATCCGCGCGGTCTGGCGCGGCGGGGAGCGGGTGGCATGAGCATGCGCCTCGCCCTCTACTGGGCGCCGGAGCTTTCCGATCCGCTCCATGCCGCGGCCTCCGCCTGGCTGGGCCGTGATGCCGAGACGGGCGCCCCGCTGCCGCAGCCAGAGCTGCCCGGTCTCGATCTGCCCGCCCTCACGGCCGATGCGCGGCGCTACGGCTTCCATGCCACGCTCAAGCCACCCTTCCATCTCGCCACCACCTATGCGGCGGCGCGGGCGGCGGCGGTGGAACTGGCGGCGGCAACCCGGCCCTTTGCCCTGCCGCCGCTCCGCGTCGCCGACCTCGACGGCTTCCTGGCGCTGCGCGAGAGTGAGCCCTGCCCTGAGCTGCACATCTTCGCCGATGCCTGCGTGCGTGCGCTCGACGCCCATCGCGCGCCGCCCACCGAGGCCGAGATCGCCCGCCGCCGGCCGGAGCGGCTGAGCGCACGGCAGCGCGACTACCTGGAGGCCTGGGGCTATCCGCACGTCTTCGAGGAGTGGCGCTTCCATCTGACGCTCTCCTGCCGTCTCGCCACCGAGCAGATGGCGCTGGTGCGGCCGGCGGCGGAGGCGGCAGTGGCGGAGGCTGCGTGGCGGCCGCGCTTGGTGCGGCAACTCTGCCTCTTCACGCAGGTGGAGCCGGGCGCATCTTTCCTGGTCGCGGAGCGCCTGCCCCTTCTGGGCTGAGCCCTCGGGCCGTGGCGGGCCGCAATCAGGCGCAGCCCGCCATATGTGCCAAAGCGCAAATTTTGCGATTATTCTGTTTTTAAAGTCAAACTTCACGATTCCACGGGAATTTTACCGGCTTCCTGGCAAAGATCGCCAATCAGCAAAGGAAAACCGCAGAAGCTTTAGCTAGCCTGTTGGAAGATCTTATCTTCAGTGTGAAAGAATTTCCCGATGGCGACCATTTACGGCACCCCCGCGCGTGACATTCTTTTTCTCAGCATGCACGTCGAGGGCGATGTCATCTATGGGGACGGCTTCCCGGATGATGTCACGCCGCCCGGCAACAACTTCATCTTCGCCGGCCAGGGCAGCGATACTGTCTTTGCCGGCTATGGCGCCGATGTCGTCTTCGGCGGTGCGGGTGACGATACCATCTTTGGCTATGGCGCGGCCGGTGTAAGCCCCGGGCAGGCTGACGCGCTTGCCGCGGCCGACGGGGCCGACATCCTCGTGGGCGGCATCGGCAACGACATCATCCTGGCGGGGGGCGGGGCCGACAGGCTCTTCGGTGGCGAGAACAACGACATTCTGATCGGCGGGAGCGGCGAGGATATCCTGCTCGGCGGCATCGGCGACGACATCCTGCACAGCGGCCGCGGCGCGGACATCATGCAGGGCGGCGCCGGAGCCGACACCTTCGTCTACGCCTATGGCGTCTTCTCCGAGGATGGCGGTGACGCGAATGGCGGACGGGACGTCATCCTCGACTTCACCCCGGGCGCCGACCACATCGATCTCACCGGCTATGCCGTGGCGCCGGGCGCGCTCTCCGTGAGCACTGTCGAGGGCGGCCTGCTGCTGAGCTTCAACGCGGTCTACGAGCAGGGCGAGATCGAGCTCGTCGGCGTGCAGCAGCTCCAGGACGGCGACGTCATCTTCGCCTGAGCGCCCGCGCGGCGCTGGCCGTCACCCGGCCAGCGCGCGCAGCGTGCCGAGCAGCCGGGCCACGCCTTCCTCCGGCGTGGCGTCGTTCATGACCTCACGCATCTCCAGCCCCGCCGGTAGCACGGCCTCCCGCTGCAGGCGGCGGGCGATCTCCTCGGGCGTCTCGCGCCCGCGCCCGGCGATCCGCGCCGCCAGCAGTGCCGGAGGCGCGGTCACCAGCAGCACGCAGAGGCGGTAGGCCGCCGGCACGCTGGCCAGCACGGCGCGCGACAGATTGGCCACCACGATGCGCCCCTCCGCCAGCTCCGCCTCCACGCTGCGCGGAATGCCGTAGTGCAGGCCATGCGCCTGCCAGTGCAGCGCGAAGGCGCCGGCCTCCCGTGCCTGGGCGAAGGCCTCTTCGGAGAGCGGGAGATGCGCCTCCGCGCCGGCGTGGCTGTGCGTCTCCGCGGGGCGGGTGATGGCGCGGCGCGCGAAGACGAAGCGGGGGTCCTCCGCCAGGGCCATCCGGGCGGCGCCGAGCAGCGTATCCTTCCCCGCGCCCGAGGGCCCCACAACCGCCACCAGCCTGCCTGCCATCGCCCGCCGCTCCCCGCCCGTTGACCGCAGGGTTTTCGGCGCGCAGAGACGAGGGAGCAAGCAGCCCCAGCCCGGAGCCATGAAATGTTCACCACCCGCCCGGAGATCGCCGCCACCTTCGGCGCCGTCGGCAGCACGCACTGGATCGCCAGCCAGGTCGCCATGGCGGTGCTGGAGCGCGGCGGCAACGCCTTCGACGCCGCCGCGGCCGCCGGCTTCACCCTCCAGGTGGCCGAGCCGCACCTGAACGGCCCCTTGGGCGACTGCCCGATCATCATCCACGACGCCAAGGCCGGCGTGCAGAAGGTGATCTGCGGCCAGGGTCCTGCACCCGCCGGCCTGACGGTGGCGAAGGTGAAGGGCGAGCTGGGGCTGGAGCTGATCCCCGGCACCGGCCTGCTGCCGGCCATGGTGCCCGGCGCCTTCGACGCCTGGGCCACCATGTTGCGCGACTGGGGCACCTGGAAGCTCGCCGAGGTGCTGGAATTCGCCATCGGCTATGCCGAGCGCGGCATCCACTACGTGCCGCGCATCGCCGCCACGGTGGAGACGGTGCGGCCGCTCTTCGAGCAGGCCTGGCCGACCTCGGCGGCGCTGTGGCTGCGCGACGGCGGGCCGCGCGCCGGCAAGCTCTGGGCCAACCCGGCGCTGGCCGCCACCTATGCGCGCGTGGTGAAGGAGGCCGAGGCCGCCGGCGGTGACCGCGTGGCGCAGATCGATGCCGCCCGCCGCGCCTGGTACGAAGGCTTCGTCGCCGAGGCGATCGACCGCTTCTGCCGCACGACCGAGGTGCTGGACGCCTCCGGCCGCGTGCATGGCGGCGTGCTGACCGGCGAGGACATGGCAAAGTGGCGCGCCCCCGTCGAATCGCCGCTGGCCTACGAGTACCGCGGCACCACCGTGCTGAAGTGCGGCGCCTGGAGCCAGGGCCCGGCCATGTTGCAGACCCTGGCCATCCTGCAGGGCTTCGACCTCGCGGCGATGGACCCGCTCGGTGCCGATTTCGTGCATCACGTGGTCGAGGCGATGAAGCTCGGTTTCGCCGACCGCGAGGCCTATTACGGCGACCCCGGCTTCATGGACGTGCCGATGGAGACGCTGCTCTCCGAGGCCTACAACGCCGAGCGCCGCAAGCTGCTGGGGAGCGATGCCTCGCTGGAGTTGCGCCCCGGCGCCATCCCCGGCCACCGCGCCTGGGTGGACCACGCGGCGGCCGGGCGCGCGCAGCAGCTTTCCGAGGTGGCCGGCGTCGGCGAGCCGACCGTCTCGCGGCTCGGCGTCTCGGGGGCCGACACCTGCCACGTGGACGTCATCGACCGCTGGGGCAACATGGTCTCGGCCACGCCCTCGGGCGGCTGGCTGCAGTCCTCGCCCGCGATCCCCGAGCTGGGCTTCTGCCTGGGCACGCGCGGGCAGATGTTCTGGCTGGACGAGACGCTGCCGAATGGGCTGAAGCCCGGCAAGCGGCCGCGCACGACGCTCTCGCCGGGCATGGCGCTGCGCGACGGCAGGCCCTGGATGGCCTTCGGAACGCCGGGCGGCGAGCAGCAGGACCAGTGGCAGCCGATCATGCTGCTGCGCATGCTGAACCACGGGATGAACATCCAGCAGGCGATTGACGCGCCCTCCTTCCACACCGAACACTGGCCCTCCAGCTTCTGGCCGCGGGTGGCTCGCCCGGGCAAGGTGGTGCTGGAAGGCCGCTATCGCCCGGCGGTGCTGGAGGAGCTGAAGGCCCGCGGCCACAGGGCCGAGCTGGGCGGCGAGTGGTCCGAGGGCCGGCTCTCCGGGGTGCGGCAGGAGCCGGACGGGCAGATCTTCACCGGCGCCAACCCGCGCGGCATGCAGGGCTACGCGGTCGGCCGCTGAGGCGCCCCAGGAAAGATCGGGTGGGGGAAGATCGGGCGGGCGCCGCTACCGCAGGGTCTGCGGCTCCTCCTCCGCCCAGTCGCGCAGCAATGTGAAGCCCACGGCCAGCAAGACCGGCCCCAGGAACAGGCCGAGGAAGCCGAAGGCCAGCACGCCCCCCAGCGCGCCCAGGATGGTCAGCAGCAGCGGCAGGTCGGCGCCGCGGCTGATCAGCCAGGGACGGATGAAATTGTCCACGCTGCTGATGCCGAAGGCACCATAGAGCAGCAGGAAGATGCCCCAGCCGGTGGAGCCCTGGCTCAGCAGCCAGAGCCCCGCCGGCAGCCAGACCAGCGGCGCACCGATCGGCAGGATCGAGATCACGCCCGCCACGACGCCGAGCAGCACCGGCTGCGGCACGCCGGAGATCCAGAGTCCGAGCCCGGTCAGCACGCCCTGGGCAACGGCGGTGCCGAGCAGGCCATAGACCACGCCGATCGTCACGTTCGCGGTGAGCTGCACGAGGCGGCGCGCCTGTGGGCCGGCCATGCGGCCGGCGATCGCCTCAAGCCCGGCCGCCATCCGAGGACCGTCGCGGTAGAAGAAGAAGGAGAGCAGGATGGCCAGCACCAGCTCGGCGATGCCGGAGAGCACCGCCAGCAGGATGCTGAGCGCCTGCTGCGCGATCACCCCCGCATAGGGTTGCAGCAGGTTCGTCACCGGGCTGAAGTCGAGTTGCAGGGAGAGCCAGCGCTCGTAGAGGAAGTTGCCGATCCAGGGGATGCGCGCCAGCTTGTCGCCGAGGCCCGGCAGACCGCCGGCGATCAGCCCCTCCACGCTGTTGCGCAGCCCCTGCACGTCCTCTGCCCGGATCGGCGCGGCGAGCAGCAGCGGCAGGCCGACCAGCACCATCTCCAGCGTCACCATTGCCAGCGCCGCGAGGGTCGGCGAGAGACCCAGCCGGTCCCGCAGCGTGCGGAAGGCGGGCCAGGTGCAGAAGGCCAGGATGGCCGCCCAGAGCAGCGCCGAGAGGAAGGGCCGCAGCACCAGCAGGCAGCCCAGCAACAAAGCCGCCAGGGCCGCGAGGCCGAGGAGCCGCGCCGGCCGCAATGCGCGGTCCGGCGGCGAGGAGGGGGGACTCATGCGCCGAATGTGCCCGAGCGGCGCGGCTTCCGCCAGCGGGCGGGCCCGCACCCTTGTCTGACAAGCTCTTGCGCTTCCGTGGCATCGCTCTAGCGTGCCGGGGAAGAGGGCGAGCGCATCGCCCGGGTAGAGGAATCGCCGATATGCCACGCTTTGCCGCCAACCTCTCCATGATGTTCCAGGAGATGCCGTTCCTCGAGCGCTTCGCGGCCGCGCGCGCCGCCGGCTTCGAGGCGGTCGAGTTCCTGTTCCCCTACGAGCATCCGGCGGCGGAGATCGCGAAGCGGCTGGCCGACAGCGGGCTGCAGCAGGTGCTGTTCAACGCGCCGCCCGGCGACTGGGCCAAGGGCGAGCGCGGCACCGCATGCCTGCCCGGCCGCCAGGCGGAGTTCCGCGAGGGGGTGAAGAAGGCGCTGGAATACGCCGCCGCCCTCTCCTGCCCCCGCCTGCACCTGATGGCCGGCCTGGCGCCGCAGGGCGTACCGCACGATACGCTGACCGCCATCTACGCCGTCAACCTCGCCTGGGCGGCGGAGGAATGCGCCAAGGCGGGCGTGAAGCCGGTGATCGAACCGATCAACCAGCGCGACATCCCTGGCCTGTTCCTGCGCAGCATGGACCAGGGCGCCGCCATCATCGAGGCGATCGGCCCCGAGAAGCTTGGCCTGCAGTTCGATCTCTACCATTGCCAGGTGACGGAGGGCGACATCGTGAAGCGGGTGGAGAAGCACCTGCCGCTCATCGCGCACATGCAGGTGGCCGACGTGCCCGGCCGCAACGAGCCCGGCACCGGCGAGGTGAACTGGCCCTATGTCTTCGAGCGCATCGACGCGCTGGGCTATCGCGGCTGGATCGGCTGCGAGTACCGCCCGCGGGGCGAGACCGTCGCGGGCCTGTTCTGGTTCGCGCCCTACAAGGCCGGCTGACGAAAGGAAGGAAACGTCATCATGAAGATCGGGTTCATCGGCCTCGGCATCATGGGCCGCCCCATGGCGCTGCACCTGAAGGAGGCCGGGCACGAACTCTTCGTGCCCGAGCGCGCCAGCCTGACGGAGGAGATCCGGGCCGCCGCGACGGTGCTGCCGAACCCTTCCGCGGTGGCCGGCGCGGCGGAGGTCATCATCCTGATGGTGCCCGACACGCCTGACGTGGAGGCCGTGCTGTTCGGCGCCAAGGGGGTGGCGGAAGGACTGCAGCCGGGCAAGCTGGTGATCGACATGAGCTCGATCAGCCCGACCGCGACGCGGGACTTTGCGCGGCGCATCAACGAACGCGGCTGCGATTACCTGGATGCGCCCGTCTCGGGCGGCGAGGTCGGCGCCAGGCAGGCGACGCTGACCATCATGGTCGGCGGCCCGCAGGCGGCCTTCGACCGCGCGCTGCCGCTGTTCGAGCGCATGGGCAAGAACATCACGTTGGTCGGCGAATCGAACGGCGCCGGACAGACCTGCAAGGTTGCGAATCAGATCGTCGTGGCGCTGACCATCGAGGCGGTCGGCGAGGCGCTGGTCTTCGCAAGCAAGGCGGGCGCCGACCCGGCCAAGGTGCGGCAGGCGCTGATGGGCGGGCTCGCCACCTCCCGCATCCTGGAGCTGCATGGCGAGCGGATGATCAAGCGGACCTTCGATCCAGGCTTCCGCATCGTGCTGCACCAGAAGGACCTGAACCTGGCGCTGCAGTCCGCGAAGGAGCTGGGGGTTGCGCTGCCCAATACCGCTTCGGCGCAGCAGCTCTTCTCAGCCTGCGTGGCGGCAGGAGGCGGAGGACTCGACCATTCCGCCATGGTCCAGGCGCTGGAGACGCTCGCCTCTCATAAAGTTGGTGTGTGATGATAAGAAATTAACCCCTGGGTTGTACAATCACGGCATCCACTGGAAAGTGTGCAGTGGGCAGGGCGCATCAGGATTGATTAGCGATTGCCATTCGATGTCTCTGCCCGCATTTTCTGGCTGAAATCCGCCGGGTGAGATTCATTCTCTCCCAAAACTGTTTTCATGGTTGATATCGACAAGAGGGGTCATGCGTTTCGCCGATATCGGCCAGCAACTGCGGGCCTACCGTCTCGAATCCGGGTTACGCGCCGAAGAGATCGCGGCGCGTCTCGGCGTCTCTCGCGCTGCCCTCTACCGTTACGAAAAGGGCGAGGTCATCAAGCTGGACACGATCCGGCGGCTGGCCGAACTGCTCAAGATCTCGCCCCTCTCCCTGCTCGGAATCGGGGTGGAATACTTCTCCCGCCCCATTGCCTTCCAGGAGCGCCTGCGGCAGGTCGAGGAGCAATCTGACCAGATCCTTCAGGTCGGTGATCCCTACTGCTACCAGACCGCGACCGAGGCCTTCGACGGCGCCCTGGCGGAAGCCTGGGCCGAGGCAGCCGATGCCGCGGAGGAGCGCGTCGCCGCCCGCGCCGTGGCGGACCAGGCGCTCGGCCTGCTGGCAGCCCGCAAGAAGCTGCACCAGTCGCGCCGCACCAACATCATCGCCATGCTCTCCGAGGCGGCGCTCCGGCGCTTCCTCAGCGAAGGAGTGGCCGGCGGAACGGCGCTGTCGGAGCGTACCCGCACGCGTTGCCGGCTGGCCGCCCGCACCGAGGCGGAAAGCATCGCCAACCTGATGGAAAGCGTTCCCATCGGGCTGCAGCTCGGGCTGCTGGCCTCGGAGCCGGCCGGAAACTTCATGGTGCTGCGCGGACGGGAGCGGGCGCATGTCTGCACCAGCCCCTTCCCCGCCGACATGACGGCCAGCGCGGCCGCCATCGGTGTCGGTACCATCACCGGCGCCGACGAGGCTGTGATGGTGCACCAGCGGGTCGCCGAGGCGGCCTGGCGCAGCGCCCTGAAAGGCCCCGCCGCCGCCGCCCGCGTGCGGGACCTGATCCGCGAGGTGGGCCCGCGCTGAGCCTTACAGCTCCAGCCGGGCCTCCAGCACTTCCTCATCCTCGGCCGAGCGCTTCAGCGCGAAGCCGAGGGCGCGGACGAAGCCGATCATCGGCATGTTGTCCGCCAGGACCTGACCGACCACCGTCTCCACCCCCTGCTCGCGGCCCCATTCGAAGAGCCGCTCCATCAGGTGGCGGCCGAGTCCCTGCCCCTTCCATCCCGGCAGGGTGACCACGGCGAACTCCCCCTCATTGCTGCCGGGCTGGCGGATCAACCGCGCGACGCCGACGGTGCGGTGACTGCCATCCGGCCGGGTTTCCACCGCGATGAAGGCCATCTCGCGGTCGTAGTCGATCTGGGTCATGCGGGCGATCTGGGCCGGCGGAAGCTCCTTCAGCTGGCTGAAGAAGCGCCACCGCACATCTTCCGGCGTCAGGTGCCGGAAGGCCTCCGCATGGGCCGCGGCATCCTCCGGACGAATCGGGCGAACCAGCAGCCTGCGGCCGTCCGGCAGCGTCCAGGGCCGCGCCAGCTCGGCCGGATAGGGCGGCACGGCGAGCTGCGCGATGACGCCGGGCGGGCGCAGGCGGCATGAGGCATCCAGGGCCAGGATCCCGCTTCCATCCGCCAGCAGCGGGTTGATGATGAGATCCTCGATCTCCGGGAAGTCCACCGCGATCTGTGAGAGCCGCACCGCCGCGTCGGCCAGCAGGTTGATGTCCACCGGCGCCTGATCGCGGAAACCTTCCAGCAGCCGCACGCTGCGGGTGCGGCGGATCAGCGCCAGCGCCAGGGTGCGGTTCAGCGGCGGCAGGTCGAAGGCGACGTCCGGCTCGAAATCCGAGGTGGTCCCGCCACGGCCATAGCTGATCCAGGGGCCGAACATCGGGTCGTCGCCCAGGCGGAAGCGCAGCTCGTGGCCGCGCTGCTGGCCACTCCCGCCGGCCTGCCGCTGCACCAGGAAGCCGTCGATACGGGCCTCCGGCCGGGCGGCACGCACCCGCGCCAGCATCGCGGCGGCGGCGGCGCGCAGGCTCGTCACATCCTTGAGGCCGAGCGCCACCCCGCCGACCTCCGTCTTCCGTGGCAGGTCCGGGCTCAGGATTTTCAGCACCACGGGAAAGCCGAGGCGCATGGCGGCGGCCACCGCTCCCTCCACGTTCGGCACCGCCTGGCCGGCGACCACCGGTTGCCCATAGGCCTGCAGGATCTGCAGCGCCTCCGCCTCCGTGAAGCTCAGGCGAGCTTCGGCCCGCAGGGCGTCGATCAACCGGCGCACGCTGTCCCGGTCCGGCGTCAGCTCCAGCGCATCGCGAGCCGGCAGTTCCGCCGCGGCGGCGCGGTTGCGACGGTCCATGGCGAGGTGCAGGGCGCCGCGCACCGCCGCCTCCGGCGTGGGAAAGACGGCGATGCCGCCCTCGGCCAGCCGCCGCCGTGCCGGCCCAGCGCTGGCCTGCCCGAGCCAGCCCACCAGAACCGGCGCGCCCCGCGTCGCCTTGGCCGCGGCGGCCAGGGCGCTGGCGGCCACCTCGCCATCCAGCCCGGGAACCGGCGCATGGACCGCCACCACCGAGTCGACCTCCGGCAGGCCGGCCAGCATGCTGGCCACCTCGGCCAGCCGGTGGCTCTGGTCCGGCGGCAGCGCCAGGGGATTGAACCCGCCACCTTGCGGCAGGGCAAAGGCCATGGCCTCGCGGGCCGCCTCGCTCAGCGTGGCCAGCCGCGCGCCGCCCTGCAGCACCGCATCCGCCGCCAGTTGCGCCGGCCCCTGCCCGTTGGCGACGATGGCGACCCGGTCGCCCGCCAGGGCATCCCTCCCGCTGCGGCTGGCCGGCCGCAGGCGCGCCAGGGTCTCGGCGGCCGAGAGCAGGTCCTCCAGCCCGGCGACGCGCAGCACGCCGGCGCGGCGCAGCGCCGCCTCCATCACGGCATCGGCGATGCCGGTGGCGTCGGCCTGTCGGCCGCCCGGGCGGATCGCCACCACCGGGCGGGTGCGGGCGGTGGCGCGCGCGGCGGAGATGAAGAGCCGTCGGTTCTTGATGCGCCGCAGGTCGAGCAGCACCGCGCCCGCCTCGGGCTGGCGGGCCAGCCAGTCGAGCGAGAGGGCGAAGCCCAGGCCCAGATTGGTGCCGATGCCGATGATGTGGCTGAAGCCCAGATCCTCGCCCGCCGCCCAGTCGATGATGGAGCGCGCCATGGAGGGCGACTGGGTGAGCAGCGCCAGCCGGCCCGGCTTGGGCGCCATGTGGGAGAGGCTGGCATTCAACCCGATGGCAGGCAGGCAGAGGCCGAAGCTGTGCGCGCCCAGCGCCCGCACCCCTGTCCGCTCCGAGAGCGCCGCCAATTCCGGCGCGGCGACCGGCACCACCGCGGCGAAGCAGCCGCGCGCCGCCAACGCCGCCATCGCGGCCGGCTGGGCCTCCGGGCCGATGCAGAGCACGGCGAGATCCGGCGCCTCGGGCAGGCTCGGGATGTCGGGGGAGGCGGCCAGCCCCTCGGCCGGCATGCCGACGACATGCAGGTTTCCCTTGAAGCCGCCGCCGGCGAGGTTGCCCGCCAGCAGCGCGGCTTCCGCAAGCGCCGGGTCCGCGATCAGAACCACCGAGCGGGGTCGGAACAGGGCCGTCTGGTGAAAGCCCTTCGTGGGCCGGGGCAAGGCAAAGGGAAGCTTCATGGTCGATCCGTCGCCTGGCGTTCGGTCCGATGCAGCATAGCACGCTTCGGTCCCTGGCATCGCCGCCGCGGCCGCCCTCGCGGCGGCAAGGCTGGAAACTGCGGCACGAGCGGAGTAAGGGCAGCCGCAGCGCGGCGGGAGGATGGCTTTAGGCGGTGTGAAGCCCCTGTGGGTTGCCGCCCCGTAATCCCGCCTTTATAGCCCGTGTCATCGCCAGAGAGGTTGCCAGTCTTGGCCAGCGTCGCTCCCCTCCCCGATATCGCTCAGAACCCCGCTCTGTCGGCGCAGGCGAAGATCCTTTCCCTGCCGCTGACCGAGCTCCGGCGCATGGCCGACGCCATCCGGGCGTTGGCCATGGATGCGGTCGAACAGGCCAAGTCCGGCCATCCCGGCATGCCGATGGGCATGGCCGATGCCGCGACGGTGCTGTTCAGCAAGTTCCTGAAATACGACGCTGCCGACCCGCGCTGGCCGGACCGGGACCGCTTCGTGCTCTCGGCCGGGCACGGCTCGATGCTGCTCTACGCCTGGCTGCATCTCTCCGGCCATGCCGGGATGGGCATCGAGGACCTGAAGAAGTTCCGCCAGCTTCATTCCGTCGCCGCCGGCCATCCGGAATTCGGCGAGCATCCGGCGATCGAGACCACCACCGGCCCGCTTGGCCAGGGCTTTGCCAGCGCGGTCGGCATGGCGATGGCCGAGCGCATCCTGGCGGCGCGCTTCGGCAAGAGCCTGGTGGACCACCGCACCTGGGTGATCGCCGGTGACGGCTGCCTGATGGAGGGCATCAGCCACGAGGCGGCCTCCATCGCCGGCCACTTCCAGCTCAACAAGCTGACGGTGCTGTGGGACGACAACGGCATCTGCATCGATGGTGATGTCGGCCAGACCTGCTCGGATGACGTGCTGAAGCGCTTCCAGTCCTATGGCTGGGCGGTGAAGCGCGTGGACGGGCATGACCCGGTGGCGGTGGAGAAGGCGCTGGAAGCCGCCACCCGCAGCCGCAAGCCAACGCTGATCGCCTGCCGCACCATCATCGGCTTCGCCGCGCCGACCAAGGCCGGCACCGCCAGCACCCATGGCAGCCCGCTGGGCGGCAGCGAGGTCGCGGCGGCCAAGGAGGCGCTCGGCTGGACCAGCGGCCCCTTCGAGATCCCCGAGGACATCAAGGCCAACTGGGAGACCGCCGGCCGCCGCTGCGCCGGTACCCGCCGCTCCTGGCTGAAGCGGCTGGCCAACCACCCGCAGAAGGCGGATTTCGAGCGCGCCATCGCCGGGCGCCTGCCGGAGGGCTGGCACGAGGCCAGCGCCGCGCTGCGCGCCAAGCTGGCGGAGGAGAAGCCGAAAATCGCCACCCGCGTCGCCAGCCAGCGCGCGCTGGAGGTCCTGGTGCCGGCGATTCCCGAGCTGATCGGCGGTTCGGCCGACCTGACCGGCTCCAACAACACCAACGTGAAGGGCTTCGGCCCGATCACGCCGGCCAATTTCGGCGGTCGCTACATCCACTGGGGCATCCGCGAGCACGGCATGGCCGCCGCGATGAACGGCATGGCGCTGCATGGCGGCATCATCCCCTATGGCGGCACCTTCCTGGTCTTCGCCGACTACATGCGGCCCTCGATCCGCCTCGCCGCGCTGATGCGCCAGCGGGTGATCCACGTCCACACGCATGACAGCATCGGCCTGGGCGAGGACGGCCCGACCCACCAGCCGGTGGAGACGCTCGCCAGCCTGCGGGCCATCCCGAACCTCTACGTCTTCCGCCCGGCGGATGCGATGGAGACCGCCGAGTGCTGGGAGCTGGCGGTGCAGCGCGCCGACGGTCCTTCGGTGCTCGCGCTCTCCCGCCAGGGCCTGCCGGCGCTGCGCCAGGAGGCCGGCGAGAACCGCTCGGCCCGCGGCGGCTATGTGCTGGCCGAGGCCTCCGGCCCCCGCCGCGCCACGCTGATCGCCACCGGCTCGGAGGTGCAGATCGCCATGGCCGCGCGCGCCACGCTGGAAGCGGAAGGCATCCCCACCGCGGTGGTCTCCCTGCCCTGCTGGGAGCTGTTCGCGCTGCAGGATGAGAGCTACCGTGAGGCGGTGCTGGGCGATGCCCCGCGCGTCGGCATCGAGGCGGCGCTCGGCTTCGGCTGGGAGCGCTGGCTTGGCCGTGATGCAACCTTCATCGGCATGACGGGCTTTGGCGCCTCGGCGCCCGCAGAGGATCTCTATCGCCACTTCGGCATCACGGCCGAGGCGGTGGTCGCCGCCGTCCGCCGCAAGGTCGCCTGAACCAGTTCGCACAACCATCAGGAACGAAAAGGGAAAGACACCATGGCTGTTAAGGTCGCCATCAACGGTTTCGGGCGGATCGGGCGCCTGGTGTTGCGCGCCGCCATCGAGAGCGGCCGTGACGATGTCGAGTTCGTCGGGATCAACGACCTCGGCTCGGTCGAGGCCAATGCCCACATGTTCCGGTATGACAGCGTGCATGGCCGCTTCCCCGGCGAGGTGCGCGTCGAGGGCGACACGCTGCACATCACCGCCAACGGCCGCCAGTACGCGCCGATCAAGGTGAGCGCGGAGCGTGACCCGACCAAGCTGCAGTGGCAGGGCGTCGATGTCGCGGCCGAGTGCACGGGCATCTTCACCAAGAGCGGCGACGCCGCGAAGATCCTGCAGTCCGGCGCGCGCAAGGTGCTGGTCTCCGCCCCCGTCACCTGGGGCGAGGAGCTGGCCGACGAGAGCGCGCAGGCCACCATCGTCTATGGCGTGAACCACAAGGTCCTGAAGCCCGAGCACAAGATCGTCTCGAACGCCTCCTGCACCACCAACTGCCTGGCGCCGATCGCCAAGGTGCTGCACGAGAAGTTCGGCATCGAGCGCGGCTACATGGTGACGATCCACGCCTATACGGGCGACCAGCGCACGGTGGACACGCTGCACAAGGACCTGCACCGCGCCCGCGCCGCGGCGGTCTCGGCCATCCCGACCTCGACGGGTGCGGCCAAGGCCGTGGGCCTGGTGCTGCCGGAGCTGAAGGGCAAGCTGGACGGCACCGCCATCCGCATCCCGACGCCGAACGTCTCGCTCGTCAGCCTCGACTTCGTGCCGAAGAAGACCGGCCTGACCAAGGACGAGATCAACGCGGCGATGAAGGCGGCCTCGGAGGGCGAGCTGAAGGGCATCCTCGGCTACAACACCGCGCCGCTGGTCAGCATCGACTTCAACCATGACCCGCACTCCTCCACCTTCGACGCGACGCAGACGCAGGTCGTCGATGGCGGGCTGGTGCGCGTGATGTCCTGGTACGACAACGAGTGGGGCTTCTCCAACCGGATGTCGGACACCGCCGCGCTGCTCGGCAGCCTGTAAGCGAAGGGCGCAGCAGATGCCCCGCTTCCGGACGCTCGATCAGCTCGAACCCGCCGGCAAGCGGGTTCTGCTGCGCGCCGATCTCAACGTTCCCGTGCGCGACGGTCAGATCACCGACCGCACGCGTATCGAGCGCCTGATCCCCACCATCCGCGAGCTGGCCGACAAGGGCGCGCGCGTCATCGTCTGCAGCCACTTCGAGCGCCCGAAGGGCAAGCGGGTGCCGGAGATGTCGCTGAAGCCGATCGCCGCCGCGCTCGGTATGGCGCTCGGCAAGCCCGTCGCCTTCGCCGATGACTGCATCGGCCCCGAGGCCGAGGCCGCCGTCGCCGCGCTCGGGGATGGCGAGGTGCTGGTGCTGGAGAACACCCGCTTCCACGCCGGCGAGGAGAAGAACGACCCGGCGATGGCCGAGGCGCTGGCGAAGCTCGCCGACGTCTTCGTCAACGACGCCTTCTCCGCCGCGCACCGCGCCCATGCCAGCACCGAGGGCGTGGCGCACAGGCTTCCCGCCTATGCCGGACGCCTGATGCAGCAGGAGCTGGAGGCGCTGGACGCCGCGCTCGGCAACCCGTCCCGCCCGGTGGTCGCCATCGTCGGCGGCGCCAAGGTCTCCACCAAGCTCGACCTGCTCGGCAACCTGTCGAGGAAGGTGGACGTGCTGGTGATCGGCGGCGCCATGGCCAACACCTTCCTCGCCGCGCAGGGCAAGCCGATGGGCAGGTCGCTGCAGGAGGCGGAGATGCACGACACGGCGCTGCGCATCCTCGACGAGGCCCGTGCCGCCGGCTGCGAGGTGGTGCTGCCCGAGGACCTCGTGGTGGCCGAGGCCTTCGCCGCCAACGCGTCCAGCCGCACCGTCTCGGTGGACAACGTGCCGCCGGACATGATGGCGCTCGATGTCGGGCCGAAGACGGTCGCCGCGGTCGAGAGCCGCCTGAAGCGTGCCTCCACCCTGGTGTGGAACGGCCCCTTCGGCGCCTTCGAGATCCCGCCCTTCGACACCGCCACGGTGCAGGTGGCGCAGATGGCGGCCGGGCTGACCACCTCCGCCGGCCTCAAGACCATCGGCGGCGGCGGCGACACGGTCTCGGCGCTGCGCCATGCCGGGGTGGCGGACCGCATGACCTATGTCTCCTCCGCCGGCGGCGCCTTCCTGGAATGGCTGGAAGGCAAGACGCTGCCCGGCGTCGCGGTGCTCGAAGCCGCCTGACGCGCTTCCCTCACCCCCGGCTTGGCGACAGGCCGGGGGTTTCTCTTTCCCGCGCGCCGCCATGTCCTGCGCGCATGATAGTCCGAAAACATGGCCGGCCGGGGGTGGCGTGGCGGTGCCGATGGCGCCACATTCCGCCGGACCCTGACGCATGAGGAGACGTTGCGATGTACAATGACGTCCTGCTCCACATTGATGGCCAGTGGCGGCCCGCGACCGGCGGCCGCACCATCCCTGTCCTGAACCCGGCGACCGAAGAGCAGATCGGCACCGTGCCGCACGCCTCCGAGGCCGATCTCGACGAGGCGCTGGAGGCCGCGAAGCGCGGCTTCGCCACCTGGAAGAAGGTCTCGGCCTTCGAGCGCTCCAAGCTGATGCGCAAGGCCGCCGACCTGCTGCGCAGCCGCGCCGACTCCATCGCCCGCATGATGACGCTGGAGCAGGGCAAGCCCCTGCCCGAGGCGAAGATGGAGGTGATGGCGGGCGCCGACGTCATCGACTGGTTCGCCGAGGAAGCCCGCCGGGCCTATGGCCGCGTGATCCCGGCGCGCGCCGAGGGCGTCTACCAGCTCGTCATCAAGGAGCCGGTCGGGCCGGTGGCGGCCTTCACGCCCTGGAACTTCCCGATCAACCAGGTGGTGCGCAAGCTCTCCGCGGCGCTCGCCACCGGCTGCTCGATCATCGTCAAGGCGCCGGAGGAGACGCCGGCCTCCCCGGCCGAGCTGATCCGCTGCTTCCTCGATGCGGGCCTGCCGAAGGGCGTGGTCGGCCTCGTCTATGGCGTGCCGGCGGAGATCTCCTCCTATCTGATCCCGCATCCGATCATCCAGAAGGTGACCTTCACCGGCTCCACCCCGGTCGGCAAGCACCTCGCCGCCATGGCCGGGCAGCACATGAAGCGCGCGACCATGGAGCTGGGCGGCCATGCTCCGGCCATCGTGTTCGACGATGCGGATGTGGACCTCGCCAGCAAGACGCTCGCCGGCAGCAAGTTCCGCAATGCCGGCCAGGTCTGCGTCTCGCCGACGCGCTTCCTGGTGCAGGAGAAGGTGTTCGACCAGTTCGTCGACAAGTTCGTCGCCTATGCCAAGTCCCTCAAGGTCGGCAACGGCCTGGAGGAAGGCGTGCAGATGGGGCCGCTGGCCAATGACCGCCGCATCCCCGCCATGGAGGCGCTGGTCGCCGACGCCCGCCAGAAGGGCGCCGAGGTGCGCACCGGCGGCAACCGCATCGGCAACAAGGGCTATTTCTACGAGCCGACGGTCATCACCGGCCTGACGCGCGAGATGCGCGCCATGAACGAGGAGCCCTTCGGCCCGATGGCGCTGGTAGTGCCATTCAAGGAGTTCGACGAGGTGGTCGAGGAGGCGAACCGCCTGCCCTACGGCCTCGCCGCCTATGCCTTCACGAAGTCCGCCAAGACGGCGAATGCCATCGCCAGCCAGGTGGAGAGCGGCATGATGACCATCAACCACCTGGGCCTGGCCCTGCCGGAAGTGCCCTTCGGCGGCATCAAGGACAGCGGCTACGGCTCCGAGGGCGGCTCCGAGGCGATCGAGGCCTATCTGATCACCAAGTTCGTCTCGCAGGCCGGCCTGTAAGGCCGGATTCCCGCTAGAGCATTTCCGTTCGCCCTGGCTCATGGAAAACGCTCTAGCCGTTTGTTTTGACGAGCATCTTCACCCGTTCCGATGAGACCGTCGGAACGGGATCTGCTCTAACAGCGCCTTTCAAAACCGCTCCTGAAGCGCGTTGAGGCAGATGAGGGAGCAGGCGAGGGCGGTGAGGGCATGGTGGATGTCGAGCCTGCGTTCGTAGCGGATGGCCAGGCGGCGGA
>NZ_JASIRT010000049.1 GCF_030063475.1 Roseomonas sp. E05
GGCTGATACACCCGATCCCATCCCGAACTCGGCCGTGAAACTCCCCAGCGCCCATGGTACTGCGCCTCAAGGCGCGGAAGAGTAGGTCGCCGCCGGGCCACCCAGCCGGAATTGTGGACAACAAACGGATCCAACACCACCAACGCGGGGTGGAGCAGCCCGGTAGCTCGTCAGGCTCATAACCTGAAGGTCACAGGTTCAAATCCTGTCCCCGCATCCAAATTTTTCGTCTCTCCAGAAAATCCAAGACAGGTCCGCCGCTCGCGGGCAGCATGGCGCTGTCATGCCGCCTTTCAGCCAGAGTGACCTCGTCGCAATCACCAGTAGCGTTCGCAGCAGCGCGCGGAACGAGCCGCTGGCGCAGCCTGCGCTGGCGCTTGCTCTCGCCCTCAGTCGCATGGCCGAGGAGAAAAGCACCTCCCCCGATCACCTGGCGCAACTTTTGCAGCAGCTTGGCCGGGCAGCCTTTCTCGACAAGGCGCACCGCATCGGCCATGCCCTCGGAACCGATTTCCCGGATGCCGATGCCGCCCTCGCGGCGCTTGCCACCCGGATCGCCCGGCCCGATCCGGCGGATAGCCCAATCCCGCTGGCTGCCTTCCGTGCGGCCTGCGAACGGCCACGGGCGGCCGCCGTCTTCACTGCGCACCCGACCTTCAGCCTGCCCCCCGCAACGGGCCAGGCGCTGGCCGCTCTGGCCGCCGGCGCCTCGCCGCCCGAATCCCTTGCGCTGCGGCCCGAGCCGCCGACGCTGGCGGATGAGTTCGAGCAGGCTACCCTCGCCATCGCCAATGGGCGTGATGCCCTGGATCGGCTTGCTGCCGCCTTCCTCGGCACCGCCCGCAGCATCTGGCCGGACCGCTGGATGCAGATCGATCCGCGGCCGGTGATCCTCGCCTCCTGGGTCGGCTATGACACGGATGGCCGCACCGATATCGGCTGGCACGACACGATGCGCCTGCGGCTTCGCATGAAGCGCCTGCAACTGGCGCGGCTGGCGGCCCAACTCGCCGCCCTGCCGGAGGCGTGCACCGCCGCCCTCCGCCAGCGCACCGCCCAGGCATTGGAGGCGCTGCAGGTGCAGCTCGAAGCCTGCCCGCCGGCAGGGCCGGCCGCGCCCATCGCTGTCCAGGCTTTCGCCGCTGCCCTGATCGCGCAGCGCGAGCCCGCCCTGACCACGCCCGACCCGCTTCTGGCCCTGTTCCCCGCAGCCATTGCGGAAGCGCCGGATGAGCAGGTGCGCCTCGCCCTTTGCGTCGCCCGTGCCGGGCTGGTTGCGCACGGCCTGTCGCTCGCCCACACCCATGTGCGGCTCAATGCCAGCCAGTTGCACAACGCGGTCCGCCTGCGATTCGCCGATCTCGACAGCGGTCCGGAAGATCCGGCACGGCGGCGCGGCCTCTTCGCCGCCATCAACGCCATGCTGGAGGAGGCGCGGCCCGAACCGGTGGATTTCGGCGGCCTGGTGGCGGAACAGGCCTCCGCCGCCCGCCTGATGATGACGGTCGCGCAGATCACCAAGCATGTGGATGCCAGCCAGCCCGTCCGCTTCCTCGTGGCCGAGACGGAGAGTGGCTATACCCTGCTTGCGGCTCTTCTGCTGGCGCGCCTGGCGGGCGTCGAGGGCCATGTCGAGATCTCCCCCCTCTTCGAGACCGCCGAGGCGCTGGAGCGCCGTGGCGAGCGCGTGGTGGAGGAAGCGCTGCGCAGCCCGCACTGGCGCGCCTACCTGCGCCGCGTCGGCCGGCTCTGCCTGCAGTTCGGCTATTCCGACTCCGGCCGCTATGTCGGGCAGGTCGCCGCCACCCAACTCATCGAGCGGCTGAAGCTGCGCATCCTCGACCTGCTCGGCCGGCACGGGCTGGCCGGGCTGGAGGTGGTCCTGTTCGACACCCATGGCGAGGGCCTGGGCCGTGGCGGCCATCCTGACGGCCTGGCGGCGCGGCTCGACTATCTCGACCCGCCGGCGGTTCGTGCCGCCTTCGCCGCGCGCGGCGTCCCGACGCGGCTGGAAACCTCCTTCCAGGGCGGCGACGGCTATCTGCTCTTCGGCACCCCCGCCTTGGCGCAGGCCGCCGTCACCCGCATCGCGGAGCATGCCTTCGCTCCGCTGCCGCAGGACGAGCCCGATCCCGTCTATGCCGAGGGCGGCTCTGCCAGCGACCTCTTCGCCGGCGCTCGCGCCACCTTCGCCGCGCTGGTGGAGGACCCGGGCTATGCCGCGCTGCTCGGCGCCTTCGGCACCGCCCTGCTCGATCGCACCGGCTCCCGCCCCGCCAACCGGCAGAGCGACGCGGGCGGCCCTGCCGTCATCCGCCATCCGCGCGAGCTGCGCGCCATCCCGAACAACGCCGTGCTGCAGCAGCTCGGCTTCCTCGCCAACCTGATGCATGGGCTGGGGCAGGGGGCGCTGCACGAGCCCGAGGCCTTCGCCGAGCTGCTGCGCCGCAGCCCCCGTTTCGCCAATGCCCTGGCTTTCACCCGCGCCGGTCTCGCCCTCTCCGATGCCGATGTGCTGCATGGCTATGTCGCCAGCCTCGATCCCGGCACTTGGCTCGACTGCGCCGCCCAGAGCCGCAGCCATGGTCGCATCGCCGCCTTCCTCGCCGTCGCAGGCGCGCTGGAGGAGGCGGGACTGGGAGATCCCGCGCGCGCCGTGTTCCGCCGCCTCAAGGCCGATGACCTGGCCCTGCGCGCCGCCTGGCCCGGCGGCGCGCCGCGCATGAGCGACCGGCTCTTTGCCCTGCACGCGCTGCGGCTCTCGCTGATTCACCGCATCTGGCTGATCGCCGTGGCCATCCCGGACTTCTCGCCGCGCCATTCCGTCACGCGGGAGGCCCTGGTGCAGCGCCTGCTCCGCCTGGATGTCGAGGCGGCGGTCGGTGTGCTGGAGGAAATCTTCCCCGCCGCCGAGCCGCCCGGGGCATCGCTCGACTTCGCCGAGCCGCCGGCGCCGCGCCATGGCGGCTACGGCCAGGAGCAGGAGGAGATCATCCGGCCGCTGCGCGAGCTGTTCGGCATGGTGCGGGAGGTCAGCGCCATCATCTCGCTGGAGTGCGGCGCCTTCGGATAGCGCCGCAGGGGGAGCCGCCCCCTCAAACCCCCACCGGGGAGGCAACGGCCTCCCCGGACTCCGCGATCAGGCGGCGAAGGCGGCCAGCACGCGTTCGGAGGTGGCGGGCAGGTCCAGACGAGCGGCCCCCGTGGCGTCGCGCAGCGCGTTCCAGACGCAGGTGGCGAGCAGCAGGGGCGGCTCGCCCACCGCCTTGCTGCGGAAAATGGTGTTGGCGCGGGCCGGCGCACCGGACAGCAGGCGCAGGTTGAACACCGGCGGCATCTCGCGCGAGCCGGGGATCTTGTAGGTCGAAGGGCCGAGCGTGCGCAGCCGGCCCTGCGCGTCCCACCACAGCTCCTCGCAGGTCAGCCAGCCCAGGCCCTGGATGAAGGCGCCCTCGATCTGCCCGCGGTCGATCGCCGGGTTCAGGCTGCGGCCGCAATCCTGCACCAGGTCGGCACGGGTGACGCGGTATTCGCCGGTCAGCCGGTCCACCAGAACCTCGGCAAGGGCGGCGCCGTAGGAGAAATAGAAGAAGGGGTGGCCACGCATGCTGCGCGCGTCCCAGTGGATGTCCGGCGTCCTGTAGAACCCGGTGGCCGAGAGGCTGATCCGCTGCGCCCAGCAGTGATGCGCCAGCTCGCCGAACTCCATGCTGCGGTTGCCCGCGCGGGCCTGCCCCTCCGCGAAGGCCACCTCCTCCGGCGCCACACCCCAGAGCGCCGCCGCCGCCTCGGCCATGCGGCCTCGGATGGCGCTCGCCGCCGAATGCGCCGCCCAGCCGTTCAGGTCGCTGCCGGTGCTGGCGGCGGTGGGCGCGGTGTTCGGCACCTCGGCGGTGGAGGTGCCGGTGATGCGGATGCGCTCCACCTCCACGCCGAACACCTCCGCCACCACCTGCGCCACCTTGATGAACAGGCCCTGGCCCATCTCGGTACCGCCATGGTTCAGGCGGATCGAGCCGTCGGTATAGACATGCACCAGCGCCCCCGCCTGGTTCATGGCGGTGATGCCGAAGGAAATCCCGAAGGCCAGCGCGAAGCCGCCGAGCCCCTTGCGGAGAGTGGGATGGCTGGCGTTGAAGGCATCCACCTCGGCGCGGCGGCGCTCCCATTCGGCCCCCTGCTTCGCCTCGGCCCAGACGCGGCGGATCAGGTCGCCTTCCAGCGCCTGTCCATAGGGCGTCTCGTCGCCATTCGGCCCGCCGGCGAAGTTCCGCTCGCGCAGCACATCGACGTGCCGGCCCGTCGCGCGGGCGGCGGCGAACAGGACATCCTCCATCAGCAGCGCCCCCTGCGGGCCGCCGAAGCCGCGGAAGGCGGTGTTGCTGACCGTGTTGGTCTTGCAGGCCAGCCCGGTGACGCGCAGCGCCGGCACGTCATAGGCGTTCAGCGCATGCGTCACCGCGCGGAAGATGACGCCGCCGGAGAGATCCAGGCTGTGCCCTCCATCCGCGGCCATGGTGGCGTCCAGCGCCAGGATGCGGCCCTCGGCGTCGCAGCCCGCGCGCCAGCGATAGAGGAAGGGGTGGCGCTTGCCGGTCGCCGCCATGTCGGCCTTGCGGGCGAGGCGCAGCTTCACCGGCCGCCCCGTGGCGCGCGCCGCCAGCGCGGCGACGGCGGCCACCCAGGAGGCGTTGCTTTCCTTGCCGCCGAAGCCGCCGCCCATGCGCCGGCACTGCACGGTGATGCGGTTGTAGTCATCGCCCAGCACGCGGGCGGCGATGTGCTGCACTTCCGTCGGGTGCTGGGTGGAGGAATGCAGGGTGAGGTCGCCGTCCTCGCCGGGGATGGCGAGGGCGATCTGCCCTTCCAGATAGAAGTGCTCCTGCCCGCCGCAGTGGAACTCGCCTTCCAGTGCCACGGGCGCGGCCGCCAGCGCCGCCTGCCAGTCGCCGCGCTCGATCACCTGCGGCGGCATCAGCAGCGCCTTCGCCTCCAGCGCCTCCTCCACGGAGAGCACCGGCGGCAGCACCTCGATCGAAGGCCGCAGCGCCGCCGCGCCGGCGATGGCGGCATTCCGCGTGGTCGCCACGATGACGGCCAGGGGCTGTCCCCAATGCTCCACCTTGCCCTCGGCGAAGAGCACCTCCGCCGCCAGGCCGCTGGGAGAGATGTCGTTGCGGCCGGGCACGTCACGCGGGCCGAGCGCCGCCACCACGCCGGGCACGGCGCGGGCCGGGGCGAGGTCGAGCGGCGCCAGCACGCCATGCGCCACCGGGGAAAGCGCCAGCGCCGCGTGCAGTGTGCCCGGCGGCTCCGGCAGGTCGTCGAGGAAGCGCGCCTCGCCGGTGCAGTGCTTCAGGGCGCTGTCCTGGCGCAGCGCGGCGCCCATGCCGCTGCGGCTGGGGGCGGGGGAGGAGCCATCCATCACGCCTGCACCTCCAGCGCCAGATCCGGTCGTGCTACCCGCCAGTAGAGCCGCTGCAGCAGTCCGGCCGCGCCCTGGCGGCGGTACTCGGCGCTGCCGCGCCAGTCGGCCAGGGGCGCGAAGTCCTGCGCCAGCGCCTCGGCGGCGCGAGAGAAGCTTTCCTCGCCCAGCGCCGCCCCCGTCAGCGCCGCCTCGGCCGAGGCTGCACGGGCGGCGGTGGCCGCCATGCCGCCGAAGGCCAGCCGCGCCTCGGTGACGGTTCCCTCCGCCACCCGCAGCAGGAAGGCGGCAGAGACCGTGGAGATGTCCTGGTCATGCCGCTTGGAGAGCTTCTCGCAGACAAAGATCGCATCGGCCGGCGGGCGAGGGATGACGATCCGCAGGATGAGCTCGTCCGGCGCCAGGACGGTCTGCCGGTAGCCCGTCAGGAAGCCGGCCACGGGCAGGCGGCGCTCCCCGGCCCGTGCCGAACCCAGCACCACCTCGGCACCGAGCGCCAGCAGCGGTGGCAGCGCGTCGCCAATTGGCGAGGCAGTGCCCAGATTGCCCCCCAGCGTCCCCATGCCGCGGATCTGCCGCGAGCCGAGCCGGCGCAGCAGCCCGGCCAGCGAGGCCAGTTCCGGCACCTCCTCCAGCGCCTTCAGGAGCCGCCCATAGGTCACGCCGGCACCCACCACCAGCCGTTCCGGCGCGGTGGAGAGCGCCTGCAACTCCGCCACGCCGGACAGGCCGAGAATGGCGGCGGGCTGCTGCCGGTGTTCCGAGACCAGCAGCCCGAGATCGGTGCCGCCGGCCAGCAGCAGTGCCTGGGGATGGGCTGCGCGCAGCGCCAGGGCCTCGGCCAGGGTCGCAGGCCGGTGGAAGACCTGCCCCGGAGCGGCGAAAGTCGCGCCGGAGACGTCAGGCAGGGCGGGGGAGGGGCTCCCGTCGTCCACAAGCCCGGCGAAGACGTCAAGGATCGGCCTGTACCCGGTGCAGCGGCAGAGATTCCCGGCCAGCGCCTCATGCGCGGCGCCGCCTTCCCGCGCCTGTGCCCAGGCGGACATGACAATGCCCGGGGTGCAGAAGCCGCATTGCGTCGCATCGCCTTCCGCCATGGCGCGCTGGATCGGGTGCGGGCCGTCCGGGCCGGCCAGTCCTTCCACGGTGCGGATGGCGCGGCCATGCATCTGGCCCAGCAGGGCTAGGCAGGCATTGACCGGCACGCGGTGGCCACCGGCCTCCTCCAGCACCACGGTGCAGGCGCCGCAATCGCCCTCGGCGCAGCCCTCCTTGGTGCCGGTCAGCCCTCCGGGGCCACGCAGCCAGTCGAGCAGGGTCATGCCGGGCGGGGTCTCCGCCGGAAGCTGCCGGGGTTCCCCGTTCAGCAGGAAGGTGATGCATCCGGTCATGGCCGCCATCGAAGCAAATCCCGCGCCGGGACGCCAAGTATAAGGCTGGGGGAATGAATTCCCCCAGACCCCCTTCTTCTCTCTTCGAGTTTTCCGCGCTGATCGGCCGGCCAGCGCCAAGCTGACAGAAAGAAGATGGGGGTTCGGGGGAATTCATTCCCCCGATCTTTGCTCCGGTTGATCCAGCGCAAGGCAGCCGGTGCCGCGCGGCGCTACCTTTCGCGGCATGTCGCCCGATACCCTTGCCGGCTACGCCGCCGCCAGCCTGCCGCGCTACACCTCCTACCCGACCGCGCCGCACTTCACCGCCCTGGACGAGGCGGCCTACCGCGCCTGGCTGGCCGGCATCGGCGCCGGGGATGCGCTCTCCCTCTATGTCCACATTCCCTTCTGCCAGAGCCTCTGCTGGTATTGCGGCTGCCACACCAGCGTGACACGGCAGCCGGCGCGGCTGGCACGCTACACGGATGGGCTGGAGGCCGAGGCGGCGCTGCTGGCGGCGGCCCTGCCGGCGCATGCTGGCGTGGCGGCGCTGCATCTCGGCGGCGGCACCCCCTCGGCCATCGGCGCGGACGGGCTGGGCCGTCTCTTCGCCACGCTCCGCCGGCACTTCCCCTTCCGCGACGATGCCGAACTGGCGGTGGAACTGGATCCCCGCGTGCTGACCCCGGCCATCGTCAAGAGCCTGGCGCGCGGCGGCGTCACCCGCGCCAGCCTGGGCGTGCAGGATATCGATTCCGAGGTGCAGGCGCGCATCGGGCGGCCGCAGCCGGCGGCACAGGTGCAGGCGGCGGTGACGATGCTGCGCGCCGCCGGCATTCGGGCCATCAACTTCGACCTGATGTATGGCCTGCCCGGCCAGACGGTGGCGCATGCGCGGGCCAGCGCCGCCTTCGCCGCCGCGCTCGGTGCCGACCGGGTGGCCGTCTTCGGCTATGCCCATGTGCCCTGGATGAAGCCGGCCCAGAAGGCCATCGACGAGGCGCTTCTGCCGGATGCCGAGGCGCGGCTGGCCCAGGCGGAGGCGGCGGCCGAGGCCCTGGAGCGCGCCGGCTATGTCCGCATCGGCCTCGACCACTTCGCCCGGCCGGAGGACCCCATGGCCCGCGCCGCCGCGGGGGGCGGCCTGCGGCGCAACTTCCAGGGCTACACGACGGATACCGCGCCGGTGCTGCTCGGCCTTGGCGCCTCGGCCATCGGCCGCCTGCCCACGGGCTTCGCGCAGAACCTGCCGGACGAGCGCGCCTGGCTCGCCGCCGTCGAGGGTGGGCGCCTGCCGGTGGCGCGTGGCCGGGCGCTCTCCGAGGAGGACCGGCTGCGCGGCGGGCTGATCGAGCGGCTGATGTGCGACCTGGCGCTCGACCTGGCGGCGGTGCCGGAGGCCGTGCTCGCCACCGCCCGCCCGCGCCTTGAGCCGCTGCTGGCGGACGGCATCCTGGCCGAGCGGAACGGCCATCTGGAGGTGGCGGAGCGACGCTTCCTGCGCCATGCCGCCGCGGCCTTCGACGCCTATCTCGGCGCCGGCCCCGGGCGGCATAGCCGTGCCGTATAGGCGGGCGCGGGACAGGCAAAGCCACGGGAACACCCTTTATTAGGGCGCCCGGCCTCACAATCGGCCAGTTTCCCGCCATGGCGGCGTGCGCGAAGCGCAGCGCCATCCTATCATGCGGGACAAGAGTACGACGAGGTCGGGAAACACCGATGGTGGAACTGCTGCGCGAGGATGATCGCGATCGGATGGTCGCCTATCTGGAGCGCTACCTCCTGCGCTCCGTGCCGGTGGATGGCCTGGCGATCGCCACCCTCTGCGAGACCCACGCGCCCTTTCCCACCGCCGAATGGTGCTGGACCGCCGATGTGGCGGCCGCCGTGGAGATGCTTTCCCTGCCGGCGCTGCGGGCCCGCTGGGGCGGCCTGGCCGACGGGCTGACGGATTTCCTGCTGGCCATGGGAACCGGCCCGCTGCTGCTGCGGCGCGTCGCCGCGCCGGTCTGCATCGTCGAGAACGACGATCCGCGCGCCTTCGCGATCACCACCGCCACCCACGAGTACCGCGGCGATCTGTCGCGCGGCGTGCTGCGCCAGGCGGTGCGGGGCGGCCCGGCCCGGCGGGAGGTGCACCATACCGGCCATCTGGTGGAGTTCCGCCTCGGCCGCCGCCGCCATTGCCTTGATGTCGAGGACAACATCGTCGATTGCGGGCTGGAACAGCATCCCGAGGGCGTGCTGCTGTTCCACGAGAGCCTGCTGAAGGTCACCACCGGCCTGCTGCGCAAGACGGAGCAGGTGGTCGGCCGCCTGCGCTACGAATACTGGATCGACCTGCAGGACCCGCGCCTGCTGATGAGCGTCGTGCTGCGCGCCGAACCCGGCGTCGCGCTGCAGGAGGTGCGGCTGACCACGGCGGTGGACGAGTTCTCCGGCGAGGAGAACCGTCCCGTGCTGCGGGCCGGGGTGGTGCAGGAGCGCCGCCCGAAATTCGTGCCGCTCTCCGGCAGCGCGGTGACGACGCTGCACAGCGGCCCGGTGGACTTGATCAGCCTGATCGAGGAAGCGCCCCCCGGCGCCGCCAACGGGCTGCACCTGCGCCCGCTCACGCCCGAGGCGCTGCTGAGCGTGAAGGCGCAGACCCGGTCCGGCCGGCTGCACTGGCTGCTCAGCCGCTACGCCTGCGCCACGCTGGCCGGGGGCCAGGAGTTCCGGGTGCATGAGGCCCGGCTGCTGACCGCCGGCACCCTGGCCGCCGCGCTGCCGAGCTATACCGGCGTGCTGCACGACCCCTCCGTGCTCTCGGGCCGCGACGCCGGCATCACCGCCGACCACGGCACGGCGCTGAACGCGGTGGCGACCCAGATCCTGCTCGCCAGCACCGGCGCCTACGCCTTGGCGCCCGAGCGGCTGACCATGCTGCGCGACTGGTACGACCGCCACCTCGATGGGTTGTTCGCCACCATGGCGGATGGCGACACGTTGCGCCCGGCGCGCAGCTATCTGCGCTCGCTTGCCTTCACGCTGCTTTCGCTGGAGGCCATGCACCGCGCCACCGGCGAGCCGCGCTATGAGGCGGCGCTGGCGCATGGGCTCGACCTGATGCTTTCCCTGCAGCGCCCGGACGAGGCGGGCGGCGCCTTCGCCGACCTCAACCAGTCCGCCTATCTCGACTGCCACGCCGCCGCGATGCTGGCGCTGGGCCGCCTGGCGCTGCGGCGGCAGGACCCGCGGCTGCCGGTGGCGCTGCGGCAGGCGATGGGCGCCATCCGCGTTGGCACCATCAAGGTGCCGCTGGAGAGCGGCGTGCACAGCCTGGACACGCCCTTCGTGCGCAGCCGCCGCGCGGATGGCCGCTGGGAGGATGACGGCGGCTTCTGGTCCTTCAAGCTCGGCCTGCTGCTGCGGGCGCTGGCGGCGCTGCGGCTGGCGCATCAGTCCGGCGCGGTGCCGCTGGAGAGCGGCGAACTGATGCGGCTGCAGACGCTGCAGGATATCAGCCTGCGGCAGCTCCGCGCCCGGCTGCGCCCCTGCGGGGAGACGCTGGAGGTGCTGACCAGTCCGCTGGCGGGCGAGGGCAATGCCGCCACCCAGCCCGCCGTCCTGCTCGGGCTGATGGAGGCCGATGCAGCCATCTCCGGATCGGACAGCGCCGCGCCGGCTACCCTTTGAGCGGCCGCCTTCGATGCGCCTGAACCGCTGGTCGCGCCGGCCGGGCCGGTGCGCGCTGCTCCTGCTGCTGGCGCTGCTGCCGGCGGCCTGCGCCGCCCCGCCGGCCCCGACCCCGCCGCCCTTGCCCTATCCGCCCAGTGTGCGGGAGCGGATGCTGCACATCGCACTGGCCGAGTGGGCGGACTGGGGGCGCATCGTGGTGGATGCCGACGCCCCCCACGAATCCCGCCCCGCCCTGCCGGGGCCGGAGAGCGCCCTCGCCAACTTCCCCCGCGTGCTGGCCTATTGGCGGGCGGTGGCGGAGGGCGCCGGTCCCATCGCCCGCAACCGCACCCTCTATGCCACCGCCCTGGCACAGCCCGGCCTGCAGGTCGGATTGTGGCAGGAGCCGGCCTGGTCGGCCGCCTTCATCAGTTTCGTGATGCGGACGGCGGGGGTGGACCGGCGCGAATTCCCGCCCTCCGCCGCGCATGCCTTCTACCTCGACGCGCTGCTGGCCGATGCCCGTGCCTTTCCCGCCACCGCGCCCTTCCTGCCGCATGACTGGACGGACCGCGCGCCCGAGAGGGGCGACCTGATCTGCGCGGACCGCTCCGATCATCCCCTGCGGCACTGGCAGGAACGGCTGGGCGAGGCGGGCCAGTTCCGGCCCATGCATTGCGACATCGTCGTGGCGGTGGCACCAGGGGTGGTGGAGGCGGTCGGCGGCAATGTGGCGGATGCCGTCACGCTGTCGCGCTTCCCGACCGACCTGGCAGGCCGACTGTTGGCACGGCCGGCAAATGGCCCCACTTGGTTCGCCGTCCTGGAGAATCGTCTGGGGCGTCTGCCCCCCTGGAACTGGAGAACCGCTTCGTGACTGACCTGTTCGAGCCGCTGACGCTGCGCGGCGTGACGCTCCGCAACCGCATCGGCGTCTCCCCCATGTGCCAGTACAGCTGCGCGCCGGATGGCCGGCCGACCGAGTGGCACCTCGCGCACCTGCATTCCCGTGCCATCGGCGGCGCCGGGCTGGTGATCGTCGAGGCCACCGGCGTCAGCCCGGAGGCGCGCATCACGCCGCAGGATGTCGGCCTGTGGGAGGACGCGCAACTCCCCGCCCATACTGAACTGGCCGCGGCCATTACCCGGGCTGGCTCGGTGCCGGGCATCCAGATCGCCCATGCCGGGCGCAAGGCCAGCGCGGCGGCGCCCTGGATCGGCGGCATGGCGAAGGAGCACGGCTGGGAGCCGGTCGCGCCGAGCGCCATCGCCTTCCCCGGCATGGCCATGCCGCGCGCCATGAACGAGGCGGACATCCAGAAGGTGATCGCCGACTTCACGGCCACCGCGAAGCGGGCCATCGCCGCCGGCTACCGGTTCATCGAGGTCCATGCGGCGCATGGTTACCTGCTGCACCAGTTCCTCTCGCCGCTGTCGAACCAGCGCAACGACGCATGGGGCGGCGACTTCGCCGGCCGCACCCGGCTGACGCGCGAGGTGGTCTCGGCCGTGCGCGCCGCCATCCCCGGGGATGTGCCGCTGGCCATCCGCTTCTCGCATACCGACTGGACCGAGGGCGGCTGGACCACCGAGGAAACCGTCGAACTGGCCCGCCAGGTGAAGGCACTGGGTGTCGATCTGGTGGACGTCTCCTCCGGCGCGCTGGTGCCGGCGCAGATCCCCATCGGGCCGGGCTATCAGGTGCCGGGCGCCGCGGCGGTGCGCGCGGGGGCGGAGATCCCGGTGGCGGCGGTCGGCATGATCACCGAGCCGGAACAGGCGCAGCAGATCCTGGCCGAGGGCAAGGCGGACCTGATCCTGCTGGCGCGCGCCCTGCTGCGCGACCCCTACTGGCCGCTGCACGCCGCCGCCGCGCTGGGCCGCACCGAGGCGCTGCGCATCCCGCCGCAGTATGACCGGGCCTGGAGCGCGCTCGGCAAGATGGCGCTGAACCCGGCGATCGCCGAGCCCGCCCCGGAACTCTGACCGCCATGCCCCGGATTGCCGTCACCGCGCGCCTGTCGATCGACGAGAGCGAACTCGTCGAGAGCTTCGCGCGGTCCTCCGGGGCGGGTGGGCAGAACATCCAGAAGGTGGAGACGATGGTGCAGTTGCGGTTCGACGCCCGCAACTCGCCGAGCCTGCCGGAGGCGGTGCGCGAGCGGCTGCTGCGGCTGGCCGGTCATCGCGCCACCACGGCGGGGGAGGTCGTCATCACCGCGCAGGAGCACCGCTCGCAGGCGCGCAACCGCGAGGAGGCGCGCACCCGCATGCTGGAGCTGCTGCAGGCGGCGGCCGCGCCCCCGCCGCCGAAGCGCCGCCCGACGCGGCCAACGCTCGGCTCGAAGAAGCGGCGCCTGGAGGGCAAGACGCAACGCGGCGCGGTGAAGCGCCTGCGCGGCAAGCCCGCGGCGGACTGATTTCTCGCCCGCAGCTTCCGGGAGGCGCTGCCTCCTGGACCCTCCGCCGGGAACCTGAGGTTCCTGGACCTCCCATCTGCCGGCCAGGATGTGCCGGCGGACCTAGTCGACGGGCAGGAAGATGAAGACCACCGCCGCCACCAGGCAGAGCATGGCGGCGAAATAGGTCCAGCGCAGCGGTTCCCCCAGCACCAGGACGGAGAAGCCGCCGAAGACGATCAGTGTGATCACCTCCTGCATCACCTTGAGCTGTTGGCCGGTGAAGGCGCCGTAGCCGATTCGGTTGGCCGGCACCGCCAGGCAGTACTCGAAGAAGGCCATGGCCCAGCTGGCCACCACCGCGAGCCAGAGCGGCCAGGAGGGGTGCTTGAGATGACCGTACCAGGCATAGGTCATCACCATGTTGGAGCCGAGCAGCAGCAGGGGCGGCCACAGGAAGGCAGTGTTCATGAGGGTATCCTACGGCGCGCCCGGAGGGTGCGGCAGGCGTTTTCTCGCCGAGCCGGAGGTCCCTCTGGACGGCGGCACTGCCGGAAAATCTCCGGGTGGGTGGCTTGGAGAGTTGAAGATCCGCGCTGAATTGCGCAGTTAGGAAGAACGGCAACCGCCGCGCCGCTCTTTCGCAACCTGCACCACTTGGCCGGGAGTCGCATGCACAACGGACCGCTGCTCGCCACCATCTGCGCCGGGCTCACGCTCGCCTTCATCCTGGGAGCCCTTGCCCAGCGGCTGCGCATCTCGCCACTGGTCGGCTACCTGCTGGCGGGAGTGGCGATCGGCCCCTTCACGCCAGGCTTCGTGGCGGATCAGGACCTGGCGAACGAGTTGGCGGAGGTGGGCGTCATCCTGCTGATGTTTGGTGTCGGCCTGCACTTCTCCCTGAAGGATCTGCTGGCCGTGCGCCGCATCGCCCTGCCCGGCGCGGTGGCGCAGATCGGGGTGGCGACGCTGATGGGCATGGGGCTGTCCTATCTGCTGGGCTGGTCCTGGGGCGCGGGCTTCGTGTTCGGCCTGGCGCTCTCCGTCGCTTCGACCGTGGTGCTGCTGCGCGCGCTGCAGGAGCGGCGCCTCGTCGAGACGGAGCGTGGCCGCATCGCGGTGGGCTGGCTGATCGTCGAGGATCTGGCGATGGTGCTGGCGCTCGTGCTGCTGCCGGCGCTCGCCGGCGCGATGGGGGGCGGCCCCGCCATGCCCGACGCCCATGGCGCCGCCACTGCCAGCCAGTTCGGGCTCGCCGGTATCCTTCTTCTGACGCTCGGCAAGGTCGCCGCTTTCATGGCGATGATGCTGCTGGTCGGGCGCCGGTTGATTCCCGCGGTGCTGCACTGGGTCGTGCATACCGGCTCGCGCGAGCTGTTCCGCCTCTCCGTGCTGGCGGTGGCGCTGGGCGTGGCCTATGGCGCGGCGCTGCTGTTCGACGTGTCCTTCGCCCTTGGCGCCTTCTTCGCGGGCATGGTGCTGGCCGAGAGCCCGCTCAGCCACCGCGCGGCAGAGGAGACGCTGCCGCTGCGCGACGCCTTCGCGGTGCTGTTCTTTGTCTCGGTGGGGATGCTGTTCAACCCGAACGTCGTCGTCGCGGCGCCGCTCGCCCTGCTCGGCACCGTGATCATCATCCTGGTCGGCAAGTCGATCGCCGCCTATGTCATCGTGCGCGCCTTCGGCCGCTCGCACTCCGTGGCGCTGACCATCTCGGCCAGCCTGGCGCAGATCGGCGAGTTCTCCTTCATCCTGGCGGGGCTGGGGGTGGCCCTCGGCGTGCTGCCGGAGGAGGGACGGGATCTGATCCTGGCCGGTGCCATCCTGTCCATCTTCTGCAATCCCTTCGCCTTCATCCTGATCGACCGCCTCGTGGGCCGGCCCGCGCCGGCCCAGGCGCCGGCACCCGTCCCGGCGCCCCCGCCCGCGGCCAGGGAGGACGAGGAAGCCACCGACCTGCGTCCCACCAGCCTGACCGGCCATGCGGTGCTGGTCGGCTATGGCCGCGTCGGCAGCCTGGTGGGCCAGGGGCTGCGCAAGGCCGGCCAGCCGGTGCTGGTGATCGAGGAGCGGCGCGAGGGGGTGGAAGCGGCCCGCGCCGATGGGCTGGAGGCCCTGCTCGGCAATGCCGCCGACCCCGAGGTGCTCGCCGCCGCCAATCTGGCGGCGGCGGAGCGGCTGTTCGTTGCCATCCCTGAAAGCTTCCATGCCGGGCAGGTGGTCGAGCAGGCGCGCGCCACCAATCCGGGAATCGAGATCCTGGCCCGCGCCCATACCGAGGCGGAGGTCGAGCACCTGATGCAGCTCGGCGCCACGCTCACCGTCATGGGCGAGCGGGAGATCGCCCGCGGTATGCTGGCCCATGCGCGCCAGGCGGGAGGGTAGAAGGAAGGTCAAGGGCAGGAATTCCCCCGAACCCCCATTTTGCTTTTGTCAGCCCGGCGAGGCGAGGGCGGACCGGGCAGGCGGCCGGGTCTTGCCTTTCGCCTGCCACCGGGCCTAGGACGCTCCACCGCCAGAGCTTCAGAAAACGGGAAGAGGATCCACATGAACTGGATCAGCGAATGGGCGCTGCCGAAGATCCAGACATGGCTGGGCCGGCGCGAGGTGCCGGACAATCTCTGGCACAAATGTCCGGCCTGCGAGCAGATGATCTTCCATCGCGACCTGGAACGGTCCCTGCATGTCTGCACGCATTGCGGCCACCACATGCGCATCCCGGCGCTGAAGCGGGTGGAATACACGCTCGATCCGGGCTTCCAGCGCATCGAGCTGCCCAAGGCCCCGGCCGACCCCCTGCGCTTCCGCGATCAGCGCAAATATGCCGACCGCCTGAAGGAAGCCCAGACCAAGTCCGGCATGGATGATGCCGTGGTGGTGGCGCATGGCGCCATCGAGGGCCGCCGTGCCGTGGTCGCCGCCTTCGAGTTCGGCTTCATGGGCGGCTCCATGGGCGCCGGGGTGGGGGAGGCCGTTGTCACCGCCGCCAAGCTCGCCGTGCTGCAGGATGCGCCGCTGATCGTCTTCACCGCCTCGGGCGGCGCCCGCATGCAGGAGGGCGCGGTCAGCCTGATGCAGATGCCGCGTACCGTCATCGCCACGCAGATGGTGAAGGAAGCCAAGCTGCCCTTCATCGTCGTGCTCTGCGACCCGACCACGGGCGGCGTCACGGCGAGCTTCGCCATGCTGGGCGACATCCAGATCGCCGAGCCCGGCGCGCTGATCGGCTTCGCCGGTGCCCGGGTGATCGAGCAGACCGTGCGCGAGAAGCTCCCGGAGGGCTTCCAGCGCGCCGAGTACCTGCTGGAGCACGGCATCCTCGACATGGTGGTGAAGCGCGGCGCCATGCGGGGCACCCTGGCGCGCGTGATCAGTCTGCTGCGCGAGCCGCTGCTGGCCCTGGCCGCGCCGGAGGACAAGCCCGAAGCCGCCGTGCCCGAGGAAGCACCGCCTGCCGAGGCCGCTGCGGTGCCGGCGCCATCGCGCGCCCCCGCCGCCGCCAAGCCGGTGTCCACCCCCGCGCCGAAGGCGGTGCCCGAGGCGTGAGCCGCTCCGAAGCCATCATCGACCGCCTGCACGCGCTGCACCCGACGCTGATCGACCTCAGCCTCGAGCGGTTGCAGCGCCTGCTGGCCGCGCTCGGCCACCCCGAGCGCAAGCTGCCGCCGGTGATTCATGTCGCCGGAACCAACGGCAAGGGCTCCACCTGCGCCTTCCTGCGCGCCATCGCCGAGGCGGCAGGTCTGCGGGTGCATGTCTATTCCTCGCCGCATCTGGTGCGCTTCCACGAGCGCATCCGCCTCGCCGGTACGCTGGTCTCGGAGGAGGCGCTGACGGCGGCGCTGGAGGAGGTGGAGACGGTCAATGCCGGGGCGCCGATCACCGTCTTCGAGGTGACGACGGCGGTCGCCCTGCTGCTGTTCAGCCGCGCGCCGGCCGACCTGCTGGTGCTGGAGGTGGGGCTGGGCGGCCGCTACGACGCGACCAATGTCGTGGAGCAGCCGGTGGCCTGCGCCATCGCCAGCATCTCCATGGACCATATGGACTTCCTGGGCGACACGCTGGCTGCCATCGCCGCCGAGAAGGCCGGCATCCTGAAGCCCGGCGTGCCCGCCGCCACTGGCCACCAGGCGCCCGAGGCGCTGATGGTGCTGGAGGAGGAGGCGGTGCGCCTCGGCGTGACGCTGGCCGTGCGCAACCAGGACTGGACCATCAACTGGACCGAGACCGGCCTGCGCTATGCCGATCCCGGTGGCGTCATGGAACTGCCGCGCCCCTCCCTGCCGGGGCCGCATCAGGCGGACAATGCGGGCATCGCCATCGCCGCGCTGCGCGGCTGGAACCCGCCGTGGCTGACCCAGGCCGCGATCGCCGCCGGGCTCACCACCGCCGCCTGGCCGGCGCGCCTGCAGCGCCTGCATGGCAACCTCGCGGCGCTGCTGCCGCCGGGCTGGGAGCTGTGGCTGGATGGCGGCCACAATGCCGGTGCCGGCCAGGCGCTGGCGGAGCACCTGCCGCTCTGGTCCGGCCGGCCGCGCCACCTGGTGGTGGGCATGAAGAAGGGCAAGGCCTCGGCCGAGTTCCTGGCACCGCTGTTACCGCTGGCCGATTCGCTCTGGGCGGTGGCGGAGCCGGGCCAGCATCTGGCTATGCCGGTGGAGGAGATCGTCGCCGCCAGCGGCGGCGTGGCGCGCCCCGGCCCGGAAGTGGCCGATGCGCTGCGCGCCATCGCGGCCATGAAGGGATCGCCCGGCCGCGTGCTGATCTGCGGCAGCCTCTACCTCGCGGGTGAGGTCCTGAAGGCGGACGGCACCGCCATCGTCTGAAACACGAAAGGCCGGGGAATGACTTCCCCGGCCTTTTCTCGTGGGACGGGCAGGGGAAGGCCCCCTGCGCGGCCTTCAGCCCTGCGCTTCCGGCGAGACGATGATGCAGGCGCCGGAGCTGCGCAGCTTCTCGCAGGCGGCCTGGGCGTTCTCGCGCGAGAGGCCGAGCACGCGGGCACGGTAGAGGGTGCCATGCGCCTGCGCCACCGGCTCCACGGCCGGGCGGGCGCCACTGAGGCCGAGGCGCCCACGCGCCTCGCCGGCGGCGGCACGGGCGAGGTTGGCGCTGGCGAAGGCGCCGACCTGCACGCCCCAGTTGCCGGTCGCCGGCGCCGCGGTGGGCGTCACGCTCTTGCCGGGCAGGCGCAGCACATGGGCCGGCGGCGGCAGGCTGGCTGCATTGGCGCTGCTGATCAGGCTGAAGCCGCTGCCGCGCGGCGCCGGGGCTGGCCTTTGGGGCTCGGCGAAAGCGGTGGCGATGCGCGCAGTGGTGGGCGCCACCGCAGGCGCGGGCGCCGCAGCGGCGGCACGGGGCGTGAAGCTGGCAGCGGCCAGCAGGCTGGGCGCGCGGGCCGGGGCCGGCGGCGGCGCGGGCGGCGGCATGGTGTTCACCGTGACCGCCACCGGGGCGGAGGCGGCTGCCGGCGGCTCGGGCGCCGGGCTGCTGGCATAGGTCGAGCCGTCCGGGATGGGGTCCATCCGCACCACGTTGCTGCCGGAGGCCGGATCGAGGCTCGCCACCTGCACCGGTTCGGACGCCGCATAGGTCGAGCCATCCGGGATCGGCTCCATCCGCACCACCGGGCCGGGCGGCAGGCTGGCCACCTTGATGCCCGGGTCGACGGCGTTGCGCTGGTCACGCAGGGCCAGCATCGTCGCGGTGTCGCCGCGGCGCGGGCCGGCCGGGATGGTCAGCGGCAGTTCGGCGGCGGCATAGACCTCCGGCGCCGCACGGTGCTTCGGGTGCACGCCGGCAATGCGCGGCCCGATGCGCGCCACATAGTTGCGGGTCTCGGCCGGCAGGCCCCTGCCGTTCCAGAGATAGTCCTCCAGGCGGCGCGGGCCGGCGTTGTAGGCAGCCAGGAAGCCGGGCGTGGCGTAGAGATCGTACATCTCGCGCAGATAGGCGGCACCGGCCATCAGGCTGTTCCAGGGATGATAGGGATCATCCCCGAGGCCGTAGCGGGCGCGCAGCTCCGCATAGGTTCCCGGCATCACCTGCATCAGACCCATGGCGCCGACCGGGCTGGTGGCGGAGACGCGCCCGGCGCTCTCCTGCCGCATGACCTCGCGGATCCAGCGCTCCGGAACGTCGAAGCGGCGGGAAGCTTCCTTGATGTAGGGCCCCCAGGGATCGCTGGCCGAGCCAGGCGGATCGTAGCTGGTGGGCTGCGGCCAGGCCGCGGCCTCGGCGGTGGCGCCTGCGTTCAGGCGAGGCTGCTGGTTGCTGCCACAAGCGGCGAGAAGGCCGACCATGGAAAGGGCAGCCAGCATTCGGACGCGCCCCCCCGGCGCCATCCGAGCGTTCAGGAACGGAGTCATCCCCGGTTCTCCGTCAGGGCCCGGCGGGCTGCTTCCTGATGATGGACCCGCCAGCGCCCCCACGCCTGCGAATCCGGAAGCAGTTCCGGGCTAAGGTTTCAGCAGAACATCTGCCCGCAAATCGCTAAAGGAGACAGAGGATTAGCGCAAGCCTCGTCTGCGGGGCGCCGCGCCGGAGCCGCTCTGGGGAGCCTCCCGCGAGGCGCCTTCCTCCCGCCCTTGTGACAGCGCCGCCGCCGCCGGCCGGAGAGGCTCCGGCGCAGCCGGGGGCTGGACAGGAATGCTCCAGGCCGCCACCTCTAGGCTTCCGGCCGTATGGGCCCGGCTTCCCCGGGAACCGCGGCCAGGAGAAGGATCAGGAGTACATCATGGCCTCGCACAGGACCGCCGGCAGGCTGGGCCGCGCCGCTCTCAGCCTGCTGCTGCTGAGCGGAACGGTGGCCGCCTGCGCCCCGCAACAGACCGGCACCACCTACAGCCCGGCCGCGCTGGGCCGCGCCGCCTCCGTCTCTTACGGAACCATCGTCGGCATGCGCCCGGTGCAGATCCAGGGCAACGGCTCGGGCGTCGGCACCGCGGCAGGCGCCGTCGCCGGTGGTGTGGCCGGCAGCTTCATCGGCGGCGACTGGCGTTCCAACGCGCTCGCCGGCCTGGGCGGCGCCGTCATTGGCGGCCTTGCCGGCAATGCCATCGGGCGTGGCGCGAGCGGCGGGCAGGCCGTCGAGTTCTTCATCCGCGAGGACCAGGGCGGCGACATCTCGGTGGTGCAGACCAACGAGGAAGGGCTGCAGGCCGGCGATCGCGTGGTGATCTCGCGCGGTGACCGCACCCGCATCACCCGCGCCGCCGGCGGCCCGCCGCCTGGCGCCTATGCGCCGCCCGCCGGTGCGCCCGCCACCGGCGCGGCTTATGGCGGCACCAATTACGGCGGCCCCAAGTACTGAAAAACGCCGAGCGGGCCCTGCCCGCAAGGCCGGGGGAGGTCACTTCCCCCGGTGCATATCCCACTCCGCCCGCTGGAGGGTGCCGCGGCCCTTTCAGCCCGCCCCGCGCATTGCGGGGACCAGCAGGCCGAGATTGTGCCGGAACATGGCCTCATAGGTCGGCGCCGGGCCATCGGCAGGAGAGAGGGCATCGGCATAGAGCCGGCCCTGCACCTTCACGCCCGCTTCCGCCGCCAGCCGCCGCAGCGTCGCCGGATTGGCCATGTTCTCCAGGAAGACAGCGGTGATGCCTTCCCGCTTCAGCGTGCGGATCAACTGGGCGACCTGGGCTGCCGAAGGCTCGCTCTCCGTGCTCACCCCCTGCGGCGCCAGGAAGCGGACGCCGTAGGCCGCGCCGAAGTAGCCGAAGGCGTCGTGGCTGGTCACCACCTTGCGGCGCGCCTCGGGCACGGTGGCGATCTGCGCCCGCACCCAGCCGTCGAGCGTGGCCAGCCGGCGCAGATAGGCCTCCGCCCCGCGCTGGAAGGCGGCGGCGCGGGCGGGGTCGGCGACCTGCAACGCGGCCGCGATGTTGCGCACATAGGTCTGGCCGTGCCGGAGATCCTGCCAGGCATGCGGGTCCGGTGCACCGGCCTCGTGCTCATGCTCCTGCTTGCGCTCATGGGCGTGCCCATCCCGATCCTCGTCGGGGATCTGGCGGGCGGCGATACCCTCGGTGGCGGTCACCGCCGCCGGTGCGGCGCCGGCGGCGTTCAGCAGGCGGTCCATCCAGGCATCGAAGCCCAGGCCGTTGCGCAACACGAGCGCAGCCCCGCGCAGCGCCTGCGCATCGGAAGGGCGTGGCTGAAAACTGTGCGCGTCCACATCCGGCCCGGCGATGACATGGACGGCGACCTGATCGCCGCCGATCTGGCGGACCATGTCGCCGAGGATGGAGAAAGAGGCGACCACGGGGAGGGGGGATGCACCCTGGGCACGGGCCAGGGCGGGCGCGGCGAGCGCCAGGGCGAGCAGGGCGCGGCGGTGCATGGAGGAGGCTCCAGGAATGTTATAATATAACGATGCCTATTTCGGGCGCTCCGCGCAAGCCGCCCGCAGGCCGGTGCGGCGATCAGTCCCCGCGGAGCATCCGGCGCAGACGCGCCCAGAAGCCCTCGCCGCGGCTGCGGCCGATCTTCTGATGCGCGACATGCGGGCGACGCGCCGGCGGAGGCAGGGCGCTGGCCAGGGTGTGGCGTCCCGAATCCTGCTCGCCGATCAGCCGCCGCTCCAGGGCGACGACCTGAGCCACCGCCTCCTCCGGCGCGCTGGCGGCCAGCGCCTCGGCGGTGGTGGCGGCGTCCTGCCAGCCCTCGGTACGGCGCAGCGCGTCGATCACCCGCACCGTCTGCTCGGCATCGAGCGCCGGGCCGGCGCGCCATAGCGCCACTGCGTCCCGCCGCCAGGCGGTGGCGAGGTCCGGGCGGTTCATGTCATCGGCCACCCAGGCGGCGTGCAGCGTGGCCTCGGCCGCGGCGTGCAGGGCGCCCGTCTCCTCCAGCACATGCGCCCAGGCCAGGAAACGGCGCGCGAGCGGCGGATGGCTGGTATCGGCGATCAGCGCGCGGAAGGGCGCGGCGGCCACCGTCTCCGCCGCCGCCGGGTGGGCGCGGCCGATATCCGGTGCGGCATAGCCGCAATGCGGGCATTGCTGCAGCCAGCGCGCCATAGTGCCGCGCAGCGGCTCGCCTGGCCGGAGATCGAGGTCAGGCGCCTGTTCCGGCGGTGCGGGACGGAACGGGGCCTGCCGGCTCTCGCTGCCGCAGACCGCGCAGCGCAGTGCGCCCGCCGCGCCGGCGGTTCGGGAGCCGGCAGAGGGAAAGCCGGCAGAGGGTTGGGAAGTCGCCATCACTCCCCAAACTAGGCACGAAGCGGCCCCGCGCGAAGGGGGCTGCGTGCCGGAAGGCGACGGAAGTGCTGCGCCGATGTTGCGCCGGCGGCGCCGTCAGGCCAAACATCGGGCATGCCCCGCGGCGACCTCTTCCCCGATATCGCGCCCTACGAGACCGGTCTGCTGCCGCTTTCCGGCGGCCATGTCATGTATTGGGAGCAGGTCGGCAATCCGCGTGGCCAGCCGGTGCTGTTCCTGCATGGCGGCCCAGGGGCAGGGGCAGGGGCGGTGCACCGCCGCTTCTTCGATCCGCAGTTCTGGCGCATTGTCATCTTCGACCAGCGTGGCGCCGGCCGTTCCCGTCCGCTCGGGGAACTGGCGGGCAACACCACGCCGGACCTGGTGGCCGATATCGAGACACTGCGCCGCTTCCTGGGCGTCGAGCAGTGGCTGCTGTTCGGCGGCTCCTGGGGGTCCACCCTCGCCCTGGCCTATGCCCAGGCGCATCCTGAGCGTGTCATCGGCTGCGCGCTGCGCGGCGTCTTCCTGGGGCGGCCGCAGGAGGTGGAATGGTTCCTCTACGGCATGCGCCGGGTCTTCCCGGATGCCTGGGCGCAGTTCGCCGAGCACCTGCCGGAGGAGGAGCGCGGCGATCTGCTGGCCGGCTATCTGAAGCGCCTGACCGACCCCGACCCGCAGGTGCATTTCGCGGCCGCCCGGGCCTGGAGCCAGTATGAAGGGTTGTGCAGCACCCTGATGCCGAGCCCGGAGACGGTGGCAAGCTTCGCGCAGGACCGCACGGCGCTCGGGCTGGCGCGCATCGAGGCGCATTACTTCGCCCATAACCTCTTTCTGCCGCCCGGGGGGCTGCTTGGCCAGATGGACCGCATCGCCCACCTGCCGGCGGAGATCGTCCAGGGACGCTACGACATGGTCTGCCCGGCTGAGAGCGCCTTCGACCTGGCCGCCGCATGGCCGGGCGCCCGGCTGACGGTGGTGCCGGATGCGGGGCACTCGGCACTTGAGCCGGGCGTGCGTACGGCTCTCGTGGCGGCGGTGGAGCGGTTCCGCCGCCGGGGGTGAGGAAAGCCCGCCGGGCCGCTCCCACCCTGGCTGTTTCTGGGAGAGGTTACCGGCGCATCGAGCTGCGATATCATGGCTGGTCCACGCGGTAATCATGCGACCCAGCAGGACAGAGCGCCTCTCGGAACCTGTCCCTCTGCCGGAAGCTCCAACTTCGCTGATGAGTCTTCCCTCTGGGAGGGTGGCAGCCCTCCCGATGCAGCGCCAGCCCTTACCTTAGCTGCTAGGCGGTGGTGACGATTTCCTGATCTGAGGGATTCCGCTGCTGAGCGGGGCGTGATTCAAGGCTGGCTTTTGGAGGCTGGCCTGGATGAGCGCGGACCCGGATGCGTTGCGCGATG
>NZ_JASIRT010000050.1 GCF_030063475.1 Roseomonas sp. E05
GCGCGTGCCGGTCGCCTTGCGCGCCGGCGTCGCCGCCTTCGCGGTGCGCGTGCCGGTCGCCTTGCGCGCCGGCGTCGCCGCCTTCGCGGTGCGCGTGCCGGTCGCCTTGCGCGCCGGCGTCGCCGCCTTCGCGGTGCGCGTGCCGGTCGCCTTGCGCGCCGGCGCCGCCGCCTTCGCGGTGCGCGTGCCGGTCGCCTTGCGCGCCGGCGTCGCCTTCTCCGGCGTGGCGCTGGCACTCTTGCGTCCGGCCGGCTTCTTTGCCGCCGCCGGCGCCTTCGCGGCCGTCTTGCGGCCGGCGGTGCTCGCCTTGCGCGTCCCAGCGCTGCGGCGTGTGGTGCTCATGGCCATCGGCTGCGCCCGGGACGAGCCACTCTCGTTGTTGTCGCTCACGTGCTGGATCTCCTTACCCACTCAAACTGCGGCAACGGTTGCCGTCATGCGTGGCACTCCGCTGCGCAGGTTCAGGGGAAGGTTGGAGGCTTGCCATCAGCCTCCCGGCCGTATCGGCCAAGCCACCCGAACCGCGATGCGTCGCCGCGGACATGACGCGCACGGCACTCTTGACAGCCGCTCGTGCGAATCGCGCTCAACCGGTGCGCGCCTGCAACACGCTATCTTCACGCGCAATCTGCTTGTCAACGAAATCCGCCGAAACCCGTTGCAAATTCGCGATGCCATGCTCCGCCGCATCGCTTTCCGAAGCCTGAACGAATGAACGCGGCGCCTGCCGACGCCGCGTTCCGCATGGCCGGAGAGTCCGTCTCGTGCCTAGCCGCGCGCGGCGAGCGCCGGAACGGCCCGCTGTGCCACCCCGGTGTAGTGCGACAGCGGACGGATCAGCCGGTTGTCGGCGGCCTGCTCGATGACATGCGCCGCCCAGCCGGTGATGCGGCTGGCGACAAAGATCGGGGTGAAGAGCGGGATGTCGAAGCCCATCAGGTGGTAGGCAGGGCCTGCGGGGAAGTCGAGGTTCGGGTGGATGCTCTTCTTCTCCAGCATCTCGGCGGCGAGGATGCGGCTCATCTCCATCCAGCGCCGGTCGCCCACCACCTCGGCCATCTTCTCGGCATACTGCGTCATGGTCGGCACCCGGCTGTCGCCATGCTTGTAGACGCGGTGGCCGAAGCCCATCACCAACGCCTTGTGGTCGAACCGCCCCTGCAGCCATCCGGCTGCCTTCTCCGGGCTGCCGATCTCGGTCAGCATGTGCATCACCGCCTCGTTGGCGCCGCCATGCAGCGGCCCCTTCAGCGCGGCGATGGCGGCGGTGACGGCGCCATGCAGGTCCGCCCCCGTGCTGGTGACCGTGCGCGCGGTGAAGGTGGAGGCGTTGAAGCCGTGCTCAGCGTAGAGGATGAGAGAGACGTCGAAGGCCTTCACCACCTCGGGCTGCGGCACCTTGCCGAGCACGACGTGGAAGAAGTTTTCGGCGAAGCTGAGCTTCGGGTCGGGCGCCACCGGCTCCAGCCCCTTGGCGGCGCGGTGCGCGGCGGCGATCGCGGTCGGGATCTTCGCCAGCAGCCGCATCGCCTTGCGACGCGTCGCCGGCTCGGCGGTGTCGACGGCCTCCGGGTCCTCCAGCCCCATGAAGCTCACTGCGGTGCGGATCGCATCCATCGGATGAGCATCGTGCGGGAAGGCCTTGATCACCTGATGCAGCGCCGGGCTGATGGTGCGGTTGGCGGCCTCCTCCTGCCGGAAGGTGGCGAGCTGCGCAGCGTTCGGCAGCTCGCCGTTCCAGAGGAGGAAGGCGACCTCCTCGAAGCTGCACTGCTCCGCCAGATCCTGCACGGCATAGCCGCGATAGGTCAGGCTGTTGGTCTCCGGCATCACCTTGGAGACCGCGGAGACGTCGGCGACCACGCCGACCAGGCCCTTGCGGATTTCGGGCTGGGTTTCGCTCATGGACTGTCTTCCCTGTCGTTGCACTCGGTGGAAAGGGCATCGCGGCTGAGGAGCAGGTCAGGCTCCCCCTCCTCCGTCCCGGCGCCGTCGCTGCACGCGACAACGCGGAATCCCTGCCGCCGGTAGAAGCGCAGCGCGCCGGCATTGCGGGCGATGCAGTAGAGGCTGAGCTGCGGCCCCAGGGCGTCGGCGGCGGCCTTCAGCAGAAGCGCGCCGATGCCCTGCCCGCGATGGTCGGGCGCGAGGTAGAGGTGCAGCACCATCGGCCCGTGCCGCGCATCTCGGCCAAAGCCGATGTAGCCGACGGGCATCCCGCCCTGCTCGGCCACCATCACGCGATGCGCCCGCATCAGCGTGGTGGCGATCCAGCCCGCCACATCGGCCTCGTCATGCACCTCGCGCAGGCCGGGCATGGCGGCCTGCCGGGCGCGCCGGTGGATCGCCGCCAGCCAGGGTGCGTCCTCCGCGCGCCCCTCCCGGATCACGATCGCACCGGCGCCGGGCACTAGAAGATGCCCGGCTTGCCCTCCGCCAGCGCGCCGCGCGGCAGGGCGATGTTGAGCAGGTGCAGCTCGCCCGCGGCCAGGCGGGGCAGGTCCTGCACCACCTCCAGGAAGCGATTGCTCTCGCGGGGGGAGAGGATGCCTTCGGTCAGGATCTCGAACTTGCGGATATAGTCCTCCCGCACGAAAGGCTTCGCCCCCAGCGGATGGGCATTGGCCACCGCCATCTCGTCCACCAGCGTGCTGCCGTCCTTCATCAGGATCTCGACGCGGGCGCCGAAGGCTTTCTCATCCGGGTCGGTGGAGTGGTAGCGGCGGGTCCACTCCTCCTCCTCCCGGGTCTCGATCTTGTGCCAGAGGCGGACGGTGTCCGGCCGGGCCGCGCGCCTGGGCGCATAGCTGTCCACATGATGCCAACGCCCGTCCTGCAGGGCCACGGCGAAGATGTACATGATGGAGTGGTCGAGCGTCTCGCGGCTCGCCTTGGGGTCCATCTTCTGCGGGTCGTTCGCCCCGGTGCCGATGACGTAGTGGGTGTGATGGCTGGTGTGGATGATGATCTTCTCGATCGCCTCCTGGTCGGGGATCTGCTCCCGCATCCGGAAGGCGAGGTCGATCAGCGCCTGCGACTGGTACTCGGCCGAGTGCTCCTTCGTATAGGTGTCGAGGATGGCGCGCTTGGGCTCGCCCTTCTCCGGCAGCGGCACCTGGTAGAAGGCCTGGTCATAGACCACCTCGCGGTGGCTGCGCCCGTCCAGCACCCAGGCGATGACGGAATCCTCGCCCTCGTAGATCGGGCTGGGCGCGCCCTCGCCGCGCATCGCCCGGTCCACCGCCTCGACCGCCAGCTTGCCGGCATGGGCGGGAGCGAAGGCCTTCCAGGAGGAGATCTCGCCCTTGCGGCTCTGGCGGAAGGTGATGGTGGTGTGCAGCGCCTGCTGCACGGCCTGGTAGATCACCTCCTGCTTCAGGCCGAGCAGCGTGCCGATGCCCGCCGCCGCCGAGGGGCCGAGATGGGCGATGTGGTCCACCTTGTGCTCATGCAGGCAGATGGCGCGCACCAGGTCCACCTGGATCTCGTAGCCCGTCGCGATGCCGCGGATCAGCTCGCGCCCCGAGCGCTCCAGGCTCTGCGCCACCGCCAGGATCGGCGGGATGTTGTCGCCGGGGTGGGAGTAGTCGGCGGCGAGGAAGGTGTCGTGCATGTCGAGCTCGCGCACCGCCGTGCCGTTCGCCCAGGCTGCCCATTCCGGCGAGACGCCCTTGCCGGCGGGCAGGCCGAAGACCGCCGCCCCGCCCTTGCGCGGATGGCCCATCGCCATGGCGCGCGCCGTCGTCGGCGCCGAGCGGTTGATTGCGGCAATCGCCACCGCCGCATTGTCGATGATGCGGTTGATGATCATCTCGGCCACCGGCTTCTGCACCGCCACGCGGTCGGCGGCGACGCCGGCGATCTTCCAGGCGAGTTGCTCCTCGCGCGGCAGCAGCGCCTTGGACGGATGGACCTTCACCGGATGCAGCTTCATGGGTCGGCGTTCTCCCTCACACTTCTGAACAGGATGCGCTGTTGTGCGCCGCGCCGCAGGGATCGTCCATTCCGATTGACGGACGCGCAGGATAGCTTTTCCGTATCGCCATCATGGATTTCCGCCTCCTGCGCCGTCTCGGCCACTTCCTCGCCGTCGCCGAGGAAGGCCATTTCGGCCGCGCCGCCGCGCGCCTCGGCCTGTCGCAGCCGCCGCTGACCGCGCAGATCCAGGCGCTGGAGGCGGAGCTTGGGGTGAAGCTGCTGGAGCGCACCCGCAAGGGCGCGCGGCCGACGCGCGAGGGCGAGGCGCTGCTGCCCCTTGCCCGCCGCCTGGCGGAGGACGCCAGCACGCTGGAGGCGCTGGCACGCGAACTGCGCGCGGGGCGGCATGCGCCGGTCGCCATCGCCTGCGTCACCTCGGGCATGTTCGACTACCTGCCGCCGCTGGTGCGCGCGCTGCGCGCGGCGCGGCCCGAGGCGGCGATCACCGTGCGCGAGCTGGACACCACGGATGCGCTGGAGGCGCTGCGCCGCGGCGAGGTGGACATCGCGCTGCTCCGCCTCGACCGCGACCGCCCGCCGGTGCGCGTGCTGCCGCTCGGGGAGGACCATCTGGTCGCGGCGCTGCCGGAGGATCATCCTTTGCTGGCCCAGCCTGACGCCTTGCCGCTCGCCGCGCTCGCTGAGGAGCCGTTGCTGACCCTGCCGCGCGCCATCAGCCCCGCCTATTTCGATTCGCTGGTCGGTGCCTGTCGTGCCGCCGGCTTCGAGCCGCGCGGCGTGCGCGAGGCCGGCTCCGCCATGGCACAACTGAGCTTCGTCGCTTCCGGTCTCGGCATCGCGCTGGTCTCTTCGGGCATGGCGCGCATGCACCCGGCCGGTGTGGCGTTCCGCCCGCTGCAGGGGCCGATCCGGGCAGTCTCCGTCGCGCTGGCCTGGAATGAGGAGCGGCAGACCGAGGCAGCACGTGGCGCAAGCGCCGTCGCGCGGCAGGTTTTTGCCCTGCCGCCACGCTGAAGCCATATCGATGCACATGCGCATTTTCTTGGCAGAACAGTTGATAAGCGCTTTCTTCTCACGCGGTATCTCGGCATGTTGCAGCTCGGCCTGGTTCCACAGGGGAACCTGACCGCCGCATGCCGCAGGGCAGAGGCACCTCGTCCTCACCCCCTCGCGCCGCGCGGCAGGTGTGGACCCGGGCGCGGCCCGGCCGGCGGCCGCCAGTCGGGCAGTGGGGATGTGTGGCGCGCGTCGGGGGCGATGGCGCGCCGCGCCGAGGGGGGATGCCCATCATGCTGCAGAACGGCCTCATCGCCGTATGCCGCGCGGCTGCGTTCGCATTGACTGCCGCGCTCCTGCTGTTCCAGTCCATTCCAGCCGCGCATGCGCAGATCGGCAGCAGCCGCTACGCGGCGGTCGTCATGGATGCGGGCAGCGGCGAGGAACTCTACGCCATCAACGCCGACGAGCCGCGCTACCCGGCTTCGCTCACCAAGATGATGACGCTCTACCTGACCTTCGAGGCGCTGGATCGGGGGCGGCTCAGGCTCACCTCGCGCATCCGCGTCTCGCGCCATGCGGCGGGGCAGGAGCCCTCGAAGCTGGGATTGAAGCCGGGCACCAGCATCACCGTCCGCGACGCCATCCTGGCGCTGGTGACCAAATCGGCCAATGACGTCGCCTCGGCGCTGGGCGAGAACCTCGCCGGCGGCAGCGAGGTCGCCTTCGGCCGCATCATGACCCGCAAGGCGCGCCAGCTCGGGATGCGCAACACCAGCTTCCGCAACGCCTCAGGCCTGCCGGACGCCAACCAGGTGACGACGGCGCGCGACATCGCCATCCTCGGCCGCGCCCTGATCCGCGACTTCCCGAAGCGCTATGCCTATTTCAACGCGCGCCACTTCGCCTGGCATGGCCGCAGCATCGGCAACCACAACAACCTGCTCGGCGAGTATGACGGGGCGGATGGCATCAAGACCGGCTACATCCGCGCCAGCGGCTTCAACCTGGCGGCCAGCGCGGTGCGGGGCGACACGCGGCTGATCGCCGTGGTCTTCGGCGGCGCCACCACCGCCGAGCGCGACGGCCACGTGATGGCGCTGCTCGACCGCGGCTTCGCTCAGCGGCGGCGCTCCACCGACATGCTGGTGGCCAGCGCCGGCCCGCAGCTGATCGGCACGGCGCATGCGGCGGCGCTCGCCGCCCCGCCCCTGCCCCGGCCGACCAAGCGCGCCACGCCGCGCAAGCAGCAGGCCACGGCGGCCACGAAAGGTGGCTGGGCGGTGCAGGTCGGCGCCTTCGCCAGCTCCACCGATGCCCGCCGCGTCGCGCAGCGCGCCGCCCGACGCCTCGGAACTGCCCATGTCGAGCGGGTGCGGGTGGACGGCAAGTGGTTCTACCGCGCGCAGGTCACCGGCCTCTCCGCCAGCACTGCGCGGAGCGCCTGCAGGGCGCGGCGCGGCCCCTGCATGGTCGTCGCACCCTGAGCACGCTGCGCCCGGGGGCGGGTTGAGGCCGGACGGGGGCAGGCTTAGTCTCGCTCCCCTGACCGGCCACCGACACGGGACCCACGGACCATGCAGCTCCCCTACGACCGCGTCCTGCGCGGCGACCTCGTGCTCCCCGAAGGCATCCTGCGCGATGGCTATGTGGCGGTGCGCGGCGAGACCATTGCCGCGATCGGCCAGGGGGAGCTGCCGCCGGCGCGGGAGGTGCACGACTTCTCCGGCAAGGTGATCCTGCCGGGCCTGGTGGACGGCCATATGCATACCGGCAGCGCCATCGGCTGGCCGGGCATCGAGGGCGCCACCATGTCGGCCGCCGCCGGCGGCGTCACCACCGTCTGCGACATGCCCTATGACGTGCCGCGCGCCGTCACCAATGCCGGCATCTTCCGCGAGAAGGTCGAGGCGGTGAACCAGCTCTCCCATGTGGACGTGGCGCTCTACGGCACCATCACCAAGACCGGCGGCGTGGACGCCATCGCCGGTCTCGCCGAGGCGGGCGCCTCGGCCTTCAAGCTCTCCACCTATGAATATGACGCCACGCGCTTCCCGCGCATCGACCACCCGACCATGGTCGCCGCCTTCCGGGAAATCGCGAAGACCGGCCTGATGGTCGCCGTGCACAACGAGGACCAGGAACTGGTCGAGCGCCTCACCGCCGAGGCGAAGGCGACCGGCCGAGTGGACCCGATCATGCACGCCCGCACCCGCCCGCCGCTGGCCGAGACCATGGCGGACCTGGAGATCTTCGAGATCGGGCTGGAGACCGGGGCGCATGTCCACATCGCCCACTCCTCCGTGGCGCGGGGCTTCGAGATCGCCGAGAGCTTCCGCGCCATGGGCGGCAAGGCCAGCGGCGAGGCCTGCATCCAGTATCTCTGCATGACCGAGGAGGATCTCGTCCGCCTCAAGGGCTTCGGCAAGTGCAACCCGCCCTTCCGCACCGCGGCGGAGGTGGAGCGCATGTGGAGCGCGCTGGTGGCCGGCAAGGTGGCCTATGTCTCCACCGACCACGCCCCCTGGCCGCGCGAGAAGAAGCTTGGCGACGACATCTTCGCCTGCGGCGCCGGCCTGACCGGCATGCAGTCCTACGCGCCGCTGATGTACAGCCTGCTCGCCGAGCGCGGCCTGCCGGTGACGCTGATGGCGCTGTACTGCGCCGAGCGCACCGCCCGCTTCCACGGCCTCTACCCGAAGAAGGGGGCCATCCGCGTCGGCTCCGATGCCGATTTCGCGGTGATGGAGCCGGGCGATTTCACCTTCGACGAATCCACCATCCAGGACCGCGAGGATGCCCGCTGGTCTCCCTACAACGGCCGCCCGATGAAGGCGCGCGTCGCCGCCACCTTCCTGCGCGGCGCCTGCATCTGGGACGGCGCCTCGGTGCTGGCGCGGCCGGGCCAGGGCCGCTTCGTGCCGCGGCAACATCGCGAGGACTGGCTCGGCTGATGCGCGGCGTGCTGGTGGCGATGGTGGCGCTGGCCGCCTTCGCCCTCTGGATCTGGCTGACCGGGCCGGGCACCAGCCTGCCCCTGGCGCTGATCGGCGGCGCGATTGCCGTGCTCGCCGGCCGCCTCGCCTACCGGCTGCTGATGCCGCGCTCCGCCGACAATGACACCGCGCCGCCGGCGCCCGAGCCACGAGAAGGAAACCGCGATGTTTGAGGTGCGTGAGGAGAAGGATGGCACCTTCTCCGTCTGGGTCGGCGGCCGCGAGCGCGTCGCCATGCTGAAGAGCGAGGCCGCCGCGGAGGCGCTGATGGATGCGCTGGAGGATGCCTGGGACGACGCCTTCCTGCGCGCCGTCGCCGAGGTGCAGGAGGACTATGGCGCCGATTTCATCGATCCCCTGCCCCCGGCCGGGAATCATTGAGGCTGGCACCGCGCTTGCTAGCTCCGCTGCCAGATTGAAGGAGTGACCGTTCCGATGCCCCGCAGCCTGACCCTTGCCGCCGCCCAGCTCGGCCCGATCCAGAAGGCGGAGGGGCGCGACGTCGTCGTCGGCCGCCTGGTGCGGCTGATGGAAACCGCCCACAAGCGCGGGGCCGAGGTCGTCGTCTTTCCTGAGTTGGCGCTGACCACCTTCTTCCCGCGCTGGTACGAGGAGGACATCGCCAAGGCCGACCACTGGTTCGAGACGGCGATGCCCTCGAATGAGACCGCTCCCCTCTTCGAGGCCGCGCGGAAATACGGCATCGGCTTCCACCTGGGCTATGCCGAGATCGCCCATGAGGCGGACGAGACCGGCACCATGCGCAAGCGCCGCTTCAACACCGCCATCTACGTCCACCCGACGGGCGAGGTCGTGCTGAAGTACCGCAAGGTGCACCTGCCCGGGCACAAGGAGTTCGACCCCCAGCGCAAGGTGCAGCACCTGGAGAAGCGCTACTTCGAGGTCGGCAACCTGGGCTTCCCGGTGGTGCGGGCGCCGATCGGCCAGGCCGGGCCGGTGAACATCGGCATGATGATCTGCAACGACCGCCGCTGGCCCGAAGCCTGGCGCGTCATGGGGCTGCAGCAGGTCGAGCTGGTGATGCTCGGCTACAACACGCCCTCCATCAACCAGGACGCCAAGGGCTTCGAGGCGCATCACCTGCGGGTGCTGCACTCGCACCTCTCCATCCAGGCAGGCTGCTACCAGAACGCCTGCTTCGGCGCTGGCGTCGCCAAGGCGGGCGTCGAGGATGGCTGCGAGCTGTTCGGCCATTCCATCATCGTCAACCCGCAGGGCGAGATCATGGCCCAGGCGACGAGCTGGGACGACGAGCTGATCGTGGCCGACTGCAACCTCGACATGTGCACGCTCGGCCGCACCACCATCTTCAACTTCGCCGCCCATCGCCGGCCAGAGGCCTATGGCCGCATCGTCGAGCAGACCGGCAGCGTGGCGCCGCCGGAGTGGCAGCCGGCCGCCAGGGCAGCGGAATAAAAGGTCTGGGGGAAGGAATTCCCCCAGACCCCATCTTCTTTCTTCAAGTTTCCCCGCTGGCGGATAGCGTGCGCCAAAACTGACAAAAGGAAGATGGGGGTTCGGGGGAATTCTTTCCCCCGATCTTTTTCCCCAGGGGTTGCCAGCGCCGCCCCCTGGGTAAAGGCTATCGGACGGAGCGAGACAGCCGGAGCCTGCCGAATGCCTTCAGAAAACGAGCCCCGCATTGCCGCCGTCGCCGCCGAGGCGACGGAGTGGCGCCGCGACATCCATGCCCATCCCGAGCTGGCCTTCCAGGAGCACCGCACCAGCGACCTCGTCGCCGGCCTGCTGGAGTCCTGGGGTGTGGAGGTGACGCGCGGCATCGCCGGCACGGGCCTGGTGGGCACGCTGCGCGGCGGCAAGGCGGCGAAAGGCGGCGCCAATGCCGGCCGCGCCATCGGGCTACGCGCCGACATGGACGCGCTGCCGATGCAGGAAATCACCGGCCTGCCCTATGCCTCCACCGTGCCGGGCAGGATGCACGCCTGCGGGCATGACGGGCATACCGCCATGCTGCTCGGCGCCGCCAGGTACCTCGCCGAGACGCGGAACTTCGACGGCACCGTGCACTTCATCTTTCAGCCGGCCGAGGAGGATGGCGGCGGCGGCCGGGTGATGGTGGAGGAAGGTCTCTTCGCCCGCTTCCCCTGCGATTCGGTCTTCGGCATCCACAACGACTCGCGCAGCGAGGCCGGGCAGTTCATCATCACCCGCGGCACCACCAATGCGGCGGCGGATTCCATCACCATCCGGGTGCTCGGCCTCGGTGGCCATGCCGCGCGGCCGCACCAGGCGGTGGACCCGGTCGTGGCGGCGGCGCATATCGTCGTTGCGGCGCAGACGGTGGTCAGCCGCCACACGGACCCGCTGGATTCCGCCGTGGTCTCGCTCTGCATGATCCATGGCGGCACGGCGCGCAACGTCATCCCCGAGGAGGTGACGATCGAGGGCACCGTGCGCACCCTGAAGGCGGAGACGCGCGATGCCGTCGAGCGGCAGCTCCGGGAGGTGATCACCGCCACCGCCGCCGCGCATGGCGCCAAGGCCGAGATCACCTATGAGCGCGGCTACCCCTCGGTGGTGAACAGCGACGCGCCGGTGGAGCGCGCCCGCCTCGCCGCGGCGAAGCTCGCCGGCGAGGAGCGGCTGGTGCGCGAGCGCCCGCCGACCATGGGCGGGGAGGACTTCTCCTACATGGCGCAGGCCGTGCCGGGCTGCTTCATCCGGCTCGGGCAGGCGGACCCGTCGAAGGAGAACTTCTCCACCCACCACCCCCGCTACAACTTCAACGACGCCATCCTGCCCACCGGCATCGCCTTCTGGGCCAGCCTGGTCGAGCAGGAGCTGGCGCCGGAAGGCTGAGCGGCACCGCTCAGGCCGTCGCCAGCAGCGCCTGCACGGCGGCGGCCTGACAGGGCTCGATGACCGGCACGCCAGCGGCATCCTCGACCGCCGCGCGATGCCCGGCCATTCCCGCGCAGCCCAGGATCACCGCCTCGGCGCCCTGGGCCACCAGCTGTCGCGCCGTGTCGCACAGCGCGCCGCGCGCGGCCTGGGGGTCGGTCAGGGTTTCCATCGGCAGGTTCAGCGCGATGCTCGCGGCCAGCCGCGGCTCCGCGCCCATGGCCTGCAGCGCCCGCCGCTGCCGCGCCTTGGAGGCCTCCACGAAGGCGATCACGCCGAACCGCTCCGCCCGCGCCAGCGCCGCCGCCACCGCCGCGCGGAAAGGGCCGAAGACCGGGCGCCGCGTCGCCGTCCGCACCGCCTCCAGGCCGGGATCGGAGACGCAGGCGATGATGTAGGCAAGCGCCGGCTCGGCCTCGACCATGCGGCAGAGCGGCTCGGCCACGCTGAACCAGTCGCGCCAGGTCACGATTGCTGGCGGTCCCTCCGGCAGCGAGACGGTCTCGAAGGGCGGCCGGCCGGGTGCGGCGAAGGGCGCCAGGCTCTCCGCGATGCCGCGGGTGCAGCTTTGCGAACAGTTCGGGTTGATGACGAGAATGCGGTTGCCCATCTGGTCAGCATCCTCGCCCCGGCTTGCCCGTGCAAGCCGACCGGCACCGCCCCCACCCTTGATCGGGACGGCCGGACATGCCGTAGTGTGCACCGCACACGGAAACGACCCGGCCACGGGGCCCAGAACGATAAAGCCAGGATCACAAGCCCATGGACCGCCCCACCCAGCGCTGGGAACCCGATCGCAGCGCGGCGCAGCAACGCCCCCTGCCTCCTCTCATGACCATGCTGGGGCGCGGCGCCACCAACCGTTGTCCGGTCTGCGGCCAGGGCAAGGTCTTCAAGGGCTTCCTGCGGCTGGCGCCTGAATGCACGCATTGCCACACCAAGTTCGGCGGCCTGCGCGCCGATGATGCGCCGCCCTACTTCACCATCTTCATCACCGGCCATCTGCTGCTGCCGCCGGTCTTCTGGGTGGAGAGCGCCTACCAGCCTCCCATGTGGGTCCATATGGCCATCTGGCTGCCGCTCTTCACCGTGGTCTGCACGCTGATGCTGCGGCCGGTGAAAGGCGCGGTGGTCGGCTGGATGCTGCGCCTCGGCTTCACCGGCGAGGAACCCGACATGCCCGCGCTGCCGCTGGCCGGTCCCCGCGACAACCCGCGCCCGCCCGGATCGCATGACGGCTGAGCAGCGTCTGCTCCGGATCGAGCTGCCGGACAACGCTCCCCTCCCCAGCCCCTATGCGGAGGCCGACCGCACCCAGGCGGTGGCCGACCTGCTGGCGGCCAACCACTTCGATCCGGTCGGCCTGCCGCCCGGCCCCTATGCGCTGCACCTGGAGGTGCGCGACGGACGGCTGGTTCTCGATATCCGCAGCGCGGCGGAGCAGCCGTTGCGGATCATCGCCCTTGCCCTCGGCCCCTTCCGGCGGCTGATCAAGGACTACCACATGGTCGTCGCCAGCCATGAGGAGGCGGTCATGGAAGGCAGTTCGGACGCGCGCATCCAGGCCATCGACATGGGCCGCCGCGGGCTGCACAACGAGGGCGCGGAACTGCTGCGCGAGCGGCTGAAGGGCCGCATCGCCATGGATTTCGAGACCGCCCGGCGGCTGTTCACCCTCGTCTGCGCCCTGCACCAGCGGATCTGACCCGGGATCTCCGGCCCGGCGACGCATCCCTCCCCCCAGCAGCCTGCATGACGCACGGCGTGGTGAGGGCCTATATGCGCCTCACCGCTGACCCCTGCCCGCCCGCGTGCGGCCCCACGGACGGAGCCTTGCCCCCATGAAGATCGACGGCGTTCCCTATCGCAGCGTCTGGGTTGACCCCGAGGACGGCTGGTCGGTGCGCATCCTCGACCAGACCCGGCTGCCCTGGGCGGTCGACATCCTGCGCCTGACGGACGAGAAGCAGGTGGCCCAGGCCATCAGGTCCATGCAGGTGCGCGGCGCGCCCCTGATCGGCGCCGTCGCCGCCTATGGGCTGGCCCTGGCGCTGCGCCGCGATGCTTCCGACGCTGCGCTGGAGGCGGTGGCCGCGATGCTCGGCAAGACCCGCCCGACCGCGATCAACCTGCGCTGGGCGCTGGACCGCATGCTGCGCGCCCTGCGCCCGGTGCCGGCGAGCGACCGCGCCGCCGCTGCCTATGCCGCCGCCGGCGACATCGCCGAGGACGATGTGGAGACCTGCCGCCGCATCGGCCAGCACGGCCTGCCGCTTCTGCAGGCGATCGCCGCCCGCAAGCCGGGCAAGCCGATCAATGTGCTGACCCATTGCAACACCGGCTGGATCGCCACGGTGGACTACGGCACGGCGCTTTCCGTGGTGTACCAGGCGCATGACGCCGGGCTGCCGGTGCATGTCTGGGTGGACGAGACCCGCCCGCGCAACCAGGGCGCCGCACTCACCGCCTGGGAGCTGGGCCGGCACGGCGTGCCGCATACGGTCGTCGCCGACAATGCCGGCGGCCACCTGATGCAGCATGGCGAGGTGGACATCGTGCTGGTCGGCACCGATCGGGTGACGCGCCAGGGCGACGTCGCCAACAAGATCGGCACCTATCTCAAGGCGCTGGCGGCGCAGGACAACGGCGTGCCTTTCTGGGTGGCGCTGCCGCATTCCACGCTCGACATGACGGTGCGCGACGGGGTGAAGGAGATCCCGATCGAGGAGCGCGACGCCCGCGAGGTGCTGGAGACCACCGGCCAGACCTGGGACGGTCGCATCGAGACGGTGCGCGTCGCCGCCCCCGGCAGCGCCGGCGCCAATCCCGCCTTCGACGTCACCCCGGCGCGGCTCGTCAGCGGACTGATCACCGAGCGCGGGCGCTGCGAGGCCAGCGAGGCCGGGCTGCTCGGGCTTTATCCGGAGTTCGCCGCCGCGGCGGCGTAACGGAAAGGTCAGGCGGCCGCGGCGTCCCAATCGGCGGGGATGGCCGCGGCCGCCGCTCCGTGCCTGAGACGTTGCACACTTCTTGCAGACCTGTACGGTCTTTTCCGGTCGAAACCCCGGCCGCAGGGAGTGTTCTGTCTGATGCGTTCCTTCGCTCTCGCCCTCCTGCTCACCGCGCCTCTCGCGCTCGGCGGCGCGCGCCTCGCCGCGGCACAGGAGCCGCTGCGCACCGCGGTGGACGGCACCTTCGCCCCGCATGCCTTCCCCAAGCTCGGCGGCGGCATCCAGGGCTTCAACGTGGAGCTGTTCAATGAGGTGGCCAAGCGGCTGGGCCGCCCCATCAGCATGGACAGCGCCAGCTTCTCCGGCCTGATCCCCGCGCTGAACGCCGGCCGCTACGACTTCCTCGCCGCCCCGGTGACCGTGACGAAGGAGCGCGCCGAGAACCTGCTCTTCACCGAGGGCTACCTCTACACCGCCTTCCAGTTCGGCATCCGCAAGGGCTCGGCGCCGGTCAAGAGCCTGGAGGACATCCGCGGCAAGGCCATCGCGGTGAACAAGGGCTCGGCCTACGATGCCTGGGCGCAGCAGAACGCCGAGAAGTACGGCTTCACCGTGCAGACCTTCGACACCCAGCCCGACGCGGTGCAGGCGGTGGTCTCCGGCCGCGCCTATGCCACGCTCGGCGGCAACACCACCGTGCGCTACGCCGCCACCCGCACCCCGATGCTGGTGCCCGACTTCGTCATCAAGGAGACGCGCGCGCACTGGGCCGCGCCCTTCCGCAAGGACAATGTCGAGCTGCGCAACAAGGTGGAGGACGTGCTGGAGTGCATGAAGAAGGACGGCACCGTCGCCGCCCTCTCGGAGAAGTGGTTCGGCGACAAGCCGGCGGCGGATGACGCGGAGAACACCGTCTTCCCCGGCTATGGCGTGCCAGGCCTGCCAGGCTACGACCCGGCCCCGCACGAGCTGCGCTGCAACTGAGCCGGGCGCCCGGGGAGTCCTGCTCCCCGGGCCCATCCGTGGTCCTGGCGGCGCGTCAGCGCTGCCGCCAGGGCAGCCCCTCGGCCTTCCATCCCGCCACCATGCCGCGATGGCCCTCGGCATCCGGCGGCCCCTCGAAGCCATCGGCGATGTTGTAGGCGTGCGCGAAGCCGGCAGCCTGGGCGGCCTGCGCCGCGGCGAGGCTGCGGGCGCCGGAACGGCAGAGGAAATAGAGCTTGTTCAGCGGCGTCAGCCCGGCCTTGCGCAGATGGTCGGCGAAGGCGCCGTTCACCTGCATCGAGGGGTAGACCTGCCAGGGGATCAGCACCGGCTGCTTGCCGGTCTCGCCCAGGTCGGGCAGGCCGACGAAGTTCCATTCGGCATCGGTGCGCACGTCGATCAGGACGGCGTCGGCATCGGTACGCAGCGCATCCCAGACGGCGCGGGGCGGGACATCTTCAACGCTCATGGCGGCTCCTCCTTGAGTACGGTCGGTCGGGCACAGTGTGCGGCGGCGGCGGCCCGGCGTCCATGGCGCTGGCCCTCGGCCACCCAGGCGGGCAGGATGGGCATCAAGCGGTGAGAGAGGCTTGCATGGCATTCGTGGTGGCAGTCGCACAGCGCAAGGGTGGCGCCGGGAAATCAACGGTGGCGGCGACGCTGGCGACCACTCTCGCCCTGGCCGGCCGGCGCGTGACGCTGCTCGACACCGACCCGCAGCAGACCCTCGGCCGCTGGCACCAGGCGCGCCAGGGCCAGCGGCAGGCGGCGCCGCTGCATTTCGAGGCACCCTCGGGATGGCGCATCCCGGCCACGCTCGACCGCGTCGCGGCGGAGAGCGAGGTGGTGGTGCTCGACACGCCGCCCCATGCCGACAGCGACTCCCGCGCCGCCATGCGCGCCGCGGACCTCGTGCTGGTGCCGCTGCAGCCCTCCCCGGCCGATCTCTGGGCCATGGAGGCGACGCTGGAGCAGGCCGCCGCCGCCCACCGCCGCGTGGCGCTGCTGCTGAACCGCGTGCCTTCCAGCGGGCGGCTGCGCGACGAGATCGTGGCCGAGCTGGTGCGGCGGGAGTTGCCGCTGCTGGAGCCGGTACTCGGCAACCGCACCGCCTTCGCCACCGCTTTCGGGCAGGGCCTGGGGGTGGCGGAAGCCGCGCCGCGTGGTACCGCGGCGGCGGAGGCCCGCGCGCTGGCGCAGGCCATCGAGAAACTGGCAGGGAAATAGAGACGGATGACGCTGCTCTTCGTGCTGCACCTCCTGGGCGCGGTGCTGTGGGTCGGAGGCATGACCTTCGGCATCCTGGCGATGCGGCCGGCCCTCGCGACACTGCCGGGGCCGCAGCGGCTGGAGGCGAGCGCCGCCGCCCATCGCCGCTTCTTCCTGCTGGTCTGGCACGTCATGCCGGTGATGCTGGCCACCGGCTATGCGCTGCTGTTCGGCTGGTTCGGCGGCTTCGCCGGCGCCGGCTGGCACGTGCATGTGATGCACCTGACCGGGCTGCTCATGTCCGCCGTCTTCCTGGCGGTGTTCTTCGGCCCGTGGCGGCGGATGCGGGCGGCCCTCGCCGCCGGCCAGACGGCCGAGGCCGCCGCGGCCAACGACAAGGTGCGGCAGCTGATCATGGCGAACCTGCTGCTGGGGCTGCTGACCGTCATCGTGGCGGGCTGGGGGCGCTTCGGCGGGTGAGGCCGGACATCGCCTTCAGCACGGACAGCAAGGGACCGGAGGCGGAGGCCGTCCTGCGCGGGCTGCGCCGGCATCGCGCCGCCGCCCTCGCCGGCCGGCCCGGCGGCACGGCCGCGCAGCCGCTCTGCTTCTTCCACCGGGACAGGGCCGGCGAGGTCCGCGCCGGCCTGGTGGCGGAACTGGCGCTGGACTGGCTGTTCATCGACAAGTTCTGGGTGGACGAGGGCCTGCGCGGCCAGGGCCTCGGCACCGCCCTGCTGGCGGCGGCCGAGGCGGAGGCGCGGCGGCATGGCGCCGTGGGGGTGCATCTCTATACCAGCTCCTTCCAGGCGCCGGACTTCTACCGCGGGCATGGCTTCCGCGAGATCGGCCGCCTGGAGGGCCGCCCGGCCGGGCATGACCGCTTCTGGTTCGCCAAGCGGTTTTGATCCGGTCTCCCGGCGCCGACGCGTGAGGTCAGCCCGCCGCGGGCGCAGGCGCCGCCAGCGCCGCCCGGATGGCCTGCCGCATGGAGGCGGAATCCGGCTCGGTATTGCTGGGGAAGGCCTGCAGCAGGCGGCCATCGCGGCCGACCAGATACTTGTAGAAATTCCAGCGCGGCGCGGTGCTCTGCGCCGCCGCCCAGGCGAAGAAGGGGTGCGCCTCCGGCCCCTTCACATGGGCGGGTGCCGCCATCGGGAACTGCACGCCCCAGGTCGCCTCGCAGAAATCCTTGATGGCGTTGGCGTCGGGGTTTTCCTGGTTGAAGTCATTGGAGGGCACGGCCAGCACCAGCAGCCCGCCCGGCCCGTAGCGCTCATGCAGTTCCTGCAGCGCGCTGAACTGCCGCGCATAGCCGCAGAAGCTGGCGGTGTTCACCACCAGCATCGGCTTGCCGCGCCATTCGGCGAGGTCGATCACCCCACCCTCGATGTCGTCGAAGCGGAAATCGTGCCCCCGTGCCGCCGGGGCGGCCGCCAGCAGCAGCGGCGTGGTCAGCAGCAGGGCGCGGCGCGTGATGCTAGCCATAGCGCTCCTCCAGCCAGGGGTCGCCGCGGTCGTGATAGCCGCGGACTTCCCAGAAGCCGGGCTTATTCTGCGCCAGGAAGGTGATCCTCTTCACCCATTTCGTGCTCTTCCAGAAATAAAGATGCGGCACGATCACGCGCAGCGGCCCGCCATGCTGGCGGGTCAGGCGCTCGCCCTCCCAGGAATGCGCCAGCAGGTTCTCCGGCAGGGCGAAATCGTCCAGCGTCAGGTTGGTGGTGTAGCCGTCATAGCCCTCGAAACTGACGAACTTCGCCTCCGGCTTCGGCTTCGCCAGGTCCAGCAGCGTCGCCACCGCCACGCCATGCCAGGTGTTGTCGTAGCGCGACCACTGCGTGACGCAGTGGATGTCGTTGAAGCGCTCCTCCTGCGGCAGGGCGGTGAAGGCAGCCCAGTCGAGCGTGACGGGGTTCTCCACCAGCCCGTCCAGCGTCAGGCGGAAGGCGCCTTCCGGCACGTTCGGCTGGATGCCGAGGTCGAGCACCGGATAGTCCTTCACCAGCCGCTGCCCGGGCGGCAGGCGCTGCTCCGGCGTGGCCCGTTGGCCCGTCAACAGCCGCCCGGCACGGGCCCAGGCCTGCTTGGTCTCCACCAGCTTCTGCCGGATGCCGCCCGCTTCCGGCTTGTCGTCCTGATCCATCGCTTCGCGTCCTGCCGTCCTGCTGAGGTTCCCACCCATAGGTGACGCATGGCCGGCGCGATGCAAGAGCGCCTATCCTGCCCTCAGCAACAGGGAATCGCCGGATGCGACGCCTGCTCCTCACCTTCTGCCTGGCCCTGGCGGCGCCCGTGTCAGCGCAGGACACCGCTTCCGCGCCCGGCGCGCTGGCAGCCCTGCGCCCGCCCAGCCGCGCGGCACGGCAGATGGTCGCCGCCGCCCATCCGCTGGCGGCCGAGGCGGGATTGGCCATGCTGCGCGCCGGCGGCTCGGCCGTGGATGCCGCCATCGCCGTGCAGGCCGTGCTGACGCTGGTCGAGCCGCAATCCTCCGGCCTCGGCGGCGGCGCGCTGATGCTGCACTGGGGCCAGCAGGCAGGCCGCGTCACTGCCTGGGACGGGCGGGAGACCGCCCCCGCCGCGGCCACCCCTGCGCTTTTCCTGCGGCCCGACGGCACGCCCCTCACCTTCTACGAGGCGGTGCTCTCCGGCCGCAGCGTCGGTGTGCCGGGGGTGATGCCGATGCTGGAGGCCGCCTACCGCGCCGAGGGTCGCCTGCCCTGGGCCGAGCTGTTCCAGCCGGCCATCCGCCTCGCCGAGCAGGGCTTCCCGGTTTCCGAGCGGCTCGCCCGCTCGATCGCCGGCGAGGCGGATCGCCTGCGGCGCGATCCGGGTGCCGCCGCCTATTTCTTCACCCCTGACGGCGCGCCCCTTCCCGCCGGCCACCTCCTGCGCAACCCGGCCCTGGCGGAGACCCTGCGCCGCCTCGCCGCCGGGGGGGCGCGGGCGTTGCAGGCCGGCGCCATCGCGCAGGACATCGCCGCCGCCGTGGCGCGCCACGGCGACCAGGGCAATGGTATGACCGCCGACGACCTTGCCGCCTACGCCCCGAAGCGGCGCGAGCCGGTCTGCACGCCCTACCGGATCTGGCGCATCTGCGGCTTTCCGCCGCCGAGTTCCGGCGGCGTCGCGGTGGCGGAGATCCTCGGCGTGCTGGAGCATTTCGACCTCGCCCGGCTGGACCCGCTGGGCGCCGACGCGGCCCATCTGCTGGCCGAGGCCAGCCGCCTCGCCTTCGCCGACCGCAACCTCTATCTGGCCGACAGCGACTTCGTCCCCGTGCCCGTCCGGGGGCTGACGGATGACGTCTACCTGACCCTGCGCGCCCAGCTCCTGGACCGCGACCGCGCCAACCCCGCGCCCCGTCCCGGCAACCCGCGCTGGCAATACCCCGGCCTGGCGCCCCAGCCGGCGCAGCCGGAGCATGGCACCAGCCAGGTCGCCATCGTGGATGCCGAGGGCAATGCCGTCTCCATGACCACGACCGTCGAGGATGCCTTCGGCGCCCGGTTGCTGGTGCATGGCTTCATCCTCAACAACGAGCTGACCGACTTCTCCTTCCGCCCCGTGGTGGATGGCCGCCCGGTGGCGAACCGCGTCGAGGGCGGCAAGCGGCCGCGCTCCTCGATGGCGCCGACGCTGGTCTTCGATGCCGAAGGGCGGCTGGTGGCGGCGCTGGGTTCACCGGGCGGCGCGCGCATCATCGGCTATGTCGCGCAGACGCTGCTCGGCCTGCTGGACTGGGGCCTGGACCCGCAGGCGGCGGTTTCCCTGCCACGCATCGGCAGCCTGGGAACCACGGTCGAGCTGGAGGAGGGCACGCCTGCTGCGGCGCTGGCGCCCGCCCTGCAGGCGCGCGGCCATAAGACCGACATCCGCCCCTCGCCATCCGGGCTGCAGGCGATCATGGTGACGCAGCAGGGCCTGCTGGGCGGCGCGGACCCGCGCCGGGAAGGCGTGGCAATCGGGGACTAGGCGGTGGTGACGATTTCAGCGGAGTAGGATGGCGATTGAGGCGAGCAGAACGAAGCCGCGGAAGTTGGCGAGGAGCTTGTCGTAGCGGGTTGCGACGCGACGGAACTGCTTGAG
>NZ_JASIRT010000051.1 GCF_030063475.1 Roseomonas sp. E05
GGGCATTGGGGTGGATCTGGAGCATGCCTCAGCTTCCTCCCGGCACGGTGCCCTTCAGGCGCGCGAAGCGGTAGGCGTACTCTACGATAGCCCGCCCGACCGGCTCCCAACAATGTCCCGCGACCAGACAGCTTGGCCCAGCTTTCGGACGTTGCTTCTGCGATTTCGACACCGATGTCGCCGCTTGGCATCGAGATGAGCAAATCTGGCCGCTCACGATGTGTGGCGCTCAATGGATATCCAAGACGGTTGCCACGATGAAGCGCCGCAAGCAGATGGACAGCGACAAAAGTTTCGGTCTGCCTTGTTGTGCGACCGGCGGTGCGTGGCAAAACGCGGATGTCGATTGCCTCCAGAGCTGATAGCAAGCTCGGCCCATCGGGAATCGCTTTAAGCTTCAGCACCATGGCACGCCCCCCTCACAAGATGTGGGCGTATCAAACCAAAGCAGATCCCAGGAAGGCCCCCCCTTCCCCAGCGGTCCCGGCTTTAACGACTCCACGCCACCGGCTGCGTATTCCCGGCAATGTAGAGCGGGTGCCCCGGCTCGCCGGACTGCGTCACCTTCAGCGCCATCGGCCGCACGCCCGCCGCCTGGAGGAGTTCCGCCACGGCCGGGCCGCGCCAGCGCAGCGGCTTGGGCGGCAGGCCCCAGGCGACGATCACCCGCTCCGCCCGCGCCGCCCATTCGGCGATGGCGGCGTCATTGCCGGGCCCGACCGGGTCTTCCGCTGCCAGCAGCATCTCCGGCCGGGTGGCGCGGAGCGCGAAAATGTTCAGCACCACCATGGCGTTGAAGCCCCAGCGGCGCGTGAAGTCGCGAGCACGGCGCACCGTCGGGTCGTCTACCTGCTCGTCGGCGGTGGAGGGATTCATCATCACCCAGGCGACGAAGCCGGGCGAGCCGAAGGGCTTCCCGTCCCAGCGGCGCTCCAGGAAGGTCCGGTAGCGGCCGCATTCCGAGAATGCGGCGCGACTGACCACCTCGCCCGAGACGGCCAGCCGCACCTTGCCGCCGGGGTCGTGCCGGTCCTGCGGGCGGGGGAAGAGGTCGGTCATGCGATGGTCCTGCTCCGAAAGGCCGGGGGGAACAGAGTTCCCCCCAGACCCCCCTTTTCTCTCTGCAAGTCCTCGGGACGCGCTCCGCGCGCCCTCCGTGGCCATGTTCAGCCCAGGAACAAACTGGCAGAAAAAAAGAAGGGGGGGTCTGGGGGAGAATTCCTTCTCCCCCGGCACTTTCATCGCGCCGAGGCGCTGGCCTCGCTGCGATGGGCGCCAACGCGGGTGGCGAGTGCCGCGGCCATGAAGTCGTCCAGCTCGCCGTCGAGCACGGCGTCCGGGTTGCCCTTCTCGACGTTGGTGCGCAGGTCCTTCACCAGCTGGTAGGGCGCCAGGACATAGGAGCGGATCTGGTGGCCCCAGCCGATATCGGTCTTGCCGGCCTCGATCCCTGCGGTGACTTCCTCGCGCTTGCGCAGTTCCAGCTCGTAGAGGCGCGCCTTCAGCATGTCCATCGCAATGACGCGGTTGCGGTGCTGCGAGCGGTCCTGCGTGGAGGCGGCGACGATGCCGGTCGGGATATGCGTGAAGCGCACGCCGGATTCGGTCTTGTTGACGTGCTGGCCGCCGGCGCCGGAGGCACGGAAGGTGTCGGTCTTGATGTCCGCCGGGTTGATCTCGATCTCGATCTTGTCGTCGATCACCGGGAAGACATAGACGCTGGCGAAGCTGGTCTGCCGGCGCGCGGCGGCGTCGAAGGGCGAGATGCGCACCAGCCGGTGCACGCCGCTTTCCGTCTTCAGCCAGCCATAGGCATTGGGCCCGCTCACCTGAATGGTGGCGGACTTGATGCCGGCCTGCTCGCCCTCGCTCTCCTCGGTCAGTGTGACCTTCATGCCGCGCTTCTCGGCCCAGCGCTGGTACATGCGCAGCAGCATCTGCGCCCAGTCCTGCGCCTCGGTGCCGCCGGCGCCGGCATTCACCTCGACGAAGCAGTCGCGGTTGTCGGCCTCGCCGGAGAGCAGGCTCTCGATCTCGCGGCGCTTGGCCTCGGCGGCATAGGCCTGCAGGTCGGCAACGGCGGCATCGGCGGTCGCGGCATCGCCCTCGGCCTCCGCCAGCTCGATCAGCTCCAGCGCGTCCCGCACGTTCTGCTCCAGGCTGCGAACGCCCTCGATCTGGTCGGCCAGCCGGGTGCGCTCGCGCATCACCGCCTGCGCCTCGTCGGGCTTGTCCCAGAGGGTGGGGTCCTCGGCGCGGGCATTCACCTCGTCAAGGCGCCGCACGGCCACGTCCCAGTCGAGATGGCGGCGCAGCAGGGCGACGGATTCCTCGATCTGGCCGCGCAGGGCCTCGGCATCGGCGCGCATCGTGTCATCCCTCGCTCGAAGAGGCCGGTCATGGCCGCGAAGCCCGGCCATGCGCTTCCGCGGGGGAAGGCGAGCCGCGCGCGCCCATGCCGGGCGGCGGCCCATCGGATGGCAGGGTAGGGGGCGGGGGATACTATCCCGCCGCCCCCGCTGTCCAGAGGCGGCGCCAGAAATGCGCCGCCTGCCCTGCCAGACGCGAGGCCGCCTCAGGCGATGAGGGGCTGGTCGGTACGGCCTTCGCCGTAGCCGTGTTCGATGTAGTGCGCGGTCGCGGCATCGTAGTTGTCGCCCAGCCACGCCTTCAGGTCGGCATAGTTGTTCAGGTACTGTTCGGCGCTGAAACTGTCCCGCGAGCGGCCTTCGAAGAAGCCGTGCTCCACGAAGTGCGCCGTGCCGCGACCATAGTCGGCGCCGAGCCAGGTGATCAGGTCGGGATGGGAGGCGATGTATTCCAGCCCGTTGAAGGTGCCGGCGCTCCGGCCTTCGTAGAAGCCGTGCTGGATATAGTGGGTGGCCCCCGCTTCCCAGTTGATGCCAAGCCACGGGATCAGGTCGTCATAGGAGGCGATGTAGCCCAGCCCGTCGAAATTGCCTGGGCCGCGCCCCTCCTCGAAGCCGTGAAAGATGTAGTGGTAGGTGCCCTCGCCGGCCGAGGCGCCAAGCCCCGTGATCAGGTCCGGATTGGACGCGATATAGGTCAGCCCGTTGAAGCTGGCGGTCTGCCGGCCCTCGGCATAGCCGAATTCCGCATAGTGCCAGGCGCCTTGCGAGGCATTGTCGCGGTAGACGACGAGCAGGTCCGGATTGGACGCGATGTAGCGCAGCGGCGAGAAAGCCGGCAGGTTCACGGCCAGCTGCTGGTCGGCGAAATCAAGGCGGCTGACATTGACCAGATGGTCCACCGAGCCATCCGTGGTGTCGGTCACGGTCGCCACGCCGCCGGTGACGGCCACCTGGTAGCGGCTGCTGGCACCGTCATAGGCAGCCACGTCGAAGCCGGGGCCGCCATCGATGTAGTCGCTGCCCGGGCCGCCTACGATATAGTCACCGCCATCGCCGGCATAAATGTCGTCGTTCTGGGGGGTTCCAATAACCGTTTCGCTGCCATCCGTCCCGATAACTTTGTTGGTTGGCGGAAAATAAGGGCTGGCCATCCGCAGGTCTCCGCATGAACAGGAACGGAGGAACGATAGCTCGGCAGATAGTTCTTGTGCCGATTCGGAGTCGGCGTTCTGTCTCACTTTCCGTTCATGAGTCTTTTGATAAGACAGCTCGTCTGTTCACCCTTCGTGCCTGCATAAACCTCGCTTCCCTGGCCAGTTCCATACTGGCCCAAGCCTGGAACGGAACGGAAAAGGGCCACGCCACCTCAGGTGGCGCGGCCCTCGCCGAAAGCGCGCCGGCAGGGGGAAGGCCCTCCCCCGCTCCCTCCCCCCGGCATCGGTTCAGTAGAGGCCGCCGAGGCCCCCTTCTGTGCCAGCCGGGGTGTCGGTGACCACCTCGTCGGTGCCGATCGGCGGGCGGGCGGCGTTCTCGGTGCCGGGCCGGAAGGGCTCCAGGATGGTCTGGCCATTGTCGAGTTGCGTACGCACCAGCGCCACGCCCGGCGGGGCGCGGAAGGGCACCGGCGGGCTGTCCCTCAGCGCCGAGGCGACCACGTCATGGAAGATCGGTGCCGCATTGGTGCCGCCGGTCTCGTTGCGGCCGAGCGAGCGTGGGTCGTCGAAGCCGACCCAGACCGCCACCACGATGTCGGGCGTGAAGCCGACGAACCAGTTGTCCATGTAGTCGTTCGTCGTGCCGGTCTTGCCGGCCACCGGACGGTTCAGCCCGGCCCCGGCGCGGCCGCCGGTACCGTATTGCACCACGCCCTGCAGCAGCGAGACCATCTGGTAGGCGGCGATCGGGTCGGCGATCTGCTTGCGCTCGTCCAGCAGGTGCGGCGGTTCGGCGCCCGGCCCGCTGTCGCAGCCGTCGCAGCGGCGGCTGTCGGCCCGCCAGACGACGTTGCCGAAGCGGTCCTGCACCGTGTCGATCAGCGTCGGCATCACCTCCTTGCCGCCATTGACGAAGGAGGCATAGGCGGCGGCCATGCGCATCACCGTCGTCTCGCCGGCGCCGAGCGCCATGGAGAGGACATGCGGCATGTTGGGGATGACATGGAAGCGCGCCGCCGTCTCCGCCACGCGGTCGATGCCGACCTCCTGCGCCAGGCGGACGGTGACGAGGTTCAGCGACTTCTGCAGCGCCGTCCGCATCGTCACCCAGCCGTTGTAGTTGCCCTCGTAATTGCCCGGCTTCCAGACGCCCTGCGGCGTCTGGATCTCGATCGGCCCATCCAGCAGCTTCTGATTGGGCGGGATGCCCAGTTCCAGCGCCGGCAGATAGACGAAGGGCTTGAAGGAGGAGCCGGGCTGGCGCAGCGCCTGGGTGGCGCGGTTGAACCAGGACTTCTCGAAGGAGAAGCCGCCGGCCATGGAGATCACGCGCCCGGTCGCCGGGTCGAGCGCCACCACGGCGCCCTCGACCTGCGGGATCTGCCGCAGGGCAAGCTGCGCCGGCCGCGCCGGGTTGCGGCCCTGGGCGGGGCTGCCGGGCCGGCTCTCCACCAGCACCACGTCGCCCGGGCTCAGCACGTCCTGCATGCGGCGCGGGGCGGCGCCGAGGCGGCCATCCCTGGAGGCCGGTCGGGCCCAGCCCTGCACCGCCGAGAAGGGCAGCGTGCCCTGGCGCGGCTGCGCCTGGGCGCGGCCGTCCGGATGCTCCAGCCAGGCCAGCTTCGCCTCGCTGTTCTCGACGTCGAGCACCACCGCGAGCTGCCACTCCGCCGGCGCGCCGGCGGGGCGCGTGACGCCTTCCAGCGCCGGCATCCATTCCGTGGCGGCGGTGGAGATCTTCGCCACCGGGCCGCGCCAGCCGCCGCGGCGGCGATCATAGGCCATCAGCCCCTCGCGCAGCGCCTGCTCGGTCGCGGTCTGCAGCTCGGGCTCCATGCTGGTGCGGACCACGAGGCCGCCCATGGTGGTCTGGTCCTGCCCGAAGCGGGCGACCAGCTCGCGCCGCACCTCCTCGGTGAAGTACTGCCCGGTGGCCAGCAGGTCGGGCCGCGCGCGGCCCCGCGCGACGATCGGCTCCCGCTTCGCCGCGTCCGCCTCGGCCTGGGTGACGGCCCCGTCCTCGGCCATGCGGTCGAGCACCCAGTCGCGCCGGGCCTTGGCGGCCTCGGGGTAGCGGTTCGGGTTGTAGTTGTTCGGCGCCTTGGGCAGGGCAGCGAGGAAGGCCGTCTCGCCCAGCGTCAGCTCATCGAGGCCCTTGTTGAAATAGTTCATCGCCGCCGAGGCGACGCCATAGGCCTGCTGCCCCAGGAAGATCTCGTTCAGGTAGATCTCCAGGATGCGGTCCTTCGGCATGGCGGATTCCAGCCGGAAGGCCAGGATCGCCTCGCGCACCTTGCGCATGATGGTGCGGTCATTGCCGACCAGCATGTTCTTGGCGACCTGCTGGGTGATGGTGGAGGCGCCGAAGGCGCGCCGGCCGGTGAACAGGCCCTCCACGTTCATCAGCGCCGCGCGGCCGATGGCCAGGAAGTCCACGCCGTGGTGGCTCCAGAAGTTCTGGTCCTCGGCGGCGACGAAGGCGGCCTGCAGGCGCGGTGGGATGGCGCCGACCGGCACGAAGACGCGGCGCTCCAGCGCCAGCTCCGCCATCAGCCGGGAGTCGGCGGCGTAGATGCGGCTCATCTGCGGCGGCTGGTAGTCGGCCAGCCAGGCATGCTCCGGCAGGTCCGTGGCGGCCTCGCGATAGAGGCCGTAGGCGGCGATGCCACCCACCGCGGCACCGCCCAGCACCAGGATCAGCCCGAGGCTGGCCAGCCGCACCACCCAGCGCCCGGCGCCCCGCCCGCCGCCGCCCTTCCGGCGGGGCCGGCGGGGCGGGCGAGGCGGCTGGCCGGGGGGCGTGGCGTCGGTCGAAGAAGGGGCAGTGGTGCGTTCACCCACCAGGGGACGATCGGCGCGGAGTTCGTTCGGTGCCATGACGGGCTTCCCTTACACCTTCGGGCCGCAGGGCGCGAAGCGCCGAGTGGGCATGCCGGCCAGATAAGGAAGCTTGGCCTTTCGCACCAGCGAGGAAACCCACTGAAACAAGGCTGGGGGGAAGGAATTCCCCCCAGTCCCCCCATCTTCTTTCCTCGAGTTTGGCGCCGCCTTAACGGGCAGAAAAAAGATGGGGGTTCGGGGGAATTCCTTCCCCCGACCTTTTTCAACCTGCGGGAGGAAGCAGCAGAACGGTGTTCCCGGAAGGGTCCGTGGCCTTCCCCTCCGGCATCGCTGCCGCTGCGTGCCGGAAGGCTGCCTCATCCGTCGCGCGCAGCGTGAGGGCGGCGAGGCCGGCGAGCCCGGCGGGACGGACGCCGCTGCTGCCCCAGTTGTTGACCGCCACGTGATGGTGATAGCCGCCGCTGGCCAGGAAACTCGCGCGCGGCATCCGCTGCGTCACCGCAAGGCCGAGGCCGCGGTAGAAAGCTTCCGTGGTGGCCAGGTCGCCGGCGCGCAGGTGCACATGGCCGATGCGGGTGGCGCGCGGCGCCAGCGCCGCCCCGGGGGCGGCGGCCAGCAGGCCGGGCAGGTCGAGTTGGCGCGTCACCATCGCCACGCCCTCGGCCGGAGCAGGCGGGCGCGGCCAGAGGGCACGCGGCCGGTCGGCATAGACCTCGATGCCGTTGCCCTCCGGGTCGGAGAGGTAGAGCGCCTCGCTGACGCCATGATCGGAGGCGCCGTCCAGCCGGACACCCAGGGCGAGCGCGTGGTGCAGCCAGCCGGCCAGCGCCGCGCGATCCGGCATCAGGAAGGCGGTGTGGAACAGGCCGGGCTCGTCGCCGCGCTCGGGGCGGGCGTCCGGTGCCGGCAGCAGGCGCAGCATGGCGCCGGCCAGGTCGAAGCGCAGCCCGGCGCCCTGCGGCACCGGCTCCAGGCCGAGCAGCGCCGTATAGAAGCGCGCCAGGCCGGGCAGGTCGCGCGCCGCCAGCGTCACGCCGCCGATGGTGAGCGGCGCCGCCTCAGGGGGCAGGTCGGCGGGAGGGATGGGCAGGGCGTCAGGCATGGCGGGCCTCCTGGTCTGCCACCTCACCTGGGGCCGCCGGCCCCGGAAAGGAAATCCCATGCCGGAACCATCATCATTGACACGCATGATGATGGCACCCTGGCCGGGGCGGCGGCGGCCCTCTACTCTGCCCGTGATGCACGCTGCGCCATCCCTGCTCGCCGTCCTGGTCATCGCCCTCTCCCTCGCCTTCGTCTGCGGCCTGGTGGCGCGGGTGCTGCGGCTGCCGCCGCTGCTGGGCTATCTGGTGGCGGGGGCGCTGGTCGGGCCGCATACGCCGGGTTTCTCCACCGATCACGGCTTCACCGCCACCCTGGCCGAGGTGGGTGTCGGGCTGCTGCTGTTCGGCGTCGGGCTGCATTTCCGGGCACAGGACCTTCTGGCGGTCTGGCGCGTCGCGGTGCCGGGCGCCGTGGTGCAGGTGGCGCTGGTGGGCGCGCTGGGGGCGGCGGTCGCGATGCTGCTGCTGGGCGTCGGGCTTGGCGGCGCCTTCGCCTTCGGGCTGGCGCTCGCCATCGCCTCCACCGCCGTCGCCACCCGCGCGCTGGAGGAACGCGGCCGCCTCTCCGGCGAAGCCGGACGGATCGCCCTGGGCTGGCTGGTGATGCAGGACCTCATCGTGGTGCTCGGGCTGGTGCTGCTGCCGGCCGCTGCGGGCGGGAGCACGGAGGGGCTGGGCTTCGCCATGCTGCGCGCCGTGGCGGAGCTGGCCGCCTTCATGGCGGTGATGCTGCTGGCCGGCCGCCGCGTGCTGCCCTGGGCGCTGCGGCGGGTCGCCGGCACCGGCTCGCGCGAGCTGTTCACCCTGGCCGTGGTGGTGGCGGCGCTCGGCGTCGCGCTGGCCGCCACGGCCCTGTTCCACGTCTCCTTCGCGCTCGGCGCCTTCTTCGCCGGCGTGGTGCTGGGGGAGAGCGACCTCGGCCATCAGGCGGCGGCCGAGACGGTGCCGCTGCAGCGCGTCTTCGCGGCCATCTTCTTCTTTTCCATCGGCATGCTGCTGGACCCGGCGGCCCTGGCGATGGCGCCGCTTGCCTCCGCCACGGCGCTGGTGGTGGTGCTGCTCGGCACCGGCGGCATCACCTTCCTGCTGCTGCTGGCGCTCGGCGTGCAGCCGGCCAGCGCCGTCATCGTCGGCGCGGCCTTCGCCCAGATCGGCGAGTTCTCCTTCGTGCTGACCGAACTGGCGATCGGTGAGGGCATCCTGCCGGAAATGGCGCGCGGTCCCGTCCTGCTGGCCAGCTTCGGCTCCATCCTGCTGACGCCACTGAGCTTCCGCGCCCTCGCCGCGCTGCTGCCGCGGCTGGACGCGAACCGCGTGCTGCGGCGCTGGCAGGGCGGACGCCGGCCGCCGCGTCACCCTTCCCTCGGGGGGGTGCGGGAGCACGTCATCCTGGTGGGCTATGGCCGCGTCGGCAGCACCATCGCCGAGGCACTGCGCCGCCACGGGCTGCCGCTCGTCGTGGTGGAGGAGAACCGCCGCCTTGCCGAGCGGCTCGTGAAGGAAGGCGTTCATGTCATCTGGGGGAATGCGGTGCAGGAGGAGGTGCTGAGCGCCGCCCGGCCGCGCCAGGCGCGGCTGCTGGTGCTCGCCCTGCCCGGCGCATGGGAGGCACGACGGATCATGGAGCTGGCGCGGCAGGCCAATCCCGCCATCGAGGTGGCGGTGCGCACCCATGCGGACAGCGAGATTGCCTGGCTGCGCGCCGAGGGTGGCGTGGGCATGGCGGTGATGGGAGAGCGGGAAGTGGCGCTGGGCATGGCCGATTTCGCGCTGCAGCGCCTCGGGGTGCCGCTGGAGGCTGCGCGGGAGACGGTCACCCTGTTGCGCGCCGCCATGCCCGGCGAGGCCGCCGCCTGATGCCCGACGCCCTGCCGCCGCCCCGCCCCGAAGGGGCCGCAGCCGCCCCGCCGCGCCACACCGCCGCCACGCATACGCCGAGCCTGGTGTTCCTGCACGGCGCCGGCTGCGGCGGCTGGGTGTGGGAAGGCTTCGCCGCGCGATGCGCCGCCGCCGGCCTGCCCACCCTGGTGCTGGACTTCGCCCGCAGCGCCCAGGGCCGCCCCGCCGGTCTCGATGATTATCTCGCCCAGGCGCGGGAGGTGGTGGCGCGGCAGGAAGGGCCGGTGGTGCTGGTCGGCCATTCGCTCGGCGCGCTGGTGGCGCAGCGCCTGCTGCTGGAGCGGACGGTGCGCGGCGCCGCCCTGCTGGCGCCGGTGCCGCCCGAAGGGCTCTGGCTCTCCAGCGCCCGGCTGGCACTGACCGACCCGACCCTGTGGAGCGAGGCGGCGCGGATGGATCAGCCCATCGGCACCGCCCCCGCGGATCTCGCCCGCAACCTGTTCGGCACGGCCATGCCCGAAGCCCTCGCGCAGCACTTCCTGCGCCGGATGGGCGGCGAATCCCGCCGCGTGCTGCTGGATGCGCAGATGCCGCAGCCCGTGCCCCATGGCTGGCTGCACCGCCGCCCCGTGCTGGTGCTGGGCGCCGCCGAGGACCGGCTGATCACCGCCGACGCGGTGCATCGCTGCGCACTCTGGCACGGCGCCCAGGCCGAGTTCCTGCCCGGCGGGCATCTGCTGATGCTGGAGCCAGGCTGGGAGGAAGTGGTCGGGCGGCTGCTGCGATGGGTGAAAGGGCTGGGGGAATGAATTCCCCCAGACCCCCTTCTTTTTTCTTCGAGTCCGGGCCGGGGCCTCAGGAGGTGACGTTCCGCACGGAGCGGAGGCAGGTGGTGCCGGCATTCTCGTAGCTGCAGGGCTTGCTGCTGTCGGACACGGCGCAGGCGCCCGCCTCGAGGATCTGCACCCGGCCCTCGATCACCACGAACAGTTCGTGCCAGCCTGCCGGGTCGGCACCGGCCTCGTAGCGCTCCCCCATGTCGAGCGACCATGACCACAGTTCGACGCCCTGAAGCGGCGGCGGCAGCACCGCGCGGCTGCGCGCGCTCCGGCCGCGCCATGCGGTTTCCTTGGTCCGGCGACTCTCGGCCGTGTCAGGCTGGCGGACGAGGTCCGCGAACTGCACGCCCAACGCACCGGCCAGTGCGGTGATCCAACTCACCATGAACTGAGCGCAGCGGTCGGTCTCGCCCACTCGCGCGCCCCTGATCTATGCGGGCGAGCCGGTCTGGGCCGGCCGGCGGGCGAGCGCCTGCCGGCCCTGGCGCTGCTGGGGGCCGCCTTCATCCTTGCTGGCGTGATCGTCGGCGAGGGGAGGCTGGAGCCTTTCGGCGGGGTGGCGAAAGGGCTTCAACCTCCGCATTCCAGATTGTAAATCACAATTTGATTACAACTTCAGGTTGAAAATCTGTGCTTTCGCTCCCCCTGCTCCCGGTCGGAGCGGCGTCAGGGGCTCGCCTGGCCTGCCGCCGCGGCGGGATCGAACCGGCCTACGACCGGCGGTGGTATCCGCGCCGGCTCGGGATAGCGCAGACAGCCCCGCACGATCGGCGCGCAGACGCCCTCCCGGCCGAACACGTCGTCATTGTCGCCGGTGTAATTCAGGCCAACGACACGGTCCTCCGCGATCCGGAACAGCGCATGGCAATAGGAGCCGCTGCTGCCGACGGCGAACTCGCCCAGCGTCGGCACGTTCAGGTGCAGGCCGCCGACATTGGCGTTGCGCTGCTCGTAGGAGAACAGGTCGGTGCCGTCGGAGAGATGACGCGTCCGGGTGGGGATGCCGGCGCAGGCCTGCAGGTCATCCGCCCGCATTCCCACCAGCGCCTGCCGCGCCTCGGCCGCGATCCGCGCGCCAGGCGAGTTGCATCCGGCCAGATTCAACAGGAGAAACAGGCCCAGAAGCAGACGCGGCATCGCTTTCCCACCGGCGGAGAGGAACCCCCGCCAGCAGATCGCGCGGCGGCCGCGGGTTGCACCAACGGAGCGAAAAAAATGCCTCCGCTCCTCACCCGTCCAGCCGGATGCCCAGATCGCGGATCAGCGGTCGCCAGGCGGCATTCTCGCGCGCCACGAAGTCGTTCAGTTCGGTGGGCGACCAGGCGGCGCTCTCGATGCCAAGGCTGCGCATCCGCGCCTGCATCCCCTCGGAGGCGACGACGGCACGCATCTCGGCGTTCAGCCGGTCGATGACCGGTTGCGGCGTTCCAGTGGGCGCCGACATGGCCTGCCAGCCGAAGGCCACCGCATTCGCAACGCCAAGTTCCTGCGCCGTCGGCACCTGCGGCGCCTGCGCCGAGCGCACCTCGGAGAGCACCAGCAAGGCCCGCACCTTCTTCTCGCGAATGAAGGGGATGCCGGTGGCGCAGTCGATCAGCACGCTGTCCACCGTGCCGCTGAGCAGGTCCTGCATCGCCGCCGGGCCGCCGCGATAGGGCACATGCGTCGCGTCGAAGCCGGCGCGGCGCTTCAGCATCTCCATCGCCAGGTGGTGCGGCGAGGCCACGGCGGGCGAGCCGTAGGTCGGCGGCCGCTGCCGCGCCAGCGCGCGGTAGGCCTCGAAGCTCGCCACGCCCTCCGGCCGCACCACCAGGAAGAGCGGGAAGCGGCCGATGAAGCCGACGCCTGTAAGGTCACGGTCCGGGTCGTAGGGCAGCCGGGCGTAGAGGGCGGGGTTGTAGACCAGGTTGCCGTTGTCGGCGTGCAGGAAGGTGTAGCCGTCCGGCGCGCTGCGGGCGACGGTCTCGCTGGCCAGCACGGCGCCGCCGCCGGGCCGGTTCTCCACCACCATGTTCTGCCCCAGGGCGGGGCCGAGGGCGGCGGCGATCAGCCGGGCGAAGGTGTCGCTCGGGCCGCCGGCGGGATAGCCCACCACCCAGCGCAGCGGGCGGTCCGGCCAGCCGGATGGCGCCTGGGCGCGCGCCAGCCCCGGCAGCAGCACTCCCCCCAGCAGTCCCAGCGCAGCCTCGCGTCGTCCCAGCATCCTGTGGCCCCATCATCTCATCGGCGCACCGGCGCGGAACCGGGCCGGTGTGACGCCGCATCATGCGCTGCCCCGGCTCAGCGCGCCAGCAGCAGCACCCAGAGCGGCAGCGTCAGCATGGCCGCAATATGCTGGGTGGTGATCATCGCCGCCATCAGCGGCGCGTCGCCGCCCATGGCTCGGGCCTGCACATAGGCCGTCGAGGCGGTGGGCTGGGCCATGAACAGCACGGCGATGGAGGCGGCCAGCGGCTCCAGCCCGATCGCATGGGCCAGCGCGGCGGCGATGGCGGGCATGGCGAAGAGCTTCAGCGCGCCGGTCAGCGCCTGGGTCAGCGGCCGTGCCGCCAGGGCGCCGGGCGTCAGCGCCGCGCCGACGCAGAGCAGGCCGATGGCCAGCGAGCCCTGGGCCAGCGCCTTCAGCAGCCCACGCAGGCCCGGCGGCGGTCCGCCCACCAGCGCCAGCGCCAAGCCAAGCGCGCAGGCGACCAGCAGCGGGTTGGTGGCGATCTGCCGCAGCAGGCGCAACGGGTTCGGCCGCCGGTCGCCGCCCATGGCGAAGGCGAGGGTGATGACGACCTGCACGCAGGGCACGATCAGCCCGGTGGCGATGCCGCCGAAGGCGATGCCGGCCTGCCCGTGCGCCGCGCCCACCACGGCGAAGGCCATCAGGTTGTTGTAGCGGATGCCGCCCTGCAGCACCGAGGTGGCCGTGGCATGGCCGTGGCCGAGCAGCCGCGCCAGCACCAGGGAAAGCGCGGTGCCGGCCAGCAATGTGCCCCAGATGGTGCCGGCCATGCCGCCGATCGGCAGCGTGGCGAGATCCACCGCGCCGATCGAGGCGGTGAGCAGCGCCGGCAGCAGCAGGGTGAAGACCAGCTTCTCCATGCCCGCCCAGACCGCGAGGTCGGGCAGCAGCGTGCGGCGCAGCAGCGCGCCGAGGCCGATCAGGCCGAAGGTGGCAACGAAGGCATCGAGCCAGGGGCCCATGGGAAGGTTCCTGCGGGATCCGGCCAGGGAAGGGTGTCCCCCGGGCCCCGCCGCAAGCGAAAGGCGGGGTCCGGGGTGGCACTGCCACCCCGGCGGGAAGGGTCCGGGAGGGGCGGCGCCCCTCCCGGAGGACCGTTCAGCGTGCGACCAGCGCCTTGAGATCGCTCTGTGGCCGGGCCCCGAAATGTCCGATGCACTCGGCGGCGGCGAGCGAGCCCCAGCGCCCGCATTCCGCCAGCGCATGCCCCTGGGTCAGCGCCGCCAGGAAGCCGGCGGCATAGGCATCGCCCGCGCCGGTGGTGTCCACCACCTCGGCCGGCTCGGCGGCAATGACGTGGGTCTCGTCACCGCGGAGGATGACGCTGCCCTTCTCCGAGCGGGTCAGCACGGCCAGCTTCACCTCGCGCCGCACGGCCGCCATGGCCTCCTCGAAGCTGCCGGTCTCGTAGAGGCTCGTCACCTCCGCCTCGTTGGCGAAGAGGATGTCCACCTGGTGCGCGACCAGGCTGCGGAAGGCGTCGCGGTGGCGGCCGACGCAGAACGGGTCGGAGAGGCTGAGCGCCACCTGCCGGCCGGCCTGGTGCGCCACGCCAGCGGCACGGCGGAAGGCGGCCTGCGCCTCCGGCGGGTCGAACAGATAGCCCTCCAGGTAGGTGACGGCGGCGGAGGCCACCATCGCCTCGTCCACATCCGCCTCGCCGAAGCTGACGCAGGCGCCGAGATAGGTGTTCATGGTGCGCTGCCCGTCCGGCGAGACCAGGATCAGGCAGCGTGCGGTGGGCGCGCCGCCGGCCAGCGGCGCGGTGGGGAAGTCCACCCCCGCGGCGCGGATGTCATGCGCGAAGACCTTGCCCAGGGCGTCCTCCGCCACCTTGCCGAGGAAGCCGACGCGGGCGCCGAGCGCGGCGGCGGCGGCGCAGGTGTTGGCGGCCGAGCCGCCGCTGCTCTCCACACCCGGCCCCATCGCGGCGTAGATCGCCTCGGCCCGGCCGGCGTCGATCAGCGCCATGCTGCCCCGCGCCATGCCCTGCGCGGCGAGGAAGGCGTCCTCCGCCCGCGCCTGCACGTCGAGAATGGCATTGCCGATGCCGAGGATGTCGAGAATGGGAGCTGCCATCGAGATCGGGCCCTGTGCTGCTGATGGGGTCTGCCGTCCGGCGCCGGGGGCGCGCGGCGGCCCTGCCAGGGCCGCGATAGCAGCCATGCGGCCGGCGGCATAGGTGGCAGCGCGCCCTCACATCTCGCGGCGCGGGCGTGGCGGCGGAAACGGCTGCGGGCCATTCCCGGCAGGCTTTTCACGCCCGGCCACCGTTCCCGCGAAAGCCCTCAGGATCAACGATTCTTGCGCGGCCCCCGTTGTCCATGACGCCCCTCGCGTGATAGCCCGCAGACAAGCGCACCGCCCTGCCCGACGATGCTGCGCGAGGCTCCACACCCACTTGTGCCATGGGGGACCAGATGTCCGTCTTCCGCCGCCGCCGCGATGAGCCCACCCCGTCCGCGCCCGGAGCGGGAGGCGAACCGGAGAACGGGCCTGCGCCGACCACCGTGCCCGTCGCGCGCGATCCCGACCTTGCCGTTCCGCCGTTCCGCCCCGCGACCAGCCAGGAGGCCCCGATGAACCTGCCGCCCAAGCCCAGCCAGGCGCCTGCCGGCATGGGCGTGCCGCCCCGGCCGCCGGTGAATGCCGGCGCCCCGCTCACCACCCGGCCCGCCGGCGGCCCGTCTGCCGCCCCGCAGCCCTCGGACCGCCGCACCATGGTGGTGGGCCGCGGCATCAGCCTGCAGGGTACCGTGACCGATGCCGAGCGGCTGGTGGTCGAGGGCACCATCGAGAGCCAGATGATGCAGGCGGCCGAGCTGTTCATCAGCCAGTCCGGCGTGTTCAAGGGCGAGGTCGAGGTGGAGGATGCCGAGATCGCCGGCACCTTCGACGGCACCCTGACCGCGCGCGGCAACCTGGTGATCCGCGGCACCGGCAAGGTGCTCGGCGTCGCCCGCTGCCGCCGCCTGCAGGTGGAGGAGGGCGGCCAGCTTTCCGGCCGCATGGAGATGCTGAGCGAGGGCAGCAATTCGCAGCCCTCCTACGCCCCGGCCCCGCTCCCCGTCGGCGAGGAGTGATCCGGCGGCGCGGGCTGGTCTCCCCGGCCCGCGCCAGCTCTCCCATGACACGCCGCGCTCCGCTGATTGCCCTGCTGCTGCTCGGCGCCTGCGCCGCGCAGCCTTCTCCCGCCGACCCGCATGCCGTACTGCAGGAAGTGCTGGAGAACTACCGCGCCAACCTGGCCGGCATGCAGCCGACCACCGCTCCCGTCCTGCCCCGCCTCGACGGCGCGCCCACGCGGGCCGCGCAGCTGCTCGGCCAGTCGCCCGAGACGCTGCGCCGTTGGTTGGGCGAGCCCAGCCTGCGGCGCAAGGAAGGGGAGGCCCAGGTCTGGCTGTTCCAGACGCCCTTCTGCCACCTCGACGTGGTGCTCGACCGCGACGACACCCCCGGCAGCGCGCTGCGGGTCAGCTACGCTTCTGCCCGTGCCGCCGGCACCGAGCGGCGCACCGAGGCCGCCTGCCTTGGCGAGCTGGCCAGGGAAGCGGCGCCCTGAAAAAAGTCCGGGGGAAGGAATTCCCCCGGACCCCCATCTTCTTTTTGTCAGCTTGGCGCCGCGCTTGCCGCCGGCGCGGGAACCAGAAGAAAGAGAGAAGGGGGCCTGGGGGAATTCATTCCCCCAGCCTGCTTCAGACATGCCCCTCGGTGAGCATCGCCTTCACCGGGCAGCTCCCCTCGGCGCCGCGCCAGGCAAGATAGGCGCCGGCACCCAGCGCCAGGACGTTGAGCACCGGATTCGGGCGCGGCTTCGCCGCCGCGGCGGCCATCACCAGCCCGGCCACGACATAGAGGGCGCGCTCGCCGGTGCTCAGAGTGCCGCTGCCATGCTCGGCGCGGACGGGATAGGAGTGGTCCATAGGCTTTGCTCCTCGCACTGTTCTCAAGGGAAAACTCCGCGGGCGGCAGGGTGGTTCCAAGCCGCCTCAGCCATGCCAGAGTTGCCATGCGCTGCCCGCCGCGCCGAGCGCCAACAGCAGCAGGGCCATGCGGCGCCCGGCACGCAGCGCGGCAACCGCCTGCCGGTGCGCCATCCGGCCTGAGGGCGAAGGGTCCTTCGGTGTCATGGCGCTCCCCCAGGTGGGGATCTCCTCCGACAGCTCCGCACGGACGCAGACCAGCATGGCCGCCAGCCCGAGCAGCAGCAGCCCCGGAAACCCGACCAGCCGCACCAGCACCGCGCCAAGCCCCGCCAAGCCGAGCAGCGCGGCCCAGGCGAGGGCATTGGCAACATCCCGGGCTGACGGGCGCATCGGCATTCTCCGGCGGGCCGGCGGCCCAGCCGCCCTTCCCCTGGCCCTGATTTGACAGGCCCACGCAGCGCGGCGCATTCCCTGCCCCCGCCGCCATATCACGGAAAGAACCAACGATGCGCCCCTCCGGCCGTGCCCCCGACGCGCTGCGCGCCGTCTCCCTCCAGCCCGGCGTCGCCCGCCACGCCGAGGGCTCCTGCCTGATCCGCATGGGCGTGACGGAGGTGCTCTGCACCGCCAGCGTCGAGCCGCGCGTGCCGCCCTTCCTGCGCGGCAAGGGCGAGGGCTGGGTGACGGCGGAATACGGCATGCTGCCGCGCGCCACCCATACCCGCGGCGACCGCGAGGCGGCGCGGGGCAAGCAGTCCGGCCGCACGCAGGAGATCCAGCGCCTGATCGGCCGTGCGCTGCGTGCCGTGGTGGACCGCAAGGCGATGGGCGAGATGGCCGTGGTGCTGGACTGCGACGTCATCACCGCCGATGGCGGCACCCGCTGCGCCGCCATCACCGGCGCCTGGGTGGCGCTGCACCAGGCCTTCGAGCATTGCGTGCTGAAGAACGTGATCTCCGCCAACCCGCTGCGCGACCAGGTGGCCGCCATCTCCTGCGGCCTGTGGCAGGGCACGGCGGTGCTCGACCTCGACTATGCCGAGGACAGCGCCGCCGATGCCGACAGCAACTTCGTCCTCACCAGCAAGGGCGGCATCGTCGAGGTGCAGGGCACGGCGGAGGGCGCGCCCTTCTCCGAGGCGCAGCTGCTGCAGCTGATGGCGCTGGCGCGCAAGGGCACCGACGAGCTCTTCGCCGCCCAGCGCCGGGCGATCGGCCGGTGAAAACAGAGGAGGTGAGCCCGCGCCGCCCGCTGGCCGAGACGCGCATCGTCATGGCCAGCCACAATGCCGGCAAGGTGCGGGAGAACGCGGCCCTGCTGGCGGAGCACGGCATCGAGGTGGTCAGCGCCAGGGAGCTGGGCCTGCCGGTGCCGGAGGAGACCGAAGCCACCTTCATCGGCAATGCCACGCTCAAGGCGCTGGCGGCCGCGAAGGCCTCCGGCATGGTGGCGCTGGCCGATGACAGCGGCTTCTCCGTCGCCGCCCTGAATGGCGACCCCGGCGTCCGCACCGCCGACTGGGCCGAGCAGCCCGGCGGCGGGCGCGACTACGGCAAGGCCATGGCCAGGGTCGAGGAGCTCGCCCGGCCGCATGCCGACCGCAGGGCCTGGTTCACCTGCGCTCTCGTCCTCGCCTGGCCGGATGGGCACACGGAAGGCTTCGAGGGGCGCGCCATGGGCGAGTGGGTCTGGCCGCCGCGCGGCGCGCAGGGCTTCGGCTACGACCCGATGTTCCTTCCCGCCGGGGAAAGCCGGACCTTCGGCGAGATGAGCCCGGAGGAGAAGCACCGGATCAGCCATCGCGCGGCAGCCTTCCGGCTGCTGGCGGAGGGGTGCCTTCAGAAATAGGACCGCCCGGGGGAAGGAATTCCCCCGGCCCCCCATCTTCTTTCTGTCAGTTTGGCGCGGCGCCAGGAAACCATCGGGCGCAACACGGTTCTGGAAGCAGCATCGGCCGTCGCCACGGCCAGGGGGACCATACGCCATGCTGTCACGCCGCCAGCTTCTCGCCACGCCGGCGCTCGGCGCCGCCCTGCTTCCCGCCGCCGCCCGGGCCGCGGTGCCGGACACCATCCTCGCCATCGCCCGGCAGATCGACGACATCACCAGCCTCGACCCGCACGAGTCCTTCGAAGCCTCGGGCGGCGAGCTGATGGGCAACATCTACGACCGCCTGCTGGCCGTGGACCCGGCGGATTCCTCCCAGGTGGTCGGCGATCTCGCGGAAAGCTGGGAAGTCGGGGACGACAGCCGGACCTTCACCTTCCGCCTGAAGCCGGACCGCCTCTTCGCCTCCGGCAAGCCGGTCACGGCAGAGGACGTCGCCTTCAGCTTTCAGCGCCTGATCCGGCTGCAGAAGGCCCCTGCCTTCATCCTCGGGCAGTTCGGGCTGACGCCGGAGAATGTCGGGCAGGCCGTGCAGGCCACCGCTCCGCGCACCGTCACGCTGCGCATCGGCTCCCCCCGCGCGCCGAGCTTCGTGCTCTACTGCCTGAACGCCAATGCGGCGAGCATCGTCGAGAAGGCCGAGGTGCTACGCCACGCCCAGGGCGGCGATCTCGGCAATGGCTGGCTGCGGCAGCACAGCGCCGGCTCGGGTGCCTATGTCCTGCGCGACTGGCGCGCCAGCGAGAGCGTCATTTTGGAGGCCAACCCGCGCAGCCCGGCCAACCCCCACCTGAAGCGCGTCATCATCCGCCACGCGCCGGACTCGGCGGCGCAGCTTCTCCAGTTGCGGCAGGGCGACATCGACATCGCCCGCAACCTCAGCCCGGACCAGATCCGCGGCCTGGAGGGCGACGACACGCTGCGCCTCGTGCGCAAGGAGCGCGCCTTCCTGCTCTATCTCGGCCTCAATGAATCGCACCCGATGCTGGGCCGCGCGCAGGTTGCGCAGGCGATCAAATGGGCGATCGACTACGAGGGCATCGAGCGCAACCTGGTGCACGGAACCTGGAGCGTGCATCAGAATTTCCTGCCTGCCGGCATGCCCGGCGCGCTGGACGACAAGCCCTTCCGCCATGACCCCGACAAGGCCCGCGCCCTGCTGCAGGAGGCCGGCGTGGCGGATGGCTTCGCCATCACGCTCGACCACTTCTCCGGCCAGCCGCATTCCGACATCGCCCAGGCGATCCAGGCCGATCTCGGTGCCATCGGCATCCGGGTGAACCTGCTCTCCGGCGAGCAGCGTCAGGTCATCACCAAGACCCGCGCGCGGCAGCACGAGGCGGCGCTGCTCTACTGGGGCTCGGACTACTACGATCCCAATTCCAACGCCCAGGCCTTCCTGGTGAACCCCGACAACAGCGACGACTCCCCGCTGAAGACCGTCGCCTGGCGCAACCACTGGCAGAACGAGGCGCTGAGCCAGGCGGCCCAGGCCGCCACGCGCGAGGTGGACACCGCCCGGCGTCTGGAGATCTACCGCGACCTGCAGCGCCGCTTCCGCGAGCTTTCGCCGCTGCCGGTCCTGCTGCAGCAGCAGGAGGTCGCTGCCACCCGGCGCGTGGTCCAGGGCTTCGAGCTGGGCGGCGTCGCCTACCGCACGCTCTACGCGCCGGTGCGGAAGTCCGGGGGTTAGGCGGTGGTGACGATTTCCTGATCTGAGGGATTCCGCTGCTGAGCGGGGCGTGATTCAAGGCTGGCTTTTGGAGGCTGGCCTGGATGAGCGCGGACCCGGATGCGTTGCGCGATGAC
>NZ_JASIRT010000052.1 GCF_030063475.1 Roseomonas sp. E05
GCCGATCGGCAACATCCCACCCGCCGAGGCCGAAGCCCGCTACTATGCCCGCCAGCAGGAGGTTCCCCTGGCGGCCTGACTCAAATTCACCAGCCTCCGGCAAACCCGGCGCGGTTCAGAACGGGATTTTTTGGCGACAGCGTCCGGGCGATGAGCCTGGAACGACGACGGCAGATGATCGAGCCAGAGCATCCCAGCCTGTCTGTGGTGCGGCAGTGTGAACTGGTCTCGATCAGCCGCTTGGGGTTCTATCACCGGCCTGCCGGGGAGACGCCGCTGAACCTGGAACTGATGCGGTTGAGCGACGCGCAGTTCCTGGAGACGCCCTGGTACGGGTCCCGGCAAATGGCGCGCCATCTCCGGCGGGAGGGCTACACCGTCGGCCGCAAGCGCATCCGGCGGCTGATGGCGAAAATGGGCTTGGCGCCGATCTATCAGCGACCACGGACCACGGTGCCGCATCCTGAGCACCGGGTGTTCCCCTACCTGCTGCGGGATCTGGTGATTGACCGGCCGAACCAAGTCTGGTGCGCCGACATCACCCACCTGCCCGTGCGCCGCGGCTTCCTCTACCTGGTCGCGGTGATGGACTGGGCGACGCGCAAGGTGCTGGCCTGGCGGATGTCGAACACCACGGATGTGGAGTTCTGCCTCGAAACCCTGGAAGAGGCCATGGCCCGATATGGACGACCCGAGATCTTCAACACCGACCAGGGCAGCCAGTTCACCTCGCCGCGGTTCACCGGCGTGCTGCAACGGGCTGGGGTGCGCATCTCGATGGACGGCCGCGGCCGCTGGATGGACAACGTGTTCATCGAGCGGCTGTGGCGCAGCCTGAAATACGAGTGCGTCTACCTGCACGCCTTCGAGACCGGCTCAGAGATGCGGGCCGGGCTCACACAGTGGATCGGCTACTACAACGCCGGACGCCCACACAGCGCCCTGGCGGGGCAGACCCCCGATGAGGCAGATGAGGCAGACGCGATGACAAGATTGGCGGCCTGAGAACAACCAGGACCGAGCTTATCCAGGCCGCCAATCTGTCCGGCGGATGGGGACCACCTCACTCCATCCCGATCGCACCATGCACGCGCCGCAGCGCGGCGAAGGGCGAGGGCGGCGGCGTGTAGCCGCGCGGCGTGGCGAGCGGAAAGGCGTCATAGGGGCCGAAGACGTGCACGTGGCAGCCGCAGGTGCCGGGCAGTCCAAGGCGAGCAAGGTCCGGCCTCCTGGTTCTGGCGGGCCCAGCATGCCACGGCGCGGCGGGGAAGGTGATGCGCACGGGCCGGCGCCGCGTCCTCCGGGAGGGAAGCCGTCAGGTTCCCCGCAGCGCCGGCCGCGGGTCCGCCATGCGGCGCAGGCGGGCTTCCGTGGCGGCCGGCGGGGAGGGCGCGCCATCCTCCGGCGGCGCCAGCGGGCCAGCCGCGCGCCAGCGGCCGAACTGGCGCCGCAGCGCCACCATGAAGGCGGCCTGGCCGAGGACCAAGCCGGCGACCGACCAGAGCGGCCCCGCGAGCAGGAGCGCCAGGGCTACGGCCAGGACCGAGACCACGGCGGAAAGCACGCTGGTCCGCGCTAGGCCGCGGAAGCTGCCCGCGGCCTGCAGCAGCACGCTTTCGGGCAGCGGCAAGATCCTCAGGCCGGCGACCGCCATCCAGAGCGCGACTCCGGTGGCAAGGACGCCGCGGTCATAGGAACCCGCAGCGACCAGCTCGGGCGCCAGGGCGAGGACCACCGCCGCCGCCGCTGCCGAGCCCGCCCAGGCCGCGATCAGCACCAGCCTGAAGGGGCGCATGGCGGCGATGGCGGCACCAGAGTGCCCCGCGTTGATCTGCCGCGCCATCGCCGGGCGCTCGAACTCGCCCAGTGCGTTCTGCACCACGCCGATGGGCCGGATCAGCAGCGCGCTGGCCGCCACGGGCGCGAAGGCGGCGGGGCCGCTGATCAGGGTCACGAGATAGGCATGGGCGTTGTTGGTGGCCTCGGTGGTGATGACGCCGACGAGCGACCAGCCGGCATGGCGGCGCCAGATCCCGCCATAGCCCCGCAGTTCCCGCCAGCCGAAGGGCGCGAACTGGCGGGCGAGATAGCGCCAGCCGAACGGGAGCATGCCGGCCGCCGCGGCCGCCAAGAGCGCCGCCGCGGGGCCGCCGAGCGTGGCCGGCCGGGCGGCGGCCAGCACGCCGACCCCCGCCAACAGAGCCACCCCATAGAGAAGGTCGGAAAGGATCGTCCGCTGCGGGCACCCCGCCGCATAGGCATGGGCCCGCGCGACCGTCCTGGCCAGCGCGACCGCGGCGTAGAGCGCGAAGATCGCCGCGGCGCTCGCGCCGGTGCCGAGGCTGCCGCCGAGCAGCGCGAAGCAGCCGAGCGTGGCGCCGCACAGCACGAGGTTGGCGGCGAGCAGGCAGCGGAGGCTGCCGTTCCGGCGGCTCTCGTCGGGATGGGTTTGGAGGAGGGAGAGGGGCGCGATGAACAAGGCGCTCCACACTCCGGTCGTGAACTGGAAGGTGACGAGCAGGAAGGAGAAGACGCCGAAGGCAGCCGGCGGGAGCTGGTGCAGCATCTGGATCGACAGCAGGAACTGGGCGATGGCGCCGCCGACCGGGCCGACCGCGGCACCGGCATAGCGCATGGCGCGGCTCGCCGCCGGGCGGAGTTTCTCCCGCATGTCTCAATCCCCCTTGCCGGCGGGCACGCCATAGTCGGGGCGCAGGGGCGCGAGCCGCCGGCCGCCGGCCATGGCGGGCACGATGGCCGCCTGCTCGCCGGCCGCGAGCACGAGCGCCTCATAGGCCGCGAGCTGCGACGCGAAGGCGTTGGAAGAGGCCAGCAGGCGCGAGCGGGCCGACCAGTGCCGGTAATGGGCGGGGTCGTCGAGCAGGCGGCGCAGGGCCGCGACGAGCCCGGCGGCGTCCTGCGGACCGACCACAAGGCCGCATCGCGTGCCATCCGGCGCCGTGACGCCTTCCACCTGGGCGGGGACATCCGACACCACCAGGGGGAGCGCGAGCTTCGAGGCCTCGATGAGGCTGAGGCTGTGCCCTTCGAAGAGGCTGGGCTGGACGAAGACATCCGCCTCCGAGAGGATGGCCAGCACCTCCTCGCGCGACTTCTGGCCGGCGAAGCCAAGGCGCGCCGCCACGCCGAGGCGGCGCGTGAGGTCCTGGAGCGCCTCCGCCTCTGGGCCGTGGCCGAGGATCTCGGCCTGCGTATCCGGCATCTGCGCCAGGGCCTGGATGAGGGCCGGGAAGTTCTTCTGCGGCTCCAGCCGCCCCACCGCGACCAGCTTGCGCCGATGCGCCGCCGCGCGGTCGTGGCGCGACGAGAGGTCCCGCGCGTGCTGCTCGAGCCGTGGCGGAAGCGTGTTGTGGATGGTCTGGCACTTGCGGCGGTATGCTGGCGGGCGCGTGGCCAGCGAGGCCTGCACGGTGTGCGAGACGCTGACGATCGCGTGCACCGCGGGAAGCCTCCCGGTGAAGCCGTCGAGCAGCCGCGGAAACGCGCCATAGGCGCTCACCGGCACATGGTGCGCGACGACCACCCGCGTTCCCGTCCCCGCCAGCGTCGCCGCCAGCGGCCCCAGAACGTTGGCCAGCGGCATGGAGGTGAGCACCGCCGCCGGCCTTTCCCGCCGCAGCAGGCGGACGAGCGCCCGCAGCAGGCCCGCTCCGCCCAGCGGGGTGCGGGGGCGGCGCGGGACGACGTGCAGCCAGGGGAAGCGCCCGCTTCCCGCGGGCACCGTGCGGGCGTGCGGGTAGAGGGCGGCGAAGCGGATGTCGAACCCGCGTCCGGCGAGGCCTTCGGCGATGTTGGCGGTCACCTCCTGCACGCCGCCGGCGGCCGAGTGGGTCGCCAGGAAGAGCAGCTTCCCGGCGGGAGGCGGTGCGGCATCAGTTGTCGGCGGCATGGCATTCCTGCGTGCTGGAGATGTCGTAGGGCGCAGGCGTGCAGCCGCCGGGCTGCCCGTAGATCCAGCCTGAACCCTTGTAGCCGAGGTACACGCGGCCGAAGCGGTCGGGGTCGCCGGCAACCACCGAGACCTGATCTAGCGTCCCCGCCGGAAAGCCGCCGATGCGCGTCCAGCGCGCGGCATTGTCCGTGGAGCGCCAGATCCCGTAGCGCCCGCCGACACGGCCGGAGATGAAGATGGCCGGATAGGCCGCGCCATCGGCGGCCCGGCCGAAGCCGATGTCGTCCACGCGGTCGACCGTTTCGAGGACGCGCCAGCTGGCGCCGCCATCGGTGCTGCGGCGCAGCTGCGTGTCGCTGCCGCCGTCGTAGCCCGAGGTGAAGAAGAGGTGGCCGGCCTGGCCGGGGACGGCGCGCAGCTTCGCGCTGTAGCGGCTGTCGGGCGCGATCTCGCCGGCGAAGCGCCGCTGCCACCGTGCACCGCCATCCTCCGTCGCCCAGAGGCCGGCGAGCCCCGCGTTCTCCCCTTCGCCGCTGTGGACGAGATAGAACACGCCCGGCAGCACCCGGTCCGCCGCCAGGGTCTTCCGCGTGTAGAAGTAGTGCGCGTGCGATCCCGTCAACGGCAGCACCTCGCCGGCGAGGCTCACCCGGCTCCAGGTCCTGCCGCGGTCGCGCGTGACGAAGGGCGACCTGTTGAAGGAAGGCGCCCAGACGATGTTGCGTGTGTCGTCCGCGGCGACCGCGATGGTGCCGAAGGACATGCGCCAGGGGTCGGCGGCGTCGGTGCCGGGCGGTTGGGGAAGCGCCGGGAACTTGCGCCAGCTCCGCCCGCCATCGGTGCTGTAGCCCGCGAGCACCGCGTTGCCGTCCTCGGCGCAGCAGAAGGTGCGCGTGTCGCTCGCATTGGTGACGATGAACAGCGGATCGGCGGGGCTCCAGTCGAGCTGCTGCGCCGCGATGAGCAGCCGCTCCCGCGGGCCGTAGGAGGTGGAGAACCGGTCCAGGTCTTCCTTGCGGTGCACGCCGAAATCCCAGGCAGCGAAAAGCGGCGCGCCTCCCGGCGGGCTGATGACGTCGTTGGCGACGAGTTCCTCGATGCCGCGCGTCTGGCTGATCCAGCGGAGCTGGAGCGGGGAAGGCACGAGATCGGCGTAGTAAACGCCGGTGCCGGAGGCGGCCCAGAGGCGGTCCGGGACGACGGGGTCGAAGGTGACGCGGCCGAGGATGAAGGCAGCGTTGCTGACCCGCAGCCAGGGCGGGTCGCCATCGCCGGGCCGGGTGCCGTGCCACAGCGCCCACCAGCTCCTGCCCCCGTCGGCCGACCGCCAGGCGCGGCCATTCTCGTCGAAGACGAAGACCTGCCCGTCGCGCGGATTGACGGCGACGGCGATGAAGCGGTGCGGGCCGATCTGCGGCGTCAGGTCGGTCCAGCTGCCGCCCCGGTAGCGCCAGAGCCGCGATTCCCAGGGATCGGCCGCGTAGAAGGCGCCGTCCGGGGCAAAGCTTCCCTGATTGAAGCGGCGCGGCTGCTCGCCGTCCACGGCGTCCAGGGGGCTGAAGTCCACCCCGCCATTGGCGGAGGCGAAGACGCCGGCCCCCGGCACCAGCGCCCAGACGCGCGCGCCGACTTCCCCGGGGCCGGCGGCGGCGGGCTGGAACCACAGGCTGGTTCCCGCCGTCCGATGGACCGGCACCCCCTCGGGCCGCGACCCGGCCGGCACCGAGGCGACCCGGCTCCAGCTCCTGGCGCCATCGGCCGACCGCCATACGCCGTCGCTGGGCGTGCCAAGCAGGACGAGGTCGGGATCCAGCGGGCTGACGGCGAGAAACGGGCCGGCGTGCCGGAACTCGCTGTTGGCGTCCCAGTCGAAGGGGAAGGGCGCCTCCCGCACGGGGCTGGCGAAGCTCGCGCCACGGTCGTCCGAGCGATAGACCAGGCCTTTCACCGCCATGTAGATCCGGCTGGGCCGCGAGGGCGCGACGGCGATTTCGTAGACTCCCTCGGCGACGCCGTTCTGCCGCCGGTCCGCCTCGGGCATGGAGGCGCTGTTGGCCAGCTGCACCCAGCGGTCGAGGTCCTCGCGCCAGAGATAGGCGCCGTAGACGTCGGCGCGGACCACGCGGGTCCGGCCGGCGGGGTCGGCGTCATAGCCGGTGATGAAGCCGCCCCCGCCGATTGCGACATGCCGCCACTGATAGGCTTCCTGGCCCGCCGCCTGCGCCAGCGCCACGCGCGCCCCGGCGCCCGGCCCGGCGAGGGGAAGCAGCGCGGCGAGGGCCGCCGCGAGACGGGGGAGAAGGCGTGGCGGCGGCCGGCCGGCAAGGGTGCCGCGCCCGTCCCGGAGGACGCCGGCGAGGGCCCGCGCCACGGCGGGCCAGGGCGCCGCAGCCGCGCGGAGCAAGGGGGGGCGGCGAGGGGCGGGGCGCGGCGCCACGGCCGGAGGGGCGGAGGCCGGCAGGGAGATTCGCGCCGGGGCGGGGAGGCCGGCGCCGGGCGGACCTCCGCTGCCGATCCGGGGCAGGCCGGGCCAGGCGGTCCTCACCGCAGCGCCCCGGCGATCTTCGAGACCGCCAGCACCGAGCCGGCCTCCGTGAAGTGGCTGGCGTCGAAGATCAGCGGCACCCCGGGCGCCGCATAGGCGGGGCAAGCGCCGCCGCCGCACAGCGCGCCGAGCAGCGAGACATAGGCGAAGCCCTTCTCCGCCGCGAAGGCGGCGAGGCTGCGGTCGATGCGGAGCGCGTCCTCGCGCCGCGCCGCCTCGGCATAGGCGGGATCCCGCCGCTCGATGCCAATGGCGAGCAGGCGCGGCAGGCCGCCTGCGTATTCGGGCCCGGGGCCGATGATGACCGCCTCGATCCCCTTGGCGCGGAACATCTCCACCGTGCGTCCGAGGTCCTCCAGCCAGTGCGGGCTCCAGCCCGGCGATCCCGCGGCCAGGCCGCCACTCCAGGCGGAGGAGAGCCAGACCTTGGTGATCCTCCGCTCGCCGGGGAGCTGGTTGACCGCCATCTCGACGAGCTGCGGGCAGGCGAGGCTGACGACGGGCTGCAGCACCGCCGTCGCCGGGCAGAGCACGCCGGTGGCCTGGAGGATGTTGGCCTCGGGGAAGGCCGCCCGGAGGCCCGGGTAGAGGTGCGCGGCGTGGCTGTCCCCGAGGAGGAGGTAGCTGGGGCGGCCGGACAGGTCGGGCAGGCAGCCTGGCCGGTCGAAATCGGCGAAGCGGTCGGTCCGTTCGAGGAAGCAGCGGCCCTGCCGGTAGGGGATGGCAGGGTCATAGGCGAGGTACGATGCCACCGCGGCCGCCTGCGGCGAGAAGCGGCCGGGCAGGCCGCCGCTGCCGGCCAGCACCAGCCCCATCGTGGCGAGCAAGCCCGCCATCGTCGCCGAGCCGGCGAGGAGCAGCCTGGTCGGGACCCGCCGGCGGTCGCGGGTGGTCCTTTCCACCGCCCACCAGGACAGCACCGCGAGAACGAAAGAAAGGGCGAAGACGCCGCCGCGGGCGAGGAGCTTTGAATCCGTCTCCGCGAAGATCAGCCCGGCGCGGTACGCTACCATCACCGGCCAGTGCCAGAGATAGAGGGAGTACGAGACCAGGCCGATGAAGGCGATCGGCCGCCAGGACAGCAGCCGCGCCACCACGCTGCCGCCCGTCTCGCCGCCGAGGATGATCAGCGCGGCGCCGAGGCAGGGCGGCAGGGCCGCCAGCCCGGGGAAGGGCGAAAGCGGCGTGAGCAGCGCCATCGAGGCGAGGATCAGGACCAGGCCCGCCGCCGTCGCCAGGTTGCGCGTGAGCGGGCGGCGCGGGGCGGGCAGCATGCCGAACGCCAGGAAGCTGCCGAGCAGCAGTTCCCAGGCCCGCGTGGCCAGGCTGTAGAAGGCCGTCAGCGGGTAGAGGTAGGCCGCCGGGATGCTGAGCGCGAGCGAGGCGAGGAAGATGGCGAGGAGGACCCCGCGGAACCCGGCGCCGCCGCGGCGATACAGGAGAAGGGCGAGCAACGGGAAGAAAAGGTAGAACTGCTCCTCGACCGAGAGCGACCAGGTGTGCAGCAGCGCCTGACTCTCGGTCAGCACCGAGAAGTAATCGGTGGTGGCCCAGAAGTAGATGTTGGAAACCGAGCCGAGCGCCGCCAGCAGCGCCACGCCGAAGCCACGGCTCTCGGCCGGAAGGTCATGGGCCAGGCTCATCCCGAGCGTGGCGAGGAGGACCAGGGAATAGGCGGGGAAGATCCGCCGCAGGCGGTGCTCGTAGAAGCTGCCCAGGCTGAAGGTGCCCCGGTCGAGGCGCTGGAACACGTTGCGGCTGATCAGGTAGCCGGAGATCACGAAGAAGATGTCGACCCCGACATAGCCGCCCCGCAGGAAGGACTGGGCGATGTGGAAGATGACGACCGGCAGCACGGCCAGCGCGCGGAGGCCGTCAATGTCCGCTCGCCAGCCGGCCTGCGCGGTGTTCCCCGCCGCCGCCGCTTCCAGGCTCTCGCTCCCCGGCGCCGCATCCGGCATGAGCTCCAGCGGCAGGTCCTCGCGGCGCAGGGCGGTGTTGGTCATCGCGAACCTCGGCTGGTTTGCGCCGCTTGGCGGCGCGAGAGGGCCGCCCGGCGGGCGGCGGCGCTGGGGTCAGTCATGCGTCTTCGTCATCAGGTGATAGGTGGCGAGCGGGTTCGTCGCGAGGTAGCGCGGCCCCAGTCGGCGTGGCTCCTTCGCCGCGCGGTGGAGCCACTCGAGGCCCGCCTTCTGCATCCAGCGCGGCGCCCGGGGCACGGTGCCCGCCATGTGGTCGAAGAGGCCGCCGCAGGTGCGCAGCCAGGCGAGGCCGGCGAGGCGCGCCTGGTTGGCCACGGCGAAGGCCTCCTGCCGCGGGCTGCCGAGGCCCAGCCAGAGGATGTCGGTGCGCAGGCGCACCACCTCCGCGCAGATGCCGGCCACCTCCGCGTCGCCGAAGTAGCCATGCCGGGTGCCGGCCACCTGAAGGCGGGGATAGCGCAGGAGCAGGCGCTCGGCCGCGCAGGCGGCGACGCCGGGAGCCGAGCCGAGGAAGTAGAACCGGATTCCCTCCCGTTCCGCCGCCGCGCAGGCATCCTCGATGAAGTCGGTCGTCGCGACGCGCTCGCGCAGCGGCTGCCGGCAGAGCAGGCGCGAGGCCATGACCAGGGGCATGCCGTCGGCGTCGACCAGGTCCGCCTTGTCGATCAGGGCGCGGAAGCCTGGATCGCGGTGGTAGGCAGCGATCACCGAGCCGTTGGAGGAGAAGACGAGCTGGGGGCGTTGCGCCGTTCCGGCCCGCGCCAGCGCCGTCTGCGCCACCATGCGCTGGGCCAGCTCGGCGCGCGTGGACCTAGCGGTGTCGATGCCGCCGACGCGGAGTGTCTGGACCGGCGGGAGGGGAGCGGGCTGCGCGGCATCCCCCGTCCTGATAGGGTTGAGCATCATGACGCGACTCGTTGCTGTCGGGGTTGCAGAGGGGTGGGCCGCGCCTGCGCCGGGCTGCCGCCGCGCGCCGCGGCGGCGCTGCTGCGTGCCAGCAGGCAATAGGCGACGACCATGATCGGCCAGATCGACGTCGCCCGGTCCATGAGCGAGCTCTCCAGCAGGTCCCGCAGGCATCCGAACACCAGGATGGATGCGAGCAGCGGACGGGAGACGCCCGGGGCGAGGGGCGCGTAGAGCAGCCGGTGGAGGGGCGCCAGGATCAGCGAGCCAACCACCAGCGCGAGCCCGACGGCGCCTGTCTGGACCAGGAGGTCGAGGTAGCCGTTATGGGCCTGGTAGATGGTGGTGAGCCAGCCGGAGGTGTAATCCAGCACCGGGCTTGCCTCGCCGATGCCCCAGAAGGAGCCGTAGCCGGAGCCGAGCAGCAGGTTGTCGGCGGCGAAGTCGGTGAGGATCGGCCAGATCTGCACCCGCCCGGTCAGGGAGTCCGGCGCGGCCAGGAAGTCGGCCAGCTCGGCGGAGAGCGCATCCCAGCTGATGAGCAGGGCGGGCACGACGGTTCCAACGAGGATGACCAGCCCGAGACGCCGGAAGGTGGCGTGGCGGAAGCCCGCGTCGATCAGGAATCCCGCGGCCAGGGCGGCGACCACGAAGGCGAGGGAGGTCTTGGAATGGGTCTGCGCCAGGAATACGGCGGCGAGCAGCACGAGCGCGGCGCCGCAGATCCGTGAGCGCAGCCGTATGGCCTCATGCAGGAAGAGGATCAGCGCCACGGCGGCAAAGCCGCCCGCCTCGTTCTTATCCTCGTGGATGCCGCGCCAGCTGCCCACGATGGACTGGTCGAGTTCCCCTGGCAGGTGGATGGCGTGGTGCAACAGGCCGATCGCCAGCCAGTCGCCCAGCAGGACCGTCGTGAAGGCGGCGGTGAGGATGCTCGTCGCGCGCCGGGGGGACATCCCGTCGAGGCAATAGGTGATGGTCATGATGACGATGCTGGTGAAGGCGATGCGCCGGACGGCGGTGCCCGGGTCGATCGCCCAGAGGACGCTCAGCCAGAACCAGGCGAGCACCGGCACGAAGGGGAAGGGCAGCGAGAGAAGCGCGCGCCACCCGCCCTGGCCGAGACGCACGGCGGCGGCGAGCGCGAAGACGCCCAGGAACAGAACCTGCTTGATGGCGTCCCCGGACGTGGGGTCGGCCATGGCGCTGTCATCGACCGTGCCGAGGATGATCTTCGGCGCGTTCGCCGTGAAGCAGAGGGCCACTGCGGCGAAGAAGACGGCACCCTGCACGCGCTTGGGGCTGAGGCGGCGCGTGCCCGGGATGCCGCCGGTGGCCGGGAAGCCCGCGCCCGGGAAACCTGTTCCCGCGCCCATCACCGCCGCCGGCTCACGAGCAGCGCGCAGCCGAGCCCCAGCATGAGGCTGAACACGGCGGCGGCGGGAAGCAGCAGGCGGTAGTTCGGGAAGGCTGGGCGGGTCGCCTCGGTGGCCTCCTGGATCACCTTGACGGAAGCCAAGCGGGAGGCCTGGAGCTCCGCCGCGATCTGCTCGTCGACGGAGCGCGTGGCGTAGAGATCGGTGTTGTAGGCGGCCTGCTTGACGGCCTGCTTCAGCCGCTCGATCTCGTCCGCCCTGCGCGAGAGCCGGTCCAGCTCGGTGGCGACCCTGACATGCTCCTGATCGAGCTGGGTCAGCAGGTTCTGGGTTCCCTGGATCTCCGCGCCCAGGCGGAACAAGGTCGTCATCGAGCTCTGGTAGACCTGGACCAGCAGCAGCGGCGGGTCGGATGTCCGGTCGTCCCGCAGATCGCCGATGCGGCTTGGCACGTTCGGCCGGTCACCGCTGAAGGCGTCCACCAGCGAGGAGACGTAGGAGGAGCGGGCCACGGGCGCGAGCTTGCGCAGGGTCTCGCCAAGCATCTGCCGCTGGCCCTGCTTCTCCGACAGCTCGCCGCGCCCCGTGGCCATCTTGGCCTCGAGGTCGCTCAGCCGGCGCAGCAGCAAGGCGCGTTGCTCGTCGATGGAATAGATCCTGTTCTCCGCAGCAAAGCGCTCGAGCGCCGCCGCCGCCTGGCGGTGCTCATCCTCGAAGCGGTCCTTCTGCTGGCGGAAGAACTCGACGGCGCCGGGCCGGGACGAGAGGGCGACCTGGCGGTCCGCGAAGGCTTGGCCGATGGCGTTGGCGAAGCGCGCCGCCAGCACCGGGTCGGGATCCCGGAAGGAGATCTGCAGGACGTTGGAATTGGCCTCGCTGCGCACACGCAGCCTTTCCCGCACGTCGGCGATGGCGCCCGCCATCGGCGAGAGCGGGCGCTCCACGGCGGAGATCGGCCCGAACAGGCGCTCCCGCGCCTCGTTGATGAGGGAATGCTTCCCGGAGGGTGGCGGCGGCGCGTAGCCGGCGCCGATGGCGGTGATGGCGGCCTGGATGACCTCGTTGCTCTGCGCGATCTGCGTCAGGGCGACGGCATTGTTGCCCTGCGGGCGGACCGGCTCGCGGGTGGTCTCCAGGCTGCTCTGCCCGGCCAGCAACAGGGTCGTCCCCTCGTAGACCGGCTTCAGCGAGAGGATGGCGACCGTGCTCGTGGCGAAGGCGGCGGAGGTGATGAGCAGGAAGATCAGCCGCTGCTTCCAGATCGCGCCGACCGAGGCGCCGACGGCATTCTCGATCGACTTGTCGAGCGTCGTCATGTCCATGAGGGCGTGTCCTTGGCCGGGACGGCGAGGGCGGGCGCAGGCGCATCGGGGTGGGAAGGGGTGCCGGGCGCCGGGCGGTGCGGCATGGGCCGCCGCTCCGGCCCGGCCTGAAGCAGGGTCGCGATCTCGGCCGAGGGCAGCGGCGTGCGCGGGTCCCTCCGCCGGCGCAGCGCGCCGCCGATCAGCCCAGCCGCGCCCGCGTTCCATGTGGCCAGCGAATAGAGGCCGAGGCGCAGCCCGCCCCGCCGCCACGCCAGGAAGGCGAGCGGCAGGCCCAGCAGCAGCGCCGCGGCCCCGAGCTTGGCGTGGAGGGCGAGGGGGGCCGGCGCCAGCGCGATCAGCAGCAGCCACCAGAGGATCACGGCGGCGGCGTTCCGGACATGGGCGAGCCGGCGGATGACCAGCGGGAAGTGCGGCGCGCCGAGCGCCGCGCGCAGCGTCTCGCCCGCTCCGCCGGCATAGCCGGAGCGCAGGCGCCGCCAGAGGAGGCCGTAGCCGCCCGTGCAGTGCCCGAAATGCCGCACCGCCGGGAGATCGATGCGGGCGAGCGTCCAGCCACGCGCCGCCAGCCGCGCGGCGAGCTCGAACTCCTCGAAGGAATGGAGGTTCGCATCGGCCAGGTAGCCGACCTCGCGGATGGCGGCACACCGGTAGAGGCCGCCGCAATCGAGGCGGTCCACCGTGCCGGCACGCCAGTGCGCGCCCGCCGCCGTGGCCTCGGCGCGGATCTGGAACTCCTCGTTGGCGCGGTTGACCTCCTCGACGCGGCCGCCGACCCCGGCCACGCGGGGATGGCTCTCCAGGAAGCGGATCGCGGCGGGCAGGAAGTCCGGATCGATGAGCATGTCGCCGTCGAGCAGGTAGAAGTAGTCGCCGCGCGCGTGCTGGAAGGCGAGCTGCGCGCCGGCGCCGCAGCTGCGGCGAGCGCGATCGGTGAGCTGCACGATGCGGACCGGGTAGCGGCGCGCGATCTCCACGGTGTGGTCGGCCGAGCCGCAGTCGGCGAGGATCACCTCGGCGCCGAGGGGCCCGGCGGCGGCAAGCGCGCTGGCGATGGCGGCGGCGATGTGCCGCTCCTCGTTGTAAGCCTTGATGCCGATGGTCAGGGCAGGGTGCAGGGATGCCGCGGCGGGCAGAACCCTTGGCGCCATGCCCCCCAGGACGGCGGCCGCGGGGATGGGGGCGCCGCTCACCCGGACAGCTCCGCGCTGTCGAGCTGCAGCGCGCCGGCCGTGTCCCGCTGCGCCGGCGGCGGCGGCACGTGCCGCGTCCCGGCGTAGCCCTCCGGATTCTTCAGGCGCCAGCGATAGGCCGTCTCCACCATGGCGTGCAGCGCGCCGAAGCGTGGCCTCCACCCCGTCGCCGCCCGGAGGCGGTCGCTGGCGGCCACGAGGGCCGGTGGGTCGCCTGGGCGCCGCACGCCGAGGCGATGGGGAACCGGGCAGCCGGTTACCTCGGCGACGGCCCCGATCACCTCCTTGACGGAAAAGCCACGGCCGTTGCCGAGATTGAAGCTGCGGCCGGTCCCCTCGGCGAGCAGACCGAGGACGCGCAGGTGCGCGTCGGCCAGGTCGGTCACATGGACGTAGTCCCGCAGGCAGGTGCCGTCGGGCGTCGGGTAGTCGTCGCCGAAGACCGTGAGCGGCGCGCGGCGGCCGAGCGCGGCGTCGATGGCGAGCGGAATGAGATGGGTTTCCGGGGCGTGGTCCTCGCCGCGCTGTCCTGCGGGGTCGGCGCCCGCGGCGTTGAAGTAGCGCAGGGAGGCCCAGCGCAGCCCGTGCAGCTCCGAAGCCCAGGCGAGGCCCTGCTCGGCCATCAGCTTCGAGGCGCCATAGGCCGAGGCAGGGGCGGTCGGCTCATCCTCGGTGATCGGGGCGCAGGCCGGATCGCCATAGACTGCGGCGGTCGAGGACAGCACAAAGCGGCTGCAGCCGCCACGCATCGCCGCCCTGGCGAGCGTCATGGTGTTGCCCACGTTCTTGGCGATGTAGTGCAGCGGATCGCGCATGCTGTCGCCGACCACCGACAGCGCGGCGAGATGGATCACGCCTTGGAAGCCCCAGGACGCGAAGACCGCGTCCATCGCCGCCGCGTCGCCCACATCGGCGCGGACGAACTCCGCCCCTTCCGGGACGGCCTCGGCGTGCCCCTGCTGCAGGTTATCGACCACGACAACGCGGTGGCCGCCGTCGAGGAGCGCGGCCGCGACGTGGCTGCCGATATATCCCGCCCCGCCGGACACTAGGTATGTTGACATCGTCCTCTCGGCTTTCCTGCTGTTGCTTCCGCCGCGCGGGCGGCTGCCGTTCGGTGAGGGTTGCGGGTCAGTCGGCCTTGAGGGTCGCGAAGCGGCCCATGGCGGTGAGCGCCAGGATCTTCAGGTCGAGGGCCAGGCTCCAATTCGAGATGTACCAGAGGTCCAGGCTCACCCGCCGGAAGGCCTTCGGCAGCGTGTCCACCTCGCCGCGCGAGCCGTTGACCTGCGCCCAGCCGGTGATGCCCGGCTTGACGCGGTGCCGCACCGGATAGCTCGCGACCACGCGGTGGTAGTACTCGCCCTCCACCTTCATGCGGACGGCGTGGGGACGGGGGCCGACGAGCGACATGTCCCCGCGCAGTACGTTGAAGAGCTGCGGCAGCTCGTCGATGCTGAGGCGGCGCAGCACCCGCCCGACGCGGGTGACGCGCGGGTCCGCCGCGCGCGTGCGCACCTCGCCGGTCGCATCGCCCTGGTCGATATACATCGAGCGCAGCTTCCAGATCTCCATCGCGCGGCCGCCGCAGCCGAAGCGGACCTGTCGGAAGAAGGCCGGGCCTGGAGATTCAAGCTTGACCAGCAGCGCCGCGACCAGGATGAGCGGCCCGAAGGCGACCAGCGCGACGATGCCGCCTACCAGGTCGAGCGCGCGCTTGGTAAGGCCGGCGGGTCCGACCAGCAGGTTCGGCACCAGTTCCACCACCTCGCTGATGGGCGCATGGGTCGCCCGCGCGTCCTGGTAAGCGTAGATGGCGATTGGAAGCTCGGCGATCCGGTCGAGGATGGCGCAGATCTCGGCCTGCGGGATGCCTGCGAGGACCACGGTCTCGACGCGGCCGTCCTCAACCATCTCGCGGAGGGCAGGGATGTCCGCGCCCGCCGTGTAGGGCAGCGAGGCGACAACAGGGCTGCGGGCTTGGCCGCCGAAGGAGGAGGCCAGGCGGTGCGCCTCCTCGGTGTCGCCGAGCAGCGCCACGCCGCCATCCGCCAGGCCCCAGCCGGATTTCCGGATCAGGGCGCGCATGACGAAGACGGACAGGCTGCTCAGCACGGCCCAGGCAAGCAGCCAGCCGGTCTCGGAGCGGTTGTTCAGGAGCTGGGCGAGGAGAAGCGGCAAGAAAGCCGCGGCAACGCAGAGCGCTGCGGCCCCGGGGCTGGAATGGCGAAGCGCCAGCGGGTGCCGGTCCTTTTCAGCAACGAGGCGGCGCGCGGCATGGGTGAGCACCAGCACAGCAAGCGACATGGGAAAGATCGCCCCGAGGAAATCCGCGTTGCCGAACCACGCTTGATGGAAGGCGCAGCCGAGAACGACGATGAACGCGATTTCCAAGGACCAGCAGGCGATATGCACCGTCTGCCGGAAGACGATGTTGCGCGCTGCGGTTTGAACGGAAGCGTAGGCGGAGAAACGAACTTCCCCATCTTCCTGAGCGATGTTCCAGAGGGTTTGCGGGGATGGTCTGGCCGGCTCGTGGAGCGTGTCCAGTTGGCGGTAATGCGTATTCATTACCTTCCTCCGTCTCGCGGTTCGAGGTTGAAGCCATGCCGTACCCGTATTGTGCAACGCGGCATTTAATTCGTATACGCAACAGGATGCGGCAGGAGGAACTCCTCAAAAGTATAGGTTTCTGCGACGCACCTTCCCTCTTTGAGTGATTAAAAAACTTTTCTGCAACTTATTGTAGAATCCTAAGCCTGTTGATCAAACAGGTAAGCGCCTGCATTGCACAGCCTATTCTATTGAATCATATAGAAAATACGTAGATGATAGCTAATATAACAATTCACTCAGGGCGATATTTAAGGCAAAAGCGATATGATTTTTCTACTATAAGACGAGATCACAAGTTTCTTCACTAATCCGTTATTTATTGAAACTTTCAAGCCTGATACATGGGTTCTCATACTGAATTCCTGTTTCATTTTTATTTATTTATCTACGTTATAATCATTTTTTATACTCATCAGATACGACTTCCTGCTCGCCCTGGTTGGAGGGGGAATGGTTCTGCGATCATCGCTGCCAGGGAACGATGATCGCTATGGTGGATTTGCTTTTCGAACCCCTCGGGTGAAGCGGGGCTTGCCCGCGGCATTGACCGGGTGGAGGGTTCCTGCCAGCCGAGCGCACCAAGGGCGACGAGTGCGACCTATTTCTTTCGTTCGTGTATAACAAAGGAAATCGCGCGCCCGCACATCCGCTCCGCCCGCGGGCGCCGGGGCCCCGGAACGCCCCTTTCCCGTCGGGCATTCCAACAGCAGCGGGGGATCAGCCGGGGCGGCGACGCAGCCCCAGGCTTTGCGTCAGAGCCACACGGAGCCTGTCCGTATGCGCCTCGGTGAAACAGCTGAAGACATAGCCGCAGACCGCGAGCAGGACGAACAGCGACACGCCCCAGAGCAACGGTGCCAGCCCGGCCGGAAGCAGCCGCAGTTCAGGGTCCGCCCGGCCCTGCAGGAAGGTCAGCACAGAATGCAAGATCGGAGCATGGACGAGGTAAAGGCTGTAGGAGAAGCCGGCGAACAGCGCATGCCATTCGGCAAAGGGAAGCGCGCCATCGTTCCTGGAAAAACGTGTCGCCAGCAGCGTGCTTGCGAAGGCGATTCCGACGAGGAGCTTTACGGCGCCGGATGGGAGGAGAGGCAGCAGAAACGGATAGGCCAGCGCGGCGAGCGCCGCGAGCAGCCAGGCACCGCGTTGCGACCGCAGGAGAGGCCAGGGGCAAACGCGCGCCGCAACCCCCAGCAGCCACACCAGAAACGAGCCGAGCATTCCGGGATTGAAGACGAGGAGAAACGCCAGGATGGCGGCCGCTCCCGCCAGTGCCGCCACCATGCCCCGGCCCCGCGCCCAGAACGGCGCCAGAAGCAGCGGGAAGAGCGCATAGTACCAAACCTCGTAGGCGAGGCTCCAGAGCGGACGGTTGCTGCCCAGCGGCGGTGCGACAAGGGTTTGCAGGCACAGGAGGTTCGACAGGACGGCCCAAGCCGTATAGGCCTCCGGCGTCTCCTGCCCGGCACTCCCGAGCCCGTATTGGAAGATGCGCGCCCCATCCAGCACATAGCCGAGAACGAGCGCCGGAATCAGCACGGCATAGATCCGCGCGGTGCGGTTCACCGCATAGCCGGCAAGCACGAAGCTCCGCGCCTGGATGCTGGCGAGGACGCCGCCGCCGACAAGAAACCCGCTGCTCACGAAAAACCACAGCACCGCCTGATCACCACAGTTCAGCAACGCGTAAAGGAGCGCCTGCCATGCTCCGCGATGCTCCACCGGCAGTTCCGCCCAGGGCATGAGCACATTGGTTCCCAGATGGAAGACCAGCACGAGGGCGGCGGCGACCCAGCGGGACAGGTCGAGAACGCCAGAGACGCGCGGCGTGATCTGCTTCCCGATCCGGACCGAGCGCAGGAATCTGGCAAGCGATGCCACCGCCGGGCGGAGAGGCGGGACTGAGGGGGCGGAGGAAATCATGGCGTATCCGAAATGATCGTTCTAGTCTTTACCGCGGCGCAGCATGAAGGGGACTCAAGACTGCGCGAGCGCTGCGGGTCGCACCGGCTCCCGATGCGGCTCATGGATGCGGAAGCGGACATGCGTCCGGGCCATGCCGCTGCATGGCCGTACCGGCCACGATCCTTGCCCGCAGAGCGGAATACCGCTCATCGGCTGACCTGCCCGGCTGCTGGGTGGCGCGGAAGTCCGTTGCCGCCTGTAAAAGTTTGGGACAAACCCTGGTGTGAGGCGTTGAGGGGGGATGGCGCTTCTCGTTCCTGACGACCTCTGGGCTGTGGTCGAACCGCTGCTGCCGCGGGAGCGTCCGAAGCCGAAAGGCGGCTGCCCGCGAGCCTCTGACCGCGTGGCCCTTGCCGGGATCCTGTTCGTGCTGCGGACTGGGCATCCACTGGCATGAACTTC
>NZ_JASIRT010000053.1 GCF_030063475.1 Roseomonas sp. E05
CCAAAAACCCAGCACAACATCAGGATCAAAACACACCCGCCAGGCTCAACCCTTCCAGGTCAATACCAAACCAGGACAGTCTCCCTTCCAGAAAACCCGATGCAATTTTCAATCAGCGTCGCGGACCCCTTCTAAACCATCCGGCCGAAGCCGTCAAGAAGAATTTTCGGTCCGCTCAGTCACCATCAGAAAAACTCTCCGGCAACTACTTGGTATCTAGGAAGCTTTACTTCCAAAGTCAACACCAGGAATGCCAGAAAACTTCCAGACCCACCACCAAACCAGGAACCTCTCAGCACCCAACCCAGCAGCAGGGCGCGCTCTCTACGCCCCACCCCTCACCATGTCAAATGGGAATCGTGCCTAACGTCCGCCTTCTCGCGGGAAGGACGAAATCGTTCCGTAGGGCCGTTATATGGTTGCCCCTAGCCGGCCGTTCCAGGACCCTCCGCCTGTGCCCTGATCAGCGCCGCCGCCTGCGCCCTGATCTCCGGGACCGCGGTGATTTCCCAGAGGCTTCCACGGGTCAGCGGCCCGAGTGCCCAAAGGCCTGGGACAGGTTGCCCGCTCGCCGCAAGCATCTGCCCGTCCGCACGCACCGAAAGTCCGAGGCGGAGCGGATCGGGCGCCGCCAGATCCGCAGCCACGAGCGGAGGAATCGGCGGGGTGCTACGCCAGGCGTCGCTTGCATCCGGGCCGGTGCACAGCAGGGCGCGCGCCACATGGCGGGTGAGGCCCACACCCTTCTGCAGGCGGAGCGAGACCTCCACCCCTTCTTTGGTGGGTCGCCATGCCGCCAGGCGCCCGGCCATGATCTCCAAAGCGCCGGAGGCGCGCTGTTCGGCCAGGAAGCCGGCAATGCCGGGCGCCACCCGATGCCGGTGCAGGTTCCAGATGCTGCGGCCGTGCCGCAGGAAGCGCCGCCGTGCCGACAGATCCCATTCCTGCCAGATGCGCTGCACCTGCGGCCGGAGGCCGTCGATCACCGCCTGCCAGGGCTGCCCGGCGGTGGCTGCCTCGGCGGCCGCCCGCCGCAGCGTACACAGCGCAGCAAGCGGCCCCGACCATAGCGCCTCCCCCGAGGGCATCGGCCAGGGCGGCGGAAAGGCGCCCGCGACATGGGAAAGCGGCAGCCAGCCGTGCCGGGAGATGCCCAGCACCGGTCCGCGATGCCCCCGCCCGCGCAGGGTGAGCAGCACGTCCACCATGGTCAGCCCGAGTCCGACCAGCAGGACCGGGGCCTTCGGGTCCAGCCCCTGCAGCGCCGCCGGGTCCCACGGGTCGCCGAAGACATGCGGCGGCGTCCCGCCCTCGGCGGCAAAGCCACCGAGCGCCAGCACCACCTGATCCGCCGCGTGTTCCGCTCCGTCCTCTGACTGCAGGCGGAACCCACCCTCCGGACGTGGCAGGAGGGCGACGATCCGCTGTGGCACATGCTGCAAGCCACCTTGCGCAGCAGCGCTGCTGACCTGTTCCCGGAGATAGCGCCCATACATCCTGCGCGGCGCGAAGCAGGGTCCCTCCCCTGCCGCCGGCGCATCCGCCTGCATGGCGAGCCATTCCGCGAAATGGGTCGGCCGGTCGGGATAGAGGCTCATGCCCGTCGCGGGCACGTTCAGCAGGTGGTTCGGGTCGGGCGTAGAATAGGCGAGACCCGGGCCGGGCGCCGCCGGCTCGAACAGCAGGATGCGGCTGGCCGGCCAAGCGGCGCGGGCCTGTACCGCCATGGTCGTGCCGGCGAAGCCTCCGCCGACGATGGCCAGGACGGAAGGAGGGAGGGCCATGCGCGCGGCAGTTCCGGCCCTATCGGCGCCCGGGCGGATCGCGCGAAAGGCCGCGCGCGGCGAGTTCCGCCTCATAAGCGGCCCAGCGTTCCGCCTGCTCGCGGCCGAGACGGTACAGATAGTCCCAACTGTAGATGCCGCTGTCGTGCAGATCGTCGAACACCAGCCGGACGGCATAGTGGCCCACCGGCTCGACCCGCATGATGCCGACCGCGCGCCGGCCGGAGACGATCTTCTTCTGCCCCGGCCCGTGCCCCTGCACCTCGGCGGAAGGGCTTTCCACCCGCAGATACTCGGCGGGCAGGGAAAAGGCGGCCCCGTCCTCGAAGTGGACTGCCAGCCGCTTCTCAGCACGCAGCAGCCGGATCTCAACCGGATTGGGCATCAGCCCTCCAGGTGGCGCGCCTCGTCCGGCAGCATGATCGGAATGCCGTCCCGGATCGGATAGGCCAGGCCGGCCTGATCGCTGATCAGTTCGCCCTTCTCCCGGTCATAGCGCAGCGGGCCCTTGGTGACCGGACAGACCAGGATCTCCAGCAGGCGCGGGTCAACCGGGCCGCCGGGCTGGGCGGCGGAGGCAGCGGGGTCGTGTTCGTTCGGGTTCGTCATGTCAGGGGATTCCTGCGCCGCGATGCGCCGCGCGTCAACGTGTCTGCGCTAGCTCGGCCGCTCCGAGCCGCTGGCTGGGCCGATGCTGTCCATCTGCATCAGGGAAACCAGCATGGTGCTCCGCTGCCTGAGATCCGGCGCCTCCAGCAGCGCCTGCTTCTCGGCGTCCGTGAAGGGGCAGACCATGCACAGCGTGGTCACCAGTGTCGGCGTGGCCATGCGGTCGATGGCAGCCCAGTCGGCCTCGATCCGCTGGGCCTGGAAATAGGTGCGGACTGCCCCGAGCAGCGCCGCGCGCTCGTCCGCCAGAGCGGGCGGCTCGGCACGGTCGGCGGCGTAGGGGGTGTAGTCCGTGCGGACACGGCGGTAGCCGCGCGGGCTGTCGGGCAGTTCCTCCAGCACCCGGAAGCGGCTGACCCCAAGCAAAGTGATCAGGTAGCGGCCATCCTCCGTCTCGGCGAAGGAGGCGATACGGCCGAGGCAGCCGACCCGGTAGAGGGTGGACCGTCCCGCCCGCTGCGCATGCGCCGGGTCGGGCAGCACCATGCCGAGCATCCGCCCCGCTGCCAGCGCATCCTCGACCATGGCCAGATAGCGCGGCTCGAAGATGTTCAGCGGCAGACGGCCATCGGGCAGCAGCAGCGCCCCGGCGAGCGGAAAAACCGGAACCGCCGCCGGCAGCGTGTCCGGCCAGGAACGGGCGGGGTCCATGCCCGGCCGGCTCCTGGCTAGCTGAACAGCAGGGTTGAGAGCCCGCGTCGCGCCTTCACGGTCGCCGGGTCCGTCGGCCCCCAGGCTTCGAAGAACTTCAGCAACTGCTTGCGAGCGGCATCCTCATTCCAGCCGCGGTCGCGCTTGATCGAGTCGAGCAGCGCCTGCGCCGCCTCGCTCCGCTGGTCCATGGCATTCAGGGCCACCGCCAGATCGATGCGCGCGGCGTGGTCATTCGGGTCGGCGGCCAGACGGTTCTCGAACTCGGCCAGCCGTGCCCGCGCCTTGCGGCCCTCGGCAGCCAGCTCCAGCGCGCTGCGCACGCCGGCCACCTCGGCATGGTCGCGGATCTTCTCCGGCACCGAGTCGATGAGCTCGAGCGCGCGCTCCTCCTCGCCCATCGCCATCAGCGTCCGGGCCAGGCCCGCCACCGCCTCGGCATTCTCCGGCTCCTGCTGCATCAGCGCGGCGAAGAGCTGGAGCGCGGCCTGGTGGTCGCCCTGCTCGGTTGCCTGCTTCGCCTCGGCCAGCAGGTCGGCCGCGGGCATCTGGCCGCCGGCCAGCTTCAGCAGCGCCTCGATGAAGCGCTTCAGCTCGGATTCCGGCAGGGCACCCTGGAACAGGTCGGCGATCTGCCCCTGCCAGAAGGCCACCACCGTCGGCACCGACTGCAGCGGCAGGCCCATCTGGGCGAGCTGCTGGACCAGGGCGCGGTTCTTGTCGATGTCGATCTTAACCAGCCGTACCCGACCCTGCGCCGCGGTGACCACCTTTTCCAGCGCCGGGGTCAGCTGCTTGCAGGGACCGCACCAGGTGGCCCAGAAGTCCACCAGCACAGGCACTTCGCGGCTGGCATTCACCACGTCCTGCATGAAGGTCTTGGAGTCGCCGTCCTTGATGATGTCGGCGCCGCCCGGGGAGGGGCGATTCGGGTCGAGGATTGTATCCATGATGAAAGCACCGGTTCCGGAATTCCTGCCTGCATAGATGCGCCGGAGGCCGCCGCGCGCAAGGCGGCCGGGACGGATTTGCCGGCAGGCTAGGAAGCGGCACCCAGCTCGAGCGTTTCCGGCTCGTGGCCGAGGGCACGCAGGAAGCGCAACAGATCCGCCGGGGCAAGCGCCGTCGTGGCGGTGTTGACCAACGGGTGGAAGTGCACGGTCTCCACCCCGTCCAGGAGAGCGCGGTCGATCACCACCCGCACTCGGCCCGGCAGGCTGTTGATCAACGCCAGCGGCGTCACGGCGCCGGGCCGCACGCCCAGCTCGGCGAACAGCTCGACCGCCGAGGTGAACTGTCCACGCGGCACCCCAAGCCGCCGCAGCAGCGCGTTGACCGCGACCTGACGGTCCTCCTCCAGCACGACCAGGAGATAAGGGCCCGGCGCCTTGGGCTTCAGGAACAGGTTCTTGGCGTGGGCGCCCGGCAGGCTGCCGCGCAACGCCTTGCTTTCCGCCACCGTGTGCAGCGGAGGGTGTCCGACGGTGCGCGCGGCGATGCCCAGCGCTGCCAGACGGGCGAGCAACCCCTCCGGAGTTTCGGGCGCACGTCCGCTGGTCAGCACAAGAGGCTCGGCTTCAGTGGTCTGCATCGGTCTCCCCTGCTGAAGGCCCTCTTGAGGCCGCCCGGCTCATGGCGCCCCCTCCCCGGCCGATGACCCGGTGCTGCCCCCTCTTGTAGGGGTAGCGATGCCGCCCTCCCCGTCCAGCCGCAAGAGATTGCGGCGGAGCGCAGGTGCCCCGGAGGCAAGACGGATTGCTTCCGACGCAGGCGAGGGCACTATGATGAACAGAGGGAGGTGGAGGAAGCCCCCAGCTTTCCTCCCTCACCCCGCCCCGTGAGCGGAGGATGAAAAAATCTGCTCCCGACTGCCCAGAGGGGATTGCGGCCTATCAAAGTCCATGACATATCCCCGCCCACGCCGAACGGAGCGCGGGCGTAGCTCAGGGGTAGAGCACAACCTTGCCAAGGTTGGGGTCGAGGGTTCGAATCCCTTCGCCCGCTCCAGTTTTCAAGGGCTTAGAGGTCGGGCCGCTACCCTCCCTCAGAAGCTCTGGCACGCAACTAGCACGCAAATTAGAGCCTACCATCGGCCGGGCCGCTACCCGGTCGATGTCGTTTGCGATCTCGTCCAGCACCGCGCGAGCGCGGGCCAGGTGGTCGGGCGCTACATGCGTGTATCTCCCCGTGGTTCGAATGTTGGGCATCAGGTGCCCCATGAAGCCCGCCAGCTCCAGCTCAGGCACCCCGCGCGCCCGCATCTCGGTCGCCATGGTGTGGCGCACCGTATAGGCGGTCACGTCCATGCCGAAGCCCGCCGCGTCGCGCACGGTCTGGAAGGCTCCGGCAATCTTCTTCACCGGTTTGCCGCGCCAGGTCACCAGCGGGCCAGCACTGACGGCCTTGATCCAAGGGCGGAGGAAGTCCGCCATGGGCAGGATCGGCCGGCGCTTCTTCGTCTGGACCCGGCCCGGCGGGTTCAGGTTGATGGTCCCGCGCTCCAGGTCGCACTGGAAGCGGCTAAGCTGAAGCACCGCTTCAGGCCGGCCTACGGTGCCAATCATCAGGATCAGAAAGACGCGGACGTGATCCGGCATATCCTCCGACCACAGCCGCGCCAGCTCCTCGATGCTAAGAACTCGCTCCCGCCCCTCCCCTTCCGGCAGGCTCAGGAAGGGCATTTGCCGGTCCAGCTCGCCGTTCTTCCAGGCCCAGGTCACGGCGGCCTTGCCGGCACCCATCATGCGCTTGATGGTCCCAGGGGCGTACCGCTGGGCCAGCTTTGCCACGGCCGTCTGCTGCGCCTCTAGGTTCAGCTCCGCCACGGTGATGCCCTCCGGCAGCGTCTCCAGGAGGGTCCGCAGGTTGCCGCGCTGGATACTGGCGCCAACAGTGTGCCGGGCGTGCTTGTCGAAGTAGCGGGCAAAGACGGTCGCCAGGGGCAGGTCGCGCGGATGCTGAACCCTGAGCGTGACATTCAGCGTGACCCACTCCGCGAGCGCGAGCTGGGCTTGCTCAAAATCGTCAGTGCCGAGAGATGCGCGGCGCGTCTGTCGCGACTCGGGATCAAACCAGGTGCGGCACCACTGCGCACTGTTGGGGCGGCGGGAGAGCCAGTAATCCCCGATGCGGCCGAGCTGATCCGATCCGCCTTTGCGCAAGGTGCAACCTCGTTCGCTGTGATGTAGTCGGCCAGGTGCCGCTCGGTGTAGCGCGGCCGGCCACCAATCAGGGTGTAGCCGATCCGCTGGCGCCGCCGCTCCCGCCGCAGCGTGTCGATGGAGATGCCCAGCCGCTCAGCGGCTACGACTTCCGTCAACAGGCGCGGCAGGGAGACGGGATCGGTCATAGGCGGATCGGCTACCTTCAGAAGCTACCGTTGAGCCGCACGGCCGCCGTGGCGTCACCGCTGGCAGCGGTCTCCACGGCCACGCCGATCCGGGTGTTCCCCGTCGCCGTCTTCGTGACCACCTTCGCCGTGTTGTCCCAGAACAGGGCGTCGCCCACCGAGAGAGCGCCCGTTGCCTTGGGGAGGGTGAAGACGCCGAAGGTGGCGATGTCCACCGTGGCACCGCTGGCGGCATCCTCGGCGGCCACTCCGAAGATGGCGCCCAGCAGGACGCCAGCGCCGGAGGTTACGGCATAGGGGGCGGCCACCGTCAGGTTCTCGCCGCGCTGGATGTAGTTCCGCATTATCAGAGCCCTTTCGAGGTACGGAAGAGAATGGTCTGGGGAGGCGTGACGCCCTCGGCCGCTTCGATCAGTGCGTTGATGGCGTAGAGCGAGCGCGCCATCTCCAGATCGCTGCGGTATTCGATGCGCCGGCCGTCCGACATTTCGACGGCCCGCAGGCCGGAGTGGCGGGCGCGCATCAGCGCGTCCCGCTCCTCCTTCAGCGTGGCGAGGCTGTCACTCATGCCCCAGCGTTCCGGTAGGCGCCGCGCCAATCCACCGCGCCGCAGCCGAAGTCGAGGACCACACGGAACTCGCGGGCCAGCACGTCCCACCCGTCGCGGGTCGCGAGCTGCGGTCCCTGGGCGCTGCTGAGGTACGCGTACTCGAAGACGGTGGAAGCCGCCGGGTCCGCGAAGACGTACCAGGCGCCGGCCGGGAGCCGGGATTCTACCAGGAGCGTCAGCTTTCCGCTGAACGGGTTCTGATCCGCCACCGAGCCGGCCGCCAGCTCGGCAAGGATCTGCTCCGCCAGGGTCTCCAGGTCGGGCGCCACCAGCAGGAAGCGCGGCGTGACATTGATGGGGCTGGACCCATCGAGACCCTTCTGCATCCGCATCGCGAGGCGGGCGGCGCTGAGGGTGGGAACGCTCAGGGTGCCACCCGTGGCGGCGAGGTTGCCGTGGTCGGCATGGAAGAGGCGCTTGCCGTCACCCATCACCGGACCGGTGCCGCTGGCCTGCGTCAGCAGATTGACGAGCTGGTCCGCCTCCGTGTCCGCCGCTGCCCGGCCCATCATCGCGGCCCACTGCCCGAAGGCGCCCAGGTCGTCGTTGATAATCGCCTTCCGGGACAGCGCGAACATGCCACCGAAGGTGTCGAGGGTGTATCCCTCGGTCGCCTCGCCGGTCGTGAGCGCCTTGATCTCGCCCATCTCGTTGACCGGCTTCAGCTTACCGAACTCTCCGATGCGCAGCAGGGAGACGGGGCGGAAGTCGCTGGCGTTGCGCTGGCGGGCAAGCTGACGGAGAGGCGTCTGCGCCGCCTGATAGGCCGGCAGCAGCACCCGGTTGCCCACGCCCGTCAGGAGATTGGGGAAGTCCGAGAGGGTATGCGCCGCCGCTCGGGTCAGCACCTCCTCCCGGCTCAGGGTGGCGACACGCTCGCCACGGGCGGCGAGGAGAGCGCGGGCGCTGTCCGCCATCCCCAGGCCCGTGTAAGGCCGGGCGGCATCGCTGGGCGCCTGCCCCGTCAGGTTGGACGCCAGGGCCTCGGCCATGCGGGTGACGAGCACGGCGGGGTCATCGTTGGACTGGACCACCTCAATCCGCGCCGTCTGGATCGTGCCGCCGCCGCGGCGCACCAGCTCCTCGAAGGCGGCGCTGCGGGCCTGATCCACCGTCGCGGCCTGATCAATCAGGGCATCCGCGAAGGCGGCGTCGAGGCCGGAGACGTTGGCGATGCTGCGGATCTGCTGGTTGATCTCGGCGCGGTTGCCGGTCTCGACCGTCTGGTTTTCGGTTGCCACGGGGGCACTCCTCACACTGGCGCCGGGGTCGGCCGGCAGGGGAACAAAGGAAATCTCGCGCGGCGTCCAGGAGACGGCGGTGCGGGTGCGGGTGCCGTTGGCAACCGCGTCCTGCCAGCGGTCCACGCTGTAACCGACGCTGACGTGTCGGATGACGCCATCGCGCACGTCCTGAACGATGGGCTGCACTTCGCTGCGGGTGCTGAAGCGGATGGTTGCCCATCCCTCTCCGCTCTCCACGCCCGCCTCCTGCACGACCCCCAGCACGTTCCGAAGGTCGCGCTGCTGGTGCGTGTCGAGGACGGAGGCGCCGCGCAGATGGTCGAGCCGCACATGATCCGGCGCCAGGCTCAGGACTTCACTGAACGGCCCCTGTGCATCGCGGCGATTGACGGCGGCTCCGGTGCTCCAGACCACGCGCACGGTGCGCGCAGCCTCGTCGAAGGATTCGGGCTGGATCGCTGCGCTTCGCGTCAGCAGATCAACCGACATTCTGGTCTCCTTGGTTGGCGGTGAAGCGCAGACCGAGGCGAGCCTCGCGCTGGCGGTCGGCGGCAATCTCGGCGTCCAGCGCCTCCGCGTCGTAGCCAAGCTCCGCAATTGCCTGCCGGCGGGACTTCAGGCCGGCGGCAATCATGGTCGCGGTGGCCTCGGCATCCTTCGCCGGATCAACCCACGCCATCGGCGGCGGGTAGAACTCCGCATCGAGCCAGGCTTCCGGGTTCGTCTCGAAGTCCGGCGCCGCCATCTGGCCCGAGAGGATCAGAGTGGCAACGAACCGGCGCCACACGGGGCGCACGAGCTGATGCACGATGATGCCGTGCTGGATGGGCTCGATCCGCTGGCGGAAAGCCACCATGCCGGCGCGGAGGCTGCTGTAATTCGCGTTGCTCAGGTCGCCGGTCAGCAGGTGCTCAGGGATGCCCAGCCCGGCCGCCACGGCGCGGAGCTGGGAAGCGGCGAAGGCGGCACCCTCAGCCATCTGTGCCGGGTTGGAGAACTTGATGTCCCAGCCGCTCGGCAGATAGCGCAGCGTGCCCGGCTCCAGACCCGATTCCATGACGCTGCCCGTCTGCGTGCCCTCGAAGGCGGCGCCTCCCGTGCCGTTCTGGTCCACCAGGAAGCCCGCGTGCATTGCCTGGATCTTCGCGGCCATCAGCGCGGCGTCGGCGTACTGGTCATGCTCGTTGAGGAGCGAGAGAACCGGCGCCAGCCAGGAGATGCCGCGCACCTGCCCCGGCGAAAGCGGGCGGTAGAGATGCACCATGTCGGCGGCGGGGATGCGGACGGTGTTGGTGCGGGTCTCGAAGGCGGCGGTGGGGTCCGAGGTGAAGACATGGTAGGCGACGCGCCGGCCGCTGCTGTCGAACTCGATGCCGCCAACCACGCGGGCGCCGCCGCCCAGCTCGCGCGTGTCGGCCAGGTCAATCATCTCGGCGGGGAGCGCCTGCACCCGCAGGCCGGAGCGCGTCGGGATCAGCCGGGCGAACGCCTCGCCGCTCTCGACCATGGTCTGCGTCAGGAGCGCCTGCTGGCCGTAGTGGTCGCTGGCGCCATCGGCATCGGCTTCCACCGTCCAGCGGTCCCATGCGGCCTGGAGCGCGGCGCGCACGGCGGCGTCGGGGTGCTTGGAGGTCGGCTTGATGCCGTAGGCGACAAGATGGCTGACCAGGGCGGAGACGCCCGCGATGGCGTGGGGGTTGTTGCGCGCGAAGTAGAGCGCCCGGCGGCGCACGGGCTCGGCGGCGGCGAGAACTTCCGGGTTGATCGGCCCGAAGCTGGGGGCCGCGCTCCACCGCCGGCCGCCCCCAGCCGCATCGAAGCGGCGGGTCGAGGTCTGCGGCAGGATGCGGCGGAGGAGGTCGCGGAGCATGGGATCAGCCGGCCGGGGTCATCTTGCTGAGGCGCAGCTTCACTCGCTGCACAACCCGGTCGATCGGAACCACAATCGCGGCGGCGACCCGCGGGCTCTCCATAAATTCCTGAAGATCCGTCATCCGGATCACATCCCATGCGAGGCGCTGCCCCGCCTGGTTGGACAATTCGAGCGGCGTGTCGGCGCGAACAAAGACGCCGCTCCTCCCGGTGTTCTCGGTCAGCGGTTCGCCACGGGGCGAGGACTGGATCAGCTCGGCAAAGCCGTGCCACAGCGCGACGGCGCAAGGTACCGAGAGGGGATACAGCTTTTCGATGATGTCCGCGCACGCCACAGCTGGGACGTTGAGGCGCAGGATCTCGCCCAACAGGGCAAGCTTAATGATTTCGCCTTCCGTGAAGAGGCGAGCTTCGCCCGGGCCGGGCTGATGCTGGGTGGCGAACAGCTTGCGCGAAATCAGAACGTCGATCTGGCGTCGATCAACGTCTGCTGCGCGGGCGGCGTCGATGGACCGATATCGAGTCGTCATGGGCTACCTCCTGAGAACGAGGCACCGTACCAAGGCAGACAACGAAGTTGCAAGCTTTAAATGCGCAGGTAGTGTTTGCGCCTCGTGCCGCAGGTTTGGTATGAAGGTGGTGCCGTCCCGTCAGCCGGACAGCGGGGGCGGTATCCTGAGATCGACGAACGTTGCGTGAAGACTGGCCCGGCGGGTGACACCCCGCCGGGCCGCTTCGTTCAGGGAGCGCGCGCAAGCCGCCGCTTGATGCGGGCGATGTGCCAGCGGTTCCAGGCGATGCGCGCGTGCAAGAAAAGGATCTGCGCGTGGACGCGAAGGAGGTTTGCGCCGCCGTGGAGCGAACTGCGCGTGTCCTCCAGGAGGCAAGCCCCACGGTGGGGCGTACCGGCCGGGTGCTGGCTCATGCCCCGCCCTCCATCCCGACCAGCATCGCCAGCGCCTTCTCGGCGAGAGAGCGGAGCAGCTGCTCCTCCGGCTGCATCATGTTCCAGCCCGCTCCGTCATCGAGACGCTGGGCCAGTACGATCACACGGTGCAGGAAAGCGGGAAGGCTTACGGGGTGCGGATCAGCCAGCGCCTCAAGGGCTTCCATTTCGCTGTCGCACCACTCCTCCACCAAGTGCCAGTGCTCGTTGGCGACGCTCTCGATGTGGTCGTGCTGAGCCATGACGGCGCGATAAGCGGTAAGCGCGGGGTCGGCCGGAACCGGCACGGCCGACGCCAAGCCGGGCGCGGCGGCGATCGGCAGGAGGGATGCAAGGGCGGATCTTCTGGTGATGCTCATGCCACGTCTCCCACCAGAGAGAGCGGCCCGCTCACCCGGCCCGGGGAGAGGCTCAGGAGGCGTCCACGGGCGGCTGGGGTTGGGCCAGACGAAGGCCAGGAAGGGCGGCGGGCTGCCGCTGGCGAGATAGGCCAGGGTGCGCTGCGCAAGGGTGGGCGTGATTGTGGTATGAATGGCTTCAGCCATTGCCTGCTGACCCTTTTTCAGCGGGTTGTGGTTAGGCCGGGCTCGGAGGTGCGAACTCCTTGCTCGGCCGCTCACACTCTCTTACAATGTCTTCCGCGCGGTCAAGAGATTTGTAAGAGGGTGTAAGAGATGGCCAAGGCAGCCGTCCTATCGTTCCGTATCAACGACGACACGAAAGAAGCGATCACTCGTGCGGCTGCCGCCGAAGATCGAAGCGTGTCCTACTTGGTGGAGCGCATCTTGCGAGGCTGGTTAGAGGAACATGGCTTCCTCACTAAGGCCGTTGGGTAAGGAGCCCCGCGATGCGTGAGGGCTACGACGTCATGCAGGTTTGCATGAACGGACACCAGATCAACAGCTCGGCGCGGTCCATGCCGCAGTTCAATCAACCCTTCTGCGACCAATGCGGCGCGGAGACTATCACGGCTTGCCCTGAATGCAGGACGCCGATCCCAGGCTATTACTATGGGTCTGGCGTCCTCTCTGTATCGCGTGTTCCGGTACCCAATAACTGCACGCAGTGTGGCGTGGCGTACCCATGGCGGCAGGCTGCATTAGCAAGTGCGGTAGAAATATTTGAGCTGGAGTTGGACGGCCAAGATGCATCCGACGCAGCTGAACTTATTCCCTTGATCGCTTCTGATAATCCTCGAACTGAGATTGCCGCGCTGAAGCTAAAGCGCCTGATGTCGAGGATGGGAAAGCCTGCTTACGACATCGCCATCAAGGTGATTAGTGACTTGGCTTCCGAAACGGCGAAGAAGACGTTTGGCATGAAGCCTTAGCCTTCTTCGCCCCACGGTGGGGACTACCCCTCTCCGCTCAGCCACCTCGACCGCACCACCGATGGTGTCGGTTCAACCGACACCCCCCGCATCTCCTCCTCCCGCTGATCGAAGTGCAGCGTCACGCCGTGGCGGGCGGCGAAGGCATACACCAGGCAGTCCAACGCCTCGGCCCGTGCCCCAGGCTTCCGCTCAAAGCGCCGCTGCGGCTGGCCGCGGCTGTACCGGACCACCTTCCGCTCGCTGCAAAGCTGCTCGAAATAGACCGGCTCCAGCGTGTCGCTGAACCGGATGGACTGACCGCGCGCCAGGCGGCTCATGATCGTGGTTTTCAGCCCGTCCACGCCGATCAGGAAAAGCCTGCCGCCCTTCACCTTGCCGGCAGATGCCTGAATCGCCGGGCGGCTTCCAGAGGCGCCCTTGCCGGCCATGATGCGGCGGCTCAGGCGGGGGAAGCAGAAGGCATAAACCTTCTCCGTCCAGTCGCCGTCGCCGCTGTCCACCACAGCCGCATCCACCTTCAGCCAGCCGCCGTTGGGGTGCTTCCAGCGGGTGCGCAGCAGCTCCTCCAGCTCGGCCCAGGTGGCGTCATCGTCGGGCGTGCCCCAGATGATCGTGTGGCCCAGCACCAGCGCGGCGTCACGGCTCCAGCCGACAAGGGACACTTCCAGCCGGTCGTCCTGCACGTCCACGCCGGCCGTCACCGCCAGCACCTCGGCCGGGATGGCGTTGAGGCTGAATGGCTCCGCCCGGCTCAACAGCGCCGTCTCGTCCAGTTCCTCGCCGGCCTCCCGCCAGCCTTGCGCCAGGATCGTGTTGACGAAGGTCTGCAATTCGTCGCTGTCGTCCTTCGCCGTCAGGAACTCCTCGGCCAGCTTCGCCCAGGAGGCATTCGCCAGCAGCGAGACCAGCGCGTTGAGGCGAAATCCGGCATGGCCCGCCACCTCGGGGCGTGTCGCCCGCCAGCGCCCCGCCTCGACCATGCCCGGTTTGTGCCGCTCCGCCACCAACTCGCGGCAATGCGGGCAGCGGAAGGCAGCGGTGGCCGGCGCGTCGGTCTCCCATTCGATGTGCGACCACTGAATTTCCGTGAAGGCACCGCAGGCCGGGCACGGCACCTCGAAAACCCGCTGATCGCTGGCGGCATAGGACCGCAGGACGTTGGAGGTCTCCTCCAGGAGCGGCGTGGAGCCCAGGACAATCTTGCGGTTGGCGAAGGAGAGTGTCCGGCGCTCGGCCAGGCGGATGCTGGAGCCTTCCTTGCCCGGCTCCATCGCATCGGCCTCGTCGATCAGCAGCACCCGGACGTTGTGGCGGCGCAGATTCCGGGGCGCCTTTGCTGCCACCACCTTCAACGAACCACCCGGAAAGCGGCGGCTCAGGAGAGTGTTGCGGCCGGATTCGTCGGCATCTGCCGACAAAAGCCCGCGCAGCACCGGAGACGCCTCAAAGATCGGCTCCACGTCGCTGACGATGTAATCTCGCGCGTCCGCTTCGGTCGGTAGCAGGGCCAGGATGGGCGCCGGCTCGTTGGCGACGAAGGACGCCATGGCGCCGGTCAGGAGCGTGGTGAAGCCCACGCGAACGGACTTCACCAGCGTCACCCGCTCAATGGCGGGATCAGAAATCGCGTCGGCAATCTCCCTCTGATACGGCCATAGCCGTACGGCCCCAGGCAGCGCGGAGACGCCCTCCGGCAGGCGCAGGCTGGCTTCCATCCACTCCGAGAGCGCCAGGCGCGGAGGGGGGGTCAGTGCCCGCAGCGCGCGCTTGCGGACGGTCTCAAGCGTCGTCATTTCCGGCCTCCGCCAGGGCGTCCCGGATTTCTCGGTCAATCGTCGCAACGTCATGGGGCGTCAGATGGCCAAGGCGCTGCTGGCACCGCCCCGGCACCCCCAGCATCCGGCCGCGCACGCCGCGCAGAATGTCGGACCATTCGCGTTCGACCTTCACCGCCTCCACCAGGTCGGCCGTGAGCTGGCCGTTCTTGAGCGCCAGGTGGTCGGCCCGTTCCTTGGTCTCCCGGATGCGCTCGCGCGTCAGCTCGGAGCCGGCGGAGTGCTCGCCGCGGGCGGCTGCGGCCTCCCGCATGTGCTCGGCATAGCGGCCGATGCTGGCCCACAGGTCATAGGCGCCGTGGCTCAGCTTCACGACGATTTCCCGCTTGGCCAGGTCGCGGATTGCCCGCTCCGAGAGGCGCAGCCGGGCGGCCAGTTCAGCGCCGCTCACGGAAACGGTAGGCTCACCCTCGGGGTTTTCGCGGGTGAAATCACGGGGTTCGAACCCCCGCGATTGGTTTGCGTCGGAAGGACCCGCGATGGCCTCGGTCATGCCTGCCTCCAGGCCCGCGCGAGGCGGCGCAGGGCGTGCGCCAGCTCGCTTTTCTCCAGGTGGAACCGCTCGGGGTCTCGGCGGTCGGGGGAGAGGCGAGAGACCCGCTCGGCCAGCTCCTCCAGCGCCCCAGGGTGGGAGGGTGGGAGGGTCAGGGAGGGTTCCCCGGTTCTCCCGCTATGTGCGCGCGTGCGCGCGTGGTGCATCATGGGTTTGACCCTCCACCACCCTCCCACCCTCCCACCTTCTCATCACCCCTGGTGGAGCGGAGGCCGATGCCTCGGACCCACTGAATGCCCTTGGGGGTGATGTAGCGAAGCCCGGGCGTCCGCTCGATCATGCCGCGTAGTCGCTTGTTATCAGCCACTTCCTCGCCATTCGCTTGGCACCACTGATGGAAGCTAGCCAACAGGGCGGCGGGCTTGGTGCTCAAGGTGGCGTCGAGGATGCAGCACTCAGCCAGCCAGCGCGCGAAGTAGTCCTGTTCAGCGAAGTATTCCGCCGTAGCTTCGATCACCACCGGAGGGCGGGTCAGCCCATCCGCCTGCCACGCCAGGCAGCCGTCAATCATCCAGGCCAGGATCGCGGGCCATTCCGCCTTTAGCTTCTCCTTCAGCTCAAGATCCTTGGTCGCCGGCTTACGAGTGAAGGGCACCAAGTTCATTCGGCGCCGCATGGCCTCGTCCAGATTCTTCAGCACTGGCTTATGGTTGCCGATGATCGTCAGCTTGAACTGCGGCTGATAGGTGAAGAAGTCCTGGCGCATGAAGCGGGCGCTGATCTTGTCGCCGCCGGTCAGGGCCTTGATGCGGCTCTCGGCCCAGGCACGGCCTTCCTCCGTCTCGGACGCGACCACCATCCGCGCGCCGCGCAACGCCGCCAAGTCGGTGGGGTGCTTGTCGCCCTGGCTGGCCGTGAAGGTGTCCATGGCAGCCACTGCGGCATAGTCGCCCATGATCCCGGATACCGTATCCAGGAACACGCTCTTACCGTTGCCGCCGCCACCATGACCGAACACCAGCGCGTGCTCCCGCGTGTCGCCGGTGAGGCAGTAACCGCACCACTGCTGAAGGAAGCCGATCAGCTCATCATCCTTGCCTGTCGTCTCGTCCAGGAAGCGCAGCCACAGGTCTGGCGGTGCCCGCCGGGAAGGCGCTACAGCGGTGAGGCGGGTCATCATGTCTCCCGGCTGGGCTGCACGCATCTTTCCCGTGCGCAGGTCCACCGTGCCGCCTGGGGTCGCCAAGAGGTAGGCATCCGGGTCCCAATCCTCCGCCGTCACCGCCAGCCGCTCGTCACGCTGGGCGAACTTCTCCACTCCGCCGCAGAAGGCTGCCTTGCCGGTGATGGCCTGGATCTTCGCTTCGGCGGTGCGGGAGAGATCGCCCGTCAGCCGGCGGGCGTAGGTGAAGGCGGCGTGCTTGCGGTCGGCCTTCCAGTGCGTCCCGGTCCACTCGTACCAAAGGCCCGAGTCGTGGCAGTAGCGCAGCCGATGTTCTGCCCAGGTGGCGAACTGATCGGCCACCGCGCTCTCAGTCAGCAGGTCGTCGTCATTGGCGGGCGTCTGGCCGGCTCGCTCCCAGGCGCGGCGCAATTCCCGCTCGCCGTTCGCCATGCCCTTCTCGGCCTTCCAGGCGGCCGTGGTGGGGTCGGCGTCCAGCTCCTGCCGGAAGTTGTCATAGGTGCCGCCTGTGCGCTTCACCTCGGCGGCAATCTTGAAGGCGGCCCCGCTGCGGCTGCCGTCATTCGTCGCCAGTCGGAGCGCACGCTCGAGCCGGCCGGGCTGGGACGGAGCAACGCCACCAGCCGCGAAGGACGGGCCAGCCTCGCTCAGCAGCCAGCCAATCGTGTCGGCCTCCACCGGGCGCATCTCGGCCGGGCTGTTCGCCAGGTGCTGCCCCGTGACCGCGAAGTATCGGTTGCCCAGGTAAAGCTCGATGGCGGGCGGATGGTCGCCAGCGCCCTTCCGCTTGAACTGGCGGCCGTGCTCCGAACCCATGGCGCTGCGCAGCGCCGGAAGGTCGGTTCCCTCGAACACGAAGAAGATCTTCACGCCCGTCCCGGAGGGCGAAACCTCCGTGTAGGAGCCGAACCGCTCCACCACCTCGGCCGCCCAGGGCGCCAGCACGCCCGACTCGGCATCGCGGCAGGTGTCGAGGTCAATGCCGCCGATCGCCAGCCCGGCATGGTCGCCCAGCTCGATCCCGACGCCGCCAGCTCCGAAGGGCCGGGGCAATACTTCGGCGCGGATCTCGGCCGCATCACGGGTGCCCCAGGTGGCCGGGGAGTCGGCGCGCGCCTTCGCGCCGAGAGGCGAGTAGGGAACCTTGGTCGGCTTGCCCTCCGGCCCACGGCCTTCGGTCTGCCAGGCTACCCAACGCGGAAGCGCCGCCAAATCTGCCAGCGCAATGCCGTTCCGCTGGTCCTCAAAGTCGTTTTCCGGTAGAACGCTACTAGCACGCATCGTTAGCCAACCCTTTGGGCTGACGTGCCAATATTGCCTACCAGAGCCTACTTAAGCCCTTGTTTTGGCTTGAGTCGAACGCTCTTGCCAAGGTTGGGGTCGAGGGTTCGAATCCCTTCGCCCGCTCCAGTTTTCCTTAGGAAACACAGGCGTTTAGCAAGGGCTCGCTTCGGCGGGCCCTTTCTGCGTTTGGAGCCGCGGAAGCAGGGCGGAAGCAGCTGGCTCACTCTGTCGGTCCTGCTTAGGGCAGCCTCAGGGGTGCGGCAGCTACTGCCGTGTAGAACTCGCCAAGCCCCATGAGGGAAGGCAATCGGCCATCGGTGGAGTGGCCCCTATTTCGACCGGACACCGGGCATAGCCCCGAGGGCCTAGGCTTGCGCCTAGGCATACGCCTATGCCGAACGACCCGACGCGCGTCGAAATCATCACCGGCCGTG
>NZ_JASIRT010000054.1 GCF_030063475.1 Roseomonas sp. E05
CTCAAGCAGTTCCGTCGCGTCGCAACCCGCTACGACAAGCTCCTCGCCAACTTCCGCGGCTTCGTTCTGCTCGCCTCAATCGCCATCCTACTCCGCTGAAATCGTCACCACCGCCTAGGATCTTCCCCAACTCGAAGAAAAAAGAAGGGGGTCTGGGGGAATTCATTCCCCCAGCCTTCCCTCTCGCCATTCGCCGGCAAGACGCCTAGCCTTCCATTCCTTCGCCCTCAGCCGCGCAGGATGGCCATGAACGAGATCTCGCGCCCGAACGACCTCGATGCGTTCTGGATGCCCTATTCCGACAACCGGTATTTCAAGTCGCATCCTCGCCTGCTGGCCCGTGCCGAGGGCATGACCTACTGGACCGCCGACGGCAAGGAAGTGCTGGACGGCACCTCGGGCCTCTGGTGCTGCAATGCCGGTCATGGCCGCAAGGAGATCACCGAGGCCATCCAGAAGCAGGCGGCGGTGATGGACTTCGCGCCGACCTTCCAGCTCGGCCACCCCGTCGCCTTCGAGGCGGCGGCGCGCGTCGCCGAGATCACGCCGGAGGGGATGGACCGCGTCTTCTTCACCAATTCCGGCAGCGAGAGCGCCGACACCGCGCTGAAGATCGCCCTCGCCTATCACAAGGCGCGCGGCGAGAGCCAGCGCGTGCGGCTGATCGGGCGGGAGCGCGGCTATCACGGCGTCGGCTTCGGCGGCATGTCGGTGGGCGGCATCGGCGGCAACCGCAAGCAGTTCGGCGCCATGCTGCCTTACGTGGACCACCTGCCGCACACCCACATCCCCACCATGAACGCCTTCTCCAAGGGCCAGCCCAAATACGGCGTCGAGCTGGCGGGCAAGCTGGAGGATCTGGTGGCGCTGCACGGCGCCGACACCATCGCGGCGGTGATGGTCGAGCCGATGGCGGGCTCCACCGGCGTGCTGGTGCCGCCCAAGGACTATCTGCAGCGCCTGCGGCAGATCTGCGACAAGCACGGCATCCTGCTGATCTTTGACGAGGTGATCACCGGCTTCGGCCGCCTGGGCACCAATTTCGCCGCCGAACGCTTCGGCGTGACGCCCGACATCATGACCATGGCCAAGGGCCTGACCAATGCCGCCGTGCCGATGGGCGGCGTGGCGGTGCGGAACGGCATCTACGACGCCATCGTCAACGGTGCGCCGGACGGCATCGAGCTGTTCCACGGCTACACCTATTCCGGCCACCCGCTGGCGGCGGCGGCGGCGATCGCCACGCTGAACCTGCACAAGGCGGAAGACCTGCCGGGCCGCGCCAAGGCGATGGAGCCCTATTTCGAAGAGGCCGCCCACGCCCTGCGCGACCTGCCGAACGTCATCGACATCCGCAACATCGGCCTCGTCTGCGGCGTCGAGCTGTCGCCCCGCCCGGGCCGGCCGACGGCACGCGCGACCGAGGTGTTCCGCAAGTGCTTCGACGACGGCGTGCTGATCCGCACCACCGGCGACATCATCGCCCTCTCGCCGCCGCTCATCGCGGAGAAGAGCCACGTGGACCGGATGTTCGGAACTCTCTCGGACGCCATCAGGGCGGCCGCCTGAAGCGAAGCGGGGAGGGCGGCGTCCGCTCTCCCCGCTCTTCCTCCCGCCGGGGAAGCGTGCCCCGCCCCACCCTCGGTTCCCTCCGCATCCGCGGCCAGCATTCGTGCTCGCGGGCAAGGCGGCAGAGAAGAAGCGAAGCTCCCGCTTGGTCGCGAGCAGGAGCTCCCCAATTCGGGGCCAGAAACCGCAAAATACTTGCTTCTCACGGCCTCGTGTCCATATAGGGCGTCCGCCCCATCCCCGGGCTTGTTGACCTGCCTTCACTCGACAGTTCTTGCCCTGGCCGCGCCCGAGACCGGTTGGCTGCTTGCCAGGCCGATGGATTGGCAGGCTGAGAGAAAGCCGCCTTGGACCTCCTGCTGCGACTCCTGGCCTATCGAGGCATGTCTCTCCCGGCCCGATGCCTGATGGCCATCCTCCTCGTCCTGCTCGCGGCCGCCCTGCGGGCCGCCTTGCCGGCGCTGGAACTGCCTTTCCTGCTCTTCATTCCCATGCTGATGGTGGCCGGCTTCTTCCTCGGCCGGGGGCCCGGCATCCTTGCCACCGCCCTCGCCGCCTTCCTGGCCGCCTATCTGTTCATCCCGCCAGCCTTCACCTTGGCGATTCCGGCCAAGCACTGGATTGGCACCGGCGGCTTCGCGCTGGTGAACCTGTGCATCGTGGCGGTCTGCGCCGCGCTGGGCGAAAGCCTGATCCGGCGCGAGACCGACCTCGCGGCCCTGGCGGAGAGCCGCACGCGGGTGGCGCAGAGCGAGGCCAACCTGCGCCAGCTGAACGAGACGCTGGAACAGCGCGTGGCGCAGGAGGTCGCGGAGCGCAGCCGGACCGAGGAGGCCCTGCGGCAGAGCCAGAAGATGGAGGCGGTGGGCCAGCTCACCGGCGGCCTGGCGCATGACCTCAACAACATGCTGGCGGGAATCACCGGCAGCCTGGAACTGCTGAAGGCGCGGCTCGCCCAGGGCCGGGTGCAGGAGATGGCCCGCTACATCACGGCGGCCGAGGGGGCGGCCCACCGTGCCGCCGCGCTGACCCATCGGCTGCTCGCCTTCTCGCGGCGGCAGACGCTGGACCCCAGGCCCACCGATGTGGACCAGCTGGTGGCGGCGATGGAAGAGCTGCTCCGCCGCACGGCCGGCCCGGAGATCAGCCTGGAGGTCAGCGGCACCAAAGGGCTGTGGAACACGCTGGTGGACCCGAACCAGCTCGAGAATGCCCTGCTGAACCTCTGCATCAACGCGCGGGATGCCATGCCGCAGGGCGGGCGGCTGACCATCGAGACCGCCAACCTGCATCTGGACCAGGATTTCACCCGCAGCCGCGACATGCCCGCCGGCGACTATGTCTCGCTCTGCGTGACCGACACCGGCACCGGGATCAGCCCGGAATTGGTCGAGCGGGTCTTCGAGCCCTTCTTCACCACCAAGCCGCTCGGCCAGGGCACCGGGCTCGGCCTTTCCATGGTCTATGGCTTCGTGCGCCAGTCGGGCGGGCAGGTGCGCATCCACTCCGCGCCAGGCCAGGGCACCACGGTCTGCCTCTACCTGCCGCGCAGCGACGAGCCGGCCGGCATGGTGGAGCAGGGCGCCAGCCTCGCGGAAGCGCCACGCGCCGCCAGCGGCGAGACGGTCCTGGTGGTGGATGACGAGGACACGGTGCGGATGCTGATGGTGGAGGTGCTGGGTGAGCTTGGCTACACCACGCTCGCCGCGCAGGATGCCGCGGAAGGCCTGGCGATCCTCCGCTCGGAGGCGCGGGTCGATCTTCTGGTCACCGATGTGGGGCTGCCGGGCGGGATGAGCGGCGGGCAATTGGCAGAGGAGGGGCGCGCGGTGCGCCCGGGGCTGAAGGTGCTGTTCATCACCGGCTATGCGGAGGCCGCTGTGCTGGGCCAGGGGCTCCGGGACCCTGGGATGCAAGTCCTGACCAAGCCCTTCGCGATGGAAAGCCTGGCCAACCGCCTCAGGCAGCTGATCAGCGGCCGGTGAGGGGAGGCCCTGCCCGCCTTTGACGGGCCGGCTCCCCCTGCCACTCCCCCTGCCACGGCCTCAGGGCCGCGGCAGCCTGCGGCGGAGCCGCCTTGGCCGTTTAGGCCCGGCTGAACCGTCCGTAGAGCCAGCCTGCCGCGCCGCCCAGAACGAGCCAGAACAGCAGGCTGGTCAGCGTGACCATCACGATGAAGCGCTGTGCCAGCGCTTCCGGCGCCAGCGCCGCGTGCTCGGCCGGCTGCGGCGCGCCGATCAGGTGCGGCAGCACGATCAGCCCGGCGCCGAGCGCCACCCAGGCGAGATGCCGGCTGAAGGCCAGCAGGCCGAGGCCGCCGGCGGTCAGCAGCACGGTGGCCACCCACCAGATCTGGCGCGCGGCCAGGGGGGCCGCCTCGGTGCCCGGCAGCTCGGGCGGCAGGCCCAGGCCAGGCGCCAGGGTGAAGACGGCGAAGCCCGCCAGCCCCCAGAACAGCCCCTGCCGCCAGTCCACCGCCTTGCCCCGCAGGGCGAAGGCGCCGACCAGCAGGAAGCCATAGGCGGTGCCGGTCAGCAGGTCGGCCAGACCGGTGTAGGCGGTGCGCTCCAGCCCGTCCTCCGGCTGCCAGGCGGCGGCGTGGTGATGGAGCGTGGCCTCGTTGCCATGGGCGTGGACCTGGCCGGCGGCGGGCGCCATCTCATAGGTCTCGGCCTGCAGGATCAGCGGCACGGTGCCGAACTGGTGCAGCACGGTGCCGGCGGCGCCGGCGAGCAGCCCGGCCAGCAGCGCCGCGAAGAACAGCGGCCGCAACAGGGTCATGGCGCCGCCCTCAGTGGCAGGGGAAGCCGTTGGCGTGGCGCGTGTCGTGCGCCGCGTTGTGCAGCGTCTGGGAATGCGAGAAGCCGACACCCCAGAGCAGGAAGCCGCCGAAGGCCAGGCAGAGGCAGGCGGCCAGCAGGCGGCTGCCGGCCTGCGACCGCGCGCCGGAGGCGGGAAGGGTGGTCGTGGAAGCATTGCGCATGGTGAAGCTCTCCGCCCGGCGCGCCCCGCGCCGGACCAGAAGGGTGTGCCGCGCGCCGGCAGGTCTCCTGGCTTGCGGCTCGACGCCTCCGGCCCGGCCTTCCCGGCGGCCTTCGCCGCCAGTGGCTGCCCCGGCAAAGGGGCAGGGGACCATCGGCTTGCCGCCAACAGTTGCGGGGGCAGCCGCCGACTTGGTCCGGGCATCCGCCCGGGCCGCACGGCGTTCCCTCTTGGCCCGCTCGCACGGGACCGGCGCGGAGGCCAGCCTAGCCTTGGACCGGCAAGCGCGGCAAGGCTGCCATTCCGGCGCCTGCGCGGGCTCCCCCCGTGACCCCGGGGGGGAACCGTATCATATAACACCACGAACGACCTTTCTCCGGCAGGACCCCAAGACCATGAGCGAAGCCCGCGAGACCGTCCCCGTCACTGTGCTGACCGGCTATCTGGGCGCCGGCAAGACCACGCTGCTCAACCGCATCCTCAGCGAGAACCACGGCAAGAAGTTCGCGGTGGTGATCAACGAGTTCGGCGAGCTGGGTGTGGACAACGACCTCGTCATCGACGCCGACGAGGAAGTCTTCGAGATGAACAACGGCTGCATCTGCTGCACCGTGCGCGGCGACCTCGTGCGCATCCTGACCGGGCTGATGCGGAGGCGCGGCAAGCTGGATGGCATCATCGTCGAGACCACCGGCCTCGCCAACCCGGCCCCCGTGGCGCAGACCTTCTACATGGACGAGGACGTCAAGCGCGCGACGCGGCTCGACGCCATCGTCACCGTGGTGGACGCCAAGAACCTGACCGCCCGGCTGGAGGACAGCGCCGAGGCGGCCGAGCAGATCGCCTTCGCCGACCTGATCGTGCTGAACAAGATGGACCTGGTCAGCGAGGACGAGGCCGCCGAGGTCGAGCGCCGCATCAAGGCGATCAACCCCTATGCCGAGATCCGCCGCGCCACCAAGTCGGACGTGCCGGTGGAGAGCGTCATCGGGCGGGACGCCTTCAAGCTGGAGCGCATCCTGGAGCGCGAGCCGGACTTCCTCACCAATGACGAGCACGAGCACAACGAGGACGTGCTGAGCATGTCCTTCGAGGTGGAGCAGCCGATCGACCCGGAGAAGTTCAACCAGTGGATCGGCATGCTGCTGCAGAGCAAGGGGCAGGACCTGCTGCGCACCAAGGGCATCCTGGCCTACAAGGGCGAGGACCGGCGCTTCGCCTTCCAGGCCGTGCACATGATCGCCGATGGCGACTTCATCGGGCCGTGGAAGGAGGGTGAGCCGCGCAGGTCGAAGATCGTCTTCATCGGCCGCAACCTGAACCGCCCGCAGCTCCGCCGCGGCTTCGAAGGCTGCGTCGCGGCATGAGCGGGAGCAGCACCGGCGGCGTGGAAGAAGCCGATTTCCTGCTGCAGAGCCGCGGCATTTCGCAGGATTTCGGCGCCTGGGTGGTGGGCGCCGCTTTCGGGCGGGACGGGCGCAGCGTCGCCTTCTCGCTGGGCGACGGCACGCTGCGCCTGGCGGATGCGGCCGATGCCGCTGCCGGCTGGCGCAGTGTCGAGGCGCATGACGGCGCCTGCCTGGCCCTCACCCCGGACGTGGCCGGCGGCTATCTCTCCGGCGGCGACGACGGCAAGCTGCTGCACGTCGCCGCCGATGGCAGCGTCGCGGAACTCGCCGATTTCGGCATGATGAAGTGGGTGGAGCACCTCGCCGCCCATCCCTCGGGCCTGCGCGCCGCGGCGGTCGGCAAGGTGGTGCACCTGCTCGACCGCGACGGCCAGAAGCTGAAGGCGCTGGAGCACCCTTCCAGCGTCGGCGGCGTCGCCTTCGACGCCAAGGGCAAGCGCGTGGCGGCCGGGCACTACAACGGCGCCAGCCTGTGGTTCGTGCATTCCAAGGAGGACAAGCCGCGCGTGCTGCCCTGGAAGGGCAGCCATCAGCTCGTGCAGTTCAGCCCGGACGGCACCCATGTGGTGACCACCATGCAGGAGAATGCCCTGCACGGCTGGCGCCTGACCGACCAGCAGGACATGCGCATGTCCGGCTATCCCACCAAGATCAAGTCGATCTCCTTCACCGGCAAGGGCCGCTGGCTGGCCACCTCGGGGGCGGATTGCGTGGTGCTCTGGCCCTTCTTCGCCGGCGGGCCGATGGGCAAGCCGCCGGTGGAGCTGGCGGGCGGGGACGGCGTGCTCTGCACCCGGGTCGCCTGCCATCCGCAGCACGAGGTGGTGGCCGCCGGCTTCCAGGATGGGCTGGTGCTGATGGCCGAGATCGCCTCCGGCAAGGTGGTGCCGGTCGCGGCACCGGGGCGTGGGCCGGTCTCCGCGCTGGCCTGGAACCCGGCGGGAACGCATCTCGCCTTCGGCACCGAGACCGGCTTCGCCGGGCTGGTGGACCTCTCCAAGCGGTGAGGAGAGGCGGCCGGAGCGGCCCTCCCCCTGCACAGTCTCGTGCGCGGATGGCGGGCCGCCCTTAGGCTCACGCCGAAGTGGCGCCACCCAGCCTTGCGTGACATGCCCCCTGGATGATCTCAACCGGGTCGCCGTGAATGGGGTGCCATGGGGAAACGTGACTGGCTGAGGGGCACCCAACTGCGGTTGCGCAAGACCATGCAGGCCCCCCGGGGATTGAGGATTCACCTCCTCGCCTTCGCCCTGGCACTGCTGGTGCCAGCGCTGCTGGGAGGCGGGCTGACAGCCTGGCAGCTCGGCCGCGCCTACCGGCACGCCGCCGAAACCGGCCTGCAGAGCGCCGCGCGCGCGACGGCGACGGCGGTGGACCGCGAGCTGGACGTGGTGGTGACGGCGGTCGGCACCCTCGCCAGATCGCCCGGCATGCGGTCGGCCCTCATGGCCAGCGGAACGCCAGGCACCAGCACCGCCTTCACCGACCTGCACGCGCAGATGCGCACGGTGGGCGAGGCCTTCGGCGGCTGGGTGGTGCTGGTGCGGCCGGACGGCACCCAGCTGCTCAACACGCTGCTTCCGCCCGGCGCGCCGCTGCCCCAGGCACGCGGCCTTCCCTGGATCAGGCGCGCCATGGAAACAGGCCAGGTGGTGCTCAGCAACCTGTTCATCGGCGGCGTGGCTCAGCGCCCGATCCTCGCCGCCTTCACGCCGATCCTGCCGCCGGAGGGGGGCAGGCAGGAGAGCCTTGCCCTCATCCTCGCCTTCGATCCGGCGCGCCTCGGCAGGCTGCTGGCGGAGGCAAGCGAAGGCAATGTCGCCGGGCTGATCGAGGTGGATCAGGGGCGTTTCGTGGCGCGCTCCGCCGAGCATGCCTCCGCCGTCGGCAACCCTGCCCCGCCCTGGCTGGCCCGCGCGATTCAGGGGCACAACGCCGGAATCGCCCGCGGCCTTTCCCTGCAGGGGACGGAGGTCGTGGCCGCCTATCAGCACCTGAAGCGGGTGCCCTGGGCGGCGATGGTCACCCTGCCGACGGCTGCCTATGACGCTGCGTGGCACGAACCGCTCATCGCCCTGCTGGCCGCCGGCGTGACGCTGCTGGTGGCGGCCCTGCTGCTGGCGGCCCTGCTGGCGCGCCGCCTGCTTCGGCCGGTCCAGAGCCTGGCGCACGAAGCGCAGGCGGTGGCGGCGGGGCGCCCCGCGCCGCCCAGCCTGCCCCCTACCGCCGTGACCGAGTTCGAGGCGCTGCGCACCGCCCTCGGCCGCGCCGCCGAGGGCATGCGCGCCCGTGCCGCCGCCGAGGGCCGCGCCGCGGCGGCCGAGGAGGCAGCGACGGCGCTGCGCACCGAGCGCGACCGGGCACGGCTCTATTTCGACGTGGCCGGCGCCATGCTGGTCGTGCTCGATGCCGAAGGAACGGTGCGCGGCATCAATCGCCGCGGGCTCGAGGTGCTGGCGCTCGGGAGTGAGGAGGAGGTGCTGGGCCGGAACTGGCACGATACCTTCGTGCCGGAGCGCCTGCGCCGGCCCGCGCAGGACATCCTGCGGGCGCTCGCCTCGGGTCAGGCGCAGACGGACGAGACCCACGAGAACTTCGTGCTCCGCGCCGATGGCGGGGAGCGGCTCATCGCCTGGCGCAATGCGGTGCTGCGCGATGCCTCGGGCAGGTTCCTGGCGATGATCGGCTCGGGCGAGGACATCACGGACCGCCGGGCTGCGGAGGAGCAGCAGATCCTGCTGATGCGGGAGCTGGACCATCGCGCCAAGAACGTGCTCGCCGTGGTGCAGTCGATTGTCCGCCTGACCCGGGCCGAGCGCCCGGCGGATTTCGCCGCTGCCGTGGATGGCCGCGTCCGCGCCCTTGGCCGCGCGCACACGCTGCTCGCCCGCACGAACTGGGGCGGGAGCGACCTGCGCGCGGTGGTCGAGGCGGAGCTGGCTCCCTATGCCGCCGGACAGCGCGCGACCTTTTCAGGCCCGGGGGTGCGGCTGGCACCGGAGGCGGTGCAGCCGCTTTCCATGATCCTGCACGAACTCGCCACCAATGCGGCCAAGCACGGCGCGCTTTCGCAGCCCGGCGGGCAGGTCGGGGTCGGCTGGAGTCCGCGGCCGGAAGGCGGGCTGTGCCTGGACTGGAGCGAAACCGGCGGCCCGCCCGTGCCGCCGGTCCCCGTGCGGCGGGGCTTCGGGTCACGGCTGATCGAAGCCACGACACTCCAGCTTGGCGGGACGGTCCGCTTCGACTGGCAACCCAGCGGGCTGCGCTGCCAGCTGCTGATCGCGCCCGACCGGATCGCCCTGCAGAACCCGGTCCCGGGTGCCCTCCGGCAGGCCCCTGTGAAGGAGGAGCCGGTCGAGGAGACCGGGCAGGCGCCGGCGCTTGCCGCGCTGCAGGGCTGCCGGGTGCTGGTCGCGGAGGACGAGGCGCTGGTGGCGCTGGAGCTGGAGGACACGCTGCGACGGCTGGGCTGTGCGGTGGTGGGGCCGGCGGCGACCCTCGGGGAGGCGCTGCGGCTCGCCGAGGAAGGCATCCGCGAGGGGCGCCTCGATGCCGCCGTGCTCGACGTCAACCTGCACGGCCAGGCGGCTTTCCCCGTGGCGGACATGCTGGTGCGCCATGGCCTGCCCGTGCTCTTCGCCAGCGGCTACCATGAACTGCCGGGCGGCTGGGCGATGGGCGGCGGCCAGGGGCGGACCGCCCGGCTGCACAAGCCGCTCGCCCGCGGCGCGCTGGCCACGGCGCTGCAGCGCCTGCTGGGCGGCACAGGCGGCGCGCCAGGCTCTCCGCACCCGGATGCCAAACTCCCTGCCGGGGGCCGCCGGATACGCCGTCGCCCCCGCGCGCCCGGCTCCTGAGATCCCTGCGCCAGGCTCGGGCCCGCGTTCACGCCGCGCCGCACGCCGCAGGTACCCCCTCGCCCAGCCCCACCAGCGCCAGCATCTCGGCGAAGAGCGCCTCCCGCTGGGCAGCCAGGGCGATGTCACGCTCCTGCGTCAGCGCCAGCAGCGCCGCGGGCTGCAGCCCCTTGGCAGCGAGGCGCTCGGGCGGCGTGAAGCCGATCCAGTCGGCGATGCAGCCGGCATGGGCCTCGGGGTGGAACTGCACACCCAGCGCGCGGCGATGGCGGAAGGCCTGGACGGTGCCCTCCGACCGCGCGAGCACTTCCGCTTCCGGCGGCAGCACCACGTGGTCCCCGTGCCAGCGGATCCAGGGACCGCGCCAGACGGGGGCGGAGACCTCGGCGGTCTCCATCCAGCCTTCGTGGAAGGTGCCGCTGGGCGCCACGCGGCCGCCAATGGCCGAGGCGATCATCTGCGCCCCGAAGCAGATGCCGATCACCGGCCGGTCCGCCGCGATCCAGCGCGCCAGCAGCGCCCGCTGGCGGGCGATCCAGGGATCGGCGTCATAGGCCGCCTTGGGCGAGCCCAGCGTCACCAGAAGCGCCGCCTCGGGCGCCCAGTCCTCCGGCAGTTCGGAGCCGGAGACGGTGCGCAGCTCGGCGCCACGCCTCTGCTCCAGCCACGCGCCGAAATGGCCCACCGGGGCGAGAGGGGAGTTTTCGAGTACCAGAACCCGCATTGTTCTATATCCGAGATGGAAAGCGGTGGTGCGGGGCGGCGCATGGCTGGAATCCGGGCCGCCCTTCCCCCATGAATGCCGCAAGGGTGAGCGCCGCGCATCCCTGCCGCGGCATTTCCCTCGCCGGCGCAAGGGTGTAGCGAGGCCGCAGCTGGACTTGCACCGGCTTCGTTCGTTTCACAACCTGAAAGGCTTGCCACTGCCATGCGGGCAGACCGTTTTCCCTCACTGGACCGCCGCAGGCTTCGCCGCCTGCCGCTGCTTTCTCCCCGCCAGTGGCGGCGACGGCTTCTGTTCTGGCTCAGTGCCGTGCTGGTCGGCCTCACGGCGGTCGGCTTCGCCGCCCTCGCCGACAAGGCGCAGCAGGTCTTCCACAGCATCATGGCCATCGAGCCGCTGCTGATCTTCGTGCTGGCCCCGGGCGGCCTGGCGCTTTCCCTGCTGCTGACGCGGTGGTTCTTCCCGGGCGCGCAGGGCAGCGGCATTCCGCAGGTCATCGCCGCCCTGCACGAGACCGACCCGCAGCGGATCGGCGCGCTGCTGACGCTGCGCATCGGCATCGGCAAGATCCTGCTGACGCTGCTCGGGCTGCTCAGCGGCGCCTCGATCGGCCGCGAGGGGCCGACGGCGCAGGTTGGCGCCGCCATCATGTACAGCCTGGGCCGCTGGCAGCGCCTGCCGCGCGCCGAGATGGTGCATATCCTCGTCCTCTCCGGCGGCGCGGCGGGCGTGGCGGCCGCCTTCAACACACCGCTCGCCGGGCTGGTCTTCGCCATCGAGGAGCTGAGCCACGGCACCCGCATCCGCACCGGCAGCCCGACGCTGACGGCGGTGGTGCTGGCCGGCCTGATGGCCATCGCGGTGGTCGGCAACTACGTCTATTTCGGTGTCAGCCACGCGCAGCTCGAGGTCGGGCCGGCCTGGATCGCGGTGCTGGCCTGCGGCGTGGCGGGCGGCTTCGCCGGCGGCCTGTTCAGCTCCGCCCTGCTGGAGGCACAGCGCTACCTGCCGCGCGTGGTGGGCCAGCTCGCGGTGCGGCGGCCAGCCGTCTTCGCGGCGCTCTGCGGGCTGGCCATCGCCGTCATCGGCTGGGCTTCGGGCGGTACCAGCTACGGCACCGGCTACGAACAGGCGAAGCTGCTGGTGGAAGGCCACGGTGCCGCGCTGCCGGCGGATTTCGCCATCTGGAAGCTGCTGGCCACGGTGGTCTCCTACCTCAGCGGCATCCCGGGCGGCATCTTCGCGCCCTCGCTGGCGGTGGGCGCGGGCATCGGCCAGTGGATGAGCGCGCTGCTGCCGGGCGTGCCGGCCGGCGCGGTCGTACTGCTCGGCATGGTCGGCTACTTCTCCGGCGTGGTGCAGGCGCCGATCACCGCCGCCGTCATCGTGCTGGAAATGACCAGCAATCCCCGCCTCGCCATGCCGCTGATGGGCACCGCGCTGCTGGCCTTCATGGTCTCGCGCCTGGTGTGCCGGCGGCCGCTCTACGCCAGCATGGCGAAGCGCTTCATCACGCACTGAAAGTCTGGGGGAAAGAATTCCCCCAGGCCCCCTTCTTTTTTCTTCGGGTTTTCAGCGCTGGCGGGAGGCGCGGCCTGAAACCGGCAAAAAGAAGATGGGGGTCCGGGGGAATTCCTTCCCCCGGCTTTTTTATCCGTGCACCGGGCAGCCGTTGTGGCTGGCGCGGAACCGTACCGAATCCTCGTAGGTCGGCTTGCGCGCCCGCATGATGCCGCCAAGCGGCCAGTGCGCCTCGATGCCATGCCAGGGGCTGAAGGACAGGCCGTCGTCGATCTCGCGCGAGCGCTCCTCATCCCAGCCGCTCTGCGGCGGCACGATGATGCGCGCCACGGCCACATAGGGGCTCTCCGCCTCCGGCCAGGGCACCGAGCTGTCCTCGACGGGCATGGTCTCGGGGTTGGTCAGCAACTGCGCGCGCAGCTCCCATTCGCCGCCCTGCTCCCGGAAGAAGGCGGTAACCGCCTCGCGCAGGGCGTCCGGATGGCCGCTGGTGCTGATTTCCGTCCCGGTGAGCGCCGTCAGGGCGGGCGAGGCCGGTGCGACGGAGAGCTTGGCCACATAGTCGCCGTAGCGCAGCGGCGCCTGGGTCCAGAAGGTCTCGCCGAGGATATGGGTGTTAGGCTGGCCGCCCAGGTTCTTCAGCAGGGTGCTCTCGCCGCCGAAGGTCTCCACCACCTTCTCCGCGCCGCGCAGCGTGGCCGAGACCACCTTCTTCAAACCCTGCGGCTGGTCGGTGGTGGCGGCCAGGATCTTCAGGTTTTTCGCGAAGGCCTTCGGGTCCGGCGCCGCGAAGGCGGGCGCATTGGCCATGACGAAGTCCTGCGAGGCCTCCGCCTCGGAGCCGGGCAGGCGGGCGCCCTCCACCTCCAGCACCTTCACGGCAAGGCCGCGGGGGGTGGAGACGCTGTCGTCCAGCACGTCGCCCGGATTGGTCGAGAAGCGCAGCACCGCCTGATAGGTAGCCGGCCGGGCGAAGAGCCCCTGCGCCAGGGTGGGCGGCAGGTGATCGAGCACCCGCAACTCGCCCTTCAGCAGGCCGTGGCTCTTGGCATGCACGCTGCGCACCGCATGGCCATAGTCCTCGAAGGTCGTCTCGCTGATACGGCGCAGCGCCTGGATCAGCTCGGCAATGGTCTCGGCCTCATCGGGCTGCGGGGATTCGAGGCCAGGGGCGTAGCGGACAGGCATGGGCGTCGTCCTCCATGGGGGGCTCCCCGCAGAACGCCCCCCTGCCCTCGCCCGTTGCCGGCTCAGCCGATGCGGATGATCCGCGCCAGCGCCGCCACATGCTCCGGCGGCGTCGGCGGCACGATGCCATGGCCGAGATTGAACACGAAGGGCCGCCCCCGCATCGCCGCCAGGATGGAGCGCGCCTCCGCCTCCAGCGCCGGGCCGCCGGCCACCACCGCCTGCGGGTCCAGGTTGCCCTGCAGGGTGATCTGCGGCGGCACGCTGGCGGCCGCCCAGCGCGGGTCCATGGCGGTGTCCATGGCCACCGTGCCTACCCCGGCGCGCTGCGCGTATTCCACCAGCATGGGACCTGCGAGCCGCGGGAAGCCGATCAGCGGGATGTCCGGCCGCACCTTGCGGATGGCGCGCACGATGGCATTGGCCGGCTCGATCGACCAGCGGCGGAACTGCGCGGGCGGCAGCAGGCCGGCCCAGCTGTCGAACAGCATCAGCGCCTCGGCGCCCGCCTCGGCCTGGGCCAGCAGGTATTCCACCGTGGCATCCACCAGCAGCCGGATCAGCTTGCCGAACAGGACCGGGTCGGCATAGGCGAGGCGGCGCGTCTCGGGGAACTCCTTGCCGCCCTTTCCGTCCACCATGTAGCAGGCCACCGTGAAGGGGCTGCCCGCGAAGCCGATCAGGGCCGTTTTCGGCGCTTCCTGAGCCAGCCCGGTCCGCACCCGCGCGACCGTCTCCAGGATGGGCGCCACATTCGCCCGCACGGCCTCGGGCTGCAGCGCGGCGAGGCCGACGGCATCCCGCAGCGGGTCCAGCAGCGGTCCCTCCCCCTCGGCATAGCGCAGCCCCTGCCCCATGGCCCAGGGCAGCATCAGGATGTCGCTGAACAGGATGGCGCCATCCATGCCGTAGCGGCGCACCGGCTGCAGGGTGACCTCGGCTGCCAGCTCGGGGGTCGTACACAGGCTGATGAAGTCGCCAGCCTGGGCCCGCAGCAGGCGATATTCTGGCAGGTACCGCCCGGCCTGGCGCATCAGCCAGAAGGGCGGGGGCCAGAGGGCTTCCCCCGAAAGGGCACGCAGCAAGGGCTTCGACGCGTTTTCCATGGCGCCCCTTTCTATGAAAAAGAGTCTTTAAGAAAGGTGGGTGGTCCAGTAGGGCCTGTGGATAAGGGGGACGCAAATTCCTCCACCGCTTTCCACAAAGTTTTCCACAAGTGCGAATCGGCAAAAAACCCAGCTCAAAGGCCGGTTTCCGGCTTTTTCCCCGGACTCGCACCGCCCGCTGTGCCCAGCCATGCCCAACCCTCTGAAAATGCGGATTCAATCCCCGATTCTCCCAGGGGGGCTTGGCGAGGGTCCGGTTTTCCACAATCTCCACAGCAATCCCCGCTATTCTCCACCCCCAGAACGCCGCAGAACGCCCCGGAGCCGATGCCGAACCGCCCTTTCAACCTGCATCTTGTCTCCGACAGCACGGGCGAGACGCTGAACTCCATCATGCGGGCCACCCTGGCCCGTTTCCCCGACCCGCAGGTGGTGCACCACCGCTGGTCGCTGGTCCGCTCGCACCTCCAGCTCGAACAGGTGCTGGAGGGCATCAAGGCGGAGCCCGGGCCGGTGATGTTCACCCTGGTGGACCGCTCGCTGCGCCATGCGCTGGAGGAGGTCTGCCAGCAGATCGGCGTGCCCTGCCTCTCCGTGCTGGACCCGGTGATGGACCTGCTGCAGGCGCAGCTCGGCCAGCAGGCGCGCGAGAAGCGCGCCGCGCAATACGTGCTGGACGCCGACTACTTCCGCCGCATCGACGCCATGCACTTCGTCCTGGCGCATGACGACGGCCAGGGCGTCGCGGGCATCGAGGAGGCGGATTGCGTGCTGGTCGGCGTCTCCCGCTCCAGCAAGACGCCGACCTGCTTCTACCTGGCGAACCGCGGCATCAAGGCGGCCAATGTGCCGATCGTGCCGACCTCGCCCCTGCCGGCGGAGCTGGAGGACCCCCCCTGCCCGGTGATCGGCCTGACCATCGACACCAGCGCGCTGATCGACATCCGCCGGCACCGGCTGAAGATCATCGGCAATGGCGGTGTGCGGCAGGACGCCAACGACTACGTGGATTTCGAGGCCGTGAAGGCCGAGATCCAGGCGGCGCGGCGGCTCTGCACCAGCCATGGCTGGCCGGTGATCGACGTCACCCGCCGCTCGATCGAGGAGACGGCGGCCACGGTGCTGCAGCTGATGGAAGCCTGGCATGCCCGGCGCAACCAGCAGATGGCCGCGGCGCGGGCGGCGCCGCCCGGCCCATGACACGGTTGATCCTCGCCTCATCCTCCGCCACGCGCGCGGCGCTGCTGCGCGCCGCCGGGCTGGACTTCGAGGCGCGCCCCGCCACGGTGGACGAGGCCGCGCTGAAGGCCGCCGCCCAGGCGGAGGCGATCCCGCCCGCCGACGCCGCCATCCTGCTGGCCGAGGCCAAGGCCGAGCGCATCGCCCGCCGCGAGCGGGAGGCGCTGGTGATCGGTGCCGACCAGCTCCTGGTCTGTGAGGAGCAGTGGTTCGACAAGCCGGAGGACGTCGCCGGCGCGCGCGAGCAGCTCCGCGCCCTGCGCGGCCGGACGCACACGCTGTTCACCGCCGTGGTGGCCTGGCGGCATGGCCAGCGCGTCTGGCAGCATGTGGCGCGGCCGCGCCTGACCATGCGCGACTTCTCCGAGGCCTTCCTGGAGCGCTACCTGGCGGCGGAGGGCGAGGCGGTGACGCATTCCGTCGGCGCCTACCGGCTGGAGGGACTGGGCATTCAGCTGTTCCGCGAGGTGCAGGGGGAGCACAGCGCCATCCTGGGCCTGCCGCTGCTGCCGTTGCTCGGCTTCCTGCGCCAGCACGGGGCGCTGGAGGACTAACAGCGCCTTTCAAAACCGCTCCTGAAGCGCGTTGAGGCAGATGAGGGAGCAGGCGAGGGCGGTGAGGGCATGGTGGATGTCGAGCCTGCGTTCGTAGCGGATGGCCAGGCGGCGG
>NZ_JASIRT010000055.1 GCF_030063475.1 Roseomonas sp. E05
CAGTTCCGTCGCGTCGCAACCCGCTACGACAAGCTCCTCGCCAACTTCCGCGGCTTCGTTCTGCTCGCCTCAATCGCCATCCTACTCCGCTGAAATCGTCACCACCGCCTAGAGCGTTTTCCGTGAGCCAGAGCGAACGGAAAATGCTCTAGATGCCGGCCGGCCGTCCGGCACCTGCCGCAGCGGGCGGGACGGATCCACGAAGGCAGGGTGGCCATGGACGGCGCGCGCCGTTCCGTAAGACCCCGCAAAGGAAACCGACATGAATGCCGACCGCAGCCTGGATGTTCAGGACTTCCTCAACGAGCATCCATTCTCGCCCCTGCAATGGACCCTCTTCGCGCTCTGCTTCTTCATCGTCCTGCTGGACGGCTTTGACACCGCCGCCATCGGCTACATCGCCCCGTCCCTGATCACGGAATGGGGCGTCTCCCGCCCGGCGCTGGCCCCGGTGCTGAGCGCCGCGCTGTTTGGCCTGGCGGCGGGGGCGCTCTGCTCCGGCCCGCTGGCCGATCGCGCCGGGCGCAAGGCGGTGCTTGTCGCAGCGGTCGCCGTCTTTGGGGTGGCCTGCCTCGCCTCCGCCTTCGCGGGCAGCCTGGACCAGCTCGTCATCTGGCGCTTCATCACCGGCATCGGTCTCGGGGCCGCCATGCCCAATGCCGTGACGCTGACCAGCGAGTACTGCCCGGAGGGCCGGCGCGCCATCCTGGTCAACGCCATGTTCTGCGGCTTTCCCCTCGGCGCGGCCTTCGGCGGCTTCCTCGCCGCCTGGATGATCCCGCAATGGGGCTGGCGCAGCGTGCTGCTGCTCGGCGGCGTCGCCCCCCTGGCGCTGACGCTGCTGCTGATCCTGCTGCTGCCGGAATCGGTGCGCTACATGATCGCGCGCGGGCAGCCGGCGGAACGCATCCGTCGCGTGCTGCAGCGCATCTCCGCCACGGCAACGACGGCAACCCGCTTCACTCTCGGCGAGGGCGTGCCGGCCGCGGGCGCCCGGAGCGGCGCCGGCGTGGTCCTTTCACGGCCCTATGCCGTGGGCTCGGTGATGCTGTGGGTCGCCTACTTCATGGGCTTGGTGATCTTCTACGCGCTGATCAACTGGATGCCGCTGCTGTTCAACGATGCCGGCCTGGAGCCGCGCACGGCGGCGCTGATCGCGGCGCTGTTCCCGCTGGGCGGCATCGGCGCCATCTTCTTCGGCTGGCTGATGGACCGCTTCAACGGCAACAAGGTCATCGCCATCGGTTTCCTCCTGACCTCGGTCTCCATCTATGCCATCGGCCTGGCGGCGGAGCCGCTCAGCCTGTTGGTGGCCACCGTGTTCATCGCCGGCGTGCTCATGAACACGGCACAGTCCTCCCTGCCGGCGCTGGCCGCCAGCTTCTATCCTACCGAGGGGCGCGCGACCGGCGTGGGGTGGATGCTGGGTCTCGGTCGGTTCGGCGGCATTGCCGGTTCCTTCCTGGTGGCCGAGCTGGCGCGGCGGCACCTCTCCTTCGCGCAGATCTTCATGGTCGTGGCCGTTCCAGGCCTGCTCTCGGCCGGCGCGCTGGTCGTCAAGCAGATCGCGCATCCGGCGAAGGCTCCGGTGCTGCGCGGCAAGTCGGGCGCGGTGCTGGGCCACTGACGCCTGCCCGGTACCCCTCCCTGACCCCCCCCCCTGCGGCGCAGCCGCGGGGGAACCGCCGTTCCCCCTCTCTTCCCCGATGTTCGGGGCAGGCTAGAGCATCTTCCGTTCGATCTGGCTCACGGAAAACGCTCTAGCTATTTGTTTTTACGAGCATCTTCACCCGTTCCGATGATGCCATTGGAACGGGATCTGCTCTAGGCTGAGGCCCGACCACGCGAGAGGGACGCACATGACGGATAACCGCGACGAGGCCCTGGCGGGCTGGCAGTACGCCCCGCTGGACAGCACGCTCGAAATCCATTGCCACGATGCGCCGCCGCCGGTTCCGCCGGACCTGCAGCCCGTCCTGGAGGCGCATTGGCAGGCGGCGCAGGAGAAGGCCGGGGGCCGCCTGTTCGATGGGCCGGTCTTCACACTCACCGCCGTCTCCGCCGCGCGGCTGGAGGGCGCCTTCGTGGGCTACAAGGCGCTGGTGGCGCAGACGCGGGAGCCGGCGCTCTATGCCCGGCTGGGCCTGCGGGCCCTCTCGGTCTGCGGGGTGCTGGAATGCGCCGATGGCGTCGTGCTGGGCCGGCGCGGGGAGGCGGCCACCTACCAGCCGGGCATGTGGCAGCTGCCGCCCGCCGGCAGTGTGGACGCCAGCGCCCGGCGCGGCACCCGGATCGACGCGCGGGCGCAGATCCTCTCCGAGCTTGAGGAGGAGCTGGGCCTCGCCGAGACCGAGGTGGAGGCGGCCACGCCCTTTTGCCTCGTTGTGCATCCGGGAACGCACTACCACGATCTCGGCATCCGCCTGCGGACGGCGCTGCGCGGCGAGGAGATCCTGGCGCGCCAGGAGAAAGTCATCCACCGCGAATACTTGGAGCTTCGCATCGTACCGCGGCAGGACTTGCCCGATTTCCTGAACGCCACGTCGCAGCACGTTGTGCCGACAACCAGCATCCTTCTCCGGCGGCTTCAGCTTCTCGCGTGATGCGTTTGCGGCAGTCATACCGCACGGCTGCCCGACCCGCCTCAAATCGGGCAAATCTGTGGCATTTTCCTGGCCTTTTTGCGAGGCGCCGGTCCGGAATCGGGTCAGGCCCAGTGGAGGGCAGAAGCGTCGGCAACACCGAATTTCAACCCAAGGTAGATTTCAAGAAAAGGAAAGTGATTCACCGGTTCGGGATTTTTCTGTCCCTGTGCAGAAAGCATCGAAGAATGCGCGAGTTTCATCAATCCATTTTTTTGTTCAAAGCGAAAAGCTTCAGGTAGGACCAGCAAATTTCGCGTTTCCGCTACTGAAGTACAAAAAATCGGCATCAGGCCTTTGCTCATTCGCTCGACTCTTCGTGAGCCGTCAGCTAGGGCTTTGGCGGTTCTTTCGTCAGCCGGACCCAAGTCCAGGACTGACTTTGACGAAAATTGTGCGGGATTTTTCTTGACCGTCACTGTCACGGACAGAGACGAAGGGGATTTCCTGCGCCCGATGCACAGGATTTACTATGGCCCTCCTCGGAGTCTATGTCGGCAACAGCACGCAGGATCTGGCGCAGTTCGAGAACTGGCTCGGACGCGACGTTGACGGCGTGCATGGCGTGGTCGGTTCCGCGAACTGGGACGATTTCGTTCAGAGCGCAGAGTGGGCGGCAGATCGCCTCTGGTCCTCGACCGGACGGGATGTCTTCTGGTCCGTTCCGCTGCTGGCCGGCGATGCCAATCTCCATTCCGCGGCGAATGGCGACTACAACCAGTATTACCGTTCGGTGGCCGAGGAACTGCTGGGCGCCCATAGCGGCAGCGACCCCATCTATGTCCGCACCGGCTGGGAGTTCAACGGCGACTGGTTCTCCTGGTCGGCCGGCGGCCAGGAAAGCGACTTCATCAGCGCCTTCCGGGAATTCGTGGACACCTTCCGCTCGGTGTCGGACCTCTTCAAGTTCGAATGGACGCCGAATGAGTCCTATGGCGGCTGGGATCCCGCCAAGGCCTATCCTGGCGACGACTATGTCGACATCATCGGCATGGACTTCTACTGGAAGCCCGAATACCAGGGTTCCGATCCGGTCGGGGCCTGGAACGAGCTGCTCAACGAGACCTATGGCCTGAAGTGGCACCAGGAATTCGCGGCGGAGCATGGCAAGCCCACCGCCTATTCCGAGTGGGGCGTCACCACGGACAATGCGCGCCCCTTCCTGGAGGCCGCGAAGGAGTGGTTCGACAGCCACGACGTGGTCTATCACTCCGTCTGGGATTCCGACGTCCTGTATCCCGGCAAGATGTCCGACGGTAGCGGCGGGGACACCAACCAGGCCTTCAAGGAGCTGTTCGGCTCCGGTTCCGACGGCTATGCCTGGACGGACGGCAACACCTCTTCCGGCGACAGCGGAAGCAGCGGTGACACCGCCGACAATGGCGACACCGCCGACCAGGGCGATGATTCCTCGCCCAGCTGGACGGACGGGAACGACAGCGGCTCGGACTCGCAGCAGGGCGGCAATGAGCTGGCGCTTTCCGCGTCTGCCCAGCATGAGAGCTGGGGCACTGGCGCCACCGAGACCTGGACCGGCACCGACGGCAACGACCAGCACCAGTCCAACGGTGGCGGCGACACCATGTATGGCGGTGCCGGGGACGACACCTACATCGTCTCGGCCTCGAACGACATGCCGGTCGAGAAGGCGGGGGAGGGCGTGGATACCGTCTCCACCTGGATCAGCGAGTACACCCTGCCGGACAACGTCGAGAACCTGGTCTTTTTCGGCTATGGCTGGAGCAACGGCACCGGCAACGGCCTGAACAACATCATCACCGGCACCAGCAGCCAGAACGTGCTGGATGGCCGGGGCGGCGATGACCAGCTGAACGGCGGCGCCGGCCCCGACACCTTCGTGCTCGGCAGCGGCCAGGGGCACGACACGATCACCGACTTCTCCGCCTCCGAGGGCGATAAGCTGCTGTTCCGCGGCTTCGACGACGATGCCTGGCTGAGCCATGACGGCGATGTCTGGACCGTCACGACGGCGGACGGCTCGACCACGAGCTTCACTCTGGAGCACGTGACCTCCCTGTCGGGTTCCGACTACAGCTTCGCCTGACGGGCCGCTGCCGCGCTCCCGCCAGCCCGGCGGGAGCGCGGTCCACGGCTGCGGCCCAGTGGTTAAGGAAAATTTCACGTGAGCGTGAGATTGTCGTTTCCCTGAAGCGGTGTTTTCCCGCATCGTCGGGCCGCACGGGCGCCGAAGGGGGGGAGCGTGGCCGAGTTTTGGGCGGAATGGGGTAGTCTGGCTTATCTGGCGGCCGCAGCCTGGGCTTTTTTCGAAGGTGAGACTTTCGTCCTGCTCGCGGCAGCGGCCGGCAGGGCCACCAGCCTGATCAATCCCTGGGCGTTGATGTTCTCTGTCTGGATCGGCTCCTTCCTGGGGGACCAGCTCTGGTTCACCCTGGGCCGGCGCTACGGCATTCGCGCGCTGCGCCGCATTCCCGGCGGCGAGAAGCGGATCGGCTCGGCGCTGCGCTTCCTGGAGCGCTATGGCACGCTTTTCGTGCTGTCCTTTCGCTTCGTCTATGGGGTGCGTAACGTCGCCTCGGCGGCCTGCGGGATCGCGGGAATGCCCCACCCCCGCTTCGCCGCCCTCAACTTCATCGCCGCCGGGCTTTGGGCGGCTTCCTTCACCGCCGCCGGCTGGTTCGCAGTGGCCTGGCTTGGCGAGGAAGGCACCTCCTACGCCCTCGGCGGCATCGGCGCGGTGGTGGTGCTCTACCTTGCCGTCCGCCTGGTGCAGTACTGGCGCCGCCCGGCTGTGCAGCGGCAGGAGGAGCGGCCGCCGGTGCTCCGCACGCAGGAGCTTCCGCCCCCGCCGGAACGCAAGCCGAGCCTCAACCGCATTGCCGTCTGATCGCCGGGTACCGGCGATGGGTTGCGTGACCTCCCGCCGGCTGCCGCGTTGCCCTCCCGTGGCAGCAATGGAGCGGGTGGCGGATGCGATCCGGGTGGAGCATGGGTTTTCTTGTCGCGGCGCTATCCTGCGCCGCGCCTCCGCCACCACCGGACCCCGCCCGGATTGCCGATGAATCCCCCTGGCGCGCACGGATCGCCACGCAGGCGCTGACGGAGTGGCAGGGCTGGGGCCGCCTGACGGTGGATGGCTGGCCCGAGGCCCTGGCGGAACCTGCCGCTCCCACCCTCTTCGAGCGGGTTTTGGCCTACTGGGACAGCGTGCCGGAGGAGGGGCCAGGGGTGATCCGCCGCCACCGGGAGACCTATGACGCGCTCATGGCCGGCTTGGCGGAAAGCGGCGCGGTGGCGGCTCTGCCGGCCATCTCCCTCTGGGCCTATCCGGCCTGGTCGGCGGCTTTCGTCAGCGATGTCATGGCCAGGGCCGGCGTGCCGGGCTTCGTCTTTCCGCCCGCGGCCGCGCACGCCACCTATATTGATGCCCTGTTGTCGCAGGCGGCATGGAACCCGGCCGAGGCGGCCTTCCTGCCGCATGACCCGGGCAGCTATGCACTCCGGCCCGGCGACCTGCTTTGCGCCGACCGTTCCCTGGTGCCGCTGCTGCGCTGGCAGGAGCGTCTCGCCGAGACCGGCCAGTTCCGCGAGATGCATTGCGACGTGGTGGTGGTCGGTGCCGCCGGGCGGGTGCAGGCGGTCGGCGGCAACGTGCTTGATGCCGTGGTGCTCCGCCGCTTCCCGGCCGATGCGGAGGGGCGGGTCCTGCCCGCGCCACCGGACAAGCCGCCCTTCCTCGTGGTGTTCGAGAACCGTCTGGACGCGGCGCCCGCCCGGTGACCGCGGCTTCCGCCTCAGGGCACTTCGCGGCGGCGGTCCAGCCAGGCCGCGGCGCCGCGTCCGGCGGCCCGGCCGGTGGCGAAGCAGGCCTGCAGCAGATAGCCGCCGGTCGGCGCTTCCCAGTCCAGCATCTCGCCCGCCGCGAACAGGCCGGGATGGCCGCGCAGCATGAGGCCCGCATCCAGTTCCGCCAGGGCAAGGCCGCCTGCCGAGGAGATGGCGCGGTCCAGCCCCAGCGGGGCCAGCAGGCGCAGCGGCAGCGCCTTCACCAGCGAGGGTAGCGTATCCGCCGGCGCGCCACCGTGCAGTGCCTCCTGCAGCAGGCCGATCGAAACCGGTGGCAGCGCCAGGACCTTGCGCAGGAAGCTGGAGAGCGACTGCCCCCGGCGCGGTGCCGCCAGCCTCCGGGCCACTTCATCGGCGGCCAGGTCCGGGCGCAGGTCGAGGATCGCGACGGCCTCGCCCCGCTCGGCGATGGCGTCCCGCAGTGGCGCGGAAAGGGCGTAAACCGCGCCGCCCTCGATGCCCTCCGCCGAAATCACCGCCTCGCCGCGGATGGTCCGCCCCTCGAAGGCCAGGGCGATCCGCTTGAGGGGCGCCCCGGCGAAGCGGGCGCGGAACACCGGCGACCAGGCGATGCGAAAGCCGCAATTGCTGGGCCGGATGGGGGCGACCAGGAGGCCGGGCAGGCTGCCTGCCCAACTGCCGTCGGCGCCCAGGCGCGGCCAGGAGGCACCGCCCAGCGCCAGCACCGTCGCTCCCGGCCGATGGGTGACCTCCCCCTGCGGCGCGGCGAAGCGCAGGGCTCCCTCCGCGCCGAAGCCGTGCCATGCATGGCGCGTGCGGATCTCCACGCCCAGCCCGCGCAGCCGCTCCAGCCAGGCACGCAGCAGCGGTGAGGCTTTCATCGCCCTCGGGAAGACGCGACCGGAACTGCCGGTGAAGGTCTCCTGGCCCAGCGCCTCGCACCATTCTCGCAGCGCATCGGGCGGAAAGGCCGCGATATGCGGCGCCAGTTCCGCCTCGGCCGCACCGTAGCGGCGCAGGAAGGCGGGCAGCGGCTCGGAATGCGTGAGGTTCAGCCCGCCGCGCCCGGCCATCAGGAGCTTTCGCCCGAGCGAGGGCATGCGGTCGAACACCACCACGCGGTGGCCGGCGGCGGCAATCGTCTCGGCGGCCATGAGCCCGGCGGGTCCGCCGCCGAGGATGGCGGCCCAGTCCGTGGAGGAGGGGGATGCGTGCGACACAGGCCGGCTTATAGCCTGCGAGGCTTCTTGTGGAACGCTGCCCGCTGGTGGCACGGCCGTCCTGCTCAGCGGCGGAAGCGGGCGCGATAGGCGACGGGGCTGGTGCCCAGCGCCGCGCGGAAATGGTGGCGCAGCGTCGCCGGCGTGCCGAAGCCGCAGACCTCGGCCACTGCCGCGATGGGGGCGGGCGTGGATTCCAGCAGCTCCCGCGCGCGGGCGAGGCGCTCCGTCAGCAGCCAGGCACCCGGGCTGAGCCCGGTCGCCTCACGGAAGCGGCGGTGCAGCCCGCGCCGGCTGAGCGCCGCCGCACCGGCCATGCGGGCGAGGTCCCAGTCCTCTTCCAGGCTGCCGCGCATCCGGTCCAGCAGGGGGGCGAGAAGGCTTCCGCCGGCACGCTCCGGCGGCACCGGCCGCTCGACATACTGGGCCTGCCCGCCCTGCCGGTGCGGCGGCACCACCAGGCGCCGGGCCACGGCATTGGCCCGCCCGGCGCCCCAGTCGCGCCGCACCAGATGCAGGCAGAGGTCCAGCGCCGCGGCGCTGCCGGCGGCGGTCAGCACGCTTCCCTCATCCACGTAGAGCACGTCCGGCACAAAGCGGAGGCCGGGATGGCGCGCCGTCAGTGCGGCCGCGTAGCGCCAGTGGGTGGTGGCGCGGCGGCCCTCCAGCAGTCCGGCTGCGGCCAGCACGAAGGCCCCGGAGCAGAGCGAGAGCAGCCGTGCCCCACGCGCATGCGCCGCGCGAAGGGCAGCGCAGAGCGCCTCCGGCACCGGCGCGTCGAGCCCGCGCCAACCGGGGATGACAATGGTTCCGGCTTCGGCGAGCAGCTCTGTCCCGCCCTCCGCGAGGATGCGGATGCCGCCGCCCGCATGCAGCGGCCCCGGCTCCAGGCCGGCGACCGCGAGGCGGTACCATTCCGCCCCGAACTCCGGGCGCGGCAGGCCGAACACCTCCACGGCGCAGCCGAACTCGAAGGTGCAGAGCCCATCATAGGCCAGCACCACGACCAGGCGGTTGGCGGGCGGTCCGGAGGGGGGAAGATCTGGCATGATCTTGACGGTAGTTGGCGTTCGGGCCGCTCACAAGCCGCGCGCCGGCGGAGGCAGCATGGCGCCGCAGCCGCTGGAGAATCCGGAATGACCGTCAATGCCGTCACCGCCATCCCGCCTGCCGCGCCGTCCGAGGCCGCGGCACATTTCGCCCGCCGCCTTTCCCTGGAGACCGATTGCGCGGATGTCGAGGCGGCGCTGCGAGGCGGCACGCCCGGCTTCGTGCTGCTGGATGTCCGCGGCCCCGCCGCCTTCGCCCGCGGGCATGTCCCGGGCGCGGTGAACCTGCCGCATGGCGCCATCACCGAGGCGGTGCTGGCCGCCTGGCCGGAGGAGGCGCTGTTCGTCGTCTACTGCGCTGGCCCGCACTGCAACGGCGCCGACCGTGCGGCGCTGCACCTGGCACGGCTTGGCCGAAGGGTGAAGCTGATGCTGGGCGGCATGACCGGCTGGGCGGAGGAGGGCTTCGCCACGGCTGAGGGGATGTGAGCCTCACTCCAGCCGGACAGGCGGGGTGCTGGCCCGGCGCAGCAGGTCGGAGGCCCAGAACAGCAGGGAGCGCCAGAAGCCATGCAGGGCAAGCTGGTGCCGGCGATAGAGGGAGTCGTAGCTGAGCTGCGCGATGCGCCCCTGGATGAAGGTGCCGCCGCCAAGCAGGCCCCGACGGCCCAGGCTGCCGAAGGCGTTGTAGTGGCCGAGCGCCACCAGCGCCCCCTTGTGCTCGTAGGTGAATTCGGGCAGCGCCTTGCCCTCCAGCAGCGCCGGGATGGCGCGCGCCAGATGCCGCGCCTGCTGCTGTGCCACCTGCGCGGTGGCGCCGAGCGGCCGCTCCTGGCCGGGCGGGACCAGCCAGGCGCAATCGCCGAGGGCGAAGATGGTGTCGTCGCGGGTGGTCTGCAGCGTCGTCCGCACCACGAGCTGGCCGCTGCGGGCGCTTTCCAGCCCTCCCACCTCGCGCAGGAAGGCCGGCGCCGCCACCCCGGCCGCCCAGACCTTCAGCTTGGCCGGGATGGCGCGGCCGTCCTTCAGGTGCAACGCCCCGGCATCCACCGAAACGACCTGCGCCCCGGTCAGCACGGTGACGCCCTGGCGCTCCAGCTCCTGCCGGGAGGCCTCCGCCACCCGTTCCGGCAGGGCCCCCAGGATGCGCGGCGCGGTCTCGACCAGGGTCAGCCGCAGCCGGTTGCGCAGCCCGGGAAAGCCGTAGGCGGCGGCCAGATCGAGCGCGGTGCTGATCTCGGCGCTCAATTCGACCCCCGTGGCACCGGCGCCGACGATGGCGATGTCCAGCGTGGCGTCGTCCTGTGCCGCGAGGCAGCGGATCACCTCCGTCCTCAAGGCGGTGTTGAAATCTTCCGCCTGATTGCGGCTATCGATGAAATGGCAGTGCTCGCGCACGCCGGGAATGCCGAAGTCGTTGGCCCGGCTGCCGACCGCCAGCACCAGCACGTCGAAATCCACCTCGCGCGGCGGCAGAACCTCGGTGCCGCTGCGGTCCCGGAGGGGACCGAGCTGCACGCGCTTCGCCTCCCGGTCCAGCCCCACCATCTCACCCGGCAGGAAGCGGAAGCCGTGGCGATGGGCGTGCACCACGAAACCGAGCTGCTCCTGGCCGGTGTCCAGCGTGCCGGCCGCCACCTCGTGCAGGCGCGGCTTCCAGATATGGGTTGAGTCGCGGTCGATCAGCAGGATCTCGGCTTGCTTCCGCCGGCCGAGACTGCCGCCCAGGCGTGTGGCGAGATGCACGCCGCCGGCACCGCCGCCGATGATGACGATGCGCGGCAGGCGAGGGCGGACGGGGGGCTGGGCCATGTGGCGTCCTCCATGCGGAGCGGGGCGCCGCCTGATGGCGACGCCCCGCATTCTCGCCTTAGGAACAGGTCCGCGTTCCGGGAGTTGCCGGAGTGCAGCGCCTCACTTGGCCGCGCTGTGCTCCTTGGGGCGGTGATGGCTGCGGCGGTGGAAGCGGCGATGCGTCGCCTCCCGCATCCGCTGGAACACCACGTAGAGCATCGGGATCAGGAAGATGCCGATGGTCGAGGCCGCGATCATGCCGGCGAAGACCGGCGTGGAGACCGCGCGCCGCGCCTGCATTGCCGCGCCCGAGGCCCAGACCAGCGGCACGAGGCCGAGGATGAAGGCGATCGAGGTCATCATCACCGCGCGGAACCGCAGCCGCGCACCCAGCACCGCCGCCTCGACGATCGACTTGCCGGCCTCGCGCTGCTCCTTGGCGAACTCGACGATCAGGATGCCGTTCTTCGCCGCCAGCGCGATCAGCACGACGAGGCCGATCTGCGCGTAGAGGTCCATCGACATGCCGGCCAGCATCAGCGCGCCGATCGCCCCGAGCACGCCAACGATCACCGAGAGCAGCACGGGGATCGGGATCACCCAGCTCTCGTACAGCGCCACCAGGAAGAGGAAGGCGAAGAGCACGGCGAGGCCGAGAATGGCGCCCGTCTGCCCGGAGGCCCGCTGCTCCTGGAAGGAGGTGCCGGTCCACTCGAAGGTGTAGCCGGCGGGGAGGGTGTTCCTCGAGATCTCCGCCATGGCGGCGATGGCCGCGCCGGAGGAGACGCCCGGCGCCGGGCTGCCGCTGATGGTGATGGAACGGTAGTTGTTGTAGCGGGTGATGAACTGCGGCCCGACCACCGTGCGGACGGTGGCGATGGCGCGCAGCGGCACCATGGCGCCGCGGCTGTTGCGGATCTGGATGTTCCAGAGGTCCTCCGGGTCGCGGCGGTCGGCGGCCTCGCCCTGCACCAGCACCTGCCAGGTGCGGCCGTAGAGATTGAAGTTGTTGACGAAGCTGCTGCCGAGCGTGGCCTGCAGCGCCGAGAACACGTCGCTCATGGTCAGGCCGAGGGCCTGCGCCTTGTCGCGGTCGATGTCCAGGTAGAGCGAGGGCACGCGGGCGCTGAAGGTCGAATAGACCTGGGTCAGCCGCGGGTCCTGGTTGGCGGCGCCGATCAGCGCGCCCATGACGCTGCCGATCTCGGTCGGCGGCGCGCCGGTGAGGGATTCGAGCTGGTACTCGAAGCCGCCGCCGGTGGAGAGGCCAATGATCGGCGGCAGGTTGATCGGGATGATCTGCGCGCCGCGGATCTGCTGGCTCTCGGCGAAGATGCGGCCGATCAGCGCCTGCACGGAGTCACCCGGCCCCGTGCGCTCGGCGAACTCCTTGAGCTGCACGAACATGGTGGCCGCGCTGGAGCTGGCGCCGCCGTCGAGCAGCGAGAAGCCGACGATGGCGACGGCGTCGCGCACCTGCGGCATCTGCTTCAGCCGCTGCTCCAGCTGCGCCACCACCCGGCTGGTGCGGGGCAGGGCGGCGCCGTCCGGCAGCTGGAAGGCGACGATGAAGGCGCCCTGGTCCTCCGAGGGCAGGAAGCCCGCGGGGACGCGGCTGGCCAGGGTGAAGGCGCCGAAGCCGAAGGCCGCCACCAGCACCAGCGAGACCATCGCCAGCCGCAGCAGCCGCCGCACCAGGCCCGCATAGCCGTCGCGCACGTTGTCGATGCGCCGCCCCACCCAGGCCATGATGCCCCGCCGCGGCCCGCTGTGCCGCAGGAAGACGGCGCAGAGCGCGGGCGAGAGGGTGAGGGCATTGATCGCCGAGATCAGCATGGCGCAGCTGATGGTCACCGCGAACTGGCGGAACAGCACGCCCGAGAGCCCGGGGATGAAGCCGATCGGCACGAAGACGGAGAGCAGCACCAGGGTGATGGCGATGATCGGGCCGGTGATCTGCGCCATGGCCTTCTTCGTGGCCTGGGCCGGCGTCAGCTCCGGTTCCTCCTCCATCACGCGCTCGACGTTCTCGACCACCACGATGGCGTCGTCCACCACGATGCCGATGGCCAGCACCATGGCCAGCAGCGAGACCGTGTTGGCCGAGTATCCCAGCGTCAGCAGCAGCGCGAAGGTGGTGATCAGGCTGACCGGAACGGCGACGATCGGAATGAAGGTGGCGCGGATGTTGCCGAGGAAGAGGAACACCACCAGCGCCACCAGCACGAAGGCCTCCAGCAAGGTCTTGAGAACCTCATGGATGGTGTCGCTGACGAAGATGGTGGTGTCGAAGACCGGGCGCAGCGTCATGCCGGGGGGCATGCGGCCGCGCACGCGCTCGATGGTCTCCTCCACGGCGGCGGCGGTCTGCACGGCGTTCGCGCCAGGCGCGAGATAGAGACCGATGCCGACACCGTCCTGACCGTTCAGGCGGGTGCTGGAATCCAGGTTCTGCGCGCCGATCTCGACCCGTGCGACGTCCCGCACCCGCAGCACCGAGCCGTCCGGGTTGGCGCGCAGCACGATGTTGCCGAACTGCTCCGGTGAGGAGAGCCGCCCCTGGGTGATGACGTTCATCTGCACCTGCTGGTCGTCCGGGACCGGCTGGGCGCCGATGCGGCCGGCAGGGGCCTGCACGTTCTGCGCGCGGATGGCGGCGACGATGTCGGAAGGTGTCAGGTTCAGGCTGACCAGGCGCTGCGTGTCGAACCAGATCCGCATGGCGTAGTTCTGGCGGCTGAACAGCGTGGCCGAGCCGACGCCCTGCGTGCGCGACAGCTCGTCGAGGATGTTCAGCGTGGTGTAGTTGGTCAGGTAGAGCGGATCGTACTGCGCCTGCCCGTCGGCGTAGAGGAAGAGCACCTGCAGGATCGAGGAGGAGCGCTTCTCCACCCTGATGCCCTGCGCCTGCACTTCCGTCGGCATCAGCGCCATCGCCGCCTGCACGCGGTTGTTGACGTTGACGGTGTTGATGTTGGGGTCGGTGCCGAGCTCGAAGCTGATGTTGAGCGAGTAGCTGCCGTCGTTGCCGCTGTTGCTCTTCATGTAGATCGCGCGGTCGACGCCGACGATCTGCGCCTCCAGCGGCTGCGCCACGGCGGACTCGACCACCTCGGCCGAGGCGCCCGGATAGGTGGCGCTGACCTGCACCTGCGGCGGCACGATGTCCGGGTACTGCGACACGGGAATCCGTGTCAGTGAGAGCGCGCCGGCGATCGTCATCACGATGGCGATGACGATCGCGAGGCGCGGCCGGTCGACGAAGACCGAGGAAATCATCGGCTCAGCCTCCCTGACGCGGGGCACCGCCCGCCGGCGCACCCGCTGGCGCAGCCGCATCGGCCGGGGCGGGCATGACGGGCTGGCCCGGCTGCACGCGCTGCAGCCCCTCGACCACCACGCGCTCGCCTGCGCGCAGCCCGTCGCTGATCACCGCCAGTTCCGGGGTGGACTGCGGGCTCATCGTCACCGCGCGCCGCTCGGCCTTGTTGTCCTCGCCGACGACATAGACGAAGTTGCCGCGGGCGTCGCTCAGCAGCGCGGCGCGTGGCACGGTCAGCATCTGGACCGGCTCCACCGCCTCGACGATCACGCTCACGAACTGGTTCGCGGTCAGCTCGCGGTATCCCTCGGGCCGCTGCGGATTGGGGATGCGGCCGCGCAGCAGCACGCTGTCGGTGTCGCGGCCCACGTCGATGTCCACGAAGTCGAGCTGCCCCACCTGATCGTAGAGGCGGCCGTCCGGCAGCTGCAGCCGGAGCTGGACGGCCTTGAGCCCGCCGCGGGCGGCATAGCGCTGGCGCACCTCGTCGAGCGTGCGGACCGGCACGGTGAAGGTGATGTACATCGGGTCCTGGCTGACGATGGTGGCCAGGGTGCCGGAATTGGCGGTGACGACGTTGCCTTCCGTCACGCTGGTGCGGCCGATGCGGCCGGTGATCGGCGCGCGGATCTCCGTGTAGTCGAGGTTGATCTGCGCCTGGCGCTGCTGCGCCTGAGCCGAGAGGACCTGCGCCTGGGCGGTGCGCTGCGCCGCAACGGCGGTATCCACCGTGGAGCGCTGGCCGGCCACCGTGTTCAGCAGCGACTGGGCGCGGCTGAGGGTGATGTTGGCGTTCTGCAGCTGCGCCTCGGCCTCGGCCACGGCGGCCTTGGCGATCTGCAGCTGTGCCTCGAAGGGCCCGCGCTCCAGCCGGTAGAGCAGGTCGCCCTGCTTGACTTCGGCGCCCGCCTCGAATTCCACGCTTTGCATGAAGGCCGTGACGCGCGGCACGATGTCCACGCGGTCGATCGCCTCGATGCGGCCGATGAAGCTGTTGGTCTCGGTCACCGCCCGGCGGGCGACCTGGGCGACCCCCACCGCCGGGGGACCGCCGCCGGGCCGCTGCGCCATGGCCGGGGCAACGAGCAGGAAGAGGCCGAGGGCGGCGAGCCCACGGCGGAACAGGAGCGCCATGAAACCTCCAGAGAGTGCTGCGAGAGCAGGCTGAGGCTTGTAAAGATACCTTCGTGTATGTATATAAAGCGGGGATCTCAACTCGCAAGGTCGGAAATGGCGCGCCGCACAAAACAGGAAGCCGATGAGACGCGCGAGGCCCTGCTTGACGCCGCCGAACATGTCTTCCTCGAGCGCGGTGTGGCGCGGGCTTCCCTGGATGAGATAGCGCGTTTCGCCGGCTGCACGAGAGGGGCGGTACACTGGCATTTCGGTGACAAGCTCGGGTTGTTCCTGGCGCTCGACGAACGGCTGGTGCTGCTGCAGGACGAGGTGAAGCGCCGGATCTGTGACGGCGAGACGACCCCGCCGCTTGAGCATATCGCACGCGCCATCACCACTTCCCTGACGGAACTGGAGAACGATCCGCGGCGCCGCCGGCTGCTTACCATCATGCTGCAGCGCTGCGAATACGTGGCGGAGATGGCGCCCGCGCTGCTGCGCCGCCGCCAGGCGGATGCCGCCATCCGCGCCACCCTGCGCGACAGCTTCTGCCGCGCTGCGGAACGTGGCGAGCTTTCCCCCGAGTGGCCGCCCGAGCGCGCGGCACTGTTCCTGCAAGCCTTGATCAGCGGCTTCCTCAATGAGTGGCTGCGCGGCGAGGCGGATTTCACCCTGGCGGGCGAGGTCTGTGCCGCGGTTCGCGGCTTCCTAAGCTGCACTGCGGTCAGGCCCCTTTCCTGAGGAGAACGAAACCATGCGTATCCTGTTGCGCCTGGCAGGCCTGACCGTGCCGGTCCTGCTGGTGGCCTGCTCCAGCGGCTCCTCCGCCCCGGACATCGGCGGCGCCGGCGGCACCACCATCCGGAGCATCGAGGGTAACCCTTCCGGGAGCGCGCCGCTGCGGCCGGAGCCGGGCAACATCTGGAGCGATGGGCTGACCCCCTCCGCCCCGAGCCGATGATCCTCTTTACTTTGTCGCCGAAGGATATGCGCCGATGATCACCGCGAGGCTGCGAGTTGTGTTGGGAACGGCGTTGCTGCTGGCGCCTGTGTTTGTGGTGGGTGAGGCGCGGGGTCAGACGCTGCAGGAGGCGCTGTCGCAGGCCTATGCGAACA
>NZ_JASIRT010000056.1 GCF_030063475.1 Roseomonas sp. E05
CGGATCGAGGACTACAACGAAGTCCACCCCCACAAGGGCTTGCGGATGTGTTCACCCCGTGAGTTCATCCGCGCCCAGTCTCAACCAGCCCCGTGTCCGGTTTGATGGGGGCAACTCCACGCGGCATGCTGAAACTCGATGTGGTGGACCCGGACCAGGCGCTGCGCTTCAAGGCCGCCTTCGAAGCAATGGATGAACATCAGAGGCAGCGCACCGTCGAGCATGTGCAGTGGGTCGGGGAGCAGTCCCAGGCGCTCCTCGCGCTGTCCCCAGAGCAGCGGCCCAGCGCCTATGCTCAGGCATGGCAGCAGGCGCAGGCACTCGGCATCGCGGGCCTACCCGGCGGCTATCCCGGCGACGAGGCGCTCCAGCAGGCCGCGCGCTCGGCCAGGCTGGTGCAGCAGCAGGTGGACGCCCTGAAGGGCCGGGCCCCGCCTGCTTCCATGCCGATTGGTAGCTCTGCAGATCGGCTGTTCGTCCTGGAGGACGACGGCAACGCTACGACGCGCACCCCGCAGGGGACGTATCACTGACCTTTTGGCCCACGCCATGCTGGATCCGAAGCTGGCGCGGGTGCTGATGCTGGAGGCGACTGAGGAGAACCAGCGGCGCGCTGCGACCGCCCTCCGGCGCGGGCAGCGGACGCGGACGGAGGCGCTGTCTATCGAGGCTGGCGCGGAGCGACGCCAGGAATGACACTTCCCCAGAACGCGTAAGACACCTCACGAAGGAGGCAGCCTCCGGCGAACGGCTGAAACGCCACACCCTTGATCGCGCGGACCGTGCAACGGGATAACAGTTGCTCTCTCCGCGGTCCCCGCCGCAGCGTTGACCGCCTGCGCGAGCGCGGCCTGATGGAAAGGCTTGTTCAGCCTTGGGAGTTCGCTGTCGGTGCTACCTAGCAGGTCTGCGTAACCACTCACCAGCAGGACCGGCAAGTCCGGATATTCGGATGAGAGGATTGTGGCCAGCTGAGTGCCTGTCATCCCCGGCATGGCTTGGTCGGTCACGACGAGATCGACTTGATGGCCCGCTTTCAACAGCGCCAACGCCTCCTGCCCACCGGGGGCCTGCAAGGCCGCATGGCCCAGATCCTCCAGCATCGCGGCCGTGTTGGCCAGGACCAGGGCGTCGTCATCGACAACGAGGATCGTGAGCGGCGCGGTCTGCGGAATGACCGAAGCTCCTTCCGTGGCGGCTTCCGACTGGCGCGGCTTCAGATCCTCTTGGGACGCCGGGAGCCAAAGCTCAGCCACAGTTCCTCGCCCCAGCTCGCTCCGAAGGACAAGCCGGCCGCCTGATTGCTCCGCAAGCCCGTGAGCCATGGACAATCCAAGCCCGGTTCCCTTGCCGAGGCCCTTGGTGGTGAAGAACGGCTCCGTGGCGCGGCTCAGGGTCGTGGCGTCCATCCCGGTGCCGGTGTCGGCAACCGTCAGGCAAATGTATCTTCCTGGCGTCAGGCCATCCGATGCGCCCGGAAGCACCGCCTGTTCGGACGCCGAAATGCTAAGCGTGCCGCCGTTTGGCATCGCATCGCGAGCATTGACCGCGAGGTTGAGTAGGGTCAGCTCGAGTTGATTGGCATCCACATGGGCAGGAGACAGGGGCAAAGGAAAATGTGCCTCGGTTTGCACCATTGGCCCGACTGAGCGCCGGAGCAGCTCCGCCATTCCATGCACGAGCTCCGGGATATCCACCGAGCGGGGCTTGAGATCCTGCTTGCGGGCGAAGGCCAGGAGGCGCTGGGTCAACCCTGCACCACGATGCACCCCCTGCAGAGCATTCTCCAGGAGAAGCGCCACCTTGGGATCGTTCGGCAGACGCCGTTGCAGGAGCTCGAGGTTGCCCAGGATCACGGCGAGGAGATTGTTGAAGTCGTGCGCCACACCGCCGGTGAGCTGGCCGATGGCCTCGATTTTCTGGGACTGGCGTAGCGCCGCCTCCACCCGCTTGCGCTCGGTGACATTGGTCAGCCCGCCCAGGACGCGCGGCGCACCTTCCTGCTCCTCCAGCTCGACGCGGGCGGAGGCCACGACGTCCAGGAACTCGCCCGACCTGGTGACAACCCGGTATTCGGCGTCCCTGAGTTCCCCTTGCTGCAGAAGCCGCGGCCAGTCCGACTGCACGAACTGCCGCGCAGACGCCTCGGTCATGAAGTTGATGAAGGGCCGTCCGATGATCTCGTCGCGTCGGTAGCCCATCATCGTGAGCCATGCTTCCGCCACGTCTTCGATCCGGCCTTCCTGGTCGAGGGAATGAAGCGGGAGCGGCGTCCGCCGGTAGAGCGAGCGGAAGCGCTCCTCGCTCCGGCGCAGCGCCGCCGCCTCGCGCTCGGCCAACACGGCAAAGCGGCGGTCGAACATGGCCGCGACCAGGGAGAGGAAGAGGATCAGGAAGGTCGAAGCCGCCACGGCAAGCGCAACAGCCGCCTGGTTCAGGCTTGTCCAGCCATGCGCCATGTCGACGCTGGCGTGCGCCGTGAACACAGCTCCCCGCATGCTGGCATAGTGCATGCCGGAGATCGCGACGCCCATAATCACCGCGGCCGCTATCTTCGTCACCACGCGATGGGTTTGCTTGGCAAGCCACAGAGCGACTGTCGCGGCGCCGATCGCGATCAGGACGGATACCGCAACCCACAGATGGGCGTAGCGAAGATCGGCCGCCATCCTCATCGCGGCCATTCCGATGTAGTGCATCGCCACGATGCCAAGGCCCATCAACAGGCCGCTCGTCAGGAGCAGCATGCGGGTTGGGCGCGCCTGGCTTACCACCGCGAAGCTGAGCCCGGTGGCGCTGATCGGCACCACCAAAGACAGCAGGGTGAGGCCGAGATCATAACTGACCTCCATGCCCGGCATGCTGAAGGCCAGCATCGCCACAAAATGCATGGCCCAGATGCCGCCCCCCATGGCGATGGCCGCAGTCGTGAGCCAGGCGTGGCGCGCCCAACCACCGGAAGCACGCACACGGCCGGCCAGGTCGAGAGCCGTATAGGAAGCCGCCATGGCGATCAGGATGGAGAGGGCGACGAGCGCCGCGTCGTGTGTCCCAGCAATCGTCATACTAATCTTCTCTCTGGACAGCCCAGCGTTCACCCACCGCCCAAGACAGGTAGAGTTACTGCGGAAGTTATTCAAACATTGCTTGCATCCGTGACCAAAGGGCCCACGCCAGAGAATGGCAGTGGGTCGCTCTTACGCTCATCCTAGATCAAGCTGACGCAGGCGGAGTGTGGGGGAAATTGTGGGGGAAAGCGCCTCCTTGAGAGAGAAAACTCAAGGAGATCAGCGCTTTAGAAGAGAGAAATGGTGTGGGGAATGGAACCGGGGGCTAATCCTCTCTGGCAGGGGGAGTGGAACCCACGATGTCGTACGCCTCCTCAGAGGAACTCCCTGGCGACCGATGTCGCCTGGGCCGTCGGCCCCTACTGAGAAGGGATGCCACAGCAAGAGTGAGAGCGGCTAGGCCTGCAGGCGCCCAGGGCCATGGCCCCCAGGCCGGCTCGACTGCATAGGCCACAAGGCCCGCCAGGCTCGCCCAGGGGATAAAGGCCGCAAGATGCAGCCAGCCGCGGCGCCGACCCGGATAGTCGAGTGGTCCCCCGAGATAGGCGCTCTCCCAATCATAATCCTGGCCCTGACGCCGCGGCAGCGTACGGAAGCTCCAGGATCGCAAAAAGATGACCCCGAAGAGACATTCGACGACATTGCTATTGAAGAAATAGGCCCGGTGCGATGCTCCAGGATTCGGAAAGGTAAGGCTTTCGACATGGACGTTGTCCACACGTTGGGTGAACCCTCGGTGCCCGGCCGGCGAATGCAGCGGCCCACTCACCGGATCGGCGTCGTCCCAGAAGTTGATCCAATGGATCGAGGGTTTGCGATTCCGGCAAAACGGCTCCGTGCAGATATCGCCGCGCAGGTACTCGACGACGCGCCGGTACCGGTGGAACTCCGAACGATAGCTCTCGAAGAAATACTCGATCTTGTCGATCGGACTTCCAAGAGTGACGAAGTGCTCGACCTTGTGCAGTGGCACCGGCCCGAGGATCGGGTCCTGGCGGTTGCGCGCCCGGTTGAAACGCAGCACGGAAAGCAGTGTGTCGTGTGCGATTGAAGACCCGAGACTGTGACCAAGGACAACCGCGCGCTCGCAGCGCTCGTCGCCGAGCACATGCGCCAGCGTGCTTGCTCCAATATCGATGACCTTCGCGCGCCGCTCGTGCTTCTCGTTTGTCTCCTCATAGGTCGCCCAGGCCTCGACGTCGCCGAGATACTCGGTGAGGAAACTGCTGAGCCCGAAGAAGGCCGCCATCGCCGCCACAAGGACGAAGGCCGTCTGAAGCGTCGGAGGCGCGAGAGCCGAGAGGCTCTCGAGGGCCGTATCCGCGAAGAACGTGGTCGCGCGCTCAAGAAGCGCCAGTGCCAGGGCCGTGGTGGCCAGGCCGAGGAGCAGCAGGGTCAGGGCAAGCGTGAGCAAGATGAAGGCGTTGAGGATCTCCTGCCGCCGGTAGGCGTCGCGCCAGGCGCGGGCAAGGCGCTCCTGGCGTTTGGCGGTCTCCGGCCGCGCGCTGTTGCACCGGGCGAGGAAATCGATGAACTGGTCGAAGCTGCCCTCACGGTAGTTGCGAAGGGCATCCGGCCCTTCGAAATCATTGTAGTGGCGGGCGAGCGTTGAGAAGTCCCGCGCCTCGACGCCGGGGGGGTGGCGCCGGCGCTCCTCATAAAGAGCCGCGAGCGTGGCGCGCCGCAGCCTTTGACGCTCGCGCCAAGGCGAGGTCAAGGTTCCCCAGGGGCGAAGGACCTGTCGGAACATCCATCTGAGCACACCGGTCGGCGACCGCTCCCCCACCATCAATGGCGCCCAGTACACCTCGTAGAACCGGATTTGTGCGTTCGGAGCGTCCTTGGACGCAGAGGGATGATAGAGAACTCGTATGAAGGTGTACGTCTTGCTGGGATCGTCACGTGCAGGCTCGAGGCGAGGTGCTATCTTCGAGAGAAACCCTCGAGAATTACCCTGGGCGTGGCTGTCGGCGAGAAAACTATCAAGGCCGTCGATAAGGCGGCTACTCTCCTCAAAGCGCCGCTGACTGCCCATGCCATGGAAGTAGATGACAGCAGTGTATTGTGCTCCCGCGAGCCCAGGAGCAGCAACGCTTTCGTCCGCATTGGACGCCGCATCACTCATCGAAGCCTCCCATTTCAAGGCGAGCAGGAGAGTCGGTGAGTCCTCCTCGACTGCGGACTGGAAATGCAACCACTTGCCTCCGGCGGGGCAAAGCCGATCAACCCCGACTCGGCAACCTTAGGAGATCAGAAGCCTCGAAGCTGCTGCAGGTAGCCGTATATTTCCGCGGTGATCCTCAAGGCCTTGTTTGATCGCCCATCTCCATAAGCATGGACCCCGAGCGCAATCCTTTGGCCGTTCGGTCCTGACCAAAACACTGGTGATCCACTCTGCCCACTTTCAGTATCGAGAAGGTACTCGAAAAGGTGGGCATCGGTCTTGATGATTCTGCCTGAATTAAACCACATTGTACCCAGCGGTTTATCATCAGGATAGCCCGCGAGGTTCACGATCACCTTGAGTGCGTTGAGATCGTCGATAACCGCCGTGCCAAACCAACCGAGCTGCTGTCCCACGTTCTTATTAGGAAGCTTTATGAATCCGACATCGAAATTCTGATTTTGTGACGTCTCCCAACCTGGAAGCGTTGTCGCTCCAACGGCATCCAGAGTGCCATAGGGAGGGGGGTAAGCGCCATTACTTCCAGGCACCACCGTGATTTGCGACGCTTTTCCTCCCATCCTTGCATCCGACACACAATGGCCCGCCGTTACCACCAGATCTGGACCTGCAAGCCAGCCGGTACCGTTCAGCGAACGACCATCCGGGCCACTAATCATGAGGTGGCAGATTGATCGCCACGGTATGCTAGCTGTCTCTGAGATCTCGGTTCGCTCGTCCGTTCCGAAGCGTACTTCCGGCCGCAGCACCCTCAGCCCAATCCGTCCCGGATCCGGCTGGCCCTGGGAGAGGCCCTCGGTCAATGCTCGACGGGATCGGAACCCAGGCACAGGTTCGACCTGGCCACCCCCGTTTGTCTCTTCCATGTAGGACCTAGAGACATGCTCCAGATCCAGTGGCGTCCATCCATACTGATCCGTGCCAGATGCGGTTGAAGGCTGAGGCGAATCGAAATAGCTCCACTCCACTTGCTTCAACGCGGCAACATTTTTCAGCTCCTTCCGCGACCGTTTATCCCTATTTTGCTTTCCTGATATATCCACCACGCCCTCCTGTTCTATCGCCTTCAGGGCGACGCCGCCTGCCCTAAGGATCCTGGGTCCAGCAATACCGGTCCAGGAAGTGCGCCACTAGGCGCAGGAGCTTCTCGCGCTCCTTCGGGACGCACCTGTCCTGGAGTGACACCTGGCAGCGATCTTCTGCGCGCTGTTCCTTGACTTCCAACGACAAGAAGTGGCATTGCAGCCAAAGCAGCCTCGCGATTCGCTCTGTTGCTTACGGCGTCGCGTAACGCCTGCTCGGCATCCAACCGCTTCTTTTCTGCTTCGGCGAAAGACGTTGCCTGACTGGTTTGATCGATCCGAAGCTTTATAAAATCGGTCACGACTGTGAGCACAGCTTTGGCGATCTCAACCGGCGTGGAAGCTATTGCAAGAGCCTCGCTCGGTTTATCAAACTCCTTTGTGGCAAGCATGCCATTCTGAAAAGTTAGCTTTGTGGTGCTAGTAACAAACGCAGACCTACTTACGTCGATTGCGACTGGCGGCATTGCATTAGGCAGATAAACTTGCTCTTCCTGAGATACTCCGTTTGCAAATGACACTGACAGGCGGTAGGGCATTGCAACGCGATAGCAGATGCCGACGGTACAATCTGCGGGAGCGGCGAAATAGGGTTGTGGACGCACTACATCCAAACGCAGACCAGCACCATTCCTCATCTGCTCGTATCCCGAACAAGGCAAACTGACGCTGGACGGGGCGCATTTCTTCTCCTTGAATTTTAGGCTTCCATGCACACTCATCGCCCTGTTTGCCGCCGCCACGAAACGATCAACGGACAGTTGGTCCGCAGGATCGACCCGCAGCTTGATCAGCACTTGATCATTCTCCTGCTCGGCAGCTTCGAAGAGCGCTACAGCTTTTGCTAGCTCGATCAACACATCCCGCGTTCGGTCCTCAGCCTTCACATCGACAAGGGAGAGCAATCTCGTATCCTTGTCCAATTCAACCTTGACAGTATCATGTGAGAATGGGCTCGAGTTATATCGCAGTAAGTACGAATAGTTGTTATCCGCGCCGTAATTTGGCTGGCTGACCGTGATAACCGCCTGACCATCCCGATCGGTAAGAGTCATGACCAGATCAGCGCGCGGCAGAGAATACAGGATACCAGGACCGGATGGTCGAGTTCCCGGCGCGGTTTCCCCACTTGATACAACCGCACAACCTGCCAGAATTCCTGCGGACAACAGGACAGACACTGCCCGTAGGTACAGGCCGTCAGGCAGAATAGCACTCATTTCTTAGTTCTCCCAACTAGCCTTTGGGTGGCCACCGAGTGATGCCAAACTTGCACCTTTCTCAACCGCGCAGGCGATCCCCGCTCCGTCTGGCAATCTTCGCCCGCATACCGAATGGCTGCGGTTTTTCTGCATACTGCAAAGAGTGAACCCGCTTGAGCATATGCAGTCATATCGAAAGCCAGCTTCGGAAAATGCGAAGAGCATACAGCCGGGCGATGGCCTCCATTCGGACGTTTGCGCGAAAGCTCCAGCTGCATTTCCTCGTCTGACCTGGGGCGCCCAGCGCAAGAAGAGTCCTGGGCAACAATCAGCCAGCGACACATTCGAGGCTTGCTCTGGACGTTTATGGCACCCTTCGAGTGCAGGAGGTTTCGTGGTGTGAATCACCTGCTATGCCTCGGACACACGCCCGAGGAGAAAGCGGAAAGACTGGTCAGGAATCCACCGAGCTTGCCGCGTTCCACGTGCATGAATCTCAGCGCATAATCCTCGCCGAGCCACTTCATGGCCTGATCGAGTATGAAATGGCGTTTGCCATCCTGATCATCTGCCAACTCACACTGATTGTAGCACCGGCCCGGGTCTGACTGAATGCCGGCACCATTGCTTGCCAGGATATCTCGGCCGCAGACTGAAGACGCAAGGAGAATGAGATCTCCTCCAGACGGCCAGAGAACGGCGCGTGCATAGTGACTTCCTCAAACATCTCGAATCGCCATCGCTTGCCTGGAGATCTGCAGCTGAGACGCCCCGGCAAGCTGATTGTTTCTGTTTCGCACCGAAAAGCCAAGACTGAGCGATATTGACCCTCGTTCACAATTCTGTAATTCAAGGCGCAGCCTGCAAGATGTACATTTGCCACTTAGTGCCTGTTTGAGGATGAGCGATGCGCCTGATCAAGAGCGCGCCCATGGTGACGTGGATTATGGCTTCAGAAACGTCGGAGCGGCGCCCGTAATCGCGGGCCAGGCGACGCCAGCGGGTCATCCAGCCGAAGGTCCTCTCCACCAGCCAGCGGCGTGGCAGAACTTGGAAGCCTTTCTGATCCGGCAGCTTGCGCACGACCTCAATGACGAAGTCACGGTAGGCAACGGCGCTCATCAGCTTTCCATGGTCATAGGCGCCATCGGCGAAGAGATGCCTCAGTCAGGACCAGCGCCTGCGGACGGCCTTGACGATCTGCTCGGCCCCGGGGCGCGTTCTGCACGTCGGCCGCTGTCAGGATGACCATCAGCAGGCGGGCATCGGTATCCACCGCGATGTGGCGCTTGTGTCAATGCTCCGGGCAGCTTGGTTCTCCCGCATTTCCCGTGCTGCCGGGCGGTTTCGGCCCGCCATAGCTCGCTGCCACGCACGGCGCCGTCTCTCAGCGCCGCCACCATTCCACGCGCACCGTTCCGGGCAGGTCGGTCTGTTCGTCGCGCCGCATCTCCAGATGCGCCGGCAGCTGCACGGTCACCCAGGTTTGGCTCTGCACATTCCGCCGAAGCGCCAGCCCTTCCGGCGGCGCTCCGCATTGCGGGCAGCGCAGCCGATGCAGCAGGTGCCCTATGGTCTTTGGCCCATCCGGAAAAGCCAGGAGAGCCTCCACGGTCTGGGGACCGGGCGCGTGGCCAGACGCGCAGTGCCCATAGACCAGCCAGCCGCGCCAGGCGGTGAGCGGCTCGGCGTGCAGGCGGCGCTGCGCCTGCGGGCGCGTGACCGTATGGGCCACGCCCTCAGCTTGGCGGCTGGTCAGTGTAGGGGATCCGCCGGCGCAGCTTCATCCGCAGTTCGCGGGCCAGCTCCACATCGTCGAGCATGCTGCCGTCGTCGCCGTGCAGGTGGATGCCATAGATCCGCGCATCGGCCATCAGCGTGCGAGCCCGGGTCAGCGCCGTGCCGCGGTCGGGAACGTCCTCCTTGAGGACCTCGACCGGCCCACGCTGTTGATCGGTGTCAGGCCCAACCGTGTAGACGAGCGAAAAGCTCATTCAGCCGCCCCGCCTCGTCCGGGTGGCTTGGCTCTTTCCGGGGGCACGATAGTCGCCGCCGGTGTGGTGCGGGGTCGGTGGCCCCTGGAAGACAATCAGGTTCGACCGCCGGAGCATTTTGGCGAGTGAGGCAGCGGCGATCTTGGTGAACATGCCTTCCCAGCCGGTCTTCCGTCGCTTGCCGCGCTCGTCGAAGGCCAGCGCATAGGCCAGCGCAGAGGCGACCTCCTGGTCATCAACCGCGCGATAGGTCCGCCCATCGTGCTCGACGGGCGCCAGGTCGGGCAGCAGCGCGTCGATCTCGGCCAGCAGGTCGTGCACAGCGGCGTCAATCTGCCGGGGATCGCGGCCCGGCTCCCGGCCGCTGGCGATCCCCCGCGCTTCGGCAGCGGCCTCGCGGACGGTCGCGCCCTCCTCCAGGCGGCGGCGGATCGTCTCCCGCATCCGGTACAGGGTCTGGGGATCGAGCGGCGCGTGGGTCATGGCGCGCGCAGTATGTTCCCGATTCGTTCTTCACGTCCAGCGGGACCTGGCGCTGGCAGCGGCGGCACCGGTGATGGGGGACAAACACCCCGTCGTAGACCCTTTGTCTTCGCAAGATACTGAAAGCCATCCGCTGCTGGCCCGGAATACCGGAAGCAAGCGGATGTACTCCACATCTCAACTAGGTCACCGAAGTGGAAACGAGGATGGCCCGAAAAGACGAAGGGCGGCCGTCCGGACCCAATCAATCAACAGTCAGGGGCTAGACAGAGCCCAGGCAGGGCGGAGCGACGAGCAAGGACAATTTCACGACATATTGATCTAACTGTTCCTTTTTGTTTATGATTGCCTCAGCCTGCGGGCAAGTCTCAGATCGGACGCGTCGCTCACTATGCCTCTCCCCTTGCACACGCTTCTGGCGCGATGTGTTTCCGTTGACCTTGAGGTGGATCCCAAAACCGCCCGGATCTTCGCTTTCGCCGCAGTTCGACACGGCGATGCACCCGGAATCCAATCGCGAAGCGGGGAACTGGGAAGCGCCCTGGACCAGTTGGAACGGGCGTTGCGCGACACTGATCACCTCATCGGCCACAACATCTTGCGCCATGATCTTCCGCATCTTGCAGCAACCCGGCCCATGCTGGCGAAGTTGGCTCGCGCGCCGATTGACACGCTATGGCTTAACCCGCTCGCCTTCCCGCGCAATCCCTATCACCATCTAGTAAAACACTACCACGACGGTCGCTTACAGGCGGGGCACGTGAACGACCCCGAGTTAGATGCACGTCTAGTTTTTCAGGTGCTGCAAAACCAGATCGACGCCTTGTGTCACCTGAACGCAGAAGAACCCGACGTGGTGACCGCCTATCATTTCCTGACCACGCGGATGGAGGACTCTGGCGGCTTTGACGCCGTGTTTCGCTATGTTCGTACGGCCGCAGCGCCGCCCATTGCGGAGGCATATGAGGCAATTCGGAGGCTGCTCGTAGGCCGCGCCTGCGAGTGCCGCACTAAGCGAACCGTGGAGGAACTTTCCTCGCCCCGGCAGGGCTGGCCCATGGCCTATGCACTGTCCTGGATCTCTGTTGCCGGCGGTAACTCCGTCATGCCGCCCTGGGTACGCGCCCAGCATCGCGAAGCCGCGCTGATTGTCCAACAGCTGCGCGATATGGTCTGCGACAGATCCAGCTGCGTATGGTGCCGCGAAACAAGCGATCCAGTGCGGGCGCTTTCTCGATGGTTTGGGTTCGAAGGCTTCCGCCCGCAGCCCACCGATAACATGGGGCGCCCGCTGCAGGAGTGTATCGTCGACCAGACAATGCGGGGACAAAGTGTCCTCGGCATCTTACCCACTGGCACGGGGAAGTCAGTCTGCTATCAGGTCCCTGCACTCACCAAGTTTGACAGAACCGGTGCACTAACAGTCGTAGTCTCACCCCTTGTCGCTTTGATGACCGATCAGGTGCAGGGTCTAGAACGGGCCGGCATCTCATCAGCTGTCACGGTCAATGGCATGCTCTCGATGCCCGAGAGGCAGAATGCGCTTGACCAGGTGCGTCTGGGCGAAGCGGCGATTCTGCTCATCTCGCCCGAGCAGTTGCGCAGCATTTCGGTGCGCGCAACGTTGGCACAGCGGCAGGTCGGAATCTGGGTGTTGGACGAAGCGCATTGCGTCTCGAAGTGGGGCCACGATTTTCGGCCCGATTACCGGTACGTCAGCCGCTTCATCAAGGAATTCTCCGGCGATCAGCCGCACGCGCCAATCCTCTGCCTGACTGCCACAGCAAAACCAGATGTGGTCTGGGATATCCGGGACCATTTTCGTAGCCGTCTGGGCACGGATCTCATGCTGCTCGACGGCGGGTCAGTGCGCACCGACCTGACATTCGAGGTGCGCTCCACCCAGAAGAGCGCGAAGCTGACGGATATCCTCGATGTAATCCGGGCGAAGCTGCCCTCCGATGGTGGCTCGGGAGCAGTCGTCTACTGCGCGACACGACGGGAAACGGAGCGCGTCGCGGACTTCCTGCAACAACAGGGGCTTGCGGCCGAACGCTTCCACGCGGGTCTTCTCCCCGATGAAAAGCGCAGCATCCAGGAGCGGTTCCGCACCGGGGAACTGCGAGTGATTGCAGCAACCAACGCCTTCGGAATGGGAATCGACAAGCCAGACATCCGCTTAGTTGTGCACGGCGACATCCCCGGTTCCCTCGAGAATTATGTGCAGGAGGCCGGTCGCGCGGGCCGAGATCGAGCTCACGCTGACTGCGTCCTGCTCTTCGCCTCCGACGACGTAGAACGTCAGTTCTCGCTTTCCGCGCGTTCCCGGCTAGCTAGGCACGAGATCGGTGCAATCCTCAAGGCGCTCCGTAGGCTGGACGAGAAGACAAGGAAGACAGGCGAAGTAGTCGCCACATCGGGCGAGATCGTGCGAGCCGAGCGTGATCAGGAGTTCGAGCGGGACAGTGCCACCGAAGATACGCGCGTGAAAACCGCCATCTCCTGGCTCGAAGAGGCCATACTGCTGAGCCGAGAGGAGAATCGAGTTCAAGTCTTCCCCTCGTCTCTGCGCGTTCGCAATCTGCAGGAGGTAGAGGAGATACTCACTAGATTAAAGGGCAGCATCACCAATACAAGGCACAAGCAGCTGCTCAACATCGTGTGCCACCTGATGAATGCACCACCCGACCAGGGCATTTCGACTGATGAGCTGGTTGGCGTCAGTGGGCTGACGAGCGGCGGGCTAAGTAAGGCCATGACTGATCTCGAGGCGCTCGGGATTGTGCGCAACGATCTAGCGGTGACGGTCTTTGTGCATGTCGGCATTGAGGGACACTCCCAGCATCGGTTGAAGATGGCCTCGCGGCTGGAAGCCGGCCTGATCGCGTTGATGCGTGAGGCTTCTCCCGATGTCACTGGCGACACAGCCCTGCCACTGCATCTATCGGAAATCTGCCAGTTCCTGCGGGATGCGGGGCACGCCAGCGTCCGCCCGGATCTCATCGAGAAGCTCCTGCGCGGCATGACCCGCGACGGTCGAGACGAGGATGGTGGAAAGGGTAACATTCACCTACGCAAGAACTCCCGCAACACCTTGCTGGTGACACTGCAACGGACCTGGAACGCGCTAGAACGAACCGCAACCGTCCGACGCCAAGCTGGGGAGCTTCTGCTCGGTCATCTCATAAGCAAGATACCGAAAGGCACGCGCGGCAAGGACCTCCAGGTTGAGACCACCCTGGGTGATCTGATTGCAGCCCTGAACGGCGACGCCCTCTTGCGTGGAGAAGTGCGGGACATGAGCAAGCTCCTGGAGCGCGCACTGTTGTGGTTACATGAGCAAGGAATCATGACGTTGGGCAAGGGGCTGACGGTGTTCCGCCCGGCGATGACGGTCCATCTGCGCCGCGGCGGCGGGAGCTTCACGCAGAAGGATTTCCTCCCATTGGAGGAACACTACAATGAGCAAACGATCCAGACCCACGTAATGGCCGCCTATGCGGACAGGGGCCTTGTCTCAATGGATGAGGCGCTACGGCTTTCCGAGGACTACTTCTTGTTGGAGCGCGACGCTTTCCTGGACCGGTGGCTGCCGGGGAAAGGGACAGAGATCCGGCGCCGGACTACCGGTGCGTCCTGGAAGGCGATCGTTGAGGCGCTGGACAACCCAGTCCAGCAGAAGATCGTCTCAGATGATCGCGAGCAGACCAACGTTCTGGTCCTCGCTGGTCCCGGCTCCGGCAAGACGCGGGTTCTTGTCCATCGAATTGCCTATTTGATTCGTGTGAAGCGCGAAGACCCGCGCGGCATTCTTGTCCTCAGCTATAATCGCCATGCGGCAGCAGAGATCCGCGTGCGTCTAAGGCATCTGATCGGCGATGATGCTATCGGTGTCACGGTTTCGACCTGCCATGCGCTGGCGATGCGCCTGGTCGGCGTAAGCTTCGCCGGGAGTTCTGTTGACGCCCGCGACTTTGATGGGATCCTCGACGAGGCGGTTCGGCTACTGAGCGGCGATGGTCTGAGCAAGGACGAGGCTGAAGCGCAGCGCGATACATTAATCCAAGGCTATCGCTGGATTCTTGTCGACGAGTATCAAGACATTGGCCCCAAGGAGTACGCGCTAATCTCGGCCGTTGCGGGCCGCTCTCTCGAAGATCCGGACCTGCGGCTGAGCCTCTTTGCTGTGGGCGACGATGACCAGAATATCTACGCCTTCACGGGGGCCTCTGTGCGCTTCATTCGCCAATTCGAAGCCGACTACAGAGCGAAGCCCGAGTTCCTGATCGAGAACTATCGGTCAACCCGCAACATTATCGACGCAGCCAATTCGGTGATCGCCCCGGCAACTGCCCGAATGAAGCGCGATCATGACATCATCATAAATCGGAGGCGGGAGAAAGATCGGCCCGGCGGCGCACTGACTGCGCTCGATCCGGTAGCACAGGGGCGAGTGCAGCTTCTACAATGCCGGCCTGGCAATACGGCGCAGGCTGTCGCGGCGGTAGACGAGCTCCTGCGCCTGTCGCGTCTGGATCCCGACTGGAGCTGGTCACGCTGCGCGATCATTTCTCGCGACTGGCGCCGGCTGGGGCCGGTGCGTAGCTACGCAGAGGCGCTCGGTATCCCGGTCGAGCTAGCAAATCAAAGCCTGCCGAGCATCTGGCGCCTGCGCGAGATGCAGATCTTTGTGGCCGAACTGCGCCGTGAGCCCGCCCGGCTACTTAGTATCCCGGACTTACTGGAACTGCTGAGCCGGTTTGGCCGGAATAGCTGGTGGCGCCCGGCGATTACGATGAGCGGTAATCGGCAATTATGATGAGCGCCCGGCGGTGCGGCGGAGGGTGGGCGTAGCCCGCCCGGAGCCGTTCCGCCGGGCGAGCGCGCCTGCGGAT
>NZ_JASIRT010000057.1 GCF_030063475.1 Roseomonas sp. E05
CCGTCTCCCGTGGTGGTCCGCCTCGGCGGATTGGCTCTGGCCCGAAGCGACCAAATGGGGGGCTTCCATGGTGGGAAGGTCAAGCAGGGCGCTCGCCCGCGGCGCACTGACATAATTTGTCGTAATCGCAGGCGCAAACCCAGCGGCTCGGCCGGGGTTGCGCCTGCCAGGAGAATTCGGATGTGCTGGCTCGAACGCGCCCAGCACATGACGCGCCGTGGAATGCGTGAAGAATGCCTCAGGTGAGACCGCTCTTTGGAAAAGGCTTGCGGGGCAGATCTCCTGTGCGGTTCTGACCGGAGCGCGACAGGCAGGGACCGCATGCGATCGGGCCACCGGAAGGTAAGGACAGTCAGGAAAGGGACCACATGGACAACCGGAGGAAAGCGATAGGCGCCAGCATCGCGGCGGGCGCCTTGGGCGTTCTGGCTCTGCTTGGCGCCGTCGGCCTCGTCACCGCCTACGCCGGTGCCTACAACGTCGCTGCGACAGAGGAGCACGCCTCGTTCACCCGCTGGGCGTTCGATACGACCTTCCGCAACTCGGTCAAGCGGCACGCGGCCAATGTGCCTGCTCCGGAGAGCATCACGCCGGACATGGTCGCTACCGGGGCGGCGTCCTACAAGGCGATGTGTCAGCACTGCCATGCCGGACCGGGCGTCGAGCGGGCTGAGTGGGCGAGCGGCATGCGGCCGCGGCCACCTCATCTCACTGAGGCAGCGGCCGAGTGGGAGCCGAGGGAAGTGTTCTGGCTCGTCAGGCATGGGGTCAAGATGTCTGGGATGCCAGCTTTCGGACCGACCCATGACGACCGGGCGATCTGGAGCATTGCCGCCTTCGTCAAGGAACTGCCGGGCATGACGCCCGAGCGTTACGCCGCGCTGGGCGGCACCGCCGATGGCGGCGGCCAGACGAACTGACGCCGGAGCACAAGCCCATGGGAATGTCCTACTGGCGCTTCGCCGCGATGATCGCAACGTCCACGGTGGTCATGTACGGCCTGATGTACTTGAACACCTATGCATGGGAGCAGGTGTTCTGGAGCGAGACCCGAGCATGGATGGCCCTCGTCATGGGCTCGACCATGTCGGTCATCATGCTCGGATTCATGCTGGGAATGTACAGGAAGCGCGCAGTCAATCTCGCTATATTCGGGGGATCCGCCGCCGTGTTTGCCCTCTCGCTCTGGCTTGTGCGCAGTCAGGCTACGGTGAACGACACCGAATACATGCGGGCCATGATCCCGCATCATTCGATCGCCATCCTGACAAGCGAGCGTTCGCAGATCTCCGATCCGCGCGTCCGCAAGCTCGCGGACGAGATCATCGAGGCGCAGGAGCGCGAAATTGCTGAGATGAAGTACCTTATCCGAGACCTGGAGGCGCGGGACTGATGGACCCATTCCTTCCACCCGCCGGACGGGTATGCCTATCCCTGGCAGCCCTGCTGGGCCTGCTCGCGGGCTGCGATCAGAACGACGCACCGGACGATGCGGTCCAGCCGCCTCGGGCGCCCGAGGTCGCCAGGGTGGTGTCCGCCGATGAGGCCGTCGCCAATGCTGTGGTCGCCACGCTCGACCCTGCCACGATGAACGACGCGGAAATCCGCCAGGCCGTTGGCGCAGAATCGCACTGTGCGTTCCGCTATACCCGGTCGGGCAGGCCTGTCCTTGCGGTGCGGGTGCAGCCGGACGGGCCGCCGCTCGGCGGGATGCTCAAGCTGAACGGACACCTGGTTTCCCTGGAAGCACCACCCGCCGACGGCCCCGCCGGAGCGGCGGATCGCTTTCTCCTCGCTGCGGGCCCGCTCCGCATGACAATCATGCCCGACCGCGCGGAAGGGGCTGGCGGGCCCGGGGCGGCCGCGCATCGCGAGGCTGACATGCTCTTTGAGATCGGGGAGAGCCTTCGGGTCGGGTACCGTGGCTATCTGGATTGCGCATCCGATCCGCCGCCCAGATCACCACGGTAATGGAAGAGAGCGCCGACCTCGGTCGGCCTCTATTTCCTTCAAGCCTCACCTAGCAAGCTTGCGATCATGGGGTGCACGCACGGGGTCAATGCGGCAGGCGCGGCGGAAACTTGCTTCAGGGCAGGCGCTCGCTGTTCCAGCCCGCAGCGCGGAGGGCACGGTCCAAAGTGCCGGCGTCGGCCGCCTTGCTGGCCACGATGACCTCGCGCTGTTCCAGCTTGACCTGAACCGCAGCGTCCGGGTCCACCTCGTGCACGGTGGCGATCACGCCCTTGGCGCAGCCGCCGCAAGCCATGTTCGGGATCTTGAAGCGCGACATGGGTGCCTCCTTCGCATTGCCTTCGCGCCATGGAGATGGGGATTCCCATTGTGGGAAGGTCAAGCCCGTCGCTAAAAGGCTTCGCAAGGTTCGGCGCCTTGCCCCGCTGGCAGGCGGCTGGACGGCAGGCAGCCGGGCGGGTGCCGCAGTCGGATTCCTTCGCGGCTGAGGCAACCGGAAACACCGGTGGCCATTGCCGCCACCGGCGCGGCGCCATTTCTCAGGCGGTGATGCTGGCCGCCGCCTCCTGGCAGGCCTTCTCGCAACCGCGGCAGGCGTCGGCGCAGATGCGGCAGTGTTCGTGCATGCTGGCATGGCGGTCGCACTCTTCGGCACAGGTGCGGCAGGCCGTCTCGCAGACGGTCAGCATCTGCCGGAGGAGGGCCTCGTTCGAGCCGGTCCTCCGGCTGGCAAGCGCACCGGTGGCGGCACAGACGTCGGCGCAGTCCAGGTCGAGGCGAATGCACTGCGCAAGCTGCTGGACCATTTGCTCGCCCAGGCAGGCATCGGCGCAGGCGATGCATGTCTGGGCGCAGGAATAGCATTCCTCGATGCACCGGATCAGCGCGTCGTTGACATCGCCCTTCACCTGCGGGTGCGTGCGGATCATCTCTTGTGCGCGCATGGAATGCCTTTCAGATCTGGAGGAACGGCAGAGGCCCGGCCGTGGAACGCGGGGCGGCCGCGACCGACGTACCGGCGTGTTCCCAACAAGCGCTGCGAGGAAGCGGTTTCCTGTCACATTACGACAAAACATGTCCGGCAGACGGTATCAGCTTCGCGTGCCCCTCCGCATCTTGCCGGTTCCAGTGATGGCGATCCATGGAAATGCCGCCGCAGTCCAACCTTCGGCGGCGAGCCTGCATCGCAAGCGGCTGGCCAAGCGAGCGACCGCCTCAGCTTTGTGGGTCAGGCTCCGCAGCCGACAGGTAAGCCGCCGAGAGCGCCATTCCCGGTGCGCCACCTGGGACCAGAGCCTCCACGGCGCACAGGCGGTGTTCCGCGACGTCAAAGCGGCTCTCGGCGAGAGCTTGTTGGAAGGCGGCAAGGATGCGTCTCTCCAGGGACGGGCAGCGAGCCGCCATGGAGTGGCCTCCCATTAGGCTTGAGGGAATGCGGAATATGGAATTTTCCCGTAACGGCGGACACCCCCGCACGCAGCCAGCCCGACGGCTTTCAGGCTCACTACGCCGTTCCAGCCGCTGCGGTGCCGTCAACCCGAGGCCGCGGCGCGTGTTGGTGTCAAGGCCCGATAACGAACTCAGGCGCTCGCCACGCCACCGTAAGCCCTTGGTTCCGCGCGGGCCAGGCGCCTGGAAGGAGGACAGAATGCGGACTTACCGGGTGACAGGCATGACGGACGAACACGTGGCCGAGCGTGTCCGCCAGAAGCTCAAGGCGCATTTCGGTCACTTCGTCACAGTGGAGACGGACGTGAACTCCGGCGAGGTCCGCCTTGACCAGTCGAGCGATCCGCAGGTCGTCAGCTTTCTCATCGACAGCGCGGGATGCAGCGTTGACTCCGTGGACGGCTGATTCCCGCTTGTGGGCGCGGTGACTGCCCTTCCTCGTGATAGCGACTTCTGACCACGAGGCAAGGCGGTGGAGCGCGAAGTATTCTCGCGAAAGGAAATCAGGGATGGTGGGTTCAACCCCGGCGGCCCATGCGGCCGCGCTTTACGAGCAAGACTTCGTGGAATGGACGCGGCGGCAGGCCGCCGCCCTGCGCGCCGCCCAACACGGCGGCGTCGACGCGCTCGAGCTCGACTATGAGCACCTTGCGCAGGAGATCGAGCGCGTGGGCGAGAGCCGTGCGGGCCTTCAAGGTGTTGCGCGGCCGACCGGCCGGGACCGCGGCGGTTCCCGTTGAGGCGGAAGGTGCGTCGGACGGCTTGGGTCCGGCGTCAGCCTTCTCCCGCATCCCTGCCCTGGACGGTACCCCCGCCGGTTCCGGCGCCGTCGCCTCTGCCCACCACCGCCTCCAGCCCCGCCGAGGCCAGCGTGAAGAGCGCAAAGCCCGCGATGAAGGCGAGGACGGACAGGCGGTTGTCCTCACGCGCCTCGTGCGCCTCCTCCAGCATGTCCTCGACGGCGGCGACGGTGAGCAGACCGGCGACGAAGACGAGAGCCGCCATCTTCAGGCCCTCGGAGGCGGCTCGGAGGAGGAAGTAGGCCAGGAGAGCCGCGCCCACGACATAGAAGAAGAAGGAGGCCGAGAGCAGGATGCGCTTCCGCCGTGGCACTCCCTTGTCGCGGAAGTTGGCCACCGTCGCGTAGCCTTCCGGTAGGTCCGCCAGGACCTGGCCTGCCGCCAGGACCAGCCCGAGGCTTGAGGAGACAGCCGATCCGGTGCCGAGCATCAGGCCATCGCTGACGAGGTCGGCCGCGACTGCGACGTAGATCATCCACATGCCGGTGCGCTCGCCGCCGCCGCCCTGGCCCTGTAGCCGCTCGACCAGCATCTCCATCAGCACGTAGGCCGCCCCGCCCGCCGCGAAGGCGGCGGCGATCCACCATCCGGCGAGCTTGCCGAGGGCCTCGGGGACGAGCTCGACCGCGACGATGGCGATGACGATTCCGGAGGCAGCGTGGAGCGCCCAGTTCAGCAGGCGGGGCGAGGTCTTCCCGAACTCCGCGACCATGCCGCCAGCGAAGTTGCCTGCGCCGGGCAGTAGGGCGAGCAGGAGCACATACCAGAAGCTGTTCATGGCGTTGTTCGACCCGTACCGGCTTCCGGCAATTTGGCCCCGCGGACATGATTCGCGGCAGCTTCAGAACCTGCCGCGGCACCGGCGCGGCGAGCCCCAGGGCAACGGAACCACATCTCGCCGCAACCGCTGGGGTGCAGGCGGGTTGCAGAGGTGTTGGAATGGGTGACGGCTCTCCCGTTTCGGGAGCCGGTAACGGTTCCAGATGATCCGCAATGGCGTTCCGCCAGTCCGCTTCTCGGATACTGGACATGCAAGAACCCCACCGGTTTCCCGGTGGGGCCATCATCTTGACCGCCGCGGCGCTTCGCTCAGGCGATCGGGCTGAACTCGGCGTCGGAAACCGGGGTCTCCAGCAGGGCCTCCTGGTGCTCCGGCAGTTCGGAGACGGCCAGCAGCACCTCGCCGCGGTCGCCGCCGTTGGTCTCCAGGACACCGGTCCAGTAGGCAAGATTCGCCTCACCAGGGGCGGCGTCCAGCGTGTTCTCCAGCACGCTGGACAGGAAATCGGCGTTGTCCAGTCCGCTCCACAGGTTGGCGAAGCGGTCGGCGAGGCCATCCAGCCCATCGTCGCCGATCTGCGACACCAGGTTGCGGATGGTGTTCACCGTCGGGATGCTGCCGAAGGCGCTGTCGAACAGGTTGGTGACGGCGAAGCGGTCGGCGCCGCTGTCCTGCTGGTCCGCAGGGAGCTCCAGCCCCATCGCGTCGGCGACATGCTGGCCGACCGCCGCGTTCTCCTGGACGCCCATGAACAACTCGGCGCCCGGGCCCACCGCATAGATCGGAACGTCCACTGCCGTGTGGCCTGAGGTGGTGAACTCCACGCCGCCCTTGGCGCTCAGCAGTTCCGCAAGGGCCAGAGTAGCGTTCTCGCTGCCTTGCAGGCCGGTGATCTCTTCGTCACTCAGCGTCAGGCCGGTGTGCTCGGCGACAGTGTCGCGGATCGAAGCGGCGTCGGCGCCCTCGAACTGCTCCGCCATCTCGGCAGCGGTGGCCGTGAAGTCACGGAACACCGCCGGAGACGCGTCGGGCGAAGGCTGCACCGACATGCCGCCCGTGTCATGGTCGGCGACCATCACCACCAGCGTGTCCGGGTTCTCCTTCTGGAACTCCAGCACCTTCTGCATGCTGGCCTCGAACGAGGACAGGGCGTGCATGGCGGTGGCCGCGTCGTTGGCGTGGCCGAAGGTGTCGGTGTTCTCCTCTTCCAGGAACAGCACGAAGCCGTCCTCGTCCTTGGAGAGGGTGTCGAGGGCCACCTCGGTCATCTGCTCAAGGCTCGGCTCTTCGGCCGGGCGCTCGCCGATCGCGTCGAGGTAGTCCTCATTGTTGAAAAGGCCAAGGATTCGCTCGCCATCGAACTGGGCGAGCTCCTCGGCGCTCGAGACATAGGTCATGCCCTGCTGCTCGGCGAGGCCGAACAGGTCGGTGCCGTCGGGCTGGGTGCCCCCCTCGCCCTCGGTGGTGAACTGGTTGCGGCCGGCGCCCAGGATGACGTCCAACTGGTTGTCGCCGATGTACTGCTGGGCGATGTCGGCCTGGTTGCCGCGCAGCGGGTTGCTGGCGCCGAAGGCCGCAGGGGAGGCATCGGTGATGGCAGCGGTGGAGACGATGCCCGTCGCCTTACCGGCATCGGAGGCCAGGTCAGTCACCGAGGTCAGCTCGTTGCCGAAGAAGTCCACGCCGACGGAGCCGTTGCGGGTCTTGACGCCGGTGGCGTAGGCGTTGGCGCCAGCGGCCGAGTCGGTCACCGGATTGCTGAAGGAGTCGGTCTGCACCATGCCCTTCAGCAGGGGCTCCCAGACAGGGCCCTCGGTGCCTTCCTTGAAGTAGCGGTAGTTCGCCATGTAGGACGCCGAGGCGCCATCAGGCAGCATGAAGATGACGTTCTTCGCGGTGGCGGGGGTCTGGTCTTCAGTGGCCATGAACTCGTCTCTCCCGATCAACAGCGTGTTGCTGCCGCGCGGCAGACTAGGCAGCGGTCATGTCAGCCCTGCGAAGAGCGGATGACAGTTAAGTTCATATTCCTTCCAAAACGGCATAGCCTAAGTATTAAAACTGCTCTTCCCAAATTACCTCCGAAACTCGTCTCCAATTTTGAGCTCTATCTCCGCCCGCACTATTTGGTTCAGCGCCTGCGACCTTTGTGCAGGATTGCCGACGCCTCATGTGAGCCACGCACGCCGCTTCCGGTGGCCCCCGTCTGCGCAGGACGCCGAGGCGTCCGGCACATCCGTTTAATCAGCCGTGCTCCGTGGCGGCGCAGTGGCATGCGCCGCAGAGCAGTCATCCCAGGGCCGGTCCACCAGTTCGAGGAGGGACCGGATGTCGGCCATCGAGAAGCCAAGCTCGCGGGAGTGGCGGATGAAGCCCCGCCGCCGGACATGGGCGTCCCCGTAGCTCCGGTGGCCACCCCCGGTGCGGCCGGGAGGAGGCAGCCACCCCTCGGGCTCGTACCACCGGATCGTCGTCGGCTTGACCCCCGTGAGCCGGGACAGGTCACCAATGCTCATGTGCCGCGTCGCACTTTACATGCCGGATCAGATGGTGCGAGGGCGCCCCGGTCCACAGCCCTGGCACCGCTGCGGGTATCGCAGATCCGGGGAAAATCCAGTTTTCGGCCGAACGCCGCTTGAACCTCCAGCGGCTGGAAGTCGTATCTAGGGGGCCGTCAGCAGGAGTCTGGGCGATGGACGGCAGCGGAAGCGGGCACGGCGGGAGGCAGGTAACTTGGCGCGTGGACGGCATGGACTGCGCCTCCTGTGTCGCCAAGGTCGAGAAGGCGGTCTCGCGCCTGCCCGGCGTCAGCGAGGTCAACGTCAACCTGATGGCCGAACGTCTCGGGGCAATCCTGGCGCCCGGCGGCAGCCCTCCCGAGGCGATCGAGCAGCAGGTCGCGGCGCTGGGCTTCAAGGCCACCCGGCTGGACGTCATGGAGGAGGCTCCACCCGTCGCGTGGCACGTCGAGGGCATGGACTGCGCCTCCTGCGTCGCGAAGGTGGAGACCGCGATGAGGCGCCTGCCCGGCGTCTCGGGCGTGACGGTGAACCTGATGGCGGAGCGGCTGACCTTTCGCATGGAGCCCGGCCAGACGGATGCCGCCGCCGTCCAGCGGTCTCTCTCCGCCTTGGGCTACACGGCCCGGCCCCTGCCGACGGAGGGGCGGCCAGCGGGCGGCGCCGCGCCTTCCCCGTCGCAGCATCATGACCACCACAACTGCCGCGGGCCTGACCATGCGGGCCATGGGCATGGCCATGACCACCGTCCGGCCACCCATGAGAGGCACAGCCACGGCGGCGCCTTCGGCCATTCCCACGCTGACCATGACGATCCGTCCGACGCCGCGAAGCCCTGGTACGCGACCGGCAAGGCGCGTCTCGTCTGGCTGCTTGGAGCACTGGTCCTCGGGGCCTACGCCTTGTCCCTGTTCCTGCCGGACCGGCTGACCTATCCGCTCTTCCTGGCCGCGACAGGCGTGGCGCTGGTGCCCTTCGGGCGTCGTGCCTTCGCCCTGGCGCGGGCAGGCAGCCCCTTCTCCATCGAGACCCTGATGGTCACCGCAGCTCTCGGCGCCGCCGTCATCGGCGCCGCCGAGGAGGCGGCGGTGGTCGTGCTTCTCTTCGCCGTCGGGGAGTTGCTGGAAAACGTGGCGGCGGGGCGCGCCCGGGCGGGCATCAAGGCGCTGGCCAAGCTGATGCCGCGCACGGCGCTCCGCCTGCGGGCCGACGGCTCGGCCGAGCCGGTGCCCTCCGCCTCGCTGGCCGTGGGCGACCTCGTCCTCATCCGCCCCGGCGACCGGGTGCCCTGCGACGGCACCATCGAGGAGGGGCAGTCCGCCCTCGACGAGAGCCCGGTCACCGGCGAGAGCGTCCCAGTCTCCCGCGGCCCCGGTGAGGCCGTCGTCGCGGGCTCCATCAACGCCGACGGGGCGCTGCGCGCACGGGTGACCCGCGCCGCCTCCGACAACACCATCGCCCGCATCATCCGCATGGTGGAGGAGGCGACGGCCTCCCGAGCACCGACCCAGCGCTTCATTGAGCGCTTCTCCAACTGGTGGACACCGGGCGCGATGGTTGTGTCCCTGCTGGTCATCCTCGTGCCGCCCTTCCTGCTGGGCTGGGACTGGTGGACCAGCATCTATCGCGGCCTGGCGGTGCTGCTCATCGCCTGCCCCTGCGCGCTGGTGATCTCGGTTCCCGCCGCCATGGCCTCGGGTCTCTCGGCGGGCGCCCGCCGCGGACTGCTCATCAAGGGTGGCGCCGCGCTCGAGGCCATCGGCGCCGCCAGGACCGTCGCCTTCGACAAGACCGGCACGCTCACCGAAGGCCAGCCCAGGGTGACCGACATCCTGCCCATGCCGGGCATGTCCGAGGACGAGGTCCTGGCCCTCGCAGCGGGCGCGGAGCAAGGCTCCTCTCACCCGCTGGCCAAGGCCGTCATGACGGAGGCGACGGCGCGCGGCATCGCGACGCCCGAAGCGTCCGGCCAGGGTGCCGTTCCGGGGCGGGCGGTCACGGCGACGGTGAACGGTCGCAAGGTCAGCGTCGGCAGTCCGCGGCACACGGCGGAGGCCGGGGCGAACCTCGGCGCACTCTCCGAAGCCGTTCCCCGCCTCGAGGCGGATGGCAAGACGGCGGTGGTGGTTCTCGCCGACGGCGCGCTCGCGGGCGTGCTGGCGCTGCGCGATGAGCCGCGCGCCGACGCAGCCGCAGGGGTGGCCGCCTTGTCCAGGCTGGGCATCCGCTCGGTGATGCTCACAGGCGATAACGCCCGCACCGGCGGGGCCATCGCCAAGGGCCTCGGTCTCGAGGTGAAGGCCGAATTGCTGCCGGACGACAAGCTGCGCGAGATCGCGGCCCTCCGCTCCTCTGGGTCCGTGGTGATGGTGGGGGACGGCATCAACGACGCCCCGGCGCTGGCGGCGGCCTCGGTCGGCGTGGCGATGGGCGGCGGCACCGATGTGGCGCTGGAGGCGGCCGACGCCGCCGTCCTCAGGGATCGGACGACGGGCGTCGCGGAGCTCGTCAGCCTGTCGCGCGCCACCATGACGAACGTGAAGACCAACGTCGCCATCGCGGTCGGCCTCAAGGGCGTGTTCCTCGTGACCACCCTGCTCGGCGTCACCGGTCTCTGGCCCGCCATCATGGCCGACACGGGCGCCACGGTGCTGGTGACGCTGAACGCGCTGCGGCTCCTGGCGTGGAAGCCCGCGGAATGAGCGGGGTTCTCGGCGCCTGCCGCCCCGCCCTGGTCGTCGGGCTGCCCGCCGCGGCGTTGGCCCTGCTCCTGGGCCAGGTGTCCAAGGCCTGGGCGCTCGTTGCCCTCTGGCCGCCTCACCTGCCGCATCCGGTCACGCCGTTCTTCAACCTGCGGCTCGGCTTCAGCACCGGGATCAGCTTCGGCATGGTCGCGGGCGGCCCGGCGGAACCAGCCTGGGTGCTCCTGGGTGCTGATCGCGGTGTGCACGGCCATGGCCGCGGGGCTGCTTGTGTGGATGTGGCGCAGTCGCTCGCGGCGAGGCGGCCGGGCTTGGCCTGGTGACCGGCGGCGCCGTCGGCAACATCGCGGACCGGGTCCGGCTCGGCACCGTGACGGACTTCCTCGACTTCCACGTGGCTGGCTACCACTGGCCTACCTTCAACCTGGCCGACACCGCCATCTTCATCGGAGTCGCGCTGATCCTCCTGGCACAGCGCCAGTTCGGAGCGGTGCCCGCGCCGAGCCGCGCCAGGTGAGCCCATGACGACGAGGAGACCAGAGGTGAACCGGAGAACATTGCTGCTGACGCTGGGCATCGGCTGCCCGGTGAGCATGGCGCTCGGCTGGGGCCTGTCCGAATGGATGCTGGCCAACAGGGCCCCTGAAGCGCCTCCGTCTCGTAGCCCCTTCGGCCAGCCGATCGGCACGCCCTTCGCCCTGGCCGACCACACGGGCCTCCGGGTCACCGACCGGGACTTTGCGGGGCGCGTCCGGCTGGTGTTCTTCGGCTTCACCCATTGCCCCGACATCTGCCCGACGGGGCTTGGCTACATCGCCGAGGCGCTGGACAGCCTGACGGAGCAGGAAGCCGCGGAGGTCCGCCCGCTGTTCATCAGCGTCGATTCCGGCCGCGACACGCCGGAACTCCTGGCCAGCTACGTGACCAATTTCCACCCCTTGCTGATCGGCCTGACCGGAACGGAAGAGGAGGTGGCCCAAGCGGCCAAGGCTTTCCGCACCTACTACGCCAAGGTGCCGACCGGCGGTGATGCCTATGTCATGGAGCACTCCGCCTCGATTTACCTGCTGGGACCGGATGGGATGCTGCGCGGCTTCCTGGACACCCACGAACCCCCGACGACCGCTGTCGCCAAGATCCGGATGGCTCTGGCCGACATGGCTTCCGGCATGTCCGAAACAGGAGACCGCCCGTCATGAAGCGCCGCATCCTTCTGGCCGCTATGCCTCTCGCCACGCTGGGCCGAACTCGAGCCGAGGCCCAAGGGCAGCAGAACCTCAAGGCCGAGCAGGGATGGTCCCGCCCCGCCCTGGCGCGGATCGGCACGGCGGTGGCCTATCTGACGCTCCGCAACGAGGGAGGCGCGCCTGTCCGTGTCATCGGCGCCAGCACGCCCGCCGCCGAGGGTGTCGAGATCCATGAGAGCGTCGTGGAGAACGATGTCGCGCGGATGCGGCCGCGCCCGGACGGCGTGGCCGTGCCGTCCGGTGGCACCGTCCGCTTCGAACCGGGTGGCCTGCACCTGATGCTGATGAAGCCGTATGCCGATCTCAAGGCTGGGCAGAGCTTCACCCTGACCCTGCGCCTCGACAGCGGCGAAGTCCTCGCCGTGCCGGTCACGGTCGCGATGCGGGAACCGACGGCCGGGCACTCCGGAATGAACCATTGAGGGGGAACAGGAGAAATCAACCATGCAGCCTGACATGACTGAAGTGAACGCAGCAGGCGCCGCCGACATGGTCGCCCTCATCGCCGCGGAAGGCCGGAACGCCAAACGGGCCATCGTCGGCCAGGCGGTGCGCGCGTGAGCGCTTCCAGCGCTGCGGCATCGCGCCGCGACGGCTCCGCCGCCGGGGCTTGGGTCGCCCTCTACGCTGCCTGGGTCGTGGCGGTCGCCGCCAGCCTCGGCGCGCTGTTCATCGGCGAGGTCATGGGTCAGGTGCCGTGCTCGCTCTGCTGGCACCAGCGGGCCTTCATGTTCCCGCTGGCCTTCCTGCTGGCCGTGGCCTGCTACCACTCCGATACGGGCGTCTGGCGCTACGCCGTTCCGCTGGCGGCGATCGGCTGGCTGGTGGCGGGATGGCACACGCTGATCTTCTACGGCGTCGTGTCGGAGGCCATTCAGCCCTGTAGCGCCTCCGGCCCCTCCTGCTCCGGCGAGGACATGATGCTGCTGGGCTGGGCACCGCTGCCGGTGCTCTCTCTGCTGGCCTTCACCGCCATCCTGGCCTTGCTCTTCGTCGTCGCTCGTGGAGGGCACAAGGCATGAACCGGCGCGCTCTGACCCTCGGCACCGGCGCCCTGGCCCTCGCGGCCTTCGGCGGTACCGCTTGGCTCTACCAAGGCGAGCTGGCCGGTCCGGTGGGAACCGGTCAGGACGACATCTATGTCCGGCCGCACTCGCCAGTGATCGGCAAGGCCGATGCCCGCGTCACCCTGGTCGAGTTCTTCGATCCGGCCTGTGAGGCCTGCCGTGCCTTCCATCCGATCCTTGGGCAAATCCTGGCCAGGCACCCCGAGGAGGTGCGCTTGGTCCTGCGCTACGCGCCGTTCCACCAGGGCTCGGACGAAGCGGTGCGCATCCTAGAAGTGGCCCGGCTGCAAGGGCGCTTCGAGGCGGTGCTCGACGCCCTCTTCGCCCGGCAGCCAGAATGGGCCGTGCATGGCGCGCCCGATCTCGGCACGGCTTGGCGGCTCGCGGGCATCGCCGGGCTGGACCTCAACCGGGCGCGACAGGATGCGCGGCGGCCGCAGATCGACCGTGTCCTGGAAGCCGACACGGCGGACCTCCAGGCCTTGCAGGTCCGCCGGACGCCCACCTTTTTCGTGAACAAGCGTCCGCTCCTCTCCTTCGGGCCGCGGCAACTCTACGATCTCATTCTCAGTGAGATCGACGCGACCGGATAAAGGCGAGTGACTGGTCTCAGCTTCGGTCGGGCAGCAATGAGGCCGGATGATTCTGGCTGCCCGCTTCCTCCATTTCGATGGTGGAGTGGGTGACGCCGAAGCGGTCTCGCAGCCGCTGCTTCAGGCTTTCCTTGGACCGGGTCGCCTCGCTGAGCCGGGCGTCGCCCATGACGACATGGGCTTCCACGGCGACCTTGCCCTCCTCGGGCTGCCAGACATGGACATGGTGCACGTCCCTCACGCCGGGCGTGGCCCTCACCTCGGCGACGAGTCCGTCGTAGTCGAAGTCCTTCGGCGCGCTATCCATCAGGACCGCGATGGCTTCCCTGATCTCGTGCCAGGCGTGGACGAAGATGTAGATGGAGATCGCGGCTGTAATGGCCGGGTCGATCCACTGGACACCCGAACCCCAGATCATGATCGCGACGGCGCCGACGATGACGCCAACTGTCGCCAGCGCGTCCGCGATCATGTGCAGATAGGTGCTCTTGACGTTCAGGCTGCCCGTGTCCTTCCGCAGGACCCACGCGGCGGCGGCGTCCTCGGCCAGGGCAATGACGCCCACGATTAGCATGGTCGTCCCGGCGACCTCGGTGGGGCTGATGAAGCGATTCACGGCCTCGTAGAGCAGGTATGCACCGATGACGAAGAGTGTGGTCAGGTTGATGACGGCGCCCACCGTCTCGGCTCGCGCATAGCCGAAGGTCCGCCGCCGGTCCGCGTCACGCTGTGAGATGCGCCAGGCGATGTAGGAGACGAGCACCGAGCCAGCGTCCGAGAAGTTGTGCGCCGCGTCAGCGAGCAGGGCCAGGGAGCCCGAGATCACGCCGCCGACGAGTTCGGCGACGGTGATGCCCAGGTTAAGGCCGAGGGCGATAAGGAGGCGCTTGCCACGGCCGGGGGAGCTACCAGAACCAGCGGCGTGGCTGTGATCATCATGACTCATGGCTGGCTTGTCCCCCTATCACCCGGCATCGTGGAGAAGATCAAGCGGAGGTTGGGAGTTGCCTCGGCGGCAGAGGATAAGGCGATGCGGCCGGATTGCGTGAGGGCTGTCCGCTGGCAAAATGAGGTGCTCTGGAGTTGCCCCCATCAAACCGGACACGGGGCTGGTTGAGACTGGGCGCGGATGAACTCACGGGGTGAACACATCCGCAAGCCCTTGTGGGGGTGGACTTCGTTGTAGTCCTCGATC
>NZ_JASIRT010000058.1 GCF_030063475.1 Roseomonas sp. E05
GAGCAAGTCCATCAACGCATCGCCGACAGGCCCTCTTCCAGCGCGGGAGAGGCGAAACGGCAGGAATTTTGACCATCCGAGCAATTTAGATTGACCGAACAGTCATATGTTTCCAAGCTGGACGGAGTACTCTTACCGAACCGGGCACCAGCTCCAGCCGGTGTCCAGAAAGGAGATCGTCCTTGATGCAGGGTCCATGCGCATGAGGCGCCGCCAGTTCTTCCAGGCCGCTGCGGCCACTCTCGCCATGCCTTCACTCGCGGCCGCTGCGACGCAGCGCGTTCTGAAATTCATTCCGCAGGCCGACCTGGCGGTTCTGGACCCGATCTGGACCACCGCCTACGTCACCCGCAACCACGGCTACATGGTCTTCGACACGCTCTTCGGCATGGATGCCAACCTGCGCCCGGTGCCGCAGATGGCCGAGGGCGCCGTGCAGGAGGACGAAGGCCGGAGCTGGACCATCACCCTGCGGCCCGGCCTGAAGTTCCATGACGGCGAGCCGGTGCTGGCGCGCGACTGCGTGGCCAGCCTGCAGCGCTGGGGCAAGCGCGACGCCTTCGGCCAGGCGCTCTTCGCGCAAACCGAGGAGCTCGCCGCGCTGGACGACCGCCGCCTGCGCTTCCGCCTGAAGGCGCCCTTTCCGCTGCTGCCGAACGCCCTGGGCAAGGCGCCCTCGCTGATGCCGGCGATCATGCCCGAGCGCCTGGCGAGGACCGACGCCTTCACCCAGATCACCGAGATGGTCGGCTCCGGCCCCTTCCGCTTCAAGGCGGATGAGCGGATGCCCGGCGCCCGTGTGGTCTACGAGAAGTTCGCTGGCTACGTGCCGCGCGAGGGCGGCGAGCCCGGCTGGACCGGCGGCCCCAAGCGCGTGCATTTCGACCGCGTGGAATGGAACGTCGTGCCCGACGCCGCGACCGCCGCCAGCGCGTTGCAGAGCGGCGAGGCCGACTGGTGGGAATACCCGCTGCACGACCTGCTGCCGATGTTCCGCGGCAACGATGTGCGCGTGGAGATCACCGATCCCTCCGGCATGATCCCGACCATGCGCATGAACACGCTGACCAAGCCCTTCGACAACCCGGCGATCCGCCGCACGCTGCTCCGGGCGGTGTCGCAGGTGGACTACATGCAGGCGCAGGTCGGCGGCGACCCGAAGATGTACCGCACCGGCGTCGGCGTCTTCTGCCCGGGCACGCCAATGGCGAACGAGGCCGGCATGGAGGCGCTGACCGGCCCGCGCGACCTCGCCAGGGTCAAGCAGATGATCCTCGATGCCGGCTACAACGGCGAGAAGGTCGTCATGCTGGCCGGGCAGGACGTGCCGAACGTCAAGAACGCCTGCGACGTCGCCGCCGACATGATGCGCAGGGTCGGGCTGAACGTGGACTACCAGGCGGTGGACTGGGGCACTGTCATCCAGCGCCGCGCCAACAAGGAGAGCACCGACAAGGGTGGCTGGAGTTGCTACTGCTCCTCCTGGGGCGGGCTGGACCATCTCGATCCCGCCGGGCACCTGATGCTGCGCGGCAATGGGAGCTTCTTCGGCTGGCCGAAGTCCGACCGTCTGGAGGCGCTGCGCGACCAGTGGTTCGCCGCGCCCGACCTCGCCGCGCAGAAGGCCGTGGCGGCCGAGATCCAGAAGCAGGCGCTGGAAGTGGACGTGCCCTATCTTCCCTTCGGCCAGTACATCCAGCCGACCGCCTTCCGCTCCTCCATCCAGGGAGTCCTGCCGGGCTTCGCCACCTTCTGGAACGTGCGCCGGGCATGAGGAAGCGCTGGGGGAAGCACAGCTTCCCCCAGACCCCCTTCAGTCTTTGTCAGCTTTCCGAGGCGGGGGTCCGGGGGAACTCAGTTCCCCCGGCGGGGTCCAGGGGCGGCGCCCCTGGCCCAGTTCTGGCTGAGTGCGACCGCATCCCGAAAGTGGGCTTTCAGCGGCGCCGGCAGGGGTGCCACCGGCTCCACGCGCCGCGCCCCTTCCGGCCGGATGGCCTCGCCCCGGCAGAGCGCCAGCACGCCGAGCGCCGTCATGTCCGCCGAGCCGGCCACCTCGACCGGTGCACCGAGCGCATCGGCGAGGAACTGCGTGAAGAAGCCGCTCCGGCTCAGGCCGCCATCCACAGCGATGCGCCGTGGCGGCCCGAGGCGTGTGGCGAAGGTTTCCACCAGTTCGGCGGCCTGGAGAGCGATGCCTTCCAGCACGGCGCGGCGAAGATCGGCACGGCTGGTCTCCAGCCCCAGGCCGAGCCAGGTGCCGCGCGCCGCACGGTCCCAGTGCGGGCAGCCGAGCCCGGCCAGGGCGGGCACGAAGGCGAGGCCGCGCTCCAGCGCGGAGGGACCGGTGAAGCCGTCCAGCCCGGCATGGCCGTCCATCAGGCCGAGCGTTTCCAGCCATTCGACGCAGGCGCCGGCGGTGAGCAGGCCGCCATCCAGCGCGTAGTGCGGCGGCGCGGTGCCGAATTGCCAGGCGCAGGTCGGCAGCAGCCCGTCGGGCTGGCCGGCGGCGGGCAGGCCATCGGTGAGGCCCAGCGCGAAGGCGCCGGTGCCGAAGGTGATCTTGAGGTCGCCAGGTGCCGTGCAGCCATGGCCGTAGAGCGCCGCCTGCTGGTCCACGATGCCGACGCGCAGCGGCGTGCCCGTGGACAGCACGCCGTAATCGGCGGTGGTCAGGAAGATCTCGGGCAGGCACTCGATGGGCACGCCGAAGGCGGCGCAGAGCGCCTCGTCCCAGCAAAGGCGGCGCAGGTCCATCAGGCTGGTGCGCGAGGCGGTGGAAACGTCTGTGGCACAGGTGCCGGTCAGCCGGTGCAGGAAGAAGGCGTCGCTGGTGCCGAGGCGCAGCCGGCCCTGGCGGCGCAGTTCCGCCGCGCCTTCCGCGTGGTCCAGAAGCCAGCGCAGCTTGGCGGCGGAGAAATAGGGATCGAGCGGCAGGCCGGCGCGTTCCAGCGTCAGCGCCTCCATCCCCTCGGCGCGCAGGCGTGCGATGGTGCCGGCGGTGCGTTCGTCCTGCCAGACGATGGCGTTGTGCAGGGGGCGACCCGTGGCGGCGTCCCAGGCCACCACGGTCTCGCCCTGGTTGGCGAGGCCGGCGGCGCTGCAGCGCCCGGCGGCCGCGGAAAGCTCTTCCAGGTGGCGCAGCAACTCCGCCGCATCGTGCTCCACCCAGCCCGCGCGCGGGCGGATCTGCCGGTGGGTGCGCCGCCCGACCAGCGACACCACGCCATCGCGCCAGAGATAGGCCTTGCTGCCGGTGGTGCCCTGGTCGAGGGCGAGGAAGGCGTCGCTCATGCCAGATCCACCGAAAGGGCGGCGACGCCCTGCAGGGCGCCGGCGGGGAGGGTGAGGGTCAGGCGGCGCTCGGGCAGGGCGTGCAGCCGCCGCTCGTGGACAAGCCGGCCATCGGCCAGCACCCGCAGCCGGCCACGATGCTCGGCGGCCGCGCGGGCGTAAAGCCGCAGCGGCGCCGCGCCCGGCAGCAGGCGCTGCGGATAAACGTAGCGCAGCGCCCCGCCGGGCGTGACCGGCACCGCCGCATCTGGCGAGGGCAATTCGCCGGCCAGGGCGCGCAGCATGGCATGGGCGGCGGCGCGGCCCTCCAGCGCGGCGGCGCCGGAATGCTCGACGGAGCGCAGCACGTTGCCGGCGGCGAAGAAGGCGGGGTCCGAGCAGCGCCAGGCGCTGTCCACCAACGGGCCGCCGGTGGCCGGGTCCACCGTCAGATGGCCCGCGCGGGCGAGGGTGGCCTCCGGCACGAAGCGGCCGGATAGGATGACGCCGTCGCAGGCCAGGCGCTCCTCGCCGCCGGCATGGGCGAGGCGCACGGCCTCCACCCGGCCCTGGCCCTCGATGGCCAGCAGCTTCGTGCCGAGCCGCACCGGCACGCCGAGCAGGTGCCGCGCCACCCAGTCCCCGGGTCGGCGGGCGGTGATGCGGTCGTTCTCCTCGATCATGACCAGCGGGCGGATGCCGGCATGGCGCGCGGTGAGCAGGGCGGAGAAGGAAACCAGCTCCGTGCCCACCACCACCGGGTGGCGGAAGGGCACCACGCCGCCGGCATAGACCATCTCCTGGAAGGCGCCGGTGCTCACCACGCCCCAGGGGCGGGTGCCGGACAGCAGCCGGGCGCCGCGCGGCATCTCGCGGATGCCGGCGGCCAGCAGCACGGCGCGCGCCTGCAGGCGCTGGATGCCCTCGGGCAGGCTAACCTCCACCCCGCCGCCCGGCAGCAGGGCGGTGACGCTGGCGCCGGTGCGGATCTCGGCCCTGCCCGCGGCCTGGACGAGCGCGCGGGCATAGGCGGGCCCGGTCCAGAGGCGGTGGAAGTCCAGCATCCCCCAGCCCAGATGGCCGCAGAAGCGCGGCAGGCCGCCGGGCTCCGGGTTGCGCTCCAGCACAAGCACGTCGCGCCCGGCCCCGGCCAGGATGCGGGCGGCGCTCAGCCCAGCGGGACCGGCGCCGATAATGATGGCGTCGCGCATCAGCCGGCCTCCTGCACGGGAGCGGGCTGCACCAGGCCGGGCAGGCGGCCGGCGGCCAGCGCCATCAAGCGGCGGGTGCAGTAGAAGCCCTGGCAACGGCCCATCATGCAGCGGGTGCGGCGCTTCAGCCCGCCCAGGTCGCCGGCGGGCAGGGAACCCTCCAGCGCGGCCAGGATTTCCGCCCGTGTCACCATCTCGCAGTGGCAGACGACCTCGTCGCGGCCGGGCTGCTGCCAGGGGCGGGGGGCGGATTCCGCCAGGTTGGGCACCGGCGTCCAGCGCGGCTCCGGCAAGGGCGTTAGCGGGCCGAAATGCCTGACGTAAAGCCGCGCGAGGTGCGCGGCGATGCCGAGCGAGCCGGTCAGGCCGGTGGAGCGGATGCCGCCCACGGTGATCCAGCGGCGCTCCGGCAGCGCCTCGATCTGGTAGTCCTTGAACTGGGTGGCGGGGCGCAGCCCGGCATAGGTGGTGGTGACCGGCTCATCGGCCAGGGCGGGGATCATGCGGCGGCCCTGGGCCAGCAGCGCCTCCAATGCCGCCAGCTCGACAGTGGCCGCCTCGCGCTCCTCCTGCTCCTCGGCAGTTGGGCCGACCAGCAGGTTGCCGAAGGCGGTGCGGGCGATCACCACGCCCTTGGTGCGCTCGTTCGGCACCGGCAGGATGATGGCGGAGGCCAGCCGGCTGGCGGTCTTGTCCAGCACCACGAACTGCCCCTTGCGCGGGCGGATGGCGAAGGGGCTGGGGCGGGCGATGGCCTCCACCAGGTCGCCCTGGAGGCCGGCGCAGTTGACCACCACGCGGGCCTGCACCGGACCCTGGCTGGTGGCGAGGCGCCAGCCCTCCGGCCCGGCCTCGCCGCCGGTGACGGCGGCCTGCCGCAGCAGCGTGCCACCATGCGCCAGCGCCTGATGCACATAGGCGAGCGGCGCCGACCAGGGATCGATGATCGCCTCGCCCGGCACCCATACGCCGCCCTGCTGGTCCGCCGCGAGGTGGGGTTCGCGCGCCCGCACCTCCTCCGGCGACAGCATCCGGGCATCCGGCACACCGTTCTCATGCGCCCGCGCCAGGATGCCGGGCAGGGCGGCGCGGTCGGCCTCGTTCCAGGCCACGACGATGGCGCCGGATTCGATCAGCGGCAGGCCGAGCGGGCGGTGCAGCGCGAGGTATCGGGCATGGCCCTCCCGCACCAGCGCCGCCTCCAGGCTGCCGGGAATGGCGTCGAAGCCGGTGTGCAGCAGGGCGCTGTTGGCCTTGCTGGCGCCGCTCAGAATGTCCGCCCCGCGCTCGATCAGCACGGTGCTCAGCCCGGCCAGGGTGAACTCGCGGAAGATGGCGCAGCCCACCACTCCCGCGCCGATAATGGCAAGGTCGAAGGGGGGGGCGCCGGGGAAGGGAGGCACGGTCATGACCCAGGTATATGACCATCTGGTCAGTTATGCGCCACCAATAATGCCTATTCGGTCAAATCTTCGGGCTTGTCGACCAGCAGTACCTCCACCCCGGCGGCGGCTAGGGCTGTGGCGAGCACCGCCGGCGGCGGCAAATCGGTCACCAGCCGCGACACCGCCTCCAGCCCGCAGAGCCGGAACAGCGCCGGCCGGCCGAGCTTGCTGGCATCGGCCAGCAGCGTCACCTGGCGCGCGCGCGCAATCATGGCGCGGGCGATCTCCGCCTCCTGCAGGTCGAAATCCATCGCCCCGTCGGCGGTCAGGCCGCCCACCGTCAGCACGGCATGGGCAGGGGCGAAGCCCTCGATCTGCCGCAGCGCCATAGGACCGAGGTTCTGGCCGGACTCGTGACGGTGCTCGCCGCCCAGCAGGAAAGTGGGGTTGGCGCCGCTGCGCGAGACGAGATGCGCAATGCTGGCGGCGTTGGTGATGACGGTGAGGCCGCTGTGCTGCGCCAGCTCGCCGGCCAGAGCGATGGTGGTGGAGCCGGTATCGATGAACAGCGCCTCGCCAGGCGCGAAGAGAGCGGCGGCGCGGCGGGCGATGGCGCGCTTGGCCTCCAGGTTCTCCACCATGCGCAGGCGGAAGGCGCCTTCGCCCAGACTGTCAGGCAGGGCGGCGCCGCCATGGAACTTGCGCAGCCGGTTCTGCGCGCCCAGCTCGTTCAGGTCGCGGCGGATGGTCTCCTGCGAGGCGCCGAGCCGCTGCGCCAGCTCCTCGACGGTGAGCCGCTGGTGCCGCAGCAACAGTTCGACGATCTGGTCTCGCCGCACACTCGGGCGCATGGCCGGTCCTTTCTGCCGCGCCGCCCCGACGGGCGAACCCGCCGGGCGGACCGGCCCGGTTTCGCCGCTCCGGGCGAAGCAGGCAAGCCCGCCGCCCCGGCCGGCAGAAGGGAGCCGGCAACGCCATGCTCCAGGACCGGGGAACGACAGCGCCCTTGCGCTGAAACTCAACGCCAGGAGCGGCTTCCGGACTGCCGCATTTTGCGGCACCCAGCGACGCAGGAAGCCGCAAACGCAAGCAATCAGGGTGTGATCGGAGCAGTTGTGATGCAGATGCACAGCTTTGAGGGGTTGAGCCTGCCCGGCTCCGCCTGGAGCATCGGAAGCGGAACGAAGGAGGCTTGCCATGGCGACTTTATCGACCATCCCCATCCTCGACCTCGGACCATATCTGCGTGGCGAGCCGGGCGCGCTGGAGGAGGCCGCCGCCAAGCTGCGCCACATCAATGAGTCGATCGGCTTCCTCTACATCGTTAATCACGGCGTGGATCGCGCGCTGGTCGACCGCACCTTCGCCCAGGCGGAGCGCCTCCATGCCCAGCCGCTCGACAAGAAGCTGGAAGCCAAGATCAACACGGCCATGCAGGGCTACATGCCCATGCGCTCCAGCACCACGCGAACCTCCAGCCTCTCCACAGGCAACAAACCCAACGAGAACGAGGCCTTCTTCATCAAGCGCAACGGTGACGACATCGGGCCGGAGGAGGTCTGGCCGCAGGGTCTCGACGGTTTCCGCGAGGTGGCACTGGCCTATTACGACGCCATGGACGACCTGGCGCAGAAGCTGCTGCCGCTCTACGCCGTCGCGCTCGGCCTGCCGCCCGACTACTTCACTCAGCGCTGCGACAGGCCGCTGACCGGCCTTCGCCTCACGCACTACCCGCCTGTCGCCTATGGCGAGGACCAGTACGGCATCGCCCCGCATTCGGATTCCAGCTTCATCACGCTGCTGGCGCAGAACAAGGTCGCCGGCCTCCAGATCAAGACCACGGTGGGCGAGTGGATCGACGCGCCGGTGGTACCGGACAGCTTCGTGGTCAACACGGGCGACGTGCTGCATCGCTGGACCAACGGGCGCTTCCTTTCGACGCCGCACCGTGCCTTCAACGTCTCGCAGACGGCACGCTACGCCATCCCGTTCTTCTTCCATCCCAACCCGGACACGCTGATCGACGTGGTGCCCGGCTGCCTGGGGGAGGGCGAGGCGCCGAAGTTCCCCGCCATGACCACCGAGGAATACATGGCCTGGTTCCGCGGCCGGAACTACGACCATGTCCGCAAGGCCAATGCCCAGGCGGGGCTTTCTGCCGCCGGCGAGGTGGCCGGCAAGCCCGAAGCCGTCGCCTGATCCGGCATCGGCGACCAGCCTGCCGGCGGAGCGCCGCCCAACAACCGACGCCATATCGCGGCCCCTCCCGTATCCTGGACCGATGGAGCCGAAGCTCATGACGATGCGTTTCGCGCAGAGGCTGGCGCTTTTCCTGCTGGCCGCCTGCGCCGCCGCTCCCGGCATCGCGCTCGCCCAAGGGAGCGCGCCGGCCGGCGCCGCGCCGGGCTCGACCCTGCGCGTTTCGCTGAATACCGAGTTGCAGGTGCTGGACCCCATTGTCACCACCACGAACGCCACGCGCGTCTTCGCGCATATGGTGTTCGACACGCTTGTCGGCGTGAACGGCAAGGGTGAGTACAAGCCGCAGATGCTGGAGGGCTGGGCAGTCAGCGAGGACCGCCTGACCTACACCTTCACCCTGCGCGATGGCCTCGCCTTTTCCGATGGCCGGCCCGTCACGGCGGAGGACTGCGTCGCCTCGCTGCTGCGCTGGGCCAAGCGGGAATCGCTGGGCAAGCAGCTCATGGCTGTCGCCGAGGGTTTCCGCATCCTCGACCCGAGGACCTTCGAGCTCAAGCTCGCCCAGCCCTACTCCTTCGTCATCGAGAGCCTGGGCAAACCGGGGCACCAGATCCCCGTCATCATGCCGAAGCGACTGGCCGAACTGTCGGTGGACAGGCCGGTGCCTGAGGTGGTGGGCTCCGGCCCGTATCTCTGGCGTCAGGATCTCTGGCGCCCGGGCGAGCGCGCCTTCCTGGACCGCAACCCCGCCTACAAGCCGCGCCCGGAGCCGCCGGACGCCCTGGCTGGCGGCAAGCTGGCGAAGATGGACCGGGTGGAGCTGGTCTCGATGCCCGACCAGGCGACCCGCGTCGCCGCGCTCCAGGCCAATGAGGTGGACCTGCTGGAGATCGTGCCGGCCGACTTCATCCCGCTGCTGCGCAAGGACGGGAACGTGACGCTCGGCGAGACGCGCGGCGGCGACCAGATCATGGGCATCCTCGTGATGAACCAGGCGCAGCCGCCCTTCAACAACCGCAAGGTGCGGCAGGCACTGCAGATGGCGGTCTCGCAGCCCGACGTGATGGCCTCCCTCGGCCTGCCGGAGGACATGTACCTGCAGGACTGCCGCTCCATCTACATGTGCAACGCCGCCCATGCCAGCACGGCAGGCACGGAGATCTTCCGGCACGCCGGCCTTGAGCGGGCGCGTGCGCTGCTGCAGGAGAGCGGATACCGGAACGAGCGCGTGGTGTTCCTGCACGCCGCCAGCTCCGCCATCCTGAACCCGATGGGCCTCGTCATCGCCGACGCGATGAAGCAGGCCGGATTCAACCTGGATGTCGCCACCTCGGACTATGCCACCGTCGCGCAGCGGCGCGAAAGCCGGGAGCCGGTGGAGAAGGGCGGCTGGAGCGTTGTGCCGCTGATCTGGAACGGCATCGACCTGGTGAACGCCAACGGCAATCCGGCCGTCTCCTACAACTGCGGCGACAGTCCCTACGGCTGGTATTGCGATCCGAAGGCCACGCCGCTGCTGAAGGAGCTGGCGGCCGCCGCCACGCCGGAGGAGCGGAAGGACGTGGCGGACAGGCTGCAGGCGGCCTTCCACGAGAACGTCAACATCATCCTGACCGGCCAGTTCGCCGCGCCGCCGGCTTACCGCTCGGAGCTGAAAGGGGTGATGCCGTTCAGCTTTCCGCTGCTCTGGAACATTTCGCGCGGCCGATGAAATCCGCCTTGCGCAGCGCATCACTGAACCCATCGCGCCCTTTCGCCCTGCTGTATGGAGTGGACCTGCAATGCAAGTCGGCGTTTTCCTGCCCATCAACAACAATGGCTGGCTGATCTCCACCACCTCGCCGCAATACCTGCCCAGCTTCGACCTCAACCATGCGATCATCGAGCGCGCCGAGCGCTACGGATTCGATTTCGCGCTCTCCATGATCAAGCTGCACGGCTTTGGCGGAGCGTCGAAGTTCTGGGATTACGGGCTGGAAAGCTTCACGCTGATGGCTGGCCTGGCGTCCGTGACGCGGCGCATCCAGCTCTTCGCCTCCATCGCCGTGCTCACCATGCCGCCGCCGATCGCCGCGCGCATGGCGGTGACCATCGACTCGATCTCGCATGGCCGCTTCGGCGTGAACATCGTCTCCGGCTGGCAGGAGGCGGAGTACACGCAGATGGGCATCTGGCCCGGCGCCGCGCATTTCGCCCGGCGCTACGAGTATTGCGCGGAATATGTGCAGGTCATGCGGGAGCTGTGGGAGACCGGGCAGTCCGATTTCCGCGGCAGCTTCTTCCAGATGGATGACTGCCGCCTGCTGCCGCAGCCCAGCCGGCGCCTGCCGATCATCTGCGCCGGCCAGAGCGACAATGGAACACGCTTCGCCGCCGAGTATGGCGACTACAACTTCTGCGTCGGCTTCGGCGTCAACCAGCCGCACAGCGTGGCGCCCAGCATCGCCCGGCTGGTGAAGGCGTCAGAAGAGACCGGCCGGGATGTCGGCGCCCTCGTCATGACCATGGTCATCGCCGAGGAGACGGACGAGGCCGCAATGGCGAAGTGGCAGCTCTACTGCGAGGGCGCCGACCACGAGGCGCTCGCCTGGCGCGACCGTGCCGCCGGCGCCGACCCCAACAAGGACCCCTATGCGCAGCCCAACCGGCACCGGATGCAGGGCGCCGGCTCGCCGACGAACCAGGGGGTGATGGTCGGCTCCTATGCCACCGTGGCGCGCCTGCTGGACGAGATGGCCGAGATCCCCGGCCTCCGCGGCGTCATGCTGACCTTCGACGACTTCGTGACGGGCATGGACAAGTTCGGCCAGCACATCCAGCCGCTGATGCGCAACCGCGCCGCCGCGCTTGCCTCCGCCTGAGGTCCCGCCCCCCCGATCGTTGCCACCCATTCCGGCCGGAAGGCCCACAGCCGAGGTGACCATGACCGAGAAGCCCGTCGCCCTCACCCCGCTCTCCCGCCGCGCCGCCCTGGGCGGCATCGGCATCGGCTTCCTGGGCGCGGTCAGCCGTGCCCGTGCCGCCTCGATCGAGACGCCGCGCTTCGAGGTCATCGGCGTGCGCGACCCGCAGCTCGGCGCGCAGCTCGCCATCGCCGAGCAGTACGGCCTGTTCAAGGAACAGGGGCTGGAGGTCACGGTGCGCTGGACTCAGTCGGCCGCCGACACGCTGACCATCATGGGCGGCGGCGCGGCCCCCGTGGGCGTGGGCGGCAGCTTCACGCAGGTGGTCTTCGGCGGCCAGCAACTGCCGGTCCGCACCATCTCCGCGCTGGCCGACATCGCCGAAACCCAGGGCTTCGCCCTGGCACCCGGCGTGAAGCTTGCCCACCCGCGCGAGCTGGAGGGCAAGCGGCTGGCCTTCACCCAGGGCAACTCCCAGGTGCTGCTGCTGGCCAAACTGGCCGAGACCTTCAGGTTCGACCAGTCGAAGATCACGCTGGTGAACATGAACCAGAGCGAGGGCGTGGTCGCCGCGGCGCGCGGGGACGTGCATGGCCTGCTCGGCTGGCAGCCGAACCTGTTCCGCCTCGTCGGGCTTGGCGGCTCCATGTACTGCACGGGCGGCACGCTCTACGTCACCGGCAAGGCGGAAGTCCAGCCGGAGAATGACCGCCTGCTCTACAACCATTCCACCCTGATGGCCTCACAGAGCTGGATCGACGAGAAGCCGAACACGCTGGCGGCGCTGCTGCGCGCACTGGTTGCCGCCACAAGGATGATGAGCGAGGACAGGCCGAAGGCCATGCAGGCGCTGCAACAGGTGCTGCGCATCGACAACGACGCGCTGGAGGTCATGGTGGCCGCGAACAAGTACGCCATGGGGATCAGCCCCGCCCTGATCGCCAGCCACCGCTTCCAGACGCAGTGGGCGCTGAACATCAAGCGCATCCCCTCGGCGCCGAGCCCGGAATCCTGCTTCACGACGCGCATCGCCGGGATGGTGGACCCGGCCCTCGTCACCTGGAAGCCGGCGACCTGACGCGATGGGCCAGACCCTGTCCCTGGAGGTGTCCGCCGGCCGGCCGGCGCCTTCCGCCTGGCGCGAGCCGATCAGGGCCGGCGCCATGCGCGGGCTCGCCATCCTGATCTTCCTCGGCATCTGGGCGGCCGTCAGCCTGGGCAATGCCTATGTCTGGAAGGCCTTCAACCCGATCCTGCTGCCCTCGCCCTGGGCGGTGCTGGCGAGCGGGGTGGATCTGGCCAGGTCCGGGCAGTTGCAGCGCGACATCCTGGCCAGCATGGCGCGCGTGCTGCAGGGCTTCGCCGTCGCAGCCCTGGCCGGCGTGGCGGTGGGCCTGGCCGCGGGAACCTGGCGCGCGCTGGACCGGCTGGTGGAGCCGATGATCGAGCTGCTGCGCCCCATTCCGCCACTGGCCTTCCTGCCGATGATGGTGCTGTGGTTCGGCATCGGCGAAACCTCCAAGATCGCCTTCATCGCCTATGCCGCCTTCTTTCCGGTCTTCACCACCACGGTGGAGGGCATCAAGCATGTGGACCCTCTGCTGCTGCGCGCCGCCTCCAGCCTCGGCGCCACGCGCATGGAGCTGTTCCGCCACGTCGTGCTTCCAGCGGCGCTGCCGGCCATCATCACCGGACTGCGGCTCGGCTTCGGCCTTTCCTTCTTCGTCATCGTCGCGGCGGAGTTCATCGCGGCGGATTCCGGCCTGGGCTACATGATCAACGACGCTCGCACCTTCTTCATGGTGTCGCAGATGCTGCTCGGCGCGGTGGTGATCGGGCTGATCGGCTTCCTCTTCAATATCCTGCTGCGGGCGCTGGAGAACCGGCTGCTGCGCTGGCGGCATGCGACGCGGACCTGACCGCCATGGACAGCCTCCCCCCACCGGCGGCCAAGATCCGCATTCGCGGCGTCGGCAAGAGCTTCAACGGCGCGGCCGCGCTGCAGGACGTGAGCCTCGACCTGCGCCCGAACAGCTTCACCTGCCTGCTGGGACCTTCTGGCTGCGGCAAGTCCACGCTGCTGAACATGATCGCCGGCTTCGCCGAGCCCACGGCCGGCGAGATCCTGGTGGACGACCGGCCGGTCTCCGGTCCCTCTGCCGACCGCGGCGTGGTGTTCCAGGAATACGCCCTCTTCCCCTGGCGCACCGCGCTGGACAACGTTGCCTTTGGCCCCATGCTCCGGGGCCAGAGCCGGGCACAGCAGCGGGAGGTGGCGCGGCGCTACCTCTCGCTGGTGGGGCTGGCCGGGCACGAGGACAAGTATCCGGGCAACCTTTCGGGCGGCATGAAGCAGCGGGTGGCGATCGCCCGCGCCCTGGCCAATGGGCCATCCGTTCTGCTGATGGACGAGCCCTTCGGCGCACTGGATGCGCAGACGCGCGAGGTGCTGCAGGACGAGCTGCTGCGTATCTGGGAGCAAGACCGCAAGACCGTCGTCTTTGTCACGCACAGCATCTCCGAAAGCATCTTCCTCGCGGACCGCATTGTGGTGATGGCGACCCGTCCGGGCGCAATCAAGGAGGTCATTGACCTCGACCTCCCGCGCCCGCGTGAGCGGAGTGACCCCGCTTTCACCGCACTCGAGCGCCGCATCAAGCAACTCGTCCGCGTCGAGGTGGAGAAGCTTGGCGTCACGTGAGCCACTTGGGAGGGGCGTGTTACAACTCAGGCAGATGTCCGGCTCGCCGACACCCTCTGCGGCCTGGGCCCGCTCCCCCGGCCATGATACGGAAAGGATGCATGAAGAAGCTGGGCTGGCTT
>NZ_JASIRT010000059.1 GCF_030063475.1 Roseomonas sp. E05
TCAAGCAGTTCCGTCGCGTCGCAACCCGCTACGACAAGCTCCTCGCCAACTTCCGCGGCTTCGTTCTGCTCGCCTCAATCGCCATCCTACTCCGCTGAAATCGTCACCACCGCCTAGTGTCCTGCCCGCGAACTTCGCGGGCAGGACACTAGGCTGCCATCCCGGCTTGGCGCCTGAGAAGGGTTCCGGGCGGCAGGCCGAGGCGGTGGCAGGCCTGCACCGCCGGGCTGCTTTCCAGGAGCAGCCTCTCGGCCAGTCGCCCCGCCGAGCGAAGCGCCCCCGCCTCCCAGGGCCGCAGGCGGCATTCCAGGCCGAGCAGATCCCGCGCCCAGTCCGGCGTGATGGCCACTGCGGCCCGCACCATCATGCGCTGCGCTGGCCGCAGGCCGGCGGGCAGGATCGGCGCGCGCTGCATGATGTCGAGAAACTCGAAGATGACCGGCGAGGGCTCAAGCCGCGGGCGCATCGCCACGAAATGGGCCTCCATCCCGGCGCCGCTGGTGGGCGCGCCCCCTGCGCCGTAGAGCAGGGCGGCGGGTGCGGCCTCGGCATAGAACCTGTCCTGCTCCTGCATCGGTAGCGCGTGGACGAAGCGGCAATAGGCCGTCAGGAAGCCGAAGCAGGCCGTGGCCTGGACCCAGTCCAGCAACACGGGGTCGTCGGCGCGGTAGGGGAGGCCGGCCTCGGTGCGCCCCCACACCGCCTGATGCGCGCGCCTCACGCCGGCGATCATCGCCTCCGCCGCGCTGCGGGCGCCATAGACGGTGACCATCGCCGCCAGGCCGGTCCGTTGCAGGCGGCGCACCGGGTCGGTGCGGAAGCTGGTATGGTTCCAGACGCCGGCGCGGACACGCGGCTCGGCCAGTTCCAGGATGACGGCGGCGACCCCGCCGATGAACAGGGCGAGCGGGTTCCGGAACACCTGCCAGGAGACGGAGTCCGGCCCCGCGAGCGCCGCTTCCCCGGCGGGGCAGGTGAAATCGACCGCTGGCCCGCCTGGGGGCTTGATGAAGGCCTGGAAGCTCGCCTCGGCCCAGTGCCGCAAGGGGCGTGGCAGGGCCAGCGCCGCAGTCTCCGCGCCCATGCCCAGGGGTGCCTCTCCTGTCATGCGGTGGATATGGGGGCGGCGGCGCCGGCCTTGAACGCCTGTCCGCCCGCGCCGCGCGGCGCTTCAGGCCTCGCGGCGCCCCTCCGCGCGCAGCCCTACCCAGAAGGCGGCCTGGCCGATGACCGCCGCGCTGGTCAGCACCACCGCCGCCGCCAGCGCCGGATTGCCGCCGACGCCTGCCAGCGAGGCGCAGAGCGCGCCAACCCCCATCTGGCTGCAGCCATACAGCCCGGCGGCCGAGCCGATGATCTGCGGGTTCACGCTGACCGCCTTGGTCAGGGCGAGGGGGCTGGCGATGCCGACGCCCAGCGTGAACAGCAGCGGCCCGCCGACCGCCAGCAGCAGGTTCAGGTGCCCGCTCAGCACGCCGCCCAGGAAGACGGCGGCGCCGAGGACGCCGAGCGCGCTGGCTGAAAGCAGCAGGCGCGGGATGCCCAGCCGGGCCACCAGCCGGTTGGTCAGCAGGTTGCCGGCCGAGGTGCCGGCCACCAGGAGGAGGTAGCACAGCCCGACCTCCTGCACCGGCCGCCCGAGCTGCTGCACGAAGATGAAGGGCATGGCCGCCAGATAGGCATACCAGCTCGTGGTGGCGCAGCCGCCGCCGATCGCATAGCCGAGGAAGGCCGGCGAGCGCAGCAGCGCGCGGTAATCGCGGGCGAGGGCGGCGATGCTCCGGCCGCTGTTGCTGGCCCGCGTCTCCGGCAGGCGGCGGATGGCGAGCAGCGCCGTGGTGGCGCCCATGGCGCAGAGCAGCGCGAAGATCGCCCGCCAGCCCAGCCATTCCGAGAGGGTGGTGCCGATCAGCGGCGCGATCCCTGGCCCGACGGAGACCACCAGGCTCAGTGCCGCCAGCCGGGAGGCCGCCTCGCGCGGCTCGGAGGTATCGCGGACGATGGCGCGCCCCAGCGCCAGCCCGGCGCAGCCGCCCAGTGCCTGCAGCAGCCGCGTGGCGGTGAGCCATTGCACGCTCGGGGCCAGCATCGCGGCGAGGCTGGCCAGCGTGTAGAGGGCGAGGCCGCCCAGCAGCACGGGGCGGCGCCCGAGATTGTCGGAAAGCGGGCCGTAGCCGAGCTGCCCCACCGCCAGTCCAAGGATGTAGAGGCTGATGGTGAGCTGCATCGCGCCGCTGCTGGCGCCGAGCTCGGCTCCGGCCTGCGGCAGGGCCGGCACGAAGATATGGATGCCGAGCGTGCCCGAGGTGGTGACCAGCACCAGCAGCCAGAGCGGCGGCCGCCGGCCGGAAGGCGGGCCGCTGCCGCCGGGCGGCCGGGCCTCGCCCGGCGCGGAAGGGGTGGCAGCGGGCAGGCTCTTCCGGGTTTCGTCATAGGGCATCCGCTACTGTCATCCAGGTCAGGCGAAACGTCACCCTTGCTGGCATGCTTTCCGGGGAAGGGCCGCCCGGAGCCCGTGGCGTGACCTTTCCGGCCTCCCGGCGTTCGCAGCAGGTCGGCGAAGGAGAAGCCCCGCCCATGATCGTCTTTGTGGACTTCGAGGCCAGCAGCCTGGGCAAGCGTGGCTTTCCCGTCGAGGTCGGCTGGGCGGCGGAGGACGGCACGGAGGAAGGCTATCTGATCCGCCCCGCGCCGGACTGGGAGGAGTGGAGTCCCGAGGCGGAGCGGGTGCATGGCCTTTCGCTGAACTGCCTCCGGCGGGAGGGCACGGCGCATGACGTGGTCGCGCGCCGCATGGTGGAGGCGCTGTCCGGCCATGATCTCTACGCCTCCGCACCCTCCTGGGACGGCCAGTGGCTCAGCCGGCTGCTGCGTGCCGCCGGGCTGCCGCGCCACGCGCTCCGCCTGCGCGATACCGAGGAGGCGCATCGGCAGGCAGTCCTGGCGGCGCTGGGGAGCGCAGGGAATGAGCAGATGGAGGAGGTGATCGACGCGGCCCGGCGCGCCGTGGAGGCCGGCGGTGCCCCGACACATCGCGCGCTGGACGACGCCCGGCGCGAGTTGCGGCTGTGGCGCGAGGTTGTTCGCCATGCCGGGGGTGGGCCGGAAGCGCCGTCGTAAGGGCTGCGCCTGAGCGTTGATTTCAAAGGAAATCTGTTATCTCGGCTGATTGATTTAGGGAACATAATAAGAACATTGCCCCTCCCGCGCCGGCATGGCACACCGGGCGGAGAGGGAGGAGGTGATGGAGAACCTCGCGCGCTGGACTCTTGCGCAGGCTTTCGGCCTTCTCGGGACGCTGGCGGTGATCTTCCGCGACAACTACCGGGCGCCGCTGCCCGGGGCGGAGCTGGGAGAGTTGCTGGTGCGGTTCGGGCCGCAGGCCTCGGCGCTTGGGCTGACGCTGGCGCTCTGGCCGGTTTCCGACCTGCTGTTCCGCGCCTGCGCGCCGGACCGCGCCTGGCAATGCGCCGGCGGCTTCAACCGCTGGCTGGTGGCGCTGCTGCTGTTCTTCCAGTGCGCCCATGCGGCGGTGTTCGGCCTGGTGGTGATGTCGGACCCGCCGACGCTGGCGGCCGCGCTGCAGCCCGGCATCTTCCACGCCTACGGCGCTGCGCTGCTGGCCACGGCGCTGATGTCGGCCGCCTATGTCCTCAGGCTGGAATTCGTCATCTGGAAGGGCCATACTCCGGGCATGAGGCACGAGAGCCAGCCCTGAGATGGGACCGCAGGACATCCTCGCCGCCCTGCTGTGGGGAGCAAGCCTCCTCGGCATCGGCCTGGGTGGCTATGGGGTGATCCGCTACGGTTACGCTCTCGCCCGGCACCGGCATCCCGGAAGGCGCTACTCGCGCGCGGCGCTGCGGGAGCCGCGGCACTGAGGTTGTGCTGCCCCTGGCCCTTCCGCCGGGATGACGTCCGCCCCGTCCCCTGAAGCGGCCCTCGCTTCCCCACCGGCCCGTGTTGAACGCGCCTGGCATCCCGCCGGCGGAAACCGTCTTGCCGCCGCGCGTGGATGGCCGATCATCCCGTCTCGCGCCGCTCTCGGAGTGTTCCGCCGGGAAGGGCGCCCCGCTGCGAGACAGAGGAAGGGAAGCCTCCACCCGTGACCGCATCCGACATTGCCGCGCGCATTTCCGCCGAGGTGGATCGCCGCTTCGACCAGCAGATCGAGACGACGATTGAGTTCTCCGCCATCCCCAGCACGCGCGGCGCCGAAGGCCCGGCGCAGGACATGATGGCGACGCTGCTGCGCGCCCGGGGCTACGAGGTGGACGACTGGCCCATTGCCATGGAGGATCTGCGCGACCTGCCGGATTGCGGCGTGATCGAGCACGACTTCTCGCGGGCGCGCAGTGTGGTCGGCACCCTGCGGCCCGCACGTGAAACCGGCCGCTCCCTTATCCTGCAGGGGCATTGCGACGTGGTCCCGGCCGGCCCGCTGGACATGTGGAAGACGCCACCCTACCGGCCGACCATCAAGGACGGCTGGCTGTACGGCCGCGGCGCGGGCGACATGAAGTCCGGTACCATCGCCGCGCTCCACGCGGTGGACGCGGTTCGCGCGGCCGGGCTGAAGCTGAAGGGGCGGCTGCATTTCCAGTCGGTGATCGAGGAGGAGAGCACCGGGGTCGGCGCGCTCTCGACGCTGCAGCGCGGCTACCGCGCCGACTGCTGCCTCCTGCCCGAGCCGACGGCGCTGCGGCTGACGCGCGTCTGCGTCGGCGTGATCTGGTTCCGGCTGAAGGTCCGCGGCGAACCGGCGCATGTCGCCTATGCCAGCGAGGGCTCGAACGCCATCAAGGCGGCCTACCGGCTGATCCAGGGGCTGGAGGAGCTGGAAGCCGAGTGGAACCGGCGCGCCGCAAGCGATCCGCACTATGGCGCCATGCAGCACCCGCTGAACTTCAATCCCGGCATCATCAAGGGCGGCGACTGGGCCTCCAGCGTGCCGGCCTGGTGCGACGTGGACTGCCGCATGGGCATCCTGCCGGGCTGGGACGTCGATGCCTGCCGCGCCGAGATCGAGGCCTGCGTGGCGAAGACCGCCGCGACTCACAGCTTCCTCGCCAGCAACCCGCCGCAGGTCGAGTGGTCCGGCTACCTCTCGCATGGCTATGTGATGAAGGGCGGCGAGGATGCGGTGGAGGTGCTGCGGCAGGCGCATGACCGCGTCACCACCGCACCGCTGGAGGACCGCGTCGGCACCGCGCTGAACGATGCGCGCTTCTACAGCCTTTACTACGACATTCCCGCCTTCTGCTACGGACCGCGCGCCGAGAAGGTGCACAGCTTCAACGAGCGCGTGGAGCTGCAGTCCATCCGGGATGCCACCAAGGCCATCGCCCTCTTCGTCGCCGACTGGTGCGGGGTGGAGGAGGCCTGAGGGGCGCGCGGGGGCGGGCGGCAGGCGCACCCCGCCCCCGCGAAGCGGCTTCCGGCTTCAGGCGGCCGTTGCGAGCAGCGCGCGCACGGCCTCGGGGCGTGGCATCGGCGCCACGGCGCCGTAGCCGGTGGTGGAGAGCGCAGCCGCGGCATTGGCGTAGCGCGCAGCCTCCACGGGCGCATCGCCGAGCACGGTGCGGGCCAGGAAGTTGCCCGCGAAGGTGTCGCCGGCGCCGGTCGCGTCCACCGCCTGCACGGTGCAGCCGGGCAGGATGGTGCGGCCCTCGCGCGTTGCCACCATCACCCCCTGCCGGCCGAGCTTGAGCACCACCAGCGGAGCAAGCTCCAGGTAGAAATCAGCGATCGCGTCCGGCTGCTCCAGCCCCGTCAGCGCCGTGGCGTCCTCATAGCTGGGGAAGGCGATATCGGCGTGCCGCAGGGCGGCGTGAATGGTCGCGGCGGCGCGGGGCAGCGGCCAGAGGGCGCGGCGGAGGTTGGTGTCGTAGGAGACCGTCACCCCGGCGGCGCGGGCGATCTCGATGGCGCGGAAGCAGGCGTCGCAGGCGGAGGTGGAGATCGCTTGGCTGATGCCGGTGAGGTGGAGGATGCGCGCCTTGCGGATCGCCTCCTCCGGCATTTCCTCCGGGGTCATGCGGCTGGCCGCGCTGCCGCCGCGGTAGAAGGTGAACTGGTGCCCCTGGGGCCCGTGGGTGACGAAGTAGATGCCGGTCGGCGCGTCCTTCCGGCGGATCACGGTGGCGGCATCCACCCCCTCCGCCTCCCAGAGCCGGAGGAAGCTCTCGCCAGGGGCGTCCTGGCCGATGGCGCTGATGTAGCCGGCCTTCGCGCCGGCCCGCGCGGCGGCGATGGCGGCGTTCGAGCTGTCTCCGCCATGCCCCTCCAGGAACAGGCGGCGGCCCTGCTCATCGGCCGGGATCTGGTTGAACTCCAGCATCGGCTCGCCGATGCAGAGGATGTCCACCCCACTCATGCCTGCAGGATTCCGAGCGCCTCGCGTGCGGCCGCCTCGACGGCGGCGCGGTTGCCGGCGCGGATCGCCGCCTCGTCCACCAGCTTGCCGCCGATGCCCACGAAGGCGGCGCCGGCCGCGATGTAGTCATTGGCGTTGCGGGCATCCACCCCGCCGGTCGGACAGAAGACGGCGTCCGGGAAGACGGAGCGCAGCGCCTTCAGATGCGCCGGCCCGCCCACCGAGCTGGCCGGGAAGATCTTGACCACATCCGCCCCGGCAGTGCGGGCGGCGCGCACCTCGGTCGGCGTCAGCGCGCCCATCATCAGGCAGGCGCCGGCGCCGCGGGCAGGCGGCACCAGGGCCGGCTCCACCCAGGGCGAAACCAGGAAGCGCGCGCCCGCCGAGATGCAGGCCTCGGCCGAGACCGCGTCCGGCACCGTGCCGGCGCCCACCAGCAGCTCGGGATCGGAGGCGACGTCACGGATGACGGAGACCGCATCCGGGATGGTCATGGTGATCTCGAAGATGCGGATACCCGCGTCGCGCAGCCAGCTGACGGCGGTGGCGGCATGGGCGGCGGTGCTGGTGCGCACCACGGGCACGATGCGGGCGGCGCGGAACGTCTCGATCAAGGGGTGCGGGGCCACGGGTCAATCCTGCTCGGTGCGGGAGGGCGACGCCCGGGGCGCCGCGGACCTCCCAGAAGATGCGGCAGGCTACCCCGTCCGGCCGGGTCAGGCCAGGGTTGCCATCCTGTCCGCCGTGCGCTCCAGCTCCAGCGCGGCCTGGTGCGTGTGCTGCACCTTGCTGGCGGTGTCGTCCAGCGCCGCGCGGTAGTTCTGCACCTGGCCAGCCAGGCCGCCGACCGCCGTGCGCAGGTCGGAGAGGTTGGCGCGGAACTGGGCCACGGCCGCAGCCTGCTCGGAGAGGGCTGCGTCCAGCCGCCGCAGGGCGAGGCGAAGGCGGTCCTCCGGGTTCTGCGGGAAGGCGAGGAGCGCTGCGGCCTGATCCATGGGAATGCCTCCGGGGCGATGGGGTGGTGACCTGAAATTCCTAGCGAAAGATTAACCCGCCTCACAAGGCGAGAAATTATAAAAAATTAGACAACACGCTGTGCCGCTCCGGGCAGCGCGCCGGCCATTCCCCTCCCGCCCCCGATCTGCTCTAACGCCCGGCTCTCCACGGCCCAGGTATCGCACCATGCCCGACGTCCTCGGCATCGACTTCGGCACGACCAACAGTGTCATCGCCCTCCGCCAGCCCGATGGCGCGGTTTCAACCTTCCGCTACGCGACGGGGACAGGGGTGGCCGACACCTTCCGTTCGCTGCTCTGCTTCTGGGCTGAGGAAACGGGCGCGGCACGCGGCCGGTTGCAGCATGCCGCCGGGCCACGGGCGATCGAGGCCTATCTCGACGATCCGCTCGGCAGCCGGCTGATCATGTCGATGAAAAGCTATCTGGCCAGCCGCAGCTTCACCGAGACGCGGATCTTCGGCCGGGGGGTCAGCCTGGAGGAGCTGATCTCCCTCTTCCTGCGCGCCCTGCTGACCAGCGCGGTGGGCGGCGGCGCCTTCGGCGGCGCACATGTGACGGCCGGCCGGCCGGTGCGCTTCGTCGGCGAGGGAGCGGATGATGCACTGGCCGAGCGCCGGCTGCGTGCCGCCTTCGCCGGCGCCGGCTGGGAGGCGCCGGACCTGGCGCTGGAGCCGGAAGCGGCCGGCTATCGCTTCGCCGCCGGGCTGGAAGGGGCGGCGACCGTCCTGGTCGGCGACTTCGGCGGCGGTACCAGCGACTTTTCCCTGCTGCGCTTCGAGCCCGGCGCGCGCCGCAAGGTCACGCCGCTCGGCCATGCCGGCGTCGGCATCGCCGGGGACGCCTTCGACTACCGCATCATCGACCAGGTGGTGTCCCCGCGCCTGGGCAAAGGCGACAGCTATCGCGTGCTGGGCACGCCCTTGCCCGTGCCGCCCAGCTTCTTCACCAGCTTCGCCCACTGGCACCGCCTCTCGCTGATGCGCGCGCCCCGCACCCTGCGCGAGATCGCCGAGGTGGCGCGCGCCAGTGACCACCCCGAGCGGCTGAACAACCTGATCCGGCTGGTCGAGGACGAGGCGGGTTATGCGCTCTACCAGGCGGTCTCCGGAGTGAAGGCGGCGCTCTCGAAGGCGGAGAGCGCCATGTTGCGCTTCCGCCATGGCGGGTTCGAGCTGGAGGAGGAGGTGCGGCGCGCCGATTTCGAGCGCTGGATCAGCCCCGAACTGGCACGACTCGCCGCCGCCGTCGATCAGGCGCTGGCGGATGCCGGGCTGCGGGCGGAGGCGGTGGACCGGGTCTTCCTGACCGGCGGCACCTCGCTGGTCCCGGCGGTGCGCCGTCTGTTCGAGACGCGCTTCGGCGCCGGGCGGGTGGTCAGCGGCGGCGAGTTCGTCTCGGTCGCCGAAGGGCTGGCGCTGATCGGCGCCGAACGTGCCGGGGCCTGAGGGGCACGCTACAAGGCCTGCCCGGAGAGCCGGCGCGCGGCGGCCAGCCCGTGCCGCCCCGCCTGCGCTGATGCGGCGGGGTGCAGCAGCCGTCCCACCAGCAGCCCGGCCAGCCCCGGCAGGGAGAGCAGCGCCAGTGCCAGTGCCCAGGGTAGCGCCGCGGCACCGCCCAGGATCAGGCTGAGCAGGATTGCCGCTGCCTGCGGCACGAGCAGGCGGGCGGGCCGGGAGGCCGAAGCGCGGCGCCTGAGCAGCGCCCGGCCAAAGGCCGCGCCACGCAGCGGCATGGCGGCCAGCCCGGCCAGCACGGCCAGCAGGCGTGTTCCGGGTCTGGCCTCCCCAAGTGCTGCCATGGCGCGTCCGCCCATCAGGAGGGCGGCCAGCAGCAGGAGCGGAGTGGCCGGCAGGAGAGCGGCATTCCGCAGCGGCAGCAGCAGCAGGGTGGCCATGACGCCGAAGCCGCAGACGGCCATCCAGAGCAGGTCGGTGAGGCCGGGCAGCATATGGCCGAGCAGATACCGCCGCTGTGCCGACGAAAGGCCGGGATGCAGCGGGTTGAGCAGAACGTCGGCGTGCCGGCGAAGCAGGTCCAGATCGCTGCGGGCGGCCGCCACCTGCGCCGCTCCCCAGGCGGAGAGGTCGGCGGGAAGCGGGGGGCAGCCCAGCGGCTCCACCATTTGCACCGCCTCCCAGCCCTGGCGCTGCAGCCGCAGGCCCAGCTCGGCATGCTGGTCCGCCGCCGATTCGGCCCAGCCGCCGGCGAGGCGCAGCGCCTCCGCCCGGATCAGCGCCAGCGAGGGGCGCAGGGTCACGGCGGCAGCCGGCAGCGCCGCGGGGCGGCTGGCGGCGGCGAAGCGCTCGAAGGTGGGCGCATCCGGTCCGGGCGTCGTCCAGGCACCCTGCACGAAACCGAGGCCGGGGCGCGCCAGCAGCGGGGCGGTGTGCCGCAGCCAGCCGGCATGGAGCGCGCAGCCGGCCTCCAGCGTGCCGATCACCTCCACGGCGGGGGAGGTCTCCTTCAGCGCGAAGTTCAGCGCGGCCATGCGCTCCCCGGCGCGGCAGCCGAGATGAAAGAAGCGGAAGCGTGGGCCGAGCCTTGCGCAATGCTCGGCCACCGGCTCCCAGGCGGCCGGAGTGGTGCTGGTGTCCACCACCAGCACTTCCAGCGCGGGGTAGTCGAGCGCGTCCAGGGCGTCGAGCGTGGCGCAGGCCTCCACCGGCGAGGCGTCCTGCAGCGGCAGATGCAGGGAGACCTGGGGCCAGCATGCACCGCCGGCGGGCTGCGGCCGGCCGGCTCTGGCGCCGCGCTGCGGCATGGGAGAGCCGAATCCGGCCGCGGTGAGGCGGGGAGGGGCGGAAACCAGACGGGAAGCGCGTGCATTCATGGCTGCTTGAGATCCGTAAGGCCGTTGCGGCGTCGCGCGATGTCCCCCTTTTCAACCAGTGATGCGGCGCCGGATCGTCCGCTTGATGGCAGGAATGGGGCCATGCGGCCGTGACCGCACTCGGATGAGCGGATAGAACCCTGCGGCGTCATCAAGAGGATTGAGCAGCCATGGGCGTGGTGCTGGAGCTTGCCGTCATTCTTCTGCTGGTGCTGCTCAACGGCATCTTCGCCATGAGCGAGCTGGCCATTGTCTCGGCGCGCCGGGTCCGGCTGCTCAGCATGCAGCGGGCGGGGCGCGGGGGGGCCTCGGTGGCGCTGGCGCTGGCGGAGGATCCCCAGCGCTTCCTGCCCACCGTGCAGGTCGGCATCACGCTGGTCGGCGTGCTGGCCGGCGCCTTCGCCGGGCAGGGGCTGGCGCAGCGGCTGGGCCATGTGCTGGCCATGGTGTCGTGGCTGGAGCCCTATGCCGGGCAGATCTCCCTCGCCGTGGTGGTGCTCGGCATCACCTATGCCTCGCTGATCCTCGGCGAGCTGGTGCCGAAGCAGCTCGCCCTGCGCAACCCGGAGGCCGTCGCCCTGCTGATGGCGCCGGCGATGTCGCTGCTCTCGCGCATCGCCGCGCCGATGGTCTGGCTGCTCTCGCGCTCCTCGTCCCTGGTGCTTGGCCTGCTCGGCGCCTCCCGGCCGGTCTCCTCGACCATCACGGAAGAGGAGGTGAAGGCGGCGGTCGCCGAGGGCGCCGAAACCGGCGCGCTGGAGACGGAGGAGCGGCACATGATCGAGCGCGTCCTGCGCCTGGCCGACAAGCCCATCCGCGCCCTGATGACGCCGCGGACCGAGGTGGACTGGATCGAGCGCAACGCCCCGCAGGAGGAGGTTGCCGCGCGACTCCGCGCCAGCTCCGTGACCCGCTTCGTGGTGGCGGATGACCGCATCGACAACGTCGTCGGCGTGGTCGCGGCGAAGGACCTGCTGAACCAGCTCCTGGCCGGCGAGCCGCTGGACATGCCCAAGGCCATGCGCAACCCGATGGTGCTGCCCGACAATCTCTCGGCGCTGGACGCGCTGGACCGGCTGCGCGCCGACCGGCTCGGGCTCGCGCTGGTGATGGACGAATATGGCAGCTTCGAGGGCGTGGTGACCGCCTCCGACCTGCTGGAGGCCATCGTCGGCGAGCTTGGCGCGCCGCCGGCGCCCACTGCCGGCGGCGTGGTGGAGCGGCATGACGGCAGCCTGCTGCTGGACGGCATGATGCCGAGCGACGAGCTGAAGTCGCGCCTCGACCTGCCGGAGATGCCGGGCGAGGGCACCTACCACACGGTCGCCGGCCTGATGCTGGCCCTGCTGCAGCGCGTGCCGCGCGAGGGCGACCGCATCGTCTGGTCAGGCTGGCGCTTCGAGATCGTGGACATGGACGGGCGCCGCGTGGACAAGGTCCTGGTGGACCGGGAGAAGGCCACCGGCGCCTGAACCCGGCCCGCGGGCATGAAAAAAGGCCGGGGAGGTTTCTCCCAGCCACTAGCTTAACGTGTTGATGGCGGGGGCGGCAGTAATGCCGCCCCCGCTACTTCATTCGGCCGCCGCCTGCCGCTCCCACAGGCGCTCGATGGCGACCCGCAAGTCATAGCC
>NZ_JASIRT010000060.1 GCF_030063475.1 Roseomonas sp. E05
CGGATCGAGGACTACAACGAAGTCCACCCCCACAAGGGCTTGCGGATGTGTTCACCCCGTGAGTTCATCCGCGCCCAGTCTCAACCAGCCCCGTGTCCGGTTTGATGGGGGCAACTCCATCCGGCGGCTACAAGGGCCTCTTCCAAGGTGCCCGCCAGACCAGCATCATGTCATTGTCGGCCACTTCTGCCGCCGGGCAGTTCCTCCTTCGGACTGAGATAGATTTCAGCGATGCCCGTCCGGATGACCTCGACGATCTCCTCATAACGGCGACGGATGACAGTATTGGCATCGGCCGCGCAGGCATTGGCGTCCCGTTTGCGCAGCAGCTTGGCGAGGCGCATGTGACTCTTCATATCGAGTGCAGGGCGGCGGCGCATGTCGATCCAGCGCACGAAATGGATGCGCCTGTTGATGCTTTCCAGCAGGCGCACATACTCCGCATTGTGCGTCATGCGGGCGATCCGCAGATGGAACTCCTCGTCATGCTGCAGCGCTTCCAGGCTCTTGCCCTGGTCCTTGGTGGGGCGCGTGCTGGCGAATTCCTCGAACTCCTGCAGTTCCTCCTCCGTTGCCCGCTCGCAGGCCAGCCGGATGATGGCCTCCTCCAGCGTGACCCGGACCTCGTAGAGGTCGTAGATCTCCTTGGCATCCAGGAGCCGGCCGAAGAAGCCGCGACCCTGCACGACGGTGACGAAGCCTTCTGAGACCAGCCTGTTCAGCGCTTCTCGCAAAGGCGTGCGACTCACTTTGAGCTGCTCCGCCAACTCCAGCTCATTGATCCGCTCGCCGGGGCGGAACTGGTAGGTCATGGCCATGAGGCGAATCTGCTCATAGACGCGGCTGGTCGATCCGCCTTCCTCGGGAAGGGTTTTGGCGGTCTTCATATCAGCGTTCTCCTCCGGCATTTTCGGATCGCCTTTCCACGGCACAGGCGGGGCCGGAGCCACCTCCGAGCACCGCCCACAGGCGATAATACACGCTTGCATAACGTTCCGGGACGCGCATAGTCTTTGTATGCAGAGCTGAATGACATGCGGCCTTCAGTGTAGCAGAAGCAGGAGACCCGGCCATGGGCGCAAGGCGAATGATGCGGTTGGGGATGTCCATGCGAGGGCTTGGCTACCATCCTGCCGCCTGGCGGCATCCGGAGGTGCCGGCCAACGGCACCGTCCGCTTCGGGCACTACCTGCGGAACGCGCAGACGGCCGAGCGCGGGCTGTTCGACATGATCTTTTTCGCGGACGGCATCGGCATCCGGGAGCATGACCAGCCCCGGGGCGCACTCGCCCGCTCCGGATACGAGATCATCGAGATGGAGCCGATGACCCTGCTGCCGGCACTCGCGGCCAGAACCGAGCGAATCGGCCTGGTGAGCACCGCATCCACCACCTACAACGAGCCTTATCACATCGCGCGGAAGTTCGGCACGCTCGACCTGATCAGCGGCGGACGGGCCGGATGGAACATCGTCACGTCGTGGTCCGAGGCGGAGGCACGCAACTTCAACCGCGAGGAGCACCTCGACTATGCCACGCGCTACGAGCGCGCCGCGGAGTTTGTCGAGGTGGTCACCGGCCTCTGGGACAGCTGGGAGGATGGTGCCTTTCTCTATGACAAGGCCGGCGGCATCTTCTACGACGAGAGCCGGATGCATGTCCTGGACCATAAGGGAAAGCACTTCCGCGTCCGTGGCCCCTTGAATGTGGGCGAGATGCCGCAGGGCCGCCCCATCCTCGTGCAGGCCGGCGCCTCGGAGCCGGGGCGGGAAATGGCAGCCGCCTCCGCCGACGTGATTTACGCCGCCTACGACACGCTGGAAGCGGCACGCGCCTACTATGTCGATGTGAAGCGCCGGCTCGCCAAGTATGGGCGTGACTGGGATGACCTGAAGATCATGCCGGCACTCCGCCCGGTTGTCGGTCGCACCATGGCGGAGGCGCAGGCGAAGTTCGACGAGCTGCAGGCGCTGCTCGATCCGCTGGTGGGCCTGCAGCGGCTCTACAGCACCTTCGGCGACCTCTCCGGCCATGACCTCGACGGGCCGGTGCCGCTGGATGCGCTCGGCCCGCAGGAACTCCGCAGCCTCTCCGATCAATGGGTCCGGCGAGTGCGCGAGGAGCAATTGACGATCCGGCAGCTCTACGAGGAGAAGGCGGGTGGTGGTGGCTTCCACCTCGTCGGAACGCCTGCGCAGATCGTGGATGTCATGCAGCACTGGCTGGAGCAGGAGGCCTGCGACGGCTTCAACATCACGCCCTCCATCCTGCCCGGTGGCTGCGAGGATTTCGTGGAGCTGATCACGCCCGAGCTGCAGCGCCGCGGCCTGTTCCGCACGGCCTATGAGGGGCGGACCCTGCGCGAGAACCTGGGCCTGAAGCCGCACGTGAACCGCTATACGCGCGAGCGCCAGGAAGCGGCCTGCGCAACGGCGTGACCGGGTCGGCCGCGATGCCTGCGCAGCCCATCCTCACCCAGGCCCCGACCGTCGACCCCGCCGTCACGAGCGCAACGATGCCCGCTGCGGTCGACGTGGTGGTGGTGGGCGGCGGGATCATCGGGGCCAGCACGGCGCTGTTCCTGGCCGAGAGGAAGATTCGCACTGCCCTCTGCGAGAAGGGGCATATCGCGGGCGAGCAGTCCAGCCGCAACTGGGGATGGTGCCGGAACACCGGCCGCGACATCCGCGAAGTGCCGCTGATGATGGAAAGCGCGAGGCTGTGGGCAGGGATGAATGCCCGGTTGGGTAAGGAGACCGGTTACCGCCGCAACGGCATCGTCTATCTCTGCCGCGACGAGGCGGAACTGGCCAGGATGGCGGGCTGGCTGCAGCGCGCCGAGCCCTTCCAGCTCGGAACGCGGCTGCTTTCGCCGGCCGAGGTCGCAGCCCTGCTGCCGCAATCCGGCCGGCGATGGGCGGGCGGCCTCCACACGCCCCAGGACGGGCAGGCGGAGCCGCAGCACGCGGCCCCGGCAATCGCCTCTGCAGCCGGTGCGAAAGGGGCCACGGTGCTGACCCGCTGCGCCGTACGTGGCCTGGAGACCACCGGTGGCCGCGTCTCCCATGTCGTCACAGAGCACGGCACCATCCGCTGCGCGTCCGTCGTGCTGGCTGGCGGGGCGTGGTCCTCACTCTTCTGCGCCAGTCTGGGACTCCGACTGCCGCAGCTGAAAATCCTTGCCTCCGTCATGCGTACCGCGCCGCTGGCAGGCGCGCCCGAGGTGGCCGGCGGCGGCGATGGCTTCGGCTACCGCAAACGGATGGATGGCGGCTACACCATCGCCAATCTCGGTGGCGAGGTCAGCGAGATCGTGCCCGACACGCTCCGCTTCCTGCCGGATTTCGCGGCCGCCGCCTGGGCGAGCTGGAGCAAGCTGCGCATCCGCATCGGCCGCCGCAGCCTCTGGGAGATCTTCACGCCGCGGCACTGGCAGCTGGACCGCCCCTCACCCTTCGAAGGCATCCGCACGCTCGATCCGGCGCCCCATCTGCCGGGCCTGCAAAGCGCGCTGGGCCGGTTGCAGCAGTCGTTCCCCGTCTTTCGCCAGGCTCGCGTGCTGCAGCGCTGGGGCGGGCTGATCGACACCACGCCCGACCTCGTGCCGGTCATCTCGCCGGTCGAGGCCCTTCCCGGGCTCTTTGTGGCCACCGGCTTCTCCGGCCATGGCTTCGGGATCGGCCCCGGGGCCGGGAAGCTGATGGCCGAACTGGTGGCGGGGGAGCAACCCTGTGTGGACCCCCGCCCCTTCCGTTTCGACCGCTTCGCCGAGCGGCCCCGGCCAAGGCCGTCGGAGACCGCGCTCTAAGCAAAACAGAAAAACCGCTTCCATGCGGACGGGGACGCCGTAGCAAAGGAAACTGGTATCATGGTTGAGGTGAAAATCGCTCACCCCTTCGCTCTCCCGCGCCGGCGCCTGCTGCAGGCGGGAGCAGGCGTCGGTCTGGCCACGCTGGGGCTGCCGGCCGCGCGGGCGCAGGAGGCGAAGCCTCGGCGCGGCGGAACGCTGCGCGTCGCGGTCGCCGATCAGAGCAACACCGATACGTTCGACCCGACGCTGGCCCGTTCAGGCTCCGACTACCTGCGCGCCAAGGCCACCTACAATGCGCTGACCTGGCTGGACGCCGACTCCAATGCCATTCCGGACCTGGCGGAGTCCTTCGAGTCCGATGAGAAGGCAATGCGCTGGAGCTTCAAGCTCCGCAAAGGCGCCCGCTTCCACGATGGCAGCCCCGTGCGTCCGGCGGACGTCGTCTACTCCATCATGCGCCACAAGACCGGGCCGTCGCTCGCCAGCTCCATCGTCACCAACATCAGCAGCGTCACCGCGGACGGGCCCGACCGCGTGCTGTTTACGCTGGCGAGCCCGGAAGTGGGCTTTCCGCTCGTCATGAGCGAAGTGCATATGTCGATCGTGAAGGAGGGGACGACCGACTTCTCCAAGCCGATCGGCACCGGCCCCTTCCGCATTGAGACCTTCCAGCCTGGCCTGCGCACCGCGGGCCTGCGCAACCCGGAGTACTGGGACCCGGAGCGCCCCTATGTCGATGGCTTCGAGATCATCCCGCTCCCGGACATGCAGGCACGGGTCAATGCCCTGCTGTCGGGCGACGTGCATCTGGCGGTGAACCTGCGGGGCGCCGGCATCGATCAGGTGCGCGAATCCTCGGTTGCCGGCCTGCTGACCACGCCGACCTCCGGCTTCGCCAGCGTCCACATGCGGGTCGACATGAAGCCTTCCGACAGTCTCGACCTGCGGCTGGCCCTGGCGCATCTGATGGATCGCAAGCGCTTCGCCGAGGTTGTGCTGCGCGGCCAGGCGGTGCTCGCGAACGACGTGCCGATCCTGCCCACCAGCCCGCTGTTCAACACGGAGCTTCCGCAGCGCGCGCTGGACCTGGACAAGGCGAAGTTCCACATCAGGAAGTCCGGCATCGGTTCCACTCCCATCGAGATCTATGTGACCGATGCAGCAAATGGCGGCATTGACATAGGTCAACTCCTGCAGCGCGAGGCGGCGCGCGCCGGGCTGAATGTCGCGCTCAAGCGCGTTCCGGCGGATGGCTACTGGGTGAACATCTCCGGCATGCACCCCTTCACCAACAACCAGGTCACGCCGCGCCCCTCGGACGACATGAACATCGCCCTGTTCTGGAAGTCCAACGCCCCCTTCAACAAGTGCAAGTTCCGGGCGGAAGGCTTCGATGCGCTGGCCGACGAGGCACGCGGCAGCACCGACCCGGCCAGGCGGAAGGAGCTCTACTTCCGCATGCAGAAGCTGATCCATGACGCGACGCCGCAGGTGATTCCTGCGATGCAGAGCTACGTGGACGGCATGGCCAACACCGTGCAGGGAATCACGCCTGTCCCGGTCGGCTATCTCGGCGGCTTCAACGGCATGCAGAACGCCTGGCTCAGCGCATGAGCGGCGGCATGGTCCGCCTTGTTGTGACGCGCCTGACGGGCGCCGTGGCCGTGCTTCTAACCGTTTCGCTGCTGGTCTTCGCCAGCGGAGAGGCGCTGCCTGGCGACGTCGCTCAGCTCATGCTGGGCGAGGGAGCAAGCCAGGAGGCCGTGGCCCAGCTCCGCCAGCAGTTGCAGCTCGACCGGCCAGCACCGGAACGCTATCTGGGTTGGCTGGGGGGCATGGTGAGCGGCGACTGGGGCGTGTCCTACACCACCCGGCGCCCGATCAGCGAAATCCTGCCGCCCCGCCTCGCCAACACCGCCCTTCTGACTGTTCTGACGGTGCTGGTCGCGGTGCCGGTGGCGCTGGGGCTCGGCATCCTGATGGCACTTTTCGCGGGCGGCCGGTTCGAGCGGAGCACCTCGGTCGTCCTGCTCGGACTTTCGGCCATGCCGGAGTTCATGCTGGCCACGCTGGCGGTGCTGATCTTCGCCGTGAAGCTGCGGTGGCTGCCGGCCATCAGCAACCTCAGCATCACCGACGGGCCTCTGGAGGCGGCGCGCGCCCTGACGCTGCCGGTCCTGACACTCTCCCTGGCCATCGCGGCGCAGATCGCCCGCATGACGCGGGCGACACTGGTGAATCTCGCGGACCGCCCCTTCATCGAGATGGCGCATCTGAAGGGCGCCTCCCGGCTGCGCGTGATTCTCGTTCACTCGCTGGCGAATGCCATCGGGCCGCTGGCGAATGTCGTGACGCTGAACATTGCCTTCCTGATCAGCGGCGTGGTGGTGGTGGAGACGATCTTCGCCGTGCCCGGCCTGGCGCAGCTCATGATCAACTCCGTCTCGACGCGGGACATGCCGGTGATCGAGGCCTGCGCCATGATCTTCTGCTGCGTGTATGTCCTGCTCCTCGCGGCGGCGGATCTTCTTGGCACTGCCTTCAATCCTCGACTGCGGAGATCGCGATGAGCACCACCACGGCACCGACCGGCCTGCTGGGGCGGCGGCTGCGGCTCCGTCGCCCATCCCTCATCGCAGCAGCGGCCGGGGGAATCCTGGTTTTCTGGATCGGAGCGGCCCTGCTGGTCCCTGCCTTGCTGCCACACAGCCCGGTCGACTTCATTTCCGACGATAGCTTTGAGGCACCCTCGGCGAGGACTTGGCTGGGCACCGATTATCTGGGCCGCGACCTGCTGGCCCGGCTGATCTCGGCCGCGCGCTCCACGCTGCTCATCAGCTTCCTGGCCACACTGGGCGCCCATCTGATCGGCGACACGCTGGGCATCCTGGCTGCGCTGCGCGGGGGCTGGCTGGCCGCGGTGCTGGAGCGTGGCGCGGAGGTGATGCTCTCCCTGCCGAAGCTCATTGTCGGGCTGGTGGTGATCGCGCTGGTCGGGCCCTCGGCCACGGTGCTGGTCCTGGTGACGGCCGGTGTCTATGCCGCGACCGTTTTCCGCATCGCGCGCGCCATCGCGCTCGACCTCGTCACCCTCGACTATATCCGCGCCGCCCGCCTGCGCGGCGAAAGCATGGCATGGGTGATGTTCGGCGAGCTGCTGCCGAACATGCTGCCGCTGCTGGCGGCGGATTTCGCCCTGCGGATGAGTTTCTCCATCCTCTTCATGAGCAATCTGAGCTTCCTGGGGCTGGGCGTGCAGCCGCCGATGGCCGATTGGGGCGGGCTGGTGCGGGAGAACCTGGAAGGGCTGGCCTCCGGCTCCCTGGCCTCCGTTTACCCGACCATTGCCATCGCCAGCGTTACCATCTCGCTCAACCTGCTGGTCGACCGCTGGGGCAGCCGCGGAGGGGCAGGGGAGATGCGGACATGAGCCAGGAATTGCTCCGGGTGGAGCGGTTGACCATCGGCCCCCGGCAGGGTGGCCCGGCGATCGTGCAGGATGTTTCCTTCTCGGCGGCACAGGGCGAGATCGTCGCCCTGATTGGCGAATCCGGCTCCGGCAAGACCACCGTCTCGCTGGCGGCCCTGGGGCATGCGCGCCGCGGCCTCGCCTTCCGCGCCGGCAGCGTCCATGTGGATGGCGTCGACATGACCCGGGCGGGCAGGGAAGATCTGCGGCGCATGCGGGGACGCATCGTCTCCTATGTCGCGCAGAGCGCCGCCGCCGCCTTCAATCCCGCCTTCCGCCTGAGCGCGCAGGTCACCGAGCCGGCGCGGCTGCATCAGTCACGCCCCCGGCCGGCGGCGCTCGCCGCCGCAGTGGAGCTTTACCGCCGCTTCGATCTGCCCGAGCCGGAGAGGATCGGCGAGCGCTACGTCCACGAAGTCTCCGGCGGCCAGCTGCAGCGCTTCATGCTGACCATGGCCATGATCGAGCAGCCGCGCCTGATCGTCTTCGACGAGCCGACCAGCGCGCTGGATCCCACGACGCAGGTGGAGGTGCTGGCGGCGATCCGGGCCGCCATGCGGGGGCAGCGGGCGGCCGCCATCTTCGTCAGCCACGATCTGCCGGTGGTGGCACAGCTCGCCGACCGCATCGTGGTGATGCGGCGAGGGAGGGTGGTCGAGCAGGGACCGGCGCGCACGATCCTGGAAACGCCGTCGCAGGACTATACACGGTCGCTGCTGCAGGCGCTGCGGCAGCGCGGCAAGGACTCCTCGCCCCGTGCCGCGGCCCGCTTCCCACCGGTGCTGGAGGCGAAGAACATTTCGGTCGGCTTCGGGCGCGGCGACGCGGCCGTTTTGGCGGTTGACCGCGTCAGCATGGCCGTGCACCCCGGCGAGATCGTCGCCGTCGTGGGGGAATCCGGCTCGGGCAAGACGACACTGGCGCATAGTCTGGTCGGTCTGCATGCCCCGCTGACAGGCGGCATCCTGCTCGACGGCGTTGCCCTGCCAGGACGGTTCCAGCTTCGCAGCCGCGACGAGCGCCGGCGGATCCAGATGGTCTTCCAGTCGGCCGACACCGCCCTGAACCCAAGCCATACCATCGGGCAGATCCTGGGGCGCGTGCTGAAGCTTTATTTCAACATGGATCGGCAGGCACGCGCGGCGCGAGTGCGGGAGCTTCTGGGGCTGGTGCATCTGCGGCCCGAGCATGCCCAGAGCAAGCCGGGGCAGCTCTCGGGCGGCGAGAAGCAGCGTGTCAATCTGGCGCGGGCCCTGGCCGCCTCCCCGGACGTGCTGATCTGCGACGAGGTGACCTCGGCGCTGGACACGGTTATCGCCGATGGAGTGATGCGGCTCATCGCCACCCTCTGCAGGGAGCGCAGGCTTGGCATCGTGATGATCTGCCATGACCTTACGGCGGTGGCCGGCTTGGCGGATGAAGTCAAGGTGATGCGTCGCGGCGTGGTGGTCGAGGAGGGTAGGCCGGATGACGTATTCTGCGCCCCGCGGCATCCCTATACCAGGATGCTCATCAGTTCGATTCCGCAGCTCAGGGCTGGCTGGCTGGATGAGGCTCTCGCGGCTCGCCATGGATTGGAGGCTTCCAAGATATCCTCCCTCGAATTGATGGACACCTCTGAATAAGCTCCGGGGGAGCGAGGAAGGTGTTCGATCGGAAGAGCCGCCGAATGCGGGAATTCCATCGGCGGGTAGGGCCGTAGCAGCCTCCCCTCGCTCGGCTGATCGCTCCTATGAACGGCGGAACCGAAATCGCCCCAACCACGCCACGGTCGTGCGGAGCAGCGCCGGAGGGAGGGGCGGTTGCCCGGTGTTCCGCAACATCCAGGCGGTGGCAAGACGGAAAAGGCGGCAGAGCGGCATGTGCGGCAAGGGCTCCGCCCCGGCCCTTACCCGAACGTGCTGCAGGCCTGGGAAATCGACTGCGCCGTCTCCATCACCATCAGGCCATAGCGCCGCTCCCCCTCCTCGGACGTTACGCAGGAGCGTAGCACCGCCACATTGATGGCGCCGAGCGGCCGGCCGCGCCCGTCGCGGATCGCCGCCGCGATGGCGATGTCGCCGACATAGATCTCCTCCACCGCGGTGGCGAAGCCACGGCGCGCGGTCTCGGCGATCCTCTCCAGCAGCGGCTGCATCTGCCAGACCGTCGCGGGGGTAATCGGCCGGCGGTCGGAGGCCGCCAGGATCGCCTGCGCCTCCTCTGCCGGCATTGGCGGCCAGCATGGTGAGGTGGTCCCCGGAATTCGGCTCTCCCGCATTTTGTGTTGGATCATGCGGCAAGGAGCAGGCGCCTGCGCAGGAGGTCGAGGCTAGCGCGGCCGTACATCTGCCGCTTGAGCAGCTTCAGCCGGGTGATATGTCCCTCACACTGGGCGTTGCTCCAGCGGCTGGTGAGCGCGGCCTGCACGGCGTTGTCCTTTTGCAAGCCGATAGCGAAGTTCGCTATGGTGCGCAGGCCTGACGTTCCGGCGTCCCGGATCCAGCACCGCAGGATCTTTACCGGTGCCGGGCACGGCGTGCTGGCAGTGATGCATCAGCCGCGAAGCAGAGCGGCGAAGCGCTGCGCGAGCGCGATCATGGTGCTGACTTCTGCGTCCTGCGCGACGCGTGCGAGGATGGCCGCCTCGTCGGTGGAAAGAGCGCCGTGATCGCTCACCGCCATCCAGGCCAGGGACTTCGCTGATGGCAGGGTGGCCGCTCGGGCGGATGCGGGCTGGGGGATGTTCGACGGGGTCTTGCGGCTGGCCGGACGGGAGCCGAACCGTGATGGCCGTCCGGCGCCGCGGCTGCAGCCAGCGCGCCACCTGGCGCCGTGTGCCGGCAAAGCCGCGCTCGCGCAGTTCCCCCCAGAGCGCCATGGCGTTCTCACAACCTTGCACCAGGCGCTGCTCAAGATAAGCGAGATGCGGATCAAGAATGCTCGGCCGCGGTCGCGGCCGGACGCGCTCGGGAAAGTTCTCGGTATAGGCGTAGTGCCGGACCGTGCCGCGCGCGAGGCCCATGCGGCGGCTGATGGTGAGCAAGGGCTCGCCGGCGCCGTGACGCTGCCGGACCTCCTCGTAGAGGGCAAGACGACGGGCACGGCTTTCAACGCCGATGGCCGTCTCTCCCCGGCTGCGCGGAAAGGCCGCCCTGCACAGCATCGCAGCCGGCGCGCCGGTCACTGGCGGCAGGCGCCGGAGCCGGACATGCACCCCGGCCAACCTCGACCACCTGCCGCAGGTTCTGCAGCAGGTGTCAGCGGTCCGCCACCTGCCGGACCTGCGGCGCACCCGCCGACGCGCCGCGGGCATACTCGGTCGAGCGGTCACGGGTGATGACGCGCACGCCGGGATGCCGGCGCAGCCAGTCGGCCAATCCGCCCGCTCCCCGGCCGGCCAGGAGATCGAGCGGCCGGCGACGCCTGAGGTCGACCAGGACCGTACCGTAGGTCTGCCCCTTGCAGAGCGCCCAGTCATCGACCCCGACTACGCGTGGCGTGGGCTCGGGCGGGAGGAGCAGCCGTCGTACCAGGCGCAGCAGGGTGTCGGGACTGATACCGCCGAGCGGATGAACCGACTCTGGTGTGATTTCTGCGTAGGCGGGGATGATGTGTTGATTGCCACTGAGACCTGACCCGGTTTGGGGTGAAGTTGCCACTGAGAATTGACCCATGTTCGGACGCTAGCCTCGGCCTTTTGGGTGGGGGCAGCGGGAGTGTTGGACATGGCGTTGTTGAGCGTTATCCGGCGCTGGCATTTCCGGGAGCACCTGTCGATCCGCGCGATCGCCCGCCGGACCGGCCTGTCGCGGAACACCATCCGCAAATACCTGCGGTCCGAGGCGGTGGAGCCTGTTTTCAGGACCCCTGATCGGCCCAGCAAGCTGGATCCTTTCGCCGAGCGGCTGGCAGCCTGGCTGCGAACCGATGCCCGCAGGCCACGCAAACAGAAACGCACAGCCCGGCAGTTCCAGGCGGAGCTGGTGGGGCTGGGCTATGATGGCTCGTACCGGCGGGTTGCCGCCTTTGTGCGGGCCTGGCGAGATGA
>NZ_JASIRT010000061.1 GCF_030063475.1 Roseomonas sp. E05
GCAACGTCAATTACCGTCCCCTCTTGTCGCAGCGCGACATCTGGACAACCTTCACCACCGCATCCGCGGCGCTCATCATAGTTGACGCCCAGCGCTCATCCCAATCGACGTGCTACACCCAGCCGAGCCTGATCCGGATATGTTCGAGAAAGACCGGGTCCGTGATCGATGTCCCGCTTTCGATCAGATCCTGGTACCGGCGCCGCCAGGTCAGCTCCTTCGGGATGAAGAGGGCTGTGAACCCGTCCGGGCCGAGATCGGCCAACTGCGCGCGAGGGACCTCCTCGATCACCTCGTGCAGGCTCATCCCCCCGCTCTCCGTGCCGCGTAGGGCCCCGTAAAGCGCCTTCTGGTAGACGGATAGGGCATTCCGGGTTTCGGCGACCGCCGCCCGGTGTGCCGCGTCCTGAACCGAGTCCGAGAACATCAGGAAGCGCGGCTTCGCCTCTGGCCGCTCCTCGTTCTGTTCCGACGTGTAGAGCGTCCCGGTAATGCCGCTCGTCAGACGCGCCGCCCGCATCCCGAACAGGAGGAGCCCTCGCGCCTGTCCGCAGGCGGGGCAGGTCCGATCGATCCGGCCGTTTGCGTCCGTCGGGTTGTACATCCAGACCGGCGAGGCTGGTCCTGGCTCGAGATGGTCGTGATCTGCCGGGGTGAACTCGACCGTGTTCGCGTTGAGAACCCCCTTCACGATATGGCCCCCGGCGCCGCTGGCCTGGACCATGCGGTCGATCGACTCGTGATAGATGAGCCGGATCCGGTCTGCCCCGTTCTCGTCGAAGAACTCCTGATAGAGCTGCTCGAGATCCGCGTGGAGCGACTTCGACCGGGCGTCCTGCCGCCCGAGATGCGCCGTCGCTCCGCACCGGTTGCAGTTCACGACGGGCAGGGCCTGGCGGAGCATCTGCCGATCCAGGTCTAGCGCGTGGAACAGGTCCATCTGTGAGCGGAACCCGCCCGCCTCAAGCCGCGGCAGGGTCGTAACCATCCGGGACATCTCCCGGATCCAAAGCTGAAGCCGAACGTTGAAAAGGGGCCTCGGGCTCTCGACCGTTCCGGATCTGGCCCAAGCGACCAAGGCCACGACCAGTTCAGCCAGCGCGCTTTTGTCCGTCTCCGGCCAGTCCCGAAGGGCCCGGACCTGTCCGAGGCCGGCCGCGATCACCTCCAACGAGGCAGGCCCCTTGTGCTCGGCGATGATCTTCAGGGTCCGCTGGCACAGGTGATGCTGGACCAGCCGGTCCCCGAGCGCGATCCGCCAGGGCGGGTCGGCCGGGTCACCCTCATCGAGGAAGGCGAGGTCGGGAGCCGTCCGGTCCGGAAAGAGGCAAGCGGCCAGGCGCCGCGCAGCCGCCGGCTGGTCCATCTCCGCCGCGTCGCGCAGGGCCGCGTGGATCTCGGCAGGGTCGGGGCGGTCCAGATATTCCGGGTCCTTGAACACCTCGTTCGGGCCCTTGCGGGTCTCCCGGACCACCGCGCCCGCGTCGAACGGCTCACCGAATATCGTCTCTGCGTAGCGCCTCAGGTCTGTCGCAGCATCCTCGCCGGAGCCGAGCGTGGCCGAGGAGCCGACGCAGATCAGGTGACCATCCGGGGTGTTCAGGCGGTACTTCAGCCGACGCAGCAGGAGAGCAAGGTCCGCTCCCTGCGCCCCGTCGAAGGTGTGCATCTCGTCGACCACCAGGAACCGGAGCGTCTCCAGGTCGTTCTGCGTCCAGAGCGACTTGTCGCGCCCGCGCAGCAACAGGTAGTCGAGCATCTTGTAGTTGGTCAGGAGGATGTCGGGCGGGTTCCTCCGCATCGTCTCGCGATGGGTGATCACGCTTTCCGAGGTCACCTCATGCGCCGGGTTCTGCGGCTCCGCGTCCGCGTATATCCCCGCCCGCACCCCCTGTAGCGAGGGGATCCGGCTCAGCGCGTCCGCAATCCGGCGCGCCTGGTCGGTCGCCAGCGCGTTCATCGGGTAGATGAGGATCGCCTTGATCCCGGGCTTGCCCTTGTTTCGCCGGCAGTGATCGAGGATCGGCCAGAGGTAGGATTCCGTCTTCCCCGACCCAGTCCCGGTCGCCACCAGTGTCGAACGCATCGCCTCCCCGCTCAGCCTGGCGAAGGCGTCCGTCTGGTGCTGGTAGGGCGCGAAGCGCAGCGGCACTTCCGGGAAGGGCTGCGGCCAGGTCGCGTCCGCCGCCCCGTCGATCTGCCGGAATGGCATGTCGACCGAGATCCACGGCCCCTTCAGGAAATTCCCCGGCTCCGCCATGAACCGCTCCACCATCCCCTCGAAGGCGGGGCTGGTGCTGTTGAGGGTCGTGTGGACCAGTTCGCGCAGGCTGTCCTGCACATGACGGGCGAGGAGGACCGGGTTCATCTCAGGCGACCTCTTCGAGTTTCAGCCGCTCGAAATGGGCCCAGGCGCGGCGGTAGTCCTCGATCCGGTCGCATTGGGTGAAGGGGCCGACGAAGTGGCGGGTGACCGTGCGGGGTCCGCCAGGCATCGTATCGTCTATGGCGGTGCAGGTCAGTGCCGAAGGGTTGTCGGCGAGGCTCCTCTCCCAGGCGGCGCGGCCTGGGCTCTTGCCGCGGTCGTCCAGCCAGCCGACGCCGGGCAGGCCCTTGGAGCAGGTCCAGACGATCCGGCCGTTCTGGTCGTACCAGGTGCCCGCCTCATTCTCCTGTAGGACCGGGAAGTAGATCCTGTAGATCTCGATCAGCTGGTCGAGGGTCAGACCGAGTGCCTGCGCAACCAGCACGTCGATCTCGACCAGCGCCATACGGCGGGCGAACTCGGTCCGGAGACCCGCAGTCCGATCCCAGATAACTGGGAAAGCTGTGAGGTCCACCACCTTTTTGAGAGACCAATTTGGTGGTGTTAAATGTGGTCTGCTGCTATTCCAAAGTTGCTCGAAATCTTTTGTCAGGCAAGTAAGTTGCAGAACTCGAGAGTGAGATTCTGAGCAAAGCTTCGCAAAAGGCAGCACTGAAAACGCACCTTGGCGGAGCGTCGTCTGCCCGACTGATCTCGTCACAAAATCGGCCACAAGTGAAAATCCGATTGCTGCCGAGGATAGCAAGTCTGCCTCATTGTCTAATTGCACACTGGAAACAGTTTCTATGTGCGACCAGCCACGAGGAATAATCGCGCATGAGAATGAACGCACTCCGGTCATATCAACGCGACGTCGAAACCCCAGACGGAATGTAGACGCGTAGGACTGATATTCTGCCTTGGATCCACTGGTCCGCCAAGAATATTTGGTACGCGGAAAGTATTCTGATGGTATTTCCATTAGGTCGATTACGTCATAATCTCCATGCGTCTGCGCTCTACCATTCGAACACTGGAAAAGCACGGAAGCATCACCAATGTGTGGAGATGCCAAAATTACTTCGCTACGATCGCTTGGAAAACTTGGGTCCCTCTTGAGGGGTGAAGTGTTCGATTTTGAATTCTCTGGGACCATGTTGCTGAAAAAGTAACGAGGCATATCCAAGGAGTTTTCAGCCTGCTTCCGCAAAGCACTCTGGAAATCAGAACCTAGAACTCTAACCAATGGTGGTGCAGAGGTCCGCCTGTCATCCAATACCGCGAACACACCATCATCTTTATCGAAATCACTGTTAGTCACTTTCACAATTCTACGAAGATGTCCTCGAGTTGATCTGTTGCCATTCGCATCCTTTTCCGGCGGGAGTGGGCCCACACCATCGTGCGCATAACACTCTTCAACTTGGGACGGCAGCACCGCTCCGTAGACGTATTCAAATCCAATTTCTTTAGGCGAGGCCCGATACACATTACAAGAATATTCTCGCTTATGGCCAATTTCGGAGAACATCCTATTTTTCATTATGTTTCTAAAGTGAAAGTGCTTTAGGAGGCGAGGGTACACCTCAGTTCTAAGGACGCTTTCACCCCGCTCAACCAAGTGCCCATCTTCATGCACCAATGCAATAATACCTTCGCATGAAATGGATTTTATACTTAAATCAATAAAGCATCTATAGGAGTTATTCCCCCCAGACCCAGCAAAGGGGAAAAAATTTGCATTGGAAGTTACAGACATGAAGCCCTTTTTGGCAACGAACTCTGCCAGAAATCTACGCGTGCTTTCTTTGTTGCGAAGCAAATCCGAAGCAGAAAGCTCTCGACACAATGCTAACGGATCAATCTCTCCAAGCATTTCTCCCTCGTTCCACGAGGGCTTGGCCCAGGGCGGGTTCCCCACAACCACGTCAAAACCGCCCCGCGCCTTCATCACATCGGCGAAGATCAGGTCGAAATGGACGAAGAGCTCGCGCTCGGCCACCTCGACCGCCGTCTTCAGCCAGTCAAAATTCTCGATCAGGGCCTCGACATTCGTTTCCCGGAACAGCCGATCCTGCCGCTTGGCGGCCGCCTTGAACAGGTCGCGCGCGGGTGCGTCCGGTTCCAGCAGGTCTAGGAAGTCCGGAGCCGGATCCGCGAACTCCGTCACGCTCGGCGCGGCCAGCGCGCCGTCGGCGGTGAATCCCCCTTCGAGGATCATCGCCATCCCCTGCAGGAACTCCGCCCGGCTGGGCAGCTGGTCCGTCTTGTCCAACGGCCAGAGCCAGAGCGCACACCAGGCGTCCAGTGCGGTCTTGAGCCGCTTGTAGGGCAGCGTGTTGGTCGCTTGGTCGGCCCCGATCAGCTGGGCATTGCTACGGGCCTTCTCGTGGAAGTCCATCCCCCTGTTGCCCGCCATCACCTTGCCGGGCCAAAGGGTGATCTCGTCATTCGCGGCGGAGCGGGTCTTGGCGAGGTCTTCTGCGACCTGGTCGAACAACGCCTCGGCAATACGGCTGAGCTTCTGGACCAGCTTGATCTCGTGCGGTTCCAGCTTCTTGAAGAACCCGCCTCTCCGCCATTCCTTGATCTGATCCTGCGCGTTTTTGGCGAAGGGGGCGATCGACTTCTCCTTGTCAAAGTTCGCCATGTCCTTGGCAGGCAGGAGCCACTGCCAGACATGGCCGTCCGGCAGGCGGTTGCGCCAGCCGATCTCATCGGGTTTGCCGGTGAACCAGAGGTCTCCCTGCGCCTTGGCGCTGAGGAGGGACGGGTCATAGGCGGCCCGGCGCGCCCCGATCAGGGAGTTGCCGGCGTGGAGCTGGTCCCCGAACCAGGGCGAGAACTCGCTCCCGTGGAGGCTGTTCAGCCAGAGCGAGATCGCCCCCAGCTCGACCGCGATCGGGTTCTGGTCGACCCCGAAGCAGTTCCGGTCCGCGATGTAGGCCCGGACCCGCTGCTTCTCGAGGACGATGTCCTCCTGCGGGATGGTCCGGCCCGTCTCCTTCTGCTTGCGCTCGAGGTAGAGGTCGGCGAGCTGGTTCGTGGTTTCCACCAGGAACGCGGCGGAGCCCATCGCAGGCTCGAGGATCTTCAGCTCCAGGATCTGGTCCGCCTGAAGGTCCCGGCACCGCTCCATCAGCGCGTGCTTGACGAGGAGACGGGCGAGCGGTTCGGGCGTGTAGTAGGACGCGGACTTCTCCCGGTCCCGACCAGCGAGCCGGTAGATGAAGGTCCCCTTGGGATAGACCAGCGCCTCCGACCCGTTGAACACGATCTCGTCCCGGGCGAACTCGCGGATCCGGCTGCGCGGGACGAACCAGCTCGGGGCCAGCTTGTCGACCCTGTCCCGGCGGAACGCGTCCTCCTGTTCGGCCTCCTCACCATCGGGCGGGCCCTCATCGACCTCCTCGTCCGACTCAACCTCAGACGCCTCTATGCCCTCCCCGTCCTCGGCCGTGTCGTTCGACCGTCCCGTGCGGGGCTTCAGCTCGATCATGTCCGCCTTGGCGACGACCCCGGTGAAGGAGATCAGGGTCTCGTAGACCGCGCCCAGCTGGCCGATCCCGAGCTTGGCGTAGGAGATCCGACCGGTGCTCCTTCCGGTAGACCGGAGCGACAGGAGCCGGATCACCTGCTGGATCGCCTCGTTGCGCAGCCGCAGCCCGTTCAGGAGTGGCGTGCTCGCCGGGTCGAGCAGGGACACCTTCACGGCCGGCAGGCGTAGCCCGGTCCCCCGCTCCTCGTCGGCGAGATCGAGGCCGGTGTAGAGGAGGTCGAGGGTCCGCTGGAGGCTCTCCCAAAGGAAGGACCCCTCCCGGTCCGCCGTGGTCCGCAGCGGGGCGGATTCCAGCTCGCGCAGCGCCTCGAGCGAATACCCGGTCGCGTAGATCGGGTTGCGCATGTCCAGGAGCTTCAGGCGCGGGTTCGCTTCCGCGTAGAACAGGAACAGTAGCCGGTACATGTAGCGCAGGCACTCGCGCGACAGCTCAGGCCCGTCGATCCAGACCCCTCGCCGGGCCGGGTCCGGGAAGGTGGACGGGTACTTCCCGCCGGTCACCGCGATCACCTCCTGACCCAGCAGCTCGATCGCGTCCCGGACGGTCCGCTTCAGCGAGCTGGTGACCGCGTTGGCGTTTCGCTGCGCCTCCTCCTCGAGCCGATCCGAGATCGGCACCCCCTGGTCCGGGACGCGCGCCTCGCGGGAGATCAGGCACGCCATGACGGTCAGCGTGTCCCGGTCCGCGCGGGTGAAGATCTCCTGCAGGTCGAACCGGAGGACGGACCGGGCAGGCCACTTTCGCTTGTCGATCAGGACGAGCTGCGACAGGCCGACGACGAGCACGTGACGCGGCCCGTCGGACAACTCGAAAACCCCCTCCGCGAGGACAGACTCGATGGTCCGGTCGAGAAGGGCCGCGTCGCGCAGGTCCGGCGGAAGCTGCTCCGCGGTGAAGCAGGCGCCGAGCGGATCGGAAGCCTCGTCCTCCGGCGCGGGCACCGGCGCCTCGATCACCCAGAGCGCGTCACGGCCGGTCGCGTCCGCGGCACGGGAGACGAGCGGGATCACCGGCGCCCCGTCGAGCGCAGTAAAGACCCCCTCCCGCCGCCACTCATAGCCAAAGGCGCTGAGGACGGCGTGATGGGCGTCACGGACCAGCTCGGCGCGCCGGGACCGGTCAGAGCTGTTCCGGGCTTGCCTCAGCGCCTCCATCGTCGGGCCGGCAACCCGCACGAGCCGCTCCACGGGGTGAGCACTCCGCTCAAGGCTGGCCCAGCGAGCGGTGATGTCCTGAAGCTCATCCTTGAGCACGTCCGACAGGGTCCCGGACGGGAAGAACTCAGCCTCGTTTTCGATTCCGACCAGGTCCACCCGGTCACCCCACAAATACGGCTTTGACGTCCACGTGCGGGTTCGGGTCGGCTACCATCTTACGAGTCCGGTCGAACCACTCTGCCCAGTCGTGGAAAAGCTTCTTGATTTCCTGCTCCCGCTTGCGGCGGATCGTCAGGCGTCTCTTCTCGACCGGGCTCATCCCCGCATCGCCCGCGGGTACATCGCCGAGGTCGAGCGTGAGCTGGGCCCGGAACCGCGTCTCCAGGGCGGCAAGCCGTTCGAGGACCGCGTCAAGGTCTCGCTGAATTTCCGCTACCCGCGCCTTCCGCAGCTCGACGAGGTGGGTCTGGAACCGGTCCACGGCGATCGGGATGGCCGCATTCGCGGCTGACAGGTCCTCCAGGGGGCGGCTCGGGGTATCTTCCGAAAGCCGCGTCCGGGTGAGGAACGTCCCCACTTCCTCGATCCGGATCGTCCCGTCCGGAGAGCGGATCACCACGGCCCACCGGTCCACGACCGGGGCCCCATTCGCGTTCGGGATCGCCCCGTGCAGGATCACGGCAACCTCCCCGGGAAGCAGCCGGCCCGCGAGCGACGCCACCGGCGCCGCATGTTCCGGGAAGAAGGTGCTGGCCCGGTCCGCGAACCATTCGAGGATCGGATGCCCGTCCCAGAGGTACTGGACGGTCGGCCAGGCCCGCTCCTGCGCCTTCGCGTCACTGATCGCCTGGTTGATCACAGCGGGTTGGTCGGTCAGCTCGATCCGGTCCCCGGGGCCGACCGCCTCCTCTGGCATGAACCGACCGTCAACGGCGCCCTCGCTCGCGTAGCCGAACCCGTCCCGGGCCCGCATGTCGCCCGGGATGGCGAGCTGGATCAGCCGGTCCGTCTCATGGATCCGAGGTACCTCCGGGAAGGCGTTCTCCTCGGGCCGGGACAGCCGCTCGATCATCGCACGCGCGTAGGTGAACGTGTCCCGGTAGAGCCTGGGCGGGCCCTGATCCGTGGAGGTTGCCGCCGCAGCCGGCGCCGGCGCCGCGTAATCTCCGAATAGGGCCGCAAACTCGTCGTCGACCGACATGTGGCAGGTCGCCTCAGCGGCTCGCTCGTCCATCTGCCGCTCGAATGCCTCCGCGCCGATCCCGGACGCGACCGCTTCTGCGACGACCGCCTCCTCCCCCTCCGCGTCCCCCGCGCCAAGGAACACGGCCGGGTCCCCGACGCCCGCCTGGGCCGCCTCGTCCTTGGCGACAAGCTTCTCGAGGACCCACATCTGACGCACCTTGGGGTGCGTGCTCTCCCCTACGAAGTAGCTGATCTGCGGCGGCCGGTCCTGGCCGTACCGGTCAATCCGCCCGTTGCGCTGCTGGAACCGCAGAAGGGACCACGGGAGATCGAAATGGATCAGGCGGTGGCACTGGAAGTGGAGGTTGAGCCCCTCGGACGCCATGTCGGAGGCGATCAGGATCCGGATCGGGGATCGCTCCTGGCCGAACGCTTCGATCACCTCTTGGGTCCGGACGTCCGCCTCGACGCTGCCACCGTCCACCCGCGCCACTTGGTCCGGTGAGAGTTCCAAATCCTCACGCAGCCGCTCGGCGAGCCAAGAGACGGTCGCGATCCGCTCCGAGAAGATCACCAGCCGGTCCCGGGGCGCCCTGCCGGTCCAGCGCAACTCGCGCAGCAGACGCAAGAGCTCCTGGTACTTGCTGAACGCGCCAGTATCAATCGCGGCCACCATGTCGGCCAGCGACCGCAGCCGCTCCCGGTCTGCATCCGTACCGCGGGCGGTCCCGTTCTCGATCCCGCGGATCCGCCGCTCGAGCGTCTCGCGGCAGGCGACCGGGCTGGAAAAGATCGACTTGGCGATCGTGGTCCGGAACAGGTCGATCGCGCGCCCCCTGGTCTGCTCCTCGTCGAGATCGAGGTGGAGGTCGGCGATGGCCTGATAGGCGCCCTCCTCCTGCGGACTGAGCGGGAAGTTGCGCGGGAAGAGCTCCCGCTTCGGGACAGCGCGGCCGATATCTGCGACCACCTCCGGCGAGGACCGGAACCGGCGCACAACAAGATCCTCGATGTCGGACCTGTGCAGGCGGCTCGGGTCCGGTACACGGGTCGGGTCCAGCATGCGGATTAGGCTCGCGAAGCTCTCTTGCGACCCGTCATGCGGGGTCGCGGTCAGCAGCAGCAGGGAGTCGGTCCGCCGGGACAAAAGCTGGGCCAGTTCCGCCCGTTGCGAATTCGACCCGGCCGCCGACTTTCGTTCGGCCGCATTGTGCGCCTCGTCGATGATGATCAGGTCCCAGTAGGAGTGCTTCAGGGCGTCCCGGATTTGGGTGTCCCTTTTCAGCGTGTCGATCGAAACGATGGACCGGGCGAACTGGTCGAACACGTTGTAATGGGCCGGAATCCGGTTCCGCATCCGCCGGATCGCGGCGCTGTCGAGCCGGGAGAGCGGGATCGAGAACCGGGTCCAGAACTCCTTCTGAAACTGGGTCAGCATCGCGCGGGTCGTGACCACGAGGATCCGGTCCGCCCGGCCGCGACAGGCGAGCTCCGAGGTGATCAGGCCCGCCTCGAGCGTTTTCCCGAGACCGACGTCATCTGCGATCAGAAGCCGAACCCGGTCCTGGGCTAGCGCCCGCTCCACCGGCAAATGCTGGAAGGTAAGGTCGTCGATCGCAGCCCGTCCGAGCGTGAGGGGGCAGCGTGTTGTGGTGGGCGTCGCCCTGAACGCGGCCTCGAGGTGCAGCTTCGTGTCGATCAGACCAGACGAGGTGTCTGGGACCAGTCGGACCGCCGCCGGATCGAGGACGGCCGCACCTTTTTCGAGGTCCCAGACAAACCGGGCCTCTTTGTCACGCACGAGCCCGCTCACGCCGCGGCAGTGGACCTCTCGAAACCCACGCTTCAGGGTCGAAGTCCCTAGCACCTTCCAGGTGGCAGAGCGGAGCTGGATCACAGATCCGGGTTGAGGAACCGCACTCACTTTGCGCACCACGTCCCAGCAGAGTCTTTGATCAAGCACATCCGCTGATCCTGCAGCCTGCGCATACATGGATCCGTTCGGACATGATCGGCCATTCCGCCCCGCCTCATTTCTTTTCGCTTGAACGTGGCGCTTTCACGCTTCGATCCGACCCGATCGACTTCAGCCGCTCGTATTCTTCGACCGCGACTACTACGACAACAGCCCTACCGTGCTTTTCGATCGTTACGAGTCCAAACCGCGCCATATCGATCAGCCGGCCAAATCTGTACTTCGCTTCCTTGGCCGTAAGCCTCACCATTTCCAATTCTCGGCATCAGCCCGAGGATTGGCCATTTTGGCCGGAACCACAACCCGGTTTTGTCGGTCTGGTTGAAATTCGTGAGATGGTCCGCTCGATGCGTTCGACTGCTGCCCCCACTCCACCGGGAACGGCTCCATCAGCCCCGGCAGCGTCATCCCCTCCTGCTGCCGCCCGTCCAGTGTTGATTGCCACTGAGGCCTGACCCGGGGTTGCCACGAGGATCTGACCCGGGTTGTGGATGCGGGGTTTTCAGATCTCGTCAGGTCGGCTGTGGTTTCCTTTCACGCTGGGCTTGGGTGGCGGAGCTGTTCCTGAAGCGGAAGCTATCGTTGCCGGTCTCCAGGATGTGGCAGTGGTGGGTGAGCCGGTCGAGGAGCGCGGTGGTCATCTTGGCATCTCCGAAGATCGCCGCCCATTCACTGAAACTGAGGTTGGTGGTGATGATGACGCTGGTCTGCTCGTAGAGCTTGCTGAGCAGGTGAAACAGCAGGGCACCGCCTGAGGCGCTGAACGGCAGGTAGCCCAGCTCGTCGAGGATCAGCAGATCGGC
>NZ_JASIRT010000062.1 GCF_030063475.1 Roseomonas sp. E05
GGTGATCATGCCAGGAGGAGCCAAGCCCATGCCCCATCCCGGTTCCAACGGTTCATCGGCCCCGCCAATGCCCATGCTCCACTAAAATCTCGCCCGGACCAGTCAATGGGGGCTGGTCACACGCCGTCCATGACTGCGACCGTCCCCGGCGCGAAAACCAAGGCGATGCCGATGCTGTGCAGCACCAGAGCGGGGAGCACGGACGTCCTGTAGCTGCCCGAGGCATCGATGCGCGCGAACAGTACGAGGCTGACGGCCACAATGATGCTGCCTGTGGCCAGGAGAGCGCGCGCGGCGAACCGCTGGAGCAGGGAGGGCACGAAATGGGTGATCATGAATACCATTGCGGTCAGCGGGAGGTAGGCGGTACCGGCGAGCAGCGGGCCGAAGCCGAGCACGCGCTGGAAGTACTGGACAACCAAGAACAACGTCGCGAAGTGCATGCCGACAATGAGCGCCATGACCATGAGCCCGCCGTCTCTCTTGGTGTCGCGGAGCAGTTCCAAATTCAGCAGCGGCTGGCGCGTCCGACCTTGAATGACGAAGAAAGCTGTGCCGGTGATAGCGGCCACCAGAAGCGCCAGAAGCGTGCCCGGCGTATTCCAGCCATGGTCGGCGGCGACCACGAAGGCATAGACCAGCGCCGTCGATGCCGCGGTCGCGGTCAGGGCGCCCGCCACATCCAGCCGCGCTCGCGCACGAGGCGTTTCCGCCACCAACCGGCCAATGATTGACGCGACCACCAGGCCGACGGGCACGTTGATCAGCAACGACCAGCGCCAGGAGGCGAGCTCCGTAAGCGCGCCGCCCAGCACGAGACCCGCCGAGGCCCCGATGGAGGAAATTGCGATGAACAGGGACATTCCGCGGTTGCGCTCCGCCTCGTCCGGGCGAGCCCGGCGATGAGCGCCAGAACACTGGGTACCGCGAACGCGGCACCGACGCCCTGCCGCAGGCGAGCCGCGACAAGGAAAGCCTGGTTCTGTGCCAGCCCGCCGATCATCGAAGCGGCCACGAACAGGGCGATGCCGATCTGGAATGCCCGCACGCGTCCCCGCAGGGCGCCCAACCTGCCGCCAAGGAGAAGCAGCCCGCCAAACGACAGCGCGAACGCGTTGGGCACCCAGGACAGGCCAGCGGCGGAGAAGCCCAAGTCAGCCTGGATCTGCGGCAGCGCCACTGTGACGATGAGGAAGTCCATCTGCAGCATCAGCTGCGCGGTCAGGATGACGCCCAATGCGAGAGCGGTTCGGGAGCGGCCTTCGGAGCGGGGCGCAAGCTGGGGTTCAACATGTAGCGATATGGCGGCGCATTCCTGTTTGTGGATGGTGAGCCGTGTCAGACCTGCGAGGCGCCGCCGTCGGCGAAGAGCTCGACGCCGTTGATGTAGCTGGCCGCATCGCTGGCCAGGAATGCCACGGCACGGGCGATCTCCTCGGGCTCGCCGATCCGGCCGATCGTGCTGCGCTCGTTGAGGTAGCTCAATGCCGCTTCGGCCTCCTCTGGGCTGGGGAATATGCCCCGCAGGGACTGCGTGTTCACCGGACCGGGGCTGAGGACGTTGATCCGGATGCCCCGACCCTTGAGATCGAGGATCCAGCTTCGCACCATGTTGCGCAGCGCGGCCTTGGTGGCACCGTAGACGCTCAGCCCAGGTCCCGGATCCATCGAGGCCGTTGACCCGACGATCACCACCGCGCTGCCCTCGCGCATCAGCGGAAGGGAATGCTGTATGGTGAAGAGCACACCCTTGACGTTGGTGTTGAACATGCGGTCGTAAGCCGCTTCGGTGATGGCGCCCAGCGGCGCGATCTCGCCCACGCCCACATTGGCGACCAGGACGTCGATCCGGCCGTGATCCCTGGCGACCTGCGCGAACAGCGCCGCGTGATCGCTCAGTTGCGAGACGTCGCCTCGAATAGCCGAGGCTCCGTTCCCGATGGTTTCGAGGGCTGCGTCAAGGCGCGCCTGTCCGCGGCCTGTGATGATCACCCTGGCGCCGCCAGCTGCCAGCTCACGAGCAATGGCCAAGCCAATTCCTGACGAGCCGCCGGTGACCAGGGCCACCTTGTCTTCGAACGCCATGTGCCTGCTTCCTTGTCGGGGGCCCTGAGGCCGATTGCATGTATCGACCGCTATATGCCGGGGCGGCGGAAGGCAAGCCATTATTTAGCGATCGCTACATGTATCCGCAGGGGTTGGCTTGAGAAACCATGTAGTGGTTGATATAAAAGGGGACGGAAAGCACCTTCGGCCCATGGACGCACAGCAGCGCAAGCGGAAACCGCCTTTCGACCGCGAGGAGGGCCTGGCGAAGGCGCAGGCGCTCTTCCATGCGCGCGGCTACGATGCGGTGAGCATCGCCGACCTGACGCAGGAACTCGGCATCAATCCGCCGAGCCTCTACGCCGCGTATGGCAGCAAGGCGGAGCTTTTCGAGCGCGCCATGCAGCGCCACGCCGCGATGAATGCGCTTCCTCTGGCGAAGATCCTTGTGCCCTCCCGCCCTCCTGACGAGGCTTTGACCGCGCTGCTTGTCGCCGCCGCGCGTCAGTACGGTGCCGATGAGCGGTTGCGGGGCTGCATGGTGACGGAGGGCATGCGCGCGGACGACAAGGCGGCGCGGGAGATGGCACATGCGATCGGCCAGGCTGGGGCGGATGCGATCCATGCCTACGTGGCGGCGAAGGCTCCCAAACGAGCACGGCAGATCACCGACTATGTGCTCGTGACGATGCGGGGGCTATCCTCCTTCGCCTGCCTGGGCATGACCCAGGCCCGACTGGTAGCGGTGGCCCGTCTGGCTGGCCGTGCCCTGGAGAGCGAGTTCACCGCGGGCAGCCGAGGCTGAGCACCGTTTGCGTCAAAGGTCGATGATCCGTGTGCCCTCGATAGACCCGGCGAAGCCTGAATCGAGCAGTTTGGCAGGTGTCTGTGGCTGGGTTCTCGGTGTCGCCCGTGGCTGGATTCCCGCCGCCGCTTGATATCGCTGCAGATTGGGCATTGCCGTATGCGAGCGCCATCCCGAGCAGCGGCACGTCCATCATCGGCATCCTGCCATGCGCATCACGGGCCGGGTGCCCGATCCAGGTCAGGCACTTGGCACACAGCTTCGATGTTGTTCCCGTCCGGGTCGAGCACGAAGGCGGAATAGTAGTCGGGGTGGTAGCGTTCACGAATGCCCGGGGCGCCGTTGTCCGTGCCTCCGGCTGCAAGCGCGGATGCATGGAAGGCATCCACAACCCGCCGATCGGAAGTCGCGAGGGCTAGGTGGATAGGACTGCTCGCGGCCTCTCCATCGTGGAACCAGATCCTCGGATATCCGTCGCGGCCTAAGCCGTACCGCGTGCCACCCGTGCGCGTCCGCTCGGGTCCTACACGGATGATGATGCTCATGCCGAATGGGCGTAGCGCCTCCTCATAGAAGCGGCGCGACCGCTCCGCATCTGCCACCGCGAACTCAATATGGTCGAGGATCGCATCGCCTGCATACCGAGGCACCCCACTCTTCACTGTCATTGCTCAGCCTCCTTGCCTCTGGTGGAACATGTCACGCCTGCGATGTCCCGCCATCGACGAAGCGGCGGGCCATGGCCAACCAATGCCGCTGGATTCCCCGGTGACGAGGGCGACCGGTTTGTGGATGGTGGTCATGGTTAGTCCTGAAGGATCTGGATGGTTGTATCGGCGATGGACTCGGCGAAGCCGTTGCCGAACAGTCTCGCTGGGGTCTGGAAGCCGGGCCGCGCCTCTCCGGCAAGAACCCGGCGCGCCGCCTCGACGGCCGCCAGCGGGGTGAAGCTGTAGCCATTCACGGTGTCGAGGGTGGCCCGGACGGTCGTCCCTTCGACGTCTGTCACCTCGGCCGAGGCTTGGTAGCGGTTCGCATCGCGCTCCCCGGCGGAAGGCCCATCCTGCAAGGCCATCAGGTTGCCGGTCGGGAATGCGCTGCCGGAGACGTGGACGAAGGTGCCGATGTTCGGCGCCTGTAGCGCCCGACGGAGGGTCATCAGGTCGGGCAGCGTGACGGGGAAGCAGGGCACCAGGCCATTGCCGAAATCGAAGTTCCTCGTGCTGCCCGGCTCGCGGATCCGCAGCGCGCCGTCGACCCGCTCAAGGCACTCGGCTGTCAGGTTCTCACGCGCGCTGATGGCCGAGCCATGCGACATTGCTCCGGCTACATGTAGCGCGACCCGGATGGTGTGGGGGCGCCCGACCCGCTCGGCAGCCCGGCCCGCCAGCGATCCCAGCATCACGACGCTGCCGCCGCTGCCGGGCAGCAGCATGACCCCGGCGGTCCGTGCCTGCACATCGTAGACTTCCGCCAGGCGGTAGCTGTCGAGCTCGGCGGCGATGTCGAGGTAGTGGGTACCCGCCCGGATTGCTCCGCGCATCAGCGGGTCAGCGGTGCGCAGGAAGGGGCCAGCGCAGTTCAGCAGTACCGCGGCATCATGCAGGGCGGCGTCGATCGGCACATCCCGGTCCAGCGCGAAGGCACGGTGTTCCACGCCGAGGGAGCGACCAAGCTCCGCCAGGTGGACTTCATCCCGTCCCGCGAGGATGAGGTCCAACCCGACTGCCCTGGCCCGAGCGGCCGCCATGCGGCCGGTGTAGCCGGTTGCCCCGTAGATCATCAGCCGGGTCATTGCGGGTGCTGCCAGCTTTTGAACACGAACTCCAAGCTGTAGCCATCGGGGTCCAGGACATTCGCCGCGTAGTAGCGCGGGTCGTAGTGGAGCCGCGGGCCCGGCGCGCCATTGTCCGTGGCGCCCGCCGCCATTGCGGCGGCATAGGCGGCATCGACCGCCTCGCGCGAGCGCGCCACGAAGCCGACATGCGCCGCGTGGCCCTTGGCTTCACCTTCCCGGAGCCAGAAGAACATACGCCCCTTCGCGCCGAAGCCCTTGAGGTCCGGATGGCCGGGCGGGCCGTTGCGGCCGTCATAGTCCAGGCGATCGGCGATGCCGAGCGGCGCCAGCGCCGCTTGGTAGAAGGCGATCGAGCGCCCGAGGTCGCTGACTGGCAGGAAAACGTGGTCGAGCATGGTCACCGCTCCTTCAGATGCAGTAGCCGCCGCCGACTTCGATCGACTGGCCGTTCACCCAGCCGAACTCGTCGGTGAGCAGGCTGGCGATGACGCGGCCGACCTCCTCCGCCCCCCCGACGCGGCCGAGCGCCGTCTGCGATGCGAGCAGCGCCTCGAACTCGTCCGTGAGGCCGCCGCCCAGCTCGGTCCGGATCGCACCCGGTGAGACGGCGTTGGCGCGGATGCGGCGCGGGCCGAACTCCTTGGCCATGTAGCGGGTCAGAACCTCCAGCCCGCCCTTGAAGCTGGCGTAGGGAGCCACGCCAGCCGTCGCCACGCGCGTGGTCGCACTCGTCAGGTTGACGATGGCACCGCCCTCGCGCATCAGCGGCAGCAGCGTTTGTGTCAGGAAGAACGGTCCCTTCAGGTGCACCGAGAACAGGCCGTCGAATTGCTCCTCGGTGACGGTCTCCATCGGGTTGAAGAGTCCGAAGCCCGCATTGTTGACGAGACCGTGCAGGCCGGCGCCATTCCAGTTCTCCTCCAGCGAGCGCGTCACCGCATCCCGGAACGAGGGGAAGCTCCCCGTGTCGGCAACATCGAGCGGCAGTGCGACTGCGCGGCCGCCACTCTGCCCGATCTGCGCGACAATGGCCTCGGCGGCCCCGGGATGGCTGTTGTAGGTCAGGATGACGCCCAGGCCACGTTCCGCGCAGGCACGTGCCGTGGCCGCGCCGATGCCGCGGCTGCCGCCCGTGATGACAATGACTTCCACTGTGGTTCTGCTCCGTTGCCTGGCAATGAAGCTAAGCGACTACCGGCCTCTCTCGCATCGCGGTTCCTACCCAAATCTTGCCTAATCCTGCTTTCCAGGTAGTCGGCTCCTCATAGGGCAGGACATAGTGCTGGGTATGGAACAGCAACTGACTGAACTGCGCGCCCTGGCCGCACGGGCCGGGAACCGTAAGACCGAGACGGGCATTCCGCGCGTCGCGATGGTTCAGGGGCAGGTGCCCGAGCACGAACTTGCCGCCTGCTACGACCCCATGGTCAACCTGATCCTGCAGGGCGGCAAGTCGATGACGGTCGGCAGCCAGACCCTGCACTACGATCCGGCGACCTACTTCGTGATGTCGGTCGACTTGCCTGCGGTCGGTGCCGTCCATCCCAGCGCGTCGGGCGCCCCCTACCTCGCGGTCAGCCTCACCCTCAACCCGCAGATGATCGCGACCTTGCTCACGGACCTGCCCCCAGCGGCGGCACAGGCGCCGACCGCGGGCTTCTCGGTGGCGGCGGTGACGCCTGAACTGCTGGATGCCTGGGTCCGTATGCTGCGCCTGATGGACCGGCCGGGCGACATCCCAGCACTGGCCCCTGCCTACGAACGCGAGATCCTCTACCGCGTCTTGCAAGGGCCGCACGCGGCGCTGCTCCGCGATATCGCCACGCCCAGCACCGCGCTGGCGCGGATCAACCTGGCCATCCAGTGGATCCGCCAGCATTTCACCGAGCCGCTGCGGGTGGAGGCGCTTGCCACGATTGCCGCGATGAGCCCCTCCGCCTTCCACCGCCACTTCAAGAGCGTTACGGCGCTCAGCCCGGTGCAGTTCCAGAAACGCATTCGGCTGCTTCAGGCACGGCTGCTGCTGGTCAGCGGCGGCATGAAGGCGAGCGATGTGGCCTTTGACGTCGGCTATGAAAGCGCGACCCAGTTCAGCCGCGATTACGCCCGCTTCTTCGGTGCTCCTCCAGCCAAGGATGCGGCGCGCATCTTCCGCCATCTTCAGCAGGCGGGCAGCGCAGTGATGGCCGCGTAGCTGCCTCTGACGCGGCTGCGCCAAGGAAGGGATTTCTTGGCTGACGCAGTTGGGATCAAGCACGGTGCCCAGAGAAGGCTGGATTCCGGCTCCCACCGCTGCTCCAAATTTCCACAAGAAATTCAGATACTTAGAGAGGACTTGCTTCGGCGGACCCTTTCTGCTTCTGGAGCCGCGGAAGCAGGGCGGAAGCAGATGGCTGATGGTCGGGGCAGCCGTGAGCAAGCGGTTAATACCCCCTTCACATACCCGAACCACATTGCCGGCCACGATGAGCATCCCTTCCCCGCCCGCTAAACCTATTCCCTCCCGCCTGTCGGCCTGGGCTTGGCTACGCCGGCGCTGGCTCGGCTTGAGCGCGGCAACCCGCGACATACTGCTGATCGGGCTGGGATGCCTGGTGGTGGATGCCATTGCCAGCGAGGAGAACGCCTTTGAAGCCCTCCATGCCCTCAACCAGGCGCACCAATACTGGCAGCTGGACGATCTGGTAACGATGGCCTTCGTCCTGCCGATCGGCTTCGCCATCTATGCGCTGCGCCGGCAGCGGGAACTTCGCCGTGAGGTAACGAGCCGCGCCACGGCTGAGGCGGAAGCGCAGCGCCTGGCCTTGCATGACCCGCTGACCGGCCTGCCAAACCGCCGCCAGTTGCGGGAGCAAGGCGAGGTGGTCCTGGCCCAGGCATGCCAGCAGGAGACTCAGGTCGCGCTGATGGTCATCGACTTGGATCGCTTCAAGCCGGTGAACGACCTCCACGGCCACGCCGCCGGGGACGTGGTGCTGCGCGAGGTCGCATTGCGACTGCGGGACTGCGTGCGCGACGGCGATATTGTCTCCCGTACCGGCGGGGACGAGTTCGTGCTGATGGCCAAGATGAAGGCTGGCGCGGAGGACGCGGCCCGGCTTGCCCGGCGGATCATTGCCACGATCGGCCAGCCCATCACGCTGGGAGAACAAACCACCAGGATTGGCGCGTCGGTCGGGATCGCGCTCGCCAGGGGTCAGGTAGCCGGCCAATTCGGCCAGCTGTTGCACCAAGCCGACGCGGCCCTGTACCGGGCCAAGAGCGAAGGGCGTGGCACGTTCAATTTCCACGAGGCAGGGATGGATGCCGCCCTGCGTGCGCGGGCGCAGGTGGAGGCAGACCTGCGGCACGCCATTGCCGCCGGCGAGATCGAGCCGCACTTCCAGCCCCTCATCGAACTGGCGACCGGCCGGGTCGAGGGCTTTGAGGCGCTGGCGCGCTGGCACCATCCGATGCGCGGGCTGATCCCGCCGACCGACTTCATCCCCATCGCCGAGGAATGCGGCCTGATCCGCCCGCTGACCGAACTAATCCTGCGACAGGCTGCACGCGAGGCAGCGGGCTGGCCGCAGCCGTTGTTCATCGCGGTCAACCTCTCGGCGCTGCTGCTGTACGACCTCGGTCTGCCGGAGCTGGTCCTGGGCATCCTCAGCGAGACGGGGCTGCCGCCGGAGCGATTGGAGCTGGAGATCACCGAGACGGCCGTGGCCACCAACACGGACCGTGTCCTGCAGATCGCCCAGACGTTGAAGGCGCATGGCGTCCGCTTGGCCATGGACGACTTCGGCACCGGCTATTCCAGCTTGGCCAGCCTCCGTGCTTTGCCCTTCGACCGGCTCAAGATCGACCGCAGCTTCGTGGCGGCGCTCGGCGAGGATGCGGAGAGCGAAAAGATCGTGGCGACGGTGGTTGCCCTGGGCGAGGCGCTCGGCATGCCCGCCATTGCGGAGGGCGTGGAGGATGCGCCGACCGCGCAGCGCCTATCCGCGATGGGATGTCAGTATGGCCAGGGCTGGCTCTTCGGGCGCCCCATTCCGGCCAAGAGCATTCCGCCTCTGCTGGAGGCCCACAAGGAAAGGCAGGACGCAGCAGACTGCATTCTAGCAGCCCCCGCCATGTTGATTGCCGCTGAGAACTGACCCTGGGTTGCCACGAGGATCTGACCTGGGTTGTGGATGCGGGGTTTTCAGATCTCGTCAGGTGGGCTGTGACTTCCTTTCACGCTGGGCTTGGGTGGCGGAGCTGTTCCTGAAGCGGAAGCTGTCGTTTCCGGTCTCCAGGATGTGGCAGTGGTGGGTGAGCCGGTCGAGGAGCGCGGTGGTCATCTTGGCATCCCCGAAGATCGCCGCCCACTCACTGAAGCTGAGATTGGTGGTGATGATGACGCTGGTCTGCTCGTAGAGCTTGCTGAGCAGGTGAAACAGCAGGGCACCGCCTGAGGCGCTGAACGGCAGGTAGCCCAGCTCGTCGAGGATCAGCAGATCGGC
>NZ_JASIRT010000063.1 GCF_030063475.1 Roseomonas sp. E05
CAGGCGCCTCCACTCGGCGCTTGGCTACCGGTCACCCGAAGAGTTCGAACACCAACTGGTCCGGCAGGTGGCTTAGTTCTGACCCATCGTGGTCCAGCCTCAGGGGTTCACTCCAACCCCGGGTCAGGCCTCAGTGGCAATCAACACCACTCCTGCTGCAGCTCCTCGGAGAAGGAATAGGAGTAGTAGTAACTCTCCGAGTCACAGCGCGCGCCGGGGTAGCGGTTCCAGTACCAGGTGCCGCCGACGCCGTCGCCGGCTTCCAGCACCCGCGCCTTCAGCCCCAGCCTGTCGCGCAGCGTGTGCAGTTGGTAAAGCCCGGCGAAGCCGGCGCCGATGATCAGGGCATCGAGTTCCGCCGCCGGAGACGCCGCTCCATTGGCCTGGTTGCGCGCCGTGGACGACATGCCGCACCGCTCCCTTCCTGTGTTCCCGCCTTGGACATTCTTGGCCTGGGCCGCCGCCACACAGGCAACGGCCGGCATGCCGGGAGGCTAGGTGTGTAGTCCCGGGGAGTAGTGGTGCATCTTTGACCCGCGAGGGGGAGGATGTCCTATGGCAGGCGGTCTTCACGGTTCAGCCCGAACGACGCCGCGTGTTCGAGCCGAGCTCAAAGCGTCGCAAGAGGGCACCCGGACCCTTGCCGCCCGCTACGGGCTGAACCCCAAGACGGTCGCCAAATGGCGCGGCCGGACTGGCACCGCCGATGCTCCGATGGGTCCCGCCCGGCCCCGCAGCACCGTCCTGACCGAGGCTGAGGAAGCCATCGTCGTCGAGTTCCGCCGTCGCACCCTCCTGCCGCTGGACGATGTCCTGGGCTGCCTGCGGGAGACCATTCCGGCCCTCTCCCGCAGTGCTCTCCACCGCTGCCTCGCCCGCCACGGCATCTCTCGCCTGCCGAAGAGCGAGGAGAAGACCTCGCAGCGGAAGCGCTTCGCCGAGACCACGATCGGCTATGTGCATGTCGATGTCTGCGAGCTGCGCCTGGCCGACGGCAAGCTCTTCATGTTCCTGGCCATCGACCGGGTGTCGAAGTTCACCCATGTCGCCTTCCTGGAGGCCAACACCAAGATGAGCGGCGCCGCCTTTCTGCGCGAGGTCGTTGCGGCTTTCCCCTACGCCATCCATACCGTCCTGACCGACAATGGCATGGCCTTCGCCGACCTGCCAAAATACCGTGACGGGCCGACGCGACGTTATCTCGGCGCCCACATCTTTGACCGCGTCTGCTGCGAGAACGGCATCGAGCATCGGCTGACCAAGCCCTACCACCCCTGGACGAATGGCCAGGCCGAGCGGATGAACCGAACCGTCAAGACGCCACCATCAAGGCCTTCCACTACCCAGGCCTCGATGCGCTGAAGGCCCATGTTCTGGCCTTCATCACGGCCTACAACTTCGCCAAACACCTCAAGGCGCTCCGATGGCGGACACCGTTCCAGGCAATCTGCGACGCCTGGGCCAAGGACCCCGCCATCTTCAAGATTAACCCGCACCACCTCATCCCGGGACTGCACAGCTAGGGGCTTGCGCCCCACCCTTCAATTTCCAAAGCTGCCAAACTGATGTGAACAACCGTCACAGGTGGCGCCATGGACCGGCTGGGAGAGATGCTCGTCTTCGTCCGCGCCGTGGAGGATGGCGGCTTCTCCGCCGCCGGCCGCAGCCTCTCGCTCACCCCGTCCGCCATCAGCAAGATGATCGCGCGGCTGGAGAACCGCCTGGGCGTGGTGCTGTTCAACCGCTCGTTGCGCAGCCTGACGCTGACGCCGGAGGGCGAGGCCTTCTACCCCGCCGCGCGGCAGGCGATCGAGGCGGTGGAGGAGGCGGAGGCGGTCGCCTTCACCGGCGTCACGCCGCGCGACGTGCTGCGCATCCGCTCCATGCCGACCTTCGCCATCCACCAGCTGGCGCCGCTGGTGCCCGCCTTCCGGCGGCAGCACCCCGGGCTACGGCTGGAGTTCGTGCTGGGCAACGAGGCGGGCAACCTGCTGGAGGGCGGCGTGGATGTGGCGCTCTACATCGGCGAGCTGCCGGATTCCTCGCTGGTGGCGCGGCGCATCGTCAACATGCGCTGGGTGATCTGCGCCGCGCCCGCCTACCTCGCCGAGCACGGCATGCCGGCGACGCCGGAGGAGTTGGCGCGGCACGAATGCCTCAACTTCAACAAGCGGATGCCCTGGAGCACCTGGACCTTCCGCGACAGCGAGCACTCGCTGCGCCGCATCCGCGCCGGCGGCAGCGTGACGGCGAACCAGGGGCAGATGCTGCTGGCGCTCGCCCTGGCGGGCGTCGGCATCGCGCGGCTGGCGGAGTTCCAGGTGGCGGAGGATCTGGCCAGCGGCCGCCTCGTCCGCCTCTTCCCCGCCGAGGCGGCGCGGATGGAGGAGAGCATCTATGCCGTGCACCACAGCAAGCGGCATGTCAGCCAGCGCATCCGAGTCTTCCTCGACTTCCTGGAGATGGCCTTCCCGCGCGGCGGCGCCTGACGGAAAGGCCCTGCTTCGGGCACGGAGGAAGGCCATCGGGCTGGCGGCCATCCATGCCGCCCGACGGGCCGACATCCGTGACCGGCAGGTCGATGCGCCATTCCGGGCGGAGGAGGTCGCGGCCTGCAGGGCGGCATAGCCCGGGCCCGCGGGGACCTCGCCGACCCGCATGCGGATCGCCGCCGCGCCAATCCCCACCGGCAGCGCCTCGCCCTCAGGCGCAGCCTTCCGCGCCGGGCGGGCTGCGGGGCCGGGTCGTCGTCATCAGCGCCTTGCGGATGTTGGAGAGGTGGCGCGTCATGGCCATCGCGGCGGCGCGCGGCCGGCGCTCCTCCACCGCGCGGAAGACGGCCTCGTGGTCGCGCAGCCAGATCGGGCGATACTGCGCCATCGGCATGTAGCGGTGGATCTCCTGCCAGATGCCGCTCTCGATCTGGCCGCGCCAGAGCTGGTCGGCGATCGGCACCAGCACGCCGTTGCCGCTCGCCTCGGCGAGCAGGAGGTGGAAGCGGTGGTCGGCCACGTCCGCCTCCTCGCCGCGCGCGTGCTGGCCGCGCATCTCGGCCAGGGTGGTGGCGAGGTCGGCGAGCTGCCGGGGCGTGGCGTGCTGCGCGGCGAGGGCGGCGATCTGCGGCTCGATCATCTGCCGCGCCTGCAGGTTCTCGAACGGGCCGAAGCCGGAGAGCGCCCGGACCTCCGGCGCCTCCCGCAGGCTGGCGACATAGGCCCCGCTGTTCTTCCGCACCTCCAGCATGCCGGCCATCTGCAGGGAGAGGATCGCCTCGCGGATGGTGGGGCGCGAGACACCGAAGCGCTTCGCCAGTTCGCGCTCGGCCGGCAGGCGCTGGCCGACGGCGTGCTCCCGCTGGACCAGGGCCACGATCTGCCGGGCCACGATCTCGAAGCCGCGGGGTGGCGCAGGTGGAGTGGCAGGCAGCATGGCCGGCTTGAAACACCCGGTTCGGGGTTTGACAAGCAGGATCGGCCGAAGGAAGCTGGCCAGGCCAGATTGGTCAGGCCAATTCCGCTTCCGCAGGAGCCCGCCGATGCCCAACCCTGCCCCGAATTCCGCCGAAGCGCGGGATGTGCTCTACCATCTGCACTCGCAGACCAACGCCCAGGCGCACGCCCGCAGCGGCCCGCTCGTCATGGAGCGCGGCGAAGGCATCCATGTCTTCGACAGCAATGGCAAGCGCTACCTGGAGGCGATGGCCGGGCTCTGGTGCACCTCGCTCGGCTTCTCCGAGGCGCGGCTGAAACGCGCGGCGGCCGAGGCCTATGACCGCTTCGGCTTCTACCACACCTTCAACCACAAGACCCCGGCCGAGACCATCGAGCTGGCCGAGAAGCTGGTTTCCCTCTCCCCGATCCCCGAGGCCCAGGCCTATTTCGCCACCTCGGGCTCCGAGGCGACGGAGACCATGGTCAAGCTCGCCTGGGTCTATCACGCCGTCCGCGGCAAGCCCGGCAAGCGGAAGGTCATCGCCCGCGACCGCGGTTTCCACGGCTCCACCATCGTCGCAGCCTCCATGTGCGGCATGCCGCGCATGCACCGCGAGTTCGGCCTGCCGCTGCCGGGCTTCCTGCACACCCTCTGCCCCGACCCCTACCACGGGCCGCAGCCGGACGAGGACATGGCGGGCTTCGTCGCCCGCCTGGCCGCCGCGCTGGAGGAGATGATCCAGCGCGAGGGGCCGGAGACCATCGCCGCCTTCATCGCCGAGCCGATCAATGCCGGCGGCGGCGTGATCGTGCCCCCAGCCGGCTACTTCCCGGCGATCGAGGCGGTGCTGCGGCGGCACGACATCCTGGTGCTGGCCGACGAGGTGGTCTGCGGCTTCGGCCGCACCGGCCACTGGTGGGGCAGCGAGACCGTCGGCATGACGCCCGACATGATGGCGATGGCCAAGGGCATCTCCTCCTCCTACTTCCCGATCTCCGCCGTGCTGCTCGGCAAGCCCATCCAGGATGCGCTGGCCGAGATGAACAAAGGCGGCGAGATCTTCGGCCACGGCTTCACCAATTCCGGCCACCCCGTCGGCGTCGCCGTCGCGCTCGAGACCATCCGCATCTACGAGGAGATGGACGTGGTGCCGCATGTGCGCGCCATGGGCGCGCGGCTGCGCGGCGGGCTGGAGGCAATCGCGGCGGAGAGCGGCATCGTCGGCCAGGTGCGCGGCGCCGGGCTGATCCTGGGCGTGGAGATGGTGGCCGATCCCGCCCGCCGCGCCGCCTTCGACCCCGCCCTGAAGGTGGGCGCGCGCTTCGACGCGGAGGCGCTGCGGAACGGGCTGGTGATCCGCCCGATGGGCGACACCATCGCCCTCTGCCCGCCGCTGATCATCGACGAGGCGGGCGTGGACGAGATCCTCGACCTGTTCAGCCGCACGCTGCGGGCGGTCGAGGCCGGGCTCGGCGCCCCGCGCGCCGCGGCCGAATAGCCGGACCACCCGGGCGCGCGGCCGCCGCCCGAACCCAGGAACAACCAGGACCCGCCAGCACCGGTACGCCACCCTTCCTCCCAGGAGATCCACCATGCTTCGCCGTGACCTGCTTCGCACCGGACTGGCCATGGGGGCCGGCACCGCCCTCGGCGCGCCGCATGCCGCGCGGGCGCAGGGGGCCGCGCGCACCCTGCGCTTCGTGCCCCAGGCCGATGCCGCCATCCTCGACCCGACGATCACCACCGGGCTGGTCAACCGCAACCACGGCTTCATGATCTTCGACACGCTCTACGGCATCGACGAGCAGGGCAGCACGCAGCCGCAGATGGTCGAGGGGCACAGCATCGAGCAGGATGGCCGGCTGGTCACCATGCGGCTGCGCGAGGGGCTGCGCTTCCACGACGGCGAGCCGGTGCGGGGCCGCGACGTCGTGGCCAGCCTGCGGCGCTGGGCGCACCGCGACGCCTTCGGCAGCTCGCTGATGGCGGTGGTGGACGAGCTGTCGGCGCCGGATGACCGCACCGTGCGCTGGCGGCTGAAATCGGCCTTCCCGATGCTGCCCGAGGCGCTCGGCAAGGTCGGCTCGATCGTCGCCTTCATCATGCCCGAGCGGCTGGCCTCGGCCGACGACCCGGTGCCGCCGGTGAAGGCGCTGGTCGGCAGCGGCCCCTTCCGCTTCCGGGCCGACCAGCACGTCTCCGGCTCGCGCCTGGTCTATGAGAAGTTCGACGGCTACGTGCCGCGCCCCGCCGGCGCCACCAGCCTGCTGGCCGGGCCGAAGGTGGCATGGTTCGACCGCGTGGAATGGCAGGTGATGCCGGATGCCAGCACCGCCGCGGGCGCCCTCCAGCAGGGCGAGATCGACTGGTGGGAACAGCCCATCTACGACCTGCTGCCGATGCTGAAGCGCAACCGCGACCTCAATGTGGAGGTGCTGGACCCCTATGGCGCCATCGCGGTGCTGCGCTTCAACCACATCCAGCCGCCCTTCGACAATCCGGCCATCCGCCGCGCCATCCTCGGCGCGGTGAAGCAGAGCGACTACATGATCGCCGTCGCCGGCGAAGACAAAAGCCTGTGGAAGGACGGCATCGGCTTCTTCGCGCCCGGCGGCGCGATGGCCAATGCGGAGGGCATGGCGGCGCTGAATGGCAGCCGCAGCATCGCGGAGTCGAAGAAGGCGCTGCAGGAAGCCGGCTACAAGGGCGAGCGCGTGGTGCTGATGGCGCCCTCCGACTTCCCCTCGATCAAGGCGATGAGCGAGGTGACGGCGGATCTCTTCCGCCGGCTCGACATCAACATCGACTACCAGCTCATGGACTGGGGCAGCATGCTGACCCGCATGGCGAACCGCAACGCGCCGGACAAGGGCGGCTACAGCCTCTTCTGCACCTATTCGGCCGGTGTCACCCACCTCAACCCGTCGGCGCACAACTTCCTGCGCGGCAGCGGTGACAAGGCCACCTTCGGCTGGGCCAGCAGCCCCGAGCTGGAGGCCCTGCGCGACGCCTGGTTCACCGCGCCTGACGCGGCGGCGCAGCGTGCGATCGGCATCAAGGCGCAACGCCAGGCCTTCATCGACGTGCCCTACGTGCCGCTCGGCCTGTTCTACCAGCCGACCGCCTACCGGAAGGAGCTGCGGGGCATGCTGAAGGGCCTGCCGCTGTTCTGGAACGTCCACCGCGCCTGAGGCTTCCGCCATGCTGCCGATCACCGGTTACGTCGAGGGCTGGAGCACCCGCCCCGGCGAGACGCTCCGCTTCATGATCTCCGTCAAGGGCGGCGGCCCCTACCGCGCCCGGATCGCCCGCGTGATCTGCGGCGATCCCAACCCGCGGGGTCCGGGCTACCGCGAGGTGCCGGTCCCGTGGGCGCTGGAGGGCACGCATGAAGGGCGGCAGCAGGACATCCACCTCGGCTCCTGGGGCGAGGTTCCCGCTGTCACGCTGCCGGGCGGAGAAGTGGGCCTTGCCGCCACGATCTGGCCGACGCGGCTGGCGGCGGGGGAGCAGGCGGTGCTGTGCTGGCAGGGCGCGACCGGCACGCTCACCCTCGGGTCGGGCCCGCAGGGGGCCTGGTGCCGCCTGACGACCCCCGCGGGTACGCAGTCGCTGGCCACCGGGGTCCGGCTGACCGAGCGGGCCTGGCATGACATCGCCTGCCGGATCGACGCGTCCGGCCGGCTGCACCTGGAGCAGCACCCCCACCGGCCACGCCTCGACCGGCCGGAGGCGGCGGCGCTCTCGGCCGGGGCGCCGGGGGCCCTCTCCGGCACCGGCCGCGTCGCCATCGCCGCGGACTACGCGGAGGGCGGGATGACGCGGCATTTCAACGGCAAGGTCGAGCGCCCGCGCATCCTCGCGGGGGAGGACATTGTCGCGGCGTGGGATCTCTCCCGCGCCATGGGCACCGACCGGATCGAGGACACCGGGCCCGCCGCCGCGCATGGCGTGCTGCACAACCTGCCCACGCGCGCCATGACCGGCTCCAACTGGCGGGGCGACGTGCATCGCTGGACGGAGGACCCGGGCCAGTATGGCGCCATCCACTTCCACGACGACGACCTGGGCGATGCCGGCTGGCAGCCTTCCCTCGCCTTCACCGTGCCGGAGGCGTGGACGAGCGGCGTCTATGCGCTGCACCTGGAGATGGAGCGCGGGGGCGCGCTGCACCGCGACAACATCGTCTTCCATGTGCGGGCCAGGGTTCCCGGCAGCCAGGCCAGGGTGGCCTTCCTGGCCCCCACCTTCAGCTACACGGTCTATGGCCAGTTCCAGAAGGCGGGGCGGCAGGCCCTGATCACGCCGCGCGCGCGGCAATGGGGCGCGCTGCCGCAGGCGCCGGACGGACATCCGGAATACGGCGTCTCGCCCTACAACTTCCACTCCGACGGCAGCGGCGTGGTGATGTCCACGCTGCGCCGGCCGCTGATCGACAAGCGCGTCAACCAGATCCATCTCGTCGATCCCAGCGAGGGCGGCTCCGGCCTCTATTGGATCGCGGCGGACAGCTATGTCACCGACCTGCTGACGCGCAACGACATCGACTTCGAGGTCATCACCGACCACGACGTGCATGCCGAGGGCGTGGCGCTGCTGGCCAACTACAACGTGGTGCTGACGGGGCAGCACCCGGAATACCACACGGTGGAGACGATGGACGCGCTGGCCGCCTATCTCGCGCGCGGCGGCCGCTTCATGTATCTCGGCGGCAACGGCTTCTACTGGAAGGTGGTGCCGCACGGTACCGGCCCCTGGAGTTTCGAGCTGCGCCGGGCCGAGGGCGGCATCCGCCTGTGGGAGACGCTGCCGGGCGAGAGCTACCACGCGCAGGATGGCAGCTATGGCGGCCTCTGGCGCCGCCTGGGCCGCCCGCCGCAACAACTCGTCGGCGTCGGCTTCAGCACGCAGGGCGAATATGCCGGCTATCCCTACGAGTTCCTCGACGGCATCCTGGACCCTCGCGTGGCCTTCATGCGGGAAGGGCTGGGCGAGCAGGCCCGGCCTGGTGGCCAGCTCGGCGAGCGCGGCCTGATGGGTGGTGGCGCGGCGGGCCATGAGCTGGACCGCGCCGACACGCGGCTCGGCACGCCGCGCCACGCCATCATCGTCGGCCGCGCCGTGCTGACCGATCCGAGCTACCAGCCGGTCAACGAGGAACGGCGCGACCACACCTGGCCGGCCCGGCGGGAGGACATCATCCGCTCCGACCTGACCTTCTTCGAGACGCCAGGGGGCGGCGCCGTGTTCTCCGTGGGGTCGATGAACTTCATCGGCGCCCTGCCGGTCGATGGCTACGACAATGTCGCGGCGCGCCTCATCGTCAACACGGTGCGCCGCTTCGCCGACCCGGCCCCCTTCCCGCCACCGCCGCCGGCGGACTAGGTTGCCGACTCAATCAGGGGAGCCAGAAACAAGCGGTTGCGACGAGCGCGATGGCGGAGAGGAAGTTCCTGGCCAAGCGGTCGTAGCGCGTAGCGATGCGCCGCCAGTCCTTCAT
>NZ_JASIRT010000064.1 GCF_030063475.1 Roseomonas sp. E05
CGCCCGGCGCGGCATCGAGAGCAGCGCCCGCCTGGGCCGCCATCGCTGGGTCATCGAGCGAAGCTTCGCCTGGCTGAGCCGCTTCCGGCGCCTGACCGTCCGCCATGAGCGCCGCGCCGACCTGCATCTCGCCCTGACAACACTCGCCTGCGCCGTCATCTGCCTGCGGCAGATCCGCCGCTTTTGTCCTTAGCTTTTAGGCCATTTGCCCGAACTCCATAGGGTTGAATAGCGGTGGCTGAGCGACGCCGCCTCGGGTTGTGGAACCGCTTTCCTCGGCGATGAGAGGAAGCTCTCCATCGCGGCGTTGCCCCACATGTTCCACTGGCGGACGACAGCGGCCCCGAAGAGCCGCTGATGAGGATAGGCTGCCGAGAGGTGGCTGCGCCTTCCCCGTGCGTCCATGCCATTCATGCTGCCCCCGCCAGCCTGCTGCGCCGCATCTGGACCATAAGCGACCAGCGGCGGACCATGGAAACCCGCCGGCGCAGCATCCTGCAAGCAGAACAGTCCCTCACACGGCAGAGCCGTGAACGGTCCGGCGAGGGCGCGCTGCCTTTCACCCGCAAATGCCGCCGGCGGCGCTGTGCTCATACAAGGAAAATTCACCCCTGCAACCTAAGCTTTACCAGAGCAACAAAACGGCGACGGAAGGCCAACATGGAGAAGGATGGACAGGAGCCGTCAGCGGAAGACCATTGTCTGGTCCTCAGCGGGGCGCTGCTTCTACGGGAGGCAGAGGATCTCCATGCGCGCCTGCTGCACGCGGTGCAGGTTCAGCCGAGGCTGGAACTCGACCTCGCGGCGGTGACGGAGGCCGATCTTAGCGCATTGCAGCTTCTGCTCGCGGCAGGCCGGAGCGCCAAGCGTAGCGGGAAGCCGGTTCAGGTGCGCGGCGTGCTGCCAGCATCGCTGCGCGAGGCCCTTGCCCGTGCCGGCTTTCCGGATCCCGCCGGCGAGAATGCCGCGCAATTTTCCTGCTGGATGCAAAGCGAGACTGCCGCATGACCAAGACGATTCTGACGGTGGATGACTCCGCCAGCCTGCGGCAGATGGTCCGCATGACGCTGTCCGGTGCCGGCTATGCCGTGCTCGAAGCCGAAGACGGCATGGACGGCCTGACCAAGGCCAAGGCCGCAGCCGTCGATATGGTGGTCACGGACCTGAACATGCCGCGCATGAACGGGCTCGCGCTGATCCAGGAACTGCGTAAGCTGCCGACCTATCGGGGCGTGCCCATCTTGTTCCTCACTACAGAGTCGGATGCCGGCATGAAAGCGCAGGCCAAAGCCGCCGGCGCCACTGGCTGGATCACCAAGCCCTTCCAGCAGGATCAACTGCTGACCGTGGTGAAGAAGGTCCTGGGGACATGAGCAGCCCCGATCCTGTAGAGACCTTTCGCCAGGAATCCCAGGAGCTTCTGGAGCAGCTCGAGCAGGCTCTGCTAGACCTTGAGCACCGCCCCGGCGACATGGAACTGATCGACAGCGCCTTCCGTGCGCTGCACACGATCAAGGGCTCCGGCGCGATGTTCGGCTTCGATGCCGTCGCTGCCTTCACTCATCATGTCGAGAACGCCTTCGACGAGGTGCGCAAGGGCCGGCTTGCCGCCAGCAGCGAACTCGTGGCGCTGGCGCTCGCCGCCCAGGACCATCTGCGCATCCTGCTGGAGCGCCCGGCCGAGGCGGAAGCGGAGAGGCGGGAGGCAATCCTGGTCGGCCTCCGTGCCATCATTCAGGGCGATATGGCACCGGTTGCCGTCAGTCCGCCGGCCGAGGAGCAGGCGCCGGCCATACAGGGCTGGCGCATTGGCATTCAGCTGCCGCGCAACGCCATGGCCATGGGCACCAACCCCCTGCTGCTGCTGGACGAGTTGCGCGAACTCGGACCTCTCCGGGTCACCGCGAGGGAGACGCAGGTTCCGCCGCTGGAAGATCTGGACCCGACCGATTGCCACATCACCTGGACGGCGGAGCTTGAGGCAAGCTGCTCACGTGCAGCCATTGAGGAAGTGTTCATGTTCGTCCTGGACGACATGACGCTTAACCTGTCGCCGCTGGAGACGAGCGCGGCCAGCCCGTCCGCGCCAGAAGAGACGCTGGAAGCGGCGTCCGCCGCGCTGAGCGCCCCCCCGCCTGCCCAGGTGCGCGCCGCCGCTCCTGCCGCGCCTGCCCCCGCCAAGGCGGCCTCACCCGCCGAGAGCGTGCGCGTGCCGGCCGGCAAGTTGGATGAGCTCATGGACCGTGTGGGCGAGCTGGTCATCGCACAATCTCGCCTGCGGCAGGTGGCCAGCGCCAGCAGCGACATTCATCTCCGCTCGGTGGCCGAGGAGATCGAGCGATTGGCGCTGGAGCTGCGCGACACCACCATGGGTATCCGCACCGTCCCCATCGCCCAGCTCTTCGGGCGCTTCCGCCGCCTTGTCCACGACCTCTGCCGTGACCTCGGCAAGGACGTGGACTTGGTCATGCAGGGCGAGGAGACGGAACTCGACAAGACCGTCATCGAGCGATTGAACGACCCCTTGGTGCACCTGATCCGCAATTCGCTGGATCACGGGCTCGAGAAGCCGGAGGAGCGTGGCAGCAAGCCGGGACGCGGCCGGTTGCTGCTGTCGGCACGGCATGCCGGAGCGCAGGTGCGCGTATCGATCCGCGACGACGGCAAGGGGCTCGACCGCGCCCGCATCCGCGCCCGCGCGGAGGAACGCGGGCTGATCTCCCCGGACCAGCCACTGACCGACCAGGAAGTCTTCCAGCTGATCTTCGAGCCCGGGTTCTCGACGGCGCAGACGGTGACCAACCTGTCCGGCCGTGGCGTGGGCATGGACGTCGTCAAGCGTACCATCGAGGCTCTGCGTGGCAGCATCGACATTGCCAGCGAGCCCGGGCTGGGCACCGAGGTGACGCTGTGCCTGCCACTGACGCTGGCAATCATCGACGGGCTTCTGGTCAGGGTCGGCGAGGGACGCTACGTGATCCCGCTGACGGCGGTGGAGGAATGTGTTGAGCTGGACGCGAATGCCGAAGCCGGCAGCACGCGTTGCAACTTCCTGAACCTGCGCGGCAGCCTCATCCCTTTCCTGCGGCTGAGCGGGATGTTCGGCACCAACCCGGACCCCGAACCGCTCAAGAAGGCCGTTATTGTCTCGGCCGGCGATCAGCGTGTCGGCCTGGTGGTTGACCAGGTCATCGGTGACCATCAGACGGTCATCAAGTCGCTCTCCAAGCTGCATGCCGATGTGGAAATGTTCTCAGGCGCGACGATTCTGGGCGATGGCAGCGTAGCGCTCATTCTGGATATCGCACACCTCGTCGCCTTCGGTCAGGCGCACGAGGAGAAGCTGATGGCCGCAGCCTGAGGACACGCTGAAAATGACCTTGCCTGAACCGGCCGACAACCTGCGTGTCGTCACCATCAACCTGCAGGGCGAACGCTTTGCGCTGGAGACGCGGCATGTGCGCGAGATCCTCGACCCCGGTCCGACCACGCTCGTGCCGAGTGCACCCGCCTTCCTGAACCGGCTGATCAACGTGCGTGGTCGCGTGGTGCCGCTGGCCGATCTGCGCCTGCGGCTGGGTTTCGAGCAGAGTGCCGTCACCATCGACACGCGCGTGATCGTGCTGGAAATCGATCTTGCGGATGAGCCGACCACCGTTGCCGTACTGGCAGACAAGGTGAACGAGGTGCGCGAAATCATGCCTATCGCTTCCAGCCAGACACCGAAATTCGGCCTGCGCTGCCGGCCCGACCACGTGCGCTGCATCGGCCAACTTGGCGACGGCTTCGTCATCGTCCTCGATCCGGCAGCTATTTTCGCCAGCTCAGCACCGCGCCGGGGTAGCGAGCACGCTACCGAACATCACCTCCCTCACTGACCGGAGCCCGAGACGACCATGCGCTTAACCATCAAGGCCAAACTGGCCGCCGCCTTCGGTACAGTCATCCTCCTGACCGCTGGGGCGGCCGGGCTTGGCGTCTACCAGCTCTCCGCCTTCAACGACAAAGTGGAGGAGGCGCTGACCGGGCCGGTGCAGCGCGTACAGCTGGCCAAGGACGTGTTCAGCAACATGATGTTGCTCGTGCGCTCGGAAAAGAACCTCCTGGTGGTGCGCGATCCGGAGATGATCGCGATCTACGACCGGCAGATCGATGAACGCCGCCGCGACGTGCTGGCCGCGCGGGATCAGCTGCTGCAGATCGCGAGCCCGACCGGCCGTAAGGTGATCAGCGATTTCGACGGCCTGTGGACGCAGTATGTGACGCTGCAGGATCGTATGCGCCAGCTGGTCAAGCAGGACACGCAAGAGCAAGCCCGGGCGCTCGCGCAAGGGGAGGGCGCCGCCGCCTTCACAGCCATGCTGGCGGGACTGGAACAGGCCGCCGAAGGCTCCTCGGCCGCGCAGGTCGTGCAGCAGATTGCATTGCGCCTGCGTGAGGTGAACCGGTTGGAGGCTGATTTTCTGCTGCAGCCCGATCCGAAGCTCCGCGCCCAGATGGTCCCTCGCGTGGACGCCGCGCTGCAGGAAGCGGAGGCGCTGCGCAGCATCTGGCAGCGTCGGGCCGAGGCTGCGGAGCTGCCGCTACTGGAGCGCTACGGCACTTCCTTGCGTCTCTGGCAGGGTTTGCATAGCCGGGTGATGACGCTCGCCGGGGAGCAGCAGCGCGACAGGGCCTTGGCACTATCCACCAACGAGCTGCGGCAGCTGCTCCAGCAGGTGCAGGCACAGCTGCAGTCTCTGGTGTCGCTGAACCAGACGCGGCTGGACGAAACCCGGAAAGCATTGCAGGGCCGTTACGAGGAGGCGCGCACCATGCTGGTGATCACCGCCCTGGTTGCCCTTCTGGTGGCGCTGAGCGCAGGCATCCTGATCTCGCTGGGTATCAGCCGTGGTCTGGCCAAGGCGGTGGGGTTGGCTCAGGACGTTTCCAGGGGCGATCTCGACCAGACGATCGACGTGCGCAGCGATGACGAGATCAGGGACCTTGTCATGGCTCTCAATAAGATGACGGGAAACCTGCGCCAGATGGCGCTGGCTGCCGACGCCATCTCCAATGGCGACCTCACCGCCGAGGTGCGCCGCAATTCCGACAAAGACCGCCTCGGCATCGCTCTGGAGCAGATGCTCGTGAAGCTCCGTACGGTGGTTCAGGATGCGCTGGGCGCTGCGGAGAACGTGTCGTCTGGGAGCCAGGAGCTTTCGGCGAGCGCGGAGGAGCTGTCGCAGGGTGCGACGGAGCAGGCATCGTCGACCGAGGAGGCGTCGGCCTCGATGGAGGAGATGGCGGCGAACATCAAGCAGACGGCGGACAATGCGGCGCAGACGGAGAAGATCGCGCGGCAATCGGCGTCGGACGCGCAGCTGAGCGGCGATGCGGTGGGCCGGGCGGTGCAGGCGATGCAGACGATTGCGGAGAAGATCACGATTGTGCAGGAGATTGCCCGGCAGACCGATCTGCTGGCGCTGAACGCGGCGGTGGAGGCGGCGCGGGCCGGGGAGCACGGCAAGGGCTTTGCGGTGGTGGCGAGCGAGGTTCGCAAGCTGGCCGAGCGCAGCCAGATGGCGGCGAGCGAGATCAGCGGGCTGTCGTCGCAGTCGGTGAAGGTGGCGCAGGAGGCCGGGTTGATGCTGGCGCGGCTGGTGCCGGACATCAAGCGGACGGCAGAACTGGTGGAGGAGATCAGCGCGGCCTGCCGGGAGCAGGACATCGGCGGCGAGCAGGTGAACCAGGCGATCCAGCAGCTGGACAAGGTGACACAGCAGAACGCCTCAGCCTCGGAGCAGATGTCGGCGACCTCGGAGGAGCTTGCGGCGCAGGCGGAGCAACTGCAGGCGAGCATCTCGTTCTTCCGCACCGAGGCGCGGGGTGTGGCGGTGGAGCCGGTGCGGCCGGTGCCGGTGGCGCAGCCGGCGCAGCGGACGCAGGTGACGGCGCGCAGCATGGCGAAGCGGCCGGCAGCGCCGGCGCGGCCGAAGCCGAAGGCCCGCCCCGCCGGCGTCACGCTCGACATGACCGCCGGCCCCGACGCCCGCGACAGCGACTTCGAACGGTACTGACGCGATGTTCCACAGCATGGCCGATGGCATGGATCGCTTGCGGGAAGCCGATTTCCTGCGCCTCGCGCGCTTCATCGAGGAGTACAGCGGCATCAAAATGCCTCGCAGCAAGCAGACCATGCTGGAGGGCCGGCTGCGCAAGCGTGTGGCAGCGATGGGCTGCCACGACCTGCGGGATTACTGCGCCTTCCTGTTTGATCGCGACGGGCTGGCGCAGGAGGCGGCATCGCTGATCGACGCCGTCACTACCAATAAGACGGAGTTCTTCCGCGAGCCGGATCATTTCCGAATTTTGGCCGAGCAGGTTGTCCCCGCTCTCCTGAAGGATCCGCACCGTAGTGGCCAGGCTCGCATAAAAGCCTGGAGCGTCGCTGCCTCGACCGGCGCCGAGCCCTACTCTCTGGCTATGGTACTGGATGAGGCAGCGAGGCAGAGGCGCTTCGCTACCAGCATCCTGGGCACCGACATCTCCACCCGCGTGCTGGAGACAGCGGTGCTCGGCATCTATCCCGAGGAGATGGCTGGCCCGGTGCCACTGCCGCTGCGGCAGCGCTATCTGATGCGCGGGCGTGGCGCCTCGGCCGGCCTGATTCGGGTATCGCCGGAGCTGCGGCAGTTGGTGCGCTATCGCCGGCTGAACCTGATGGATACCAGCTATCCAGTGGAGCAGGATATGGAGGTGGCTTTCTGCCGAAACGTGCTCATCTACTTCGATAAGGCGACGCAGCAGGCCGTGCTGGAACGGGTTTGCGCGCATCTGCGTCCAGGTGGATTCCTGTTTCTCGGCCATTCCGAGTCGCTGGCCGGCTTCGGCTTGCCGGTGGAAGCCGTTGCTGCAACAGTCTTCCGACGAGTGTAAGCATGACTGGCAAGGTCCGAGTTCTTGTCGTGGACGACTCCGCGGTCGTGCGGCAGGCCTTGAGCGACATTCTCCAGTCCGATCCGGAAATCACGGTGATCGGCGCCGTGCCGGACCCCTACGCGGCCGCCAAGCGCCTCCAACAGGAGGTGCCGGACGTGATCACGTTGGATGTCGAGATGCCACGGATGGACGGCATCACCTTCCTGCGCAAGATCATGACGCAAAGGCCCATCCCGGTCGTCATGTGCTCGTCGCTGGTCGAGCTGCACTCGGAAACCCTGATGCAGGCGCTGGAAGCCGGCGCTGTGGACATCATCCTCAAGCCGAAGCTGGACACCAAGCAGGGCCTCATGGAAGCCCGTATCCGCATCTGCGATGCTGTCAAGGGGGCCGCCCGCGCGCGGCTGAGCCGTGGCGCCCGTTATCGCACCGAAATGCGTCCAGTAGAGAAGAAGCTGACGGCCGACGCCATGCTGCCTCCGCCCGTCGCGCGGCAGTCCATGGCGCGTACTACTGAGTCCGTGGTCTGTATCGGTGCCTCCACGGGTGGCACGGAGGCGTTGCGCGTGGTGTTGGAGGCTCTGCCGGCGGATTGCCCTGGCGTTGTTGTTGTCCAACACATGCCGGAACGCTTTACAGCTGCGTTTGCAAAGCGCTTGAACAGTATCTGCGCAGTGGAGGTTAAGGAAGCGGCCGATGGCGACACTGTGCTGCGAGGGCGAGTGCTGATTGCGCCGGGGGCGCGGCATATGCTGCTGCGCCGCAGCGGAGCACGCTATCATGTGGAGGTGAGGGACGGCCCGCTGGTCTCCCGCCATCGTCCATCCGTTGACGTGCTGTTTCGCTCTGCAGCGCAGTATGCCGGCAGCAATGCGACCGGAATCATCATGACCGGCATGGGAGACGATGGTGCACGCGGCCTGTTGGAGATGCGCCGGGCCGGAGCGTGCACGGTGGCACAGGACGAAGCCACATCCGTGGTGTTCGGCATGCCGAAGGAGGCGATCGGGCTCGGGGCGGCCGAGCGGGTGCTACCACTGGAGGCACTAGCAGGCGAAATACAACGTGCGAAGCCACAATGACACCATGGAAGCAGGGTGCAAGCTGAAACGCATCTTCCTGGCGGCAGGCGAGATCGTCTGCCCCCTTACGCCAGCAGTGGTCACTACCGTGCTTGGATCCTGCGTCTCACTCTGCCTGTGGGATCCAGCACGGCAGCAGGGTGGAATCAATCATTACGTGCTGCCATATGGGGCTGGTAACGCACGCTATGGCGAGGCAGCAAATGATCTACTGCTGCAGGCCATGCTGGCCCGAGGCAGCACCTTTCGGATTCTGCAAGCGAAGATCTTTGGCGGTGCCGTGACTCTCGGCGGGATTGGAGAACAGAATATAGCAGCGGCGCTTGAAACCTTGCGCCGCTACAATATTCCGCTAATGGCGCAAAGGACCGGGGGCGCCCATGGCATGCTGCTGCACTTCCGCACCGACACGGCCGAGGTGATGTTGCGGGTGGCCGGCGGGACGCGCCGGAGTAGAAGTGGGCGCCGCCCCGCTGGGCGTGGTTAGCTGTGGCAGCTTCGCGTCCGAGCCTGCGGCATGCCGGGCACCGACGGAACAGCATCGAGCAGATCCTCAACCGGCCTGCGGTCATGAGGTTGAGGCCGCTAAAAGTTTGGGACAAACCCTGGTGTGAGGCGTTGAGGGGGGATGGCGCTTCTCGTTCCTGACGACCTCTGGGCTGTGGTCGAACCGCTGCTGCCGCGGGAGCGTCCGAAGCCGAAAGG
>NZ_JASIRT010000065.1 GCF_030063475.1 Roseomonas sp. E05
GCCCAAAACCATCCGGACCGCTCGCTGCCGAACCTCAGGCGAAAAGCGGTTCGTCGTCGCCTTCGTCATGCCTCCAACCCCTCAAGGTTTGAAGCCTCCGGCAAACCCGGCGCGGTTCACTGCGCGCAGTCGCGGCAGCGCATCCGGAGCAACGGATCGCGCTTTGGTTTCAGGACGGTTCAACGCACTGCGTTGAACAGGATCGGCCAGAAGGGGCGTGTCTGCCATCGCTGGTGGCTGCGGGGGCATCGGCCGCCCGGCCTGGCCGGCAAACGCTTCAGCTACGCCTACATCTTCGCGGCCATGGAGCCCGCCACGGGCGCCGACTTCTGCCTCGTGCTGCCGACGGTCTCGACGGCGGCCATGCGCGTGTTCCTCGACGGCTTCTCAGCCAACCTCGCGCCCGACACTCACGCCGCGCTGGTGCTGGACGGCGCAGGCTGGCACGGCAGCCGCGACCTCGTCGTGCCCGACAGCATCACCCTGGTGCCGCTGCTACCCTACAGTCCGTAGCTGAATCCGGTCGAACGCGTCTGGCTCTACCGGCGGGAACGCTTCCTCAGCCTCGGTCAGAATGGTGCTGCGGGGCCGGGCGGGACCCATCGGGGCATCGGCCGTGCCAGTCCGGCCGCGCCATTTGGCGACCGTCTTGGGGTTCAGCCCAAAGCGGGCGGCAAGGGTCCGGGTGCCCTCTTGCGACGCTTTGAGCTCGGCTCGAACACGCGGCGTCGTTCGGGCTGAACCGTGAAGACCGCCTGCCACAGGACATCCTCCCCCTCGCGGGTCAAAGATGCACCACTACTCCCCGGGACTACACACCTAGTTGAAATTTGTGTGCCTTAAGAAACCATCAACAACCTTGGCGCAGGGTGCCCACAAGGAGCGCGCACAACCCGGCTGACCAAGGAACGATTGATGCCCGCCAACGCCGCAACGGAGCGCAGCGCTCCGGCGATGACGTTTTCCGCCGAGTTCGACACCGTGAAATGGTGGGATGGCAGTAGCGGATTCGACACGCGCCCGGCCTTCGCCATGGCCAGTTGGGCCGATAGCGGCTTCGGATGGTCGGCCGATTCAGACACCTGGTACCTGCCCGCCGACCCCGTGGGCGCGCAATCGCCGTTCAGCATCCAGGACGGTATCCTGACGATCACCGCCCGCACGGCGGAGACGGCCTACCAGGACCCGAAGGCAAGCTACGACTACACTTCCGGCGCCATCACCACCTTCCACGACTTCTCGCAGCTCTACGGCTATTTCGAGATCCGCGCGAAGATCAGCGACGTCGGCGGCACGCTGCCGGCCTTCTGGATGCTGCCGGTGGACCAGGGTTGGCCGCCGGAGCTCGATATCATGGAGGTGCTGGGTAGCGATCCGAGCCTGCTCCACGCCACCGTGCACAGCCAGAAGGGCGGCGCGATCCAGGTTGGCGCCACCCATTACCAGACGGGCCACAGCACCAGGGTGGTGGACCTCTCAGAGGACTTCCACACCTATGCGGTGGACTGGCAGGCCGACCACGTCACCTGGTACCTCGACGGCGCGCCGGTCCATCAGATCGCCACGCCCGAGGACATGCACCGCCCCATGTACCTGCTCGCCAACCTCAACGTCGGCGGGACATGGGAAGGCCGCGCCGATCCGGCGAAGCCTTTTGAAGCCACCTACCAGATCGACTACATCCGCGCCTACGACGCGAGGCCGCTTCCGCCGAAACCGGTGATCCACTCCGACGGCGGCGATGCCGTGGCCACGGTCACGCTGGCGGAGAACACGCCGCTGGTCACCACCGTCGTTGCCACCAGCGCGGATGGCAGCAGGCCCGCCCTCAGCATCGCCGGCGGCGCCGACGCCGCGCTTTTCGGCATCAATCCCGAGAGTGGCGCGCTCGTCTTCCTCGCCGCGCCGGATTACGAGGCGCCGCGCGATGCGGGCGGCGACAACGTCTACGAGGTGACCGTCCAGGCCGGCTCCGGCGCCAGCGCGACCCAGCAGGCGATCACGGTGTCCGTGTCGGACGTGAACGACCCGGGGATCCTCGCCGGGCTGGCGGCGCACCTGCAGGCGCTGTCGGACGGCGGCGCGGCGACAAGCGTCTTCACCTCGAAGCACTATGACGCGGGATGGCGCCTACAGGGGGAGCAAGCCGAGCGGAGCCAGCTGCACCTCGAGGACGGCCGTCTGTTCGAGGAGCGCTTCACCACCGACTGGAAGCTGCAACGGGCCAGCATCACCAGCGAAACGGAGGCGAGGCGCACCGTCAGCCACTACGACGGCCAGTGGCGTTTCACCGGCGCGGAGATCGTTGATTTCGGGCTCCAGACCCGTACCGCGCATTTCGACACCAACTGGAAGCAGGTCGGCACCGACATCTTCCGTATGGACAATGGAAAGGCGATCGAGGAGCACTACGACGCCGCCGGACGGATCGAGGGGATCGACGTCGGCACCCGCCAGCCGGGCCGGATGATCCTGGAGCATTTCGATGCCGCCTGGAAGCCGCTGGGCGCCGAGATCCTCACTGAGGAAGGCGGCAGCGTGATCACCCAGCACTTCGACCGCAACTGGGTCTTCACCGCGGCCGATGTCACCTCGGCGGAAAGCTTTGCCCGCTCCTCTCACGGCGTGATGACGGAGTGGCTGCTCGGCTGACGGCGCGGCGGCGCCCCCTGGCCGGACAGGCTTCCGACCGCCCCACCTACGGATATCGCCGCATCACAGCCCTGCTGAACCGCGCCCGCCGAGCCTCCGGGGCAGAGCCCCTGAACCATAAGCGCGTCTACCGGCTGATGCTGCAGGGTCCTTTGCAGGCGCGTCAAGAGCGACAGGGACGCGCGCCAGGGCGGCCGATCCACCGGCGTGGCGCGGGGTGGCGGCGGGTCTGGAGCCGGCGGGCCAGGGTCCGGTCGCAAGACGGTGCTAAAAAGCACTTCTTTGAAGCAAACGGCTGATTAGAGTAAATTCCCTGCGTGACTGGGGTGGAGGGCGTGCCGATGTCCCTGTTGGCGAGCACGGGGCGCGACGGCTCCCCGCCGCTGGGCGAACCCGCCCTGCTGGCGGCGCTCGCCGAGGCCAGCGCGGCGGTCGTGCGCCTCGACGCGGTCGTACCGCTCCACCCGCTGCGGCGCGGCGGCAGACCGCGGCGGACGGGTTTCTGATCGAGCCCTGGCATCTCGCCGCCGTGCTGGAGGGCCTGCCGCTGCGGGCGATGCGGGGCAGCGCGCGGGCGATGGACGCGGGCGCGATTCACGACGCCTCGCCCTCGACTACCACGCTTGGCTCGCCGCGCCCGGCCCCGCGGCGGAGGGCGCGGTGCGCGCCGCGCTGGTACGGCGGCGGGCCTGCTCCACGCGCCCCTGCCGCTCACCGGGGCGGCGGCGCTCGAGCCCGGCCAGCCCTGGGAGCCGTCGCTCTGGATCCCCACCTTCCTGCGGGCGGTGGCCGTCGGGCGGCGCAGGATCTCGCGCGCGCGCGGCGGTGGACCTGCTCGCCGCCCTCCCGCTCGTCTCGGCCACGACGCTGGCCGCCGCGCTGGGCCTGTCGGTGAATGCGGCCGGCGCAATCCTCGGCGACCTCGTCCGCCGCGGGGCCGCGGTGGAGGTGACGCACCGCCGCAGCCGCCGCTTGTTCGGCCTCGCCGGCCTGGCGCCGCTGCGCGAGGCCGCCGCGCCGCCACGCCGGTCGGTGCCCGGGCGGGGGCGGCTGCGCGCGGTACCGCCCGAGACCGAGGCGCGGCCCGCGGCGGAGGCGGTGCCGCCCCTGCCGCCCACCGCTCCGCTCGCGCGGCCGGCCTTCGACTATGGTGAGCTGGCGGCGGCGATGCAGGCCGTGGACGCGGCGATCCGGACGGCGCGGGCCGGGCTCACGCGCGCGGCCGGGATTGGCGGGGCGGACGACGACGACGCGGCGGGGTGAGAGGCATCTAAGGGGCGTCCCCGGAAGGCCTGGCCGAGTACCGGGGCGGCGGACCGCTGGCGCTGTTTCTGCCCGAGATCCCTGCCGGCTCGCTGCGGGCTGTCCCCTTCGTCGCTACGCTCGAACTGGCGCGCGTGGCGGAACCGCATGTGACACAAAGCGCCGCGTTCGCCACCCTCCACCTGGAGATGGCTTTTGTAGCCGAAGATCGGCACCGCGATCTTGGCGGTCTGGCGCTGCGCACCTTCGGGCTTGGTGCGCCCGCGCTTGAGCGTCCAGCGGGCATCCCGGTCCTTCTGCGCCCGCTTGGCACGGGACCAGCCCTCTGGCGTGCCGCCCTCCCGGATGGTGGCTTTCTCCTCGAGGGTGAGCTTCTGGCGCGGCGCGGCAATCAGGGTAGCGTCGATGATCTGCCCGCCCATGGCGAGAAAGCCAAAGCGACGGAACAGCCCCTCGATGGCACCCGCCTGCTTGAGCTGCTCACGGTAGAGCCGGATCGTCTTGGCATCCGGCACGGGCTCATACAGGGCAAGGCCCGCGAAGCGCATGAAGGAAAGCGGTCCCCTAGCCGGAACTCCGCCTGCTCATCCGAGAGGCTGTAGAGCGCCTGCAGCACCAGAATGCGGAACATCAGCACCGCGTCATAGGGCGGGCGTCCAGCACGGCTGCGGTCCGATCGCGCCAGCGCCGCATCCAGCACGGGACGGAAGATCTCGAAATCCACGACAGCCGCAAGCCGCTCCAGCGGATCACCCGCTGCCAACAAGGCCGCATACCGCTCATCGACATCGAAGCAGCCAGGCTGCCCCGCCATTGCCACCGCCTCCACTCACCGGGGCCAGTGAATCAGCTCGGCGCCTCAACAGCGAGGTTTTTCGAAGTGTCCTTATCGCTGGGCCGACTTTCGTGGCCGACCACCCTTGGCCCCATTCGCTCGCGCTGCGGCGGCCTTCGCGAGCGACGTCGCCCGCCCGGCTTGGCGGGCCATGTGGGTTTTGGTGCCGAACAGGCCGGCCAGAAGGCCCGGAACTGACAGGTCGGTGTCCAGCGCCTCCCAATGGAGGCCGTAGCCGCTCCCAAGCACCTCGACCTGGGCGAGCTGGTCCTCGGTCGCGCCTTCCAGGCCCTGCGCCAAGCCAGGAGGGAAAGCGAAGGTGCAGCCGTTGTTCAGCTCCACGATCACGCGACCAACCCGCCGGTCGTAGCGCACAGCGACGGCGCGTGGCTCGGAAAGGCGAGCAGCCTCACCGCGAGCCAAGGCGGCATCGATCTGAGCGTCGGTCAACTCAGCCATGGATCTCCTCCCAGCGCGTCAGCAGAAAAGCTTGCTGCTCCACCACCATGCGCATGGCGCGACGCATGTCGCCACGACTCATGCCATCGGCCCAGACCAGTCCCGGGAGGCCGTCGGCGCCGAGCAGGTTGATCTTGGCCTCGCCGTCCCCGAAGACATGGACGTGCGCAGGCTCGTGATCGTTGACATAGATGACCACCCGCAAGCCGGAGGCACGCAGTGCAGTGACCATGTGTTCAAATAACCTAACATGATGGGTTATTCAAGGTGCTTCTGCGACGGTGACTTGCGTGTCGTGCGTGATGGGTGCGCTGCGGAAACCTGGCGGGTCGGCATGGTCGGGGCCTCCTCGCAGACGGGTTTAGAGAGCATCTGAAACGGGTGCCCAACGCTGCTGCTGCGCGCCCACCTACCCCCGATCGCGGCCCGCCCACCGAGGCGCTGGCCGGCCTGGTCGAGCGCGTCACCTACCACAACGCCGAGAACGGCTTCTGTGTGCTGCGGGTCAAGGCACGCGGGCAGCGCGACCTGGTGACGGTGGTGGGGCACGCCGCCTCGATCTCGGCCGGCGAGTGGGTGCAGCTCTCGGGCACCTGGGTCAACGACCGCACCCACGGCTTGCAGTTCCGGGCGAGGTTCCTGCAGGCAACCCAGCCCACCACGATTGAGGGCATCGAGAAGTATCTCGGCTCCGGCATGATCCGCGGCATCGGCCCGGTCTACGCCAAGAAGCTGGTCCGTGCCTTTGGAGCGGCTGTTTTTGACCTGATTGAGGCTGAGCCCGACCGGTTGCGCGAGGTCACCGGCATTGGGCCCAAGCGCGCTGCCCGCATTGTCGCCGGCTGGGCCGAGCAGAAGGTAATCCGCGAGATCATGCTGTTCTTGCACGCCAACGGGGTCGGAACCTCGCGGGCGGTGCGGATCTACAAGACCTACGGCGCGAACGCCGTGCAGGTTATCACTGAGAATCCCTACCAGCTCGCGCGCGATATTCGCGGCATCGGCTTCCGCACCGCCGACGTGGTGGCCGGCAAGCTCGGGATCGAGCCCACGGCGATGATCCGGGTGCGCGCCGGCATCTCCTTTGCCTTGGCCGAGGCGACCGGTGAGGGGCACTGCGGCCTCCCCGTGGGCGAACTGACCGCACTCGCAGGCAAGCTGCTCGAAGTATCCGCTGAGTTGATCGAGACCGCCCTTACGCTTGAGCTCGATGCCGGCGAGGTCGTGGCCGACACGCTGGATGGCGAGCGTTGCGTCTTCCTGGCCGGCCTCTACCGTGCCGAGCAGAGCATCGCTGAGCGACTGGGGCGCCTTGCTTCTGGCCGGCAGCCTTGGCCGGCGATTGAGGCCGATAAGGCGATCCCCTGGGTGGAGGGTCGCACCGGCCTCGCCTTGGCCGGGAGCCAACGCGAGGCGTTGCGGCTTGCCCTGGCCTCCAAGATGTTGGTGATCACCGGCGGGCCCGGCGTGGGCAAGACCACGCTGGTCAACGCCATCCTGCAGGTGCTGCGGGCCAAGGGGGTGCAGGTGGCGCTTGCCGCTCCCACCGGCCGCGCGGCCAAGCGCCTTTCCGAGAGCACGGGGCTCGAGGCCCGGACCATCCACCGCTTGCTGGAGAGCGACCCTAGGACAGGCGGCTTCAAGCGCGACGAGACGAATCCGCTCGGCTGCGAGCTGCTGGTGGTGGACGAGACCTCGATGGTGGACGTGCCGCTGATGCGCGCCCTCCTCCGGGCCCTGCCGGATGAAGCGGCGCTGCTGCTGGTGGGCGACGTGGACCAGCTGCCGAGTGTTGGGCCGGGCCAGGTGCTGGCTGATATCATCGGCTCGGGCACTGTCCCGGTGGTGCGCCTGACCGAGGTGTTCCGTCAGGCGGCCGAGAGCCAGATTGTCGTGAATGCTCACCGCATCAACCGCGGCCAGATACCCGAGCTCAAGGCAGGCCCGGAGTCAGATTTCTTCTTCGTTGAGGCCGCCGAGCCCGAGGACGGCGTCCGCAAGCTGCTGGCCATGGTACGCGAGCGCATTCCGGCCCGCTTCGGGCTCGATCCCGTCCGCGACGTCCAGGTGCTCTGCCCGATGAACCGCGGCGGCCTTGGCGCACGGGCACTCAATATCGAACTGCAGCAGGTGCTCAACCCGCCCGGCGAGCTTCGGGTCGAGCGCTTCGGCTGGACCTACTGTCCTGGCGACAAGGTCATGCAGGTGGCCAACAACTACGAGCGCGAGGTGTTCAACGGCGATCTCGGCGTGATCACGGCCATGGACATGGAGGAGGGCGAGCTCACGGTCAGCTTTGACGGCCGGCCCGTTACCTACAGCTTCGGCGAGCTCGATGAGCTGGTCCTCGCCTACGCAACCACCATCCACAAGGCGCAAGGCTCGGAATATCCGGCCGTGGTGATCCCCCTCACGACGCAGCACTACGCCATGCTGGCGCGCAACCTGCTCTACACCGGCGTGACCCGGGGCAAGAGGCTGGTCGTGCTGGTCGGGCAGCGCCGGGCACTGGCCATCGCTGTCCGCAACCAGGGCGCGCGCCGGCGCTGGTCGAAGCTGCGGGAGTGGCTGGCGCCGGATGGCCGCCCAGCCGTCACGCCTACAGCGGTGAGGAACTGAGCATGCCGCCACGCGCCCGGGTGTCCCACTCACGCCTGACCCCGCCACCAATGGCCGACGAGGACCCTGCGGTACCCTCCCCTTCCCACCCCCGAGCAAAGAAGGCCGCGCCCCGCTCGCGCACGCTCAGCGTCGAGGCGCTGGAGCAACTGGGCGCACAACGGCTGGCCGAGCTGCTGGTGGCGCAGGCCAAGGGTGATGCTGCGCTGGCCCGCACACTGCGTCTGGCGCTCGCCGGGATGGATGGCGGTGGCCGGCTTGCCGCCGAGGTGGAGAAGCGGTTGCGCACCATCGAGCGCTCGCGGGGGTTCATCGCGTGGGACAAGGCGCGCCCCCTCGCCCGTGAGCTCGACAGCCTACGCGAGACGACGCCGGACCGTTGGCCGCGACGAACTCGCGCGCGGCCGTGGCGCAGATGCGGCTGCTGCTCGGCCTCGCCGACAACGTGTTCGAGCGCAGCGACGACGGCAGCGGCACGCAGGGCGAGGTGTTCCGGCAGGCCGGCGCTGAACTCGGACGGCTCTGGGGGTTGCTGCCGGACCGCGATCCGATGGCGCTGGCCCGCGAGGTGCTGGCGCTCTGGGACGCCGACGGATACGGCGAAACCGATCGGCTGCTGAAAGCGGCTGGTCCGGCACTCGGTCCCGAGGGCCGGTCGGAACTGCGCCGGCTGCTAGAGGCACGCCTTGCCGCACTGCCGCGTTCCCGCAAGCCCGACGCTGTTGATTGCCGCTGAGACCTGACCCGGTTTGGGGTGAAGTTGCCACTGAGAATTGACCCATGTTCGGACGCTAGCCTCGGCCTTTTGGGTGGGGGCAGCGGGAGTGTTGGACATGGCGTTGTTGAGCGTT
>NZ_JASIRT010000066.1 GCF_030063475.1 Roseomonas sp. E05
GGCGACCGAGGAAGAGCGGGCGGTGGTCTGCGCCCTGCGCGCGCCACCCCCTTCGCGCTCGACGACCTCACCTTCGTGGTCACGCATTTCCTGCCACACCTGAATCCTGCCACACCTGAGCCGCGACAGCATCTGGCGCATTCCCAAGGCTGCGGGGCTGAGCCGCAGGCCACCGCCCGTCTCCAGCCGCCCGGTGCGGGGCAAGGGCACCTTCCGGGACTACGACCTCGGCTTCATCCACATCGACATCAAGCACCTGCCAAAGCTGCAGACTGCCAACGGTAAGCGGCGCAAGCGCTTTCTCTACATCGCCATCGGCCGCCGCTCCCGCTCCGTGCACCTGGCGGTCAAGGACGGCGAAGCCTAGCGCAGCGCCCTCGCCTTCCTGCGCGAGGCCGCCAAGGCTTTCCCCTTCCGCCTCACCCACGTGCTGACCGACAACGGGAGTTGCTTCACCCCGGCCTTCGCCAAGGCCTGCACTGAGCTTGGGGCGCAGTATCGCCACACCCGGCCCTGCTCGCCTCAGACGAATGGAATGGTGGAGAGGTTCAACGGTCGGGTCGGCAGTGAGGTGCCCGGCATCACCATCTGCTCCCACGTGCAGCTCGAGCGACTGCTCCGGGGCTTCAACGCCGCCTGCAATGCCCGCCGCCCGCGGGTTCTCGGCGGCAAAACCCCCGACCAGCTCGTGGCCGAGCCCCTCAAAGCGCGGCGCAAGCTCGCCCGTGACAAGCCGGAAAAGCCGGAAGGCCGCGCCGGACCAGAGGACATCGCCCAGCCGCGCCTCATCGCTGAGGCCGCAAAGGAGGTCTCACAACCAGACGCCGAGCGGGTGGTGAATGGGTGCCCGGCGGCTGATCGCCTGCAGCACCGGCAGGACATCGTTGCCCCGCTCGTTGCCGACCTCCACGCCTGGATGCTGGAGACCAGGGGCAGGCTGCCGCGCCATAACGACTTGGCCAAGGCACTGGACTACGCGCTCAAGCGCTGGGAGGCGTTCACCCGGTTCCTCGACGGCGGCCGGATCTGTCTCACCAATAACGCGGCAGAACGCGCGCTCCGTGGCGTGGCCCTCGGCCGAAAGGCCTGGCTGTTCGCAGGCAGCGACCGCGGCGGCGAGCGGGCCGCGATGATCTACACGCTCATCGCCACTGCGAAGCTGAACGGCGTGAACCCGCGCGCCTGGCTCGCCGACGTACTGGCCAGGATCGCCGACCATCCCGTCTCAAGGCTGGATGAGCTATTGCCCTGGAACTGGACCCGGGAGATGGAACGGCGAAAGGTGGCGGCATGACCAGCACCAGCATTGCCCGGCTCAAGATCACCCTTGATGAGGTCAAGCCCGTGGTCCTGCGCCGGGTCGAGGTACCGCTGACAATCCGGCTCGACCGCCTGCACCTTGTGCTCCAGGCCGCCATGGGCTGGACCAACAGCCATCTCTACGAGATCCGGGCCCGCGATGTGGGCTGGGGCATTCCCGACCCGGACTGGGGCGGAGGCCCCCTCGATGCCCGCAAGGCCCGTCTCATCGATGCCATCGAGGACACCGGCGCGAAGACCCTGCGGTACCTCTACGACTTCGGCGATGGCTGGGAACACACGGTCAAGATCGAGCGCATCACGAATGCCGCGCCCGGCCTGACATACCCACTCCTGATCAATGCATCCGGACGCTGCCCGCCCGAGGACGTTGGCGGCCCTTGGGGCTATGCCGAATTCCTTGAAGCCATCACCGATCCGCAGCACGAAAACCACGCCGAGATGACGGAATGGGCTGACGGGCCATTCGATCCCGACAACATCAACATCGACGATCATGCCAAAGCCGTCGCCGCCCTGGCCAAGGCATGGGCGCGCAAGCCAGCCGTCAAACGCAAACCTGCAGTCTGACCCACGGCCCTCGCCGGATGGGTACGTCCTGCCGCCATTACCAAGCTCCCGAGCGCCAGAAGCCCAGCGAACCATAACCGCTGTGCCCACCGCCGTCACAGGTGAGTCAACTCATCGCCTTGGCGGTATCACATCCAATCATGAACGGCAGTTCATCTTGCGCGGCGCCTCGACTGTCCCGACATCCTGCGCATGATAGACGCCAAAGCCCTCCTTGAACGCTTCCTTGGCTCGAACGGAGCTGTCGCTCGCGACCAGCGCGGGCATCGCAGTACGCCATATGCTGGGCCGCGAGAGCCAGGCGGAGAGGCGATGGGCGGCCGCTCGACGACAGACCGATTGACGCAGGCTGTGCAGCATGCCCTTGGCGGAGGCGGTGCGGGCGGCCTTGCCGGTATCGCCGCAGCCGGTGGGTTGCTCGGCACGCTGATGGGCAAGAAGAGCCGCAAACGCGGCGGAGGCCTGTTGAGTCATGGCGGAGCTGCGCTCCTGGGTGCCCTTGCCCACCGCGCCTGGCAGAACTGGCAGGCTGGGCAGGCGCCGGCTTCCGCGCCCCTGGCCACGCTGCGCGACACCGAGGCCGTGGAGCCGCGCTTCCTGCCGGGCGCAACGCCCGCGACGGGTGGCGAGCCGTTCGAGTTGTCCTTGACCCGCGCGATGATCGGGGCCGCCCGGGCTGATGGACACATCGATGCCGCCGAGCGGAACCGCATCTTTGAGCAGGTGGAAAAGGCCGGACTGGACGCCGAGGCCAAGGCCTTCGTCTTCGATGCCCTGAACACACCGATCGGGGTGAGCGAGGTCGCGGCCGCGGCTCGCACATCGGAGCAGGCGGCGGAGATCTATCTCGTCTCCTGCCTTGCGGTCGATCCGGACGAGCCGATCGAGCGAGCCTATCTGGAGGCCTTGGCGCATCGACTGAAGCTGCCGGAGGGCCTTGTTGCCCATCTCAACCGGCAGGCTGAAATGGCTTCCCAGCCGGACAGTTAGGTTCGGCGCGTTGGCGGCGGGAGAGGCTTCGCGGAAGGCATGCTCGCGGTCGGCTATGGCGGGCAGCGGGAAGCCGCGGAGCCGATGACGGCAGGAAAGCGGCCGGACCGCACCCGGCCAGGAGCCGTTGCGGCGGCTCCGCACCCGCGCCGGATGGGCTCGTGGAGCGGACGGTCCCGCGGCTCATCCCCGTGCAGTGCCGGCCGGGCTCCCGGGCGGTTCGCGGCGCGTGTGGGCGGCTTCTCCCGATCTCCCGCTCCGCCCTGCCGTGAGGAGTGCCTGAGCCCGTCGCGCCAGGGTGTCGAGTTCGAAGGGCTTGCCGATCACCTCAGCCCCCGGTGGCAGCGCCGTGCCGGCATAGCCCGTGATGAACATCACCGGCAGCCCGGGCACCCGCTCACGCACCGCCTCCGCCACCTGCCGCCCGTTCATCCCGCCGGGCAGGCCCACATCGGTAATCAGCAGGTCGGCTTGCGCGCCGCCATCCAGCAGGTCCAGTGCCGCCGGCCCATCCGCCACCTCCAGCACCCGATAGCCCAGTTCACGCAGCCGCTCGGCCGCCGTCCCACGCACCGCCTCCTCGTCATCCACCAGCAGCACTGTCGCGCCCCCGGCGGCCCATTCCGGCACCGAGGGCGCCTCTGGCGCGGGAGGCGCCGCCTCTGCCCCCTCGTGCCGCGGCAGGAACAGGTGCACGTTCGTGCCCTGGCCGGGCACGCTGTCCAGCCGGACGAGGCCGCCGGATTGCCGCACGAAGCCGTAGACCTGGCTGAGCCCCAGCCCTGTGCCCTGGCCGAGCGGCTTGGTGGTGAAGAACGGCTCAAAGACACGCTGGAGCACCTCCGGCGGCATGCCCATGCCGGTATCCGCGACCAGGATCGCCACGTAGTCGCCGGCCGAGAGGCCATCCTGGTCCGAGATCTCCGCCGCCGAGAGGCGTACCTCCTCCGTGGCGATTGTCAGCCGCCCCCCCTCGGGCATTGCGTCGCGTGCATTGATGCACAGGTTCAGCAGGGCGCTCTCCAGCTCGTTTGCGTCGCACAGCACGCTTCCGGTGCCGTTGTGCAGCTTCAGCTCCACCCGGATCCCGGGTCCCATCGTCCGGCGGATGAGGTCCGCCATGCCCGCAACCAGTCCGCTGGGCGGCAGCGGCTTCGGGTCCAGGTGCTGCCGCCGCGCGAAGGCCAGCAGGCGCCGCGTCAGCCCGGCCGCGCGCTCCAGGGCACTCCGCGCCGCCTCAAGATGGCGCGTGGCCTCGGCAGCGCGCCCTCTGGCGATCCGGTGCTGTGCCATGTCGAGGCCACCCGCGATGCCCTGGAGCATGTTGTTGAAGTCATGCGCGATGCCGCCCGTAAGCTGTCCAACCGCCTCCATCTTCTGTGCCTGCCGGAGGTTTTCCTCGGCGGCCATCAGCTCCGCCGTGCGCTCGGCGACCTGCCGTTCCAGTTCCTCGGCTGCCAGCCGGGCTTCGGTGATGTCCACGCCGCAGCCGGTGTAGCCAAGGAACCTGCCCGCATCATCCAGGCGCGGAACGCCCTCGCAGCGCAGCCAGCGGAGCTGACCCGTCCTGTCATGCACCCGCGCCTCGGCTTTGAACGGCTGGCGGACCCGGACGGCGACCAGGAAGGCGGCATTGAACGCTTCAAGATCCTCGTCCAGCACGAAACGCGCCCACCCGTCCCCCAGCATCTCCGCCGCGGGGCGCCCGAACATGTGGTCGAAGTGCATGTTGGCGAAGACGACCTGGCCATCAGCATCGGTCATCCAGATCAGCGCCGGCGCGCTGTCGGCCATATGGCGGAACCGGGCCTCGCTCTCGCGCAGCGCCTCCTCGGCGCGCTTTCGTGCCGTCATGTCGCTCGCGGCGCCGAACCATTCCCGGATCTCTCCGCCGGCATCCAGAAGGGGAACCGCGCGCGAGAGCGTCCAGCCCGGGCTGCCATCCGCCTGCCGGACCCGGTGCTCCAGCTCAAAGACGCTCTTCGTCCTGATGGCCGTCTGGATCGCTGCCCTGACCTGTTGCTGGTCATCGGGGTGGATATACGCGCCCGGCCAACTCCGGCTTGAGCCCTCGGTGCCGGAGAGGAAACCTCGTTCATCGAGCTGGCGCATCTCGGCCCAGTCGGGGCTCATGCGGTAGATGACGGAGGAGGTCGCGTTCACCAGGGCCTGGAGGCGCTCCTCGCTCGTGCGCAGTGCCGTGTCGGCGAGGGCGCGCTCGGTGGCGCGGCGCTCCAGCGCCTCGCGGCCGGCCTTGGCCTCCGCCAGGGCGGCGGTCATCTGGTAGGCGGCGGCGGCGAACCGGGCCAGGCTGGTCAGGAGCCGCGCATCCTCCGCATCGAAGCGCCCCTCGGGGCTGTGCTTGATGGCCCAGAGGGCGCCCATGGCCTCGCCATTGGCGTGCCAGGGCGCCAGCAGGTTCTCGTAGATGCGCGGTTCAACATCCCGCAGAGCCGGGAAGAACCGCTCCGCCTCCTTGAACAGGAGCACGCCGTTGCGGGTGATCGCAGTCCCGCAGGGGCTTGCCTCCCGGGGCATGGTCCCGCCGAGATCGGCCGCGAGTGCGCCGCTGGCAGCGTGCCACCGGAGGATGCCCTGCATTCCACCGGGCTCCAGGACGCTGATGCCTGCGGAGTCCGCCTGGCAAAGCTCCATCACCAGCTCGGCGCACTTCTGCAGGACGCCACCCGGGTTGGCAGCCATCTCCTGGGCCAGGGCGGCGAGCGCCCGGCTCTCCCCCGCGTGGTCGGGAGCGCGCGAGGGGCGGAGGGACAACTGCGGCGTGATCAGGACGTCGTCGACGCAGCCCGCCCCGTCACCTGGATCGCCAGCATCATTCACAGCCGCCTCCCGGGGACCTTGCAGGCCAGGGAGCCGGCGTGCTCTGGTCCCTGCATCGTGTCCTGGCCGGGCGCGGTGCCGGAGCACCCCATTCCAACTCCGGCCAAATGCCGCCTGGAGGCGGGCTCAGCAAGGTTGGTCGCTGTCCGGCTGTCCCGCTGCGCCTCCACGCGCGCCGCCGCGAGGAGGTCCGCTTCCAGGGCTGGAGGATGATGGGGACCCCCATGGGCGCATCCTAACGTGAACCGAAGAAAAATCTCGTATTGCCCGCCAGTTGCAGTGTGAAGCCCACGGTGCCGTGAAGGCAGGCGCGGTCCTGCCGATCGGGAATGCGGCCAGCCACGCCGGACGCCCTGGGTGGTTTGTCAAGGCTGCTCAAGAGTGGCGTGTCCGGCACCGGATGGCGCCAAGCTGCACAACCCCGGAAGGCTGCCCGGGAATGTCGCGCATCACCCCGGCGATCCGCTCCCGGAAGGGTGCTCCCAGACGGTGTGGGCCGTTACTGCGGCGAACCGTCGAGGGCCGGGCGTGTTGAAGAGAAGCCGCGGCGGTTCATACGGCCGTCCGATCGGCGAGACACGGGAGGGCTCCAGATGCGACGTCCCAGATTCGCAAGGACTGCCGATGCCGGCATCGGCCGGATCGAGACCGCGGCAGCGCTCGACAGGCCAAGCTATGCAATCGAGACGGCAATGGCCAGGCCGGCGCAGATCGCGGGCCGCCCTGCCGGGAAGCTTGGGGACGCCCTGCATGGCAACTGGTTCGGTCATCCGATCCATCCAATGCTTGTCACGGTCCCGATCGGAACCTGGACCTTCGCCTTCGCGCTCGATCTCCTGGCCGTGCTGGGCATCCGGCCAAGAGGGGCGACGAGAGCCGCTGAAATAGCGCTGAAGGCTGGCGCGGCCGGCGCGGTGGCAGCGGCGGCGACCGGACTGGCTGACTGGCAGCACGTCAACGGCCGTGACCGCCGGGTCGGCTTGGTTCATGCGGCCGCCAACAGCACGGCGCTGGCGCTCACTCTTACCTCGGTCCTTCTCCGAGAGCGTGGGCGCGTGAGCGAGGGAAGGCTGGCGAGCGCAGCCGGCTGGGCCTGCATGTTTCTGGGTGGCTATCTCGGCGGGCATATGGTGTATCGCCGCCGGATCGGCAGCGACCATGCGGACCGCAGCCCCGAGCCCCGCGGCTTTACGCCTGTGCTGCCCCTCGCGGAGCTGGAGGAGGACCGGCCGCGGCGAATTGAGGTCTGGGACGACGACAATCGCCAGGCTGTGGGCGTCGTTCTGGTCAGGCACAAGGGGCACATCCAAGCGATGGGCGCGCGGTGCTCGCACATGGGCGGTCCTTTGGACCAGGGTTGGGTTCTTGACGGTGCGCTGGTCTGCCCATGGCATGGGTCGAGGTATGACCTGGAAACGGGATGGCCGAGCGGTGGCCCCTCGACCTGCCCGCAGCCCCGCTATCAGGTGCGCCTGAAGGAAGGCGTCGTGGAGATCAGGCGGGAGCAGGAGCACGGCGACGATGTTGCCATGGCCGCCGGGCTGGATGATGTGGTGCCCGCCCGTCAGCAGCCGGAGAGAACGCACGACACAGGCCAGGGGCGCAAGGCCGACGAGGTGCTTGTCGAGCATCACCAGTTGCTCCGCCGCCTCTTCGAGGCCATCAGGGCAACGCCTCGGGATGACCCGCAACGCCGTGACCTGATGCGGACCCTTGCCTCTGAACTCGAGATCCACGAGCATATTGAGGACCATATCTTCTACCCGGCGGTTCATCCGGTCAGCGAGGATGTCCCTGTCGCGCATTCCGAGCATCGCCAGCTCGCCGACCTCCTGGCGATGACACTAAAGCTGAATACGGCGAGCCCCGAGTTCGAGGAGCATCTCCAGGCGCTCCATGCAGCTGTGGACCATCACGCCGGCTCGGAGGAGCGGTCCATGTTCCGACATGCTCAACGGCTTGGCGAAGCGCGATTGCGCGAACTGGGAAAGGCCCTGGAGGCCATGCTTGAGGAGCAGAGGACATCACGCTTTCAGCGCGCTTTCCGTGATCTTAAGATCAGGCTTCTCGAGGGGTTGTAGCCTGGGCTGCCCTGTCGAGTTGGCCTTCCTGAGGCGGCAGGAGCTGCTGCCGGCCTGATGGACGTTCAGTCTAGCCTACTTAAGTTTGGGACAAACCCTGGTGTGAGGCGTTGAGGGGGGATGGCGCTTCTCGTTCCTGACGACCTCTGGGCTGTGGTCGAACCGCTGCTGCCGCGGGAGCGTCCGAAGCCGAAAGGCGG
>NZ_JASIRT010000067.1 GCF_030063475.1 Roseomonas sp. E05
GCCCAAAACCATCCGGACCGCTCGCTGCCGAACCTCAGGCGAAAAGCGGTTCGTCGTCGCCTTCGTCATGCCTCCAACCCCTCAAGGTTTGAAGCCTCCGGCAAACCCGGCGCGGTTCAGACGTCTATTATGGCTGCGTTGTTAGTGCCTGTGCTGAGCGCCGCCACCGGGCGTGGTACCCGTCTGCGGGTTCATCTGGTCGCAGTGGGCCATCATCATCTCGGTGTGGGGGTTCACGGGGCTCCCGGACTGCATCTGCTGACGCATCTCCGCGCAGTGGGCCATCATCTGCTCCATGTTCATGCCGCGCATGCCGGACATGTCGTGACCTGCCATCGGGCCACTCCGGGGGGCCTGCCCTTGTGGCATCAGCGACATCTGCGAGGCGCGCGGGGTGGTGACCGGCGGCACCGGTTGCTGCGGCGAACAGGCGGCCGCCCCGAGCGTCAGGCCGGTCAGGGCCAGGAGCGCGCGGAAGTTGCTTGGGCGGATCATTCGCATCTTGCGTTTCCTTTCTCTGGTTCCACGGAGTTGACCGGCCGCCGCATGCCGTGGGCGTATGCTGCGGTCCGCTCCTCCTTCCCGGCGCACCATCGGCGCACCGGAAACCTCGCTCACACCGGCTGCAAGCCGCGGAAGCTCATCCAGACCCGCCAGGCTCCGTCCGGTGAGAAGGCGAGGACGGCGTAGGTGGGCGGCGCCGCGCCGGGCATCTCCATCCCGGGCACGCCTACCGGCATCTCCGGCACTGCCAGCCCCGAAACCTCGGATGGCCGTTCCCGCAACAGGCGGCGGATCGCTGGGACCGGCACATGCCCCTCCATGGCCCAACCCCCGATGCGGCCCGCATGGCAGGAGATGAGGTCGGGCGGCGTCCCAAGCGCCTGCCTGTACGGCCCCACTGCCTCGACCACCTTGTCCTCGACCGCGAAACCCTCGGCCCGCAGGTGCCCGACCCAGCCGCCGCAGCAGCCGCAATTCGCGTCGCGCCAGATCTCGGCTTTTGGCGTGCCGCTACAACCAAGAAGCGGCAGGCCCAGCCCGAGCGCGCCGCCCAGGATGCTGCGTCGTCTCATCTCACGTCCCTTCACTCTGCCGGGGCCGGGGAAGCCGGACACAGGCTCGCAGGCCGCCTCCGGGCATGTTGCCGAGGTGGACCGACCCGCCGTGGCTGGCGACGGCCTGGCGTGCGATGGCGAGGCCCAGCCCGGAGCCGCCGGTGCCGCGATTGCGCGACTGCTCGAGGCGGTAGAAGGGTTCGAAGACCCGCTCGAGCTCTGCCTCCGGCACGCCCGGCCCGGAGTCCTCGATCCGGACGACAAGCTCCGAGCCGGTATCCGCGAGCGAGACGCGCGCGGCCGTGCCGTACTTGACGGCGTTATCGATCAGGTTGCCGAAGGCGCGCTTCAACGCCATGGCGCGGCAGGGAAGCCGCGCCTGGGACGGGCCCGCGTAGCTCACCAGCTTGCCGAGGTCCTCGGCATCCGCCGACAGGGTTTGCAGGATGGCGGCGATGTCGGCCGTTCGCGTTTCCTCCTGGGCGTCGTCGCCACGCAGGAAGGCAAGCGTGGCGCCGATCATCGCGTCCATCTCGTCGAGGTCGGCGTCGATCTGCCGCTGGAGTTCCGGGTCCTCCAGGAAGCCCGCGCGGAGACGCAGGCGCGCCAGGGGCGTCCTCAGGTCGTGGCTGACGGCGGCCAGGGCCTGGGTGCGATCGGCAATCAGCTGCTCGATCCGGGCCTGCATCCGGTTGAAGGCCTGCGCCGCCTGCCGCACCTCGTCCGGCCCTTCCTCCGGCATGCGGACCGGCTGCCCCGGGCGGCCGATCCGGTCGGCCGCCTCCGAGAGCGCTCGCAGGGGCCGCGCGATGAGCCGCACCACCAGAAGCCCGAGCACAAGGATGCCGAGTGCCATCGCCGAGGTGCTGAGCAGTGTGGCGTATTCTGCCCGCGGCGCCAGTGGGTCGACGTGATAGGCCAAGTGGGAGCCGTCGGGCAGGCCGACGGCTCCGTCCGCCTCCTGGTGGCCCGTGTGCCGGAATGCCTCGTCGTTCGCCGCCGAGGGCGCGGGACCTGGGGTCCAGCGGACCTGGAAGCCCGGGGAGGAGAGCGCCTGCGCCATCTCGGGGCGGCTGGCTTCCGGCACCAGGCTCAGGGCGCGGGCCGCGGCGGCCAGACGGTCGCCCGTCACCTGCCGCTGGGTAGTGCCCAGCAGGATCTGGCTACCGGTCTGGTGCAGCCAGACGCTGCCGCCGTGGAAAGCCATCAGCCCGACCAGCAGGACCAGGATGATGCGGCCCGCCAGGGTGCTGGGCAGCAGCCGCCTCACTGGCGCGTCACGGCGGGCACGAACATGTACCCGGCACCACGGATGGTCTTGATGATGGCGGGGCTGTCGGCCAGCGGCTCCAGCTTGCGCCGCAGGCGGCTGACCATCACGTCCACCGAGCGGTCGATGCTGTCCGAGACCCGGTTGCGGGCCAGGTCCAGCAACTGGTCCCGGGTCAGCACGCGCTGCGGGTGCTCGCAGAAGGCCAGCAGCAGGTCGTACTCGCCGCTCGACAGGTCCACGGCTGAGCCGTCGGGGGCCTTGAGCTCGCGCCGCCGGGTGTCGAGCGCCCAGTCGGCGAAGACCATCCGATCCCCTGCGGTATGGTCCGGCTGGCCGAAGCCAGCCTGCGCCCGCCGTAGCACGGCGCGGATGCGCGCCAGCAGTTCCGGGCGGCTGAACGGCTTCGGGATGTAGTCGTCGGCGCCGAGTTCGAGGCCAAGGACGCGGTCGGTTTCTTCGCCCCGTGCCGTCACCATGATGATGGGAACCGCCATCCGTGCCCGCACCGCCCGGCAGAGGTCGAGCCCGGATTGGCCGGGCAGCATGACATCCAGCAGCACGAGGTCGACGGGAGCGCCGCCGAGCGTCTCCCACATCTCCCGCCCGTCCCGCGCGCCGGTCACACGGAAGCCGTTCTGGCGCAGGAACTTGGCGATCAGCGTCCGCATCTCGGCGTCATCCTCGACGACGAGGATGTGGGCCGTCGGCGGCAGGTTGCTGCCGCGGTCGCTCACCGGGTCGGCCGTCTGCATCGATCGGCCTCAGGCGCGCCAGGCTGCCTGCGAGCGAGGCGGCACGCTGTCAAGGATGGGCAGTGGCGGCAAGGCCGGACCTCCTTCGTTTCCAGGCCACCATAGCTGATGCGGTGGGCGGCGCGCAGGATGGCGGCGAAATGTCCGCGGGCCGGACCAGCCTGGAACCCTCCGCCGTGCATCTCAGAAGAACAGCCGGATGCCGGTCAGGAACTGCCAGCCGCCAACGTCCTCGCCCTCGTTGCGGGCGAAGCGCGCTGTGTCACCGAGCTTCCGCTCGTAGCTGACGCCGATGTAGGGCGCCACCTCGCGGGTGAACTCGTAGCGCAGGCGGAGCCCGGTCTCGATGTCGTTGAAGCCCGCGCCAATGCCGAGTTCCTCCACCTCCTGGAGTGCAACATTGGCCTCCAGGTTCGGCTGGAGCACCAGTCGCTGTGTGATGTAGGCGTCGTAGGAGATCTCGGCGCGGGCGGAGAGGTCGCCACGCTCACTGACGAAGCCCTGGAGGTCCACCTCGAACATGCCGGGCGCCAGCCCTTGCAGGCCGATGACGCCGTAGAAGCGGTCCGGCTTGGGACGGATATCGTAGCGGATACCGGCCTGGATGTCCCAGTAATAGCTGAGCAGGCGCGAATAGAGCAGTTGGACCTCGGCGTCCTCCACTCGGCCGTCCCGCGCCGTCTCGCCCTCAGTCTTCAGCCAAACCCGGTTCACGTCGCCGCCATACCAGGCCTGCCCGTCCCAGCGGCCAATGTTGGGTCCGTCCAGCCCCCAGCCGTACTCCAGCTTCTCGAACAGCACGGCGCCAGTGTAGATCTCGTGGCTGAACGGCGGTTCGGTACTATGCTGCATCGCCTGCGCGTGCGCCGGTGCAACCTGGAGAGCGCCCAGGGCCACGACGGCCAAGGCAGCGGCGACCGTCACGACTGCTTTGATCCGCATGACTGTCACCGTGCCGACGCCGCGATCTGGCGAGCCGGGACCACGGACACCTTGCGCATCATTCCGGTCTCCATGTGGTAGAGCATGTGGCAATGGAAGGCCCATCCGCCGGGCGCATCCGCCTCGATGTCGACGTCGAGCGTGGAGCCGGGCTTGATGTTCACCACATGCAGCAACGGATTCTCGGCCCCGTTGCCGACCTGCGGCATCATCCACATGCCGTGCAGGTGCATCGGATGATTCATCATGGTTTCGTTGACGAAGCGGAAGCGCGCCCGCTCGCCGAGATACAGTTGAATCGGCTGTGCCTGGCTGAAGCTATTGCCGTTGATGGACCAGAAGTACCGCTCCATGTTGCCGGTCAGCCGAATCTCGATGATGCGGGTCGGCTCCCGTACCGGGTAGAGCGGCTTGGCCGCGCGCAGGTCACGGTAGGACAACACGCGGGCGCCCGGCGGGGCGCCGACGTCGTTCACCAGGGGATCCGGCATCGCCATGCCGCCATGTCCCATGGTGCCGTGGTCCATGTCGCCCATGGCGCCGTGGTTCATGCCAGCCATCCCGGCATGGTTCATCCCGGCCATGCTCGAGTGCTCCATGCCGGGCATGTTCCCGTGGTCCATGCCGCCCATGGAGCCGTGCTGCATGCCCTGGGAGCCTCCGGCAGGCACCTGCATGGAGGAGTGGTCCATGCCCCCCATGTCCATCGGCGCGACGTGGCCGGGGGCGTCGACCTCCGGCATCGGCGTTCCGCGGTCGAGGCCGCTTGGCCCATAGTTCATGCCCATGTCGGCCATGGTCAGCACGGGGCGCGGGCGGTGCGGCGGCAGCGGTAGGGCGGGCAGGCCCTCCTGGGTGGCCAGGCTGAACTGCGCGAAGCCCTGGCGGCCCATGGACTCCGCCAGCACCTGGTACTGGCGCCCGTCGCGCGGGCGTACCAGGACATCGAACGTCTCGGCAGGCGCGATGCGGAACTCGTCCACAGTGACCGGCCGGACGTTGTTGCCGTGGGCCTGCACCACGGTCATCTCGAGCCCGGGGATGCGCACGTCGAAGTGGGACATGGCGCCGCTGTTGATGAAGCGCAGGCGCACCGTCTCGCCCGGTCGGAACAGCGCGGTGAAATTCCGCGCCGGGGTGTGGCCGTTGACGAGGTAGGTGTAGCCGCCGACATCCTCGATGTCGGTCGGGTCCATCCGCATGTCACCCCACATGATGCGATCGGAGACGATGGCCGACCGCGCGGCGCCGTCCGGCGCACGGCGGAGCTCGCTGATCAGGCTGGCCAGGGTGCGCTTGTTGTCGTTGTAGTAGCCGGGGTCGCGCTTGAGGTTGGCGATGACGTGGCTCGGCGTCTCGTCTGTCCAGTCCGACAACTGGATGATGTAGTCGCGGTCGTAGCCAAAGGGCTCCGGCGTCGCCGGGTCGATGACAATGGCACCGTAGATGCCGGACTGCTCCTGCAAGCCCGAGTGGCTGTGGTACCAGTAGGTCCCGGCCTGCACGAGCGGGAAGCGGTACTGGTGCGTCCCACCCGCGTGGATGCCTTGGAAGCCGTCACTGATGCCGGGCACGCCGTCCTGGCTGCTCGGCAGGATCAGGCCGTGCCAGTGGATCGAAGTGTGCTCGCGCAGCCGGTTGGTGACGTTGATCACCACCTCCTCGCCCTCGCGGAAGCGCAGGACAGGACCCGGAATTTGCCCGTTGATGGCCATCGCCGGGCGGCGGCGCCCGGTGATGTTGGCCGTCACGTGAGACAGGGTCAGGTTGAACTCGCGCGGCATGGCCCGACCGACGGCGGGCTTTGCCAGGGCGCCGGGCACGACCGGGAAGGCCAGAGCAGCGACGCCGAGGCCCAGCGCCTGCCGCCTGCTCAGCTTGTCATTGGTCATCGTTCGATCCTTGGCCGCGACCGGCGCGGCATGGCCCTGCTTGCTGATCAGCGCGAGAAGGTGACGTTGCCCACCATGCCGGACTCGTAGTGGCCCGGGATGTTGCAGGCGAACTCCAGGTTGGCGGCCTTGGTGAACTTGAAGATCATCTCCTCGGTCTTGCCGGGATCGACCAGGACGGCGTTCGGGTCGTCGTGGCGCACGGCGCCGTGGTTCATGCCCGGCATCTTGGAGTGGTCCATGCCAACAATGGCGTCTTTGCTGGCCGCCGACATCATCCCGCTCTCGAACATGGCCTGCATCTCGCGCTGGTGCTGCTGATGCATGGCCGCGGTGCCGATGTTGAACTCGTGCAGGAACTCACCGTCATTGCGCACCCGAAAGCGGATAGTCTCTCCGGTCCGGACCTGGATGCGCTGCGGCTGGTAGCGGTTGTCCCGCATGACGATATCGATGGTGCGGCGGACGTCCTGAGGGCGTCCCTTGGTGCCGAAAGCCTGGTAGGCGGAATCCGCCAGGGCAGGCGCCCCGCCGATCCCCGCTGCCATGATTACCGCGGCCAGGAGACCGATCCAGAGGCGCATGCGTCACATCCCACCATTGCTGGCCACCTGCCAGGCGCAGGCGAACTCAGCCGCTCCGCTCAGGCGATTCATGTGACGTGATTACCGATCGATTACGTATGTCAGATTGCGCAAGCATGACAAAATATTACAGGTGGATGGCCGTCGCTGGGCTGGTCCGGCACTTCATGCATTGAAGCTGGTGGATGCCCTAGGTTGCCGACTCAATCAGGGGAGCCAGAAACAAGCGGTTGCGACGAGCGCGATGGCGGAGAGGAAGTTCCTGGCCAAGCGGTCGTAGCGCGTAGCGATGCGCCGCCAGTCCTTCAT
>NZ_JASIRT010000068.1 GCF_030063475.1 Roseomonas sp. E05
GGTGATCATGCCAGGAGGAGCCAAGCCCATGCCCCATCCCGGTTCCAACGGTTCATCGGCCCCGCCAATGCCCATGCTCCACTAAAATCTCGCCCGGACCAGTCAATGGGGGCTGGTCATCCGAGGTGGCGCAGGGCGTGGCGCTACGCTTCGCGTACTCACCGGCAGAAGCCAAGCGCTTTAGGGAGGCAGGTGCCACGCCCTCTGAAAGCGCGGCGAGACAGCTGCCGATACGGATCGACGGTTCCTGGAGCTTGGATGCCCCTTTTCTGTTCTGATCGATAGAATACCTGGAGGAGCCTCGCCGCGGGAACGATGGGGTGTGGACCAGTCGGGCAGATCATCTATCCCGTACGTGGCGCCGCTGAACCCTAGGCCTTGGAGCCCAACCGCTGTGCAGGAGCCCGGGTGAGCGGCACCGTCGGTGCGGCTTACTGCCAGCCGCCTCTCAACCCTATTCCACATGAGGAATTTTCTAGGTTATAATTCTATCTGAAGTTGCTGATAAGCCGGCTGCCGAAGATCGTCCGGCCTCCAGGGATCCACAGCTGCCTTGAATGCGGAATGGGATGAGATCCGCGGCCGCGTGCTGCGTCGGGACGGATACAAGTGCGTCCAATGTGGCAATGATCTGCGGGGCGACGGCGCTCATGTGCACCATGTCCTGCCGCGTGCAGCCGGAGGGCCGGACGAGCCTGCCAATCTGATCAGCCTGTGCCAGATGTGCCACGCCGCCGTGCACCCCCATCTCGGTGTGAGGTTGGCGCGCCGCCTTCTCCAAAAAGCTGCCGTGCGCCTGGCGACATGGTTTGATCGGGAGGGACGACTGGCGCGACAGACGCGGCACCTCGGGCCTGCTCTCAAGCTCTTCGGGTTGGAGGCATTCCGGCCGGCCCAAATCGACGTCGTCGAGGCGGCCCTCCTGGGCCGATCGCTGCTGCTGGTCAGCCCGACCGGCTCCGGCAAGAGCCTCACCTTCCAGGTCCCGGCCGTCCTGACCCCCGGCCTCTGCCTCGTCATCTCCCCGTTGAAGGCCCTCATGTCGGACCAGGTGTCCGGGCTGCTTCGGCATCGGCTCCCGGCCACCTTCATGAACTCGGACCTCTCATCCGAGGAAAAACAGCTGCGCTTGGAGCTACTGGAACGGGGCTGCTTCAAGTTCCTCTATCTCGCCCCGGAGCGCTTCTTCGGCGCGAACGAGCGCGAGTTGGCCCGGCTGCGCGCCCTGCGGCCCGCTTACCTAGTGGTGGATGAGGCGCACTGCATCGACCGCTGGGGACGGGACTTTCGGCCCGAGTACGGACGGCTCGGTGAGGTCCGCGAGCGTCTCGGCAACCCGCCGGTGCTGGCTTTCACCGCCACCGCAGGGCGAGAGACGCAGGCGCGCATTCTCACCTCGCTCGGAGCGCCCGAAGCGGAGGTGTTTGTCCACGGCGCCAACCGCCCGAACATTTCCTTCCTGCGTCGGCGCGTCGCCCTGCAGGCGCGTCCCAGCTTTGTGGCGGAGCTCCTTCGGTTGGCCGAAGCGGTCGGCGTCAAGGCGATGGTGTTCGTCCCGACTCGGAAGGTCGGCGAGGCGCTCGCGACGGCCCTGGAGGCCCAAGGTAGCACTACCTCTTTCTATCATGGGCAACTGCCGGCGCGGGAGAAACAGGACCTCCTCCAACGCTTCGGGGGGCACCTCGAGCCGAAGCTCTCGCGCATCATCTGCACCAACGCCTTCGGCATGGGCGTCGACATCCCCGATGTGCGCCTGGTGATCCACTGGCAGCACCCCGCCTCGCCGGAGGACTACCTGCAGGAGTTCGGGCGCGCCGGCCGGGATGGGCGGCGGAGCGTTGCGGTGCTCCTGACCGACGAGAAGCCGGAGGGCCCGGCGGTCAGGCTCCTCGACTTCATGGCAGGGCTGACCGTGAAGCAGGCCAATGTGTGCGCCGACGAAGGCCGTCAGCTCTTGGCACAGAAGCGGCGGCTGTCGCGGCAGATGCAGGAGTTCGCCTTCGGCCGAGCGTGCTTCCGTGATGCGCTGCTCGGCTACTTTGGCGAGGCACGTGCCGCACCGCGCCGTCCGCTCGCGCTGCGCATCGTGGACTGGGTCTTTGCCAGGCGGCAGGCCCGCGTTGAGGCCGGGGTCTGTTGCGACGCCTGCCACGCGCGAGGCTGCTCCCCCGCGGATCATAGCCAGTTCGTCTGTGAGGCCTTGGGCGTCCCTCCACCGCCCAGGTCGCAGAACAGCCACGGAGCAAGGCGCCCAGCGCAGTGGCGGCTCCGATGACCCATTGGCTAGCCTGTCTCACCGAGGACCTGCAGCCGCCATCCCGAGGATCCAGCCGCGCATGAATCTCGATTATGGCTTGGAGCACCGCCACATCATCGGGGCGATGAAGAAGATTGAGCAGGAGGGCATTCCTGCCCGAGCACGCTCGACCCGATACGACGTGCTCCGCCCCGACGATGGCACGCCGTTCCCGCCCAAGCTTGTACTCTCCATTGCCGCGGAGCTGGCAAGCGGCAAGGCCTTGCCGCGCACGGCGTTCTCCGGTGGGGAGGAGACCAATGCGGTCCTAAGGGCGCTGGACTTCAGTGTCGTCGAGAAGGGCAGGTGGGGCGGGTCGGAGACGCCGGACGCCTTGCATCCCGGCGACGTCCTGACCAATGACCAGCTCTCGCGCGTCTTTGGCGTCGGCAACGCCGGCGGCATGCGCTGGTCGAGCGCGCGGGGCTGCCTGATGGTCATCGCTGACCACACCAAGGCGCTCTACGATGATCGCTGGGAGGAGAATGTCCTCCACTACACCGGTATGGGTCGCATCGGCCATCAGCAGCTTGAGGGCCAGAACAAGCGGCTGGCGGAGCAGAGGGAGACCGGCGTCCCGGTCCACCTCTTCGAGGTGTTCCGTCGGGGAAGTTACGTCTACGCGGGTCAGGTCAGGCTCGCCGATGCTGCCCAGACCGAGCAGCAGCCCGACGACGAAGGTCGGGTGCGCCAGGTCTACATTTTCCCGCTGCGGCTCGAAGGGGGCGGCAAGCGCCCCGTGCCCGAGCACCGCGACCTGGAAGAGATTGAGACCGAGCGGGCGCGGCGGCTCGCGCACCTCTCGACTGAGGAGTTGGCGCGCCGAGCGGCTCTCGGCGGCCGCCAGCGGCCGGGCGCGCGTGAAGTTCGCACGGCGCAGTACGATCGCGACCCGGCCGTAGCCGAGCTCGCCAAGCGCCTGGCAAGGGGGATCTGCGACCTGTGCGGCCGACCTGCACCCTTTGCGGTGGACGGCGTTCCATACCTCGAGTGCCACCATGTCGTGCACCTCGCCAAGGACGGGCCGGACACGATTGAGAACGCAGTCGCGCTTTGCCCAAACTGCCACCGCAGGATGCACGCGCTCGATCGGCCGGCCGACCGCAAGAAGCTGCTGTCGCGCATCGCGACCAGGGTAATGCCGCCGGCAGGCGGCTGACGTATGCCGGCCGCGGCGCCAGGTGCCTCGGCCGGCGCCGCGGCATACGGCATGGCTCCACCGAACAGATAGCTGAGCGGATAGGATGAAACGGATCTTCTCGAACGGCCCAGACAAGGACTTTGTCATCAACCCCTTTAAGCGGCTGATGGCGAAGTCGTCCCGCCTGCACCTGGCGGCGCCTTTCTTCTCGCTTGCAGATCCGGTCGTGGAGGCCGCCAGGGCCGGCAAGCGCGTCGAGCTACTGGTGGGGCTCAACAGCGCCACCTCCCCGGAAGCGCTACGGAAGGTGTACGGGATCGCCGGCGTCGCCGTGAGATACCTCACGCACCGGTTCCACGCGAAGATCTACGTCTTTGACGAGGCTGCGCTTGTTGGCTCATCCAATCTGACGGACGGTGGCCTCCAGTCCAACCGGGAGGCGACCATCTGCCTTGATCAGCCTGAGGACCTGGAGGCTATTCAAGAGGTCCGGGCGCTGTTCGCTGAGCTCTGGGATGCAGCGCATGTGCTGACCGACGAGAAGCTCAGGACCTTTGAGCTGATCTACGCCGAAGTGCGCCGAGCAGGGCCCGACCCCGACACGGTCATTGAGCGAGCGGTCGGCCGTGCCGAGCCCACGAACATCAACGTGGCGAGCCGGACGCGCTCCCGCGAACGGCTCTTCCTGGAGGATCTCCGCCGCCAAGTCTACGAGCAGTATCGGCCCGCGTTTGATGAAGTCACCCACCTCCTCGCGCCGAACGGTTTTCGGCGCCCCGAGCTCGAGGACGTGGGGCTCGCGAACGAGACCAACAGGTTCCTGAATTGGGTGCGGCTGACTTACGTCTCGGGTGATGAAGCTTGGCGATCGGCTCCCGTCCGCCCGCCCGAGGAGCGCCGGAACGAGATCCTGCGCCTGGGCCAGGAGTGGACCTCGGCCGCGAACAGCAGGGTCCCACCGGACTATGCGGCATGGCTGCGCAGGGTCCGCGACCTCTTCGGCAACGCGGCGGCGCTGCAGGCGGCGTCGAAGAACGACATCACGGAGGGGCTGATGTCGATCCACGCCTTCCTCCAGCAGTCGAGGTTCGTGAAGGGGGGACAGTCGAACCTACCGGTCGCCTTTTGGGCCGCGAACGGGCAGGACGTTGCCAAGGTTCGGCGCACGCTGTCGCACCTAGTGCACGGTCCAGGCGACTTCATCCAGCGGCTGCACGATGTGCTGTACGACCGGGGCATGAAGCTGGGCTACTTTGGCCACTTCTGCGCGCTCGAACTCTACGGTTCGGTGCGACCGGACGAGTGCCCACCCATGAATGGCCGGATGGCAAAGGCGCTCCGCTACCTTGGCTTCCAGGTGTGGGCTGCATAGCCTCGGCGGCGCCGGTGGGCGCGCGCGAGCAAACGCTTGTGACATGCCGCTCCCGGGGAGACATGCCGGCCGCGATGCGGGCGGAGTGCGGTGCCCTGGGCAGCTCCGTCAGACTGCATCGCCACGGCCCGACCGCGGACGGCCAATTTCATCAAGGCGCTTTCGGAGTGGCAAGCGGGTATCGCCTGGCTGCAGGCAGCCTTCGGTGCCTTCCATCGCGGCGTCGACTTCCGCTGACCGCCGCGACGCCGCAGGGCGCCACGCCGCAAACCCGCCCGGCCGCGTTCTGCCGCCGGGCGGTTTGGGGTTCCTGCGGGCCGGTCGCAACCCCGGCTGCCCCTTCTGCGACCCCGCCCCGAGGGGTGGGATGGCCGAACAATTCGGGCCTGTCTCGGCTTAGGGCGGGTCTGCTTTCCCCGCCGCCGCAGTGCGACCCTTGTAGCGCAGGGCGGTAAACGCCCAATGAAGAGGGACAAAGAATCTACGGACGGGGTGTTTGTCCCAATTACCGGTGCCGCCGCTGCCGGCGCCACTCCCAGGGCGGCATCCGCTCGGCCTCCGGCAGGGCCCAGAGTCCCCGTTGATCGTCCCCGGTTCGGTGGGGGCCTTCGGCCGGCCGACACCGCCCAGGAGCGGTTTGAAGCGCCAACGGGCGATGAGGGTGCGGCAGGATGGGCCGCGGCGCCGCTTCCTGCTAGGCGGAGCGGGTATGGCCTACTTCATCGTTGCCGATCTCACGACCATCTGAGGTTAGGGGCGCACGCCGCAGAGGCACTCGCCTGGCGGAACGCCGAGGCGCTGGACCTGCTCCGCCAAGCGCCGCAGACCAAGCCTGTCCGACCAAAGGGTGCCGCAGTCCGTCTGGGCAGATCGGGTCGACCTGTACATGGTACCCACTGTATGCCGATCACGTTAGTCGAAGAAGAATGGCGGCCGCGCACCATCGCGGGTGGTCCAGCAGGGCAAAGCTCATCTGGCCTCCTCCGGAAGGCGCCAGAGCCCCCTCCTCAAACACCCTCTAACCGAAGACTAGCTCAGGCAGCACGACTTCCCATTCCTCACGACGGATCCTTTCACGGAATTCCTCTTTGCTGTCCGTCTTGCGCCAGCAGATAATCGCTCCGACCTCGCCCTGGCGGAACTCGCAACCTTCCGGCGTGGAATAGGCGCGCGACATACGGCCTAGGGGCCGCCCCAGCACATCCTGAATCATCCAGCCACCACCTGTGCGAACGAGCGTGACTGGATCACCTGCTTTGGCGTCAGCAATTGCAGCGAGCGATGGATCTCCTGCACGTAGGCGTCCGGCCCACGACAGGTCGACCAGGCTCAGGTCGGGCGGCTGGTACTGATGCGTTCGACTGGGCAGGTTTGCTGTGTCCGGGGCGACATCTCGCTCGACCACCGAAGTCTGCGACGGTTTCAGATACGGGTGCACCCCGCTGGTCATAACGGCCAAGCTGCGGCGAGCGCGCGTCATGGCTACATAGAGAAGGCGGCGGGGGGCGTCGGCATCTTCTCCCTGTGACGGCCTCTCCCAGCCGCCGTTCAGGACCACTACATCGTCAAACTCCAATCCCTTGGCCCGATGTGCCGTCAGGAGGAGCAGTCCGCGTTGCTCGCCTCGCACGTCACGGGACCAGTCTGCGAACCATTCAATCAGATCCGGAACCGAGATGGTCTTGTCGGCAAGCTCGCGTCCCAGCGCGGCAATGCCCTCGGAGATCAGATCGGTCCAGCTTGTAGCACGTCGATTGGGATGAGCGCTGGGCGTCAACTATGATGAGCGCCGCGGATGCGGTGGTGAAGGTTGTCCAGATGTCGCGCTGCGACAAGAGGGGACGGTAATTGACGTTGCGC
>NZ_JASIRT010000069.1 GCF_030063475.1 Roseomonas sp. E05
AGCCGGAATTGTGGACAACAAACGGATCCAACACCACCAACGCGGGGTGGAGCAGCCCGGTAGCTCGTCAGGCTCATAACCTGAAGGTCACAGGTTCAAATCCTGTCCCCGCATCCAAAATATTTTCCGAAACGCCTGTGTGCCATGCGCCGCAGGCGTTATTTCATTTGCTCTCCTTCAATAATGCTGCCCGCTGGAAAGCCGCTGGAGATAGGCCTTCCCGCTTGCTGAAGAAGCGCGAGAAGTAAGCCGGTTCAAACCCGAGCGAATAGGCGATCTCGGAAATACTGAGCGAGCTGTAGCTTAGAAGCCGTCGTGCTTCGAGCATCAGGCGGTCATGGATCAGCTCCAACGGAGACCGGCCTGTGACGGCACGGCAGGCGCGGGTCAGAGTGCTGAGGGTGATGCCGAGCTGCGCGCAATATTTTCCCAGCGCTGCATGGCCGGTAAGATTTTCCTCCACCTGTTCCCGGAAGCGCGCCACCAACTCCTCCTGTTGAGAGCGCGGCTGGTGCGCAGCAGCCTCCGCCTCCATGCCGCGCTGCACTTGGCCCAAAATGGCCAGGACATAGCCCGCCAGCGCCGTGCCACGGCCAATGCCATCCTGCCGGAACTCCTGCTCCAGGTTGAAGAAGGTTCCGTTCAGCGTCTGCTGCAGCGCTGCGCGTGTTCCGACAGGCACCATGAAGACGGTCTGCGGATAGCCCCTCTCTCCTGCCAGGGCACAGCATGCCCCGAAGAAAGCGTCGGTGATCGTCAGAACGTAGCCGCGGCTCTGCGGCTCGAAGCGGAAGCCATGAACCTCGCCCGGGGGCACGATAAGGAGCATTGGAGCCTCGAAGGGCAGGCTGCGCCCCTGGGCGTCAACCACCCCCTCCCCACGTTGAATCCAGAAAATCTGATGCAGACGGCGGTGCCGGTGCGGCCTGATGGTCCAATTGTGCTTATGGCTGCGAGTGAACAGAGGTTCCAGATGGATGGGATCGAGCAAGGCTCGCGCTCTGGCTTCGCCGTAGAGATCATAAGCAGGAACCGGGTTCTGAGATGTCACGGGCAGGGCTCGTGCTCCATCGCTGCAGGCCTGTTTCGGTATGCCTTCCTGTCTCGAAAGTCCAAATTGTTGCCCCGATTGTCCATTGCAGGCCGCAAGCCCGGATAAGCTATCTTTTACAAGACTTCAGAGGGGAGGGGCCAATGCGGCAGCGTACGCAGGTCGCCATCATTGGCGCGGGACCGGCAGGCTTGCTTCTCTCCCAGCTCCTTCATGTCGCCGGCATCGACAGCATGGTGCTGGAGCGCCGCAGTCAGGGGCATGTTGAAAGCCGCATTCGTGCCGGCGTGCTGGAACAGGGCACGGTAGGTCTGCTCGAGCAGGCCGGCATTGCCGCCCGCCTGCATCGCGAGGGCCTGCCGCATCAGGGCTTCCGGATCGCCCTCAACGGCGAGCATTTCCGCATCGACATGCACCGCCTCACCGGCGGCAAATCCGTCATGGTCTATGGCCAGACGGAGATCACGCGCGATCTCATCCAGGCTCACCAGGTCCGCGGCGCACCCCTCCTCTTCGAGGCGGAGCAGGTCGCGCTGCACGATCTCGACGGCAGCAGGCCTTTCGTCACCTATCGCCGGGATGACGCATCGCATCGCCTGGATTGTGACTATATCGCGGGGTGCGATGGCTATCACGGTGCCAGCCGCGCCAGCATCCCCCCTTCGGTGCTGCGGAGCTTCGAGCGGATCTATCCCTTTGGCTGGCTGGGGATCCTGGCCGATGTGCCGCCTTGCGACCACGAGCTGATCTATTCCAACCACGCCAACGGCTTCGCGCTGGCCAGCATGCGGTCCCCGACCCGTAGCCGTTACTACGTCCAGGTTCCGCTCGGCGAGGACCTGAAGGACTGGCCCGACACCCGCCTCTGGGATGAACTCGCGCTCCGCCTGGGCAGGGGGGCCGCGAACCGGATGGTGCGGGGCCCGTCCATCGAGAAGAGCATCGCGCCGCTGCGCTCCTTTGTGGCAGAGCCGATGCGGCATGGCCGCCTGTTCCTGGCCGGTGATGCCGCCCATATCGTGCCGCCCACTGGCGCCAAAGGCCTGAACCTCGCGGCCTCCGATGTCGGCCTGCTGGCCGAGGCCCTGGTCAGCCACTACCACGACGGCGCCGATCATCTGCTCGAGACCTATTCCGCGCGTGCGCTCGCCCGGGTCTGGAAGGCCGAACGCTTCTCCTGGTGGTTCACCGGGCTCACGCACCGCTTCCCGGACATGGACGACTTCGGCCGCCGCATGCAGCGCGCGGAGCTGCGCTACATCTTCGAATCTCCGGCCGCCCAACGCGTCCTTGCCGAGAACTATGTCGGCCTGCCGCTGCATTCCGGCGATGACGGGGCCTGGGCCATCGGTGAGGGGCCCCCGACGGTGCCCCCAATGGCCGCATCGTGAGGGAAATCAGGGAATGACACGGCCATGTTCGTGAAGGCGGGCGATCTCGACGTCCATGTGCAGGTTGACGGACCGGCCGGCGCGCCGGCGCTGCTGCTGCTGCACTCCCTCGGCACCACCGGCCACATCTGGGAGGCGCAGGCCAAGGCGCTGGCCAGCTCCTGGCGCGTCATTCGCCCCGACCTGCGCGGGCATGGCCTGACCACTGTCACGCCCGGCCCCTACAGCATCGAGGGGCTGGCGCAGGATGCCCTGGCGGTGCTGGATGTCCTGGGTGTCGGGCCTGCGCATGTGGCGGGACTCTCGATCGGCGGGCTGGTCGCGCAGTCGGTTGCCGCCCATGCGCCGGAGCGGGTGCGCAGCCTGATGCTGCTGGATACGGCGCTCTCCATCCCCCCGCCGGAAACCTGGCAGGAGCGTGCCGCGACGGTGCGGGCGCAGGGCATGGCGCCGCTGGTCGAGCCTGTGGTCGCGCGCTGGGTGACGCCCGCCGCCCTTCACGCTCCCGCCGCGCAGGGGTTGCGCGCCATGCTGCGCCGGACCGATCCGGAGGGCTATGCAGGGGCTGCCGAGGCCATCGCCGCCGCCGATCTCACCGAAGCGACGCGCCGCCTGCGCCTGCCGGCCCTGGTCCTGGTCGGCGATGGCGACCAGGCGACCCCGCTCGCCAGCGCCGCAGCCCTGTGTGACGCCATCCCCGGGGCACGGCTCCAGACCATCGCCGATGCCGCGCACATCCCGACCGTGGAGCGGCCGGAAGCCGTGACGGAGGCGTTGCGCATCTTCCTCGCCGCACAGGAGGCGGGCACCGCGGATGATCCGCTCGCCGCCGGCCTCGCCGTGCGCAAGGCGGTGCTGGGCGAGGCGCATGTGGCGCGCGCGAGCGCCGCCATAACCGCCCTGGACGCCCCCTTCCAGGACTACATCACCCGCAATGTCTGGGGCGGCATCTGGACCCGCCCTGGCCTGCCGCGCCACACCCGCTCGCTGCTGACGCTGGCGCTGATGGCCGCGCTGGGGCGGGAAGGGGAGTTCGTGCTGCATGTCCGCGCCACCCGCAACACGGGCGTGTCGCCGGAAGAGATCGCCGAGGTCCTGCTGCAGGTCGCGGCCTATGCCGGCGTGCCGGTGGCCAATCATGCCCTCAAGCTGGCCAAGCAGGCCTTGAAGGAAATGGAGGAAACGCCGTGAGCGAAACCGTCCCGGGCTATCGCCGGCCGGGGCTGCTGACGCAGCCGCCCTACAATGCGCCGGATTACGGCAGCACCCGCCTTCGCCATCCGCAGCAGGAATTGCTGCGGCTGCCGCACACCCTCACCGAGACCAGCGCGCCGCGCTTCTCGCCGCAACGCTACCCCGCGCGTGCCGACCTCACGGTGCAGGCGGACGGCTCGGCGGCCATGGGCGAGCGCATCATCGTCGCCGGCCGCGTGCTGGACGAAGATGGCCGCCCGGTGCGCAACACCATGGTCGAGGTCTGGCAGGCCAATGCCGCCGGCCGCTACAACCACCCTGGCGACGACCATGACGCCCCGCTCGACCCGAACTTCCAGGGCATGGGGCGTGTCTTCACCGACGCGGAAGGCTGGTACCGCTTCGTCACCATCCGCCCCGGCGCCTATCCCTGGCGCAACCACAAGGACGCCTGGCGGCCGAACCACATCCACTACTCGGTGTTCGGCGCCGGCTTCGCCCAGCGGATGATCACCCAGATGTACTTCCCGGGCGATCCGCTGCTGGCGCTGGACCCGATCTTTCATGCCACCCCCGACGAGGCCGCGCGCAACCGCCTCATCTCGAAGTTCGACCTTGAGCTGACCCAGCCGGAATGGGCCCTCGGCTACCGCTTCGACATCGTGTTGCGCGGCCGCGAGGCCACGCCGATGGAGGACAACCACTGATGCCGGCCCCGACCCCCGAAGCCGCGCCGATGCAGGGCCTGGTCGCCTCGGCCCACCAGACCGCCGGCCCCTACTGGCACCTGGTGGACTTCCCGGAATGGGCCGACACCACCCGCCACTTCGCCGGCAACCTGCCGCCGGGCGAGCGGATCGTACTGACCGGCCGCGTCACCGACGGCTCGGGCGCGCCGGTCGCCGACGCCATGGTGGAGATCTGGCACGCCGACCCGAAGGGCGAGTACCCCGACCCGAACGGGCCCGCGGAGGAGTTCCAGGGCTATGGCCGCTGCGCCACCAAGGCCGATGGCAGCTTCCGCTTCGTGACGCTGAAGCCCGGCCCCGTGCCGCTCGGCGACCGTGCGCGGGCGAACTCCCGGCAGGCGCCGCATGTGGCGCTCGCGATCTTCGCGCGCGGCCTGCTGCAGCACCTCTGCACCCGGCTCTATTTTGAAGGCGAGGCGCTGAACGAGACCGACCCGGTGCTGGGCGCCGTGCCGCCGGAGCGCCGCGGAACGCTGGTCGCGCGCCAGGTGGAGCCCGGCACCTGGAACCTCGACCTGCGCCTGCAAGGCGAGGGCGAGACCGTCTGGATGGCGGTCTGACGCCATGGCCGTGAACCCCGCCGACGGGGCCGTCTTCGGCGCCCTCTATGGCACCGATGCGATGCGCGCGGTGCTGGATGAGCGCGCCATCCTGCAACGCATGCTGGATGTGGAAGCCGCCCTGGCCCGTGCCCAGGCCCGGCTCGGCATCGTGCCGCAGGCGGCGGCCGAGGCGATCACCGCCGCCGCGCGCGCCGAACGGCTGGATCTGCCGGCCCTGGCGGTGGCCACCCGCAACACCGGCTACCCCGTGGTGGGGCTGGTGAAGCAGCTCTCGGCGGCAGCGGGACCGGAGGCCGGGCGCTGGACCCATTGGGGCGCCACCACCCAGGACATCGTGGACAGTGCCACGGTGCTGGTGCTGCGCGATGCGCTGGGCCTGCTCGGCCCCGAACTGGACCGCCTCTGCGCCGCCCTGGCCGCGCGCGCCGAGGAGCACCGCGACACCGTGATGGCCGGACGCACCCATCTCCAGCATGCCCTGCCGGTCACCTTCGGCTACAAGTGCGCGGTCTGGCTGGCGCCGCTGCTGGCGATGCGCGAGCGCCTGGCGCAGCTTCGCCCGCGCGTGCTGCGGGTGCAGTTCGGCGGCGCGGTCGGCACCCTGGCCTCGCTGGGCGGGCAGGGGCTCGACGTGCTGCGTGAGCTGGCGCAGGAGCTTTCCCTGGGCGAGCCGAGCATTCCCTGGCATGTCGTGCATGACGCGCTGGCCGAGGCGGTGTGCTGGTGCGGCCTGCTCTGCGGCCCGCTGGCCAAGTTCGCGACCGACATCATGCTGCTGATGCAGACCGAGGTGGCCGAGGTGGCCGAGCCGCACGCGCCGGGCCGCGGCGGCTCCTCCACCATGCCGCAGAAGCGCAACCCGATCGCCTGCGAATACGTGCTGGCCCAGGCGCGCGGCGTCCAGGCGCTGGTGCCGCAGATGCTGGCCGCCCTGCCGCATGACCAGGAGCGCGGCACCGGCCCCTGGCAGGCCGAGCCGCTGGCGCTGTTCCAGTCCCTCCTCCTGACCCATGGGGCACTGAGCCAGGCCGTGCTGGTGGCCGAGGGCATGACGGTGGATGCCGCGCGGATGCGCCGCAATCTCGACAGCACCGGCGGCCTGATCGTCGCCGAGGCGGTGATGATGGGCCTGGCCCCGCTACTGGGGCGGGAGGAGGCGCATCACATCGTCCATCATGCCTGTGACGTCGCGCTGGCCGAAGGCGTGCCGCTGGCCGAGGCGCTGGGCCGCGAGGAGATGGTCGCCGCGCGGCTGGACGCGGCCGAGATCGGCCGCCTGACCGATCCGGCCGGCTATCTCGGCAGCGCCGCCGCCTTCGTGGACCGGGTGCTGGCGGATTTCCGCGGCCGCTAGAGCAGATCCCATTCCGATGGCATCATCGGAATGGGTGAAGATGCTCGTAAAGACAAATAGCTAGGTGGTGGTGACGATTTCCTGATCTGAGGGATTCCGCTGCTGAGCGGGGCGTGATTCAAGGCTGGCTTTTGGAGGCTGGCCTGGATGAGCGCGGACCCGGATGCGTTGCGCGATG
>NZ_JASIRT010000070.1:0-2500 GCF_030063475.1 Roseomonas sp. E05
GTCCACAATTCCGGCTGGGTGGCCCGGCGGCGACCTACTCTTCCGCGCCTTGAGGCGCAGTACCATGGGCGCTGGGGAGTTTCACGGCCGAGTTCGGGATGGGATCGGGTGTATCAGCCCCGCGATGGCCACCGGGCCACCGAGCCGGAAATGTGGAGGAGACGGATGGTATGGTGAGTTGGGATTGGTGAGTTGAGTGTGTGTGAGTGCGGTTTGATGCTGCGTGCGGTGATTGGCTTTGCGGCCGTTCCGCGGTGTGTGTGTGATGAGATCGTTTGGGCGATTAGGACCGCTTAGCTGCATCCGTTGCCGGACTTTCACATGCGGCCTATTGACGTGGTGGTCTTCCACGGCCCTTGGGGAGACCTCGTTTAGAGGCTGGTTTCCCGCTTAGATGCCTTCAGCGGTTATCCGTTCCGTACTTAGCTACCCAGCGATGCTCCTGGCGGAACAACTGGTGCACCAGAGGTACGTCCATCCCGGTCCTCTCGTACTAGGGACAGATCCTCGCAAGTCTCCAACACCCATGGCAGATAGGGACCGAACTGTCTCACGACGTTCTAAACCCAGCTCACGTACCGCTTTAATCGGCGAACAGCCGAACCCTTGGGACCTGCTCCAGCCCCGGGATGCGATGAGCCGACATCGAGGTGCCAAACCTCCCCGTCGATGTGGACTCTTGGGGGAGATCAGCCTGTTATCCCTAGAGTACCTTTTATCCGTTGAGCGATGGCCCTTCCACGCGGGACCACCGGATCACTAAGGCCGACTTTCGTCTCTGTTCGCGCTGTCGCGCTCACAGTCAGGCGGGCTTATGCCTTTGCACTCAACAGCCGATGTCCGACCGGCCTGAGCCCACCATCGCGCGCCTCCGTTACACTTTGGGAGGCGACCGCCCCAGTCAAACTGCCCACCACGCAGGGTCCTGGCCCGGGCTTACCGGGCTCAGTTAGACACCAGAAAGGCGCAGGGTGGTATTTCAAGGTTGGCTCCGCCGAAGCTAGCGCCCCGGTTTCATAGCCTCCCACCTATCCTACACAGCCCCTTCCTGGTGCCACTGCGAAGTTGCAGTAAAGGTTCATAGGGTCTTTCCGTCTGACCACGGGTACCCCGCATCTTCACGGGGAATTCAATTTCGCTGAGCCCATGCTGGAGACAGTGGGGAGGTCGTTACGCCATTCGTGCAGGTCGGAACTTACCCGACAAGGAATTTCGCTACCTTAGGACCGTTATAGTTACGGCCGCCGTTTACCGGGGCTTCGGTTCGGAGCTTGCACTCCTCCCCTTAACCTTCCGGCACCGGGCAGGCGTCAGACCCTATACGTCATCTCTCGATTTCGCAGAGCCCTGTGTTTTTACTAAACAGTCGCCACCCCCTGGTCTGTGCCACCCACGGATGGTTGCCCAACCGTGGGTCTCGCTTATCCCGAAGTTACGCGAGCAATTTGCCTAGTTCCTTCAGCATGGTTCTCTCAAGCGCCTCGGTATACTCAACCAGTCCACCTGTGTCGGTTTCGGGTACGGTCTGTATGTCAGAGCTATTTCCTGGAGTGATCCAGCCGCACGGCCAATCCAATAAGGCCGCACGGAACTTCACACTCGTCACTTCTGACAGGCCCAGGAATATTCACCTGGTTTCCATCGGCTACGGCTGTCGCCCTCGCCTTAGGGGCCGGCTCACCCTGCGCGGATTGGCCTTGCGCAGGAACCCTTGGACTTTCGGCGGGAGAGGTTCTCACTCTCCTTGTCGCTACTCATGTCCGCATTCGCACTTCCGATACCTCCAGCAAACCTCACGGTTCACCTTCGCAGGCTTACGGAACGCTCCGCTACCGCGCTCATTGCTGAGCACCCACAGCTTCGGCACGTGGCTTGAGCCCCGTTACATTTTCGCCGCAAGACAGCTATTAGACCAGTGAGCTATTACGCTTTCTTTAAAGGATGGCTGCTTCTAAGCCAACCTCCTGGTTGTTTTGGCCGTCTCACATGCTTTCCCACTTAGCCACGATTTGGGGGCCTTAGCTGGTGGTCTGGGCTGTTTCCCTCTCGACAATGGACCTTAGCACCCACTGTCTGTCTGCCGCCCTGTACTCGCCGGCATTCGGAGTTCGGTAGGGTTTGGTAGGACTTTGGGTCCCCCTAGCCCTTCCGGTGCTCTACCTCCGGCGGTAATCGAACGACGATCTACCTCAATAGATTTCGCGGAGAACCAGCTATTTCCGAGTTTGATTGGCCTTTCACCCCTAGCCACAGCTCATCCCCGACTTTTTCAACAGGCGTGGGTTCGGCCCTCCAGTGCGTGTTACCGCACCTTCAGCCTGGCCATGGCTAGATCACTCGGTTTCGGGTCTTCTGCCGGCAACTCAGCGCCCTGTTCGGACTCGCTTTCGCTGCGCCTACACCTAACGGCTTAAGCTTGCTGCCAACAGAAACTCGCGGACCCATTATACAAAAGGTACGCCGTCACCCCAGAGCTTGCGCTCAGGGCTCCGACTGCTTG
>NZ_JASIRT010000071.1 GCF_030063475.1 Roseomonas sp. E05
GGGTGCCCTCTTGCGACGCTTTGAGCTCGGCTCGAACACGCGGCGTCGTTCGGGCTGAACCGTGAAGACCGCCTGCCACAGGACATCCTCCCCCTCGCGGGTCAAAGATGCACCACTACGATCCGGCCGGCCTGCCGGTCATCGTCTCCTTTGCCCAATGGGGCATTTCTTACCGCGGCAATGACCGCAACCGCATCGAGATGGAGCTGGATGCGGCCGGCCAGCAGGTCCGCGCCACGGCAGACCGGCAGATCGCCGAGTTCCTTGCCGGCAGCGGCCAGTATGAGCGGACCACCGAAACCGGGCGCGAGATCGAGAACGTCGCGTTGCGCCATGCCAATGGCTATGACGAGCGGCGCCCGAGCACCGTCTCCGTCACCGACGGCATGCTGCAGGTGATGCGGCGCCGGGCCGAGGTGAAGAGCCTGGCGGGGCTGCACACCCTGACCAGCTGGTCGCAGCGCCATCCGGTCACCGGGTAGCAATTGCTCGGCTGCGTACGGGCCTGGTCCGCCGCCGCCGAGGGCAATGTCCGCGCCTATCGCGAGCAGCGGACCACGGAGCCGGTGCGCACCGGCTCGGCGCAGGGGCCGGCGGGCATCCGCTCCGGCCGCGACCTCATGAGCGTGCGGGATTTCTGAGATGCGCCGGTATCTCCTCCTGCTCGCCCTGTTGCTGGGGCCGGTGCCGGTGCTGGCGGCGCCGGTGACGATCGAGGCTGAAGGCAGCGCCTTGACGCGGGAAGATGCCGTGTCACGCGCCCTGATCAGCGCGGTGGAACAGGTGACGGGGGTTTCGGTGCATGCCGAAACTCTTTCCCTCCAGGCCATGGCGCAAAGAAGCGATGACAGTGGCAGCCGGACCGAACTGTCGGCAGCAATGAGCTCCGCAATCCAGCGGCAGACAGGCGGAATTGTCCGTGGCTACCGGATCCTGTCGGTGGAACGGCAGGTGGAAGGGCCGTTCCTGGCACGGCTGGAAGTGGAGGTGGAGCGGTTCCAGCCCACCGCGCCCACCGGAGATACCCGTCGCCGCCTCGTGGTCTCCGAACTGCGCGACGAGAATGGCCGGGAAACCGCTTTTGGGCGGCAGCTTCGCGAGAGGCTTGTTCAGCACCTCACGCAGTCGCGCCGCTTTGCCATGCTGGATCGCGATGCCAACCAGGCCTACGACCGCGAGATGGCCCTGCTGGTGACCAGCGCGCCCTTGACGGAGCGTGTGCGCATCGGCCAGGTGCTGGGCGCCGATTATGTCGTCACGGGCCGGCTGCGCCAGGTCGGCACCACGCGCACCGAACAGAGCATCGCCCTGACTGGCGAGACGGTGGTACGCAACTCCGCTCGCGGCGCGCTGGACTTCCAGGTCATCGAGATCGCCACGCGGCAGGTTCGCTGGGCCGGCAGTGTGCCGCTGGGCAATTCCGGGAATCTTGGGGCGATCCTGGAGCAGATGGCGACGCGCGTCAGCCGGGAGATCACCCAGACCATCTATCCCATGCGGATGATCCGCGCGGACGATCCTGGAGAGATCATCCTGAATCAGGGCGGCATGACCGTGACAGTCGGGCAGCGCTTCCGGGCGCTTCAACTGGGGGATGAGCTGAAGGACTCCTATACCGGCGAAAGCCTTGGGCAGATGGAGCGTGAGATCGGCGTGGTCGAGGTGCAGCGCGTCGATCCGCGAGTCTCTTATGCGCGGCTTATAAAAGGGAGCATGCCTGCGCCAGGCGCCGAGGTTGTGCTCCGGCCGGTACCGGTCGTACAGCCAGCCGCACAACCAGCTGCGTCTAGGCGGGCGGCGGGGCCGCGGACCGAGCCCTCCATGTTTGACTGAAAACATCCAACAGAACCTGCTGAGCGGCGCTGAAGGGGCTTCGCCATGCCCCCTCAACGCCGCTCCCCAGCTTTCGTTAGAGGCTTTTAAGCGGACCGGCAGCTTCCGAACCGAGGCCCGTCAAAGCGGACATCGAAGACGGCCAGCGCCCAACCGGGTGTGCCTATCCTGTCCGAGCAAAGAGCCTACGCTTCAGGTTTAGTGTTGATGATGGCCTTGATGCGCTCCGCGAGCTTCTCCAGGGCAAAGGGCTTGGTGAGCACCTGCATGCCCGGCTCGAGGTGTTCGTTCTGGAACACCGCATGTTCCGCGTAGCCCGTTATGAACAGCACCTTCAGGCCGGGGCGGAACTGCCGCGCCGCATCGGCCAGCTGGCGCCCGTTCATGCCGCCGGGCAGGCCGACATCGCTCACCAGCAGATCGATGCGGGCGTCGGACCGCAGCACCGCCAGGCCCGAGGCGCCATCGGCGGCTTCCACCGCGGCGTAGCCCAGTTCCTCCAGCACCTCGGTGATCAGCATGCGCACCGAAGGCTCGTCATCGACCACCAGCACGGTCTGCCCGGCCTCGGCGCGCGGCGCGTCGGCCAGTTGCGAGGGTGCCTCCCCGGCGACCGCGTCTCCCCGATGCCGCGGCAGGTAGAGGCGCATGGTCGTGCCCCGGCCTTCCTCCGAGGCAATCCGCACCTGCCCGCCCGATTGCCGGGTGAAACCATAGATCATGGATAGGCCGAGGCCCGTACCCTGACCCAGCGGCTTGGTGGTGAAGAAGGGGTCGAAGGCGCGCGCGATCACCTCGGGCGGCATGCCGGTGCCGGTGTCGGTCACGCAGATGGCGACGTATTCCCCGGGCCGCATGTCCCACACCCGGGCGCCGTGCGCATCGATCCGTGAGTTGTTGGTCTCGATGGTCAGCCGTCCGCCGTCCGGCATGGCGTCGCGCGCGTTGATGCAGAGGTTCAGCACCGCGCTTTCCAGCTGGTTCGGATCGCAGCGCGTCGTCCAGAGATCCGGGTCCAGCACCGTCGATACGGCGATTTCCGGCCCCACCGTGCGCCGGATCAGGTCTTCCATGTCGTGGATCAGCTTGTTGGCATCCGTCGGCTTCGCGTCCAGGGTTTGCTGCCGTGCAAAGGCCAGCAGCCGGTGGGTCAGCCCCGCCGCCCGGTTCGCGGCGCCCTGCGCCGTTATGATGTAGCGGTCCAGGCCGCTTAGCCGTCCCTGAACGATGCGGGTACCCAGGATTTCGAGCGACCCCGTGATCCCGGTCAGCAGGTTGTTGAAGTCGTGCGCGATGCCGCCGGTCAGCTGGCCCACGGCTTCCATCTTCTGGCTCTGCCGTAGCGCGTCCTCGGCCTGTCGCAGCGCCTCGGCCTGCTCCTTCTCGGCCTGGATGTCGCGCCCTACGGCATGGATGAACTGCTCATCCGGCACCGCGGTCCAGGACACCCAGCGGTAGCTGCCGTCCTTGTGTCGGTAGCGGTTCTCGAAGCGAAGGGTAGTCAGGCCGTCGGCCAGCTTGCCCACCTCGGCCAGGGTGGATGCTACGTCGTCCGGGTGAACCAAGCTCATGAAGCCGCCGCCGACCAGCTCGTCCGGCGTCCAGCCGAACAGGGATGTCCAGGCCGGGTTCACCGCCTTGATCCGCGCCTGGAAGTCGGCCACCAGCATGACGTCGGTGGACAGCCGCCACATGCGGTCACGGTCCCGCGTGCGCTCCTGGACCTGCCGTTCCAGTTCCTCGGCCGAGGCACGCAGGACCTGTTCGGCCTCCTTCATCGGCGTGATGTCGGCGTTGCTGCCGAGCCAGCCTATGATCTGGCCGGCGTCATCCCGCTGTGCCGTGGCACGGGCGCTGTACCAGCGGTAGTTGCCATCCTGGCGCCGGAGGCGGAACTCTGTCTCGTAGGCGACCTCGCGCGCCCGGGCGTCCGCCCAGGCCGCCTGGACGCGCGGCAGGTCGTCCGGATGCAGCGCCGTTGCCCAGCCATCGCCCAGCGCCTGCTCCGGCGTGTAGCCGGTCAGGTCGTAATAGTGCTGGTTCAAGTAGGTCAGCTTGCCGTCCGGGTTGCTGAACCAGACCAGCGCGGGCGAGAGCTCCGTCAGCTGCCGGAAGCGCTGGTCGCTTTCCCGCGCCGCCTGCTCGGCCAGCTTGCGGTCCGTGACATCCAGGACGAACTCGACCACTTCGCGGTCGTTGATGCGGCGGGGCGCGAAGAGACCCCACCAGCGCCTGCCGTCCCTGCCGTAGTACTGCTTCTCGTACGGCGTGGCCTCGCCGACCGTGTTGACCTCGTGAACAGCCTTGAGCGAGGCCGGGAAGAACTCCGGCGGGGTCAGTTCCTGCCAGGTCTTGCCAATGGCCTCTTCGCGGGTGAAGCCGGTCATGCGCAGGAAGGCGTCGTTGACCTCTACCAGCCCGAAGCCAGGGCCCCAGACGATGATGCCTACGGTCCTGATGCCGAGCATCGTGCCGGACCGCGCCTCACTGCGGATGAGGCGTTGCCCGGCCTCGTGCTGCTCCGTGCGGTCCCGGACGATCTTAACGTAGCCGATATGCGCACCCGTGTCCCTGTCCTCCAGCCGCGTCATGGAGCCCGCGCCCCAGAAGCGGCTGCCATCCTTGCGCAGGTGCCAGCGCTCGTCGGCGGCTCGGCCATCGCGCCGCGCGATGGCCATCTCCTCCGCGCACGCCCCGCTGGCCTGGTCCTCCGGCGTGAAGATCATGCAGGCGTCCTGCCCGATGGCCTCCTCCGCCCGCCAACCCATGGCGGCTTCGGCGGAGCTGTTCCAGGAGGTGATGATCCCGGCGAGGTCGGTGGTCAGGATGGCGAAGTCGGCCACGCTTTCCAGAACCAGCTCGGCGAGGCGACCCGGGCTCAACTGGCTCGGGTGGGGCGCCTTGTCATACGACGTCATCGGGGATTGCTCGGTGGAGGCAGGATGGTGGCGCTGGCCCGGCTGACGATCGGCTCGGCTTCGGCGTGTTCCAGCAGGCGAAGAGCCGTGCGGACGACCTCGCTGGAACTCTGGTAGCGGCCCGAGGCGACGAGACGGGCAACGAAGTCACACAGTTCGCGCGTGAGGGCGACGTGCAGGCTGTGGTGGGCAGGCATGGCGCCGCCTCTAGGGTGGGTGCATCCAGGGTGTCACCCCACAAATCGTTGAACCCATGTTTCGAAAGCGTGGCAAAGCCCTCAGGCTGAGGCGCTGCTCATGGCCAATGGAGGCCGGATCTGGCCAGGAAGATCTCCTCTGCCTGCATCGTCGAACATAAAGGCGCGCTGAGATGATTGAGGGGAGGCCATCACCCTCCTGGTGACTGCTGTTAAAGCAGACGCGGCAGGCGGCTGCAGCGGGCCAGTAGCTCGTTGTTACGGCATGAGGAACGGGAGCAGCCAGCAGGAAGCGGAGTTCCGCTCCGGCCTCGCCGCATCGCGTCATGCTCCCACGATAGCAGGGCGGAGGGATAGGGGGGGACTGTCAGGAATTCCGTGCGGGGCGGGGCATAGTAGGGACGAAGGAGACCCCCTATGGCCCGACGGAAAGAGCCGCGGATCCCGGACGCGGTCCTGGACCAGTTGCTGGCGGGCGCCGGTGCCCGGTCGGCCTTCGAG
>NZ_JASIRT010000072.1 GCF_030063475.1 Roseomonas sp. E05
CAATCCGTTCCCTTTAGGTTCCGAACCCGCCAAAACACCCCCAAAATACCAACGCCCGCTCCGGCCCGTAGTGAAACGGGGTCCGAAACGGGCGTCAACAGATTAAGCTAGTGGCTGGGACTTCATCCCCCCGGCCTTTTTCCGCTTCAGAGCAGGACCAGGTCGTCCCGGTGGATGATTTCGTCCCGCCCGCGCCAGCCGAGGATCGTCTCGATCTCCTCCGAGCGGCGCCCGGCGATCAGCCGCGCTGACTCGGCGTCGTAGGCGGAGAGGCCGCGTGCCAGCTCGGCGCCGGCCTCGTCCTGCACCGCGACCGGGTCGCCACGTCCGAAGCTGCCCTCGACCGCTCGCACGCCGGCAGGCAGGAGCGAGCGGCCGTCACGCAGGGCCTGCGCCGCCCCCGCATCCACCCGCAGGACGCCGAGCGGCGCCAGGCTGCCCGCGATCCACTGCTTGCGGGCCGTGCGGCCCTCCGGCGCCGGCAGGAACCAGGAGCAGCGCGCGCCCTCCATCAGCGCCTGGAGCGGATGCTCCCGCTTGCCCAGCGCGATGGCCATGGCGCAGCCCGCGCCCGTCGCGATGCGCGCGGCGATCAGCTTGGTGCGCATGCCGCCCGAGGAATAGCCCGGTGGCGGCTCGCCCCCCATGGCCATGATCTCGTCCGTGACGCGCTCGATGACCGGGAGGTGGCGGGCCGCGGGGTCGTTGCGCGGGTCGGCGGTGTAGAGGCCGTCGATGTCGGAGAGCAGCACCAGCGCGTCGGCGTGCAGCATCTCGGCCACGCGGGCGGCGAGGCGGTCGTTGTCGCCGAAGCGGATCTCGGCGGTGGCGACCGTGTCGTTCTCGTTGATGACGGGGACGCAGCCGAGATCGAGCAGCGTGCCGAGCGTGGCGCGGGCGTTCAGATAGCGGCGGCGGTCCTCGCTGTCCTCCAGGGTCAGCAGGAGCTGGGCGGCGGTCAGGCCGTGCTGCGCGAGGGCGGCCTGCCAGGCGCCGGCGAGGCGGATCTGCCCGACCGCGGCGGCGGCCTGCTTCTCCTCCAGCCGCAGCTTCTTGCGGGTCAGGCCGAGCGCCCGGCGGGCGAGGGCAATGGCGCCGGAGGAGACCAGCACCACCTCGGTGCCCTGCGCCCTGAGCGCCGCGACATCGGCGGCGACAGAGGCAATCCAGCCCTCGCGCGGGGCGGCGGTCTCGGCATCCACAACCAGGGCGGAGCCGATCTTGACGACGATGCGCCGTGCCGCGGCGAGGGAGGGGGTGGTCATGCGGAGGCCTTCTCGCGCTCGCGGTAGATGGTGTCGGCCAGTTCGCGCAGGACGGCGTCCACGCCCTCCCGCGTCGCGCCGCTGATCAGGTGGACGGGGCGGCCGAGGGCGCGCTCCAGCGCCTTGACGCGGCTGCTCTTGGCCTGCGGCGTCATGGCGTCCAGCTTGTTCAGGGCGACGATCTCGGGCTTCTCCGACAGGCCGCCGCCATAGCCCTCCAGCTCCGCCCGCACCGTCTCGTAGGCGCCGACCGGGTCGGGCTGGCTGCCGTCGATCAGGTGCAGCAGCACCGCGCAGCGCTCGACATGGCCGAGGAAGCGGGTGCCGAGCCCGGCGCCCTCATGCGCACCCTCGATCAGACCGGGGATGTCGGCCAGGACGAACTCCTCGGTGGCGTTCAGGCGGACGACGCCGAGCTGCGGCGTGAGCGTGGTGAAGGGGTAGTCGGCGATCTTCGGCCTGGCGGCGCTGGCAACCGACAGGAAGGTGGACTTGCCGGCATTGGGCAGGCCGACCAGCCCGGCATCGGCGATCAGCTTGAGGCGCAGCCAGAGCCAGCGGTCCTCGCCCGGATAGCCCTTGTCGGCGCGGCGCGGGGCGCGGTTGGTGCTGGACTTGAAGTGGGCGTTGCCATGGCCGCCATCACCGCCGCGGCAGATGACGACGCGCTGGCCCTCCTTCGTCAGGTCGGCCAGCACCGTCTCCTTGTCCTCGGCCAGGATGACGGTGCCCACCGGCACCTTCAGTGTCACGTCCTCGCTGGCGGCGCCGGTGCGGTCGGAGCCGGCGCCGTTGCCGCCCTTGCGGGCCTTGAAGTGCTGGGCGTAGCGGTAGTCGATCAGGGTGTTCAGCCCCGGCACGGCCTCGACGACGATGTCGCCGCCCTTGCCGCCATTGCCGCCATCCGGCCCGCCGAACTCGATGTACTTCTCGCGCCGGAAGGCGACCACGCCGTCGCCCCCGTCACCGGCCTTCACCCAGATCTTGGCTTCGTCGAGGAACTTCATGGGGGAGGGGATCCGGGGAAGGGGGTCGCACAAACAAAAACGGGGGCCTGAAGGCCCCCGCTTGCGGTCTGGTTGGTTTGCGGAGGCGCGAGACTTACTCGGCGGCCTGCGCCACCGGCTCGACGGACACGAAGACGCGCCCCTCGGCACCACGGCTGAACTTCACATGCCCATCGACCGCGGCGTGGATCGAATGGGTGCGGCCGACCATCACGTTCTGGCCCGGCTTCATCTTGGTGCCGCGCTGGGTGACGATGATGTTGCCGGCGGCGACCTGCTCGCCACCGAACTTCTTCACGCCAAGCCGCTTGCCGGCGGAATCGCGGCCGTTGCGGGAGGAGCCGCCAGCCTTCTTATGCGCCATGGTGGGTGTCTCCTGGTATGTCGGTTCAGGCCGCGGCGATCTCGGACACGCGCAGCACGGTGATGTGCTGGCGGTGGCCGTTCTTGCGCCGGCTGTTCTGGCGGCGGCGCTTCTTGAAGATGAGGACCTTCTCGCCCTTCTTCTGCTCGAGCACCGTGGCCGTGACGGTGGCGCCGGCCACGATGGGCGCGCCGATCGTCAGGCCGGCATCGGTCGCCACGGCCAGGACGTCCTGGAAGGTCACGGTCTGGCCGGGTTCGGCCTCCAGCTTCTCGACCATCAGCACCGCGTTCGGGGTAACGCGGTACTGCTTGCCGCCGGTGCGGATCACTGCATAGGTCATGGGACGCCCTGAAAGCTCTGCCGTGCTGGCCTGGTCTGAAACGATGTATGGCCGAGAACGGCCATCGGCGGAACACATGGCCCCGCCGGGAGGTGGCGCCTATAGCGCCGGCACCCCCGGAGAGTCAATCGCGGGCGTGGATTCGGCGGATTCCTGCACACAGTCCGTTGCGCAGCGCGCGAAGCCCCTTTATACCCCGCCCGCCTGTCGGCCAGGCCCCACCCCGCGGAGAGGTGCCAGAGTGGTCGATTGGGACGGTCTCGAAAACCGTTGTACTCGCAAGGGTACCGTGGGTTCGAATCCCACCCTCTCCGCCATCCTATTGATATCTTTGAGGAATCTTCGCTGAGACCGCCTTGGACGCCCCTGTGCTCCAAAATGGTGGTCCAAAGTGGAGTCCATTCGATATCTCCGACAGCACCCCCGAACCGGGCTGCTGCACTATCGGCGCGCCGTCCCCGCCCGTGTCGGCGTCGACATCATCTCCCGCAGCCTCGGCACCAAGACCCTGAGCCGCGATGCCTTCGCCCGGTGGATCGAGGCCGACCGTACGGCAAGCCGTACCCGGCGTGGGTGGTGGCCAACCTGCTGGACGAAGGACTTCGGCGCAGGTGCGGCCAAAGGTGGCCCGAGCGCAATCGTGCAGCAGCCGAAGCGCGGCCGAAACGGAGGGAGCCGCAACTGCCCAGGCGACGGTGGGGCAAAGCAGTCATCCGGAAATCCCCTTGCTCCTATCCAGCCGGCAAAAGTAATGCACTTCTCGCTCGGTGGGCGCTGCGACGGCCCTGCCGCCGGGCAGTGTCTGCCGCAGGCGATGGCTGGAGTGGGGCCGAGCCCCTTTTATCGAGCACCCGGCTCAGAGTGAGCTTACCTCCTCCAGGAGGCGCCGCACCTCCTCCCGCCCGCTCCCGCTCAGCGGCGCCTGGGGCGGAAGCGGGGCGCCGACCGGGAAGCCCTGGGTCTCCAGGGCGCCCTTGATGCAGGCTGCCAGCGAGTGCTTGGCGAAGGCCTGGTTCACCGCCCAGAGCTTGCGTTGCAGGACCATCGCGGCGTCCCATTCGCCCGCGCGGCAGAGGTCGTAGAGCTTCACGCTCTGCCGCGGCACGATGCAACCGGGCCCGGCCATCCAGCCGACGCCGCCGATCATCATGACGCAGGCGGGGATATGCGCCGAGGCCGCGAAGACACCCATGCGGCCCTCGGTCTCATCGAGAATGGAGAGCAGGCGCCCGGTATTGGTCGAGGCATCCTTGATGTAGCGGATGTTGGGAACGGCCGAGAGGCGGCGGATCACCGGGAGCGACAGGTCGGAGCGCTGGAACTGCGGATTGGTATAGAGCACCACGGGTCCGTCCGTCGCCTCCGCCACGGCGCGGAAATAGTCCTCCACCCCCTGCTCGGCGATCGGGAAATAGGCTTCCAGGATGGCAAGGACGCCGTCGGCGCCCCGGGCCATCACCTCGCGCGCCAGCATGGCGCCGTCGCGGGTGGTGGTGGCGGCCACCCCGGCAATCACCGGCACCCGCCCACGCGCGGCCTGCACCACCACTTCGACGATCTCCAGGCGCTGGGCCGTGTTCAGGTAGGCGAACTCCCCGGTGCTGCCGAGCGGCGTCAGCCCGTGCACGCCCGCCTCGATCAAGTGCTCGACCAGGCGGGCGAGCACGTCGCGCATGACGCGCCCCTCCGCATCGATAGGCGAGACGAGGTAGGGGTACACCCCATGCAGTCCGGTCGGCTCCGACATCAGGGATCTCCAGCTGAGTGAGAGGTGACCAAAGGCGGGAGGAGCTGGCGCCCGTGGCGTCAGCCGATCCCTTCCCCGGCGCGCAGCTTGGCATAGGCACGCCGGGATTGCTCCCCATCGAACTCGCGAGGTTTGATCTCGCGGGGCCCCTTGGGCTTCGGGAAAAGGGCGCGGGACGATGGCCTCGCCCCGCGTAGCGAGGACTAGGCGGTGGTGACGATTTCCTGATCTGAGGGATTCCGCTGCTGAGCGGGGCGTGATTCAAGGCTGGCTTTTGGAGGCTGGCCTGGATGAGCGCGGACCCGGATGCGTTGCGCGA
>NZ_JASIRT010000073.1 GCF_030063475.1 Roseomonas sp. E05
AGTCAACACCAGGAATGCCAGAAAACTTCCAGACCCACCACCAAACCAGGAACCTCTCAGCACCCAACCCAGCAGCAGGGCGCGCTCTCTACGCCCCACCCCTCACCATGTCAAATGGGTTTCAACGCCCGCAGGGCTGATTTGTTACCCTGGCCACGCTCACCTGATCCGACATACCGAAAACGGTATGATTCAGGCTCAATACGGCATTGGACGATGATGCCCCTCTCCCGTACAGACAGAATCTAAAGGCTCCCCCACAGGTGAGAGGGCCGCCAGGGAGGCAAGCCGCGATGTCAGTCAAGGCACGGCGCCATCGGTCCCGCCCCTGCGGCGCGGCAACTCTCTCCATGCATGGCCTTCTCGGGCCTGAGGGGCGCCCCATCCCTTCCCCTGCGGAGACGTCCCATGAGCACCCGTAAGCCCCTGCGCAGCCAGGCCTGGTTCGGCCGGCAGGACAAGATGGGCTTCTACTACCGCTCGTTCCTCAAGAACCGCGGCTTTCCGCAGGACCAGTTCGACGGCCGGCCGGTCATCGGCATCTGCAACACCTGGTCCGAGCTGAACCCCTGCAATTCCCACTTCCGCACCATCGCCGAGCATGTCCGCTACGGCGTGCTGGAGGCGGGCGGCTTCCCGCTGGAGTTCCCGGTCTCCTCGCTCGGCGAGGTGACGATGCGCCCGACCGCCATGCTCTACCGCAACCTGGCGGCCATGGACGTCGAGGAGGCCATCCGCGCCCATCCGCTGGACGGCGTGGTGCTGCTGATGGGCTGCGACAAGACCACCCCGGCCCTGCTGATGGGCGCCGCCTCGGCCGACCTGCCCACCATCGGCGTCTCCGGCGGGCCGCAGCTCCGGGGCGTCTATCGCGGCCAGATGATCGGCTCCGGCACCAACATCATCTCCATGAGCGAGCAGCTCCGTGCCGGCGAGATCACGCTGGAGGAGTTCCACGAGGCCGAGGCAGGCATGAACCGCTCCTCCGGCCACTGCATGACCATGGGCACTGCCTCCACCATGGCCTCCCTGGTCGAGGCGCTGGGCGTCGGCCTGCCGGGCAACGCCGCCATCCCCGCCGTGGACGCCCGCCGCAACGAGCTGGCGCGCTTCGCCGGCCGTCGCATCGTGCAGATGGTGCATGAGGACCTCGTCCTCTCCAGGATCCTGGTCCGGGAGGCCTTCGAGAACGCCATCCGCACCCTGGGTGCCATCGGCGGCTCCACCAATGCCGTGGTGCACCTGCTGGCCATCGCCCGCCGCGTCGGCATCCCCCTCACCCTGGACGACTTCGACCGGCTCGGCCGCGGGGTGGACTGCGTGGTGGACCTGATGCCCTCCGGCCGCTTCCTGATGGAGGACTTCTATTACGCCGGCGGCCTGCCGGTGGTGCTACGCGCCCTGGGCGAGGCTGAGCTGCTGCACAAGGACGCCCCCACGGTGAACGGCAAGTCCATCTGGGAGAACGTGAAGAACGCGGAGTGCTACAACCGCGAGGTCATCACCCCGCAGGACGCTCCCTTCAAGCCGGAATCCGGCATGGCCATCCTGCGCGGCAACCTGGCGCCCGACGGCGCCGTCATCAAGCCCTCCGCCGCCTCGCCGGAGCTGATGAAGCACACCGGCCGCGCCGTGGTCTTCGAGAACATCGAGGAGCTGCACCGCCTCAAGGACGACGACAGCCTGGACATCGACGCCTCCTGCATCATGGTGCTGAAGAATTGCGGCCCCAAGGGCTATCCGGGCATGGCGGAGGTCGGCAACATGCCGATTCCGAAGAAGCTGCTGCAGCAGGGTGTGCGCGACATGATCCGCATCTCCGACGCCCGCATGTCCGGCACCGCCTATGGCACGGTGGTGCTGCATGTGGCGCCCGAGGCGGCCGCCGGCGGCCCGCTGGCCCTGGTCCGCAACGGCGACATGATCACCCTCGACGTCGCCGCCCGCTCGCTGCACCTGCATGTGGAGGAGGCGGAGCTGGCCGCCCGCCGCGCCGCCTGGACCCCGCCCCCGCCGGCCGCCGACCGTGGCTACGTCAAGATGTACATCGACCACGTCCAGCAGGCGAACGAAGGGGTGGACCTGGATTTCCTCGTGGGGCGCAGCGGCTCGCCCGTGCCCCGCGACAACCACTGAGGAGGAAACACCCCATGTCCCAAGGCCAGAACGGACCCTATCGCGGCGTCTTCCCCGTGGTGCCGACCGTCTTCGACGCAGAGGGCCGCCTCGACCTTGATGGCCAGCGCCGCGCCGTGGACTTCATGATCGACGCGGGCTCGCAGGGCCTCTGCATCCTCGCCAACTTTTCCGAGCAGTTCGTGCTGACGGACGAGGAGCGCGAGCAGGTGATGCAGGCGGTGCTGAAGCATGTCGCCGGCCGGGTGCCGGTGATCGTCACCACCACGCATTTCGCCACCCACATCGCCGCCGAGCGCAGCCGTCGTGCCCAGGATCTCGGCGCCGCGATGGTGATGCTGATGCCGCCCTATCACGGCGCCACCATCCGCGTGCCGGAGCTTGGCATCCACGCCTTCTTCCAGCAGGTCTCGGACGCGATCGACATCCCGATCATGATCCAGGACGCGCCGGTGGCCGGCACGCCGCTCTCGGCGGCCTTCCTGGCCCGCATGGCGCGGGAGATCGAACATGTCTCCTACTTCAAGATCGAAGTGCCGCAGGCCGCCGCCAAGCTGCGCGAGCTGATCGCGCAGGGCGGCGAGGCGATCGTCGGCCCCTGGGATGGCGAGGAGGCGATCACCCTGATGGCCGACCTCGATGCCGGCGCCACCGGCTCGATGACCGGCGGCGGCTTCCCCGACGGCATCCGCCAGATCATCGACCCCTTCCAGGCCGGCCGGCGTGAGGAGGCGATGGACGCCTACCAGCGCTGGCTTCCGCTCATCAACTACGAGAACCGCCAGTGCGGCCTGCTGGCGGCCAAGGCGCTGATGGAGGAGGGTGGCGTCATCCGCTGCGGCCGCCCCCGCGCCCCGATCGCCCCGCTCCACCCGGCCACCCGTGCCGGCCTGATCGAGCTGGCGAAGCGGCTGGGCACCCTGGTCCTGCGCTGGGATCGCTGAATCCCCGGCAATGGCGGGGTCGGGGGTGACATGTTCATCTCGGTGATGGGCACCCCGGCGGAGGGGGTTCGGGGGAGGCGGCGCCTTCCCCGAGAAGCTCGGCCGCCACCTGCTCGTAGAGCCGTGCCGCCGCCGGCGAGAGCGGTCGGATCCGGCTGCGGACCAGCCCGAAGGGCGGCACGGCCAGCTGGGGCGCCCCCTCCAGCGGCGGCAGGCGCCGGTATCGCCCCCCTGGCTCCAGCAACCGGGCCACCGAGGCCGTGACCACGCAGATGGAGGGCCCCTGGGCCAGGGCTGCCAGCCCCAGCAGCACGGAATCCGTGTTCAGCACCCGCTCCGGAGGCGGCAGGCCGTGGCGCTGGAACAGCCGTTCCACCTCCTGCCGCATCAGGCTGCCCGGCGGCGGCAGGACCCAGCCATAGGCGAGCAGGTCGCCTGGCGCGACGGCCTCGCCTGCCAGCAGCGGATGCCCCTCCAACACCAGAAGGCACAGCGCCTCCTCGGCCACCTCCCGGTATTCCAGCATCGCGGCCTCCACCCCTGGCGGGAGGCGGGCGAGGATGAAGTCCAGCCGCCCCTCCAGCAGGCGGGCGACGAGGACCGGACTGCTGTCCACCTCCACGGCGACCTCCAGTGCCGGATGCGCCCGCTGCACCGCCTCAACCGCGCGCACCACGATGTCCACCGCCGGCGCCGTCACGCTGCCCAACGCCACCCGGCCGCCCGAGCCGTCCCGCAGGCTGTTCAGCTCCGCCGCCGCCTGCTCCAGCTCCACCAGGGCTGAGCGGGCGCGGCGCAGCATCGCCTCGCCCGGCACGTTGGGCACCAGCCCGCGCGGCCGCCGCTCGAACAAGGAAGCGCCGACCATCTGCTCCACCTCTGCCAGCAGCTTGGAGGCGGCTGGCTGCGTGATGCCAAGGCCCTGCGCCGCACGATGCAGATTGCGCGTCTCATCGAGCGCGGCAAGCAGTTGCAGGTGCCGCAGCTTCAGGCGGGAGCGCGCGAACCAGTTGGGCGCCAGGCGCTGCGACGGACTGTCGGGGAGGCGATCCATGCGAAGAGCGTGTCCTTTCCGAGTATGCCGGGCAGGCCCAGAGGGTGTCACGGACCTGCATGAGAGGTTACGGCGCCGCGGGGGTAAGCTGGCGCCCCCGGCTTGTTTCTGATGGATATGGCTTGGAACGCATCTCTGCCTCGCATAGCATTCCCCTATGCGCGAGTGGACAGCCCTGATCGTTTCCTGGCTGGCCTGCATCCCAACAGGCGGGATGCAGGGCGTGCAGACACGCAGCTAGAGCAGATCCCGTTCCGACGGCATCATCGGAACGGGTGAAGATGCTCCTCAAAACAAACGGCTGGAGCGTTTCACGCACCCTTGGCCTCGCCGGAAACGGGCGGGGCCTGTTGTGTCGCTGTGCCCCGCCCATCGGCATTCTGATGGAGAGATGAATGGCACAGAACATCTACGATACACCGGAATTCTTCGCAGGCTACAGCCGCCTGAACCGCTCGGTTCACGGGCTTGACGGCGCGCCTAACAGCGCCTTTCAAAACCGCTCCTGAAGCGCGTTGAGGCAGATGAGGGAGCAGGCGAGGGCGGTGAGGGCATGGTGGATGTCGAGCCTGCGTTCGTAGCGGATGGCCAGGCGGCGG
>NZ_JASIRT010000074.1 GCF_030063475.1 Roseomonas sp. E05
GCTCCTGCTACCGTCGTAAGAGGAGTTTGCGAGTGCTGCCGTCGTCGTGCTGTCCGTCATGCCAGCCAATTCGGCGAACCAGCACCATCAACTCAAGGCCAGGCTCGGCTGACGCTTACCGCCGATGGCACGAGGCATCGGAAGCTCCTGTCAGGCCAGCGGCGAGCCGGCAACGGTGAAGGACAGCGTGACGGGCACGGAGGCGGCGCGGGCCGCGGCGGCGCCCTCGGTCTCGGCATCGTCGAAGGATGGCGCGCCGGGCTGCGCCCACTCGACCGCGCCACCGAGGGTGCGATCGCCGGCGATCGCGGCGGCGATGTCGACCAACAGCGCGTCGAGTAGCGCCCCCGTCACGGCGACGACCTCCACATCGGCGCGGTGCTCGACCGCCCAGGCGAGCGGCGAGAGGATCGGGGTCTCCTCCACCGTCTCGCCGTCGCGGACGACCACCAGCCCGCCGGGCGGCAGGCGCTGGGGGACGGTCTCGTTCCGTAGGACGTTCGGGGCGGGGTTCCGCGCGGCCAGGGCGGCGCCCAGGCGCGCGGACAGGGCGGCCAGGGCGGTCTCGCGGACACTCATCCGGTCCTCGCCGTCTCGGCTTCCCAGGCCGCCACGAAGCGCCGCGGCAGGCGCCGCAGTGCGCGCAGCGAGGCGCCGCGCACGTCGAGCTGCTTGGCGAGCTTCACCTGCGGCAGCAGCAGGAACATCGGCACCATCCCCTGTTCGAGCAGCCCGCGGGCCCAGGCCTCGCGGCCCTTGCGGTTGGCGGTGCCGACCTCGGCGACGCCGCCGGCGATCAGGCGGGTGCGCCGACGCCTGCCCGTTGCCGCGCCCTGACGCAGCGGCAGGCACCAGACGAAGCCTCGCCCCGAGCGGAAGGGCCGCAAGAAACCTTGGCCAGAGGCGACCATCTGCGCCGGCGTGACGCGCAGCCCCTTATCGCCGCGGCCGCGCCAGCCGCGGGCGGCGTTGAAGCCGGTGGCGATCGCGAGAAAGCGCCCGCCGCCCTTGGGCCTGATCAGCGCCCCTCGCTCGAAGGCGTCGATCACCAGCGGGGTCTTGCTCCAGACCAGGCCGGCGGCGCGCATCGATACGCCGGTGCGCGGAAAGGTCTGCGAGCGCCAGGCATTGGCGATGCCGCGCGCCTTGCCGCCAAGGGCGCCGGTAACCTGCTGGCGCAGTTCTCCCTTGAGCGCGTCGGTCTCGGCGCGCACGGCGCGGGAGGCAGCGCGCTCGCCGGCGCGGACCTCCTCAGCCATGGCTTTGCGGAGGTCGCCGACGATGGCGGTGAGGCGCACAGCTACCGTCGGCAGAGAACGCGCCAGGCGACCCCAGCGGCGTCCCGCTCGGCGCTATCCACGTTCAGGAGGTCCGGGCCGATGGTGAAGGTGTCGCCGGGCTCGATCGCCGGGAGGGCCGCGATGGCGACCGTCAGCACGTCGGTCGCGCGCAGCAGCGGCGTGTCGAAGGCGTCCACCACGCGATCGGGGCTGGAACGCAGCACACGGATCACGAGAGGACTGCCAGTGCCCGCGGCGCGGTAGATCGCCTCCACGCCGAGGTTCGGGTCGGCGGCGAGCACCGCCAGCGCGTCGTCGAACACGCCCATGGCGGATCAGCCCAGCCCGAGCCAGGAGGCGAGCTTCGCGCCGACCGCCGCGCCGACGATGCCGCCTGCCGCCGCCGCACCGGTGGCGGGGATGGCCGGCAACGCGCCCGGCATCCCACCGGCCGCCAGCGACAGCCGCGCCGTCAGGCCGGCCATCGCCTTGACCAGTTCCGTGACCGTGCGCGTCAGCTCGCGCATGTCCTTGTCGCCCTCGGCCAGGCGCCGCTCGATCTCGGTCAGGCGGGTGACGATGGTGCCGAGTTCCCGGTCGTGGTCCGTCATCGGGTGACCTCTCGCTGCCGCTGCAGCCGCTGGTGGATGGTCCAGGCCGCGACGCCGATCACCGCGGCGGCCACTCCCCAGGGGCCGAGCGCCCGCAGCACCGCGGCCAGACCCTCTGTGTGCGGCGCCAGCGTGGTGACGGCATCAACCACCGCCGCCGCCGTGACGCCGGCGACCACCGAGCCAGCGGCGGCGCGGACCGTGCCGCTGTGCGCGAGGCCGGGCTGAACCAGCCCCGCCATGCGCAGGCCCTCTGCGATCGTCTCCGGCGCGTAGGGCATGCCGCCGAGCTCGTGCCGGATGATCGCCTCGACCAGCCCGCGCATGGTCGCCGCGTCGTGCAGGTCGATCGGGTCGTCGAGGCCGACTCCGAGCCGCGCGGCGACCGCGGCCTGATAGGCCCGGGTGTCGTTCTCGTTGCTCGGCGCCCAGCGCGCGACGATGCCGCGGACCGTGCGCAGGCCATGCCGGTCCTGGTAGCTCTGCAGCAGCAGCGCCAGCGCGCGAATGCCGTGCTGGTGCGAGCGGAAGCGGCAGAAGCGCCCGTCCGAAGGCGGCGTCTCGAGCCCGAGCCACTTGTTCGTGGGCAGGTGCTCGATGTTGCCGGGGTTGCGGTTGCGGTATCCCCGGCTGAGCTTCGGATCGCCGCTCATGCGCCGGAGGCCGGCACGCGGTTGAGCCACACCCGCACGGTGGCGTCGGCGGCCAGCGCCGCCGCGGTGGCGATGCCGATCGAGAAGTTGCCCGTCGCCGTAGTGGTCACACGGCGGTTGGTGTTGTCCCAGAAGACCCGCGCGCCGGCCGAGATGGCGAGGGAGGGCTCCTTGGTGAGGTCGAAGACGCCCTGGGTGGCGGCCTCGATGACGGCGTTCTGCGCGCCGTCGACGGCGGCGACGCCGAACAGCGCGCCGACGAGGACGCCCTGGCCGACGGTGACACCTGCGGCATAGGGCACGGCGATGGCCAGGCTGTCGCCCGGCTGGACGAAGTTCCGCATGGGGTACTCCTGCGATGGTGATGGGAGGGGGCCGCACCGGAGCCGACATGCCGGTTGCGGCAAGTAGTGCATTTCACTATTATCTCGGCATGGACGAAGCCATCTCCGCCGCCGAGGCCAATCGCGCCTTCTCCCGCCTGCTGCGCGAGGTACGCGAGGAGGGCCGGACCTTCGTGGTCACCTCCCACGGCAAGCCCGTCGCCAAGCTGGTGCCCTGCGGCTCGGCCGAGGCAGGCCGCGAAGCGGCGCGTGCGAGCCTTCTGGCGCGCCTCGCCCGCCAGCCCGCGCAGGACGTCGGGCGCTGGACCCGCGACGAGCTCTACGAGCGCTGAGGTGCGGGTCGCGCTCGACACCAACGTCCTCGCCTACGCCGAGGGCGTGAACGGTCAGGACCGCAAGGACACCGCGCTGCTGATCCTGCGCGACTTCGCCGAGCACGAGCTGATGGTGCCGGCGCAGGCGCTCGGCGAGCTGTTCGTGGTGCTGACCCGCAAGGCCAAGCGCGAGGCGGCAGAGGCCCGCAACGCCGTGCTCGGCTGGTCGGACAGCTTCCCGCTGATCGACACCACGCCGGGGGTGATCCTCGAGGCGATGGAACTGGTGACCACCCATCGCCTCGCCTTCTGGGATTCCGTGATGCTGGCCGGCGCCGCGCAGGCGGGCTGCCGCATGCTCCTCTCGGAGGACATGCAGGACGGCTTCACCTGGCGCGGCGTGACGGTCCGGAACCCCTTCGGCACCACCAGGATCTGATGGCGCCGAGCGGCCGGGCGATCAGGTGCCCGGGTTGAACCAGGCGCCGCGCCAGTCGATGGCGCCGACGCCGAAGTCGAAGATCACGCTGACCTCGACCCCATCGACGCCCGAGACGGGCCCGGTGGTGACCTGCGGCCCCTCCGCGCCGTTCAGGTAGCCGTAGACGTAGACCGGCGCCGAGAGCGGATCGGAGAAGAGGTACCAGCGGTTGTTCTGGATCAGCGGCTCGACCAGCGGCTGCACGAAGCCTGCGAAGACGTTCGCGTTCGGGGTCTGCGTCGCCGCGACGCTCACGGTGAGCTGCCGCGCCGCGAGCTCCTGGTTCGGCCCGACCAGCAGGCGCATCGAGGAACCGATGGCGATCGGCAGCCCGTCGAGGGTCTTCTGGCGCATGATGGCGGCGCGGCCGGTGGCGAGCCCGCCGAGATCCAGCGCCGAGCCCGCGCCCGCCTTGTTGGCCCGCGCCGCGCCGGTGCCGAACACCGCGGCGTTGCCGGTGGTCAGCGTCGGGCCGTCGCCGTTGGCCAGGTTCACGAGGCCGTAGGCGGTGGCGTTCTCGAAGTCGGCGACGCGTCGGCCGATCGCGGCGGCGAAGTCGGTGAAGGCGCCGAGGTCGTCGTTCACCAGCATCGGCCGCGTGACGCGGATGCGCCGCGCGAAAGTCTGCAGCAGCACGATCTCCTGGTGTTGATTGCCACTGAGACCTGACCCGGTTTGGGGTAAAGTTGCCACTGAGAGTTGACCCATGTTCGGACGCTAGCCTCGGCCTTTTGGCGGGGGCAGCGGGAGTGTTGGACATGGCGTTGTTGAGCGTTATCCGGCGCTGGCATTTCCGGGAGCACCTGTCGATCCGCGCGATTGCCCGCCGGACCGGCCTGTCGCGGAACACCATCCGCAAGTACCTGCGGTCCGAGGCGGTGGAGCCTGTGTTCAGGGCCCCTGATCGGCCCAGCAAGCTGGATCCTTTCGCCGAGCGGCT
>NZ_JASIRT010000075.1 GCF_030063475.1 Roseomonas sp. E05
CCGGAATTGTGGACAACAAACGGATCCAACACCACCAACGCGGGGTGGAGCAGCCCGGTAGCTCGTCAGGCTCATAACCTGAAGGTCACAGGTTCAAATCCTGTCCCCGCATCCAAATTCTTACCTCATCATCCAGAGTCCTGCAGATCGCGCTGGTCGGGCAGCTTGACGTCGAATCACGATGACAGCTGATCTCTCCGCTCTGCGGCTGACTCGCCTTCTCCTGCAGAATTTCCGCAGCTATACCGCGCTCGATCAGAGCTTCAGCGCCCGCTTGCTGGTAATTGCCGGCCGGAACGGTGTGGGCAAGACCAACCTTCTCGAAGCCATCAGCCTTCTTGCTCCTGGCCGAGGCTTGCGCGCCGCCCGTGGCAGCGAACTGCCACGGCAAGAAGGGGAAACGGCGCTCTCTTGGGCTGCGGCGGGTCATTTCGAAGGGCCGGCGGGGCTGGCTGTGGTCGGCACCGGTGCGGGAGCGGGCCAGGACCGCCGCAGCTTTCGGCTGGATGGCGCCCCCATCCGCAACCAGGCCGAACTCTCGCGCCATCTGGCCATCCTCTGGCTTACGCCGCAGATGGATCGGCTGTTCCAGGAGAGCGCCAGCGGTCGCCGTCGCTTCCTGGACCGGTTGGTCTGGTCGCTCGAGCCCAGCCACGCGCGCGACGTCACCGCGCATGATGCCGCCATGAGCCAGCGCAACCGGCTGCTGGCCGAAGGGCGGCGGGATGCCGCCTGGCTGGCGGCGCTGGAGGACAGCATGGCCCGCCATGCCGTCGCGGCGGTGGCCCGGCGGCGTGCGACCACGTCGCGGCTGACGGATGCTCTTGTCAGTGGCGTCGCGGGGGCCTTCCCGGCGGCCCGGCTGGACCTCGCCTGTCCCATCGCCTCGGCGATGGCAGAACGGCCTGCGCTGGAAGTGGAGGAGGCGCTGCGGGCCGGCCTCGCCGCGGACCGCGTCCGCGATGCCGCCGCGGGTGGCGCCCGCCAGGGCGCGCACCGCACCGATCTTCGCCTCGCTCTTCTGCCGCAGGACATTCCCGCCGAGCTTTGCTCGACCGGCGAGCAGAAGGCGCTCCTGGTCAGCATCGTCCTGGCGCAAGCCGCTTTGGTGGCCGGACATCGAGGCTTCGCGCCATTGTTGCTGCTGGATGAGGTCGCGGCCCATCTTGATCCGCAGCGCCGTGGCGCTCTCTTTGAAGCCCTGTCCGATTTCCCGGCGCAGTGCTTCCTAACAGGCACCGAATTCCCCCCCTTCACGGCCTTGAAGGACCAGGCGCAGTTCCTGGAGGCGGTTCCTGGCAGCCTCCGCCCGGCTGCCGATTTCCCCGTGCCGGCTGGCATATAAACTGCTATAAATTCCTCACTTTTAGGCCTTCTTGAACAGGAGTTTCCCGCCGGCATGAGCGAGTCCGTGCGCGCGCCGTCCTCCGTCCCCGAGCCGATGGCGGATGCCTATGACAGCGCCTCCATCACCGTGCTGCGCGGGCTGGAAGCCGTTCGCAAACGCCCGGGCATGTATATCGGCGATACCGATGACGGCTCGGGCCTGCACCACATGGCTTTCGAGATTATCGACAATGCCGTGGACGAGGCGCAGGCCGGCTACGCCACGCGCTGCGAGGTGGTGCTGAACCCGGATGGCTCCGTTACCGTCACCGATGACGGCCGCGGCATTCCCACCGACATCCATGCCGAGGAAGGCGTCTCCGCCGCCGAGGTGGTGCTGACCCGCCTGCATGCCGGCGGCAAGTTCAACCAAAACTCCTACAAGGTTTCCGGCGGCCTGCATGGCGTCGGTGCCGCCGTGGTCAATGCGCTCTCCGAATGGATGGATGTGACCATCTGGCGCGAGGGTACCGAGCATTTCATCCGCTTCGAGCATGGCGAGACGGTGCAGCCGTTGAAGGTGATCGGCCCAGCCGAGCATGGCAATGGCACCCGCGTCACCTTCAAGCCCTCGGCCGGCACCTTCACCCGCACGGAATACGATTTCGCCGTGCTGGAGAAGCGCCTGCGCGAGCTGGCCTTCCTCAATTCGGGCCTCGCCATCGTCCTACGGGACGACCGCCCTACCGAAGCGGGCGAGCCGCCGCGCGAGGTCTCCTTCCGCTTCGACGGCGGCCTGACCGCCTTCGTCGAGTGGCTGGACCGCTCCAAGGAGCCGATCTTCAAGCCACCCATCAGCCTGAAGGCCAAGGAAGGCGGCGGCATCCAGGTCGAGCTGGCGATGTGGTGGAACAGCAGCCCGCACGAGCTGGCGCTGTGCTTCACCAACAACATCCCGCAGCGCGACGGCGGCACGCATCAGGCCGGCTTCCGCCAGGCGCTCACCCGTGTGGTGATGAAATACGCCGAGGATCTGGCGAAGAAGGAAAAGGTCGAGCTGTCCGGCGAGGACATGCGCGAGGGCCTGACCGCCGTCGTCTCGGTCAAGGTGCCGGACCCGAAGTTTTCCTCCCAGACCAAGGACAAGCTGGTCTCCTCCGAGGTGCAGCCGGTGGTTCATGCGGCGGTGGCCGATGCGCTCGCCCACTGGTTCGAGACGCACCCGAAGGAAGCGAGGCTCGTCCTCGATCAGGTCGTCCTGGCCGCGGCCGCCCGCAAGGCGGCGCAGATGGCGCGCGAGAAGGTCGGCCGCAAGAATGCGCTCGACATCTCGACGCTTCCCGGCAAGCTCGCCGACTGCCAGGAGAAGGATCCCTCCAAGTGCGAGATCTTCCTGGTCGAGGGTGATTCGGCCGGCGGCTCCGCCAAGCAGGGCCGTGACCGCCGCTTCCAGGCCATCCTGCCGCTGAAGGGCAAGATCCTGAACGTCGAGCGGGCGCGCATCGACAAGATGCTCTCCTCGGCCGAAATCGGCACGCTGATCACGGCGCTCGGCACCGGCATCGGCACCGGCCCCGTGGACCGCGGGGGCTTCTCGGCCGACAAGCTGCGCTACCACCGCATCGTCATCATGACCGACGCGGATGTGGACGGCTCGCATATCCGCACCCTCTTGCTGACCTTCTTCTTCCGACAGATGCCGGAGCTGCTGCAGCGAGGCCATCTCTACATTGCCCAGCCGCCGCTCTACCGCGCCAAGCGCGGGCAGGAGGAGCGCTACCTGAAGGACGACCGGGCGCTCGAGGACTTCCTGCTGGAGAAGGCGCTGCATGGCGCCCGCCTCGGCTTTGCCGATGGGCGCAGCCTGGAGGGTGACGAGCTGCGCGAGGTGGTGGAAGCCCTGCGGCAGACCGCCGGGCGCATCCGCCGCCTGGCGAATGGCATCCCCACCGAGCTGGTCGAGCAGGCCGCCATTGCGGGCGCTCTCACGGCCGATCCCGAGCGCGCGCTGGCTGCGGCTCCGGCGCTGGCGACGCGCCTCGACGCGCTGGCACAACCCTCTGAGCGCGGCTGGAAGGTGGCGCCGGGTGCCGAGGGGCTGGTGATGGGCCGCACGGTGCGCGGCGTGGCTGACCGGCATCGGCTGGACAGCGCTGCCTTGCGCAGCCCGGATGCCCGATGGCTGAACGAGCGGCATGCCGCTCTCGAGGCCGCCTGGACCGAGCCCGCGACGCTGGCGCTTGACAGCACCAGCACCCAGGTTGCCGGCCCGCTCTCGGCGCTGGAGCGCATCCTGGCGCAGGGCCGCAAGGGGCTGGCTATCCAGCGCTTCAAGGGGCTCGGCGAGATGAATCCGGAGCAGCTCTGGCAGACCACGCTGGACCCCGCCACCCGCACCCTGCTGCAGGTGAAGATCGAGGACGTGGAGGATGCCGAGCAGGTCTTCTCCACGCTGATGGGCGATGTCGTCGAGCCGCGCCGCGAGTTCATCGTCGGCAATGCGCTGAAGGTGGCAAACCTCGACGTCTGAACTCTTGGATGTGGCCGGGCTTGCCTGAGCTGGGCATGGCGGTGCCGCGCCTGCAATGCGCCGCAGTTGCCTTATAGTGTTGGGCGCGGTTGCCCGTCGGTGACCGCGAATCCTTGTTAGGCGACGGACAGCATTGAGGGGCCGGATGTAGGCTGCGGACGGGCTTTAGCACTACCTGGGCACTTTAGGCGGAGGTGTCAGGAACCGGCGTCGGCAGTGCGGACATCGTACTGGCGTGGCGAGATGCGCGAACAGCCGGTCGAGGATGGCACGACGAACGGCGGG
>NZ_JASIRT010000076.1 GCF_030063475.1 Roseomonas sp. E05
CTTCCGGCGTCTCACCATCCGCTATGAGCAACGGGTCGACATCCATCTGGCCTTCACCACACTCGCCTGCGCCCTCGTCTGCCTCAATCAAATCCGAAGGTTCTGTTAGACGTTCTAAGTATGAAGAGCTGCAGGAGCTGATCGACCCGCTCGTCGGGCTGTCCCAGCTCTATGGGAATTTCGGTGATCTGTCAGGCTACTCGCTGGATGGCCCTGTGCCGGAGCCGCAGGATCCGAAGCTGCGCAGCCGCGCGCAGGTCATGGTGGAACTGGCGCGGCAGAAGAACCTGACTATCCGGCAGCTCTATCTGGAGGTCGCGGCGGGCCGCGGCCACCGGACCGTCATCGGCACGGCGGCGGATATCGCCGATGCCATGGAGGAATGGCTGCTGGCGGATGCGGCGGACGGCTACAATATCATTCCCTCGCATCTTCCAGTGGCGCTGGATGACTTTGTGGCGCTGGTGATTCCCGAGTTGCAGAAGCGAGGCCTGTTCCGGAGGGAGTACGAGGGGACGACATTCCGTGCCAATCTCGGCTTGGCTGAGCCGGAGAATCTCTACGCAAAGACGGCCCTACGCGCACCCGCCTGAAGCAGGCGCGCCTCCGGCAGAGGATGGGTGGGGGAGAGCGCTCCCTTACGGTTTCGACTACGACTTCTCGATGTTCCAGAACACTGTGATCAGGGACGGCGAGTGCACGAATCCCCTGATGTTGTTTCGCCACGCATAGAGCTGCGCCCTCTGGCCGAGGACGACCGTCGGCATCACCTTCCAGAGGCGCCGGCTCAACTGTTTGAGGATCCCGCGCTGCTTCACCTCATCCGGCTCGTGGATGTAGGCGTCGCGCAGTGCCGCGGCCTCGTCATCGCAGGCCCAGCCCGCGAAGTTGCCGGCACCACAGGTGGTATCGGCAATGGAGTTGCTGAGCGGCGAAGCGATGCCGCTGCCCGACACGCTGGTGATGAAGAGATTCCACCCGCCTTTGCTTGGCTCCGCCTTGTTGTTGCGGCGGGCCATGTAAGTTCCCCAGTCAGCCTCGACCATCTCAATGTTCAGGCCGATCTTCCGCAGGTTCTCGGCGGCCAGATCGGTGGACTGCGCGACGAAGAGCACGTCACGGGAATTTAGGAGGACAACCTTCTCGCCTTTATAGCCGGATTCTGCGAGGAGCTGGCGTGCCTTCTCGAGGTCTGTCTTCTGATAGGGCTCCGAGCCATCCGTGACGCCGTTGGGGCTTCCGCAGACGAAGAAGCTGAGGCAGGGCTGCCCCCATTCCGGCCGTACGAAGGAAACTGCCATGTATTCGGGCTGATTGACGGCCAGTGCCAGGGCTTGCCGTGCCTTCACATTGTCGAAGGGAGGATACAGGCTGTTCGGCCGCATGAAGAAGGTGTTGTAGATCCTGGAGAGCGACGAGACGGTGATGTCGCGGCGGGAGGCCAGCAGTTCCGCCTGTTCGAAGGGAACCTGGTCGATGAAGTCGATTTCGCCGGCCATGAGCGCATTGGCCTTGGTGGATGCGTCCGGCATGACGGTGAACTCGACGCGGTCCACCTTGGCAACTTTGCCGCCGGCCATGCCGTTCGTAGGCTCCTCGCGGGACACGTAGCCCTCGAAGCGCTCATAGGCGAACTTGGCCCCTGGGATCCACTCCTTTGCCAGGAAGCGGAATGGCCCGGAGCCAATGATCGGCGTCTCGCGCGTGAAGCGCCCGCCCAAGGCTTCCTTCTCCCGCAGGATGACAGGCAAACCACTGCCGCTGTTGGCAAGGGCTTGGCGGACCGGAAATGGCCGCCTGAGCTTGATGATGAAGGTCTTCTCGTCCTCCGCCTGAAGCTCCGCAACATCCACGGCCATGGTGCGGCCAACGGTATCCAACTCCATCCAGCGATTGAGCGAGGCCACGACGTCGCGGGTCGTGACCTCGCTGCCGTCATGAAACTTGAGATGCGGGCGCAGTTTAAACCGGTAGCTTAGCTTATCGGTTGAAACACTCTCCTCCCCAACCATTTGGGGATGGATTCCCAGATTCTCGTCCTGAGCGAATAGCGTGTCGTAAACCATCATTCCGTGAATGTAGGTCTGCGTACCGGCAGGGCCAGTCGGATCGAGCGAAGGGATGTCTCCTCCGGGAGCGACGCGAAGTACACTCTGGGCGAGGGCTTGCGGAACGGCTGGGGCCAGCATCAAGCTGCAGCCAAGAAGCCACGCACGGCACATGCCCGGCATGGAAATCAAGGCAACCATCAATGATCCTTCACTTGCGTTCAGGTGATTGGCCGCCTGCTGACTTCCTCCAACCAAAGGTTAGGGCTTTAGAAAGCTCTTTGCTAGAGCTTCTGCAACGCATCAGACACATGTCCTAGCGAATGCAGCTCGCTCCTTAGAAGGACAGCAATGCTCACCTTTCGATAGCACCTAGAGCGGTTTCCGCTTTCACCGATTCAGAAGATTTCCTTCTGCGGCGAGGCGTGATTCGCTTTCCCTTCTGCGCAGGAGGGAAGGATGGCGCGAGCCTACAGTCAGGATCTCCGGGTGCGTGTCCTCGACGCGACGGCGCGAGGTATGTCGGCACGGCAGGCGGCGGCCCATTTCGGAGTGGGCGCGGCAACCGCCATTGTGTGGGTGCGGCGGGCGCGAGATGAGGGCGAGACGGCGGCGCGCCGTCAGGGGCAGCCCAAAGGCTCCAAGCTCGATGGAGAGGCCGATTTCCTGCTCGACCTGATCGCCGTCAGGCCTCTCATCACCCTGCACGAGATGCAGCAGCGGCTGTATGACGAGCGCGGCCTCTCGGCCGGGATCGGCACGCTCTGGCGCTTCTTCGCTGCGCGGGCGATCACCTTCAAAAAAAACCGCGCACGCCGCCGAACAGGATCGGCCGGACATCGCCACGGCCCGTGAAGCCTGGTTCGACCGACAGCCTGACTTCCATCCCGAGCGCCTGGTGTTCATCGATGAGACCGGTGCCAGCACCAAGATGGCCCGGCTACGGGGACGTGCGCCTCGTGGCGAGCGCCTGCGCGCAGGCGTGCCGCACGGGCACTGGAAGACCACCACCTTCGTCGCAGGCCTCCGTCTGACAGGCCTGACCGCATGGAGTGGCCCCTATTTCGACCGGACACCGGGCATAGCCCCGAGGGCCTAGGCTTGCGCCTAGGCATACGCCTATGCCGAACTGTAGCACGTCGATTGGGATGAGCGCTGGGCGTCAACTATGATGAGCGCCGCGGATGCGGTGGTGAAGGTTGTCCAGATGTCGCGCTGCGACAAGAGGGGACGGTAATTGACGTTGCG
>NZ_JASIRT010000077.1 GCF_030063475.1 Roseomonas sp. E05
GGGCATTGGGGTGGATCTGGAGCATGCCTCAGCTTCCTCCCGGCACGGTGCCCTTCAGGCGCGCGAAGCGGTAGGCGTACTCTACGATAGCCCGCCCGACCGGCTCCCAACAATGTCCCACGACCAGACAGCGGCTGCGAAAGGCGATGTTCAGAACAGGATATCTTCGAGAATATCCTCTGCCGCGCTTGCCACTGGGCCATCACTGCCACTCAGCCGCGCCTGTACCTGGCGTTCGCTTGCCATCGTGTAATTAGCTCCTGCTGGCATCAGGTGCCGGACGGTAGCAAGAGCCGCTTCATCCGGAGGGGGGGCGCCAGCCAGCGTGATGAGTTTCTCCGCAGCCATCCGCAACATGGCAGGTACGTCAGCAACGACCAAATTGGCTGCCGCGGCTCGCAAAGCAGCCGCGGCCTCGCCACCTTCTGCTTCCAGCGTCGCCAGGGCATGAGTGATCTGAAGCCTCACAGCCTGAAGCTTCTCCATGGCACCCGACATCAGGCCGTCAAGGTGCTCAAGTGCCGCTTCCTCGTGGGTTGGCTGGCGCGCGGCGCGGTCCTGTGCCAGCTCCGTGATGCTGGTCAGTTCCTGTGTAAGCAGCGCCACGATCTGCGTAGTCTGATCGGCGCAGGTACGGAGTTCCCTCGCGATGGTGAGCAAGGTACGGCCGGCATCGTGCAACCGGCCAGACTTGAGCGTCATATTCAGGCTCATGAGTCGCAGATCGGTTTCAACCTCCCCTACCGTCTTGATATGGCCTGCCAGTTGCGCCACGGCTATGGCGATGCCCCGCACCATTCCGTCCACGGTAGCCTGCGCTGCCCGAAAGTCCCGAAGCAGCGTCAAAGCCTGACGAACGTTCTCCTCCAGAGGCCCAAGAAAGCTGTCACGCCGCGCCCCTGCGCCATAGGCCTCACTACCCACGGCGCAGATGTGCCGTGCGTCCTGCGCCATAGCATTTAAAGCAGCATCAACGCGTTGCACCTGCGCCGCATGATCTTCCGCCGCGCTGAGCAACTGAGCCGCCTGAAGATGGCAGACATGTGCCAGCACAAGTGCCTGTTCCGATGCCTCCTTAGGAGCATCGTGGCTGATGAGCACGACCAGTGCCGCCTCCACATGCTCCACGCGCTGGCGCGTGCTATCCGCAATTTGTAGCGCCACGATCGACTCCGCCACCTGCCGGGCAATGGCGGCCGAGCGCGCACGGACCTCGGTGGAAGTATCGGCCCCGGCGTGCAACCGCCGCTCGACCGCAGCTGTGCTCTCAGCCAGCCAGATGGGAATGCTCTGCAGCGCTTCGGCTTGCTGGCGCGCGAAGCTGTCCTGCTGAGTGAGGCCAGACCGGACGCTCTCCAGTAGCCGCGTCGCCGCCTGTTGGAACTCACCCAAGCTGCTACGGGAAAGCTCGAACAGGCGCACGATCTCGTCGGTGAAGGTAACGAAATCCTCACGCGTCTCGTGAAGGGCGGAGGCGCAGACTTTCGCTGAGGCGGTGAGCATGCCCACTGCCCGCACCGTGCCGCTGAGTTGGTTCAGGGCGCCTGCGATAGCCGCAAGCTGGCGATGCATCCTTTCGAGCATGTTGCGTTCTGATCGCAGGACTGCCGCAATGCCGCAGACCTGTCCAGCGGCCTGCTCAAACCGGCCCATGACCTCAGCAAGCTGCGGGCCGCGAAGCTGTTCCTCCAGCGCTTCAAAGCAGCAGCCCAGTCCACCTAGCGCGCTCGTTGCACGCTCCAGTTGCCGCCCTGTCGCAGTGAAATTTGCCTCCAGAGGCGAGTAGGCATCCCGCAAGCTGGAAGCAATGGCCATCAAGCTGGCGCGTTGGATCATGGCGGGCTTCATCTCCTGCAGAACGGCGTAATGCCGCCCGGATTCTGTCATCGAAGGGTTCAAGATTCCTAACCACTCCCCCCTAGCGGTGCCTCGCTCCCGGCAGATCGGCAAGGATGCAGCCTGCAGTGATGGTGAGGGAACCTTCGGCGCTGGAGGATTTGGCGCCGTGCGGCCCAGCGGAAGGCTCTGCTACGGCAGCTCGACCGGCGGGCAGGATGTACGCGTTCGCAGTGGTTAACTTGCCTTTCAAGGCCTGAAAGCCAATGGAGTTCTGCCAATCTGAAGGATATGGTTAAACTTCGGCTTTTGGATGAGCCTTGGCCAATTCTCGAGCCGCAGCTGCTGCCCCTGGCAGGGCCGCATCGGGCGAGCCTAAAAGCACCTAACGAAACCTGTTGAGCGGCGTTGTTGGGGTATGGCGAAGCCCCTTGTTCCCGATGATCTCGGGGCGGCGGTCGAGCCGCTGCTGCCGCCTGAGCGGCCCAAGCCGCAGGGCGGGCGCCCTCGGCTGCCGGAGCGAGCTGCCCTGACCGGCCTCGTGTTCGTGCTCACCACCGGGACAGCCTGGGAACGGCTGCCGGTGGAGATGGGCTGCGGGTCCGGCATGACGTGTTGGCGCCGGTTGCGGGACTGGCAGGCAGCCGGCGTGTGGAGCCGCCTGCACCGGGTGCTGCTGGAGCGCCTTCAGGCGGCAGAGGCCATCGACTGGTCACGGGCCGCGCTCGACAGCGCCAGCATTGGCGCCAAAAGGGGGGTGCGGAGATCGGCTCGAACCCGACGGACCGCGCAAGCCCGGTACCAAGCGCCACCTTGTCATGGACGCTCGCGGAACGCCGCTTGGCCTGACACTCAGCGGCGCCAACCGGCACGACAGCCGCATGTTGGCCGCCACGCTGGATGCTGTGCCGCGTGTCCGGATTGGCGGCCCTGGCCGGCCCCGTCGCAGGCCGCGCAAGCTGCACGCCGACAAGGCTTATGATCACCGCCGCTGCCGACAGGAATGCCGCGCCGGGCGATCCGTGGGACGATGCCGCGCGCCCGGCCCTCCTGGCGGCAGCGGCGGTGATCATGGCCTTTGTCGGCGTGCAGCTTGGCGGGCCGGCGGCGCGGACGGCCCCG
>NZ_JASIRT010000078.1 GCF_030063475.1 Roseomonas sp. E05
TGTAGCACGTCGATTGGGATGAGCGCTGGGCGTCAACTATGATGAGCGCCGCGGATGCGGTGGTGAAGGTTGTCCAGATGTCGCGCTGCGACAAGAGGGGACGGTAATTGACGTTGCGCGGCGATTAGGTGGTGGTGGTCCTGGTGCGTTCGATGGCGGTGCGGCGTCGGTAGCTTTCGACGTTCATCTCCATGATGACGGCATGGTGGACGAGGCGGTCGATGGCGGCGACGGTCATGGCCTTGTCGGGAAAGATGCTGTCCCAGGCGCCGAAGGGTTGATTGGCGGTGATCAGCAGTGAGCGCTGCTCGTAGCGGGCGGCGATGAGTTCAAACAGGACCGATGTTTCGGACTGGCTCTTCTGCACGTAGGAGAGGTCATCGAGAATGAGCAGGTGGTACTTGTCGAGCTTCTCGATGGCGCTGGCCAGGGCGAGATCCTGGCGGGCAGCCTGCAGACGCTGCACCAGGTCGGTGGTACGGGCGAACAGGACGCGGAACCCGTTGTCGACGAGGGCATAGCCGAGGGCGGCGGCGAGATGGCTTTTGCCGGTGCCGGGCGGGCCGAACAGCAGGATGTTGCGCCCGGCCTCGAGCCAGCTGTCGCCCTCGGCGAGCGCCAGGAAGCGCGCCTTGCTCACCATGGGCACCGCGGCGAAGTCGAAGCTGTCGAAGGTCTTGCCCGGGGGCAGGTGAGCGGCCTGGGCGTGGCGGGCGATGCGACGCTGCTGGCGCTCGGCGAGTTCATGCTCGGCGAGCGTGGCGAGAAAGCGCGCCGCGGGCCAGCTCTCGGTGTCAGCCGTCTCGGCAAAGCCCGACCAGAGCCTGCCGAAGGTGGGCAGGCGCAGTTCGTTCAGCAGCACCGGCAGGCGTGCGGTGTCGACGGTGATGCGGCTCATCGGCCGAGCTCCGGCAGGAGCGCGTCGTAGGCGCCTGGTGGCGGCAGCGCCACGTGCACGGTTGGTGTCTCGGTGCGGCTCCGCGCGAAGCGTCGACGCAGCTCGTCCAGGTCGGGCAGGCGCCCGGCGTCGAGGGTGCTCTCGAGCGCCGCGGCGAGTTCGGCCTCGCAGCCGTCCTCGTGGGCGAGGACCAGGAGGCCGACCATGGTGCGGCAGGCTCGGCGCTCGGGACCGCGGACGATCAGCGCATCCCAGGCCCGGGCAAAGGCCGGGCGCGGCCAGAGGGCGTCGCGGTAGCTCAGCCCCACCAGGGCGCCTGGCTTGGCGCGCAGCGCATGAAGGACGTGGCGATAGTCCACCACATGGCCACGCCGGCCGTCCGGGCTCCCCCGCCGCCGCGGCAGCGTCAGGAGGTGGGTGCCGCCCAGATAGGCCTCGAGCCGCTCCTCGTAGACCCGCAGCCGCAGGCGCCGCCCGACCAGGCGCGAGGGGACGGTGTAGAACACCCGGCGAAAGGAAAAGCCGCCGCTGGTGGTCACCAGCACGCTGGCCTCGACGTAATCCGGCGCCCGGCCAGGCGGCAGCGGGCGCAGCGCGGTGCATTCGAGGGCGATCTCGCGCCGGTGCCGGGCATTGTGCTGGGCCACCACCTCGGCGACGAAGACGCGGTAGGCGGCGAGGCTCTCGAAGTCGCGGCTGCCGCGCAGCAGCAGCGCCTGGCCGAGGCGTGACTTAATATGGGCGTGGCGGCTCTCGATGGCGCCGTTCTCATGCGCCTGACCGCGGTTGTTGCGTGAGCCGATCATGCCGTAGTGGCCGCAGAGCGCGGCGTAGCGGCGGGTGATGTCCTCGGCGGCCTCAGGGGCGAGATTGCGGAAGGCGGCGGACAGGCTGTCGGTGCGGTGTTCGACCGGCGCGCCGCCCAGCGTGGCGAGTGCGTTCTGCAGGCCCGACGCCAGCGCGGTGAAGCTCTCGCCGCCGAGGACGACCTCGGCACTCTCGAAGCCGGAAAAGGCGAGCGCGAAGTGGTAGAGCCGGTGCTCAAGCAGCGTGCCGCCGACCGTCACGCCGAGGTCGGTGGCATGGGTGAAATCCGACAGGCCCAGGCGGCCCGGCGCGTGGCTCTGCGGAAACATCACCTCCCGCTCTGGACCGTGCACCGCCCGCCAGTCGCGCATCCGCCGCTCCAGGGTGCGCCGAATGCTCTCGCCGTAGGCGCCGGGAAAGGCGCGGTCGAGTTCGTGCAGCACCGTGACCGGCTTGAGGCCGGGTGCGCGTTGCAGGAGGGGCAGGATGAAGCTCTCCCAGACGAGCGCCAGCGGGTCCTCCCGCGTGCGCCAGTGCCGTGGCTCCCGCCGCTCCGATGGCGGCCGGGGATCTCGCTCGATCCGGCGTGCGGTGGCCACCGACAGGCCTGCCCTCGCGGCGGCCAGGGCCTGTGGCGCGGTCCGGCGTTCGTTCATGTAAAGCCTCACCTGCTGATCCGTGACGTGTCTGCCCGGCACCACCCCACCCCATGTTTCTGGGACCAGGGCAGAGCCTGACACGCATCCGCAGGCGCGCTCGCCCGGCGGAACGGCTCCGGGCGGGCTACGCCCACCCTCCGCCGCACCGCCGGGCGCTCATCATAATTGCCGATTACCGCTCATCGTAATCGCCGGGCGCCA
>NZ_JASIRT010000079.1 GCF_030063475.1 Roseomonas sp. E05
CCCGCAGGCGCAGTGCATTGCCGATGACGGAGACCGAGCTCAGCGCCATGGCCAGGGCTGCGACGACCGGGCTGAGCAGGATGCCCAGGAACGGGTAGAGCACGCCCGCGGCGAGCGGGATGCCGAGGGTGTTGTAGGCGAAGGCGAAGAACAGGTTCTGGCGGATGTTGCGCATCACCGCGCGCGACAGGTGCCGCGCCCGCGCGATGCCCGCCAGGTCGCCTTTCACCAGGGTCACGCCCGCGCTCTGCATGGCGACGTCCGTGCCCGTGCCCATGGCGATGCCCACATCGGCCTCGGCCAGCGCCGGCGCGTCGTTGACGCCGTCGCCCGCCATGGCGACCACCTTGCCCTCCTTCCGCAGGCGCCGGACGATGCGGTTCTTGTCCTCGGGCAGGACGTCGGCCTCCACCTCCTGGATGCCGAGCTTCCGCGCAACCGCTTCGGCCGTCGTCCGGTTGTCGCCGGTGAGCATGACGATGCGGATGCCCTCGGCCCGCAGGCTCTCCAGGGCGGCGGGCGTCGTCGCCTTCACCGGGTCGGCGACCGCGATGACGCCGCCCGGCCTGCCGTCCACGGCAAGGAACAGGGCCGTGCCGCCCTCGCGGCGCAGTTCGTCCGCCCTGCCCGCGAGCCCGCCCAGGTCCACGCCGAGTTCCTGCATCAGCCGTGCGTTGCCGAGCGCCACCCGGCGGCCATCGACCTTCCCCGTGACGCCCTTGCCGGTGACGGAGGCGAAGTCGTCCGGCTCCACCAACGCCATGCCCCGCTCCCTGGCGGCGGCAACGATGGCAGCCGCCAGCGGGTGCTCGCTCGACCGCTCCAGGCTGGCGGCGAGCGGCAGCACCTCGGCCTCGGCCAGGCCCTCCGCCGGGACCACCGCCACCACCTTGGGCTTGCCCTCGGTCAAGGTGCCGGTCTTGTCCACCACCAGGGTGTCCACCTTCTCCAGGTGCTCCAGCGCCTCGGCCGACTTGATGAGCACTCCCGCACCGGCCCCCTTGCCGACGCCGACCATGATGCTCATGGGCGTGGCCAGGCCGAGCGCGCAGGGACAGGCGATGATCAGCACCGAGACGGCGGCGATCAGCGCATAGGCCAGGGCCGGGCTCGGACCCCAGACGGCCCAGGCGATGAAGGCCAGCACCGCAACCGCGACGACGGCGGGCACGAACCAGCCCGCCACGGTGTCGGCCATGCGCTGGATCGGCGCCCGGCTGCGCTGCGCCTCCGCCACCATGGCGACGATGCGCGACAGCATGGTGTCGGCCCCCACCTTCTCGGCCCGCATCACCAGCGAGCCGGTGCCGTTCACGGTGGCCCCGATCACCTTGGTGCCGGGCGCCTTCTCCACTGGCAGGGATTCGCCGGTGACCATGGACTCGTCCACCGATCCGCCGCCTTCCAGCACCTCGCCATCCACCGGAACGCTTTCGCCCGGCCGCACCCGCAGCCGGTCGCCGACCTGCACCTCGGCCAGCGGGATCTCCTCGTCGGAGCCGTCCGGGCGGATGCGCCGCGCGGTCTTGGGCGCCATGTTCAGCAGGGCGCGGATGGCGCCGCCGGTCCGTTCGCGCGCCCGGAGTTCCAGCACCTGCCCGAGCAGCACGAGCACGGTGATGACGGCGGCCGCCTCGAAATAAACGGCGACCGCACCATCCGCGCCGCGGAAGCCCGCCGGGAAGATGCCGGGCGCGAAGGTCGCGACCAGGCTGTAGAGGTAGGCCGCGCCCGTCCCGAGCGCGATGAGGGTGAACATGTTCAGGCTGCGCTTCACCACCGACTGCCAGCCACGGACGAAGAACGGCCATCCCGCCCAGAGCACGACCGGCGTCCCGAAGGCGAACTGCACCCAGGCGGAAACCCGCTGCGAGACGAGGTGGTGCAGGCCAAGCCCCGGGACGTGCCCGCCCATCTCCAGGAGGAGAACCGGCAGAGTCAGCGCCAGCCCGATCCAGAACCGCCGGGTCATGTCGGCCAGTTCCTGGTTCGGGACGGCTTCGGCCGTCATCTCCAGCGGCTCGAGGGCCATGCCGCAGAGCGGGCAGTTGCCCGGCCCCTGCTGGCGGATCTCCGGATGCATGGGGCAGGTGTAGATGGCGCCCTTCGGCACCGGGGCGGGTGCCTCCACCTCCTCCGGGCGCAGATACTTCTCAGGGTCGGCCTCGAACTTCGTCCGGCACCCCGCGGAGCAGAAGTGGAAGGTCGTTCCGCCGTGCTCGAGGCGGTGCTTCGAGGTCGCCGGGTCCACCTTCATCCCGCAGACCGGATCGGTGACGGACCCCTTTCCGGCCACCGCCGCGCCACCAGGGCTGTGGCCATGGTGATCCGCAGCGACAGGTCCATGATCATGCGTAGAACGTTGGTGGTGATCGTGTCGATGATCTTGATGCTCACCACTCATGATGCCGTCTCCCGTGGTGGTCCGCCTCGGCGGATTGGCTCTGGCCCGAAGCGACCAAATGGGGGGCTTCCATGGTGGGAAGGTCAAGCAGGGCGCTCGCCCGCGGCGCACTGACATAATTTG
>NZ_JASIRT010000080.1 GCF_030063475.1 Roseomonas sp. E05
GCGTAAGCGTCAGCCCGTTCCCGCGGGTGATGCGGTGAGCCTGAAGTTCCACGGCAGGAGTTCGTCGATGCGGTCGATGGTGTGGCCCCGGGCGAGGCGGTCGAGCACAACGGCGATGTAGGCTTCCGGGTCCAGGCCATTCAGCTTTGCGGTTTCGGCGACGGTGTAGATGATGGCGGCGCGATCGCCGCCGGTGTCCGATCCGAGGAACAGAAAATTCTTCCTGGTCAGAGCGATGCCGCGCAGCAGCCGCTCGGCGAGGTTATTGTCGATCGAGAGCCTGCCGTCCTCGAGATAGCGCGTCAGCGCCTCCCACCGGTTCAGCGCGTATTGCAGCGCTTTGCCCAGCGTCGACTTGCCGGACAACCGGCGACGCTGCGTCAGCATCCAGTCGTGCAGGTCGTCGAGCAGCGGCTTGCTGCGGGCCTGGCGCTCGGCGCGACGCTGATCAGCGGGTCTGCCGTTGACCTCGGCCTCGATGGCGTAGAGGGCGGCAATACGCTGCAAGGCCTCCTCGGCGATCGGTGACTTCGTGGCCTCGAACACCTCGAACAGCTTGCGCCTGGCATGCGCCCAGCAGGCGACGTGGGTGACCTGCGGCGGCTGGTTGCCGCGCGGTTGGGTCAGCGCGTCGTAGCCGGTGTAGCCATCGGCATGCAGCCAGCCCGCGAAGTTCTGGAGGTGCCCGCGCGGCCGCTCTCCCTTGTGGTCGGGCGAGTAGCGGTAGAACGCCGCGGGCGGTCCCGGGCCCTGCCAGGGCCTCGGGTCGATGGCATAGACCCAGAACCGCCCCTGCCGCGTCCGGCCGCGCCCTGGCGCCAGCACGGCGATCGGCGTGTCGTCGGTCCAGATGAGGCCGTGCCGCAGCGCATAGGTGCCGATCGCCTCGGCCAGGCGGCTCAGCCACCAGGCACCGCGGCCGACCCAGTCGGCCAGGGTCTGCCGCTCGATCTCCACGCCCTCGCGCGCCAGGATGGCCGAGAGGCGGTAGAGCGGCAGGCCGTCGAGATACTTCGAGACCAGCACATGCGCGAGCAGGCCGGGACCCGGCCGCCCCCTCTCGATCGGCAGATCGGGGGCAGGCGCCTGCAGGACGGCCTCGCAGGCCCGGCAGGCATAGCGGGGCCGGACGTGGCGGATGACCTTCAGCCGGGCCGGGATCTTCTCCAAGATCTCGGTGACGTCTTCGCCCAGCTTCGTCAGGCGCTTCGGGTCCGTGCAGCCGCAGCGGCAGGCGAATACCGGCTCATGCAGGATCGTCTCCCGTGGCAGATGCTCCGGCAGCGGTTTGCGGAGCGCCGGGCGCCGCTGGTTGCCAGGCTGTCCCTTCGTCCTGGCCTTCTCCGCCGCGGCGGCGGCCTGCGCCTGATCCTCCTCGGCATCGCCGATCAGCATCTCGAACTGACCGATCTCGGCGGCCAGCTTCTCCGACGACTTGCCGTAGCGGTCCCGCCGCAGGGTGGCGAGCTGGACTTTCAGCTTCTCGATTTCAAAAGTCGCGCTGCGCAACTCGGCATCGCGCTCGGCCAGCAGCGCGCGGAGCGCTGCGATCTCGGCGTCAGGCGTGTCGAACGACGCGGCGTGCACGCCATGATTCTACGCAACGCGATGGCCGCTGCAATGGCAGACCGACTACACCGTGGCCTGCGGCCGCGCAGTCCAGGCGGGCATGCGCCAGTCGATCCCCTCGACCAGCATCGAGAGCTGCGCCGCGGTCAACGAGACGACGCCGCCCTGCGTCTGAGGCCAGACGAACCTGCCTTTCTCCAGCCTCTTGGCAAGGAGGATCAGGCCCTGTCCGTCCCAGACCAAAATCTTGAGCAGATCGCCGCGGCGGCCGCGAAAGCAGAACATCGCGCCGCTATAGGGATCCTGCGCAAGCACCGTCTGCACCTGTGCGGCCAGGCCGTCGAAGCCCTTGCGCATATCCGTCGTGCCGCAGGCCAGGAACACCCGCGTGCCCGGCGGCGGGCCCAGCATCAGCGCCCACCCATCCCAGCCAGCACGATGCGCAGTGTCGCGGCGTCGGCGCATCCGGTGATGCGGATGCTGGTGCCAGAGGGCAGTGCAATCTCGATCACGCCAGGCGCTGCGCCGCTGTCAGGCGGCTGGGCCAAGCCAGGCGGCGGGAGTTGCGGCGCCTCCGGTACAACCTCCACCGGTACAAAGCCTGCCATCGCCGTGGCCAGCATCTGCTTGCGCCAGGTATAGAGCTGACCCGTGCTGACGCCGTGCCGCTTCGCCACCACCTGGACGATCGCACCAGGCTCCAGCGTCTCCCGGACAATCCGAAGCCGTTCCTCCGTCGACCAGATCCGGCGCCGGACCTCCCGCACCCGAACCTCGACGCCGCGGCCCGCGCGAACTCCGGAGCCGCTCCTGCTACCGTCGTAAGAGGAGTTTGCGAGTGCTGCCGTCGTCGTGCTGTCCGTCATGCCAGCCAATTCGGCGAACCAGCACCATCAACTCAAGGCCAGGCTCGGCTGACGCTTAC
>NZ_JASIRT010000081.1 GCF_030063475.1 Roseomonas sp. E05
GACTATCACGCCGTGCGGGATGCCGCCTGCGAAGCATGGCGCAGGCTCACTCCAGACCGCCTCCGCTCCCTCACCAGCTATCCCTGGGTGCCGCAAGTCAGCTCATAGACTCGGCGGTACAAGACCGGCTGGATGCGGGGGTGTTTGCCAGGTGCTTGAGGCCGGCGGCGCACCGGCCGGCTAAGCGGCGTAGATCCGTTCCGCGACCGCTGGCCAGTTGATGCAATGCGGCAGCGGCGCTTTCGCGGCGACAGCCTCGATCACCTGAGCAATCTGCTGGGCCACCCGTGCATAGGACCAGTCCGTTACCCCGGCGATATGGGGTGTCGCCAGGATCTCGGCGCGCTCCAGCAGCGGCGAGGACGGGCTGAGGGGTTCCGGCGTGAACACGTCGAGCCCGGCTCCCGCGATCTGCCGCGCGTTGATGGCCTGCAGCAGGGCGTCCTGATCCACCAGCCCGCCGCGCCCGGCGTTGATCAGAAAGGCCTCCGGGCGCATCGCCTGCAGGGTCGCGGCATCGATGATGTGCCGCGTCTCCCGGGTCAGCGGCAAGCACAGGAAGACATAGTCACTGATGCCGAGCAGTGAACCCAGGCGGTCCAGCCCGCGGATGTCCGCGATGCCGAATGCCGCGGCCCGAGCCGTATCCGGGGTCCGCGTGGCTGCCACGATCTGCATGCCGAACGGCCGCAGCCGGCTGGCGAGCGCCTGGCCAATCCCGCCCAGGCCGACGATGCAGGCTGTGCGGCCGAGCAGAGAGCGGCCGACCGGCCCGCCCCACGCACCGCCGTGCCGCATCCGCGCGCTCAGATCCGGCAGGTGGCGGCTCAGGGCCAGTGCCGCCATGATGCACCATTCCGCGACGGATTCCGCGTTGCCCGTCGCTGTGCTGGCAACATTGCCCACGGCGATGCCGCGCGCCGTGGCAGCTGCGAGATCGACCCCCTCCAGGCCGGCGCCCCATTGCTGGATCAGCTTCAGCCCGTCGATGCGGTCCATGACGGCGCCATCAATCCGCGTCATCAGGGGCACCACAACCGGTGCTGTCCATCGGCGCTGCGGATGGGCGGCAAGGTCATCGACCTCGATCTGCAGGGCCGGCGCGGCTGTCTGCAGATAGCGGGCCGTGTCGGGAAAGGTCCTGTCTGCAAAGAGCACTCTCGGTTCCACAGACTGTCTCCTTCTCAGCGCGCTCGAGATGCAGGGTCGGTGCAATTCATCATCCTACTCTCACCTTCCGTCAGGAAGTCCATGACGCAGCAGGGCGGACTTCAGGAAGCGCGCTGGCAACCGCTGGAGGTGACGCTAACCGCCTAGTACGTGATTTCTGGCTTACCCTGTCCGCTTCGGTGCCGAGCATCTGCCGTATCTCTGGGATGTGGACCCGGGGATTGCAGGCCAGGCGCTGCAGAGAGCGGTGCGACGCGGACGACCAATCCGTCAGGCCTAATGTCGTCAGTCGGCTGTGCGGCAGCTGGCGCCGGCCGCTCCGCCGAGAGTGGTACTCTGACGACCAGGCCTCGGGGCCGCGAAGGCCCTCCGCTGGTGGGCGCCTGGCTGCCGAACGGGAAAGCTCAGCAGACCGAGCACATCCCTCCTGGACGATGCCGCAAAGTCAGTCCCCGAGGTGTTCATGCGCGAGGGGCAGCCCCTGCGGGTGGGAACGATCTACGAGGAGATCGCCGGGATGTTCGAGCCCAGGATACGCCATCTCCGGAGGCGCCCCGCCGGCGGAGCGGGAGGAAAGGCTGGAGAAGAGAAACGCGGCCGTTCCCTTGAGCCATAAGCCGGTTGCCGCAATTGCCGCTGCAGGCAGACGGCGAGGGACCATCTCTCGCGCGACCTGTTCCCGCACGTCCCGGCACAAGAGAGCCGCTGACCGGCCCGCTGGCGCAGAGTCGGGATCCATCCTTCAGACCGCACTCTGCTGAAAGCGGACCGGGAAGGCTTCTGCTGGCGGACAGCTGAGCGCTGGGCCGGCTTCGCCTGAAGGCAATGGGGCACGCTTCACGTCGGCCCGCGCGACCCTGTCCCGCCCGGCAAGGCTCCGCCCACGGTGTGCCGGGCCAGAAACAGCCAAGGCAGCCCTCGGTTGCGGTGCGCGGACCGGCAATCCGCAAAAACTCACTTTTTTGTGATACAACCCATGATTGAGTAACTACCCGTTAATAACTATCACTCACTTTTGAGTGAGCAACGCCGGGCCCCCGCCCAGCTCACTCAGAAGGCTTCCCCCATGACCGCTCTTGGCGTCTATGTTGGCAACAGCACCGCTGATCTGACCAAGTTCTCCTCCTGGCTGGGCGACAAGCCGGACTATGTCCATGGCGTGGTCGGCTATTCCAACTGG
>NZ_JASIRT010000082.1 GCF_030063475.1 Roseomonas sp. E05
GATCTGGAGCATGCCTCAGCTTCCTCCCGGCACGGTGCCCTTCAGGCGCGCGAAGCGGTAGGCGTACTCTACGATAGCCCGCCCGACCGGCTCCCAACAATGTCCCGCGACCAGACAGCCAAACCCAAGCGGAGGCTCTGCCGCCAACTCGCCGGGCTTGCCCGCATTCATCAAGCATTCCTGCTGATCGCTCCTGCTTTGGGGAATGCTAGCGCTAGGTCGGTACCCCCAGTCGCGGCGCAGGATCGCGCATCGGTGCGGTCTTGAGATGCTCCACCAGCTCGGCGGAGGTTTCCACGATATAGTCGGCGAACAGTTTGCCGGCTTGTGCATTGGCGAGGGAGGGATCGCCCCCCACGACGGCATCGCAGTGGTCCGTCATGTTGATAGGCACAAAGACATCCACCTCCCCCAGCTTCACCGAATTCAAGCCGCCGGTCGGAAGCCCAATCAAGCTCCTCTTTGGCTCCTCGGTTCCGGCTATCTCTCGCCGCGTCAGTTCAGGACGGAAATACTCGTAGACGGAGCCGATCGGATCCGAGCCATGCCCGGAGGCGCGGCCGACATTCTCGCCATGAGCCTCGGCGCGCAGGCTGTTTGGGACCAGCGGCCAGATATTCAGCCAAGGAATGATCACCCCGCGCTCCCGGCGGATCTGCCGGAGCGTTTCGTCGATCAGCGCATTATTCCCGGTATGTCCATTGAAGACGAGAAGCCGCTCCAGGCCATGGTCGAGGAAGCTGCAGACCATGTCGCGCAACACGGCCCGGAAGGTGGAAGCGGAGACCTGCATGCCCCCTGGAACATCGCGGAAGTAGTCGGCGCAGCCGAAGGGGAAAGTCGGCGAAACGAGAGCGCCCGTGCGTTCCGCGACGCGCCCAGCCAGCTCGGCGGCCAGCATGAAATCACCCATTGGGTTGCAGGGCCCCTGGATTTCGACACTGCCGAGCGGGAGCAGAATGACCGGATCTTTCGCCATATGCTCGCGAAACTCTAGGAAGGTCATCTCCTCGATTCGGTACTTTGCCATGTGGGCTCCGATTCCGCTGCGTGCTCCTTATGGTTGTCTAATGCGAACCGGCAGGCAAGATGCCGTGGAGCACGGAAATGCAGGAATACCCATGGCGGAATGTGTGTGCCGGGTCTAGCTTTTCGCAGTAGGGCATTCAGCAGCCAGGAGGCTAGGCGAAGTGGAACGAAGAAAGCTGCGGCTAGGTCTATCGATGCGTGGTGTCGGCTACCACTCGGGAGCCTGGCGCCACCCCGATGTTCCGGCAGGCGGCGCGCGGGACTTCCGCCATTTTCTGCGGAGCGCTCAGACGGCGGAGCGCGGGCTGTTCGACATGGTGTTCCTGGCGGATGGCATCGGCATACGCGGCCGCGATGAGCCGCCTGGCGCGCTCTGCCGGTCCGATCAGAACGCCGAGCTCGAACCGCTGACCTTGCTTTCAGCGCTGGCACCGATGACGAGCCATATCGGCCTCGTTGCCACTGCCTCCACGACCTACAATGAGCCCTATCATATTGCCCGGAAATTCGGCTCGCTCGACCATATCAGCGGTGGTCGGGCCGGCTGGAACGTGGTGACCTCCTGGTCGGACGCGGAGGCGCTGAATTTCGGCCGCGATAGCCAGATGGCTTATGCCGACCGGTACGAGCGCGCGATGGAATTCGTCCAAGTGGTGCTTGGCCTTTGGGACAGCTGGGAGGCGGATGCCTTCCTGCAGGACAAAAGCTCGGGAATCTTCTTCGATCCGGCGAAGCTGCATACCCTTGCGCATTGCGGAAAGCATTTCAAGGTCCGCGGTCCGCTATCGGTGGCGCGAACCCCGCAAGGGCGCCCTGTAATCGTCCAGGCGGGCGCATCCGAGCAAGGCCGGGACATCGCGGCTGCCACGGCCGATATTGTCTTCAGCGCCGAGCAGGATCTCTCCAAGGCGCGTGACTACTATGCCTGCATCAAGGGACGCCTTGCCGGGCATGGCCGAGCCTGGGAGAGTCTTCTCATCCTGCCGGGCATCGTGCCGATCGTGGGACGGACGCGCGCCGAGGCTCAGGCTAAAAGCGTCTAACGAAACCTGGTGAGGCGCGTTACCAGGGGCATGGCGAAGCCCCTTGTTCCTGATGATCTTTGGGCGGCGATCAAGCCGCTGCTGCCGCCCGAACGGCCCAAGCCGC
>NZ_JASIRT010000083.1 GCF_030063475.1 Roseomonas sp. E05
CCCAGCCACTAGCTTAACGTGTTGATGGCGGGGGCGGCAGTAATGCCGCCCCCGCTACTTCATTCGGCCGCCGCCTGCCGCTCCCACAGGCGCTCGATGGCGACCCGCAAGTCATAGCCGAGGATGTGGTCCTCGCGGACGGTGCCCTGGGCCAGGCCGAGCCGCTCGGCGGCGGTCTTCCCGTCCTTGGGGCTACGCCACAGCCAGTTGTGCCAGACCCTGAAGATCTCGAGCAGCAGGCCGACCATGCGGGGGTCGTAGGCCGCGTAGATTTGCCAGGACCGCCGCGCCCGGCGGACCGAACTGACGGGACGCTCGAACATCGCCACCCGGCGCCGGAGCATCGCGAAGGCTTTGTCTACGGGTGCCAGGGTCGACATCCGCAGCAGGTAGGCGACCTCGTTGTCACTGAGGTGGGTGGCGTCGCTGACGTAGCGCCAGTGCTTCCGCGGCTCGGCCGGGTCGGGCACCGGGTTCCCGACCCACGTGCGCTGGAGCTTCCGCACCGGCTCGGGGCTGCGGTCCCGGAGGTCCCGCACCATCCGCGCCACCACCTCGGTCGCGTCCCGCTGCTCCTCGCGGACCAGGTCATCGCCGACCGTCCAGGGGCGGGGCACCGGCAGCGCGGCGCGCAGGGCTGCGAAGCCCTTCCGACGGTCGGCGAGTTCCCTGCGGCGGCCGTCGATGCTGAGTTCCTTGTCGATGCGTACCTGGACCACCTCGGCCGAGCCGTCGAGGACTCGGTTGCCAAAGGCGCCCATGCAGGCGGCCAGCAGGCCACTGTCTTCGTCGAGGGCGAAGCTTAGGTGTGCGGTGCTCCGGAGCAGGTGGCGCAGGACGTGGAAATGGCCGTGGACGAGGTAGTCGGCGTGGATCTGCACCCCGCGGGATGGAAGCTGCTGTCCCTCCACCATGGCCTCGGGGGCGTCCAGGTCATCGCGTGTCCGAAAGCTGGCCTCGACCTGATCGCCAGTCCGCGCCGGGAGCAAAGGTACTGCCCGGGCGGCAGCGCGGGCCAGGGAGACCTCGTAATCGGCCTTGGTCCAGACCCGTGCCGTGTCCCGCAGCGCGGGCGGCTTGTCGGCGTCCCCGGCTTGCTGCCAGGCGGCCTCGACCGCCTCCTGGTCGAGGGAGGCGTCGAAGTTCGGGCTGAAGGCGAGGAGGTAGCCTGATTGTCGGTCGGCCGTGGCAACGGCGGTGAGCTGGATGGTCTTGCGGTTCGCCCGGCTGCCCCAGTTGACGATGTAGTCCTGGCGGTCGGTGCTGAGGTGCCTGCGGCCGAGGTCCATCTCCGGCAGGCGCGCCTCGCGGGACGCGGCGAACAGGGCGCACTGGCGGTGGATGAAGGCAATCTTGTCGTAGAGGGTGGGGAAGGAGACACCGCACAGCTCGACGATGCGGTTGAGCGGTGACTTGTTCACGAGGTGCCGGAAGATGGGAGCGTTGGCCCGGGTCCGGCGCTGACGCGAGGTCGGCCCCGCGACGGAGAAGGTCGCGCGGCAGGTGCGGCACTGGAAGCGGAGGGCGCCCGCCGCGCTGCGGCCGAAGCGCCGGAAGGCGCCGGGCAGGTTGGCGGGGTCGGAAACGCAGTCGGGAGTGGAGCAGACCAGCGGGACGGGCGTGAACAGGTGGGCGGCCTGTCGAAGGAATTCCTCGTGAATCGCGCGGTTGGACTTGATACGACTCTCCACACCGCAGTAGTTGCACCGCAGGTTGGACTCAATCCTGGCACCAGAAACTCGGTAGCCATCAGAAGCGGTGCCACGTCCCGTCAGTACGGCCCCGGTTCGAGGCTCGACACACATGTTCTCGCAGCCTGGAGTCTTGCAGAAATTGACTTGAATACTTTTGAAGCGGCCGGGGATGGGTCTCGTTCTACTTACGGAGCGTTTTCCCGCAGAGACCTCGTCAGTATTAGCGCCCAGCTTTGGGTGCCTCAATCCGTTCCCTTTAGGTTCCGAACCCGCCAAAACACCCCCAAAATACCAACGCCCGCTCCGGCCCGTAGTGAAACGGGGTCCGAAACGGGCGTCAACAGATTAAGCTAGTGGCTGGG
>NZ_JASIRT010000084.1 GCF_030063475.1 Roseomonas sp. E05
TGGCCGAGCCCCTCAAAGCGCGGCGCAAGCTCGCCCGTGACAAGCCGGAAAAGCCGGAAGGCCGCGCCGGACCAGAGGACATCGCCCAGCCGCGCCTCATCGCTGAGGCCGCAAAGGAGATCTCACAACCAGACAGAATTCCAGCGACCGCATGTTACTGACGCCGTCATATCCGGTCCGCTCGCCGCTTTCGGGCGAGGAGCACAGGCTCCGGCTATCCAAAATGGTAGCACTGGCTTGGGCTTTACGGGCCGCGGCCAGTCGCAGCGCCAGCGCTCGCTCTTCATCCGACACATCGGACGGGGTCCATCTCGCGGGCGCTCATGTACCGCCGTCTGATCGTTACTCGACCACAGGCCCGTGGAAGCCTCTGGAGGCATCCATTTGCTAATACTTTCTTAATAGATCAGCATTTTGCGCCGCAAATTATCTTCATTTCATTCGGTTGTAGGTTTCTCCTATCTACAACCCAGGCGGGGCGCTCGACAGATACTCGCCTCGTTCTCCCCTAGCGCAGAAAGCGACAGTCATGGCGAGCTTCTACGGCACCGCGAAAAACGACGTCTTCCGGTTCTCGTCCCATACGGCTGCCGACACGATCTATGGTGACGGGCTGGAGGACCATCTCGGCACGCCGGGTAACAACCGCATCCAGGCGGGCTCCGGCGGCGACACCATCTATGCCGGCTATGGCCAGGATACCGTCTTCGGCGGCGCGGGCGATGACCTGATCATGGGCTATGGCGCCGGCGGCCTGTCGTCCGGCAATGTGGATGGGCTGGCTTCGCAGGATGGTGCCGATCGCCTCCATGGCGGCGCCGGGCAGGACGTGATCCAGGGTGGCGGCGGCGGCGACATCATCTTCGGCGACGACGGAGACGACTGGCTGTATGGCGGGAGCGGCAACGATACCCTCTCCGGCGGGACCGGCAACGACGTGATCGAGAGTGGCCGCGGGGCCGATACCATGAGCGGCGGCGCCGGCCGGGACATCTTTGTCTTCGGCTATGGCTACCTGTCCGAGTTTGGCGGCGACGCCAATGAGGGGCGCGACACCCTTCTCGATTTCCGTCCGGGCGTCGACCGCATCGATCTGAGCGGCTATGCGGTGAATGCGGATGGCGTGCAGACGACCGCCACGACGGATGGCCTCCTGCTCACCTTCAACGCCATCTACGAGACGGGCGAGATCAAGCTCGTGGGCGTTCATCAGCTTCAGGCCGGCGACATCGTTTTCGCCTGAGCGCCATCTTGAAGATGGCCCGCCATGCCAGGATCGATGTCTCGCTCCAGACAAGCAGCATCTGCATCGTTGATGGCGCGGAAGTCGTGCTGCGGGGGTGGAGGGCGGAGAGCAAGCCAGAGGCGCTCGCGACGGCCCTGATGAGGGCTGTCCTGGAGTTCAGCCGCATGGCCTGCAGGCAGGACCCATGTTGCAGCCTCACTCCCGCATGGCTCACGCCGCCGGTTCGCGCGACGGGCAGCGTCTACTCCAGGAGGCCCAGAAGGTCGGCGAGGGTCAGTGCCGCTTCGATGTCGGCGAAGATCTCGCAGGCGCGGTCCGTGATGGCTTGCTGATCATCGGACCCGGCGGCGGCATGGCCCTGCATCAGCCGGTCGAGGCGTTGGTAGGCCGTGGTGATGAAGTTATCGATCGCGGCGGTAGAGGGATTCATTTCGGCGGAACCTTCGGTCGTCACCGTCGTGTATCCCGCGCCGGTGTATGTGACATGATTGCGGCGGCTTCTGCCGTCCTTCTGTCCAGCCTTGGCGTCTGACCCATCGCGTGGTGTTGGGTGAGACAGACCTCGAGGTCAGTTCGCGGAGCGGCGAAGGGGCGGAGGATGACTCCCCCGCCCCTTCCCTGCCCCCCAGGCAAGCCTCAGGCGAAGAGATAGTCGGTGGTGGCGAGGCTGGTGACGCCGTGGAGGGTGAGGTGGTCGGTGGAGCCATCGGCGGCGTGGATGGCGAAGAGGTTGCCCTGCTCGTGGGTGATGGTGG
>NZ_JASIRT010000085.1 GCF_030063475.1 Roseomonas sp. E05
GCCGTGGCGGGCGAGGCAGCGGTGGAGAGCACTGCGGGACAGGGCCGGAATGGTCTCCCGCAGGCAGCCCAGGACATCGTCCAGCGGCAGGAGGGTACGACGTCGGAACTCGACGACGAGGGCTTCCTCAGCCTCGGCCAGAACGGTGCTGCGGGGCCGGGCGGGACCCATCGGGGCATCGGCGGTGCCAGTCCGGCCGCGCCATTTGGCGACCGTCTTGGGGTTCAGCCCAAAGCGGGCGGCAAGGGTCCGGGTGCCCTCTTGCGACGCTTTGAGCTCGGCTCGAACACGCGGCGCCGTTCGGGCTGAACCGTGAAGACCGCCTGCCACAGGACATCCTCCCCCTCGCGGGTCAAAGATGCACCACTACTCCCCGGGACTACACACCTAGCGAAATCCCAATCCGTTAGCGCCTATGAGCTGATCTCCAAGGCAGTGGAGGATTTGGCCGTGGATGAGCGGGGAGACTCCCTCGACGGGGCGGTCATTCACGCGGCTCAGATGGGTATGCGCTTCCTGGTCGAGACCTCCTGTGCCGACAACGCGGCACGCGGTCGTGCCTCCCGCCGCCAGAGAGAGTTCCTCGATGCCATAAAGCGGATCGAGGAAGCTCGTGAGGAACTACGGCAGCAATACGCGAAGCGGCGCTAACCATGGAATTCCGGATCGCGGACACCTTCACCGCCAGCCTGGCCCGCTTGACGGCGCAAGAGCAGAAGGCGGTGAAGACCACCGCCTTTGACCTGCAGATGGACCCGTCCTCGCCGGGCTTGTCCTTCCACAAGCTGGATAGGGCGCAAGATAAGAATTTCTGGTCGGTACGAGTGAACGCCGGCATCCGCCTGATCGTCCACCGCACGCCGTCCAGCCTGCTGCTGGTGCATGTGGACCACCACGACAAAGCCTATCGCTGGGCCGAGCGCCGGCGCATCGAGCGCCACCCTGAGGTGGTCCCCATCCGCCGGACAGATTGGCGGCCTGGATAAGCTCGGTGTCCGTCGTCAGGTGCTTTGGGACAGTTGGGGCCCGGGTTTAACGGAGGGCCTGGCTCATCTAATTTGCGAGGTTAGGCGGCCTTGCTCTGGTGCAGCAAGCGGCGTTGCTGGATGGTCTGCCGCTTGATGCGCGCACGTTCAGACAGGATGGCTTGCCCGCGGCCGAAGTAGACGTCGGTGGGCGTGAGATTGCCGAGGCTCTCGTGAGCGCGGCGATGATTGTAGTGCTTGGCGAAAGCCTCGATCTTCGCCTCCAGCTCGCCTGGCAGGTAGTTGACCTGCCCCCTTAAAAGTGGACCGCCGCTGATGTGAGATTGGCGGGACGCGGAGGGGAGGAGGTTGAGATGGGGAGGAAGCAGCACAAGCCGGAGGAGATCGTGGCCAAACTGCGCCAGGTCGAGGTGTTAGTGGCGCAGGGCAAGACGGTGGCCGAGGGTGCCCGGGTCATTGGGGTGACGGAGGCGACCT
>NZ_JASIRT010000086.1 GCF_030063475.1 Roseomonas sp. E05
TACTACAGTTGCGTATTATTGGCTAAGCTGATTCACTTGGCGTCTGCGGAGGCGGAGGCTGGGTGATGTCTGTGGCGTCATGGTCTGGATCGCTGTTGGCGTGGGAACGGGAACTTGCGGCGCTGAAGGATCGGCTTGGGCTGGCCGTGCGGCGACGCGAGTTGCGGGAGTCGATCGGGCATTATCTCGATGGGCTGCTGTCCGGGCTCGAGCGCAAGACGGGTTGGCTGCTGGCCGAGCGCGCGGGCGAAGCCCGACCGCACCGGCTGCAGGCGGTGCTGGGACGGGGGCGCTGGGACGCGGAGGCGGCCCGTGACCTGGTGCGCGCCTATGCCGTCGAGGCCCTGGCCGACCGCGATACGGTGCTGGTGGTCGACGAGACCGGCTTCATCAAGAAAGGCGAGCACTCCGCTGGCGTGGGGCGGCAATACTCCGGCACGGCGGGGCGGATCGAGAATTGCCAGATCGGCGTGTTCCTGGCCTATGCCAGCCGTTACGGCCAGGCGCTGATCGACCGGCGGCTCTTCCTGCCCGAGGCCTGGGCGGCGGATCGGGCCCGGCGCGCCAAGGCAGGCGTGCCCGAGGAGGTGGCGTTTGCCACCAAACCCGCGATCGCGCGCGACATGATTGCCACCGCGCTTGATGCCAGGCTGCCCTGTGCCTTCGTGCTGGCCGACGCGCTGTACGGATCGGACAAGCGGCTGCGGGTCATGCTGGAGGGGCGCGAGCAGCCCTACGTGCTCGCGGTGCGCGGCAATGAGCGGTTGATGGCCATGGAGGGAAACTGCGCGACCCGCGATGCGGCCGAGATCGCCGCTGCACTGCCCTCATCCGCCTGGCATCGTCATGCGGCTGGCGAGGGCGCAAAGGGACCACGGCTCTATGACTGGGCGCGGGTCCGCCTGCTGCGCCTGCAGGAGCCGCCCTGGGACCACTGGCTGCTGGTCCGGCGCAGCCTGCGGGATGCCTCTGACCAAGCCTACTACGTCGTCTTCGCGCCGATGGAGACCACGCTCGCCGAACTGGCCGGCGTGGCCGGGCTGCGCTGGACCATCGAAACTTGCTTTGGCACCGCCAAGGAGGAACTCGGTCTCGATCATTGCGAGGCACGCTCCTGGGACGGGTGGCACCGCCACATGACGCTGTGCATGGCAGCGCTGGCCTTCCTCGCACGGCTCCGTGCCGAACTGGTCCGCAGCGCAGCCAGCAAACCGAACGAAACGAGTCCAGCCGTCGCCGTGGCCGCCTGAGACCAGGCCCAAGCCGGAAACCGCCAGAACAGCTGCCGCCGCTCTCAGCCCCCGAAATCAAGCACCTGCTCGCCCGCCTCGTGCTCGCCGTCGCCCCCATACGCGAACTGCTGCTCGAGTGGTCCTTCTGGCGGCGGCAGCATCAGGCCGCCGCACGTGTGGCCCACCTCAGATCACGCCGTAAACAGCAACTGTAGTA
>NZ_JASIRT010000087.1 GCF_030063475.1 Roseomonas sp. E05
GTGCTCGCCGTCGCCCCCATACGCGAACTGCTGCTCGAGTGGTCCTTCTGGCGGCGGCAGCATCAGGCCGCCGCACGTGTGGCCCACCTCAGATCACGCCGTAAACAGCAACTGTAGTATTACAGCGCCTTTCAAAACCTGGAAAAGCGGTAGTGCTGGGCGATCTGAAGGGCATGGCGAAGCCCTTGATCTCGGATGACCTTTGGTCGGCCATTGAACCGCTGTTGCCACCCGAGCGGCCCAAGCTGAATGGCGGGCGACCAGCGGTGTCCTTCCGGGCTGCCTTGAACGGCATCCTCTTCGTGCTGCGCTCCGGCATCCCCTGGGAGATGCTGCCGCGGGAGATGGGCTACGGATCCGGCGTCACCTGCTGGCGGTGGCTGCGCGACTGGTAGGAGGCTGATGTGTGGGACAGGCTGCAGCGGAAATTGCTGCGCCGCCTGCGCCAGGCCGACCGCATCGACTGGACCCGTGCCTGCGTAGACAGCGCGTCCATCGCGGCGAAAAGGGGGGTGCCGGAACCGGGCCGAACCCGACGGACCGCGGCAAGGCAGGCACCAAGCGCCACCTCCTGACCGACCGGCGCGGCATCCCACTCGCTTTTCTGCTGAGCTGCGCCAACACCCACGACAGCAAGCCCTTCAAGGACCTGCTCGACGCCGTGCCCCTGTTGCAGGGAAACCTGGGCGACCCCGCCGAAGGCCGGACAAGTTGCACACTGACAGGCCTATGATCATCGCCGCTGCCGCGCTTGCCTCCGGCGCGGGATCAAACATCGGATCGCACGCCGTGGCATCGAGAGCAGCCAGAGGCTGGGCAAGCATCGGTGGGTCATCGAGAGCGCACATTCGCATGGGTCAACCGCTTCCGACGCCTCGCCATCCGCTACGAGCGCAAGCACGACATACGCCATGCTCTTACCGCGCTCGCCTGCTCCTTCATCTGCCTCCAACGCACTTCAGGAGCGGTTTTGAAAGGCGCTGTAACGCTGGACCTGGACCACCAAGCCCAAGCGCCTCAATCCGCCGAAATACTAACATCAGATCCGGACCACTTCCGCCGTGTCACCTCATCTTCCACCACCCGCCAGCCCTCGCGCATGGTGGCCAGGCTGACCGGCGCCTCCTCAAGCGGCGGCTGCCCGATCGGTTGCTGCGCGCCTGCGGAAGCGGCTTGGCGGCGCCGCAGCAGGTCTTGGCCTGCTGCCGTCAGGCTGATGACGCAGCGAAGCAGGCCCGGCATGGGCCCCCGTCGTCCGGTCAGCCGCCTCCGTGCGGGGGCGCCAGTGTCCGCGCGGACGGCGATGAGGAGTAAGCGTCAGCCGAGCCTGGCCTTGAGTTGATGGTGCTGGTTCGCCGAATTGGCTGGCATGACGGACAGCACGACGACGGCAGCACTCGCAAACTCCTCTTACGACGGTAGCAGGAGC
>NZ_JASIRT010000088.1 GCF_030063475.1 Roseomonas sp. E05
CACTACCTGGGCATTTCGGTTGAGTGCTGGGAGATCATGTGCGACGCTGCCTTGCGGAGGCAACGTCGATGACGAACATCCCTGGTGGTGGCGCTGACCTGGACCGCTGGCTGGCGCCGTTTCTCGAGGTGATGGGGCGCAAGACCCGCCGCGCCTGGGCGCCACTCTATCTGCGGGGCCTGCTCGGACCCGGTGAGCGCAAGAGCCTGCAGCCGATGGCCGCCCGCCTGGGGCTGGGTGGACATGACCAGCTGCAGCACTTCATCGCCAGCGCCGCCTGGGACGATGCGCCGCTCTGGTCCGTGCTGGCGCAGCAGGCCGACCGGCTGGTCGGTGGCCCGGCGGCCTGGCTGGTGATCGACGACACGGCGCTGCCCAAGAAGGGGACGATGTCAGTCGGCGTGCTGCCGCAGTATTGCGGCCAGCTGGGCAAGAAGGCCAACTGCCAGTCGCTGGTCTCACTCACCCTGGCGCAGGGCGAGGTGCCTGTCCCGGTTGGCCTGCGGCTGTTCCTGCCGGAGGAGTGGACTGGCAACCGTGAGCGCTGCGTCCGGGCAGGCGTACCGGAGGCGGCTAGGGTGCCGCGAGCCAAAGGCGAGATCGCGCTCGACGAGCTGGACAGGCTGCGTGCCGCGGGCGTGCGGTTCGGCACGGTGCTGGCGGATGCGGGCTACGGCGCGAGTGCGGCGTTTCGCCAGGGTCTTGATACGCGGGGCCTGCGCTGGGCTGTCGGTATCCCGCGCAACCAGAAGGTCTACAGCGCCGCCGTGCAGCTGGTGCCGCCGCCGGGGCGGGCCCGCAAGCCGGTCCCTGATGAGCAGCCCACGGAAGCGGAGAAGATCCTGGCCACGCAGGCCTGGCGTCGCGTCACTTGGCGGCATGGCACCAAGGGGGCGCTGGCGGCTAGGTTCGCCGCGGCGCGCATCCGGGTCGGTGACGGGCCGGTCTGGGGCAACAACCGGCACCTACCGGGGGATGAGGTCTGGCTGGTGGGGGAATGGCGCTCAGGCGGCGAGCGAAAGTACTACCTGAGCAATCTGCCCGCCGACACGCCGCTGCGGTTGCTGGCAGCCGCCATCAAGGCGCGCTGGGTTTGTGAGCAAGCCCACCAGCAGCTCAAACAAGAACTCGGTCTCGGGCACTTCGAGGGACGGTCCTGGACTGGCTTGCACCGACACGCGCTGATGACCTGCATGGCCTACGCCTATCTGCAGCACCTCCGCCTCGCGGCACACCGTCGGACGAGGCGGGGGGGGAAATGCGCACCCCGATGTCGGGGCCGCCGCCCTCGCCGAGCCTGCCCGCCGTTCGTCGTGCCATCCTCGACCGGCTGTTCGCGCATCTCGCCACGCCAGTACGATGTCCGCACTGCCGACGC
>NZ_JASIRT010000089.1 GCF_030063475.1 Roseomonas sp. E05
ACCAGTACGACGTTGTCGGCGCTGTCCATGAAGGCACCGGCGTGAAGCTGGCGCACCAGGGCTTCATTGAGCTGGCTGCCAGAGAAGTCGAAGCCTGTCAGGTCCTTGTAGGTGGGGAAGCGTGCGGCCTTGAGCTGGTAGGCGATGGAGCGGACCTCCCGCTCGGCGATCTCGGCCTTGAGCAGCTGCGACAGGATGGGGATCGCGCTCTGGAAGGCGGGCGCGCCCTGTTCGGTGAGTTCGGCCGCGGCCTGTGCCATGCCGTGCATCTTGAGGCTGCGCAGCATGATGGTGATGGCGGCGGCCGCCGGGTCATGACGCATGGCGACCTCCCTGCCTTGGGCGCAGGCTGTCGTAGCGGGCGAGGTTGGCCTTGGGCTCCTGCGCCAGCACGAGGGCCTGGGGCGCCTCGATCGGCGGCACCTGGGAGGCTGTGCCATCGGTCAGCCGGTGCAGCAGGTTCAGGATGTGTGTCTTGCTGGCGACCCCGGCCTGCAGCGCCATCTCCACGGCGACCAGCACGGCCTGCTCGTCGTGCTGGAGCACCAGGGAGAGGATCTCCACCATCTCCCGGTCGCCGCCGGACCTGCTGTGCAGTTGACGCTGCAGCTGCCGGAACGCCTCCGGCAGTTCGGCGAAGGGCGCGCCGTTGCGCAGGGCACCGGGCTTGCGCTGGACCACGGCCAGGTAGTGGCGCCAGTCGTAGACGGTCCGGCCCTGCCCGTGGTGCGACCGCTCGATGATCCGCTGGTGCTCGCAGATGACGGCCCCCTCGGCCACCACCACGATGCGGTCGGGATAGATCCGCAGGCTGACCGGCCGGTTGGCGAAAGAGGCGGGCACGCTGTAGCGGTTGCGCTCGAAGTGCACGAGGCAGGTCGGCGAGACCCGCTTGGTCTCGTCCACGAAGCCGTCGAAGACCCGCTGGACCGGCATCAGGCAGTCCACCTCCTGCCGCCAGGCCGCGGCGACGCTGCCGGGTTCCACCCCATGTGGGATCTCCTCCCAGAGGGCGAGGCATCGCTGCTCCAGCCAGGTGTTCAGCGCCTCCAGGCTGGTGGCCTGGGGCGTGGGCTGCCACAGCCGGTGCCGGGCATCCTGGACGTTTTTCTCGACCTGGCCGCTCGCCCTGTCGCTTGGACCAGTGGCGCTCCAGGGCTCGCCCCAGCCCGACGCCGGATTGCAGAACTCCGGCTCGAACAGGTAGTGGCTCGCCATGGCCAGGAAGCGGGCGTTGATCTGCCGCTCCCGGCTCGGGCCGATCCGGTCCACGGCGGTGCGCATGTTGTCGTAGATGCCGCGCCGCGGCACGCCACCCAGCACGCGGAAGCCGTGGTTGTG
>NZ_JASIRT010000090.1 GCF_030063475.1 Roseomonas sp. E05
CACAACCACGGCTTCCGCGTGCTGGGTGGCGTGCCGCGGCGCGGCATCTACGACAACATGCGCACCGCCGTGGACCGGATCGGCCCGAGCCGGGAGCGGCAGATCAACGCCCGCTTCCTCGCCATGGCGAGCCACTGCCTGTTCGAGCCGGAGTTCTGCAATCAGGCGTCGGGCTGGGGCGAGCCCTGGAGCGCCACTGGTCCAAGCGACAGGGCGAGCGGCCAGGTCGAGAAAAACGTCCGGGACGCCCGGCACCGGCTGTGGCAGCCCACGCCCCAGGTCGCCAGCCTGGAGGCGCTGAACACCTGGCTGGAGCAGCGATGCCTCGCCCTCTGGGAGGAGATCCCACATGGGGTGGAACCCGGCAGCATCGCCGCGGCCTGGCGGCAGGAGGTGGACTGTCTGATGCCGGTTCGGCGCGCCTTCGACGGCTTCGTGGATGAGCCCAAGCGGGTCTCGCCAACCTGCCTCGTGCACTTCGACCGCAACCGCTACAGCGTGCCCGCCTCCTTCGCCAACCGGCCGGTCAGCCTGCGGATCTATCCCGACCGCATCGTGGTGGTGGCCGAGGGGGCCGTCATCTGCGAGCACCAGCGGATCATCGAGCGGTCGCACCACGGGCAGGGCCGGACCGTTTACGACTGGCGGCACTACCTGGCCGTGGTCCAGCGCAAGCCCGGCACCCTGCGCAACGGCGCGCCCTTCGCCGAACTGGCGGAGGCCTTCCGGCAGTTGCAGCAACACCTGCGCGGTCGTCCTGGCGGTGACCGGGAGGTGGTGGAGATCCTGTCCCTGGTGCTCCAGCACGACGAGCAGGCCGTGCTGGTCGCCGTGGAGATGGCGCTGCAGGCCGGGGTCGCCAGCAAGACACACATCCTGAACCTGCTGCACCGGCTGACCGATGGCGCCGCCTCCCAGGTGCCGCCGATCGAGGCGCCTCAGGCCCTGGTGCTGGCGCAGGAACCCAAGGCCAACCTCGCCCGCTATGACAGCCTGCGCCCGAGGCAGGGAGGCCGCCATGCGTCATGACCCGGCGGCTGCCGCCATCACCATCATGCTGCGCAGCCTCAAGATGCACGGCATGGCGCAGGCCGCGGCCGAACTGACCGAACAGGGTGCGCCCGCCTTCCAGAACGCGATCCCCATCCTGTCGCCGTTGCTAAGGCCGAGCTCGCCGAGCGGGAGGTCCGCTCCATCGCCTACCAGCTCAAGGCCGCACGGTTCCCCACCTACAAGGACCTGACAGGCTTCGACTTCTCTGGCAGCCAGCTCAATGAAGCCCTGGTGCGCCAGCTTCACGCCGGTGCCTTCATGGACAGCGCCGACAACGTCGTACTGGT
>NZ_JASIRT010000091.1 GCF_030063475.1 Roseomonas sp. E05
TGGAGTGAACCCCTGAGGCTGGACCACGATGGGTCAGAACTAAGCCACCTGCCGGACCAGTTGGTGTTCGAACTCTTCGGGTGACCGGTAGCCAAGCGCCGAGTGGAGGCGCCTGGCGTTGTAGACCTCCTCGATGAACCGCGGCAAACGCTCCGCGACGTCCTGGAACGTCTCGTAGCCACCGATGTAGATGTCCTCGACCTTCAGCGTCTTCATGAAGCTCTCCGCCTGCGCATTGTGGTACGGATTGCCGACGGAACTCATTGAGCCGCGCAGCCCGGCCTCGGTCAGCGCCCGACGGTGGGCTTCACTCGCGTATTGGCCTCCTCGGTCTGTGTGAAAGATGCATCCGGCCGGAGGATGTCGGGTCTCCACTGCCGATCGCAGCGCCGCCAGCGCCAGGTTGGTATCGATGGTGCGTGAGATGGCATAGCCGACCACCTTGCGGCTGCACGCGTCCAGGATGGCAGCCAGGTAGCAGAACCCCGAGGCAAGACGGATGTAGGTGAAGTCGCCGACCCACACTTGGTTGGGCTGGGCCGGGACGATGTTGCGGTACAGATTGGGAAAGACCGGGCTGTCGTGCTGGCTGTTGGTGGTACGCACATGGCGCCGCCGCGGCTTGATGCCCATCCCCTTGGCCCGCATCACACGGGCAACACGCTTATGGTTTATCACGTAGCCGCGGCGCCTGAGTTCATGCGTCACTCTGCGGTAGCCGTACCCAGGAAGCTCATCCTGCACGGTGCCGATGAGCTCCTCCAGCTCGCTGTCCGTCAGCGCGGCGGCGCTCGCTTGAGCCCGGTAGTAGTAGCTGCTGCGCGGTAACTCGATCACCTGGCACCCCCTTCGGACGGAGCAGGCCTGGGGCCGGTGATGATCGATGAGGTCTCGTTGTCGCTCACGAGGCGCAGGCGCGGCGTTTTTTTTGCAAGGTCCAGCTCCATGGTGAGCTGACCAACCTTGCGCTCCAGCGCCGCGATCCTGGCCTCGTACTCGGCGATGATGGAGGCCTCTGCCTCCTCGCTGCTGAGTTCGCCCCGGTCGTATTGGGTCAGCCAGAGCTGCAGCAGGTTGGTCGACAGGTTGTGGTGCCGGGCTGCATCGCGACGGCCGATGGCGCCGCTGCGGATGTCCTGGCACAGCTGAAGCCGGAACTGCGGCGAATGGCGCCGGTAGGTGCCTCGTGACGGCATGACCTTCTCCTGATGGAAGGTCCAGCCAGTGTATCAGTTCTGGAGCGCCAAGTGGTCCAGCCGCAGGGGTTCACTCCAG
>NZ_JASIRT010000092.1 GCF_030063475.1 Roseomonas sp. E05
GGCGGGCGGACGGTGGCCTCGACGCGGCGGGCGGAGAACCAGGTCCTGGCGCAGCGGGCGCGGGTGCTGGCGACCGAGCAGCAGGTGCTGTCGGACGTGGTGGCGGCCTATGTGGCGGTCATTCGCGACCAGGAGACGCTGCGGCTGAACGTGAACAACGTGCAGGTGCTGCGGCGGCAGCTGGACGCGACGAACGAGCGCTTCCGGGTGGGCGAGATCACCCGCACGGACGTGGCGCAGGCGGAGAGCCGGCTGGCCGGGGCGGAGGCGGCGCGGGCCAATTCGGAGGGCACGCTGCAGACCAGCCGGGCGACCTTCCGGCGGGTGACGGGGCTGTCGCCGGAGCATCTGGTGGCGCCGCAGCCGCTGCAGGCGGCGGTGCGGGGGTCGGGCGCGGCGGCGGAGCTGGCGATGCGCAACAACCCGGTGGTGGTGGCGGCGCTGTTCGACGAGGCGGCGGCGCGGGATGCGGTGGACGTGCAGGCCTCGGCGCTGCTGCCCTCGGTGAGCCTGCAGGCGCAGAGCTTCCGCAGCGACAACTCGCAGTCGGCGCATACGCGGGTGACGGGGGAGCAGATCACGGCGAACCTGTCGGTGCCGCTCTACCAGGGGGGCGGCGAATACGCGGCGGTGCGGCAGGCGCGGCAGGACGCGGTGCGGCTGCGGCAGGTGGTGGACGACCAGCGGCGGCAGGTGATGCAGCAGGCGACGCAGGCCTGGGAGACGCTGCAGACGGCGCGCGCCCAGGTGGACAGCGTGCGCTCGCAGATCCGCGCCGCCGAGATCGCGCTCGATGGCGTGCAGCGCGAGGCGGTGGTGGGCAGCCGGACCACGCTCGACGTGCTGAACGCCGAGCAGGAACTGCTCAACGCCCGCGTCAGCCTGGTGCAGGCGCTCTCCAACGTGGTCACCGCCAGCTACAACCTGGCCGCCGCCGTCGGACGCCTCACCGCCCGCGACCTCGCCCTCCCCGTCGCACAGTACGACATGGAGGAATACTACAACGCCGTCCGCTCCAAGTGGTTCGGTACAGGCAACCC
>NZ_JASIRT010000093.1 GCF_030063475.1 Roseomonas sp. E05
GACCTGCATCGTCCACCTCTTGCGGCAGAGCCTGGACTTCGTCGCCCACAAGGACCGCAAGACGGTGGCCGCGGCGCTGAAGGCGATCGACCAGGCGGTGGATGCCGCCGCCGCCGAGGTGGCCCTGACCGCCTTTGAGGCTGGCACATGGGGCCAGAAATATCCGGCCATTGGCCAGAGCTGGCGCCGTGCCTGGGGCGAGGTGGTGCCCTTCTATGCCTTCAGCGTTGAAATTAGACGCTTCTTGTACACTACCAATGCCGTCGAGACGCTGAACGCCAAGCTGCGCCGGGCGGTCCGGGGCAGAGGGCATTTTCCGACCGATGATGCGGCCCTGAAGCTGCTGTTTCTGGTCTTGAACCGGGCGGAGAAGGAGTGAACCATACCGCCACGGGAGTGGTCCATCGCCAAGGCCCAGTTCGTCGTCCTGTTCGGCGAGCGTTTCACCCGCGCCATGGCCTGAGCGTGCTCAACCGCTCCGCCCCACACGAAATTCCTGACAGTCCCCTCTACGCCCTATGCAACCGCATCGAGCGCTGCATCAACCGCTTAAAGAACTGCCGCCGCGTCGCCACCCGCTACGACCACACCGCCCGATCCTTCCTCGGCTTTGTCCAACTCGCTGCCATCCGCCTATGGATCAGCTTTGTCCACGCTGCCTAAGGACAAAAGCGGCGGATCTGCCGCAGGCAGATGACGGCGCAGGCGAGTGTTGTCAGGGCGAGATGCAGGCCGGCGCGGCGCTCATGGCGGACGGTCAGGCGCCGGAAGCGGCTCAGCCAGGCGAAGCTTCGCTCGATGACCCAGCGATGGCGGCCCAGGCGGGCGCTGCTCTCGATGCCGCGCCGGGCGATCCGTGGGACGATGCCGCGCGCCCGGCCCTCCTGGCGGCAGCGGCGGTGATCATGGCCTTTGTCGGCGTGCAGCTTGGCGGGCCGGCGGCGCGGACGGCCCCG
>NZ_JASIRT010000094.1 GCF_030063475.1 Roseomonas sp. E05
TCCTGCGGGAGGCCCTCAGCGCCGCCCGGGGGAAAAAGCCCGCCTGGCAGTTGCCGTCGCCACCACCGGGCGGTTCCCGATGAAGGTTGTGGCCGACACCCTGGGCGTGGCCCGCTCCAACCTGGTCGAGCAGGTCCGCGGCACTCCAAAGCCCCGGGGCCGCTACCAGCGCCAGGGGGACGATGAGTTGCTGACAGCCATCCGGCAGCTCACCGATGCCCGGCCTACCTACGGCTACCGCCGGATCACAGCCCTGCTGAACCGCGCCCGCCGTGCCTCGGGAGCCGAGCCCCTGAACCATAAAAGGATCTACCGTCTGATGCCGCAGGGCGGGCTGCTCCTGCAGCGCCACGGCACCCGGCGGCCGATCCGGGCGCACGAGGGCACGGTGATCGCCCCGGCATCGAACCTGCGCTGGTCCTCGGACGGGCTGGAGATCCCCTGCTGGAACGGCGAAGTCGTCCGCCTGGCGTTCGCCATCGACACCCACGACCGCGAGGTCATGGCCTGGGTCGCCACCACCGGCGGCATTAGCGGCGAGATGATCCGCGATCTCATGCTGGCCTGCGTCGAGCAGCGGTTCGCGGCTCTCCGGGCGCCCCATCCCGTGCAGTGGCTGGCCGATAATGGATCGGCCTATGCCGCCCACGACACGCGCGACTTCGCCGTCGCGCTGAACCTTGTGGCCTGTTTCACGCCGGTCCGTAGCCCCGAGAGCAATGGTGTCAGCGAGGCGTTCGTGAAGACGCTCAAGCGCGACTACGCCCGCATCCACCCCAGGCCCGATGCTGCCACCGTCCTCCAGCAGCTCCCTGTCCGGATCGAGGACTACAACGAAGTCCACCCCCACAAGGGCTTGCGGATGTGTTCACCCCGTGAGTTCATCCGCGCCCAGTCTCAACCAGCCCCGTGTCCGGTTTGATGGGGGCAACTCCA
>NZ_JASIRT010000095.1 GCF_030063475.1 Roseomonas sp. E05
ACAGCGCCTTTCAAAACCGCTCCTGAAGCGCGTTGAGGCAGATGAGGGAGCAGGCGAGGGCGGTGAGGGCATGGTGGATGTCGAGCCTGCGTTCGTAGCGGATGGCCAGGCGGCGGAAGCGGTTGATCCATGCGAATGTGCGCTCGATGACCCACCGGTGCTTGCCCAGCCTCTGGCTGCTCTCGATGCCGCGGCGCGCGATCCGGTGCCTGATGCCGCGTCGGAAGCAGGCGCGGCGGCAGCGGCGATGATCGTAGGCCTTGTCGGCGTGCAACTTGTCCGGCCTGCGGCGGGGTCGCCCAGGTTTCCCTGCAACAGGTGGCACGGCGTCGAGCAGGTCCTCGAAGGGCTTGCTGTCGTGGGCGTTGGCGCCGCTCAGCAGGAAGGCGAGCGGGGTGCCGCGTCGGTCGGTGACGAGGTGCCGCTTGGTGCCCGCCTTGCCGCGGTCCGTCGGATTCGGCCCGGTTCCGGCACCCCCCTTTTCGCCGCGATGGACGCGCTGTCCACGCAGGCACGGGTCCAGTCGATGCGGTCGGCTTGGCGCAGGCGCCGCAGCAACTCCCGGTGCAGCCGGTCCCACACACCAGCTTCCTGCCAGTCGCGCAGCCGCCGCCAGCAGGTGACGCCGGATCCGCAGCCCATCTCCCGCGGCAGCATCTCCCAAGGGATGCCGGAGCGCAGCACGAAGAGAATTCCGCTCAAGGCGGCCCGGGAGGGCACCGCTGGTCGCCCACCTTTCGGCTTGGGTCGCTCGGGCGGCAACAGCGGCTCAATGACCAACCAGAGTTCATCTGAAATCAGGGGCTTCGCCATGCCCTTCAGATCGGCATAGCCCTACCGCTTTTCCAGGTTTTGAAAGGTGCTCT
>NZ_JASIRT010000096.1 GCF_030063475.1 Roseomonas sp. E05
GGTGGTGACGATTTCCTGATCTGAGGGATTCCGCTGCTGAGCGGGGCGTGATTCAAGGCTGGCTTTTGGAGGCTGGCCTGGATGAGCGCGGACCCGGATGCGTTGCGCGATGACCAGTGGGAGCGGCTGCGGGAGTTGATCCCTGGCGGTCGAGCCGGGCAGCGCGGGCCGCGTTGCGACAACCGGCGCTTCGTGGACGCACTGCTCTGGATGGCCCGCTCGGGCGGGCGCTGGCGTGACCTGCCAGAGCGCCTGGGCGACCATCGGGCCGTTAAGCGGCGCTACTACCGCTGGATCGAGCGTGGGGCGCTAGACGAAGTGCTGGCCGCCCTGGGCGGCGAGCCCGACCTGGAGTGGCTGCTGATCGACAGCACCATCGTGCGTGCTCACCAGCACGCGGCCGGGGCGCGCCTGGCCAAAGGGGGGCGTATGCCCAGGGCCTGGGCCGTTCCCGCGGCGGTTTGAGCACCAAGATCCACGCCGCCACTGACGCACTCGGCAACCCGGTCCGGCTGCTGTTCGGGCCGGGACAGGAGAATGACATGGCTCAGGCTCACGGGCTGGTCGCGGGTTTCGATCCCGGCGCGGTCATCGCCGACCGAGGCTACGACGCCGACCACCTGCACGACGCCATTCTCGACGCCGGCGCCGAGCCCGTCATTCCGCCGCGCAAGCACCGACGCCGGCCGCACACCTACAACAAGACCCTCTACAAGGAGCGGAACCGCATCGAGCGCTTCTTCAACAACCTCAAGCAGTTCCGTCGCGTCGCAACCCGCTACGACAAGCTCCTCGCCAACTTCCGCGGCTTCGTTCTGCTCGCCTCAATCGCCATCCTACTCCGCTGAAATCGTCACCACCGC
>NZ_JASIRT010000097.1 GCF_030063475.1 Roseomonas sp. E05
TAAAAGCGTCTAACGAAACCTGGTGAGGCGCGTTACCAGGGGCATGGCGAAGCCCCTTGTTCCTGATGATCTTTGGGCGGCGATCAAGCCGCTGCTGCCGCCCGAACGGCCCAAGCCGCAAGGCGGGCGCCCTCGACTGCCGGACCGGGCTGCCTTGACCGGCATTGTGTTCGTGCTGACCACCGGGACCGCCTGGGAGCGGCTGCCGGTGGAGATGGGGTGCGGGTCGGGCATGACCTGCTGGCGCCGGTTGCGGGACTGGCAAGCAGCGGGTGTCTGGAGCCGTCTGCACAAGGTGCTGCTGGAGCGCCTTCAGGCGGCGGAGGCCCTCGACTGGTCACGGGCTGCGCTCGACAGCGCCAGCATTGGCGCCAAAAGGGGGGCGCGGCGGTCGGCCCAAACCCGACGGACCGCGGCAAGCCGGGCACCAAGCGCCACCTCGTCACGGACGGCCAAGGCACGCCGTTGGGCCTGACGCTCAGCGGCGCCAACCGCCACGACAGCCGCATGTTGGCTGCCACCTTGGATGCCGTGCCGCGCGTCCGCATTGGCGGCCCCGGCCGACCCCGCCGCAGACCGCGCAAGCTGCACGCCGACAAGGCTTACGATCATCGTCGCTGCCGCGGGGAGTGCCGCGCCCGGGGCATCAGCCCTCGCATTGCCCGGCGCGGCATCGAGAGCAGCCAAAGGCTCGGCAAGCACCGGTGGGTGGTGGAGCGAACCTTCGCCTGGTTGAGCCGCTTCCGGCGTCTCACCATCCGCTATGAGCAACGGGTCGACATCCATCTGGCCTTCACCACACTCGCCTGCGCCCTCGTCTGCCTCAATCAAATCCGAAGGTTCTGTTAGACGTTCTAAG
>NZ_JASIRT010000098.1 GCF_030063475.1 Roseomonas sp. E05
CCCGGAGCTCGGTCCGCAACCGCCGTGACGCCGCGCCCTGCACCGGGATCCGGCGTGTCCACGCGGCGAATTTCGGCGTCTACGGCGTGCGCAAGGTGTGGCGCCAGCTCGGCCGCGAGGGCATCCCGGTGGCCCGCTGCACCGTGGCGCGGCTGATGCGGCAGATGGGCCCGCAGGGCGTGGTCCGCGGCAGGACGGCCCGCAGGACGGTGCCGGACAAGGCGACGCCGTGCCCGTCCGACAAGGTGAACCGGCAGTTCCAGGCGCCGCGGCCGAACCAGCTCCGGCTGTCGGATTTCACCTACGTCGCCATCTGGCAGGGCTTCGTCTTCGTTGCCTTCGTCATCGACACCTTCGCCCGGCGCATCGTCGGCTGGCGGGTATCGCGGAGCACGCAGGCTGCGTTCGTCCTCGATGCTCTTGAGCAGGCACGGCACGACCGCAGGCCACTCCAGGGCGGCGGCCTGGTGCGCCATAGCGACCGCGGGGTGCAATATGCCTGCATTCGCTACACCGAGCGCCTCGTCGAAGCCGGGATCAAGCCGTCGGTCGGCAGCGTCGGCGACAGCTACGACAACGCCATGGCCGAGACCATCATCGGCCTGTTCAAGACCAAGGTGATCCGGCCACGCGGGCCCTGGAAGTCGCTCGAGGCGGCCGAGTACGCCACCCTCGAATGGGTCGACTGGTTCAACACCCGCCGTCTCCTCGAGCCGATCGGCAACATCCCACCCGCCGAGGCCGAAGCCCGCTACTATGCCCGCCAGCAGGAGGTTCCCCTGGCGGCCTGACTCAAATTCACCAGCCTCCGGCAAACCCGGCGCGGTTCAG
>NZ_JASIRT010000099.1 GCF_030063475.1 Roseomonas sp. E05
AGGTCTTCTGATTCGCTGTGCTTCTTCGGAGGAGGTGGCATGAGCGGATCAGAGTGGCTGAGTGACGAGGCTTGGGCGGTGATCGAGCCGCATCTGCCGCGAGGCCGCCCTGGCGCACATCGGGTGGATGATCGCCGGGTGATCAGTGGCATCCTGCATGTCCCGCGCTCGGGCTGCCGCTGGCGCGACTGCCCGCCGGAGTATGGCCCAGCCACCACCATCTACAACCGCTACAACCGCTGGAGCGCTCAAGGTGTGTGGAAGCGCATCTTCGAGCGCCTGGCGGCCGCCGGGAACATCCCGGATGAGATCTCGATCGACAGCACCCACGTGAAGGCGCACCGCTCGGCGGCAGGCGCCAAAAAAGGGGCGAAGCCGCGCAGGCGATCGGCCGCTCACGCGGCGGGCGGACCAGCAAGATCCACGCTGTGGCCAACGCTGAAGGCCGACCGCTCGCCTTCGTCCTGACGCCCGGCAACGTCGCCGACATCAGCATCGCCGCCCATCTTCTGGACGGCATCGCGCCGCCACATCGCGTCCTGGCCGACAAGGCCTATGATGCCGATCACCTCCGCCAGCTCCTGGAGGCGCAGGGCACCGAGGTGGTCATTCCCTCCACCCGTGCCCGTCGCAAACCCCATCCGCTGAACCGCCGCGCCTATCGCAGGCGCAACGTCATCGAGCGCATGTTCAGGCGCATGAAGGACTGGCGGCGCATCGCTACGCGCTACGACCGCTTGGCCAGGAACTTCCTCTCCGCCATCGCGCTCGTCGCAACCGCTTGTTTCTGGCTCCCCTGATTGAGTCGGCAACCTAG
>NZ_JASIRT010000100.1 GCF_030063475.1 Roseomonas sp. E05
TGGACTTGCTTCGGTTTATTGGAGGGGCGTTGGATCAGTTTGCGGCCATCTTCTCGAACAGGGCCGGGCTTGTGAAGTCGGGCGCGGAGTGGCGCCGGACGGGGTTGTAGAAACCATCGATGTAGCGGCCGATGGTCCGCCTGAAGCGCCGCTGCTGCCGGGCACGAAGCCCGTTCTCCCGCATCAGGCGGGCCGTCCGGCGGCGCCCGGCGCTCAGGCCGCTGCCCTGCAGCTCCCGTGTCATCCGTAGGCTGCCGTAGGTGCTGTTGGACGGCGCAAACGCCGACCGGACATGGGCCGCAGCACCATGTCCTCGTGCTGGCGGCGGCAGGCCGGGCGGCCTTTCCAGGCAAAGCAGCCGCTCTGGCTGACGCCGAGGACGCGGCAGAGACGGTGCACGGGGAACTCCTCCTTCGCCGCATCGATGAGCGCGGACCTCACCGTTCGGCCCTTCGCTCGAACCAGTGGCACTCAGGGCCTCACCCCGTCCCTGACGGAAAAGCCGTGGCCCGCTTGAGGATGTCCGGCTCCTGGCGAAGGATCCCGTTCTCCCGCCGCAGCCGCTTCAGCTCGGCGGCGACGTCTTCCTGCCCGGAGCGGCCCGGCGCATCGATCTGCCGGTCCTGGCTCCGGCTGATCCAACGGACCAGCGTCGACAGACCGATCCCGAGACCCTCAGCGATCTCGCGCTGGCTCCGCCGCTCGTCCGGACCAACCGGACGGCCTCCTCCTCGAATGCCTTCGTGAACCGTCTCTGCTGCGGCATCGAGTTCCCCTGGCCTCATCAGGAACCCTCCACTTTTCCG
>NZ_JASIRT010000101.1 GCF_030063475.1 Roseomonas sp. E05
CGATCAGCACCCTGGCTTCAGCCAGCGAGTTGAACACCTCGCCGTTCAGCAGTTCATCGCGCAGCTTGCCGTTGAAGCTCTCCACATAGCCGTTCTCCCAGGGGCTGCCGGGCTCGATGAAGGCGGTCGTCGCGCCCACACTGTGGATCCAGCCCTGCACGGCCTTGGCCACGAGCTCAGGGCCATTGTCCGACCGAACATGCGCGGGCGTGCCGCGGGCGATGAACAGGTCCGTCAGCACGTCGATGACATCGAGGGAGTTCAGCTTGCGTGCTACCCGGATCGCCAGGCATTCGCGGGTGAACTCGTCCACCACGTTCAGCATGCGGAGCTTGCGCCCATCACGCGTCCGGTCCTCCACGAAGTCATAGGCCCAGACATGGTGCGGCCGTTCGGGGCGCAGCCGCACGCAGGAACCGTCGTTCAGCCAAAGCCGTCCACGCCTGGGCTGGCGAGCAGGTACCTTCAGTCCCTCACGACGCCAGATCCGCTCCACCCGCTTGTGATTGCAGCGCCAGCCCTCGGCCCGGAGCAGGGCCGTGATCCGGCGATAGCCGTACCGCCCATACTGCCGGGCCAAGCCAATGATCGCCGCCGTCAGCGCCGCGTCGTCGTCCGGGGGAACTGGCACTTGCCGCTGTGTCGAGCGATGCTGGCCCAGCACACGGCAGGCGAAGCGTTCCGAGACGCCCAGTGCCGCTGTGACATGCCCCACTGCCGCCCGGCGGCGTGCGGCGCTCAGAAGTTTCCCGAGGCGGCTTCCTTCAGCACCAGCTTCTCCAGCGTCAGA
>NZ_JASIRT010000102.1 GCF_030063475.1 Roseomonas sp. E05
CCCGGTGGTGACCACGCCCGCCCCGAGCACCAACACCGGCGCGCTGCCGGACAGCGCCGCGCCCGCCAACTGGATCTACGGCACGACCAAGACCGAGACGCTGAGCGGCACCGCCGGGCATGACGGCTTCAAGTCGGTCGGCGGCGGCGACACCATGAAGGGCGGCCTCGGCGACGACACCTACGTGGCCTACACCGCGACCGACAAGGTGGTCGAACTGGCCGGCCAGGGCACCGACACGGTGGAGACCTGGCTGTCCAGCTACACCCTGCCGGACAATGTCGAGAACCTGGTCATCACCGGCACCTCCTGGACCACCGCCACCGGCAACGCCCTGGCCAACAGGATCATCGGCAACAGCGCGCAGAACACCCTCGACGGCCGCGCCGGCAACGATGTGCTGACCGGCGGCGGCGGCAACGACACCTTCGTCATCGGCAAGGGGCTGGGCCACGACTTCATCACCGACTTCGAGGGCGCCGGCAAGGCCGGCGGCGACATCCTGAAGCTGACGGGCTTCGGCGCCGGCGCCACCATCACCCACGAGCAGGGCAACCTCTTCGCCATCCACGCCGCCGATGGCTCCACCGACCACCTCACCCTCCACGGCGTCACCAGCCTCGCCACCACCGACTATCTCTTCGCCTGA
>NZ_JASIRT010000103.1 GCF_030063475.1 Roseomonas sp. E05
GGATCGAGGACTACAACGAAGTCCACCCCCACAAGGGCTTGCGGATGTGTTCACCCCGTGAGTTCATCCGCGCCCAGTCTCAACCAGCCCCGTGTCCGGTTTGATGGGGGCAACTCCACCGCACCACCCATGTTGCTCGACGGCCCCATGACCGCGCAGGCCTTCCAGGCCTATGTCGAGCAGGTCCTCTGCCCGACGCTGCGCCCTGGCGACACGGTCATCCTGGACAACCTGCCTGCCCATAAAAGGCGCGAGGCCCGCCGGGCCATCGAGGCCACCGGCGCGGTCATGCCGTTCCTGCCGCCCTACTCGCCCGACTTCAACCCGATCGAGAATGCCTTCTCCAAACTGAAGGCGCTTCTCCGTAAGGCGGCGGAGCGTACCCTGGAGGGGCTCTGGGCCACCGTCGGCCAGCTCCTCGACGCCTTCATCCCAGCAGAATGCACCAACTACTTCACCACCGCAGGTTATGAACCGGAGTAGGTGGAAAATGCTCTAGGTGTGTAGTCCCGGGATGAGGTGGTGCGGGTTGATCTTGAAGATGGCGGGGTCCTTGGTCCAGGCATCACAGACGGCCTGGAACGGTGTGCGCCATCGGAGCGCCTTGAGGTGTT
>NZ_JASIRT010000104.1 GCF_030063475.1 Roseomonas sp. E05
CCGCTGCTGCCGCGGGAGCGTCCGAAGCCGAAAGGCGGCTGCCCGCGAGCCTCTGACCGCGTGGCCCTTGCCGGGATCCTGTTCGTGCTGCGGACTGGGCATCCACTGGCATGAACTTCCATCCGAGTTGGGTTGCTGCGGCAAGACGTGCTGGCGGCGGCCGGGCGAGTGGCATGCTCACCGGGGTCTGGACGGGCCTGCACCGCGTCCTGCTGGAGCGGCTCCAGGATGGCGGAGCCTTGGACTGGCGCCGGGCGGCACTGGACAGTGCCAGCCTGCCCGCGAAAAAGGGGGTGCGGAGGTCGGCCCGAACCCGACGGACCACGGCAGGCCAGGCACGAAGCGGCATGTTGTCACAGACGCCCGTGGTACGCCGCCCGGCGTGGTGCTGAGCGGGGCCAACCGCAACGACAGCCTCCTGCTGGCCTCCCCCTCTGGATGCCTTGCCTGGCGTGCGCGCCCGGCATCGGGGCCGTCCGCGCCGCCGGCCCGCCAAGCTGCACGCCGACAAAGGCCATGATCACCGCCGCTGCCGCCAGGAGGGCCGGGCGCGCGGCATCGTCCCACGGATCGCCCGGCGCGGCAT
>NZ_JASIRT010000105.1 GCF_030063475.1 Roseomonas sp. E05
ACTGCGGCGAATGGCGCCGGTAGGTGCCTCGTGACGGCATGACCTTCTCCTGATGGAAGGTCCAGCCAGTGTATCAGTTCTGGAGCGCCAAGTGGTCCAGCCGCAGGGGTTCACTCCAGCGACCGTCTGGGCTGGGCAACGAGCCAGTCCTGCCGACCCCCATCTGCATGGCGGCAGCGAACCAGTTCAGCCCATAACGCCCGCTGCCGGTCGCGATCGCGCTCTCGAGATAGGGGTGCGCCACGGATCCCTGTCGGCGCATGCGCTGGGTCACCCCTGCAAGCAACCGGGTCAGTAGGTCCGGATCGAACTCAGGCGCGCCCGACAGCTCGTTACGCAGTTCTCGTGACAGCCTGTCCGCGGAGAGAGCCAGCACGTCCGTCGGGACGTCCGCCGCCGCCATTCCGTTCAGCTCGAGCGTATGGTTGAAATGCGCCCGGTAGCTCAGATCGACGAAGTACTCCCAGCTGGCGCCCGGCGATTACGATGAGCGGTAATCGGCAATTATGATGAGCGCCCGGCGGTGCGGCGGAGGGTGGGCGTAGCCCGCCCGGAGCCGTTCCGCCGGGCGAGCGCGCCTGCGGA
>NZ_JASIRT010000106.1 GCF_030063475.1 Roseomonas sp. E05
GGGGCGGGGCATAGTAGGGACGAAGGAGACCCCCTATGGCCCGACGGAAAGAGCCGCGGATCCCGGACGCGGTCCTGGACCAGTTGCTGGCGGGCGCCGGTGCCCGGTCGGCCTTCGAGCAGGGCGGCCTGCTGGACGAGCTGAAGAAGGCGCTCGCCGAGCGGGCGCTGAACGCCGAGATGGACCACCACCTGGCCGGAGACGGTGGCGAGGGCAACAGCCGCAACGGCTATGGCCGGAAGTCGGTGGTGACCGACAGCGGCAAGCTGGCCCTGGAGATCCCACGGGACCGACAGGCGAGCTTTGAGCCGCAACTGATTGCCAAGTACCAGCGGCGCTTCCCCGGCTTCGATGACAAGGTGATCTCGATGTACGCCCGCGGCATGAGCGCGCGGGAGACCGTCGGCCATCTGCGTGAGCTCTACGGCATCGAGGTCTCGCCGGACCTGGTCAGCGCCGTCACCGATGCCGTGCTGGACGAGATCGCCGCCTGGCAGAGCCGGCCGCTGGAGCCGGTCTGCTCGGTGGTGTTCTTCGATGCGCTGCGGGTGAAGATCCG
>NZ_JASIRT010000107.1 GCF_030063475.1 Roseomonas sp. E05
AGGCCGCCTGGGCCTGGGGACCGGTGTTGGGATGCACCGGCCGTGTCTTTTGCCGCGACAGGCCGATGCGCCGCAGCACCCTGCTCAGGCTGGCCGGGTGGGAGCGCTTGCCAAAGCGGCGGGCGATCAGATCAGCAATGTCCTCGCGCGTGCAGGCCGAGAAGCCGTCGCGCTCCGGATCGGGGCCGCGCAGCAGCAGCGCGATCAGCGCCGCCTCCTCGCCCTCACTCAACCCGGGCGGACGGCCGGGCTTGGAGCGGTCCTCCAGCCCGCTCAGGCCTTCGGCGTTGTAGCGCACCACCGCATCACGCAGCGCCTGCCGCTCCATGCCCGCCAGCCGCGCCGCTTCGGCCCGCGACAGACCCTCCAGCGCATGCGCCACAGCAACCGCCCGGGCCGCTGCCCGGAGGCTCGGCGCCCGGCGCGCATAGGCGCGCAACTCCGCCGCACTCAGATCACCTCGGATCGGTAGTCCCGCGCCATCACCAAGCTCCCGAACGCCAGGAGCCCAGCGAACCATGACCGCTGTGCCCACCGCCGTCACAGGTGAGTCAACTC
>NZ_JASIRT010000108.1 GCF_030063475.1 Roseomonas sp. E05
GAAGGACTGGCGGCGCATCGCTACGCGCTACGACCGCTTGGCCAGGAACTTCCTCTCCGCCATCGCGCTCGTCGCAACCGCTTGTTTCTGGCTCCCCTGATTGAGTCGGCAACCTAGGCGCAAGCCTAGGCCCTCGGGGCTATGCCCGGTGTCCGGTCGAAATAGGGGCCACTCCAGTGCTCCCCGTACTCTGGTCATCTGGTTGGCGGGGCCCGAGGACGCAACCGCCGTGGTGCTGGAGACAAACGGCAAAATCAGCATCATTCCTGCTTCTGCCGCTCACGGCCGCAAGACTGAGGTGTGCACGCCGTGCAGCACCTCAGCCTACGCAGAGAACCTGACCACATTGTTCATCGGGCACTGATCTTCCCATAACCCTCTGCGCTTCCGCGGAGGCGGCGGCGTGGGTAGACCGGAGTGGCTGACTGAACCGCGCCGGGTTTGCCGGAGGCTGGTGAATTTGAGTCAGGCCGCCAGGGGAACCTCCTGCTGGCGGGCATAGTAGCGGGCTTCGGCCTCGGCGGGTGGGATGTTGCCGATCGGC
>NZ_JASIRT010000109.1 GCF_030063475.1 Roseomonas sp. E05
CCAGCCAGCGGTCCAGGTCAGCGCCACCACCAGGGATGTTCGTCATCGACGTTGCCTCCGCAAGGCAGCGTCGCACATGATCTCCCAGCACTCAACCGAAATGCCCAGGTAGTGCTAGATCTCGAGCGAGTTCTCCCGTACGCGGAACACGTCGGAGCGCTGACCGCGCAGGATCTTGCGGACAAGCCCGCGACTGTGACCCGTCCGGCGCAGGATCTCCTTGGTCGTGATCCCGTCCCGGGCCAGGTCGAGAATGGCGGTATTGTCCTCCTCCCGGCGCAGATACCCCTCGTACTGGATCCGCTCGGCAGCCGTGAGCAGGTTGGGGTTGATCGTGGCCGCGCCGATCGCGGCACGGACCTGGCGCATGGACTTGCGCACGGCGTCGAGGAAGGCGCGGCTCGCGTTCTCCATCAGGTGCCACTGGAGTGGCCCCTATTTCGACCGGACACCGGGCATAGCCCCGAGGGCCTAGGCTTGCGCCTAGGCATACGCCTATGCCGAACGACCCGACGCGCGTCGAAATCATCACCGGCCGTGAGC